>JABTVA010000009.1 GCA_015075075.1 Deltaproteobacteria bacterium | reverse complement strand
ACGGGAAAAATCTCTAATTTTTAGAGGTTACCAGGGCCGCCTTTAAGGGCGGCCCGCTTTCAGCGGTTACGGGCTGCCAAGACGAATGTGTGAGAGGGGCACGGTATGCGCGAGGCAAGGGAAGAGTTCCTGGCCGTTGCCGAGGGGCTTGAGAGAAGACTTACCGGGTTAAGCGACGA
Source organism: Deltaproteobacteria bacterium (assembly GCA_015075075.1). Classification (GTDB taxonomy): domain Bacteria; phylum Desulfobacterota; class GWC2-55-46; order GWC2-55-46; family GWC2-55-46; genus UBA5799. The sequence continues at coordinate 109,248 of JABTVA010000009.1, read as the reverse complement.
TTTCTACAGGAACCCGGAGCTTGGGCTGAAGGAGGTAAGGACCTCCTCGATGATGCAGGCGCTCCTTAAGGAGCACGGCTTCCATGTGGAACCCGGCATAGCCGGGATGGAGACGGCCTTCAGGGCGTCCATCGGCTCGGGCAAGCCCGTTATTGCGCTCCTTGCCGAGATGGACGCGCTTCCGGGCATCGGCCACGCCTGCGGCCACAACCTCGGCGGCACGGCCTCTATCGGCGCTGGCGCGGCCCTCGCAAAGGCGCTCGCAAGTAGTCTCCCGCAGGGCAAGGGCACGCTCCTTGTCCTGGGCACCCCGGCGGAGGAGCTGGGCAAAGGGAAGATAGAGATGATAAAGGCCGGCGTCTTCGACGGAGTGGACGCGGCCATGATGGTGCACGGCTCGTCGGGCCGGAGGGTGGTAAAGCACTTCCTGGGCCTCGTGCGCCTTAATTTCACCTTCCACGGCAAATCCAGCCACGCATCCGCCTACCCCGAGGAGGGCGTGAACGCCCTCGACGCGGTGATACTCCTTTTCACCTCCATAGGGCTCCTCCGCCAGCAGATGAGGGGAGATGTCCGGGTACACGGCATTATAACCGACGGAGGCAAGGCCCCGAACATCATCCCCGAGAAGGCCTCGGCATGCTTCTACGTAAGGGCAAAGGACCTTAAGGAGCTCGACTCCATCAGGAAAAGGGTCATGGAATGCGCAAGGGGCGCGGCAGCCTCGACAGGCTGCTCGCTTGAGGCCGCGGAAGGCGGCGACCTGAACGCGCCCATGAAGATAAACATGGCCTTTGCAGGCGTATACAGGCGCGCATTGGAGCAGCTGGGCCTCAAGGAGGACGGAGAGGCCCCTGAAAAGAACGTCGGCTCATCCGACATCGGGAATGTATCGCAGCTGATACCCACCATCCATCCCCACGTGCCCATAAGGAAGGGCATAAATATTCACACCCACGACTTTGCCGACGCCACCATAACGCCCGACGGACACAGGGCGCTCATGGAAGGCGTGAAGGCATTGGGACTCACCGCCATAGAACTCTTCTTTAACCCCGAGGCGCTCGAAGCCATAAAGAAGGATTTCAGGGAAACTGAATAGGAAGCGCAAGGCGGGCGCATCGTTTGTGCCTTGTCGCAAAAGAGGTTTTTTGCGTACCCGTTCGATCTTAGAGTAGGTATTAAAATGCCTATTCCGCACTACCGTGCGGTTTCGAGGGTAAGACTCGCTTGCCGACGCCCTCGGGTTTGTTTCGTCTTTCAAAACAACCCAGGGGCATAAGGCGGAGCGAACAGGGGGATGGGGGAGGGGCTGGCGAGGCGGGGCTGTTAGGAGCTCGGCCCCTTGAGGCCGAGCGACATAAGGGCCGAGCCCGGAGGATGGAGGCGGAAAGTGCGCGGAGCCTTATGCCCGAAAGCGCGGCAGCGCGTTAAAAGGCCTTTTGCGGCATGGCTTGAATACCAGATTCTTTGGTCGCTGACGCTCCTTCAGAATGACCGAAAACGGAATGTATGATTGGTGCGCGGAGCCTTATGCCCGAAAGCGCGGCAGCGCTTTAAAAGGGAATTTGCGTTAGGGAAGGTCTGATTAATTCGCAAACGTTGTCATTCTGAGCGGAGCGAAGAATCTCGTATTTATACAAATCAGCAAGTTACGAGATTCTTCGGTCGCTTGCGCTCCCTCAGAATGACAGAAAAAAGAATTAATCAGAGCTTCCTAAGTTTTTGATAAGTGATTTTCGCGTCACATATCCGTATGCCTCTCAGTGCGGCAGCCCATTGGATTTTCTCCTCCATATGTGATATATACGGGTAAGTACCTCTGCTTTCACATCTTCGCGTGATCTTGCGGCCCGATAAGGAGGGTTTCATGTTTGAAGGGACATGGGGCGTTTGCTTGAGCCGCAAAAAAATACCCCTCATCTTTTCCGCGCTTATACTGCTCATCCCGTTTTTCCATGTCTCCGGTTCAGGGGCTGACGACGATATCCCGATAACCCTTGAGGCGATCGGCACGGCGTCCGTTACAGGTTCCGGCTTCCCGGCAGCGAGGGACGGCGCTATAGCTGACGCGCTCAGAAAGGCGGTCGAGCAGGCCGTAGGAATGGTGGTCTCGTCCGAGACCGTGGTCGAGAGCTTCCAGGTGCTCCGCGATACCGTCTACAACGCCGCCAGGTACGTGAAGTCCTATGATGACGTCCTGGATGAATCGAGGTCAGTGGCGTATGCCAGGTCAGGGTCAGAGCCGTTGTCTCGACGGTAGGACTCGAAGAGCGACCTGTACGCAATGGGCCTTTGCAGCGGAAGGCGGAGCGGCTGAGGGTGCTCTTTATGATTTCCGAGAAGATGCCGGGCGATAGGGACTTTACCTCCTGAGTAGCGGCCCGAGGCGTACATGGTGGTAAGGATACCGGGAACGCACAGTGAGGGGGCGGCTACAGCCAGCGGCCTCATGGGCTTTCCTTCCGGAAGGAGGCTTCAACGGCGTGGTGGACATGGCCAGAAGCACGAGGCAGTAATACCCGCCGACCCATACATGGACATTTCAGGCGAAAGCGCCAGGGAAGCTGCAGGCAAGGTAAACGCCGAGATCGTGGTCTTCGGGAAGGCCCGGCCCAGCATCGGAGACCCGAGATGAGGGCACAGGAATGGTCCCCACCTGGCTCGCTGACATCACGGCCCAGGCAGTAAGGGTAGACGACGGTAGCCTCCTTGCCTGGAAGAAAAGCCACGCGACCTCAAAGCACATATCTGCTGAAAAGGCCCCATGGATGCGCTCTCAAAGGCCTCGGAAGAGCTTGCAGAGGGCTGACAAGGACATAAGCTCGAATGGGCAGGCCCCGTCACCTTCACGATTACGCTTAAAGGGGCCGATTACGCCAGGGCGGTCGAGTTCAAGAGGCTTCTCCGTACAGGCGCAAGGGGCGTGCTCGCCATATACCAGCGGAGGTTCGATGGCAGCAAGGCCTTCTTTGAGGTCGAATCAAAGGCGCGCCAGCACAGGCGGTCGCCGACGACATATCAAGGCTGCAGGGCTTCAGGGTAACAGGAGCGGCCCAGAACTCCGATAGAGGTGGAGGCTTTCGACTGAGACGCTCATTAAAGCCAAGATGGATGCTTCTTCCGGTCCTCCTCCTCTTTCTGGCATCCTGCGCCGCCCACGTCCCGAGATATCCGCCGAACCCGTCGACACCGGTCTACACGCTGGCCGTGCTCCCGTTCTACAACGCTACGAACGACGTAGGCGGGCCGATGGCCATAAGGGAGGAGTTTCAGAGGAGGGCAGCGCGGATGCACTACCAGCCCATGCCGCTTAAGGAGGTGGACTCGCTCCTCCTTAACCGCATGGGCATAACGCTCGGGAGCCAGCTCGAGCTTACCGACCCCCTGGCCTTAGGCGAGCTCCTCGGGGTGGACGCGCTTGTATACGGCTATGTCCTCAACTTCGACAACGTGACCACCGGGGTGTACAACATGAAGAAGGTCAGGGCAGGGTTCAAGATGGTGAACGCCCGGACCGGAGAGGTGATCTGGTCGAGGGGCCTCGGAGTAAAAAGCTTCATAGCCGGGAGCGAGGCAGGTCTCGGTGTGACGATATTGAAGGAAGCCGCTGGCGACGGCCTCGATTCATATAGCGCCATCCAGGGGCTTGACTCGATAGAGGGGCTCGAAGACTGGCACGTGCTCATCGCCGGGGCCACGAAGAAGGTAGAGGAGGCCGCGATATTGTCGTTCGGCGAGAAGCTCCTCACAAAGGCCTTCGGGGTGCACCTCTGGCTCGAGACGGACAGCATGATGAGAAGGGTAATGGCAAGGATGCCCTCCGGGCCCGGAAGGCCGGTAAGGCTTGAAGGCGGCAAGGACAACGAAGGAGGTAACCGGGAATGAAGGCAAGCGCAACGAAGGTCGGTTTTCTGATATGCATGTTCATGGCGGGAGTTTTGAGCGCCGGCTGCGGCGTAAAGACGTCCGGGGCGGTCAAGGACGACATCACCCTTACCGGCCAGACCAGGGAGCTCGAAGCGGCCGGGGCCATGTACAAGGGGCCGGAGTATAACGTCGCCATACTCGAGTTCGACAACAAGACCCCGGCGAAGACCATCGGCGTGGGCGAGGCAGCTACCGATATCCTGAGGACCCTCGTGAAGCAGACCGGGCTCGAGCCCATAGTGCTTACAAAGGGCGAGATAGGCCAGCAGGAAAGGCTCATGGAGCTTGAGCAGACAGGGGCCCTTAAGAAGGGGATAAAGGACACGTCCGGGGGCTTCGACTCGGTTGACTTCAGGATAACAGGCTCCGTCACATCGTACCATGAGCTTGAGGAATCGATGGACACGCTCGTTGCCCAGCGCAAAAAGCACATAGCAAGGGTTCAGGTAGATTACGCCCTGGTGGACGTGGCGACCGGGAAGAGCCTTCTCGCCGAGTCAGGCATGGGCGAGTACTCGAAGACGACCGGCGGGGTCTTCGGCCTGGGCGGCAAGTCCACCGCCGACCCCGGCCTACGCGACGGCGCATTGAGGGACGCGCTTTCAAAGGCTATGACCAAGATGGCCGAGAAGCTCAACCAGATGCCCTTTCAGGGAAGGGTGCTCCATGTGGACGGCCCGGAAGTTACCATACGCGCGGGGACCAGGAGCCGCCTTGCCTCAGGCACCGTGTTCTCCGTCTACAGGCCCGGCGAGGACCTCGTTGACCCTGATACCGGCAGGGTCATTGGAAAGAGGGAGAAGCTCATAGGAGAGGTCACGCTCGACTCGCACCAGGGCGACAGGATTTCCGTTGCCCGTACGACCTCTGGCAACGGGTTTAAGGCAGGGGACGTGATCCGGGTTAAAGGCAACCTCTAAAAATTGATCTTTTCCCCGGACTCTGCGTCATGCCGGTAATAAAAATGCTCACATATGTAGCATATATGCTCCGCTTTTTATTCCCGGCCTTCCAAATTGCGAGAAAAATCTCTAATTTTTAGAGATTGACTTAAAAGAAAATAGGAGGCCCGATGCGCTGGCTCGCTCTTTCCCTTGCAATGGCCGTTTTCGCCCTGTCCGGGTGCTCAAAACCCGAGATGAGGTGTACATCCTGAGACTTATACCGTACCTTGCGGGATGGAGCTTCTGGAAAAGGGAAGGACGGACGCGGCCCGTGAGAAATTCGCACGCGCCTCCTGGTGCGACGAAAGGTACTCGCCCGCGCACTCAGGCACGGCGATAGCGGCGGCAATGAAGGCCGGCGCGCAGAAAGACGAGGAATACAGGCGGACGGACATCAAGAGGATAAACGAGCACCTCGAAAAGGCGAGGAAGCTTTCCTCCTCGCCCGAGGATTCATTCGCTGCAAGGCTTGCGGAGATGCGGGTAGCTATGGCCCTCAAGGAGAAGGACTGGCTCAGGGAGGCGGAAAAATCGCACAAGGCGGCAGCCAGGCTCAAGGTGAAGGAAGGCGAGAGGCTTCCATTCTACAAGGACGGGGAGGCGGCGGACTACTTCATGGGCGCCGCCTACCTCGAAGCGAGGGAGTTCCAGCCGGCGGGGGAAAGGTTTAAATACGTCCTCGATTCCGGAAGCGACGGCAAATGGCACGGCCCAGCTGACCAGGCCTGGAAAAGGACCGACAAGGTCGTAAGGGCCCTTTCAGGGGTGACCTTCGGCAATATCGGAAAGGAGATAGCGCTCAGGGATACCGTAAGCAGGGCCGAGGTGGCGGCGCTCCTCATAGACGAGCTCAGGGCCGAAAAACTATTTGAGGGGCGGATTCCCGTAAAGGCTAAAGAGGCGGGGTTCATCCCGGCTGACATGCTGGGTAGCCCCTTGAAGGAGGAGGTCTCGATGCTCGTCCGGCTCGGCTTAAGGGGACTTGAGCCCGTATACGATGAGACGACGAGGGCGTACCTCTTCAGGCCCCAGGAGCCGCTTAAGAGAAAGGAGCTGGCCCTGGCCCTCGAAGACATCGTCATGAAGCTATCGAATGATGAGAAGATGGCGACTGCGTTCCTCGGGCACCGCCATTCGCCGTTTCCTGACGTCGAGCCCTCATCGCCGTGGTATAACGCCATAATGAGCGTGACCACCCGGGGGCTCATGGAGACCGCGCTTTCGGGAGAGTTCAGGCCTGATGAGAACGTTGACGGAGCAGAGGCGATAATGGCGGTGAGGACGCTCAAGTACCGTCTCAACATACATTAGCAGGGTTAAGACACCCTGCTGATCAAAAACCCTGCTGGAAGGGGGGGCGCATGAAGAAGCTTCTTTTGTTTTACTTTTGGTGCGGTCTGCTGGCCATATCCCTCTTGGCATTGCCTTTGGAGGCAAGGGCAGCGGACGCCGCCATCCCTGAAGAGATAACCGGGGCCAGGGAGGCCTTCATCAAAGGCGTCTTGACCGTCAAGGGCGAGGGGTCTGCCCCTGAGGGAAGTTTCTCGCATGCCCAGAAGCGCCTCCTTGCCCTGAGGGCCGCAAAGATAGCCGCCTACCGCGAGATAACCGAAAGGCTCGACGGGGTGGCCGTATCCGGCGAGACTACAGTCTTTAACGCTTCCGCCTCCTCGGACGAGGTGCGGACCTCTGTCCAGGGCATAATAACAGGGGCAGAGGTCGTAAAAGAGGTCTACGACCCTGAGACGGGCATCGGGGAGGTATATCTTACGCTCCGCGTCCCGGACGCCTTCGGCGCCATTCTCCCGGTAATCTCGGGGACAATGCCGCAGCTTCCGGAATACCGCGGAATCGCCATAGCGCAGTCCGGCCCGGACGGTCTCATCATAGACGCGCGCGGCATTGGCTTCAAGCCCGCGCTCCTTAACAGGATAGTGACCGCCGGAGGCGAGGTGGTCTACGACCCCTCCAGGCTTTCGCGCGAAGTGGCCGCCCGGGGCGGCGCTCCGGGGTATACGAGCGACCTGGAAAAGGCAAGAGAGCTCCTTCTTCAAAAAGGCTCGACAAACCCCCTAGTGGTAAATGCCGGCAGGGTATCGAAATCCCCGAGCGACATTGAGCTTGACCCAACGGAAGCGAGCGTCGTTTTCGCCTCCAACCAGTCAGGTAGGTTCCTGGAAGCCGCACGGATAATATTCGTCCTCGACTGACCCGTCTCGCGGCAATTCTTGAAAAATTGATTTTTCCCAGGATTTTTTAGAGATTGCCTTATAGCTAAAGTAGCTAAAGCTCACCTGTGATTGCGCCGAAATGAGAACATTGTCATGCCGTTCCTGTTTCGTACTCAGGTCTTAAAAGGAGGTATTTCGTGAAAAAGCTGGCTGCGTTCTTTACGATGCTGGTCATGCTACTGGCTGTTCCCCCGGCCTTCGCGCTCGTCGACATCGAGGGAAGATACTGGTTTTCCGACATAGACGGGAACATAAGGTTCGCGGACGGCGGGACCGGGACAGAGATCGACCTTGTCAACGACCTCGGGGTCGGCGACGAGGACTTCTTCGACGCGCGCATAACGCTCGAGCTCGGCAGCCACAGGCTCAGGTACGGCTTCATGCCCCTTAAGTGGGAGGGGCGGAACACGATAACGCGGAACATAACCTTCGGAGACCAGACATACTCGGCGTCAACCGACGTGGAATCCGAGCTCAGGATCGACTACCACCGCCTCGGCTACCAGTACAATATAATCGACACCCTCGACAACCACCTGGGCGTGATATTCGAGTTGAAGTATTTTGACACCGAGGCGCAGCTCAAGGCCCTCTGTCCCGCTTGACGAGACCGAGGACTTCAAGGCGCCCCTCCCACGATCGGCCTGGCCGCGCAGGTCTCCCTGCCGTTTCTTTTAAGCATAGGCGGCGAGGTCACTGGCATCACGCTGGGGAGCGAGGCCTATCTTGTGGACGCGGAGGCCTCGGTCAATCTCAAGCCTGTCCCGTTCGTCGTCATCTCCGGGGGCTACAGGTATTTCAGGCTGCACGCGGAGCACGACTCCGACCTCGCTGACCTGACGCTTAATGGGCCGTTCGTCATGCTGAGGGCGGATTTTTAAACAGGGCCATTGCTTCGCTCTGATTCCACCCGGTCTTATTCGCTTCCAGTTTGCTGAGGCCCCTTCCCTTCAGCGGGAGGGGGTTGAAGCCCGCTCTTCCTGCAAGGTACTGCTCGCGGCAAGTCGTTACGAGTACTCGGAAAAACGGGTACTTACGCCGTTACCATCCGAAAAACCCTCTTGACTGCAGGCCATAATGGGTGTAAGTATTGCCCGGGGGCTTTACAAATCAAGCGCTTATGGCGAAAATGGATAATGAAGTACGAGAGCTCGTTTTAAGGATGGGATGAGGACCGGCCTTCTCAGCTTAGTATTGCTGCTTTCCCTGTTCTCTTTTTCGATTCAGGGATGCGCCCTCAAGGCGCCGGGGACGGGGGATATGGCAACCCCGGGCCCGGCCCTGACCGGCGGCGATTCGGACGCAATAGACGGCCTTCGGAAAACCCTGGATGAGAAGAGGAATGAGGGCGACAGGCAAGGCGAATTGTCCGCGCTCCTGGATATGGGCAAGGCCCTCGTCTCAGCCGGAAGGTACGTAGAGGCCGAAAAAACGGCCAGGCAGGCCGCAAGGCTCGGGAAGAAGCTCAAGGATGAGACGGGACTCTCAGCTGCTTATGACCTGCAGGCCGAGGCCTGGCTTCTTTCCGGCAAGCCCGAAAAGGCGCTGAAGGTGCTGGATAAGGCCGGTAAAGAGTCCGGGGCAGGGCAGGGGTCGGGCGCCCGGCTTAATTTGAGGGGGCTTGCGCTCATGGAGATCGGCAAGCACGCGGAAGCCTCCAGGGTCCTCATGTCCGCTCTCGATGCGAACCGGCGCTCGGGCGACAAGGCCGGCCTTGCGGAATCATACAGGGCGCTCGGGTCAGCGGCAATGGCCGCGAAAAGCCCGGACGCGCTCACGTACTTCATGGAGGCCTACAGGCTGGACAGGGAATCCGGCGACATGGAGAACGTGGGATACGGCCTCGGCAAGATGGCCGAGATAAACCTCGAAAAGGGAAGGCAGGAGGAGGCGGTCTTCCTCTTTGAGCGCTCATATGCCGCTTATAAGGAGACAGGCTCGGAAGAAGGCGCGCTAAATGGGCTCGAAAGCCTTATTGAGGCGCTTCGCGCGCTCGGCCAGGACGACAAGGCCTTATATTACTCGGGAGTCAAGGAGGATATTTTGAAGAAAATGGAAGGCGGCAGGCGGGATAGATGAAGCCCCGCGTGCTTGCCGTGGACGACGACGAGAGGAACTCGCGCTCCCTTTCGGCCAAGCTCGAACGGAGGGCTGCGAGATCGAGACCGCTGGCAACGGGCCTGAGGCGCTCAAGAAGGTGACCACCTTTCACCCCGACCTCGTCATAATGGACGTCATGATGCCCCAGATGGACGGGTACGAGACTCTAAGGCACTTGAAGTCGAGGGAGGAGACGAGGTACATCCCGGTCATCATGCTCACCGGCAGGGCCGAGGTCGAGGACAAGGTGCTCGGTTTCGAGGTCGGCGCCGAGGACTACATAAACAAGCCCTACAGCCTCCAGGAGGTGGCGGCCAGGGTGAAATCGCTCCTCAGGATGAGGGCCCTCCAGACCAAGCTCAGGGACACCGAAAAGGTCGCGGCCCTCGGCGAGATGGTAGACGGCATAGCCCACGAGATAAGGAACCCCCTTACGGCCATCGGCGGCATAGCGAGGCGGCTCTACGAGCACGAGACAGACCCTCAGCACAGGGAATACGCCCAGTGGATAATCAGGTCGGTCGAGCGGCTCGAGCGCATGCTCGGGAGGATAGACGAGTACAAGAGGATACTGGTCTCGACCCTCGTAAGGGGCGATATAAACAGGGTGGTCGAGGACACGGCAAGGGAAATAAAGGAGTATATCGATGGGCTGGGGAGGAAGATAGACGTCAAGGTCAGGCTCATGCCAGACCCTCCGCCCGTTAGTTACGACCACGGCAACATGAAGACAGCCATATTCAACGTCCTCCAGAACTCGGTCGAGGCCATAGAGGGGGAGGGGGCGATAACCGTCGAGACGGCCCCGGCCCCGGACAACGCCATCGCGATACGCGTGACCGACACGGGCGTGGGCATGACCAGGGAGGAGATAAGGAAGATATTCAACCCGTTCCAGTCGACCAAGTTCGAGGGCGCCGGGCTCGGCCTTACAATCACCTACCGCATCGTCCAGGACCACGGCGGAGAAATAGATGTCGAGAGCGAAAAGGGGAAGGGTACGACAGTAACGATAAGGCTCCATCCGGCAAGATAGCGTGCAAAGGCGTCAGCCGGCCTCCGGCGCCTTGAGCCGCCTTGCGTTTATCGCGACTATGACGGTGCTAAGAGACATGAGTATGGCGCCGAAGGCAGGCCCGGGGAGTATCCCGTATCCGTAGAGCACCCCCGCGGCGAGCGGTATCGCGAAGACGTTATAGCCGGTCGCCCAGGCAAGGTTCTCGGCCATCTTCCTGTGTGTCGCCCTGGCGAGGCCGATAATCGAGACCGCGTCGACGGGGTTGCTCCTTACGAGGATTATGCCCGCGGTCTCTACGGCCACGTCGGTCCCTGCGCCTATCGCGATGCCAGCGTCGGCCTCTGCGAGGGCGGGAGCGTCGTTTACCCCGTCTCCTACGAAGGCCACCTTAAGCCCCCTTGCCCGCACCTCCCTGACCTTTTCCGCCTTCTTATCAGGCAGGACTTCCGAAAAATACTCCTCGATGCCGAGCTCCCTGGCGACCGCCCCGGCCGCGTTCCTGTTGTCCCCGGTCACCATCATTGGCGTGATCCCCATCTCCTTAAGCCGCCTTACTGCCTCCATCGACTCGGGCCGTATCCTGTCTGCGAGCGCAATGGCCCCGACCGCTTTCCCTTCCGAGACCACGAATACGACCGTCTTTCCCTCGCCCGTAAGCCTCTCGTATGCATCCCGGTCGAATGCTATGCCGTTCTCCCTCATGTAGCCCGGGCTTACGACCTTTACGTCGCGGCCCCGTACCTTCCCCTCGGCGCCCCTTCCCGGAAGCGACCTGAAGCCTTCGACAGGCAGCCGTCCCTCTATGGATCCGGCTATGGCGCTTGCTATCGGGTGCGAGGAGTTTGCCTCGATTGAGGCGGCGAGGAGGAGCGCTTCTTTTTCGTCGCCGCCGCCGAAGGCCACGGAGTCGGTCACTCCGAACCTGCCTTCGGTAAGGGTGCCGGTCTTGTCGAATATCATCGCCCGTATGCCCCTTGCCTCTTCGAAAGAGACGCGGTCGCGGATGAGGAGCCCCTTTCCGGCGGAGAGAGCGGTCGACACCGCCACGACGAGCGGCACGGCAAGACCGAGCGCGTGCGGGCAGGATATGACCATGACCGTCACCATGCGCTCTATGGCGAACGCGGACTCCTGGCCGAATGCGACCCTCCATGCAAGGAAGGTGGCGGCGCCTCCGCCTATGGCTATAAAGGTGAGCCATCTGGCGGCCCTGTTCGCCAGGTCCTGGCTCCTCGATCTGCTCTCCTCAGCCGCCCTTACGAGCCCCATTATACTTGAGAGATACGACTCGTCCCCGCTCTTGTCGACGATTACGGTAAGCGAGCCCTCGGCGTTTATGGAGCCGCCTATGACACCGTCGCCCGGGGCCTTTTCGACCGGCATTGATTCGCCGGTCAGCATGGATTCATCGATTGAGCTCTCCCCATCGGTTATTGTCCCGTCCACCGGGACCTTTTCCCCGGGCCTGACCATCACCCGGTCGCCGGGCGCGAGCGCCTCTACAGGAGAGTCCTCTACGCTCCCGTCAGCGCCTATCCTGTGGGCGACCGAAGGCATGAGTCGCGCGAGCGCGTCAAGCGCGCTTGATGCCCCCATGAGCGATCTCATCTGTATCCAGTGGCCGAGGAGCATGATATCCACGAGGGTGGCCAGCTCCCAGAAGAGCGCCTTTCCCTCGAAGCCGAACGCCACGGCGGCGCTGTAGAGAAAGGCGACGGTTATCGCGAGCGCGATAAGGGTCATCATGCCGGGGTTTCTGGCCCGTAGTTCCTCAACGCTTGACCTTATGAAAGGATAGCCGCCGTAGACGTATATCGCGGTCGAAAAGGCGAGGAGGAGAATTGCATCGCCCGGGAACCTGAAGACAAGCCCTGTCCACTCCTGGAGCATGGGAGAGAGCATGAGGACCGGGACGGTGAGGACGGTGCAGACGATGAATCGCCTCCGGTAATCCGCGGTCATCCCGGCATGGCTCTCCCTGCCAGCCCGCTCCGGCGGCGGCATCTTCTTTCCTGGCCCGGCATGGACGTGTTCGTGCATCAGCCGCACCCCCTTTTTCTGAGGATAGCAGTTTTTAAGCCGGTTTGATGGAGGGGCGTCCGTTTAATACGATTAATCGAAAACGCTGATATTTCAGATTCTCAGGACGGTGTCGTGAAGGAATTTTTCATCCCTCTCGGGGTGGTCGAGGTTGTAGTGGAGGCCCCTGGATTCCTTTCTCATGAGGGCGGATTTTATGATGAGCTCCGCAACCGTTGCGATGTTCCTGAGCTCCACAAGGTTGCTGGTGATGGTGAAATCCCAGTAGTACTGGTTTATCTCGTTCTTAAGGAGCCCTATCCTCCTCTCGGCCCTCTCAAGGCGCCTGTCGGAGCGTACTATGCCCACATAGTTCCACATGAACCGCCGTATCTCGTCCCAGTTCTGGGTTATTACGACCGCCTCTTCGCTCACGACTGCCTCGCCGGTCTGCCAGCGCGGTATGGAGGGCAGGTTTTTGCGCTCGGTCATTACGAGTTTCCGCGCGTCGTCCGCGGCCCTGTGCGCGAAGACCAGGGCCTCGAGGAGCGAGTTGGAGGCCAGTCGGTTGGCCCCGTGAAGGCCCGTGCAGGCGGCCTCGCCTATGGCGTAGAGCCTTTTTATGCTGCTCCTCCCGAAGCTGTCGGTCCTTACCCCGCCGCAGGTGTAATGGGCCGCCGGGACGACCGGCAGCGGCTCCCTGGTCATATCGAAGCCGAATTCGAGGCACTTCCTGTATATGTTCGGGAAGCGTTCCTTTACGAACTCCGGCTGCTTGAAGCTTATGTCGAGGTAGACGCAGTCGTCGCCGCTCTTTTTAAGCTCGTAGTCTATGGCCCTGGCGACTATGTCCCTGGGGGCAAGGTCGGCCATCGGGTGGTGCTTCTTCATGAACGGGGTCCCGTCCTTGAGAAGGAGTATGCCGCCCTCGCCGCGGACCGCCTCGGATATGAGGAAGCTCTTGGCCCTCGGGTGGTAGAGGCAGGTCGGGTGGAACTGGACGAACTCCATATTCGCTATCTCGGCCCCGGCCCTGTAGCCCATCGCTATTCCGTCGCCTGTGGCTACATCAGGGTTGCTCGTATAGAGGTAGACCTTCCCGGCCCCGCCGGTCGCGAGTATCGTCGCGCCTGCGAGAAAAGTCCCTATTTCGCCGGTGTCCTTGTCGAGGACGTAAGCGCCCCAGACCGTCTCTTCGGGGGCAGGGCCCACGAACTTAGTATGGCAGATGAGGTCTATCGCGATGTGGTTCTCGTGAACAGAGATCCGCGGGTGGGACCTTACGGCAGAGACAAGGGCCTCCTCGACGGCCTTGCCCGTCAGGTCCTCGGCGTGGACTATCCTCCTCTTCGAGTGGCCGCCTTCTTTCCCGAGGTCCAGCTCGCTCCCGTTCCCCTTCCTGCTCGAGAACTTTACGCCGAGCTGTATGAGCTCCTGTATCCTTGCCGGGCCGTCCCTCACGACCATCTCGACTATTTCGCTCTTGCAGAGCCCGGCCCCGGCGTCCTGCGTGTCTTTTATGTGCGCGTCAAAGGTGTCCTCGGCGCTCAGGACCGAGGCTATCCCGCCCTGGGCATAGTAGGTGGCCGACTCGCTCATGTCCCTTTTCGTTACGAGGGCAACGCTCCCGGCCTCGGCCGCCTTAAGTGCGAACGCAAGGCCGGCGATGCCTGTGCCTATGACCAGAAAATCGGATTCGAGCCCAAAAAGCGCTCCTTGAGCAACCTTAAAATTGATCTTTCCCGGACTCTGTGTCAGTCCGGGAATAAAAATGCTCACATATTGTCATATATGCTCCGCTTTTATTCCCGGCCTTCCTGATTGCGTGAAAATCTGGAATTTTTAGAGGTTGCATAAGTAATACCGTGCCTGGGGAGGCAGCGGACCCATTGCCGATCGCAAAAATCATTAAACCTTTCCGCGCCTTCCAGCGATATTCATACAGAGATGAGTTCCAGATTAAGGCAAGACCGGTTTTTTGTCAAATTCAAATGAGAGAGGCCGGCCGTTATAAAAAAATCTTGCCCTTTAAGACCCGCATTGTAGACTGTTCAGGGCGGAATATACCCGCTTCCGGCGAGCGTAACGCTGGTCCGGGCGCGTATTCATGCGCCGGTATCAGAAAGACAAGATTTTATGAAGCTACGACTTATCGTCATCCTGTCGGCCGTCCTGGCCCTCGGCTCGCCTGTTGCGGCGCTGGCTGATTTTTATCAGTACACGGACGAGAACGGGGTCGTCCACATCACCAACGTGCCGACCACGGCCAAGTATAAATGGATGATGAAGGAGAGGGTACCGTCAGTGCTCTCGCCCTCCAACCCGGCGTTCAAGAACCTCTCCGAGGGCAGGTTCGAGGAGATGATAAAGAGCGCTGCCGTGAAGTACGGAGTGGACCCGATGCTCGTAAAGGCCATAGTAAAGGCCGAATCCGACTTCGACCCGGCCGCGGTCTCGAAAAAAGGGGCGACCGGCCTCATGCAGCTTATGCCGGCAACCGCGTCTCGGATGGGGGTAAGGAACATACACGACCCGGTCGAGAACATCGAGGGCGGGATAAAGTACCTTTCGAAGCTCCTTCAGATGTTCAAGTGGCAGGTGCCGCTCGCTGTCGCCGCGTACAACGCGGGCGAGAACGCGGTCCTTAAGTACGGCGCGATACCGCCTTACTCGGAGACCCAGACCTATGTCAAAAGGGTGCTCCATTACCATGACCTCTACAGTTCCGGGTCGCGGTAGGCGGGTCTCGTTATGGGCGCGGAGCGGCATGGCGGCTTGAACCTACCGAACAGCATATCTCTCGTGAGGATCGCGGCGGCCCCGGTCCTTGTCCTGATGCTCCTTTCCCCCGGAAAGGGTATGAGCCTCGCGGCAGCGGCCTTTTTCGCTCTCGTCTGCCTCACCGACTGGCTGGACGGGTATCTTGCCCGGAAACGGGGCATAATAACCTCGCTCGGCAAGTTCCTGGACCCGCTTGCGGACAAGCTCCTCATAACGACCGCATTTATAATGCTCATACCGCTCGGCAGGGTCCCGGCCTGGGTCGTCGCGCTCATGATAGGGCGGGAGATGGCGGTAACCGGCCTCCGGGCGGTCGCCGCCGATTCCGGCGTGGTGATCGCGGCGAGCCGTCTCGGGAAATGGAAGACCATGTCGCAGATAGTCGCCCTCGTCCCGCTCATCATCCATTATCCCTATTTCGGATTGGACCTCCACCTCGCCGGCTCGGGCCTGCTTGTCATAGCCTTCGTACTCACGATGTGGTCGGGTGTCGATTACTTCATGGCTTTCTTCAGGTCCGGTCGCTCAGCCGGAAATTGACAAGCGGCCCCGAGGCCGATAGAATTTCCACAGACGAAGTCATCCACGCTTATCCCATCGCCCCCGCTTTATCCCTGGCTTTCAAAAAAAAGAAGACGCAGCGGCCACTATCAGGATGTTGAAAAAGTCTTCCTGGATTTTTTCAACCACGCCCTGGCCGGAATGAATACGAACAAGCCTCGCAAATCGCTCGACTTGGGTAGTTTTCGCAATTTTGCAATCCATACGTGGATTGCATATCAGGGTTTTTTCAGCACCCTGATAGAGCGTCTGAACGGACCGGCTACTATCCTATGCGCATCAGTCTTTCAAGGCGGTTCATATTTTACATCGGCGGCATTCTTCTCGCCGGAATTTCAGCCTTCCATCACATGGAGAAAAGGTCCCATTCCGTCCTTATCGAGGAGATGGGGGCTGGAGAGGCCAGGAAGTTATCCGCGGCCGTTTTCGATCAGCTGCACACGTCCATGAAGCTCGGCGGCGGAAATGACGAAAACGCCGCTGTCCTCGAAAGGTTCAGGCGCATTCCCGGCATCGAGGAGATACGGGTCATACAAACAACCGATGCGGCAAACGGAATCAGTAGCGCCGTGGAAGGAGGGCCCGGCAGGGACGCGGACGGGGAGCTTCTGGACGAGCTCGACAGGCTTGCCCTGGCCGGCACCGCCTCGGATAGGATCGGCATATCCGCGGAGGGGCACAGGCTGGCCCGGCATGTGATGCCTGTTCTGGTAACGGGCGAGTGCGTGTCCTGCCATGCCAACTGGCAGGCCGGGACCGTAGTAGGGGCGGTCTCGGTCTCCGTCTCGCTCAGGGACCATGAACGGGTGATAGTATCGCACAGGGACGACATCATGATATGGAGCGCCGCGATATTCCTGACCGGAACGCTTGCCGTCTTCGCGCTCGTAAGAAGGCGCCTCCTCATCCCGCTTACGAAGCTCAGGGAAGGGGCTGAAGCCATATCGAACGGCAGGCTGGACTTCAGGTCGGGCTTGAAGACCGGGGACGAGATGGAGCAGGTCGCCGAGGCCTTCGACCGCATGGCCGGGACCCTCATCAAGGCGACGGCCGATTTGAGGGACCTGGGCGAGAAATACTCGAAACTCGTGAACACCGCCGCTGATACTATCGTGCTCCGCGACCTGGAGGCCGGGAAGTACACGGACGCGAACCCCGCGGCCTCCGCGCTCTTAGGGTACTCGAAAGAGGAGCTCCTTGGCATGGCGCCCCAAGACCTTTTCCAGCCCGGGGACCTGCGGCTTTACCTGGGGTCCGATCGCGCCGGGGCCGACGGGGGCAGGGGGCCCCTGAAAGAGCTCCTTGTAACGCGCAAGGACGGCGCCCTTGTGCCTGTCGAGGTCGCAGCATCTCTCCTCGAGCTGAACGAAAGGCAGTACATACAGGAGATATGGAGGGACATATCGAAATGGAAATCACTCGAGGAGACTATCAAGCGGCACGTACTTGAGCTTGAGGAGACGGTCCGCAGGCGCACCTCGGAGCTCGACCGCTCCCTCGAGGAGCTTAAGGACGCATACGCAAGGCTCAAGAGCTCGGAGCAGAAGTTCATACAGTCCGCCAAGCTCATAAGCCTGGGCGAGATGGGCGCGGGCATTGCCCACGAGCTCAACAGCCCCCTTGCGGGGATACTCAGCATAACCGAGGTCCTCATGAAGCGGACCGGGAAGGACGACCCGAAGTACTTCCTCCTTGAGAAGATACGGGACGCGGCCGTGCGCTCCAAATACATCATAATGGACGTCCTCACCTATTCAAGGCCTTCGAGGGCCGATTACGCCCCCATGTACCTTAACGAGGCCATACGGGCTACGCTCACCATATTCATATCCGAGATAAAGACGAGGTCCATAGAGATAATCGAGGACTTCGACCCGACGCTCCCGAAGGTGTTCGGCAACAAGGGGCAGGTCATGGAGGTAGTGCTGAACGTACTCAAGAACGCGAGGGACGCGATTGGCGGCAAGGGCAGCATATTCATATCCACCAGGAGGTTCGAGGCCGACGGAAAGGCGTACTCGCTGGCCGAGTTCAGGGATACGGGCCCTGGCGTGCCCGGGGAAATTAAAGACAAGGTCTTTGACCCGTTTTTCACGACCAAGGAGAAGGGCGGTGGAAATAATATCGGCCTGGGCCTTTCCATCTCACAAAGCATACTGAAGGAGCATGGCGGGAGGATAGAAGTGAATAACCACCCCTCCGGAGGCGCCGTTTTCAGGGTCTATCTCCCAGTTTTCGTTGAAAAAACAGCAGGATAGCCGCGCTCGGGGCGGAAGTTCATGCGTTCCCCCGGGCCATCCGCAAGAAAATCGAAAAGGGGTTTTAAGGTATTTAGCGCCGCGCCGATATATAAGGAGGGTTTTTCATGGACAACAGGTCGAAAAGGGTCCTCGTGGTCGACGATGAGGAGACCGTCGGCATAGGGATGTCCGAAATGCTCAAGGACGCCGGATTTGACGCAAGTTATGTGACCAGCGCCCCTCAAGCCCTGGATGAGATTAAAAATTCTGAATATTCGCTGGTTTTCCTCGATATGGTAATGCCGGGTATGAACGGGCTCGATGCCTTCAGAGAGATAAAGAAGCTCAGGCCCTGTACCAGGGTGGTGCTCTTTACCGGGTATTTCAAGGACGCGGACAAGGCCATTTTCGAAGGAGTAAAGGAAGGCATGATCGACGTTTACATAAGAAAGCCCTTTTTTTCCGAGGAGATAGTAAGCACCGCCATGAAGTACGCATGATATTTTCGTAAAGGTACGCGCCCTGGCACTTAGCTTCCTTGACTTCGCATTTCTAATCTACTAACATAGGGTGACAATTTTTGTCACCAGCTACGGGGACAATGACAGACAGAATAGGCGAGCTTTTATTAAGAGAAAGGCTCATAACGCCGGACCAGCTCAACAAGGCGATAGATGAGCAGAAAAAAGGGGGCGGGAGGCTCGGCTATAACCTCTCGAAGCTCGGTTTCATATCCGAGAAGGACCTGACCTCGTTTCTAAGCAGGCAGTACGGGATACCCACCATAGACCTTTCGACGCAGGAAGTCGACCACGAGGTAATAAAGCTCATCCCCGAGGACGTGGCCAGGAAGTACCAGGTCATACCGATCAGCAGGACGGGTTCGACCCTGGTGGTCGCGATGGCCGACCCTTCGAACATCTTCGCGATTGACGACATAAAATTCCTTACCGGCTACAACGTGGAGCCGCTCCTTGCCTCCGACGCCGCCATAAAGGGCGCGATAGAGAAGTATTACGAGACCCCCGAGATGGGGCTCGACGGCGTCCTCACCGAGTTCGACGAGAGCGAGATGGAGGTCGTGAGGGAAGAGGAGGAGATCGACCTCTCGGACCTGAAAAAGGCCGTGGAGGACGCCCCTGTCGTCAAGCTCGTGAACCTCATCCTGACCGACGCCATCAAGCGGGGCGCGAGCGACATCCACATAGAGCCCTATGAGAAGCATTTCCGCGTAAGGTACAGGGTCGACGGGGTCCTCCAGGAGATGATGAAGCCCCCGATGAAGCTCAAGAACGCGATAGTGTCGAGGCTCAAGATTATCAGCAACCTCGACATAGCCGAGAGGAGGCTCCCGCAGGACGGCAGGATAAAGCTCAAGCTCTCCAAGAACAAGGAGATGGACTACAGGGTCTCGGTGCTCCCGACCCTTTTCGGCGAGAAGGTCTGCTTGAGGCTCCTCGACAAAAGCAACCTCCAGCTCGACATGACCAAGCTGGGCTTCGAGGAGAAGGCCTTGAAGGACTTCATGGGCGCCATACACAAGCCCTGGGGCATAGTGCTCGTCACCGGCCCGACCGGCAGCGGAAAGACGACCACCCTTTACTCGGCCCTCTCCGAGCTCAACAAGGTGAGCGAGAACATCTCGACCGCCGAGGACCCGGTCGAGTTCAACCTCATGGGCATAAACCAGGTGCAGATGCACGAGGACATAGGCCTGAATTTCGCCGCCGCCCTCAGGAGCTTTCTGAGGCAGGACCCCGACATCATAATGGTCGGCGAGATAAGGGACTACGAGACCGCTGAGATAGCGGTGAAGGCGGCCCTGACGGGCCACCTGGTCCTCTCTACGCTCCACACGAACGACGCGCCCTCGACGGTCAACAGGCTCCTCAACATGGGCATAGAGCCGTTCCTGGTCTCGTCCGCGTGCAACCTCATACTCGCCCAGAGGCTCGCGAGGAAGATCTGCAAGGACTGCAAGGAAAAGGTGCAGATAACGGAGAAGGTGCTCCTGGACCTCGGCGCAACGCCGGAGGAGACGAAGCGGATGGAGGCCTCAAAGGGCAAAGGCTGCGCCACGTGCGGCGGCACGGGGTATAAGGGCAGGATCGCCCTCTACGAGGTCATGCCCTTTACCGAAGGCATAAAGGACATGGTGCTTAACGGCGCCTCTTCCGCGGAGATAAAGAGGGCGGCCATAAAGGAAGGGATGAAATCGCTCCGCATGAGCGGCATAACAAAGGTCGCCGAGAGCGTAACGACCATAGAAGAGGTCCTGAGGGTGACGATGGCGGACTGACGACCGCGCCGTCCCTTCCTTGTAACTTTTGTCCTTACGCGCAAGATGCGCCTGATTATAGAATTTCACCGGAAAGACAGACGTGCCGCGTCGTGGGCTGCGTCTTCCGGCCCTGCGCGGCCATATTCGAAAGAAGGAGAACCCGATGGCGGTAGAAGGCAACAAATACAACATGCAGGAGCTCCTCCGAGTGATGATAGAGCAGGGAGGGAGCGACCTGCACATAACCGCCGGGTCGCCGCCGAGGATAAGGGTACACGGCAAGCTCGCCCCCATGAACATGCCGGTCCTTTCCGGGATAGACTCGAAGCAGCTCTGCTATTCCATCCTCACGGACGTGAAGAAGCACAAGTTCGAGGAGGAGAACGAGCTCGATTTCTCCTTCGGCCTCAAGGGTCTCAGCCGCTTCAGGGGCAACCTGTTCGTCCAGAGGGGGAGTGTGGCCGGGGTCTTCAGGACCATCCCCTTCAAGATAAAATCGTTCCAGGAACTCGGGCTCCCGCCCATAATGGAAGAGCTTTCGAAGAAGCCGCGCGGCCTCGTCCTCGTAACGGGGCCGACCGGGAGCGGCAAGTCCACCACCCTGGCCTCCATCATAGACAAGATAAACTCCGAGAGGGCGGAGCACATAATCACCATAGAGGACCCGATAGAATACCTCCACGGCTCCAAGATGGCCCTGGTGAACCAGAGGGAGGTCGGGTACGACACCTTCGCCTTCAAGAAGGCGCTCAAGTACGTGCTGAGGCAGGACCCCGACGTGGTGCTCCTTGGCGAGCTCCGCGACATGGACACTATAGAGACGGCCCTTACCATAGCGGAAACGGGCCACCTCTGCTTCGCCACCCTCCACACGAACTCCTGCGTCCAGACCATAAACAGGATTGTGGACGTCTTCCCCTCGAACCAGCAGCCGCAGATAAGGGCGCAGCTCTCGTTCGTCCTCGAGGGCGTGCTCTCGCAGCTCCTTATCCCGAGCGCGGACGGCAAGGGCAGGGTCATAGCGATAGAGGTGATGGTCCCCAACGCCGCCATAAGGAACCTCATAAGGGAGGACAAGCTCCACCAGATATACTCGCAGATGCAGGTCGGCCAGACCAAGTTCGGCATGCAGACCATGAACCAGAGCCTCATAAACCTGTATTCGAGGAGGCTTATAACCCTCGAAGAGGCCCTCGGAAGGAGCTCCGAGCCGGACGAGCTCCGCCAGATGCTCGCCAACGCGGGCGTGCTGAGGCCAGGCGCGCCGGCAGGGAGGACAATGTAAGCCATGCCTACTTTCGTCTATAGCGGAAAAACGCTCGCCGGGGAGCCGAGAAAGGGCGAGATAGAGGCCGCAAGCGTCGCGCAGGCGACGGCGTCGCTCAGGCGCCAGCAGATAGTGCCGGCCTCGATAGGGCCCAAGAAGGCCAAGCTCTCTCTCTCCGAGATAAAGATACCCGGCCTCGGCGGCGGCATCAAGACCAAGGACATCGTCATATTCAGCAGGCAGTTCGCGACCATGATAGACGCGGGCCTGCCGCTCGTGCAGTGCCTCGACATCCTCGCCGGCCAGCAGGAGAACGCCGAGTTCAAGAAGATACTCCTGGACGTAAAGTCCTCGGTCGAGGGCGGCTCGACCTTCGCGGACGCCCTCAGGAAGCACCCCAAGGTCTTCGACGACCTTTACGTGAACCTAATCGCCGCCGGAGAGGTCGGCGGCATACTCGATACCATCCTCAACAGGCTCTCGGGCTTCATGGAGAAGTCCGAGAAGCTCAAGGGCAAGATTAAGGGCGCCATGACGTACCCGGCCGCCGTCATAATCATCGCCTGCCTGGTCGTCGCCGGCCTCCTCCTCTGGGTCGTACCGATATTCGATGACATGTTCGCCGACTTCGGCCAGGCACTGCCCGCGCCGACGCAGATTGTGGTGAACATGAGTAACGCCCTCAAGAGCTCGTGGTATATCATCATCGGCGTCCTCGTGGCCGTCATCATAGGGCTCAACAGGCTGTACAAGACCCCCAAGGGCCGCAGGGTCATGGACCAGGTCTTTCTGAAGGCCCCCGTAATCGGCGATTTGATAAGGAAGACGGCGGTCGCTCGGTTTACGAGGACGCTCGGGACGATGCTCTCAAGCGGAGTGCCCATACTCGAAAGCCTCGAGATAGTCTCAAAAACAGCCGGGAACGTGATAATCGAGGAGGCGGTCATAAAGGCCAGGACGAGCTTGAGCCAGGGAAAGACCCTTGCCGAGCCGCTTTCCGAGACGAAGGTCTTCCCGGGCATGGTCACCCAGATGATAGCCGTCGGAGAGTCGACAGGCGCGCTCGACGCCATGCTCTCGAAGATAGCCGATTTTTACGAGGAAGAGGTGGACCAGGCCGTAGAGGCCCTTACATCCCTCATAGAGCCCATGCTCATGGCCTTCCTCGGCATAGTCGTGGGCGGCCTTGTCATAGCCCTTTACCTGCCGATATTCCAGATAGCAGGCGCCGCGGGAGGCTAACAGGTCCGGAAAATGCAGGCTTACCCGAAGGATGCTCTTAGGGCCAGACTGCTGGCCATGATGGTCTTGAGGGTGGTGCTTGCGCTCTCATTCCTGGGCGTCACGGCCTGGTTCCAGGTGAGAGGGGCCTCCCTTGCGCTCCTCAACTTCTACCCGCTCTACGGCGTTGCGGCGGCCGTGGGGCTCCTCACCATCCTCTACGCGCTCCTCCTGGGCAGGGTCAGGAACCTCAAGCTCTTCACCTACGCCCAGGTCACCATAGACATAGCCCTCGCCACCGTAATCGTCTACATAACCGGCGGCACCGAGAGCTACATGCACGCGCTCTATCCGCTCATTGTGATAGGCTCGGCCATACTCTTAGGCAAGCGCGCGGGCTTCTACGCGGCTTCGGTCTCCAGCATAGCCTACGGGGTCCTCATCGACCTCGACTTCTA
Organism: Deltaproteobacteria bacterium; assembly: GCA_015075075.1. Lineage (GTDB taxonomy): Bacteria > Desulfobacterota > GWC2-55-46 > GWC2-55-46 > GWC2-55-46 > UBA5799. Next base: position 86,197 of record JABTVA010000009.1, on the reverse strand, counting down.
CGGGATGCTCCCGGCGGAGTACAAGCTCGTCTCCCCGGCCTTCGCGCCGCCCTGGAAATACGTCTTCGTAACGGTCTCGACCAACATTCTCGCGTTCTTCACCGTCGCCTACCTTACCGGCTACCTCGCCGAGAGGGCCGCGAGGGTGGAAAGGGAGCTCGAAGAGAAGGAGATCGACTACGAGAAGCTCGAGGCCCTGAACAGGCAGATAATCGAGAACATAACGAGCGGCATAATGACGCTCGACGACAGGATGAGGATAACCTCCTTCAACCGGGAGGCCGAGAGCGTCACCGGCTATACGCTCCGGGACGTCTATTACAAGGACGTCGAGGAGATATTCCCCGGCATGATACGGAAGGGCCTTATGGCCCCGCAGGGCGGGAGGAGGGTGGAGGAAAGGTTCAGGAAGAAGACAGGGGAGGAGATATACCTGGGCTTCAGCATCTCGCAGGGACAGGGCGGCGAGGTCGGGAGGATAATCATATTCCAGGACTTGACGCGCCTTAAGCAGATGGAGGAGGCGCTCAGGAGGGACGAGCGCATGAAGGCCCTGGGAGAGGTCTCGGTGGGCATCGCCCACGAGATACGGAACCCGCTCGCCTCGATCAGCGGCTCCATACAGCTATTACGTGCGGAATCCGCCGAGGGCGAGAACAGGCGGCTCATGGACATCATACTCTCCGAGACCGACAGGCTGAATAGCCTCATTACCGACTACCTCCTTTTCGCCAGGCCCGCGAGGGAGGCCGAGAGGGAGCTCGTCGACCTCTCGGCCGTGATCGACGAGACGGCGAGGCTCATAAGGAACTGCCCTGAGGCATCGGATATACGGATAGAGTCGAAAATAGGCGAGCGGTTCCATATAGTCGGCGACCACAGGCAGCTCGGCCAGGTCTTCTGGAACATCTTCCTTAACGCCCTCCACGCAATGGACGGGGGAGGAACCCTGACTATTTCCGCGAGGCGCTGGCCTGAGGGCGGCCTTCCGGACGATGCCGGGATGGGCTTTGTCGAGGTCACGGTCTCGGATACCGGCAAGGGCATAAGGCCCGAGGACGCAGGCAGGATTTTCGACCCGTTCTTCTCGACGAAGGAGAGGGGCACGGGGCTCGGTCTCGCCATTGTCCACAGGATAATAGAGAGCCATAACGGCACTATCGAGGTATCGAGCGTCGAGGGCAGGGGCGCGGCCTTCAGGATACTCCTTCCGGTCGAAAGCGAGGGCGTGAGGGCTTAAGACGGGCGCGCCCCGGCCCGGAGAGAACACAGATTCGGGATTGCGGCACACCATCCAAATTCAGCGCAGGACGGCTTATGGGCAGGCACAGGATAATAATCGTCGACGACGAGAAGAGCATGAGGGAGTTCCTCGAGATAATGCTCGCAAAGGAAGGCTACGACGCGGTCGGGGCCGATTCCGCCGCGCTCGCCCTTGACGAGATACGCGAGAGGGGGGCGGACCTCGTAATCTCCGACGTAAGGATGCCGGGTATGGGCGGGGTGGAGTTCCTGAAGGCCCTGAAGGAGATGGACCCGGATTCACTCGTCATAATGATAACGGCTTACGCGTCGGTGGAGACCGCGATAGAGGCCATGAAGGCCGGGGCGCACGACTATTTCATAAAGCCCTTCAACATAGACGAGGTGAAGCTCACGATAAGGAAGGCGCTGGAGCTTAAGAAGCTCGCGCGCGAGAACAGGCTCCTTAAGAACGAGCTCAAGACCCGGCTCGGGTTCTCGAAGATAGTCGGCACGAGCCCGAGGATGGCTGAGATATTCTCTCTCATAATGAGCGTTGCCAGGACCAAGGCCAATGTCTTCATTACAGGAGAAAGCGGCACGGGGAAGGAGCTGGTGGCCAGGGCCATACACGAGGAGAGCGACCGGAAGGACGATTCGTTCGTGGCCGTGAACTGCGGCGCGATCCCCGAAAACCTCCTTGAGAGCGAGATATTCGGACACGTGAAAGGCGCCTTTACCGGGGCGGTGGCCAACAGGGAAGGGCTCGCCGACCAGGCTGACGGTGGGACGCTCTTCCTCGACGAGATTACGGAGCTGCCGCTCCACCTGCAGGTGAAGCTCCTGCGCTTCATACAGGAGAGGCGCTTCAGGCCGGTCGGCGGCTCGTCGGACAGGACAGTCGACATACGCCTCATCGCTGCCTCGAACAGGGACGTGGAGATAGAAGTGAGGGAAGGGCGGTTCAGGGAGGACCTCTTTTACAGGCTGAACGTAATAAGGATAGCGACCCCGCCGCTCAGGGAGCGGAAGGAGGACATACCGCACCTCGCAAGGCACTTCCTCGAGAAGTACAACAAGGCGCTCGGGAAGAAAGTGGGCGGCTTTTCCGGCGAGGCCATGCGCGCTCTCATGGACTATGATTTTTCCGGCAACGTCAGGGAGCTCGAGAATATCGTCGAGAGGGCCGTAACGCTCGAGGAGGGCCAGGAGATAGGTGCAGGGAGCCTCCCGGCGCACGTAAGGGGCGAGAGGCCGCAGCACCAGGCCCTTCTGCCGTCCCAGGACGGGCAGGCAAAAGTGCCGGAAACCGGGATGGACCTCGAAAAGACTGTTGAGGATTTCGAGAAGGCCGTGATCGCCGACGCCCTCAAAAAAGCCGGCGGTGTGAAGAAAAAGGCGGCTGGTCTGCTGGGGCTTTCATTCAGGTCGATGAGATATAAGCTCGAAAAGTACGCGATAGACAACGGCAAGGACGATTAGCTTAAGGCAGCCTTTAAAATCTGGTCTTTTCCCCGGACTCTGCGTAGTTACGGGAATTGCTCACGTATTATCCATGCCCCGCTTTTTATTCAGGCCTCCCTTATTGCTGGAAAAATCCACTGATTTTAGAGGTTGCCTTAACTACACCCCTCGATAGTCACGAGATATCCATTGAAAAACATGCTCCCTTGGGGTAAAAAATCTTTCCGGGCACACAGAGTCCCTGTTTAACTCGGAATCAACAAATACCGTCAGGGAAGATGTGCCTCTGCCATCCCGGAAGCAGGTCAGAAGGGTTTTGAATATCTTTGCCATGAATATCGCGAATAGGTTGCGTATAACGACAGTGCGGGCTGTGGGGGAAAATAAGACGACGCCGAAGATGAGAGGAATAGCGCCGGTCTCTACCTTTGTCGCCTCATTTTCTCCTTCATGTGCCGCCGCCGGTGTCGCTTATTTCCGAAGAAGCTGGATTGTTGGCCTGAGACCTGGCCCGAAGGCGCAGTAGTCCCATGCCAATAAAGGGCATACGGCTGTATTTCGCCGGCATTTTGTCGGGCGCATCAAGGAGCTCGTTCGTCCGGGACACCGTATCGACAACGCTCTATGTCCTGATAGGCAAGGGCGCCGGCTTTCTTATCCCTTTCTTCATCGCCGCCTGGTTCGGCGTCTCGTCCGGGATGGACGCTTTTTTCTTCGCCTACGCCGTCATATTCTTTCTGGCCACCATCTTTTCCGCGGTCGTCGAGAGCGTATCGGTCCCTTTCATCGCCGAGGCGCGCGCCAGGGGCGAGGACGTGGGGCTTTTCGTCGGGAGGATACTGGGGACGAGCGCCATAGGCGTCGGCGCGCTCTCAGCTGCCGCCCTCCTTGCGGCAAGGCCGGCGTTGACGGTGGTCTCGCGGTTCGGTCCCGGAGAGGTCGACCTGATAACCATAATACTCGCGGAGACCGCGCCCCTGGCAATCCTTCTCGTCTGGACGAGCGCCCTGTCAGGGGCCCTCAACGCCTATGGCTCGTTCAGGGCGCCAGCTTTATCACCGGCCTTCAGGGCCGCCGTGACCCTCGCTTTCATCTATGCGATGAAGGACGACCTCGGGGTGCATGCGATCGCCTGGGGCTACCTCGCTGGCGAAGCGGCGCGGCTCCTCATCCTTTTCTTCATCGTCAGGAGGTCGGGGCTGTTGAGGGTGAGGCTCGCCGTGAGCTGGGACAGCCGCTTCAGGGAATTCCTCAGGAAGTCTTCGCTCCAGGTGGCCGGAATGTCGCTCGCGGTGCTCTCGCCTCTCGTCGACAGGGTCATGGCCTCGTGGCTCGAACCGAATAGCGTCTCGATACTGGAATACTCGGAGAAGCTTTTTTTTATCCCGTCAAACCTGCTGTCGATGGGCTTTCTTACCGTTCTCCTTTCAAAATGGTCAAATGACCATTACAATGACAGGCCGGTCGCAAACAGCGGAGTTCTCAGACTCATATGTATTATCACTCCCATGCTGCTGGTCTTTACGCTCGCGTTCTTCATTTTCGGAGGGTTCCTTACGAAGCTCGTCTACGGGCGGGGTTCTATATCCGCCGATGACCTCGAGGCCATAACCCTGCTCTTCGGTTTTTACGTATTGGGGCTTCCGGCCATAATCATAGGGCACGTCCTCGCGAGGTGGATGCTCGTTTTGAAGGACATGGCGGCGCTTTTCAAGATCGGGGCGTTCAAGGCGTCCGCGAATGCAATGCTCAACCTCGTCTTCATATATTATACGGGCCTGCCGGGCATAGCGCTGTCCTCCACCGTGACCGCGTTTTTTACTATGGCGCTTTATTATCTTTATTTCAAAAAAACCGATAAAGGGGTTTGCATTGGACTACAGGGAAAGGCCCTATAAGGATTACGTGGAGGACCGCTCCGGCGTGGTCAATGCGCCGACCAGGGCGGAATACGCTTTTCCCTTGCCGAAAAATACAGGGGGCATCAGCTTTTCGGTCGTCTGTCAGATATAAAAGATCATGGGGAGAGGGATACGGTGACCCGAGGACACGAGTCTTTTCGAGTCGTGGATTTTTCGCCTCTGCTACAAAGGTGATATGAAGGTACTCTTTATAGCTTATGACGGGATATTGACCCAGTCTGTCTTCGAGTCGCAGATTGTGAAGCCGCTGGAGCTTTTAAGCAAGGATATGGGCGCGGACTGCCGCCTCGTGGCTTTCGAGAGCATTGCCCCTTATTTCAAGAGGCTCCCCGAAATCGGGAGAAAGCGGGAAGAGATAGAGAGGCGTTCAGGGGTAAAGTGCCTTTTCCTTCCAAGGATACCTGGTTTCTGCGGCCTCATGTTCACGGCCTTTGCCCTGCCGTTCCTCATGAAAACCGGGAGGGTGCTGGGCCGCGATGAGAGTGCGATAATCCATTCGCGCGGCTCAAAGGGGTGCTTTATCGGTCTCGGCCTTAAAAGGAGCTTCCCGGGCGCCGGTGTCGTCTTTGACGCCAGGGCATCGGAACCCGAGCAGTACGTGAGCGATTTCCTGACGGACGGCCCTGTCGACCTCGATAAGCTTCCCCGTGACAAGGCGCGCCTTTACGAAAAGACGGCAGTCCTTGAGGCCAGGGCCGCAAGGGGCGCGGACCATATCTTCAGCCAATGCGAGGAGCTTAAGAAGAGCCTCATGACCAAATACGGCGTGCCGGGCCGCAGGTTCACCGTTTTCCCCAACGCGGTATCCGTCAATAAGTTCAGCTTCGACGCGGCCCTCAGGGAGAAAGTCCGCAACGAGCTCGGGATAGAGAAGAGGCTCGTGCTCGTTTATTCCGGCTCGATTAACTCCTACCAGCTCCCGGAAAGAGGCGTCCAATTCTTCAAGAGGCTCAAGAGCCGTGCTCCCGAGAGTTTTTTTCTCGCGATGACCTTTGACCCGGAGCGCATGTCGGGACTCCTTGCCGGAGCCGGAGTGGATAAAGGCGACTACAAGGTGATGAAGCTTGGCTTCGCGGACGTGCCGAGATACACGCTCGCCGGGGACGCGGGACTCCTTTTAAGGGTGCAGAACGAGTATTCGCGCACCTCCGCGCCAGTTAAACTGGCGGAATACCTGAGCGCAGGGCTCTTTATCGTTACGCTCGACGGCATCGGCGACGCGTCCCCGTTAGTCAGGCGGCACGGGGCCGGTATTGTCCTCCCTGACGCGGGAGACGAGTCGCTTGAAAACGGCGCCGCAATGCTCGCCTCGATGAGTGACAAGCTTGCGAGCACCTGTGAAAAGCGGAGGATAGCGGGTCTCGTCGTCCCTTCGTATTCACAGGAACACCAGATACCGGAGAAGTACAGGTGCTATCAAAGGCTTCTGAAAAACAGGCCGTGAGAGGCAACAATTACATAGGCATACTGGCGGGCGTGGCCATAGGCGCAATCGGGCCTTTAATGCTGTATAAGTTCGATTACGTCCTTGCTATGGACAGCGCCGCCAAATTCATCGCCGTAAACGTATTCATTGCGGCCCTGTCCTCGTCGTTTTTTTACGTTCGCTACCGCGACTTCATGGCCCCGCATGTGCTCATCCCGGCGTTCTACATGATAATCGTCCTCTCGTCCGCCGCACTCGAGGGTGCCGTCAGCGACTATGCCCTGAAGAAGGTCTACTGGGCCGTTACGCTGGGCATCGTCTTTTTCGCGCTGGGCGGCCTCGCCTCTTTTTTCTTTGGAGCACGGCAGGCGCAGCGGGGCGGGATGCTGGATATGGACCTTGACAGGTTCAGGACACTTACGTTGGCGCTATGGGTGGTGCCTGTGCTTGCCATTCTCTATACATTCGCCGTCGGCGGCGTGCCGCTCCTGTCCGCGAACCCTGAGGTCGCCAGATTCGAGAGCATGAAGTCGGTCGGCGGGTATATAAATAACCTGTACATCCTCCTGATTCCGGCTTCCATGATGCTGGTCATCCTTTATCGACTCGGCAGGATTTCACTTAAAACCCTGCTCTTTTGCGTCTTCGTAAGCCTCTCCCTTTATCTATTAATAGGCTTCAGGAGCAGGATATTGTATGTCCTCATCGCCGTTTTCCTTGCGGCCTATTATTATAAAACAGCGATCCTCAAGGAAAGGGTGCCTTTCCTGAAAACGTTTTCCAGAGGACTTGCAGTACTCGTTGTCTTCGCCGTAAGCTTCACCCTCCTCGGCTATTACAGGCTCAAGCTCTCGGGAGAGGTATGGGACTACCTGCCTGGGCATATGCCCTTGTGGGGACTCGCGATTTTCATGTTCCTGGCCTATCTCCGCTCCCTTACGGTCGTAATGGGAAGGACTATAGAGCTCGCCGAGACCGAGGGGTTCCTTTACGGCCAATCTTATATTGACATGCTCCTGTCCCCCTTGCCTGGCTACAGCCCGCAGCTACTTGACGAGTTCATAAAAGAGAAGCTCTTTCCGGCAGGTTTCACGGGCGGCGGCTCGCCACCGATGGCAATAGGGGAGGCATACATCAACTTCGGGCTGCCCGGGGTCGCGATCACGATGTTTGCGTGCGGCCTTTTCCTGGCACTGATGCACAGGTGTCTTTTAAGGAATGGGACTGTATCGGGGCTGGTCCTTTTTTCTTATTTTTTCCAATTCATACTAATTTCGGGCATATTCAGCGGCCTATTGATGTTTTTCCAGTACGTGCTGTCGGCTGTTGCCGTGGCGGCCATAGTCATGCTCTCAAGGTCAGAAGGCAATTCCTTGACTGATCAGCGGACGACGGTATTTTAAAAATATTAGCTTAAAAGCCTGAGGACGAGATTCAGGCGGAATGATTCGATGAAGATCCTTCTGGTTAATAAGTTCTTTTATCCAAGGGGCGGGGCCGAGAACGCCTTCTTCGATACTGCCGGCCTCCTTGAGAGGAACGGTCATGAGACCGTTTTCTTTTCCATGCAGGACCAAAGGAACCTGCCTACCGTTTTTTCCAGATACTTCGTCTCTAATGTAGACCTGAACGACAATGGCGGGCTCTTGAAAAATCTCCATGTGGCGGGAAGAGTAATATATTCTCTGGAGGCGAGGAGAAAATTACGGGACCTTGTTAGAAACGAGCGCCCCGACATAGCCCATCTGCATAACATATGCCACCAGCTCTCGCCTTCATTCATCCCTGAATTGAAGGAGCTGGGCGTACCCGTGGTCATGACCCTCCACGACTATAAGGTCGCCTGCCCCGTCCAGACATTGCTTTCAAACGGCAAGGTATGCGAGGCGTGCAGGAACGGGCGTTATTACAATGCAGTCGTCAGGCGGTGCACAAAAAAATCGATACTCAAGAGCGCCGTAAACTCTATCGAAATGTACCTCCATAAGACGGTCCTCGGCACGTACGGCGATATCGACGCATTCATATCACCCAGCAGGTTCCTTATGTCCAAGGTGAGGGAAATGGGTTTCTCGGCCCCGGAGATAACATACATTCCTAATTTCGTGGACTCATCCGAATACACGCCGTCATACGGGCCTCGGGAAAGGTCCGTTTTATTTGTCGGCAGGTTGTCGGAGGAAAAGGGCCTGCTTACGCTTGTCGAGGCGTTCAAGGGCATCGACGGTATCACACTCAAGATCATCGGCGATGGCCCCATGAAGGATGTTTTGGCCTTGAAATTATCGAGAGATGCTATCGATAATGTGCAATTGCTGGTTTACATGGCCGCGAAAGAATTAAAGGAAGAGATCGCCCGTGGCCTCTTTGTCACTCTAACTTCCGAATGCTATGAAAATAACCCGAGAGCCGTTATCGAGGCGTTCGCGCTGGGAAAACCGGTCATAGGCGCGCGCATAGGCGGGATACCTGAGCTCGTGAAAGACGGCGAGACGGGATATACCTTCGAGCCGGGAAACGTAATCGATCTGAGGAATAAAATCTTTATGCTGGCTGACGACCCTGGAAAAATACGAGATTACGGCAGGACGGCCCGCAGACTGATCGAAACCGAATTTGACTCGGAAAAACACTACACGAAACTCATGCGGGTCTACGAAAACGTCTTGCGGAAAAAGGTGTCCTGATGAAAATAATGCTTCTGAACGCCCCGCCTTTAAAAACACTCGGAGTAACGGGGCAGATATACCCGCCGCTCGGGATACTGTACCTTGCGTCCTATGCGAGAGAGAAGATGAAGGGACTCGACATAAGCGCCTGCGACGGCTACAAGGAAGAGCGTGAGACCCTCGTGCGGAGGATTACGAAGCACAATCCAAAGGTGCTCGGGGTTTCATTCACCACCCAGGCCGCGACAGGCGCATACAGGCTCATAAACGAGGTCAAGGCGGCAAATCCCGGTATTTTCGTCGTCGCCGGCGGGGCGCATCCTACCATAGTCCCCGAGGACCTCTTTGAGCAGACCGGGGTCGACATGGTCGTCACCGGCGAGGGCGAGGTGACCTTCCACGAAATACTCGAGAAGATCGAAGGCGCGGAAAAGGACCTGGACTCGATCCTCGGCACAGTCGTCAAGCGGAACGGAAAGATCAGGAAGAACCCCATGCGTCCGTTCATAGAGGACCTGGACTCGATACCGTTCCCGGCAAGGGACCTGATTGACCTCAAGAAATACCCCGGCTATATGTACAAGCGCTTCAGCCACGACACCGACATCGTTTCGGCGCGCGGGTGCCCTTTCAATTGCGTCTACTGCTCCAACCCCATCTGGAAGCAGCAGAAGCCGTGGTACAGGCTTCGGTCGCCAAAGAACGTAGTTGATGAGATGGAGCACATCGTCGAGGCCTACGGCATAAGGGAGTTCTTCGACCAGACCGACGAGTTCAACGGAAACAAGCAGTGGGCAATGGACCTTTGCGACGAGATACTCAATAGGAAGCTCGACATAGCGTGGAAGGCCCAGATGAGGGTGGACAACCTCGACAAGGCGCTCGCCAGGAGAAGCTCAGGCAATCGGGCTTCTGGATGGGCCTCTTCGGACTTGAGAGCGCAAATCAGAGGACCCTTACTGGAATAAGGAAGAAGCAGACTGTCGAGCAGATGAACAAGGCGCTCGGCATCATGAAGGAGACGGGCCTCAAGTGTTTCGGCCTTTTCATGGCCTTCAATGTCTGGGAGGAGAACGGGAAGCTCTGCTTCGAGGACAGGGAGGATTCTCTTAGGACCCTTGCCTACCTCAAGGGGCTCCTGAGAGACAAAAAGCTCCATCTCTTTGGCTGGTCGATGACGACGCCCTATCCTGGAAGCGAGCTCTACCGCGTCGCCGTCAAGCATAATCTCATAGACAAGGAATATGCCGGCAAATGGGAATATTTCGATTCAGGGTCGAATTTTCTCATGAAACTTCCCGGCGTAAGCGAGAAGGACTGGCTGCACGTCATGAACGCCGGGAAGAGGCTCCAGGCCATGTCGCTTTTCAGGAGCGGCACCTTCAACCTCAGGGCCATGCCGCTCTATCTTAAAAAGGCGTACTACGTGGCAGGAAGAAATCTGAAGAGGTTTTTTAATTAAAAATGGACGCTTCTGTAATCGTAACATACAGGTGCAACGCCCGCTGCCATATGTGCAATACCTGGGAATACCCCACGAAGCCCAGGGAGGAGATAAAAGCTCAGGTGCTTGAGAAATTCCCGCCGCTCGCTTTCTGCAACATCACCGGCGGCGAGCCATTTCTGCGGGACGACATAGACGAGATTGTAAACGTACTCAGGAAAAAGGCGAAGAGGGTGGTCATAAGCACGAACGGGTACTTTACGGAAAAGGTCCTTGCCGTGGCGAGGCGCAACCCGGGCATAGGGGTGAGGATCAGCATCGAGGGCCTCCCCGCCGCAAACGACGAGCTCCGGGGCCTGAAAGACGGCTTTGACCGTGGCCTCCGGACGCTCCTTGAGCTGCACAGGATGAACGTTAAGGACATAGGCTTCGGCATAACCGTCTCGGACAGGAACGCCCGGGACATGATAGAGCTCTACGAGCTTGCCAAGGCAATGGGCCTTGAGTTCGCGACCGCCGCTGTCCATTACTCTGATTATTTCCATAAATACGACAATGCGATAAGGAAGGACAAGGAGGCGCTCGCGTGCTTCGAGGAGCTTATAGGCGAGCTCCTTTCATCCGGCAGGGTCAAGGACTGGTTCAGGGCTTACTTCAATTACGGCCTCATGAACTATATCAAGGGCAGGCCCAGGCTACTGCCCTGCGAGGCCGGGACCGAAAACTTCTTCGTCGACCCTTTCGGGGAAGTGCTTCCGTGCAACGGGATGGAAAAAGACGTATGGGCCGGGAGCATGGGTAACCTCGCCACTGATGATTTCGATTCCATCTGGAAGGGCGAGAGGGCCAGGGCGCTCCGTGAAAAGGTGAGGACTTGCCCAAAAAACTGCTGGATGATAGGCACCGCGGCGCCTGTAATGAAGAAATATATAAGAAAGCCGCTCGCGTGGGTTGCAAGGAACAAGATAAAGAGCCTCCTCGGGAGAAAGCCCTGCCTCGGGTGCTGAGTCGTCGTCTAAGGAAGGAAAGTCCACATTGAGAGTGGTAGTTCTTGGGACCAGGGGTTTCCCGGGCGTGCAGGGCGGGGTGGAAAGGCACTGTGAGGAGCTTTATCCGAGGCTCGCCAAACTCGGGTGCGACGTTACCGTCATCACGAGGGCCCCTTACATCCCGCCCGGGAAAAGGAATGGCGAGTGGCGCGGCGTGAAATTCGCGCACCTCTGGTGCCCGAGGAAGAAATCCTTCGAAGCCATAACGCACACCCTGCTCGGCCTTTTCGAGGCGAAGAGGCTTAAGCCCGATATACTGCATATCCACGGCATCGGCCCCGCGCTCCTTGTCCCTGCGGCAAAGAGGCTTGGGCTCAAGGTTGTCATGACCCATCACGGCCCTGACTACAAACGCGCCAAGTGGGGGAGGGCCGCGAGAGAGGTGCTCCGGCGCGGGGAAAAAAACGGGGTACTCGCAAGCGATGCCGTCATATCCATATCAAACGGGATACGGGAAGATTTGAGGGCGCTTTACGGCAGGGACTCCTTTGTAATACCAAACGGCGTTACTGTGCGGAGGCCCGTGCCTCCCGGGGCGGCGCTAAAGCGCTTCGGCCTGCTGCCTGGAAAATACATATTTATCGCCTGCAGGTTCGTCGAGGAGAAGGGCATTCACGACCTCATCGCCGCTTATTCCGCGCTCAAGGCCCCCGTCCACAAGCTCGTGATAGCCGGTGACGCGGACCATGAGACTGAGTACAGCAGGTCAGTCAGGAAAAAGGCGGGCGAAACCGAAGGGGTCGTCCTCACCGGCTTCCAGACGGGCGAGGCCCTTTCAGAGCTTTTCTCAAACGCATCCAGTTTCGTGCTCCCCTCCTATCACGAGGGCCTTCCGATAGCCCTTCTCGAAGCGCTGAGCTACGGGCTCCCTTCGCTCGTAAGCGACATCCCGGCGCACAGGGAGCTTCCGTTAAGCGTCGAGGTCTACTTCAAGCCGGGAGACCATGCCGCCCTCGAAAGGGCGCTTTCAATCGCGATGCAAGGCGGCTTTGAGGCGGAAAGGCGTAAATACTCCGCCCTCATCGAGACCATGTTCGATTGGGACTCCATCGCCGCGAGCACCCGCTGTGTCTACACGGAGGCAATGAAAGGCTCCGCCTCCGCATCGAAAAACTCGCATCCCGTCCCCGCACCGAGGTAAGCTCGGCCACTACTTCCTCTTAAGCGCTCCTCCCGCGTCCTCCGCCACGGGCTTCGAATGGCAGCGGTTGCAGTCTGCGAACTTGAAGGCCACCTTCTGATGGCACGCGCCGCATGAGGCGCCCTCCGCCATGTCTTTCATGCTGGCAATATTGGCGCCGAGCTGGTCCTTGAAGAAAGCCTGGTGGCAGGACGAGCACACGACCCTCTCCGAATGGGTCTTGTGGCTGAAGACGACGTTATTAACGTAAGGCATGGGGGACTCGAAGAGTATCTCATTGTCCCTCGTTTCATCCGCTTTTCCGGCCGGGGCGCCTTCGAGGGATCTTATGGGTTTTCTGGCCTTCCCCAGGAGGCCCCAGTCGATGTTGCCGAACCTGTCGTAGGGCAGGGCCTTGCCCGGGAGGAGGTCGAGATTCAGACCTGTCCCGAGCCGTTCAGAGGTCTCCCTGAGCTTCGAGATGTCGGCTTTCCTCGGGTCGAGGAGATGGGCCTCGCCCGGCGTGCCCACGCTGTGGCACCTTTCGCAGTCGGCGGCGGCGCTGAACGCCGTCGTGCCGTTGTGGCATTTCCCGCAAAGGCCCCCGCCGAATATCTCCGTCATGCCGATTGAACCGGTCTTTTTCATCTCAAAGGGCGCTGGGTGGCAGGCCTTGCACTCGAAATTTATCCTGTGGACCCAATGCGGGAAGATGACGGGCGCCATGCCGGCTGCCTCGGCCTTTACCCTCATGAGTATGTTGCCCGGTAAGGCCTCGTATTTTTTCCATTTCTCCAGCTCGGCCTTCCTCTCCTCCTCTTTTTTCAGCTCCTCCTTCTGGAGGGCTTCTATCTCGCCCGTGAACCCGTCCTGGCCGTGCCACTCGCCGTACATGGTCGCCATCGTGGCGGCGAGGTCAAGGATGGCCATCTTCTTTTCAAACCCCTCGGCAGCCCTGGCCTCGTCCAGGAGGGAGCGTATCTCGCCGGGTATTATGTCCTTGTTGGTCTTGACTAAGAACCCCAGGGCGTCGAACCTGTTCTGCTCGTAGCTCGTCCTGAAGCTCTTCATGAATTTGCTCTCCGCGAACGCCGCCTTGGCTGTAAGCGGTCCCGCCAGCAAAAGCGCAAGCAGGATAAAGAATGTTCTTGCCTTCATCTGCACCTCTCGTCTCTGGATTTTAGCAGGCTGCTGAAAAAGTCGTTCTCCGTCGAAGGCTGCGTCGCTTGACACTCCGGCGTACACGAAAAGTACGCCTCATTCCCAGTTCCCCTGTTCCAACGGGGGCCTCGCATCTGGAGCTTTTTGAGCAGCCTGAATAAAAACAGGTTTTCAACCAAGCTGTTAAATGGGCCGGACGGGATTTCCTAGAAAAGAAACCTCCGGCGGCCCATATCTGAAAACCGCTCAATAGGCGAAGCGGCACGATTATACCAGTTCAGGCCGCGATATCCAATAATTCCGTTCGGAGGCTGCTGAAAAAGTCCATCTGCTTCGAAGGCTACGTCGCTGGACACTCCGGCGTATAAAAAAATACGCCTCATTCCCAGTTTCTCGACGCCTCGCATCGGGAGCTTTTTGAGCAGCCCAAGCGAATTTTACGTTTTCCGCACCCTGTTAAGAGGCAGAGGAGTGGATTTCAGCGCGCTTTTATTGTATAAGTTCACAAGGCCCGCCTGGCTTGAGAGCCGGGTCGTGCAAAAGCCAAAGTAAGGCCCGGGAGCCGTGTGGATATGCCGACAGAAAAAATGAGCGTGTCGATAGTAATGCCCGTCTATAACGAGAGGGAGTACGTCTCCGAGGTCATAAAGAGGGTGATTGCCACGGGGATACCCAATGAACTCGTCGTTGTGGACGACGTCTCGAAGGACGGCACCAGGGACGTCCTCAAAGGCATAGAGGCGGGCTGGAGCGAAAAGGGAGTGAAATTGAGGCTCCTCATGCACGAAAGGAACCAGGGCAAGGGCGCGGCCCTGAGGACCGGCTTCGCCCATGTTACCGGCGACATAACCATCATACAGGACGCGGATTTCGAGTACGACCCCAGGGACTATCCAAAGCTCCTCCAGCCCATTTTCGACGGCAAGGCCGACGTGGTATACGGCTCAAGGTTCATCGGCGGCGAGTCCCACAGGGTCCTCTTCTTCTGGCACTCGGTCGGGAATAAGGTCCTCACCTTCTTCTCCAACATGCTGACGAACCTGAACCTCACTGACATGGAGACCGGGTACAAGGCCTTCAGGACCGAGGTCCTGAAGGGCATAAGGATCGAGTCCGACAGGTTCGGCTTCGAGCCAGAGATAACGGCCAAGGTCGCCAAGAAAAAATGCCAGATATACGAGACCTCCGTTTCCTACGCGGGCCGCACCTATGACGAGGGGAAGAAGATAAACTGGAAGGACGGAGTGGCCGCGTTCTGGCACATAGTCAAGTTCAACCTGCTGAGATGACCAGGCGCACGAAAACCTTTCTCCTTTTTTTTCTCGCGTTCGCAGTTGCCTTTATTTCCCGCCCGCCTGCGGTCTTTCCGAACGACGAGGAGATGAACATCCGCATTTACGAGGAGGCCGGCTCCTCGGTCGTGAACATCATAACCACGACGATATCGTACGACTTCTTCTATAATCCAGTCTCGGCCACCGGCTCGGGCTCCGGAGTGATAATCGACAGGCGGGGCCACATAGTGACTAACTACCACGTCATAGAGGGCGCGAGAAGCCTCGAGGTCACGCTCTTTGACGGCTCAAGGCACAGCGCGGAGGTCGTAGGGGTCGACGCCGGAGACGACCTCGCGGTAATAGCGGTCAAGGCGCCCCAGTCTAAGCTCAAGCCCATAAGGCTCGGGGATTCCTCGGCGCTGAGGGTCGGCCAGAAGGCGCTCGCCATCGGGAGCCCCTTCGGGCTCGAAAAGACGCTCACCGTCGGAATCGTAAGCTCGCTCGGGCGGACCATGCGTGCCCGGAACGGCAGGCTCATGAGCGGCATCATACAGACCGACGCGGCGATAAACCCCGGTAACTCGGGCGGGCCGCTCCTCGACAGCCAGGGCCGGATGATAGGCCTTAATACCGCCATCTTCAGCCCCGTGAACGGCTCCATAGGCATAGGTTTCGCCATACCGGCCGACACCGTGAAGAAGGCCGTCCCTTCGCTTATCGAGAAGGGATACGTGTCGAGGCCGTGGCTCGGCATAGCCGGCCAGACAATCGACGCATTTGACGCGGCGGCCATGGGCCTTCCCTCGGGCGGGGTGCTCGTTGCGGACGTATTCAGGAGAAGCCCGGCTGACAACGCAGGCATCAGGGGCTCTACCGGCACCATGCGTATCGGCAATATCATAATAGCCTCGGGCGGGGACCTCATTACAGGGGTAAACGGAAAGCCTGTAAGCTCGATGGACGAGCTTAACAATGCGATAGACCGGATGAGGCCGGGCGATACGGTTTCCGTAAGTGTCTTGAGGGGCAATAAAACAGTCGTCATCAAGGTCGAGCTCGAAGAGATGCCGAGGAATTACTGATGAAGAAAAATGAAGCTGGGCGCGAGCTTAAGGTAGTGGGGATAGGTCTCCTGCTCGGGCTTTCGTGCGTGGTCTTCGGGGTCTTCTGGGCGGTCTACATTACAGCCTATCACGAGGATATACACACGGAGCTCGGCCTTGCCGAAAAGGCATCAATCGAGGAGAAGTTCGTCCTGAGCGGCGGGGGAGGGCACGGGGCGCACGGCGCAAGGCAGGGGAACGGACATCCGCATATGGAGGGCGGACACGGCCTCCACGGACATGAAGGCAACGGCATGGCCGTGCCGGACGGAACTGACGCTCACGCCGGGCATGAAATGCATGGCGGATACGAGGGCGCGCATTCCGGTTCGGGCGAGAGCCGCGATATGAGGGCCGCGCATGAGCTTCTCGCGAGGGCCCATGTCCACGCAATGGGCCTCGGCGTGCTCACGATAAGCATATCCCTCATGCTGGCTTTTATGCCCGTCAGTTCATGGGTCAGGGCCCTGGCAGCGGCCTCGCTCGGGACCGGGAGCTTCTTCTATCCGCTCGCGCTCATAATAGCCGGCTTGAGGACTACCGCGCTCGGGGAAGCCGGGGCCGCCCAATCCGTTTTCCCCATGACCGTCATGAGTGTATTGCTGGCTGGCGCCGGGCTCATAATGGCCGCGGCATCCCTTATTGTGTGGCTATTCAGGGGGAATGAATAGAGGCGCGTCGGGCAATCCGCGGATAGCTCTTCCGCTCCGGAGTCGGGGACGCCGTTCCATGTCCCGCACAGGGATTTCATTCGATTAATCCTTGACAAGGCCTGCGGTCCTGGATTATGATGTTTCTATTATATTCCCCATAATTTTCCCGTAACTGACGGAATCAAGGTGGGCTACCACCGGGGAGCGGGAAACAAAGTGCGCTTGCCGACCGTCTGGGCCAAACATTCAGCATTTCCGTTTGCTGGATGCTGTGCCGTGACGGTTTTTTTATTGTGAGTTGGTTGAGCAGGGCCGGCACTGGCGGGAATGGTCCCGGATCCAAAGCTCTAATTATCTTGACCTCGCAAGGCAAATATTAGAATCTGCGGGACCACTTCGAGAATGGGACACAGGACCTTTGAAAGAGGGATTCATCCCTCTTATTATAAAGAGCTTACTTCCGGCAAGAGGGTCGAGCCGGCTGCACTCCCCAGGACGGTGGTCATACCGCTCCAGCAGCACGCCGGAACGCCCTGCGAGCCCCTTGTCAAGAAGGGCGAGTCTGTCCAGGAAGGACAGAAGATAGGCGACGTCAAGGCCTTCGTCTCCGCCCCCGTCCACGCGAGCATCTCCGGAAAAGTCAAGGACATCGAGCTTGCAAACCACCCCAACGGCTTGAGGTGCGCCTCTGTCATTATCGAGGGCGACGGCACTGCAAGGGAGTGGGGCGCTGGCAACAAAGGCTCGGATATAGGAGCGCTCCAGCCGGAGGCCGTGCGCCTGGCCATAAGGGAGGCCGGGATCGTCGGCATGGGCGGGGCTGCTTTCCCCGCGTCAGTCAAGCTATCGCCCCCGAAGGGCAAGGCCGTGGATGCCATCATACTTAACGGCTGCGAATGCGAGCCCTATCTGACGGCCGACCACAGGATAATGGTGGAGGAGCCTGAAAAGGTGGTCTGGGGGCTTAAGGCCCTCATGAAGGCCTCGGGCGCGTCAAAGGGCTTCATAGGCGTTGAGGAGAATAAGCCCGATGCCATCGATGCACTTACAGGGGCCGTATCCGGCTCCCCTGAGATAAAGATAATTGTCCTCGAGGCCAAGTACCCTCAGGGCGCCGAGAAGATGCTGATATCGGCGGCCGTGGGAAGGAAAGTGCCGCCGGGTAAGCTCCCGTTCGACGTCGGGGTCCTCGTAAATAACGTGGGCACCGCGGTCGCCGTATTCGAGGCCCTGAACTGGGGGAAGCCCCTCTTCGAGAGGGTAGTCACCATAAGCGGGAACGGCGTAAGGGAGCCAAAGAACCTAAAGGTGCGCGTGGGCACCCTCTTTGAGGAGGTCATAGCGCAGTGCGGCGGGCTCGTCGGGAAAGAGATAGAGGTCCTTAACGGCGGCCCCATGATGGGCATCTCGCAATCGACTCTCGCGGTGCCTGTCACGAAAGGCACTACCGGCATCACGGTCATCTCCGCCGACGAGATAAAGGTGCGGCCTTATGAGCCCTGCATAAAGTGCGCCAGCTGCGTGGAGGCCTGCCCCATGGGCCTCATGCCGTACAGGCTTGGCGATTACGGCAAGCTCCAGATGACCGCCGAGTTCAGCGCCCTTGACGGGCTTAGCTGCATAGAGTGCGGCTGCTGCTCTTACGTGTGCCCCGCGAAAAGGCCCCTTATCCAGTGGATACGGGTAGGGAAGCTAAAGCTCCGCCAGGAGGCCCGCAAGGCCCAGGGCGCGAAGTGAACACAGGCCATAAAACCCCGGCTCGCTCCGGGGCGGAAGCATAAAGGGCAACTTTTAAAAATTAGGGAAGGTCTGATTAATTCTGTTTTCTGTTGTCATTGCGAGCTTTGGCTCCGAAGCAATCTCAAGTCTTGATTTTCAAAGATAGGTTATGCCTTCGCTCCCGCTCCATGACGAACACATTGAATAATCAGAGCTTCCTTAGAGATTTTTCCCGCAATCAAGGAAGGGTGGGAATAAAAAGCGGAGCATATATGTGAATATGTGAGCATTTTTATTAACGCCCTGACGTAGAGTCCGGGAAAAGATCAATTTTTAGAGGTTGCCAAAGAGGATATGGACCAGAAGACGACAACTAATACGCCTGAGAGCGCAACAGGCAGGCCCGAGGCCAGGGAAGCGGCCGTTGCAGAGGCCCCGGCCGCCGCTGCGAAGCTCATAGTATCCACTTCGCCGCACTTCATGGCCGAGGAGAGCATACCGAAGATAATGCACACGGTCGTTATGGCCCTCATGCCAGCGGCCGCGGCAAGCGTCTATTTCTTCGGGTGGAGGGCCCTCTTCCTTATAATAGTCTGTGTTGCGTCGTGCCTCGCGACCGAATACGCCTTCCAGAGGATAAGGCGGAAGCCAATAAAGATACACGACGGGAGCGCGGTCATAACCGGCATGCTCCTTGCCATGACCCTTCCGGCGGGCTTTCCTGTTTACGGAGCGGTGCTGGGTTCCGTTTTCGCCATAGGTGCGGGTAAGGAACTCTTCGGCGGCCTCGGCTACAACATATTCAACCCGGCGCTCCTCGGGAGGGCGTTCCTCATGGCGACCTACCCGGTGCTTACGACGACATGGGTTGAGCCGAGGACGGTGGAGAAGGCCGTGGACGCCGTGACCGCCGCGACCCCGATAGCCCTCTGGAAGTTCGAGGGCAGCATGGATTTCAACCTCCTTGACATGTTCCTCGGCAACACGGCAGGCTCGCTCGGCGAGACCTCGGCCCTGGCAATCATAATAGGCGGCCTGTACCTGAGGTACAAGGGATACATAAACTGGAAGCTCCCTCTGGGGTATCTCGGCGCCATAGCCGCCTTCTCGGCCATATTCTGGCTCGCGAACCCGGCAAAGTACCCGAACCCGCTCTTCCATCTTTTCGCCGGAGGCGCGATGCTCGGGGCATGGTTCATGGTGACCGACATGGTGACCTCTCCGACGACCTCGCTCGGCCAGTGGATATTCGTCATAGCGGCCGGGCTCATGGCAGTGGTCATAAGGATATTCGGCGGACTTCCCGAGGGGGTCATGTATTCGATACTCTTCATGAACGCCTTTGTGCCGCTCCTCAACAAGCACACGAGGCCGAGGGTGTTCGGCGCGGTAAAGGCAGGTAAGGGCTGAGATAGCCTTTACCCGCGTACTGGAGGTTTTATTTGAACGGCGTAACGAAAATGCTCCTTAACCTCATAATCATCGGAGCCCTTTCAGGGGCCGTCCTGTCGGGCGTCTTTACGGCGGCTGACCCGATGATTAAGGCGAACAAGGAGCAGGAGCTCAGGGAAGCGGTCTTCTATGTCCTCCCCGAGGCAAGGGATTTCGTAAAGGTCGAGAAGACGGTCGGGCAGGAGAAGCTTGTCGTCTACAAGGGCATAAACGAAAACGGGGAGCCTGTCGGCATGGCGTTCAAGGCCGACGGAAACGGCTTTCAGGCCAACATAGGCCTCATGGTGGGCCTCGACCTCGACTATCTGAAGCTCAAGGGCATAGAGGTGCTCGACCAGCTCGAAACGCCGGGCCTCGGCGACAGGATACGGGACGAGTCGTTCAAGGACCAGTTCAAGGGACTCGAAGTGAAGCCCAGGATAGAGTACATAAAATTCAGGAAACCCGAGAAGCCGAACCAGATACAGGCCATAACCGGCGCAACGATATCGTCCGAGGCGGTAATAAAGAACATAAACAGGGCTGTGGAGAAGGTGGTCGCCAACTTCCCGCGCGAGGAGATGATGAAGGTCGTGGACGGGCATCGCCCGGCCCAGGCCGTGGAGGGGCAGGATGCCGCAAGATAGGAGCCTCTTTTACGAATTCAAAAAGGGCCTCTGGCAGGATATTCCGCCTTTCAGGCTGCTCCTCGGGCTCTGCCCGGCGCTCGCTGTCTCGAACTCCGCGATAAACGGCCTTTCCATGGGCCTTGCGACCCTTTTCGTCCTCTTCACCTCCAACATGGTCGTATCCCTCATAAGGAGGACCATATCGGCAAAGGTGAGGATACCGGCATACGTTGTCGTCATAGCGACTCTCGTGACCGTGACCGACATATTCCTCGCGGCGGTCTTCCCGGCCATCTCAAAGGCGCTCGGGCCGTACATACCGCTGATCGTCGCGAACTGCATCATACTCGGCAGGGCCGAGGCTTTCGCGCAGAAGAACCCGCTCCTCCCCACCGCGATGGACACGCTCGGCATAGGCCTGGGGTTCACCATGAGCCTCACGCTCATGGGCGTAATCCGCGAGGTGCTGGGATTCGGGAGCGTCTTCGGCGTTAAGCTCCTCGGCTCATGGTTCGAGCCCTGGATAGTGATGATACTCCCTGCGGGTGCTTTCCTCGTGCTCGGGGCGCTTGTCGCGCTCGTAGGCTGGATATCGAGCAGGAAGGCGGCAAGGGAGGCCGCGGCGGCTGAGCCGGCCTCGCATTAAGGAGACAGCTTGGAACTGATTCTAATATTCATATCGGCTTCCATCGTAAACAACTTCGTGCTCGCCTATTTCCTGGGCATATGCCCGTTCATAGGCGTCTCGAACAAGACCGAGAACGCGGTCAACATGGGCCTGGCGACCACCTTCGTCATGACCCTCACCGCAGCCGCGACCTGGCCCATATACCACCACGTGTCGTCAGGTTCAACGTGCCGTTCCTGCAGTACGTTACCTTCCATAATCATAATCGCCTCCCTCGTGCAGCTCGTGGAGATGTACGTGCGGCTGAAAACGAGCCGTCCCTTTACCGCGCGTTGGGCATATTCCTGCCGCTCATAACCACGAACTGCGCGATACTGGGGCTTGCGCTCTTCATGGTCCTCAGGGACTACAACTACCTCGAATCGATAGTCTTCGGGTTCGCTACCGGCGTCGGTTTCACGCTCGCCATCGTCATGATGTCCGGCATAAGGGAGGAGCTCGAGTTCGCGGACGTGCCCTCGCACTTCAAGGGCGCGCCCATAACCTTCATCGTCGCCGGCATGCTGGCTCTGGCCTTCATGGGCTTCGCCGGCCTCATAAGGGGTTAGCGTAAGACAATGCTCGGGACTCTAATAATATCGGCCGTCAGCATGGGCGCAATCGGCGCCGTAATGGCGTTATTCCTCGTCTACGCCGACAGGAAGCTCTCGGTCGAGGAGGACCCCAGGATAGAGGCCATATCGGCAGCGCTCCCCAACACGAACTGCGGCGGCTGCGGCTACCCCGGTTGCAGGATGTTCGCCGAGGCCCTCATGAAGGGAGAGGCCCTTACCACGGCCTGTGTGGCCGGAGGGAACGACACCGCGGCGGCCCTTGCCGGGATACTGGGCGTCGAGGCCGGGAGCGCCAAGAGGATGCTCGCCGTGGTCCTTTGCAGGGGCGGGAACGCCGAGGCCGAAAGGCGGGCCGAGTACAGGGGCGAGATGACCTGCACCGCCTCGCACTTGACCGGCGGAGACAAATCCTGCACCTACGGCTGCCTCGGGCTCGGCGAGTGCGTCGCCGCGTGCAAGTTCGACGCGATGGCCATGAACGACAACGGTCTACCGGTCGTCTTCTACGACAAGTGCGTCGGGTGCGGGGCCTGCGCGAGGGCCTGCCCCAGGGACATAATAGAGATGCACCCCGAGGACAGGAAGCTCTTCGTCTACTGCAAGAACCTGGACAAGGGCGCCTACGCGAGGAAGGTCTGCAAGGTGGCCTGCGTGGCCTGCGGCCTCTGCGTAAAGGACTGCAGCGTCCCCGGCGGCATAGCCATGAAGAACAACCTCGCTGTCGTCGATTACTCGCTCGCGCCCCAGACGGACGAGTCCGTCAAGAGGTGCCCCACCAAATGCATCCTCTGGGGCGAGGAGGAAAAGTCCACCAGGGACGCATACTACTCCGGCGGGCCCAAGGGCACTCTTTAAGGGTTATTTCCTAATAGAAAGTTAATGCTTTTTTAATCGTCTTTTGCTATATTGAACCTGCTTAAATCGTCCCGAAATTCCCTACGAGCTTCATACCGGCTTATGGCAATCAGCGGCTTAAAAGGCGGGATATTCCTCGCCCTCCTAACCATGTTCATGCTGGGCCTCGCGTCATGCGATTCCGGCAAGGGCACCGGGGCCGCGGAGAGCCTGAGGGGAGGCGAGACCAGGCCAACGTTAGACCCGGCCAGGTTCACCGGCCTGTCGGCGGAGGCGTACCAGGCAGCCAGGGAGATACCCGAGGTAATAGACAGCCTTTACTGCTATTGCGACTGCGAGAAGCATTTCGGCCATAAGAGCCTCCTGACCTGTTTCGTCGACGAGCACGCCGTATACTGCGACATATGCATATACGAGGCCCTTATGGCGCGCGACCTCCACAGGCAGGGCCTGGACGCGGCGGCCATCCGGAAGGCCGTGGACGAAAGGTTCGGCCATTTGAGGCATTCCGGTCCGCATTGATTGAAATCCTCTTTAAGGAGGCACCCTTGAGAAGAAGAAATATACTGGCGGGAGCGGCTGCAGTGGCGATAGCCTCCGTCATCGCCCTTGGCGGCTGCTCCAAGGACGAACAAGCCGGCCCCCAGAACCAGAATACCGCAGCGGAACAGGCAGGCGCACCGCACCCTCCGGGGAATACGATGCTCATAGCGGACCTGGAGAGCAGGCTGAAGGAAACCCCGGGCAGTCCGGACATCATGTGGAGGCTCGCCGACGCCTACTTCGAGGCCAGGCAGTTCGAACAGGCGGCATCATACTACAAGAAAGTGGTCGACACCGGTTCCGGCGAGACCGACGTCTACAACGGACTCGGGATATCTCTACATTACATGGGCAAATCCGCCGAGGGCCTTACCTTCATAGAGGAGGGGATAAAGAAAAACCCTTACCACCAGAGGATATGGCTAACGAAAGGCTTCATACTCGCTTACGGCCTGGGTGACATGGAGGGCGCAAAGGCCGCGTGGGAGAAGGCCACCGTCCTCAACCCCGAGAGCCAGGTCGGCAAAGCCGCCTCAGAGTATCTCTCCGCGCTCACAAATAAATAAGGGAAGCAGGTTCCGAGATGGCAGAGAATGCAAAGCAGGCGGCGGAAGGCATGGACGCCAGGTGGTACAGGACCCTTGGCTCCGGTATCTGGGCCTTTCTGAACTCCCTCAAGCTGACTATCTTCATACTCATCGCGCTGGCGGCCACATCGATTTTCGGCACCGCCATCGAGCAGAACGCCCCGCTCCAGAAGTACATCGCGGAATACGGCGAGACCTGGGGCAACCTGATCATCTACACCAACCTCGACAACATGTATTACTCGTGGTGGTTCAGGGGACTGATACTATTCCTGGCCGTCAACATCGTCGTCTGCACCCTCGAGAGGTTCCCGCCCAAGTGGAAGTCGCTCCTTGAGCACAAGCAGGAGCGTTTCGACCCTAAGCTCATCGAGAAGTTCGCGCACCATGAGACACTGAGCATAGGCGCGAGCCCGGAGGCCGTGAGGGACAGGCTCCTTCAGGTCCTGAGGAAAAAGAGGTTCGGCACAGTGAGCTCCGGGGGCGGGGACGAGTTCTTCATATACGCGTGGAAGGGGAGGATCGGCAGGCTCGGCTCCGACATGACCCACATAAGCCTCCTCCTCATACTCCTCGGCGCGCTTGTAGGGAGCGTCTACGGGTACAGGGACTCCATCTTCATGAACGTCGGCAACACAGTGAAGTTCAGCAACGAGAGCTTCATGCTCAGGCTCGACAAGTTCTGGATAGACTACTACGACACCGGGCACATCAGGCAGTACAACTCGCTCCTTACCATCATCGAGGACGGCAAGGAAGTGATGCAGAAGCAGATATGGGTGAACGAGCCGCTCGACTACAAGGGGCTCAAGTTCTACCAGGCGAACTACGGCCTCTCCTGGAACAAGCTCGAGGAGGCGCAGCTCACCTTCAGGCACAAGGTGAAGGAAGGGACCGAAGTTTCGTTCCCTGTAAAGTGGAACACCGCCACGGACGTGCCGAACAGCAAATACTCGGTAAAGGTCATAGGGTACACCGCCGATTTCGCCTACGACGAGGAGGATAACCTCGTCTACTCCAAATCCGAGAACCCGAACAACCCGGCGATAAAGATAGAGGTATACGAGGGCGAGAAGCTCGTATCCTCGCCCTGGCTCTTCTTGAATTACCCGGGAATTTTCCCGGCCATACCCGACTCGGACCATGACTTCGTCTACACCGGCCACAAGGGGACCTGGTTCTCGGGCCTGCAGTACAGCAAGGACCCGGGCACCAACATAGTCTGGGTCGGTTCCGCGGTCATGGGAATAGGCTTCATAATGGCCTTCTTCATATACCACAGGAGGGTCTGGATCCACATAAAGGGCGGCGGTCAGTCCACCGAGATGAAGATCGGCGGCACCATTAACAAGAACACCTTCGCGTTCGAACGCGATATAAGGGAGATAACCGAGTCGGTGTCTTCCAACTGAGAGGCCGTTAGGGGGAGAAGATGATACTTTCTCTTGTCTTTTTCACGTTCGCGTTCATTTTCTACATTCTCACGACGACCGCTTACGCGGGCTACTGGGTATTCAGGAAGAAGTGGCTGGGGCAGATAGCCACGGCAATGGCCTGCATCGCCCTTGGCGCCACCACCATGGTCCTCATAAGCCGCGCGGGCGAGTCGGGCCACGGCCCGTTCTCGAACCTCTGGGAGTCAATGGTGCTCTTTATCTGGGCGACCAACGCCGGCTATCTCCTGATGGAGTACAGGTACAAGTTCAAGGCCATTGGCGCGATAGTGATGTCAATAGTGACGCTTGCCATGCTTTCAGCCTCGCTCCTCCCTTACAGGTTCAAGGACGTCGAGCCGCTGAACCCGGCTCTCCAGAGCAAGTGGAAGTGGATGACGAGCCTGCTTTCGAGATGGGACCTCCAGAATTACGCCATCGGCTGGCTTGACTTCCACGTGGTCACTACCTTTATCGGGTACGCGGCCTTCGCGATATCCTTCGGGCTTGCCATCCTTTACCTCCTTAAGAACAGGTACGAGAGCCGGCAGCAGAGGGTAAAGCTCCTCGAAGCCATTCCCGACTCGAAGGTGCTGGATGAGATGAGCTACCGCGCCATAGCCTGGGGCTTCCCGTTCTTAGCGGTGGGGATCGTATCAGGCGCCATATGGGCCAACTACGCCTGGGGCGGCTACTGGAGCTGGGACCCCAAGGAGACGTGGTCGCTGATAACATGGTTCATTTACGCGGCATATCTCCACGCTCGGGTCACGAGGGGATGGAGGGGGAAGAGGGCCGCGTACCTCTCGATACTCGGCTTCGCTGCCGTCGTATTCCTTTACTGGGGCGTGAGCTTCATACTCCCCGGCCTCCACGCCTACGCGTAGGGACGGCGGAATAAAAACAATACGGGTGCGGAGATGAGCGTAAAGACGAATGCAGAGGACAACGAAAAAGGGCTGCCCGCAATAGCGCTGGCAGGGATAATACTGGCCGTGGTCGCGGCGGTGGCGCTCATATTCATCTTCGGGCAGCGGGAGAAATTCGAGCCCGTGGTCGCGAACACGGAGATGATCGACTTCGAGCTGCCGGACCTCTCGGGAAAGACGCACAAGCTGAGCGATTTCAAGGGCAAGGTCATTTTCCTCAACTTCTGGGCGACATGGTGCAAGCCCTGCGAGGAGGAGATGCCGTCCATGCAGGTCCTCTCCGACAACCTCGCCTCCTTCCCTTTCGTCATAGTGGCGGTGAGCATCGATAACGACAGCCCGGAGAACGTCGCGAAATTCGTCGAAAAGTACAACCTGACCTTCCCGGTCCTCCATGACAGGAAGGGGAAGATCAAGGAGAGGTACAAGACCACGGGCGTGCCCGAGACCTTCATCATCGACCAGAACGGCGTGATCGCCGAGAAGGTGATGGGACCCAGGGATTGGACCGAGCCTTCATCCACCAGGCAGCTCATAGAGCTCGTGCAGTTCGGGCCCAAGGAGAAGGGCGGATACCCCGCCAAGTAGTTTAACCCAAGGCATTTCATACGGCGTAGATTTTATGACCACAGAGGTTTCCATACCGCTTGCGTTCATGGGGGGGATACTCTCCTTTATCTCCCCGTGCGTGCTGCCGCTCGTGCCGTCCTACATCTCCTTTGTTACCGGCATCTCATTCGAGGAGCTTACCGGGGAGGGCGGGGAGGAGAAGAAGCTAAAGAAGGTAATACTCTTCAACTCCCTCATGTTCATCCTCGGCTTCTCGACCGTTTTCGTGGTCATACTCGGCTCTTCCGCGCAGCTCCTCGGAAACGTCTTCATGGAATACCAGGACATAGTCCGGAAGATAGGCGGCCTGGTTATAATACTCCTCGGCATACATATCATAGGTATCATAAACTTCAACATACTGCAGAGGGACAAACGCCTTCATTTCTTCCGCGAGAAGCCAGCCGGGCTCCTCGGCTCGTTCCTCGTGGGGATAGGCTTTGCCGCGGGCTGGACCCCATGCATAGGGCCCATACTCTCCGCGATATTCGCCGTGGCTGCAACGACCGAGAGCCCGTGGTCGGGCATCATCCTCTTCATAGCCTATTCAGCGGGGCTCGCCATACCGTTCCTCCTCACCTCCCTGGGCATCAACACCTTCCTAAGGCACTTCAACCGGCTCAAGAGGCACATGAGGACCGTCTCGATAGTGACAGGCGTCTTCCTCATAGTAACTGGGCTCTTGATATTTACCAACTCTCTTGGTATCATAGCCGCGTACATAAACAGCGTAATACCCAGCATAAGCTGATCCCGACCCTTAGCGCCGTGCCATGACCAAGCCTACCGTAGAGCTTTATGCACTCGAGGATTGCGCACTATGCGCCATTGACGACTGCGCCCTCTGCAAGGACGCCAGGAGCATCATAAGCAGGGCAAGCCGGGAGCTGCCTTTTGTGTTCAAGGAGGTCGGCATTGATTCGAGCGAAGACCTCCTCAGACGCTACAGGGGCGAAATACCTACCATTTTCATAAACGGCAAAAAGGTATTCAAGTACAAGGTCGACGAGGCGGAGTTCAAGAAAAGGGTCAGGAGGGAAATAATCAAGGCTGGAATGTCCCGCATCTCCAAGAATCGCCCGAAGCCGACCTGGCCCAAGTTCTCGCAATAAGTTTCTGCCCGACCCCATTCAAAACCAAATATGTTTAGGTAACATTCAGTCAGTCCCTCAGACGGCGGGGCTGCGCGTCATGCGTTTATCCCTGCGCCACCAAGGCCGCTGTCATTGCTTTTGATAATGGAATCCGGTATCATTCCTTCTGGCCGGAGTACCCGGTATGGATTCGATGATGTTTCTTCCCTGAAAACGTTTAAATAACAGCAAAGCCAGATACTTCCATGAAAAAGCTGATATTGGTTCTTGTATTTGCTTTATGGTGCATCCCGGCCAGCATCCTGGCCGAAACGCCTCTCATTACCGGCCTGGAGGTCTCAAGGCCCCCGCTTACCGTTTCATTCAAGGTAAAGGACGCCTTCAGCAAGAACATCGAGGAGGCCGTAAGGAGCGGACTGCCGACCTCGTTCAACTTCATAATCGAGCTCAGGAAAGTGAACAGGTTCCTGCCGGACGAAAAAGTGGGCAGGTGGGAGTTCAGGCATACGGTCAGGTACGACAGCCTCAGGAACGAGTACGAGGTGGTCCTTGACGAGAAGGGGGAGAAGACGGTGCGGACCAGGGACTTCGACGAGATGAAGGAGGTCATGGCCGCCTGTTCCGGCGTGACGGTGGCCCCCGCGCACCTTATCCCGGGGAGCCTGTACGAGCTCCGGATAAAGGCGGCAATGGACCCGGTGGAGCTGCCGTTCCTCCTCAATTACATATTCTTCTTCCTTGAATTCCTGAACTTCGAGACCGACTGGCACGTGCATGCCTTCACGGCCTGACAAGAGATGAGCGAAACCCGGAATATAGAGTCCCAGAAGTCCGACGCCGAAAGCAAAAGGCGGCGTAGAGAGCTTTTCCTTATATTCCTCGTAGTCCCGGCCATAATAATCCTCACCCTTGTGGAGTCGCACCTTTCGGCCCTGAGCGGGGACGTGCCGATCGCCACCAACATACTCATCTTCGGCCTCATAAACATCAACATCATACTCCTTATCCTCCTCGTATTCCTGATACTCCGAAATACCGTAAAGCTTTTCATGGAACGGAAGCGGCAGGTCATGGGCTCGAAGCTCAGGACCAAGCTCGTCACCTCGTTCGTGGCCCTCTCGATAGTCCCGACGGTACTACTTTTCGTGATAGTGATAGGCTTCATCAACAGGTCGATAGACGGGTGGTTCGGCATAAAGGTCGAGGACTCTCTCCAGGAGTCGATGGAGCTCGCCCAGAACTATTACAAGGACATGCACGACAGGGTCGAGGCGGCATCGAGGGCCCTTGCCGACTCCATCGGGGCCGGTAGCGCTGAGGTCGACGCCCGGGAGGACTTCGTAAGGCGGAAGATGGTCGAGTGGGACCTTTCCACGGTCGAGGTTTTCTCTTCGGACGGGAAGAGGGAGCTTTACACCCTGGCCGAAAAGATAACAAGGAACATGGTACCCGATACCGACGAGGAGGCGGTCCGGAAGGCGCTCGCAGGAGAGGCTTCGAGCTACATACAGACCCTCAAGGTGGGCGACGTGGTAAGGGCGGTCGCGCCGCTTCCGCCCTCGATTGCCGGGAGCCGGCCTTCGGGTGCCGTGGCCGTGAGCTATTATGTCCCGCGGAGCCTCATGGACAAGATGAAGGAGATATCCGCGGCCTTCGAGGGCTACAAGCAGCTCAAGCTCCTCAAGTACCCCGTAAAGGCGAGCTATTTCACCATACTCCTCATAATAACCCTCTTCATCGTCTTCTTTTCCATCTGGATAGGGCGGTACCTCGCAAAGGAGCTTACCGTCCCCATACACGAGCTTGCGGAAGGGACCCATGCCGTCGCGAGCGGCAACCTGGACTACAGGATAAAGGTCGAGTCCGACGACGAGATAGGCCTGCTCGTCAAATCCTTCAACAGGATGACCGAGGACCTGAAGACCGGCAAGTACAAGATAGAGGCCGCCAACCTGGACCTCAGGCGCACCAACATGGAGCTCGACCAGAGGAGGAGGTACATAGAGATAGTCCTCGGGAACGTCCCGGCGGGCGTAATCTCAATCGACAAGTCCGGAAAGATAGTCTCCATAAACCGGGTGGCCGCCCAGATGCTCGGCGCCGGCGAGGAGAACATCATAGGGAGGAACTACAGGGAGGTGCTCCGGGAGGAGGACAGGGAGGTGCTCCGGGAGATGATACGCGCCATGAGCGAGATGGGGCTCGAGTCGATGGAGAAGCAGATGAGGGTCGAGGTGGACGGCAAGGTAATGACCGTGCTTGCCAACCTCAATGCCCTCAAGGACGAATCCGGCAGCTACCTCGGCATGGTGGCTGTGTCGACGACCTCACCCATCGTAAAGACCCAGAGGATGTCGGCCTGGAAGGAGGTGGCGAGGCGGATAGCGCATGAGGATAAAGAACCGCTTACCCCCATAAAGCTTTCGGCGCAGAGGCTCCGGAAAATACCTGGACAGGTTCCCCGAGGACGATACCGTATTCGACGAGTGCACCATGACCATAATAAAGCAGGTCGATGAATTGAAGGCCCTCGTAAACGAATTCTCGAGCTTCGCGCGGATGCCCGCGGCCAACCCCAGCCCGAACGACCTTAACGAAGTCGTCCGCGAGGTCATGACGCTTTACAAGCCCGGGCAGAGGGCGATAAGCTTCGAGTCTTCACTCGACGACCGCCTGCCGGTCCTTGATATTGACAGGGACCAGATAAAAAGGGTACTTATTAACCTGATGGACAACGCCATAGCCGCTGTCGGCGACGAGGGCGGCGCGGTCCGCATCGAGACGGCCTATATGCCGGAGTTGCAGCTCGCCAGGCTCGAGGTCATAGACACCGGCCCGGGCATACCCCCCGAGGCCAAGCAGAAGCTATTTGAGCCGTACTTCTCGACCAAGAAGACCGGCACCGGGCTCGGGCTCGCCATCACGAGCAACATAATAGCCGACCACAACGGGTACATAAGGGTAAGGGACAACCAGCCCAGGGGCACCCGGTTCGTAATCGAGCTTCCCGTAAAGACCGTGACCATATGAAAACGACAGTCCTGGTAATCGACGACGAAAAAGAGATAAGGGAAGCGCTCCTCGGCGTCCTCAAGGACGAGGGGCACGAGGTCGTTACCGCCGGGAGCGCCGAGGAGGGGCTTAAGAAACTCGAGGTCAGGCAGCCGGACGCCGTGCTCCTGGACATATGGCTCCCGGGCATGGACGGGGTCGAGGCCCTGAAGGAGATCAAATCAAGGCACCCGGGCCTGCCGGTCATAATGATCTCCGGGCACGCCAACATAGACACGGCCGTAAGGACGACCAAGCTCGGGGCCTACGACTTCATAGAGAAGCCGCTCTCGCTCGAAAAGGTAACCCTTACGGTCGAGCACGCCATAGAGCAGAAGAGGCTTACCGAGGAGAACAGCAACCTCCGCCAGAAGGCCGGCGCCAGATTCGAGATAATAGGCGGCTCCCAGGCCATGCAGTCGCTCAAGGCCGATATAAGGAAGGCCGCCCCTTCCAACTCATGGGTCCTCATAACCGGCGACAACGGCACCGGCAAGGAGCTTGTAGCAAGGAACATACACCTACTTTCGACGAGGTCGGGAAGGCCTTTCATAGAGGTCAACTGCGCGGCCATACCCGAGGAGCTTATAGAAAGCGAGCTTTTCGGGCATGAGAAGGGCGCGTTCACGAACGCACTGGCACAGAAAAAGGGCAAGTTCGACCTGGCCGACAAGGGCACCATATTCCTGGACGAGATAGGGGACATGAGCCTCAGGACGCAGGCCAAGATACTCCGCGTCCTCCAGGAGAAGAGCTTTGAGAGGGTGGGGGGGACCGAGCTCATCACGGTCGATGCCAGGGTCATCGCCGCCACCAACAAGAACCTGAGCGAGGAGGTAGCCAGGGGCAGGTTCAGGGAAGACCTCTATTACAGGCTGAACGTGATACCGTTCCATGTCCCGCCCTTGAGGGAGAGGAGGGAGGACATACCCTTATTGATGGAGCACTTCCTTAAGGAGTTCGCGCGGGAGACCGCAAGGGAAGTCCTCTCCGTAAGCCCCGAGGCCAGGGAGATGCTTTACTCCTACGACTGGCCGGGGAATGTCCGGGAGCTTAAAAACCTCGTGGAGAGGCTCGTCATAATGACCCATTCCCATACGATAACGGCCGGCGACCTCCCTCTTTATATAAAAGGCTCCCAGTCCGCGCAGCCGGGCTTCATTTCCAGGAGCAATCTCCTAAAGGAGGCCAGAAAGGACTTTGAAAAGGAGTTCATTTCAAGGAAACTCAAGGAGTTCGGGGGGAATATCGCCCGGACCGCCGAGGCCATTGGCATAGAAAGGAGCCATCTTTACAGAAAGATAAGGAGTTACGGGATAGAGAACGAAGACGCTTCAGCAGATTTAGCCTGAAAAGCCCTCCAACACCGGAAACCCGCACCTCGCCCTGGGCCAATCATCTTTAAATTAAAAATGTATTTTGCCTTGACATTGACTCACAATATGTTACCATCGCCTTATTAGTACATAATTTGTGAATTGGTCTGGGCAAATGGCGCGACTCCTCAGAAAACAGGCGACGGTAGCTTGCATGAGAAAACCACTTGTCCTCGTTGTGGACGACGACGACTTCGTAACGGGCACGCTCGAGATACTCTTAAGGGAGAGCTACGAGGTCGTGAAGGCGCAGTCCAGCAGGCGCTCTCTTTGGCGCGTTCAGGCCGGTTGAGATAGTGCTGCTGGACCTTAAGCTGCCGGGCATGGACGGGCTTGAAACGCTCGGGCGGTTGAAGGAGCTCGACGGCTCGATAGAGGTCGTAATGCTCTCCGCCCTCGACAGCGCCGAGCAGGCGGTATCCTCACTCAGGAAAGGCGCCTACGACTACATAACCAAGCCCTTTGACGGGGACGAGCTCATCGCAACGCTTTCGAGGCTGTCCGAAGGGCTTAAGCTAAAGAGCGAGATCGAATTCCTCAAGGAAGAGCTTAAAGAGCGGAACGGCCTCAGGTACCTGAACGGCGAGATGATAAGCAGGTCGCCCGCGATGCGGAAGGTCTTCGGGTTAATGCAGGCTGTAAGCCGGACCTCGTCAGGGGTGCTCATAACGGGCGAGAGCGGCACCGGGAAGGAGTTAGTAGCGAGGGCCATCCATTTCATGAGCGACAGGA
This sequence comes from Deltaproteobacteria bacterium, assembly GCA_015075075.1. GTDB lineage: Bacteria > Desulfobacterota > GWC2-55-46 > GWC2-55-46 > GWC2-55-46 > UBA5799. The sequence continues at coordinate 53,437 of JABTVA010000009.1, read as the reverse complement.
GGGAGAAGCCCTTCGTGGCCGTGAACTGCGGGGCCGTGCCTTCGGAGCTCATGGAAAGCGAGCTCTTCGGGCACGAGAGGGGGGCTTTCACCGGGGCGCACCAGCGAAAGATCGGGAAGTTCGAGCACTCCGACACAGGCACGCTCTTCCTTGACGAAGTCTCGACGTTACCCATGCACCTCCAGATAAAGCTCCTCAGGGTGCTTCAGGAGAGGTCCTTCGAAAGGGTCGGCTCGAATTCCTCCATCAGGATCGACATAAGGGTGATAGCGGCGTCGAACGCGCGCCTCGAGGACGAGGTCGCGGCGGGCCGCTTCAGGGAGGACCTCTTCTACAGGCTCAAGGTGGTGCCGATAGAGCTTCCGCCCCTGAGGGAGCGGAAGGAGGACGTGCCTTTGCTCGTCGAGCATTTCCTCGAAAAGCTCTCCAAGAAATGCGGCAAGAGGGTGGAGGGGGTCCATCCGGAGGTCATAAGGGCGTTCATGGACTACGGGTGGCCCGGGAACATCAGGGAGCTTGAAAACCTCATGGAAAGGCTCGTGGTGCTCGCACCCGAGGGAGGCCTCATAAGGGGCGACGACCTGCCGATGGGCATGATGGCGCTCGCGGACGATGCGGCTCCGGGAAAGGAGTTGACGCTGGATTTCAAGGACGCGGTCAAGGCCTTTGAGAGGCGCTACATAAAAGGCGCGCTGGACAAGGCCAGCTGGAACAGGGCTGAAACGGCAAGGGCGCTTAAGATACACAGGAATACGCTTCTCCTCAAGATGCGTGAGCTTGGCATAAAGGGGCCGGGGAGCGCCCCTCCAAGGGAATAGGGCGATCAGGCCGCCTTGTCCTCCTCGTAAAGCCTTCTCTCGCACTCCGGGCAGAGGCTGTGCGTGAATTCGGCGGTGGAGCGGTCTTCTATGTATTTCTCTATTCTCATCCAGTAGCCCCTGTCGTCCCTGATCCTCTTGCAGTTCGCGCAGATTGGTATGAGGCCGCTAAGGGTCTTTATGCGGGCGAGCGCGTCCCTCAGCTCGTTTTCCGTCCTCTTCCGTTCCGTGATGTCCTGGACCGTGCCCCTCACGGCCACCGGCTTTCCGTTACGGAACTCGGTCCTGCCGATTGCCTGGACGTATTTAGTCTCGCCCAGGACCTCCACCCTGAAATCGAACTCGTACCCTTCGCCCCCGGCTAGCGCGTCCTTTATGGCGTTGTTGAGCGCCTCCCTGTCGTCAGGATGCACCATCTTCATGAACTCCTCCATGTTCATGGGCTGCCCTTCCCGGAGCCCGAATATCCTGTACGCCTCGCCCGAGCCGCATATCTGGTCCCTTTCAGGCTCCCATATCCAGTTCCCGAGCCTTGCCGTATGCTGGGCCTCGGCGAGCATCCTTTCGCCGAGCTTCCGCGCCGTTATGTCCTGGTTGACCGTGACCGCGCCGATTATCCCGCCATTTTCATCGGTGAGCGGCACAGCCGAATTGATTATGAACCGGCGCACCCCGTCGAAGCCTTCGATCTCCACCTCCTCGCTTACGGAGGTCTCGCCCTTTTCAACGGCCCTTGCGCCCGCCCATTCATGAGGCGCGATGGGCTTGCCGTTCTCCGCCCACCATGCCTTGTACTCGCCGTAGCCCTCGATGCCGACCTGCTTCATGCCGCCCCAGATCCTTTGCCCCTCCTCGTTCCCCTCCACGATGTTTCCGCTGCCGTCCAGTATCCACACGCCCACGGGCATTATGGCCAGCACCCTCTTAAGGAGGCCCCTTTCCCTTGAGACGGCCTGCTCTGCCCTCCTCCTCGCGGTTATGTCCCTCCATGAGACTATCGCGCCGAGGAGCTTTCCTGATTTATCGAAGACCGGTCCTGCGTTGGCGAGGACGGATATCTCGCTCCCGTCGGGCCTCCGGAGAGTGAACTCCCTGTCGCTTATGGTCCGCCCCTCCCGGAGAGCGATGACAAGCGGGTTTTCCTCCTCCTTGAGCTTCCTGCCGTCCGGATGGTATATCCGGCACCTGGAGGCAAGCGCCTTCAGCTTGAGCCCCTCGATGCTCTCCTCGCCGTTCCCCGACATGCGTAGCGCCTCCTGCTTGCCATCCTTATGGTCTCGTCAGGCGCGGAAACGATTATTATGCCCTCGGGTATATACTCCATAAGGGCCTCAATGGCGGCGGGGTTCTCTTCGAGGTTGCGCCTGCGCTCAGCCTCTTTTTTTTCATACTCCCTTACACGCCTTCTGAGCCTCTCCAGCTCTCCATCTATTCCGTGTTGGTCGGCATGGTCCATAAACACGCTCCTTTTCCGGCCCTTTCCGTAGTGCTCAGGATATGGGAGCCGTCAAATCCTATTTTTAGTATAACAGAAGGAACCGGAGCGCCCTGCGCCAGGAACTGGATATGGCGCGCGCCCTCAGATTGTAAATTGAAAAGCAGGCCGTTTTGTGTTATGAATCGTGTGTTTCTATATTCTTCAAGAAAAAGTCTCAACGGGGTGGTTAATGGCAGGGCATTCCAAATGGGCCAACATCAAGCACAAGAAGGCCAAGTCTGACGCGAAGAAGGGCAAGGTATTCACGAAACTCGTGAAGGAGATAATGGTAGCTGCCAAGAGCGGGAGCGACCCGTCGGGGAACCCCAGGCTCCGGCTCGCGGTCGAGAAGGCCAAGGCCGAGAACCTGCCTGCCGACAATATAGAGAGGGCCATAAAAAAGGGCGCGGGCGAGCTCGAAAACGTCATCTATGAAGAGGGCGCTTACGAGGGCTACGGGCCGGGCGGGGTCGCGGTCATAGTGAACTTCATGACCGACAACAGGAACAGGACCGCCTCGGAGGTGCGGCACGCATTCTCGCGTTTCGGCGGAAGCCTGGGCCAGAGCGGCTCGGTCGCGTACATGTTCGAGAAAAAGGGCGTCTTCACATTCGACATGGGCTCGATAACGGAAGAAAGGCTCATGGAGGCTGCGCTCGAGGCCGGGGCCGAGGACGTCCTGTCCAACCAGGACGACAGGGTATTCGAGGTATATACCGAGCCCACTGAATACGCCAGGGTCAAGGCGGCCTTCGACCAGGCCGGGGTGCGCTATTCGCATTCCGATATCGCGATGGTGCCGAAGACCACGGTAAGGGTCGAAGGCAAGTCCGCAAGGCAGGTGCTGGGGCTCCTTGAGGAGCTCGAGGACCTGGACGACGTCCAGTCCGTGTACGCCAACTTCGACATCCCGCCGGAGGAGATGTCGAGTATAGCTTCCTAAATAGCAGCCCGCAAGGTGAAAACGATGGTGCTGGGAATCGACCCCGGAAGCGTCTCTACAGGATACGGCATCGTGGAGAGGAAGGGCAACGCTCTCGTCCGCGTCTGCCACGGGGACATCTCTCCCAAGGCCGGGCTTCCGCTTTCCTCCCGGCTCCTATTCATTTCCAGCAGGCTCAGGGAGATTATAGAAGAGTTCAGGCCCGAAGCCGTTTCGCTCGAATCGGTCTTTTACGCGAAGAACGCTAAGAGCGCCATTACGCTCGGGCAGGCGAGGGGGGCCCTGCTGGTCACGGTCGCCGAGTTCGGCATACCGGTCTACGAGTATTCCCCATCCTCGGTCAAGCAGGCCGTAACCGGAAACGGCAGGGCCGCAAAGGAAGACGTGCAGAAGATGGTGGGGCTTCTCCTCAAGGCCGGGCTTATCGCCGGAAAAAAGGACGCGACCGACGCGCTCGCACTCGCCATCTGCCACCTTAACAGCCATACGGCGGGCCTTCGCATAAAAGGCGAGGCCGCGCCGCTCCCCGCCAGGCGCACGATATGATAGCCAGCATAAAGGGGCGCATAATACACAAGACTACGGAGTCGGTAGTCGTCGAGACCGGCGGGGTGGGCTACGAGGTCTTCATCCCTCTTTCCACGTTCTATACCCTGCCGCAGGACGGAGAGACCGTAAGCCTCAGGGTCCATACGCATCTCAAGGAGGACGCCATACAGCTCTACGGCTTCCTTACCCAGGAAGAGAAGGAGGTCTTCCAGCTCCTCATAAGCGTCTCCGGCGTGGGGCCGAGGCTTGCCAGGAACATACTTTCCGGGGTCGCGGTCGGGGACCTCGTCAGGGCCATAAGCACTGCCGACAAGGCGCGGCTCGGCTCCATCCCGGGCATAGGCGCGAAGTCCTCCGAAAGGCTGATACTCGAGCTCAAGGACAAGATAGGAACGATAGCCTTGAAGGGCGCTCCTGCCGAAGAGCCCGCTCAAGGAAGGGACCCCCTCGTAGTAGACGTTGTCTCGGCGCTTGAGAACCTGGGCTACAGGAGCGTACTTGCCGAGGAGGCGGCCAGGAAGGCGGCCAGGTCCCTCGGCAACGGGCCAGCCTTTGAAGAGGTATTGAAGGAATCGCTCCGGCTCATTTCAAAGACAAGGACTTGAACTCATGGAAGACGAGCGCGAGATAACGCCCGCGAAGCTCAAAGAGGACGAGTTCGAGGCTACCCTCAGGCCCAGGCTCCTCGACGGCTTCATAGGGCAGGAGAAGCTGAAGGAGAACCTCAAGGTCTTCATACAGGCCGCTAAGAACAGGGGCGAGGCGCTCGACCACGTGCTGTTCTACGGCCCTCCTGGGCTCGGCAAGACCACAATGGCCATGATAATAGCCAACGAGCTCGGGAGCCAGATAAAGGCCTCCTCGGGCCCGGTCATAGACAAGGCGGGCGACCTTGCGGCAATGCTCACCAACATCGAGGACAGGGACGTATTCTTCATAGACGAGATACACAGGCTTACCCCGGCGGTCGAGGAGATACTCTATCCGGCAATGGAGGATTACCACATAGATATCCTGATCGGCCAGGGGCCTTCTGCGAGGTCGGTAAAGATAGAGCTACCCAAGTTCACCCTTATCGGCGCGACGACCAGGGCCGGGCTCCTTACCTCGCCCTTGCGGGACAGGTTCGGCGTGATGCTGAGGTTCGATTTCTATGCCGCTTCCGAGCTCAAGACCATAGTCGCGCGCTCGGCCTCCATACTCGATGTCGAGATAACCGACGACGGCGCGGAGGAGATCGCCGGGAGATCGAGGGGCACCCCGAGGGTGGCTAACCGGCTCCTGCGGCGGGTAAGGGACTTCGCCCAGGTCAAGGCAAAGGGCGTCATAACAAGGGATGTCGCCTCGGGCGCGCTCTCCATGCTCGAGATAGACTCGAAAGGTTTCGACAAGATGGACAGGAGGATGCTCCTAACCATAATAGACAAGTTCAACGGCGGGCCGGTCGGCATAGAGGCGCTTGCATCCGCGCTCCACGAGGAGAAGGACGCCATAGAGGACCTCCACGAGCCCTACCTCCTGCAGGAGGGGTATCTCAACAGGACCCCCAGGGGCAGGGTCGCAACCGAGCTCGCGTACGCGCACCTGGGGAGGCCCTACAGGAAGACGGCGAGCGCTGGGAAGCAGGACGGGCTTTTTTAACAGGCTGCTGAAAAAGTCCATCTGCGTCGAAGGCTACGTCGCTCGTCACTGCGGCGTACACGAAAAGTACGCCTCATTCCTCGCTCCTCGACGCCTAGCATATGGAGCTTTTTTAGCAGCCTGAATAAAAGCGGAGTTTTTCAGCAAGCTGTTAAAAGTTTGCCCCACCTTTTTAAAGACGGGCAGGGAGATTGTGTGGCATAATCTCCTGTATCCTCCTTTAGACGGGGGAGCGCTCATCTTGTCTCGCGGGGATAAATTCACCCCGATAACGGGTCTCCAATGAAAGAGGCCATATCCATAAAGGACCTGCCTGCAATAGGCGGCTGCAATGCGGCAGTGCTTGCGCATATCTGCTGCGGCCCATGCTCTATCATGCCGCTAAAATCACTCCTTGACGGCAAGGCCGATGTCTCCGGCTTCTTCCATAACCCGAACATCCATCCCCTTTCGGAATTCAGGAAAAGGATTGCAGCAACAAAGGAGCTTGCCCGCCACCTCTCGCTGAACGTCATCTATGACGAGGAATACAGGCCCTCAACGTTCCTCAAGGGCATGAAAGAGCACGCGGGCCCAGGTTTCCCGCAAACGGGGAAGAGGTGCGAATACTGCTATTATCTGAGGCTTGAGGCCACGGCGCGGGCTGCGAGCTCGCTCGGGTTTCCATTCTTCACCTCGTCTCTTCTCTACAGCAGGCACCAGGACCACGATGCCATAAGGAGCGCAGGCATTGAATTAGCCGGAAAGTACGGCATACTCTTCCTTTATGAGGACTTCAGGCTCCTCTGGCAGGAGGGCATCGACGCCTCCAGGGCCCTCGGCCTCTACAGGCAGAAATACTGCGGCTGCATATACAGCAGGCTGGAAAGGTACTCGAAGAAAGTCAAGGCTGCCTCTAAAAATTGTTCTTTTTCCTGATCTCTTCGTTGAGGCGGAAATAAAATGCTCACATATTCACATATATGCTCCGCGTTTATTTCCGCCTCTGCCTCGACCTCAGAAAAAATTTCTAATTTTTAGAGGCACCCTCAAAAAACAGTGAGGGGCCGATTCGAATAGAAAACCCCTCCGGGACCGATTGATAATGGAGAAAAGGGTAGAGGTCTCAGCGAACATGGCCGTTTCCGAGCAGGCCGTGGAGATAGTCGAGAGAAAGGGGACCGGGCACCCGGACTCCATCTGCGACGCGGTCATGGAGAGGATTTCGGTTGCCTTGAGCCGCGAGTACATGGAGAGGTTCGGCGCCGTCCTCCATCATAACATCGACAAGGGCCTCCTTGTGGCCGGGCAGGTGGAGAAGGGCTTCGGCGGCGGGAGGGTCCTGAAGCCCATGGAGCTGATAGTCGGCGACAGGGCCTCTTACGGGACTGAGAAGTCCAGCGTCCCGGTCGAGGAGATCGTCAAGCGGACCGTCCGTTCCTGGGTCGCGGAGAACCTCCCGCACGTGGACCCCGATAAGCACCTTGAGGTCAGGGTCGTACTGCAGCCGGGCTCCGAGGAGCTTGCCGGGATATTCGGGAGGCGCGGCAGGGTGAGGGTCGCGAACGACACTTCCGCGGCGGCTGGATACGCGCCGCTTACTCCCGCCGAGCGCGCGGTCCTGGCAACAGAACGCCTCATAAATTCCGAGGCCTTCAAACTGCGTTTCCCCGAGGCGGGCTCGGACGTGAAGGTGATGGGCGTAAGGACTGGAAGCGAGCTTGACTTAACGGTCGCCTGCCCGCTTCTGGCGGGTCTTATTGAGAGCGAGGCGGCCTACTTTAAAAAGAAAAATGAGATGCACACCGCGATCAGGGACTTCCTCTCGGGCTTTCCGTTTTCTAAAGTCACTCTCAATCTCAATTCCCTCGACGTGAAAGGCCAGGGCACCAGGGGCGTGTACCTGACTCTTCTCGGCACCTCCGCCGAGGACGCGGACTCGGGCCAGGTGGGGAGGGGGAACCGCGTAAACGGCGTCATCTCTCTCAACCGCCCGATGGGCACCGAGGCGGCAGCCGGGAAAAACCCCGTAAGCCACGTGGGGAAGATATACTCGATACTGTCGCACCTCATGGCTTCCGAGATATACGGGCGCGTCAAGGGCGTCAAGGAGGTTTCGGTCTGGCTCCTGGGCGAGATAGGGAGGCCCATAGACGAGCCGAAGCAGGTCTTTGTGCAGGTGATACCCGATGGCAGGGCCGGCAGGGAGCATTACGAGAGGGGAGTGGTGAAGATAATCGACGAGTTCCTTTCGCGGATACCTTCGTTTACCGAAGAGCTCGCCAGGGGCGAGCACCCGGTATGCTGATAAGGGGCAACCTCTAAAAATTAGAGATTTTTCCCGCAGTCAAGGAAGGCCGAGAATAAAAAGCGGAGCATATATGATTCATATGTGAGCATTTTTATTCCTGGCCTGACACAGAATCCGGGGAAAAGACCAATTTTTAGAGGTTGCCCAGGCCTAAAAAGGAGGTCTGCCCAGATGAACCGGAATGACAACCACAAGGCAGCGCATAAAAAGCTCCTCCTCGACAGGAAGCGCAAGGTGTGGAACGAGTTGAGGGAAGAGATATTCAGGAAATTCGGAAAGGACTATAACGACCAGTTCGACATACCGCACGACCTCGAGGAGCTCTCGGTCCTGGACCTTGTCGAAGACCTCGGCCTTTCGGTCTCGGACTTGAGGCGGCAGGAGCTCGAGAGTATGGAAGTGGCCCTGCGGAAGCTGGATGAGGGCACGTACGGCACTTGCAGCAGGTGCGGGGCTGAGATAGGAGACGAGAGGCTCAAGGCCATGCCTTACGCCGAGCACTGCCTCAGGTGCCAGAACGAGCTCGAAGGGCGGTCCGGAGGCAGGAAGCCCACTCTATGACATTTACGCGCGTCAGGATCTACGCTGAAGCGACGGCAGTTGCCCGTCCTGCCAGGGCCGCTTTTTGGTTCCTGCCGGGGAGCCGTTCCTGATATAATGTCCGTGTATGGGTTTCCGTCCGGGCTACATAAGGCTTTACGAGACCGGCGAGCTCTTTGAGAGGATAAAGGGGCTCAGGGCCTTGCTTTCGCCGTGCAGGCTTTGCCCCTTGAGATGCGGCGCATCCCGCCTCGACGGGGAGACCGGCGTCTGCCACTCCGGCGCACTTCCGCGCGTTTCCGCGGCCATCGCGCACTTCGGCGAGGAGCCGCCGCTTTCGGGCCGTTTTGGCAGCGGCACGATATTCCTTTCCTACTGCAATCTCAAATGCGTCTTCTGCCAGAACCATGAGATAAGCCGCTCCGGGGACGGGAGGGAAGTGACACCCGAGGGGCTCGCCTCCATGATGCTCCGCCTCCAGAGGGAGGGCTGCCATAACATAAACTTCGTCACTCCGACCCACCAGGCGCCGCAGATCGCCGAAAGCCTTCCCCTTGCCATTGAGAACGGCCTCGATGTGCCGCTCGTCTACAACTCGGGCGGGTACGACTCGGTCGAGACGTTAAGGCTCCTTGAAGGCATATTCGACATATACATGCCGGACATCAAATACGGCTCCGACCTGAACGGCCTCGATCTTTCAGGCATACACGGGTATTTCTCGAATGCAAGGGGGGCGGTAAGGGAGATGCACAGGCAGGTCGGAAATCTCGAGACCGGGCCGGACAATATTGCCCGCCGGGGCCTCATCGTAAGGCACCTCGTCCTCCCGGACGGCCTTGCCGGTACCGGGGAGGTGATGCGCTTCCTTGCTGCGGACATCTCCACGGACACCTATGTCAACATCATGGGCCAGTACAGGCCTGTATACAGGGCCTTCGAGGACCCGCGCCTCTCAAGAAGGACAACGGATACGGAATTAGAAGAGGCTGTCGAGACTGCGCGCCAAAAAGGTTTGAACCGGATAGAAGGGTATTGCTGAAGGACCATTAATCCCCCTTTCTCACCCTTTGGAAAAGAGGGATTTGAGTCGGGGCTGTAGTGGTTCTGTAATCCGTACGGAGGAGAACGTGGCGGAGCGCCGGATTTCGGCCGGGGGCGTCATCTTCAGGAGAAGGGAAGGGATGGTCGAGGTCGCGCTTATTTCCGTACGCGGCGGCAAGGCCTGGGGGCTTCCCAAGGGCACGGCTGAAAAAGGCGAGAACCTCGCGAGGACCGCGCACCGGGAGGTAAGGGAAGAGACGGGCCTTGACGGCCGGATAATCGAGAAGATCGGGCATATAGAGTATTTCTTCACCTTGAAAGAGGGCGGGGAGACCAGGAGGGTATTCAAGATAGTATATTTCTTCCTAATGGAGTATACGTCAGGCAGCGTCGAGGACCACGACGAGGAGGTCGACGAGTGCAGGTGGGTCCCCATAGGCGAGGCTGCCGGCATGATGAGGTTCAAGGACGAGAAGGATATCATCGGGAAAGCAATGGAGATGATAGAGAGGCTCCCTTCGAGCGAGGGCTCCTGAACCGGAGCTTTTCCGTCTTGCCTGCCCCTCTAAATACGATTCCACGCCTCTTTTCGCTCTTGTCATTTGCCCTTTTTTGGGTTATTTTAACTTTTCTCCGGATAGCCGGAGAAAGCTCGCTTTCCGGCCCCTCTGCGGAAAAACCCCTTTGAAAAATCCGGGTTTCCGAAGGGAGCCGCCAGGTCCTAAGCAAGGGAAAATGTCCAATAATATGCCGCTCCTAAAAAATGTCGAGGTAAGGAGGGTGAAGGAGAGCAGGCTCACCCCCGGCATCCTCGAAAACCCGGTCTTCGGCACCGTCTTTTCCGACCACATGCTATCGATGGACTTTAGAGACGGCATGTGGGGCCTCCCGGCAGTCGTCCCCTTCGGCAATATCGAGGTCTCACCGGCGCTCACTACCCTCCATTACGGGCAGGCCATTTTCGAGGGGCTCAAGGCCTTCCGCGCCCCGAACGGCTCCATAAACATATTCAGGCCCGAGAAATATCATGAAAGGATGCTCCGTTCCTCCAGGAGGCTCTGCATCCCCCCCGTCTCCTATCAGGACTTCATCGCGGGCCTCCACGCGCTTATCAGGACCGACAGGGGCTGGGTCCCGCCCAAAAGGGGCTGCGCGCTCTATATAAGGCCTTTCATATTCGCAACCGACAACTACCTCGGCGTTAAGGTCTCTGACACGTACAAGTTCCTCATCATAACCTCGCCCGTGGGCTCGTACTATAAAGAGGGGATAAACCCGGTAAAGCTCACTACACCGGGCGAGTACGTCCGGGCCGTAAGGGGCGGCCTCGGAGAGGCCAAGACCCCGGCGAACTACGCGGCAAGCCTTTTGCCCGCGGAGGAGGCCAAGAAGAAGGGCTTTACGCAGGTATTGTGGCTCGACGCGGTCGAGAAAAAATATATAGAGGAGGTCGGCACCATGAACATGTTCTTCCTCCTCGAAGACGAGCTCGTGACCCCGGCCCTCGGCGGCTCGGTGCTCGCCGGCGTAACCCGCGACTCGGTCATTACGATAGCCGGGGACTGGGGCCTTAAGGTGTCGGAGCGGAGGATCTCAATAGACGAGGTCTTTGCCGCGTCGAAAAAGGGGAGTCTCAGGGAGGCCTTCGGCACAGGCACTGCCGCGGTCATATCGCCTGTGGGCGAGATACACCACCAGGGCGCGTCAATCACCATCAACCGCGGCGAGACCGGCCCGCTGGCGAAGAGGATATACGACCATATAACAGGCCTCCAGTACGGAGAGATAGAGGACAGGCGCGGGTGGATATACTCCATCCCTGCGGAATAGGGTGATGAGGATAACAGAGGAAACAGTGAAGGAACACGGGCTTGCCCCGGACGAGTACCAGAGGATAGTGGCCTCCCTCGGGAGGGAGCCGAACCTTCTGGAGCTCGGCATATTCTCGGTCATGTGGAGCGAGCACTGCTCATACAAGTCGTCGAGGAAGCACCTCCGGGGCTTCCCGACAAAGGGCGAGTTCGTGCTCCAGGGCCCGGGCGAGAACGCCGGGATAGTGGACATAGGCGACGGGCTCGCCGTGGCCTTCAAGATGGAGAGCCACAACCACCCTTCTTTCATAGAGCCCTACCAGGGCGCGGCTACCGGCGTCGGCGGCATATTGAGGGACATATTCACGATGGGCGCAAGGCCCGTCGCCTCCTTAAACCTCCTTCGCTTCGGCGCCCCGGATAACCCGAGGACCAGGTTTCTCGTCGACGGGGTCGTCTCCGGCATAGCCGGGTACGGGAACTGCATCGGGGTCCCGACCGTGGGCGGAGAGGTGAGCTTCAACCCCTCGTACAACGGCAATTGCCTCGTGAACGTAATGACCGCCGGGGTCGTGAAAAAGGACCGGATATTCAGGGGCAAGGCCTCGGGCGCAGGCAACCCCGTCATGTACGTTGGCAGCAAGACCGGCAGGGACGGCATACACGGCGCGACAATGGCCTCCGACGTCTTCGGCGAGGGCGGCGAGGAGAGGAGGCCCACGGTCCAGGTCGGCGACCCGTTCGCGGAGAAGCTCCTCCTTGAGGCCTGCCTTGAGCTATTCAGGACCGATTACGTCGTAGGCATACAGGACATGGGAGCAGCGGGGCTTACCTCGTCGAGCGTCGAGATGGCATCGAGGGGAGGGGTCGGAATAGAGCTCGACATGGACAGGGTCCCCAGGCGGGAAGAGGGCATGACCCCGTATGAAATAATGCTCTCCGAGTCGCAGGAGAGGATGCTCATGGTCGTCCGGAAGGGCGTCGAGGACAGGGTAAAGGAAATATTCAGCAAATGGGACCTCGATTGCGAGGTCATAGGCAGGGTATTCGACGGGAACGTCATAAGGATAACGGAGGGCGGGAAGACGGTCGCCGAGATACCGGTGCCGCTCCTTACCGACGACGCGCCTGTATACGACAGGCCATCGAAGCGTCCGGCCTGGCAGGACGGGCTTAACTCGCTCGATATGTCGTCCGTCCCGGAGCCGGGCGATTATAACTCGGCGCTCGTTAAGCTCCTCTCTTCCCTCAATATCGCGAGCAAGCAATGGATATACCGCCAGTTCGACCACAAGGTGAGGACGGATACTGTCGTCCTGCCGGGGTCTGATTCGGCCGTCGTAAGGATAAAGGGGACCGACAAGGCGCTTGCCCTGACCGCGGACTGTAACTCCCGGTACTGCTACCTCGACCCGAGGGCAGGGGGCAGGCTCGCGGTCGCAGAGGCCGCGCGGAACCTCGTCTCGAGCGGCGCGCGGCCAATGGCCCTCACCGACTGCCTGAACTTCGGCAACCCGGAAAGGCCCGAGGTCATGTGGCAGATAAAGGAGGCCATAGATGGCATAAAAGAGGCGTGCCTCGCGCTCGGCATCCCTGTAGTAAGCGGGAACGTAAGCCTTTATAACGAGACGTCGGGGGTTTCTGTGCATCCCACCCCGGCCATAGGCATGGTGGGTCTCATAGAGAAGGCGGCCTGCCATACGAGGCAGTGGTTCCTTTCGGATGGCGGCCTCATAGGACTCTTCGGCAGCGACGGGCCGGGCCTCGGCGGGAGCGAATACCTCCATTCGGTCCACGGCATGGAAAAAGGGACCCCGCCGGAGCTGGACCTTGCCCTGGAGAAGGCGGTCCAAGAGGCTTGTTTGCAGGGCATCAGGGCTGGTATAATATCATCCGCGCACGACGTCTCGGACGGCGGGCTCGCGGTCGCCCTTGCCGAGGCGTGCCTTAACCCGGACGGGCCGGTCGGCGCGGAGGTCGAGATGGAAGCGGGCGGGCTCAGGGCAGACGACGCGCTATTCGGCGAGGCCCAGTCTCGGATAGTCATAAGCCTTGCGGAAGACGACCTCGATGAAATGCGGGCCATAGCGGAAAAGGCCGGGGCCCCGTTCAGGGTGATAGGCAGGGTCGGCGGGACGTCCCTTAAAATAGGAAGATTCATCGATATGGGCCTGGACATGGTCAGGGACGCCTGGTCCGGCGCGTTTGAAAAATACATGGGTTCCAGATAAGGTGCCGGTTTCCTGATGAGCCCTTTCAGAAAAGACAGGTTCAACGACGAGTGCGGGGTCTTCGGCATCTTCGGCCACCCCGAGGCCGCCAACCTCGCGTATCTCGGCCTCTACTCGCTCCAGCACAGGGGGCAGGAGAGCTCCGGCATAGCATCGGCCGACGGCGAGCGGATATACTCGCACAAGGGCATGGGCCTCGTGGCCGACGTCTTTACCGGTTCCGACATCGAGCGCCTGCACGGCAGCTCCGCCATAGGGCACGTGCGTTATTCGACCACCGGAGAGTCCCATATAAGGAACGCGCAGCCCTTTGTCGTCGAGTATTCGAGGGGCGGGATAGCGGTCGCCCACAACGGCAACATCGTGAACGCGCAGATACTCAGGGCCGAGTTCGAGGCCTACGGCTCCATCTTCCAGTCCTCGATGGACACGGAGATAATCGTCCACCTCCTTGCATCGAGCAAGGAGATCTCGCTCGTGGACAGGATAACCGCCTCGCTCAGGCGGGTTCTCGGCTCGTACTCGCTCCTTTTCCTCACGGAGAAGGCCATGATAGCGGCAAGGGACCCGCACGGCTTCCGGCCCCTCTCGCTCGGCAGGCTCAAGGGAGCGTGGGTCGTGGCGTCCGAGACCTGCGCCTTCGACCTCATTGAGGCCGAGTACGTCAGGGAAATAGAGCCCGGCGAGATAGTCGTCATAGACGGAAGCGGCATGGCGTCCTACAAGCCGTTTCCCGCGGTCAAGTACACCCCTTGCGTCTTCGAGTTCATCTATTTCGCGAGGCCCGACTCGAGGATATTCGGGGCCAACGTTCACGCGGTCAGGAAAAAACTTGGCGCGAGGCTCGCAATGGAGCACCCGGTAGAGGCGGACGTGGTCGTCCCGGTGCCTGATTCAGGCGTCCCGGCCGCCATAGGGTACGCCGAGGCCTCAGGCATCCCCTTTGACAAGGGCATCGTGAGGAACCACTACGTGGGCCGCACTTTCATCGAGCCCAAGGACTCGATACGCCACTTCGGCGTGAAGATAAAGCTCAACGCTATAAGCGACATAATAAGAGGCAAGAGGGTGGTCGTCATAGACGACTCCATCGTCCGCGGCACCACGAGCAGGAAGATTATAAAGATGATAAGGGCCGCCGGGGCCAAAGAGGTCCACATGAGGATAAGCTCGCCGCCCACCATATGCCCCTGCTACTACGGCATAGACACGCCGAGGAGGGAAGAGCTCATCGCGGCGGTCCAGGGCGTGGAGGAGATAAACCGCTATATAACGTCCGATACGCTCGGTTATCTCAGCGTCGAGGGCCTGTACCAGGCAGTGCGCGAGGCCGGCGGGAGCTTCTGCGACGCATGCTTCACCGGCAGGTACCCGGTCGACGTGCTGAGCTCCCAGGCGCCGCAGCTTGCGCTTTTCAAATGAATGGCTCCGGGGCGCTTCGAATCAACGGGCGCCCTTCAATATGGCTTTTTGGTCTGACGCCCTCTATGGGGGCGTAAAGAGGAAGGAGGCAGGAGAGAGATGAAGAAATTCAAGAACCTTGCTATTACGCTTACGCTGGCCTTTATGATGGCAGGCTCCGGCGCGCTGGCCCAGGACCCCCCAATGAACATGAGAGACGATGACCTCGGAATCGACGACCACCTGCAGCTTGAAAAACCTGCGAAGAAGGTCGTCACGAAAGAGGACGTGGAGCCCCTTATCGAGATGGTGTGCAAAGGGCGGCTGCTTCGAAATGGGGATTTCGTCGGGGACGGCGATGAGATGAAAGGCCTGCCCACGAGGTCTGCGTGGACGATTATTACCTGGCCGAGACCGAAGTCACGCAAGAGCTTTCGAGCTGGTGACGGGTATTCGCCGATAAAGAAATATAACGCGCCATGGCCGTTGACCCGCGCCCCTGTCGTGTACGTCAGTTTTCGGCAGTGAGGACTTCATAAAGAAGCTCAACGACCTGGTAGGAGGTATTACCGCCTCCCGACCGAGGCGGAGTGGGAGTACGCCGCCAGGGAACGCGGAAAGAAGGTGGTCTGGTCAGGGACCGATAACGAGGCAGAGATCGGCGACTACGCCTTCTTTAGCGACAACAGCGATAGCTTGGCCCGGTCAAATCAAAGAAGCCCAACGCGCTCAGGCTCTACGGCATGTCCGGGAACGCGCCGAGTGGACCGAAGACTATTTTGATTTCGATTACTACCAGTCGAGTCCCAGGCAGAACCCCTACGGACCGGAGAGCGGGATGTGGCGCGTGGCGAAGGGAGGCTCCTATATCGATGCGCCATACAAGCTCCGGACGACCTACAGGTACGGCCTTGAGCACAGCAGCAGGCTCATAAACCTCGGCATCAGGCTCGCGGAATAGGCCGGCTGGCGGGTATGCTTACGCGCGTTCTCAATAAGGGCATAGCCAGGCGGAAAGGCAGGGCGTTTTCATCGGTCATTTGCATGCTGACCCTCTCTGCGCTCTTGTTCCAGGGCTGCGCAAAGGGTCCGGCCCCTGAGCCGCCCTACCATAAGGTGCTGGACCGCTGGTCGGGCGGGGTCCGGGTGCACGAGAAGCTCGAGTCAAGGCTTTACCTGAACGCCACATACAAGAGCGAGGAGTTCAGAAAAGCCTACATAAGGAAGTACGGCGAAAGCTACGCGCTCGGCCCGGAGCGCGTGGAAGCGCTCCTTGCACGGGAGCTTGAACAGGCCGAGAAGTATAACGAGGTCTTCTTTACCGCCTATACGCCTGACGCGTCCGTAAACGACTTTGACCGCAGGGACTCGGTCTGGCAGGTCTATCTCGAGGACGGCAGCGGGAACCGGTCGAGGCCCATTTCCATTTCCAGGGTCGAGGGCACAGAGGCTTTCATAAGGGAGTTCTTCCCCTATTTCGACCTCTGGAGCAGGGCTTACCTTGTCCAATTCCCGAGGTATTCCGAGGAAGGCACGGAGATGCCCGGTCCGGACGGCACGTTGAAGCTCGTGGTGACCGGCGTCATGGGCAGGGGCGAGATAGCCTGGCGGACGGGCGAATAGAGGTTGCCTGTAATCATAGTAGTTATTCGTCTCTCTTGCGTCTTTTTCACTAAAATTCAACAATTCTCAGGGCTTTCGCTGCATTTACGCCGCTCACCGGGCATGCGAAAGCCTTTTTTCTTCTTGCAACAACCGCTTCATTGTGCTAAATATCTTCGATTAACTACGCACGCGGATATCCAGGACCGGCGGTGCCCTTCCAGGGTTCCGGTCCCATGCGCCGCGGAGGAAAAAAAACCGAAAGGGAGGAGAATCACAAATGGCTTATCTTTCAATGAAACAGCTTCTGGAATCAGGCGTCCACTTCGGGCACCAGACCAAGAGGTGGAACCCGAAGATGAAGACCTACATCTACGGGGCCAGGAACGGCATCTACATCATCGACCTTCAGCAGACCGTCAAACTCTTCAAGGAAGCATACGACTACATCAGGAACTCCGCATCCAAGGGCGGCAGGGTCCTCTTCGTCGGCACCAAGAAACAGGCCCAGAACGCGATACAGGAAGAGGCCGCAAGGGCCGGGATGGGGTACATAAACAACAGGTGGATAGGCGGGTTCCTCACCAACTTCGCAACCGTCAAGAAATCAATAAACAGATTGAAGGAGCTCGACACCCTCGAGACCAACCCGGACTTCGCCTCGGCCACCAAAAAGGAGCTGCTGCTCCTCAGGAGGGAAAGGGAAAGGCTCGAGAAATACCTGGCGGCGTTAAGAACCTCGACAAGGTGCCCGACGTCCTTTTCATAATCGACTCCAAGAAGGAGTCCATAGCCATCAAGGAGGCCAACAGGCTGGGCATAAAGGTCGTGGCCATCGTGGACACGAACTGCGACCCGGACGAGGTCGACTACGTAATACCCGGAAACGACGACGCCATAAGGGCCATAAAGCTCTTCTCCGCATCCATTGCCGACGCCTGCATCGAAGGCAAGTCCGCATACGAGGAAGCGCTCCAGGCAAAGGCCGACAAGAAGGCCGCGAAGGCGGAAGCCGGTGCCGAGGCGGCATCCGCTGCCCCGGAGGCCGCAGCGAGCGCCGAGGGAACGGCCCAGGGCTGAGCCGCAGAGAATAATATCAGGGGGTTTTTCGGATAATGGAGATTTCCGCAGTAGCAGTAAAGGAACTCAGGGAAAAGACCGGGGCCGGCTTCATGGACTGCAAGAAGGCCCTTGCCGAGACCAAGGGCGACGTGGCGGCGGCGGTCGAGTTTCTCCGCAAGAAGGGCCTTGCGGCGGCTGAAAAGAAGTCTGCCAGGGCCGCGACCGAGGGCATAATAGGGAGCTATATCCACGGCGGGGGCAAGGTGGGCGTCCTCCTTGAAGTGAACTGCGAGACCGATTTCGTGGCCAAGACGGACGGCTTCAGCGCCCTGGTCCGCGAGATAGCGCTCCATATTGCGGCGATGAGCCCGTTGTACGTAAACAGGAAGGAAGTCCCGGCCGGGGTCATAGAGGGCGAGAGGCGGATATACGAGGCCCAGGCAAAGGAATCCGGGAAGCCCGAACACGTGGTGGCCAAGATGGTGGACGGGAAGGTCGAGAAGTTCCTGAAGGAAGTCTGCCTGCTTGAGCAGCCATTCGTGAAGGAGCCTGAAAAGACCATCGAGCAGGTCGTGATAGAGAACATAGCGAAGCTCGGCGAGAACATATCGATAAGAAGGTTCGCCAGGTTCAAGGTCGGCGAGGGGCTCGAGAAGAAGCAGTCCGACTTCGCCGCCGAGGTGGCGGCCGCGCAGAAGTAAAGACCGGGAGCGGGAGGGCCAGGCCCACCCGCTCCTTTTTCGCATATCTCACCTTTAGGCCGACGGCCTTTCCGTGCGCGACATGCCAGAATACAAATATAACAGGATACTCCTGAAGCTCTCGGGCGAGGCCCTCATGGGAAGCAAGGAGTTCGGGGTCGACACGTCCGTCATAAACTCCATAGCCCAGGAGATAAAGGACGTGCATAACCTCGGGGTCCAGGTGGCGGTTGTCATCGGGGGCGGAAATATCTTCAGGGGGGTGTCCGCGAGCGCCAAGGGCATGGACAGGGCGACCGCCGACTACGTCGGCATGCTCGCGACCGTCATAAACTCCCTCATGCTCCAGGACGCCCTCGAGAAGAACGGCGTCTTTACGCGGGTCATATCGGCTATCGAGATGAAGGAGCTTGCCGAGCCCTACATAAGGAGGCGCGCCGTGCGCCACCTCGAGAAGGGCAGGGTCATAATCTTCGCTGCCGGCACCGGGAACCCGTACTTCACGACCGACACCGCCGCGTCGCTCCGGGCCATGGAGATACACGCCGACGTGATCCTCAAGGGGACCAAGGTCGACGGCGTCTACGACAGGGACCCGATGAAGGAGAAGGACGCGGTCAAGTACGAGAGCCTCAAGTTCATAGACGTTCTCAAGGACGGCTTGAAAGTCATGGACTCGACGGCAATTTCCCTCTGCATGGACAATAGCCTGCCTATTATCGTATTCAGCATAAAGGAGCCCGGGAACCTCGTGAGGATTGTAAAGGGCGAGCGTATCGGCACGCTCGTTTCCTGAGAGAGGCCGGAGTCTCAGCGTGCCGCTCACGCGAAAAAAAGATTGTAATCCCGATTGAACGGAGCAGGAGATGAAGGAAGAGATACTTTCCGATTTGAGGAAACGTACAGACAAGGCAATCGAAGCGCTCACGCACGAGCTCGGGGGGCTTCGCACCGGTCGGGCATCGCTTGCCATACTCGACCACGTTAAGGTGGATTATTACGGCACGCCCACGCCCATAAAGCAGATAGCGACCCTTTCGGTCCCGGAGAGCAGGACCATAACCATACAGCCCTGGGACATCTCGCAGATCCACGCCATCGAGAAGGCCATAATGACCTCGGACCTCGGGCTTACGCCGTCGAGCGACGGCAAGCTCATAAGGATAAATATCCCGCCGCTTACCGAGGAGAGGAGGAAGGACCTCGTAAAGCTCGCCAGGAAGTACGCCGAGGAATGCAAGATAGCCGTGCGGAACGTAAGGAGGGACGCCAACGAGGGCCTCAAGAAGCTGGAGAAGGACAAGGCCATATCCGAGGACGAACTGAAGAAGCTCCAGAAGGACGTGCAGGACATTACGGACAGGCAGATACACAGGATAGACGAGATGGTCGTCCAGAAAGAGGCCGAGATAATGGAGGTATAGCAGTCCTCCCGCCGGAAGGCTTTTCGGCCCCGCATGAATGAAGGCTTCGCATTTCCCGATGAGCGAAATTTCAATGGACAATCTCCCCAGGCACATAGCCGTCATAATGGACGGCAACGGAAGATGGGCGCGCAAGCGGCTCCTCAACAGGATAAACGGCCACCGTAAGGGCATAGAGGCCGCCAGGGAGACCGTCCGCCACTGCCGGGAGATGGGCGTCGGTTACCTTACCCTGTACACGTTCTCGAAGGAGAACTGGAACAGGCCCGCCCGCGAGGTCCAGATGCTCATGAAGTTCCTCGAGACCCACTTGAAGGGCGAGAAGAAAAGCCTCATGGAGAACAACATCCGTTTCAGGGCCATCGGCTGCGTCGAGGACCTCCCGGCCGGCGTCAGGGCCGTGGTATCCGACCTTGAGGATAATACGAAGGGCAATACCGGCATGGGGCTCCAGCTCGCCTTGAGCTACAGCGGTCGCGAGGAGATAACCCGGGCCGCAAGGAAGATAGCCATGCAGGTCTACGAGGGGAGCCTCATGCCCTCCGGCGTAACCGACGATACGGTACAGTCGAACCTCTACACGGCGGGCATACCCGACCCCGACCTCCTCATAAGGACGAGCGGCGAGATGAGGATATCCAACTTCCTCCTCTGGCAGCTCGCGTACACCGAGATATACATATCGGACGTGCTCTGGCCCGATTTCACGAAAGAGCACCTGGAGGCCGCCATAAGGGACTACCAGAAGCGGGAGCGCAGGTTCGGCCTGGTGAAGGAAAAGGGAGTTGGCGCGGCCGCCAGGAGGTAGCCGGGCGCGCTTTTCCGATTGGAGGGGAGTCTGAAAAGGGTAGCAACCGGGGCCGTACTTATCCCGATCATCGTCGCGATAGTCCTTTACGCCGGCCCTTACTGGATACTCGCGGTCTCTGCCGTAATCGCCGCGCTTGCCTTTTCCGAGTTCAACGCGCTCGCCCGGGTGGACGCGAAAGACAGGGCCTTCGACCGGCTCGGCATAGCGTCCGGCGTAGTAATCGTCCTTGCCGTCTATTTTTCAGGGCCGGTCTTCCTGGCCCCGTTCCTCATTGCCCTCGTATTCCTCTTCTTTTTCCATTCGATGGTATCCGGCCGCGTTTTCGGCGATTCCTCAGTGGATACGGCGCACAAGGCGCTCGGCCTTTTGTACATAGCCCTGCCCATTTCATTCATCACTCCGCTAAGGGAACTTCCCCAGGGCCAGTGGTGGCTCCTTTTCCTCCTCGTTGTGGTCTGGGCGAACGACACCTTTGCCCTGTCCGTCGGAAAGACTCTCGGCAGGCACAAGCTATCTCCCGAGATAAGCCCGAAAAAGACCGTCGAGGGCGCGATAGGTGGCGTTGCCGGGGGCGTAATTGCGGGCTTCGTCTTCGCCCGCCTGGCCGGGCTCGGGCCGGATTACCTGGATATGTTCGCGCTCTCAGCCGGCATAGGCCTCATAGCCATAATGGGCGACCTCGCCGAATCGGTCCTCAAAAGGAGCGCCGGGGTAAAGGACTCGGGCTCCATCATACCGGGGCACGGGGGTATGCTCGACAGGATAGACAGCCTCATATTCAATATCCCGTTCGTTTATTTTTACCTGACCATCAGGGCCATTCACACATGAAGCGAAAGGGGATTTCCATACTCGGCTCGACAGGGTCCATAGGGACGAACACCCTCGAGGTGGTGCGCTCGCACCCGGAGAGGTTCAGGGTGGTCTCAATGGCCGCGGGCCGGAATATCGCGCTCCTCAAGGAGCAGATTGAAGAGTTCAGGCCCGCTTTCGTCTCGGTCGGTAGCGAGGATGCGGCTGCGGCCTTGAGGAACTCGCTTTCAGTCCCGGTCGCGGTCGAGGCCGGACCAGGCGCCGCCATGAAGGCCGCCTCCCTGGATGGCGTTGACATGACCGTCGCCGCGATATCAGGGGCCGCCGGGCTACTCCCGACCATGGCCGCGGTGAGGGCCGGGAAGGACATAGCGCTCGCCAACAAGGAATCCCTCGTGCTCGCCGGCAGGCTCGTAATGGAAGAGGCCGCGAAGCGGGGCGTCAATGTATTGCCTGTAGACAGCGAACACTCGGCGGTATTCCAGTCGCTCCTCGGCCACAGGCGAGAGGACCTCAAGCGGATAATACTCACGGCCTCGGGCGGGCCGTTCCTCAAGACCCCGCTTCCCGAGCTCGAAAGGATGGGGCCGGAAGAGGCATTGAAGCACCCGAGATGGAAGATGGGGAGGAAGGTCACGATAGACTCTGCCACGCTCGTAAACAAGGGGTTCGAGGTCATAGAGGCGAGATGGCTTTTCGGCCTCCCGCCCGAGAAGATATCGGTTGTAATACACCCCCAGTCGATAGTACACTCGATGGTCGAGTATATCGACGGCGCGGTAATGGCCCAGATGAGCGCACCGGATATGCGCTCGCCCATCTCGTACGCACTTGCGTACCCTGAAAGGATAGCTTCGGGGACCGAGCCGCTGGATTTCAGCCGCCTTTCACTCGATTTCAGCGCCCCGGAGCCCGAGAGGTACCCGTGCCTGGGGTTCGCTTACGAGGCCCTCAAGACCGGCGGCACGGCCCCTGCCGCGCTAAACGCGGCTGACGAGGTCGCGGTCGAGCTCTTCCTCGAGGGCAGGATCCCCTTTACCGGCATATCCCGGGTTATAGGCGAGGTGCTCGGGGCGCACCAATCGAAAGAGCCGGGGTCGGTTGAGGACGTCCTGGAGGCGGACCGGGAGGCGAGAAGGCTCGCAAGGTCGGCCGCCGCTTCCGCCTGAGCGCGACACGGGCAGGCAATTTATTGTATAATGAAAATTTACGCCAAAAATCACGCTTGAATTGAGATAGGAAATGACAACGATAATATCCTTCATAATCGTCCTCGGCATACTGATATTCATACACGAGCTCGGGCATTTCCTCGCCGCCAAGGCCAGCGGAGTGGGGGTCGAGAAGTTTTCGCTGGGCTTCGGCCCCAAGCTTGTCGGCATCCGGAGGGGCGAGACCGAGTACAGGATCTCTCTTCTGCCGCTCGGCGGCTATGTGAAGATGGTCGGGGAAGCGCCCGGCGAGGAGATAACCGACGAGCTCCGAATGAAGTCGTTCACTCACAAGCCCCTCTGGAAGAGGGCCTCCATCGTGGCAGCCGGGCCGGCGATGAACCTGGTCCTCGCCGTAGTCCTCATGCCGCTTATCTTCATGATAGGCATACAGGTCCCGGTCTATCTCGAAAGGCCAGCCGAGGTAGGGTACGTGGCCCTCAATGAGCCCGCGGACAAGGCCGGCATCAAAAGGGGAGATACCATCGTCTCGGTCGGAGGCAGCGAGACCGGGAACTGGGAAGAGCTCCTCATGGGCCTCGCCATGAGCCCGGGGAAGGAGCTCAAGGTCGATTTCATAAGGGACGGCTCCCGCCTTGAGACAACACTTGTGCCGGCTGTCTCAGAGGCGACCGGCGCCGGGTACGGCGGGATGTTCCCGCCCATGGACCCTGTAATCGGCGGGGTCGCACCGGGATTTCCCGCAAAGGACGCCGGGCTTTTGCCGGGCGACAGGATAATTTCCATAAACGGCACCACCATAAACCACTGGGCCGAGCTTGAAAGCGCGATACACAAGAGCGGCGACAAGAAGGCCATAAAAGTGTCGAGGGGAGGCGAAGAGCTTGCCTTTGAGATAACCCCTGTCTACAACGAAGAGGCCAAGGCCTGGCTCGTCGGCATCTCCAGGCAGGAGGAGCAGGTAACGCGGCAATACGGCTTTATCGAGTCCATTCAGAAGGGCGTTGCCTCCGGGGTCGACATGACCTACAAGCTCTTCGTGGTCGTAAAGGGGCTCATAGTCGGCGACTACTCGCTTAAAACACTCGGCGGGCCCATAATGATAGCGCAGGTGGCCGGCCAGGCCGCCGAGTCGGGCATAGCCGACCTCCTGTCGCTAATGGCCTTCCTGAGCCTCCAGCTCGGCATAATAAACCTCTTCCCCATACCGGTCCTTGACGGCGGCCACCTCGTATTTTTCGGCATGGAGGCCGTAAAGGGCAAGCCCTTGAGCGAAAAGTTCATGACCGCGGCCCAGCAGGTGGGCATAGCGCTCCTCATCATGCTCATGCTCCTTGTGACCTATAACGACCTCTTCCGCATATTCGGATAGCCTTGAAGATACTGGCGATCGACACCTCGTCCCAGTCAGGCTCGATAGCCCTCCTTGACGATAGAAGGCTCGTCTCCGAATGGACCG
The DNA here is from genome assembly GCA_015075075.1 of Deltaproteobacteria bacterium. GTDB lineage: Bacteria > Desulfobacterota > GWC2-55-46 > GWC2-55-46 > GWC2-55-46 > UBA5799. The sequence continues at coordinate 29,648 of JABTVA010000009.1, read as the reverse complement.
TCGGAGACGCCGGCACCCATTCCAGCTGGCTCATAAAGTCCCTTGACGCACACCTTGAGAGCGCCGGGTGCGGGCTCGACGAAGTAGACCTCTTCGCCATTGATGTCGGCCCGGGCTCGTTCACCGGCCTCCGCATCGGCATATCGGCCCTCAAGGGGCTTGCATGGCCGCTCGGGAAAAAGATAGCCGGTGTATCGACCCTCGCCTCGCTCGCCATGAACTTACCCTATTCCGCCCGGATAGTCTGCCCAGTGCTCGACGCCCGGAAGGGCGAGGTTTACACCGCACTTTACGATACCATGTCAGGGCTCCCGAGGGCGGTCATGCCGGATTCGGCGATGCGGCCCGAGGCCCTAATAGGGGAAATACAGGGGAGGGGGCTTGAGGGGGAAGTCGTATTCTTAGGGAGCGGCCTTTCCGTTTACATGGAAATGCTCGTCGAAGCGCTCAGGGACGCGTACGCGGCCTTGCCCCACCTCTGGCACATAAGGGCCTCCAACGTCGGGCTACTGGCCTTCGAGAACGCGGCGGAGGCCGTCTCCCCGGCGGAGCTCGTCCCTATATACCTCCGGAAATCCGAAGCAGAGCTTAAGGCAACCTCTAAAAATTGATCTTTTCCTCCGTCCAGGACTTATAAATTGCTCGACTTGGATTGTCTTCGCATTTGGCAATCCAACCGTGGATTGCCTGGCAGGATGTTCTTCAACACCCTGCTAAGTGAAATGGACTCATGTTCCCTGTGATAAAATCGCTTTCTTCCAGCCGGCACAATATTCCCGGATTCAGCCAAAACCCCGTTTTTTCCATTCTAACGCCGGGTTTTTTATGGACTTGGGCGTCGGAATGGGTTATAAGAAATCATTTTTCCCGCCAGAACAGGCCGCAAAAAGCCGGTTTGGTAACAAATTGACAAGCTCTTCGGGTTGCGATATTATAAATTTTAGCTTTGTCCTTGAAAAACAAGCACTTTTTATTAACGTCGTGAGCCTGTTTCCTGCAAAGGGGGAAATGCGGGAAAACCCGGAACAGTGACCTCAAAGTGGAAGGAGGCTTGAATGGACAGACGCGAAGAGATTCTGAAAAAGCTTCTCAAAGAGGACGATGGATTCAGGAAGATCTACAAGAGCCATCAGGACTATGAGAACCAGGTCGCAAAACTCGAAAAGAAGCCCAGGCTCACGGCAGACGAGACCATGGAGAAGAACAGGCTCAAGAAGCTGAAGCTCGCCTTGAAGGACGAGATGGAGAAGAGGGTTTCAGATTTCGCCGAGGAGAAGGGGGCGTAGCCGCAGCCGTAGATGCCGAATAGAAGTGACAGAGTAAAGAAAGGGCTTGACCGGGTCCCTTCCAGGGCACTCCTTTACGCGACAGGCATACCCACCGGCGAGATGAAGAAGCCCTTCATCGGCGTGGCCACGAGCTTTTCCGACCTCATACCCGGGCACATCGGCATGAGGGACCTCGAAAGGTTCATTGAGAAGGGCGTCCACACGGGCGGCGGCTACCCCATGTTCTTCGGGCTCCCCGGCATATGCGACGGCATAGCAATGGGGCACAGGGGCATGCATTATTCCCTTCCGTCGAGGGAGCTCATCGCGGACACAATCGAGAGCGTGGCCGAGGCCCACGCCTTTGACGGCCTCATACTCCTTACGAACTGCGACAAGATAACGCCGGGCATGCTCATGGGCGCGGCGCGCCTCGATATCCCGTCGATAGTCGTCACCGCCGGGCCCATGCTCACCGGAAGGTACAGGGGCAGGAAGACCTCTTTCATAAGGAACACCTTCGAGGCAATGGGCCGTTTCCGGGCGGGCGAGATTACCAAGGAGGAGCTTAACGCCTGCGAGACCGGGGCCTGCCCCGGCGCCGGCTCCTGCCAGTGCCTCTACACCGCGAATACCATGAGCTGCCTTACCGAGGTCATGGGCATGAGCCTCCCTTTCTGCGGCACCGCCCTTGCTGCGTCGGCGGAAAAGAGGAGGATCGCTTTCGACAGCGGCGTGCGCGCCGTAGAGCTCGTAAGGAAGAACATCACCCCGAGAAAAATAATGACAAGGGCCGCCTTCGAGAACGCCATCAGGGCGGACCTCGCGCTCGGCGGCTCTTCGAATACGGTCCTCCACCTCCTTGCCATAGCGCACGAGGCCGGCGTGAAGCTCCCGCTGGACGTCTTTAACGACTTAAGCCTCACTACCCCGCACATAACCTCTCTTGAGCCGGTCGGGGAATATTACATGGAAGACCTCCACTGGGGAGGCGGCATAGGCGCGCTCCTTTTGCGGCTCAAGGACCTCATAAAGGACAACCCGACGGTTTCGGGGAAAAGGATAAAGGCGATAATCGAAGGCGTCGACTACGTCGACGAGCGCGTCATAAAGCCCCTTTCCGAGGCCTCTCACAAGGAAGGCGGCATAGCTGTGCTCAAGGGGAACCTGGCGCCGTTCGGGGCCGTGGTAAAGCAGTCCGGCGTAAGCGATAAGATGATGCGCTTCACCGGCACTGCCCGCGTCTTCGATTCCGAGGAAGCCGCGATGAAGGCGATAATAGGCCGCGGCATAAAGGCCGGGAGCGTAATAGTCATAAGATACGAAGGGCCCAGGGGAGGCCCGGGCATGAGGGAGATGCTCGCGCCTACGGCGGCCCTCATGGGCATGGGCATGGGCGATAGCGTCGCCCTCATAACCGACGGCAGGTTCTCCGGAGGAACAAGGGGGCCGTGCATAGGCCACATATCGCCCGAGGCAATGGAGGGCGGGCCCATAGCCCTCGTAAAGGACGGCGACACCATCGAGCTCGATATTCCGGCGCGGAAAATGGAGCTCAAGGTGTCCGATAAGGAGCTTCTGGCCAGGAAGAAGGCGTGGAAGACGCCGCCTCCCAAGATAAAGGACGGCTGGCTTGCGAGGTACGCCAAGTCGGTCACCTCCGCCTATACGGGGGCGGTACTCAAGGCTTAGGCCCAAACCGAAATTCCAGACGGGAAATATTTTATCATGAACAGGAAAAACGGCGCTGAGATATTCATCGAATGCCTCCTGAAGGAGGGCGTGGACACCATATTCGGTTTCCCGGGCGGCGCGGTGCTGCCCATCTACGACGCCCTTTACGACAGCCCCCTCCGGCACATACTCGTAAGGCACGAACAGGGCGCAGTGCACATGGCGGACGGCTACGCAAGGGCCCTGGGAAAGCCCGGGGTCGTGGTCGTGACCTCTGGCCCGGGCGCGACCAACACCGTGACAGGCATTGCCACCGCGTACATGGACTCGATACCCGTGGTCGTCTTCACAGGGCAGGTGCCGACGCCACTTATAGGGAACGACGCCTTCCAGGAGGCTGATATCGTCGGCATCACCAGGCCGTGCACCAAGCACAATTACCTCGTCAAGGACATAAGGGACCTCCCTCGGATAATAAAGGAGTCGTTCTACATCGCGACGACCGGAAGGCCGGGGCCGGTGCTCGTGGACATACCGAAAGACGTGCTTACCGCAACGCTTCCGGATTACAAGTACCCGGACAAGGCCAGCATAGAGAGCTACCAGCCCAACTACAAGGGGCACCCGGGCCAGATACGGAAGGCGCTTGAGCTCATACTTTCCTCGAAGAGGCCGGTCGTATACGCAGGGGGAGGTGTGGTCTTATCGAATGCCGCCGCCGAGATGAAGGCCTTCTCCGAGAAGCTCGGTATACCCACGACGACGACGCTCATGGGCCTCGGCGCGTTCCCCGGCACGCACCCGCTCTTCATGGGCATGCTCGGGATGCACGGCACCTACGCCGCCAACATGGCGGTCATGAATACCGACTGCCTCATCGCCGTGGGCGCGCGCTTCGACGACAGGGTCACGGGAAAGATAGACGAGTTCGCGCCGTATGCCGGCATCGTCCACATAGACATAGACCCGACCTCGATAAGCAAGAACGTCAAGGTCGATATCCCCATAGTCGGCGACGTAAGGACGGTCCTGAAGGACCTTTTGAAGGCCTGCCCCCCGGCAAAGGAGTTCAAAAAAGGCATACAGCCCTGGAGGGACGAGGTCGAAGGCTGGAGCGAAACCCACAGGCTCTCTTACAAGCAGGACCCGAAGGGCAAGATAAAGCCCCAGTTCGTCATAGAGAAGCTCTACGAGCTTACCGGCGGGGACGCCATAATAACTACCGAGGTCGGCCAGAACCAGATGTGGCGGCCAGTTCTTTAACCGACAGGGCCAGGACCTTCCTTACCTCCGGCGTCTCGGCACGATGGGCTTCAGCTTCCTGCCGCCATCGGCGCAGATAGCGTTTCGAGAAGACCGTCGTGGACATAGCGGGCGACAGGTCGCTTCAGATGAACATCTGCGGAGCTCGCGACCGCCGTGCAGTACAAGCTCCCGGTAAGGTAGTGATACTCAACAACATGGTCCCCGGCACGTGGTCAGGCAGTGGCAGGAGCTCTCTTCCAGAAGAGGTACTCATCACAGCCATCTCCGTCGCCCCGGATTTCGTGAAATTGGCCGAGGCCTACGGGGCGGTCGGCCTCAGGGCGACAAAGCCCGGAGAGGTCGGGGCCGTTCTGGAAAAGGGCCTGGCAGTGAAGGACAGGCCCGTATTGATGGACTTCAGGGTGGACCAGTTCGAGTGCGTCTACCTGATGGTCCCTGCCAGGCAGCCCTGAACAAGATGCTTCTGGTCTAATTAGGAGGTCCAACGCGTGCGTCATACGATATCGGTCCTTGTCACAAACGAGTTCGGCGTGCTTTCGCGCATATCGGGACTTTTCTCGGGAAGGGGCTTCAATATCGAGAGCCTCTCGGTGGCCGAGACCTTTGACCCGAAGATATCGCGGATGACCATCGTAACGAGCGGCGACGACAAGGTCCTCGAGCAGATAAACAAGCAATTAAACAAGCTCGTGAACGTCATAAAGGTCTACGACTTCACCGGCGAGGAGCATATCGAGCGAGCTCGCCCTCATAAAGGTGAACCTTACCGCCGAGACCAGGGCCGAGATACTCTCGATAGTCGACATATTCAGGGCCAAGGTCGTTGACGTAAGCTCCCGTACCTATACGATAGAGATAACCGGGGACGAGGAGAAGATACGGGCCATTACCGAGCTTCTGCCCCTTCGGCATAAAGGAGATCGTCCGGACCGGAAGGGTGGCAATGGCCAGAAGCCCCAAGCAGAGATGAACGCGGCCGTATAACAGGATGCGAAAACCTCTTGAGAGAACCTTTTGTAAAGTTTCTCCAAACTCTCAAAACTTCAGTTCTTCCTGAGAGGACCCCTAATGGAATCCTCTCAGGAACTAAAAGTCTGAAGGGCTTTGAAACCTTTCTGAAAGTTTCCCAAAAAGTTCAGCACCTGCCACTTGCGAAAATGAAGGAGGAATCTGTTGATGAAGTTATTATGACAAGGACGCGAACCTTGAGAAGATCCGGTCCAAAAAGGTCGCGGTCATAGGGTTTGAAGCCAGGGACGCGCACTCCTGAACTTGAAGGACAGCGGCGTCGACGTCGTGGTCGGCTTGAGGAAGGACGGCAGCTCGTGGAAGAAGGCCGAAGCGGCCGGGATGAAGGTAAAGAACGTCAGCGACGCCGTGAAGGGCGCCGACATTGTCATGGTGCTGGTGCCGGACGAGCTCCAGGGGGACCTCTACAAGGCGGAGATAGGCCCGAACCTCAAGAAGGGCGCATACCTCGCCTTCGCGCACGGCTTTAACATCCACTTCGGGCAGATTGCTCCGGATAAATCCGTGAACGTATTCATGGCAGCTCCCAAGGGGCCGGGCCACCTCGTAAGGCACGAGTTCACGAAAGGCGCTGGGGTGCCTGCGCTCGTGGCCGTTTACCAGGACCCCTCGGGCGACACGCTCCAGACGGCCCTTGCATACGCGAGCGCCATCGGCGGCGGAAGGGCCGGCGTCATAGAGACGACCTTCAAGGACGAGACCGAGACCGACCTTTTCGGCGAGCAGGCGGTCCTCTGCGGCGGCGTGAGCGCCCTCATACAGGCCGGCTTCGAAACGCTCGTCGAGGCCGGATACCCGCCCGAGATGGCCTACTTCGAATGCCTGCACGAGATGAAGCTCATAGTGGACCTCATATACGAGGGCGGCATATCGAACATGCGGTACTCGATAAGCAACACGGCGCAGTACGGCGACTTGACGCGCGGCCCGAGGGTCATTACCGACGAGACCAAGAAGGAGATGAAGAAGATACTCCGCGAGATACAGACCGGGGAATTCGCCAGGGACTGGATGCTCGAGAACCGGGCCAACAAGCCGGTCTTCTCGGCCCTCACCAGGCTCGGCCAGGAGCACCAGATAGAAGAGGTCGGCGGAAAGCTCCGCGACATGATGCCCTGGCTCAAGAAGGGGAAGATAGTAGACAAGGAAAAGAACTGAGGCTTTTCAGAAAGAGGCCCCCTCTTTGCCGATAATACCCTCCCCAGGTGGGAGGGTATTATCGTATTAAAGAGGTGAGTTGCAGGAGGCGTTATTGGCAAGGATTCCGGTAGCCAGGGAAGGTTATCCCTTTATCCTGGCGTCTTTTTTTTGTATAATCGTGGTGTGGATGGCGGGGCTCCGCTGGCTTGAGGCGCTCTTTTTGCCGCTTGCCGTGTTCGTGGTCGCGTTCTTCAGGGACCCCGAAAGGGAGTCCCCGCCTGACCCGAAGGCGATAGTGAGCCCAGCGGACGGCAGGGTGATAAAGGTCGAGCGGATAAGGGACGACAAATTCCTAAAGGCCGACGCGCTCCGCATCTGCATATTCATGAACGTCTTTAATGTCCACGTGAACAGGGTGCCTGCCTCCGGCAGGGTGGTGGACGTCATATACAACCCTGGCAGGTTCTTCAACGCCTCCCTCGACAAGGCGTCGCTCATGAACGAGCAGAACGCCGTCATAATGGAGGACCGGGGCGGCAGGAGGTTCGCCTTCAACCAGATAGCCGGCCTTATCGCGAGGAGGATAGTCTGCTACGCGAGGCCGGGCATGAGCTACGGCAAGGGCGAGCGGTTCGGCATGATACGCTTCGGGTCGAGGGTGGACGTATATCTCCCGGCCGGAGCGTCGCCGAATGTGAAGGTGGGCGACAAGGTCAGGGCAGGTTCTTCAATAATAGGAAACTGGGATGCTTGACAACGAAATAAACATGGAAGGCGCGGAGAAGAAGAGGATAAAGAGGGGGGTGTACCTCCTTCCGAACCTCATAACGTCGGCGAGCCTTTTCGGGGGCTTTTACGCCATCATCGCCTCGTTCGACGGCAAATACGAGTACGCGGCCATAGCCATCATCATCTCGGCGATACTCGACGGGCTGGACGGCAGGGTCGCCAGGCTTACCGGGGGGAGCAGCAAGTTCGGTGTCGAGTACGACTCCCTTTCGGACCTCATCGCCTTCGGCCTGGCGCCGGCGGTCCTCATATTCACGTGGGCCTTGCGTCCCTTCGGGAGGTACGGCTGGCTCGCGGCGTTCCTGTACGTCGTCTGCGGCGCGCTCCGGCTCGCCCGGTTCAACGTGCAGGTGACGACGGTCGAGAGCAAGCGCTTCAACGGCCTGCCGATTCCCGCGGCGGCGGTGCTCGTCGCGTCAACTGTCCTCATGTTCTTCCACCTGGGCCGGGGCGACGAGACAGTAAGGCACGTGACCATACTCGTCCTCGTGTACACGCTCGCTTTCCTCATGATAAGCAACGTGCATTACTACAGCTTCAAGGAACTCAGCCCGTCGCAGAGGATGCCTTTCAGGCTCCTGGTCGGGATAATTTTCCTCCTCATTGTCGTGGCCGCGAACCCGCCAGTGATGCTATTCATACTGAGCCTGGGGTATATGCTGTCCGGGCCCATAACGACGATAGTTGACAAGCGGAGGAAGGTGTCGCTCAAGGCGCCTGCCAAGGACAGGAAGGAAACGAAGGAAGCCGGGTCAAAGGGATAGGACGGGAAATGGACGACAGGGTCAGGATATTCGATACGACGCTCCGGGACGGCGAGCAGTCGCCGGGCGCCTCGATGAACGTCGAGGAGAAGATAGCCGTAGCAAGGCAGCTTACGAAGCTCGGGGTCGACGTCATAGAGGCGGGGTTCGCGTTCAGCTCGCCGGGCGATTTCGACTCGGTCAGGAGGATCGCCCTCGAGGTCGAGGGGCCGGTAATATGCAGCCTCGCCAGGTGCAAGCCCGAGGACATAGACGCCGCAGCAGGCGCGCTCAGGGGCGCGCCCAGGGCCAGGATACACACCTTCATATCGACCTCCGAGATACACCTTAAGCACCAGTTCAGGCTCACCCGGAGCGAGGCCCTTGAGAGGGCCGTCGAGATGGTCAAGAGGGCGCGGGGCCACGTCGACGACGTGGAATTCTCGGCAATGGACGCATCAAGGACCGAGCCCGCATACCTTTACGAGATGATAGAAGCCGTTATAGAGGCGGGCGCGGGGACGGTTAATATCCCCGATACGGTCGGCTACGCGCTCCCGGACCAGTTCGGCGCGCTCATAAAGGGCATACGCGACAACGTAAGGAACATCGACAGGGCGGTAATCTCCGTACACTGCCATAACGACCTCGGGCTCGCGGTCGCGAACTCCCTTGCCGCGGTCGTGAACGGCGCGAGGCAGGTCGAATGCACCATAAACGGCATCGGCGAAAGGGCGGGTAACGCCTCCCTCGAGGAGATAGTCATGATACTCAGGACGAGGAAGGACGTCCTCGGGCTCGAGACCGGCATCGCAACGGAGCAGATATATCCCGCGAGCAGGCTCGTAAGCGGCATAACCGGCATAATGGTGCAGCCCAACAAGGCCATCGTCGGCGACAACGCCTTTGCGCACTGAGTCAGGCATACAGGACGGCCTCCTCAAGGACAAGTCCACCTACGAGATAATGCGGCCCGAGTCTGTCGGCATATCCCGCTCGAAGCTCGTATTGGGCAAGCACTCAGGCCGCCACGCCTTCAAGACAAGGCTCTCGGAGATGGGCTACGACCTTTCGCAGGAGAACCTCGAAAGGGCCTTCGAGACCTTCAAGCGGCTCGCGGACCTCAAAAAGGAGGTCTTCGACGAGGACCTCGAGGCCATAGTGCAGGACGAGGTGCTGAGGGTAGAGGTGCCTGACAGGTACAGGCTCCTGAAGTTCAAGGTACAGAGCGGTACCGATACGTCCCCCAGGGCCGAGGTCGAGATGGAGGTCGACTCCAGGGCCGTAAGCGGCGCCGGTACGGGAGACGGGCCCGTGGACGCGGCCTACAACACCATAGCCGCCCTTACCGGCACGAAGAGCAGGCTGCTTAAATATTCGGTAAACGCCATCACGGGCGGGACCGACGCGCAAGGAGAGGTCTCCGTGAGGGTTGAGGAAGGCGGGCACATAGTGCTCGGCCAGGGCTCCCATACCGACATAATAGTCGCGAGCGCCAAGGCCTACATAAACGCGCTCAACAGGCTCGAGCACATGAAGAAGGAGAAGCGCGACACCCCTGTGCTGTAAGGGGCTTTTTGCCGTATATCAGGGCCCTTTCAGGGCCCATCACATTCTGAAAGCAGAGAGGTTCCGGAATAGCATGAGGCAGATGACGATCACGGAGAAGATCCTTGCGAAGCACGCCGGGCTGAAGGAGGTCGCGCCCGGCGAGCTCATAAACGCGAGGGTGGACATCGCGCTCGGGAACGACATAACCGCGCCCATCGCGATAAGCGAGTTCAGGAAGATCGGCGCGAAGAAGGTCTTCAACAGGAACAAGGTCGTCCTTGTCCCGGACCACTTTACGCCTAACAAGGACATAAAGTCAGCGGCCCAGGTCAAGATTCTCCGCGAGTTCGCAAAAGAGCAGCAGCTCAAATACTACTTCGAGGGCGGCGACGTGGGCGTTGAGCACGCCTCCTCGGAGAAGGGATAGTCGTGCCGGGCGATGTGGGTGATCAGCGCCGACTCTCCCCATACCTGCACCTACAGCGCGCTCGGGGCCTTCTCTACGGGCGTCAGCTCCACCGACCTTGCCGCGGCCATGATAACCGGCGAGGTATGGTTCAAGCGTTCCGGAGTCCATGAAGTTCGTCTTCGAGGGAAGCTCAACAAATGGGTCAGCGGCAAGGACCTCATCCTCCGCGTCATCGGCGACACAGGGCGTGGACGGCGCCCTGGACAGGGCAATGGAGTTCACCGGCAGGGCGATGAGAAGCTCTCCATGACTCGAGGATGGCCATGTGCGACATGGCAATCGAAGCAGGCGCAAAGAGCGGCATAATAGCGCCCGACGCGGTCACTATGGATATGTTGACGGCAGGGCCGAGAGGCCGTACAAGTTCTATTCGAGCGACCCAGGGGCCTCCTACGTGGAAGTGAGGGAGTACGACTGCTCCGAGATAGAGCCGACCGTCGCCTGCCCGCACCTTCCCGAGAACACGAAAAAAGTATCCGAGCTTAGAACATAGCCAGACCAGGTCATAATCAGCTCAGCACGAACGGCAGGCTTGAGGGACCTCAAGGTCGCGGCCAGGATATTGAAGGGGCGGAAGGTCGCCAAGTACGTGCGGCTCATCGTCATACCGGCTACCCCGTTCATCTACAACGAAGCCATGCGCCTCGGCTACTTCGACATATTCCTCAAGGCCGGGGCCGTTATAAGCCCGCCCACTTGCGGCCCCTGCCTTGGAGGCCACATGGGCATACTGGCCGCGGGCGAGAGGGCCCTTGCGACCACGAACAGGAACTTCGTGGGCAGGATGGGGGACCCGAAGAGCGAGGTCTATCCATGAACTCGCCGTCGCAGCGGCAACGGCGTAAAGGGAGGATAGCCCACCCGGACGAGGTATCGAAGTAGGCCCGGAGGGCCGGGCCTCGCGAGACCGCCATGAAAAAGCCCCGCCCCCCGCATTATTACCTATATGATTGGCTTGCCCCCCTGTACGACCTCGGGGTAAGGCTCGCGGCCGTTCCGCGCAGCGAGGCCCCGTTGAGGGCAGGACTTGACGAGGCCGCCGTTAAAGGCGGCCAGAAAGTCCGAGAATATTTTCTGGCACAGCGACATTATCCCTCATGGAGCCGCCAGGCGCGGGGCGCATGTTCGCGCTGGACGTTACGGAGGATGCCTAAGGCGGCCCGCGAAAGCAGCGCGAACGAAAGCTCAGGATAGGGCTCGTGGAGGGGGGACACAGCGGAACTCCGTTCGCCGACGACTCCTGACAGGGTAACGGCCTCAATGGGCCTCCACGAGGCCAGGCCCGAGGCCTTGAAGGGAATACTCTTCGAGGCCCGGAGGGTGCTTAAAGCCGGCGGGAGGCTCGCCATCCTGGATTTCCACAGGGCCGAGGGGGCAGCGGGTTTTGCAGTCCCTGGTCTTCACCTTTTTCGAGGGCGAGTCGGCCAGGGCATGGGTGAGGACTGATATCCAGTCGCTACTCTCAACACTCGGCTTCAAGGACTTCAGGCGCGTTTTTCTCGCAAGAAGGTCCTTGCAGCTCGTGACCGCAAAGAAGGCATAGGACGGGGGCCGTGAGGCGCCCCGAAAACAAATTTTCACGCAGAGGTGGGCAGATGAAGCTTAAGGGCAGGGTCTGGAAATACGGAGCCGATATAGACACGGACAAGATAATACCCGCGAGATATCTCAACACATCCGACCCGGCGGAGCTCGCGAAGCACTGCATGGAGGACGAGGACCCCTCGTTCGCCTCGAAGGTGCGGCCCGGGGACATCATACTCGCCGACAAGAACTTCGGGTGCGGGTCGTCAAGGGAGCACGCGCCCATCGCCATAAAGGCCGCGGGGGTGGCCTGCGTAATCGCCAAGAGCTTCGCCAGGATATTCTACAGGAACTCGTTCAACATGGGGCTTACGATACTCGAGTCCGACGAGGTATACGGGGCCACGGACGACGGGGACGTCCTCGAGATAGACGTCTCGACGGGCTCCATCGTGAACCTCACCAAGGGGAAGGGCTTCACTGCCAGGCCGGTGCCTCCGTTCATGCAGGAGCTTATACAGGCAGGCGGGCTAATGGAGTCGATAAGAAAGAGGGGGTTTGTATGAAAAGGGAAGGCGCAAAAAGCAAGGTCCTTTCCAGCGAGAAACTGCACATAGAGAACAAGACCCTGTTCGTGGACCTGAAGGAGAACGAGGGCGGCAGGTTCCTGCAGGTAGCCGAGCTCTCGAACGACAGGCGGAGCACGGTGGTCATCCCGGTAAGCGGCCTTGCCGCCTTCATGGAGGTGCTCCAGAAGGTCGCCAGCACGCTCTAACAGGGGGTTGAAAACAACCCTTAGGGCATCCGCGCAGGCTGCTTCAAAGCGCACAAGCGTCTATCGATTCTAAAAACACCGAAGGAGCTTGCAAGTGAAAAGGTTCAATGTCGCTGTATTGCCGGGCGACGGCATAGGCCCGGAGATCGTCGGAGAGGCGATAAGGGTCTTGAAGGCCGTCGGCTCGAGCTTCGGGGCCGAGTTCGTCCTGACCGAGGCGCTCGTTGGCGGCGCTTCAATAGACGCCAACGGCGTGCCGCTTACCGATAAGGTCCTCGACCTTGCCCTGCGGAGCGACGCCGTGCTGCTCGGCGCGGTCGGCGGCCCCAGATGGGAGGGGCTCGACTACTCGGTAAGGCCCGAGAGGGCGCTCCTTGCGCTACGGAAAGAGCTCGGCCTCTTCGCCAACCTCCGGCCCGCCAGGATATAAGCAGCTTATAGAGGCCTCCACGCCTGCCCGAGGAATGAAGAGGTGGACCTCGTCGAGTAAGGGAGCTTACAGGCGGGCTTCTTTCAGCTCGCCGAGGGGAGTTGAAAGCTCCCGGACGGGACCGAGCGCGGCGTTAACACTTGTTTATACCACCCCGAGATAGAGAGGATAGCCAGGTGGGGTTCGAGGTCGCGAGGAAGCCGCCAAAAGAAGGTGACCAGCGTCGACAAGGCCAACGTCCTCGAGACGACCGAGCTCTGGCGCAAGATCGTCACCCAGCTGGGCAAGGGTTATCCCGACGTCGAGCTCAAGCACATGTACGTCGACAACTGCGCCATGCAGCTCATAAGGAACCCCAGGCAGTTCGACGTGATCGTTACCGAGAATACTTTCGGCGACATACTCTCTGACGAGGCTTCGATGCTCACCGGCTCCATAGGGATGCTCCCTTCCGCGAGCCTCGGCTCCGGGAAGGGCAGGGCCATGTACGAGCCCATACACGGGAGCGCCCCGGATATAGCCGGAAAGGGCTTGGCCAACCCCATAGCCACCATACTCTCCGCGTCCATGATGCTACGCTACTCCTTTGAAATGAACGAGGCCGCTGACACGATCGACGCCGCGGTCGAGAAGGTCTTAAGGAAAAACTGGAGGACCGCGGATATCATGCAGCCAGGGATGATCCGCGTAAGCTGCATTGAGATGGGCGAGGCGGTACTCAAGGAACTTTGATTTTTTCGAATCGAAATCGAAAAAGCCCTGCCTAATTTGGCGGGGCTTTTTTTTGAGAGAAAGCTTCATCTCTTTTTCGAAGCGAAAACCTCATCGGCCCAGCCAGTCCCTGATTATCATTGACGCGCCCCGCTTATCCAGAGGCTCGTTATTGTTTCCGCACCGCGGGTCCTGGGTACACGATGGGCAGGCCACCTCGCAGGCACAGTCCTCCATGAGCTCCAGGGCCGATGCGAGCCAGTCCCTCAGGCACTCGAACCCCCTCCGCGTAAGGCCCACCCCGCCCTCGTGGCCGTCGTAGACGAATATCGCCGGGCTCTGAAGCTCGGGGTTCAAGGTGTAGCTCACCCCGCCGAGGTCCATCCTGTCGCATAGGGCATAGAGCGGGAGCGCCGCTATCATCGCGTGCTCCGCGCCGTGGAGGGCGCCGCCAATGCTGAAACCCCTTCCGCGCACCTCTTCGAGTATGCTATCGCCGACTTTCATCCAGACCCCCTTTGTAGTGAAGATAGAGGGCGGGAGGTCGAGGGGGAACTCGCCCATCGGGGCCTCGGTGAATATGTGTTTTTTCCTGTATCCGAGCACCCTTTCGGTAATCCTGAGCGTCCCGAACTTTACGACCGTCTTCCCGAGCGGCATCGAGTCGTCCTCGGAGAGTATCTCGGATTCCTCCTCGGTCATGGGCCTCGTGTAGTAGGCTATCTCGCCCGCTGGCCTGCAGACGGCCACCCGGTCGCGCATGTCGAGAGTCACTACCCTGTACTGGACGCCCTTATGCAGGTATATCGCCCCGGGATGGAGGTCGTAGAGGACCCTCGTGGAGCTCGATTCCCCAAGGAGGCCGCCGCCGTCTTTAATAATAGCATAGGCCTCTCCCGCCTCCCGGATGGAGGTCTCCATCTGGGGCCGCCTTTTTCTCGCGAACCATACGTCCAATCTTCCGCGCCTCAGTTTCCCTTCGGCTTCAAGTTCCTCGAGGACAGGCTCAAGCCTCGCCATGTCATAGACAGGGTCGTCGTTCCTCAGATACCGCTCCGATGCCGCCGAGATGAGATGCGATTTTACTATGGGCCTGTTGAAAGGGTCCAGTACAGCCGACTCTGATGAGCGCCTGAAGAAGTCCGGAGGGTTCCGCATGAAGTGCTGGTCGAGCGCGTCCGGAAGGCGACCATGACGATGAGCGAGTCGCGTCGCTCCTCCCGACCCGGCCGCTCCTCTGCCATGTCGAGCTTACGGTGCCGGGGTAGCCCACGAGTATGCAGACGTCGAGGCCCCCTATGTCGACCCCGAGCTCGAGGGCGCTCGTCGATATGACGCCGGAGAGCTCGCCCTTGAAAAGCCTTTTTTCGATATCGCGCCTCTCCTCGGGGAGGAAGCCCGCCCTGTAGGAGCTTACGACAGGGCTTATGTCAGGGCAGCCTTCGAGTATCCGGGAGTGCATAAGCTCGGTCACCTTCCTGGCCTTTGTAAATGCTATGGTCTTGAAACCGGCGCGGACCGAGGAGGCCAGGAGCCTCGTGGCGATAGTATAGGGGCTCCCGCCCGAAGCGGGGTTGAGGAATAGGAAGTGCCTCCTGCCGGACGGCGCGCCGCTCTCGGTAACGGCCACGAAGTCCTTTCCGATAAGGCCCTCGGCCAGCTCCTTCGGGTTTGCGATGGTCGCGGAGGAGGCTATGAAGACAGGGTCGCTCCCGTAGAGCTTCGCCACCCTCCGGAGCCTCCTTAGCACGTTAGCCACATGCGAGCCGAATACGCCCCTGTAGGCGTGTATCTCGTCGACTATCACATACCTCAGGTTCGAAAGGAACCTCTCCCATTTTGCGTGGAAGGGGTTTATGGCGAGATGTATCATGTCAGGGTTCGTAAGGACCACACGCGGCGGCTCCTCGCGCATCCGCTTTCTCCTGTACGCGGATGTGTCGCCGTCGTAAATCTCGGATATGCCCGGCTTGAAGGCCTTTCTCTTCCCTTTTTCCGGCGCGCCGGCTTCCGCTTCAAAAGGGAGCCTTGCCGTAAGCTCCCTGAAAGCGCCGAGCTGGTCCTGCTCCAACCCCTTGAGCGGGAATATGTACATGGCCCTTGCCTCAGGGTCGTCGAGTATGGCCTCTGCTACCGGCACGTTGTATATGAGGCTCTTGCCGCTGGCGGTAGGGGTCATGACGACCACGTTTCTGCCCTGCCTCACGAGGTCTATGCCCTGGGCCTGGTGCGTGAAGAGCCCTTTTATGCCGAGGTCCGCGAGCGCCTCCTTTACCTCGGGCATGAGGGGAAGAAATGTCTCGGCGTAGGCGGGCTCTCTTGAGGGGAGCTCCTCATGATGCACTACATCCCTCAGGTCGGCCCTTGCCTTTATCTCAGCTATGAACGAGTTGATATCCACCGGGAAATGATAACATTGCGGGGCGTTTTTTGCCAACGGATAGGCGGGCCGGATATCAGTCCGGGAGCGCCTCGGGCCTCAGGTCGTCCTTCGTAAGTAGACGCTCTATCCTTTGAAGGAGCTTCGCCTTTGAGGAGAATGCGCCGCCTGAGGAGGCGAAAAGGTCGAGACGCACGATCTCACCGGAGTCGTCTATCCTGTATGCCAGGAGATAATATGGCACGAAGAGCCTGAGCATAACGGTTATTACGGCAAGCAAAGCGCCCGCCAGGACGACCGCTCGACCGGGGTCGTACCTGTATCGGAGGACTGCCGTCTCCCTCGCATCGGCAAGCGAGACCAGCGCGCCGTCAACTATAACCGTCTCGCCGAGACGGAGCAGGGCAGGCTCTCCGGAAGTGCCTTTTTTCCTGACCGTCACATGGGGCCTGAGCTCCTGCCTCGTGCCGTCAAGCCGCGTTATTGAGCCCTTCCTGAACTGCCCGAATTCGAGCGTTGAAAGGCTCCCAGGTATCAGGGCCTCGTTGCCGGGCTTTACGCTGAGGGGGATGGGGCCTTCATCTATCCTCAATCGGAGCGTCCGCTCGATGTCAAGGAGCCGGAAAGTATAGCCGCCGTACCTGAAGGGCCCTTCCGTGCCCGCTCCTCCCTCGATTATGGCGCCATCGCTTTCGACCTTCAACTGCGCCATTGTCCCGACGGAGGCGAGGGCGTCTTCCCCGCTCATGCAAAGGACGCTGCAAGCCGAGCCGCATTGCGATCCTTGTTTTAACGTCCGGCGGGTAATCGTGCGCGGCTGTCTGGACGTATTCGGAAATCGAGGAATCGAAAAGGAGGCTCACGCTCTCGGTCCCGGACCTCCAGAACGGCCTTAAGACACCCCGGTTTTCAGGCATGAACTCCGCCGGGGAGCCTGACTTCAGCGTTATCGTGCCCTCGAACGCGAAAAGGACGGTGATGAGCGCGCCTAAAAGCAGGGTCAACAGCACGGCAGGGAAGAGCACGGGAAAAACCCCTGGAGGGACGCCTTTTTGCATTACGGTCCACTCGCCGTCCCTGCTCATAAGCCGGAGCCCGAGGGCTTCGACCATGATCCGCTTCGCGTCAACATGGGCGCGCTCAGGCGTTTGCGTAAGGAGGACAGACATAGACGGCTCGAAAGGGCCGCTTGGCGTTACCGCGCCCCGCTTCAAAAGCATGGCGCACGCTTTGGCCGTCTTTTCAAGAAGGCTTCTCAGTTGACCTTCGGTTTTTAGGAGCCAGGTAGACGGCATCGTATTGTCCTATCATATGTTGAGAAAGCCCTTCCGGACTTTCTCAACCACTGCTTGGCCGGAATGAACCTGTCCAAGCCTTACAAAATGGTCGACCTGGATAGTCTTCGCAATTTGGCAATCCATCCGTGGATTGCTTAACAGGGTGTGTTTCAATACCCTGCTATTTGATTGACGGGACCCCGGAGCAGGCGGGCCGGTCCGGGCCGAATGAAAGGATAAAATCGTACTGCATCCGGCAAAATTACCACGGCCCATTTGGTTTGACAAGCGGCATCTTTAGGGTTAAGATTTAGCAAGCTTTCATCCTTTTTACTTATTAACGCGTCCGGCGGACTCCGGGCAAATTCCGGTTGATGGCTGAATCCAAGGCTGCCGTCCCGCAAAAAGGTCGCCCGACGCGGACTTCCCCGGAAAGGGCCAAGCTTCCGATGAAAAAATTAAGATGCCACTGCTGCGGCAGGGAACTGCCCAAGGGCAATCTCAAATATATACTCGAGATAAGGAGCTTTGCGGATTTCGACGGCTACCTGGAGGACTTCGAGGGTGACGTCGAGGAGGGCATAAACGACCTCCTTGACGCCATGGAGAGCATGGACCCGAAGGCCCTCGAGGAGGACGTCTCAAAAGAGCTTATCTTCATACTGTGCAAGTCCTGCCGCGACAGGTTCACCAGCGACCCGTTCCAGACCGGCAAGGCCGTGTTCGAGGGAGAGGATATCAAGGGCACCATACACTGAGGCCGCAATAAGCAGATGGCCCTCGCCCCGGAGGCCGCGCCGGCATCCGCCCATACATCATGCTTTACGCCGTAATCTCCGATATCCACTCGAACCTGGAAGCCCTCAGCGCTTTCCTCGAAGCCGCGGATCGCCTCCGCGTAGAGAAGATAATATGCCTCGGCGACATCGTCGGCTACAACGCGAACCCCAATGAATGCATAGAGCTTCTGCGGGAGAGGGGGGCAATTTGCGTCCTCGGCAACCACGATTCCCGGGTGGCCGGGTTCGAGGAGCCATACAACTTCAACTACCACGCCGCGGCTGCCGTGTACTGGACGCGGGACGCCATAAAGCCTGAGAACCTCGAATTCCTTAAAGGGCTTAAGAGGAGCTTCACCGTGAAGGGGCGGTTTACGGCCTTCCACGGATGGGTGAACGATATCGACAGGTACATAATGGGGACAAGGGACGCGGAGAGGAATTTCGAGCTCATGGAGAGCCGCTGCACCCCAGGAATCTGCTTTTTCGGGCACACCCACGTCCCGGCAGCCTACTCTGAGATGGACGGCGAGGCGGTCCTCCTCCATGAAAATCCCCTGAAGCTCGCCAAAGGTGTCAAATACCTAATAAACCCGGGCGGGCTCGGACAGCCCCGCGACCGCGACCCCAGGGCCGCGTTCCTCGTATACGACTCGAGGAAAAACCAGGCGGCCTTCCACAGGGTCGAGTACGACATCCGCTCTGCCTCGGAAAAGGTCATCCAGGCCGGTCTACCCGACAGGCTCGCCGAAAGGCTCAAGCTCGGGTGGTAGCGCGCCTTGCCCCGTCAGATACATCCTTGCCTGATCAACTCAAAGGACTAAAGACTATCCTCCCTTCAGCCGATATTTAGTTTAATACCATTGGCCATATTCTCGCCTCCGGTGCCTGGCTCAAGGTTCCGGGCGATAATTAGAGTAAAAAAACAATATTTCAAAATAGTTCAGGCATATTCTTAATGTAATTCATTAAGTTATCAAGGGCGGCCAGGCATGTTCAGAAAGATCCAGATGGATGAGCTTAAAAAGGGCATGAAGCTCTGCGCCCTTGAAAAGGACGATACCGGCAGGCCGTCTTTTTTCATGAACTCGCTCCTGGTTAGAAGCGATGCCGACATAGAGGCCTTCCGGGGCAGGGGCTACGGAGTTGCGTATGTGATTCAGGACGATTGCGATGCAGGGGCCGCCGGAGGACCTGCTCCGGATGCGGCCCCTGCCGTTATGGACGCGGACTCCGCGCTTCGTAAGACCGTGGAATTCGAGGAGGAGATATATAAGGCAGTATCCCTCAAGGACGAGGCCGTAGGCCATGTGATGGAATTTATGACCGACATCAGGGCCGGAAGGAGCGTGGATGCGGAAGCCTTCGGCCTTACCGTCGTAGGCATGATTGACAGCATATTCAGGAACCCCGAGGCCCTGACCTGCCTCGCGTGGCTTAGGGACAACGACGACTGCACCTTTCAGCACTCGCTCAACACATGCATACTGTCCATCGCGGTCGGGCGCGGGCTCGGCTTTTCAAGGGAAAAGCTCCTGGACCTCGGCATGGCCGCAGTCCTCCACGACGTCGGCAAGCTCCTCCTCCCCGAGGGGCTGTTGAAAAAGCCGGGGAGGTTCACGGAGGCCGAGTTCGCGGAGATGCAGAGGCATTCCCGCCTGGGAGCGGACCTCCTCACCAGGACCGAAGGCATAAAGCAATCGGCGGTCGTCGCCGCGCTCCAGCACCATGAGAGGGTGGACGGCAAGGGATACCCGGAAGGGCTCTCGGGCACGAGGATACACGAGTTCGGAAGGATAGTCTGCATAGCCGACAGCTATAACGCGATGACGTCCGGCAGGCCGTACAGGAAGAGTTTCGGGCCGCATGAGGCCTTGCAGCTCATGACCTTCGAAAAGAACAGCGTTTACGATGCCGGCCTGCTCCAGTCGTTGATCCGGTGCATAGGAATATATCCGGTCGGAAGCGCGGTGGAGCTGAACTCGGGCGAGGTCGCGATCGTGAGGTCAATCAACCGCAATAACCTTCTCAAGCCCGACGTGCTGGTCGTATTGAACAAAAACGGCCAGTCCCTCGCGCCCCCTGTGGAGGCGGCCCTTTCAGAACGTAAAGACCTCTGCATAAAAGGCTCCGCAAACCCCGGCAAGTACGGCATTGACACGAACAGGCTCATCCTTGGTGAGCAAGCCCGCCCCATCGAATGAGTCCGGCCCCCTAAGGGCGCCGGGTATCAGGGCGCGGCCTTGCCCGCGGCAAACCCGAGCCGCTCCAATTCCCTGAACCTCTCGACCTTCTTCCTTGCGAACTCCTTCTGCTTTTCGTACCTGGGCGGCGCGTTCTCCGCAAATATTTCGTAATAATGGGCGGCCTGGTCGAGGCGGCCGGTCTTTTCGAGATTGAGCGAGATGTTATAGTAGGCCTCGATATTGCCGGGGTCGAGGGCTATGGCCAACTTGTATTCCTCTATGGCCTCAATGGGCCTTCCGAGGAGCATGTAGCAGTTGCCTAAGTTATTGTGCGGCCTGGACTTCATCGGGGACTTCTCCACGACGTCCTGCCACATCGAGAGCTTCGTCCCCCATGCCTTGTTCCTCTCGTAGGTAAGCCCCGAAAGAAGGAGCATGAGGACGAGAGCCCCTGAAATCGCGAGCGTCCCGTTGCGGGCAGGCCGCGCATGGCCGGCCCATGTGAGCCCGGCCCAAAGGGCGTCCGAAAAGATGAAGAAGAAGCCTACGGAGGCGAGATAGACCCGGTGCTCGAATATGGGGTCTATAATGGGGATTATGCTCGAAGTGGGCGCGAGTACGATGAAGAACCAGAGTATGAAGAAAGAAACGGCGCGGCGCTTCCTGAAAAGGAATATCGCGGCGGCGAAAAGCGAAAGAAGGAAGAGGAACGAAAGCAGGGTGTCGATTTCAAAAAAGCCCCTGCTTATCCTGAAATCGTAGTCGAGGTTCTGCCAGGCTGGAAGGAAGAGGAGCCTTATGTAGGTCGCGATCGCCCTGAACTGGGTAAGGAGGTACTCCCATGGCGTAAAGCCCTGGACTGAGAAGCCCGCGTCAGTCCCCTTGAGCCCCCCGACGATTATCAGGCCCGCCGCCGCCGCAAGGGCCAGGAATACCAGGGGTCCGGCCATCCTTTTGAAGGAAGGCCTATCGTTCAGGAAATAGAAATCATAGAGGATTATGACAAGAGGGAGCGTTACGGCGAATTGCTTGCTGCCGAGCGCCAGAATGCCTGATGCTATTGACAAGGCATAGAGGACGTATCTCCCCGGCGATCCTGCCGCCTGCCGCCCCTTTATGAACGCGATGAGGGAGGCGAGGTAGAATAGCGACGCGATCGATTCGTATCTCTGCGATACGTAGCTTACGGACTCGGTCTGGACCGGATGGAGGAGGAAGATGGCGGAGGTCAAAAGGGCGATGAAACGGGCGCGGCTTTCGTCGTAGAGGAGCCCGGGCGAGCGCGCAGTCAGGAGCGCCAGATAGAAGACGAGAAGGCCGCACACTGCGTGCACGGCGAAGTTGGTCACGTGATAGGGCAGGACGTCGAGGCCCCAGAAATAGTAGTTTACCGCGAATGTGAAGGTCGCTACCGGGCGGATGCCGTCAACTAAGGATTTGAGGGGCAGCCCCTTAAAGCTCCCGATATCAGTGACATAGGGGCTCTCCGCAACGGTGCCGTCGTCGTCGAACTGGAATTCGCCGGTAAAGGTGTTCGAATAGGCGAGTACTGAAAGGATTAAGGCAATTCCGAGGAGTATCGCAACAGGGGTTCTTCCGAACGACGTCATCTCAAACCGTTCCCACCATTGACGCTAAACGCGGGCCGTCCGGCCCCGAATGATAAGGATGAGCCCGGATTACCCGCCTATGAGGCTCATCGTCCTGCTGCATTTTTTGAAAATGTTCTCGTTTATCGTGTGCCCCTTGGGCTTTTCCCTGACCGCGGCAACGAGTATCCTTTCGATTTCCTCATCCGTGGAGCCGTCCCTCAACGGGGTGCGGAGGTCGGCTTCGGTATCCGAGAAGAGACAGGTCCTGAGCTTCCCGTCGGAGGTGAGGCGGAGCCTATTGCATGAGCCGCAGAAGTGCTCTGAGACGGGGCTTATGAGGCCAATCTCCCCGGGAGCGCCCTTGAACCTGAACCTCCTCGCGGGCCCGGCGCCGTCCCGGGCGTCGGAAACGGGCTCAAGCGGCCCGAGCGCGGCCTCTATGCGCTCCTTGATCTCCCCGGCGGTCAGGCACTTCTCCCTCTGCCAGCCCTCCTGGGTGTTGAAGGGCATGTACTCTATGTACCTTACATGGTAGGGCTTCTCCTTCGAGATGAGGGCGAAATCGACTATCTCGTCGTCGTTGAAGCCCTTTATGACGACCATGTTTATCTTGACCGGCGTAAGCCCGGCGCTCTGGGCCTCGTCGAGCCCTTCGAGCACCTCCGAAAGCCTGTCGCCCCTGGTCATTGCCGCGAACCTCTCGCGCTTCAGCGAATCAAGGCTCACGTTTATCCGCTTGAGCCCGGCCTCCCTGAGCTTGCGGGCGTATTCCTTCAAGAGCACCCCGTTGGTCGTAAGGCTCAGGTCCTCTATGCCCGGTATTGAGGCGAGGTCCCTGAGGAAATCGACGATGCCCTTCCTTACGAGCGGCTCCCCTCCGGTGACCCTGACCTTCGTAACCCCGCCCCTGGCGGCGATCCTCGCGAGCCTCAGTATCTCCTCATACCTCAGGATGTGCTCGGGCTCGGCAAGGTCAATGCCCTCGGGCGGCATGCAGTAGACGCAGCGGAGGTTGCAGCGGTCGGTTACCGAAATCCGGAGGTAATCGATCCTCCGCCCGTATGAGTCTACAAGAGGCTGCATGAGAATTCAGTCCATGAACTCGGTTTCATCGGGCCTGGTCCTCGGAAGAGGGGCCGGTTCCGTGTCCGTGTCTATCATGAAGAAGTCCGATGGCCCGCCGATGTTCCGGACGGGCGATAATTCAACCGGTGCCGTCCCGGACTTGAAGACCTCGAAGACGGCGTCCTTTGTGGAATCATTGGCCAGGAGGCCCGATGCCGGGTCTATCCTGGCGAATTCCAGGCCCTCGGGGACCGGGAACCCGTTTGCCGGGGTCCCGGCAAGCGCCCCGGACATGAAGCCCAGCCATATGGGGAGAGCGGCCCTGGAGCCGGTCTCCTTGCTTCCCAGGGGCTTTTCATCATCATAACCCACCCAGGCCCCAGCCGCAAGCCCCGGCACATAGCCTATGAACCACGCGTCGTTCAGGTTGTTGGTCGTGCCGGTCTTTCCGGCAGCGGGCCGGCCGAGGGCCCGGGCCCTAATGCCGGTCCCGGATTCCACGACCCCCTGAAGGAGGCTCGTCATGATATAGGCGGTCTGCGGGCTTATGACCGGCGTCGAAAAAGGCTCCGTCACCTCGAGGACGCGGCCCGTCCGGTCTGCGACCCTTGTGACGAGCAACGGGGCCGGCTTTACTCCGAGGTTTGCCAGAGTTGAAAACGCGACCGTCAGCTCCTGGAGAGTGACAGCGGACGAGCCGAGGGCAAGGGAGAGGTCGCCCGCAAGCGGCGAGTTTATTCCCAGGAGCCTCGCGTAATTGAGCGCCTGCCTTATGCCGATCTGCCTGAGCACTTTTATGGTTATGACGTTCCTGGACCTCGCTATGGCCTCCCTGACGGTGGTCGGGCCGAAGAACTGCTCGTCGTAGTTCCTGGGCCTCCAGGAGTCCTCTTTTTCAGTGTCCTCGAAGACGACAGGGGAGTCCATTACGATGCTCGCCGGAGTAAGGCCGCTGTCCATCGCAGCCGTGTATATGACGGGCTTGAAGGCCGAGCCAGGCTGCCTCTGGGCCTGCATGGCCCTGTTGAACTGGCTTTTGGAGTAATCGAAGCCGCCGACCATCGCCTTGACCGCCCCGGTCTCCGGCTCCATCGCGAGGAGCGCGGCCTGCGCAAGGGGCTCCTGTTCGAGCCTGAGCTCGAGCGGCGCAGCCGCGTTCTCGGGCACGGCCTTTACCGCGACCTGCACGACGTCGCCGGCCTTGAGTATCTTCCGGAGGTCCTCCTGCCTTCCGCCGTCCGGCTCGCGTGTCGGGTTATAGAGCCTTGCCCACTGCATGTCCTGGGCCTGGATTATGCCGGCCCTCCCTCCTATATCGACCGAGAGGCTCCTGTCCCTGTCGCTGAACGACTTGACGACGGCAAGGTAGTATTTCCCCGGCCCGGGCGGGTCGTGGAGGAGCTTCTTTTCCATCTCCTTCCTGAATGCCCCGGCTTCCTCCTCGGTCTTGAGCTTCCTTACGGGGCCCCTGAAGCCGCGCCGCTTGTCGTGCTCTCGGAGCCCCATGTCCACCGCCGTGTTCGCGGCCCTCTGCATCTCTACGTCGAGTGTCGTATGCACTTCGAGGCCGCCCCTGTAGAGGAGCTCGCTCCCGTACTTCGCCTCAAGGTGCTTCCTGACCTCCTCCGTGAAGTACGGTCCCACCCACAGGCTCTCCGACCGTCTCGGCACGAGCTTAAGGGGCTCGGCATACGCCCTGTCCGCCTCGTCCCGCGTAAGGTGATTCGTCTCGACCATCCTGTCGAGGACGTACGCCTGCCTTTTCCTTGCAAGCTCCATGTTCTCGTATGGCGAATACTTGCTCGGCGCCTTGGGGAGCCCGGCGAGGAGCGCGGACTCGGAAAGCGTGAGCCCGCTTACGTCCTTGCCGAAGTAGGCCTCGGAAGCGGCCTGTATGCCGTATGCGCCGCTCCCGAGGTATATCTGGTTGAGGTAGAGGTGGAGTATCTCCTCCTTGTTGAGGTTCTTTTCTATCCTGAAGGCCATTACGGCCTCGCGGACCTTCCTCGATATCTTTCTCTCCGAGGATAGGAAGAAGCTCTTCGCGACCTGCTGGGTTATGGTGGAGCCGCCCTGGACGACACGGCCCGCCTGGAGGTTCTTGAGAAAAGCCCTGAATATGCTCGAGTAGCTTATCCCCTCGTGTTCGTAGAACCCGGCGTCCTCGGCGGCGATGAAGGCGTTTATCAGATGGGCCGGCACCTGGTCGAGGCCCACTATGACTCTGCGCTCTATATAAAACTCGCCTATGAGCCTGCCGTCGTGCGAGAGGACCTTTGTGACCAGGTTGGGGTTATAGTCCTGGATGGTGTCGAGCGGCGGGAGGTCGCGGGTAAAGTACCAGTACGTCCCGAAGCCCAGGATTACCGCGGCCATGACGAAATAGAGCGATTTCCTGAGGAACTTCATAGATGAAAATAATAACAGAAAAGGGGGAGCGAAGGCAATCGCAATTACCCCGCGAGCAAGCCTTCATGCCAGTTGGGGCACGCAAACGGCGCCCCTTGTCTATTGAAAAAGGGAGTTTATTAGGTTAAATTGATACTATATGGTCAGGCTGGAGAACATACTGGAGAAGGTGGCCTCATACAGCCCCAATGCCGACCTGGAGCTCATAAAAAAGGCCTATGTGGTCTCGGGCGTCATCCACCAGGGGCAGATAAGGCAGTCAGGGGAGCCCTATCTCACGCACCCGCTCGAGGTGGCGAATATCCTCGCTGATTTGAGGATGGACTCGCAGAGCGTGGCCACAGGCCTCCTCCACGATACGGTCGAGGACACCCACACGACCATCGAGAGGATAGAGGAGCTCTTCGGCGCCGAGATAGCCGGCCTGGTGGACGGGCTTACCAAGTTGAGCCGCATGACCTTCGAGAAGAAGGCCGACCACGAGGCCGAGAACTTCCGGAAGATGGTCCTGGCCATGGGCCGCGACATCAGGGTCATCCTCATAAAGCTCGCGGACCGGCTCCATAACATGAGGACCCTCGGCTCGCTCGACCCGGTAAAGCAAAGGAAGATCGCCCAGGAGACCCTCGACATCTACGCGCCGCTCGCCAACCGCCTCGGCATCGGCTGGATAAAGACCGAGCTCGAGGACCTTGCCTTCATGTACCTCGAATCCGAGAGCTATGCCGACCTTAAAGAAAAGCTCGCGAGCGCCCTGAACATAAAGGAAAACTTCATCGAGACGGTGAAGGAGCAGATAGAGGCCAGGCTCAGGGAGAACGGCGTCGAGGGCGACGTGAGCGGCAGGCCGAAGCACCTCTTCAGCATCTATAAGAAGATGAAGGAGCAGGACGTCGAGTTCGACAGGATATACGACATAATGGCCTTCAGGGTGATAGTGAAGACCCTCAGGGACTGCTACGGCGTCCTCGGCGTCATACACTCCGCATGGAAGCCCGTCCCCGGCAGGTTCAAGGACTATATCGCCATCCCGAAGCTCAACATGTACCAGTCCCTCCATACGACCGTCGTCGGCCCCTACGGGGTGAGGATGGAGG
This sequence comes from Deltaproteobacteria bacterium, assembly GCA_015075075.1. GTDB lineage: Bacteria > Desulfobacterota > GWC2-55-46 > GWC2-55-46 > GWC2-55-46 > UBA5799. The sequence continues at coordinate 3,494 of JABTVA010000009.1, read as the reverse complement.
TGCAGATACGGACCGAGGAGATGCACAGGGTCGCCGAGTACGGCATCGCCGCCCACTGGAGGTACAAGGAGGGGAGGGAGCCCGAGGGCAAGGACGACAAGAGCTTCGCGTGGCTCAGGCAGCTCCTCGAGTTCCAGATGGACCTGAAGGACTCGGACGAGTTCATGGACTCCCTCAAGGTCGGCCTCTTCCCGGAGGAGGTCTTCGTCTTCACGCCCAAGGGAGACATAAAGCAGTTCCCGCTCGGCGCGACCCCGGTGGATTTCGCATACTCGGTCCATACCGACATAGGGAACACCTGCTCCGGCGCAAAGGTGAACGGCAAGATGGTGCCCTTGAAATACAGGCTCCGTAACGGCGACATCATCGAGATTATAACCTCGCAGAGCCACACCCCCTCGAAGGACTGGCTCAAGTTCGTCGTAAGCTCCCGCGCCAAGGCCAGGATACGCCAGTGGATAAAGACCGAGGAAAGGGCAAAGTCAATCTCCCTCGGGAAGGAGATACTCGAAAAGGATCTTGCAAGGCACGGCCTCGAACCCGGGAAGCTCCTGAAATCCGAGGAGTTCGAGAAGATCGCCGCAGGGTTCGGGGTGCAGAGCGCCGAGAGCCTCCTCGCCTCCGTCGGCTACGGGAAGATATCCGCTGCCCAGGTGCTCGGAAAGCTCCTGCCGCCCGATAAGCTCCGCGATCGCCAGAAGTTCTCCTTCAGGAGGATGTTCGACAAGTGGAAGCCCGGCGACAAGGACAGGAGCGCCATCATAGTCCGGGGCGTCGAGGACGTGCTTGTGCGCTTCGCAAGATGCTGCAACCCGCTCCCCGGCGACGAGATAGAGGGCTACATCACCCACGGCCAGAGCGTCGCGTCCACGCTGTCAGCTGCCCATCCTCCATACTCGACAGGACAGGAGGATAGGGTCGCGTGGGACCCGGAAGTCAAGTCCGCAAGGGCCCTGTAAGCATCGGTGGTCTGCAGGAACGAAAGGCCTTTTGGCCCGGTGATAACATATAAAACAATAAACGCTTAACATATCGAGCGCCCGGACATAAGGACGACCAGGACAGCAAGGCGGTCTGCACCTTCAGGTGGGGTGGGCGACTCAGACCACCTTAAGGGCGACATCATATCCGCTCGAGAGAATAAAGAAGGCGTCGGTGAAAGGATAAAGGCAGAGCCACAGGAAGCCGAGGTCGAGGGCGTCCACTGAACCAAATTAAAGCGCTGCTGCGGGGCGTGGAAGGAGAATCCGATGAAAAGAGGCCAAGGCCGTGAAGGCGCGTACTGGGCCTATTCGCAGGGGCGTAAGGGCGGGGCCGCCATCTTCGTCTCGGGCAGATACCCATGGGCCGGCTGGCAACCGGGAACCAGTCGCGGGCGTGGGGCAGACCGGGCGGTGCTCAATATCAGGGGCTGTCACTCAGGAGGCAGGCGCCGGAGGAAACAGGACGTCGTAGAAGAACGACGGTGTACCTTTCAGACCTCGCCATGTTCAGCAGGATGACAGCGTTACGGCGAGTTCTTTTTCACCTTTCCGGCCAGGGAACGACCTCGGGGTGAACGCGCTTGAGGGTAGAGGTGGAGATAGACTTGGTCACGGTGCTCCGGCGATAAGGTTAAGGCAGCACAAAATTCGATCTTTGCGTTCAGGCTGCTCAAAAGTCAAGATGCAGAGTCGAAAATGAAGAATGAGGCGTACTTTCTGTACGCCGCAGTGACAATTTTGAAGAGCGACGCCATGAATAGACTTTTCAACAATATTATAAAAGCCTGCCGCATAGGCGGCAGGCCTGTCAATAAGACGCGGTCGTCAGGCGGCCTTTACTACGGCCCCCGAGCGGATGCACCTGCTGCAGACCTTTATCTTCTTCACCCTGCCGTTATGGAAGGCCTTCACCTGCTGAAGGTTGGCGTTCCATCTCCGCTTGATCTTGTTGTTCGCAAGGCTTAAGTTGTTGACGAACGAAGGGCCCTTCCCGCATATCTCACATGTGCCTGCCATGTTATTACCTCCAAAAATGTTTGAACTGATATATTTATCACAAGGGAGCTGGTTTTGCAAGTTTTTTTTAGGCAGGTACATGGGATAGAATGACACGGGGCAGGTTCTGTCCTTAAGAGCTATGAAAAGAAGGGGCACTGTCATATTAATAGCCGTTATCGCGGCGTTTTCGGTAGTCGTCTCGCTCTTCCTCGATTTCGTCGACGACACGAGGGCCTACAGGCAGGCAGGCACGGGGGCCGACGCGATAGTCGTCCTTACCGGGGGGCGAGGGAGGACGGCAGAGGGGCTGTCGCTTCTACGGCAAGGCAAGGGGGGGGTGCTGATATTGAGCGGGGTCCACGCGGACGCGGACCTCGACTCCATATACCTTAACCAGGTGAATTTGGTCGAGCGCCCGAGCATAGTGCTCGAAAAATTCTCAAAGAGCACATATGAGAACGCCCTCGAGGTGAGAAGGATAATGGAGGAGAGGGGGTTTAAATCGATGGTCCTCATAACCTCCGGCTATCACATTAAAAGGGCCCATTACACCTTCGTCAAGGTCATGCCCGGCGTCCGGATAGAGCCTTACAGCGTATCAACCGCCAGCTTCGAGATAGACAAATGGTACGGCGGAAAGGGACTCGGCCTTCTGGCAATAGAGTTCCTGAAATATTACTGGTACATGGGCAGGTTCGCGATACTCGGCGAACCGGGCCTTGCCAGGGCCGTCGCAGCGAGGAGCGTGTAGCAGGCTTCGAAAAAGCCCTTGAATGCGTCGTCTTCAAAGGTCGGACGCTCCGCGTAATATAAAAGCACGCCTCATTACTCAATTGTCGACTCCTTGCAGCTCCAACCCTTACGCGGCGCTTTAGCGGTGTCATATCATCTCCATGCCCCTCCGTCCTCGATGGTTTACGGCCAGGATGCAATCAGGTCCCCCTCCCGTTGACAAGGCAGCTTTTCCGGTTAGATTTGTATTATGGCCTTATGAAAGGGGGGCGCCCATGCCCACGGTAGTGCATTTCGAGATACCAGCCGACGACCCAGACAGGGCGCGGAGGTTCTATTACGACATGTTCGGCTGGCAGATCGAAAAGATACCCGGAATGGAATACTGGCTCATAAACACGACCGGCGAAAAACCCATAGGCGGCGGCCTCATGCGGAGGGAAAGCCCGAAGCAGACCATCACCAACTACATTGACGTGAGCTCAATAGACGATTTCATGGAAAAGGCAAAGGCGCTGGGAGGAAAGACGCTGGTTACGAAAAAGGCCGTGCCAGGCATGGGCTACTATGCCATATGCCTCGACACGGAAGGGAATACCTTCGGCATATGGGAGGACAGCAAGGAAGCGAGATGAGCCGGGAAGTCCGCCTGGAAAAAGAAAGGCCCTGTCCGGAGCCCGGACAGGGCCTTTTACATGAAATCAGACTAACAGGCTGCTCAAAAAGCCCATCTGCGTCGAAGGCTACGTCGCTGGACACTCCGGCGTACACGAAAAGTAA
>JABTVA010000008.1 GCA_015075075.1 Deltaproteobacteria bacterium | reverse complement strand
GGGTGTTGGCCGCAACACACACCACACACAGCCCCCCCCAATAAGCTTTCGGTAGCCGTTCAGGGCTTATAGTACATGAGCTGGCGTGCATAGGGTTCGACCATCTGGGAGAAGCGGCGGGCTTCTTTTAGCTTAAGGGGCTGGAAGGCGCTTGCGGCCTCGGCGTTTTCAGCGAGCTGGTCGGTATTATCGCAGCCGACTACGGCCGTTGAGATGGGCTGGGTGAGCGCGTAGCTGAGCAAAAGCCTTTTCGGGGCCTGAAAAAGGCCTTTCATGTAGACCTTCATGCCGGCTATGGCAGTGTCCTTTGCGCTGGCGATGGGGGCTATCTCGTCGACGAAGCACTTGTAGAATGGCTCTGCCGGATTTACCGGGACAAGAACTGCGTCGAAGTCGAAGGCTTCGAGGCAGGCCTTTATGACAGCCGGGTCCTGGTGGCCTGTTACGCCTATGTGCTTCACAAGCCCCTTGTCCCTGGCCTCGATGAAGGCTTCGAGAGCGCCGCCTGGGGCGAATATCCGGCTTACGTCTTCGGGGGTCCTCACGTCGTGGATATACCAAAGGTCGAGGTAGTCGGTCTTCATGTTCCGGAGCGTCTCGCCGAGGTGTTCGAGCGCGCCTTTTTTGTCACGGGCATGGGACTTGCTCGCGAGGAATACCTTTTCCCGCCGTTCCCTGAGCGAGAGGCCGAAGTAGGACTCGCTCCCCGAGTAGGCCCTGGCGGACTCCATGTAGTTTATGCCGAGGTCCAGGGCCGCGTTAATGAGCGCGTCCGCCTCCTTCTCCTTGCCGAAGGTCCTTAGAACCCCTTCGCCTCCGAGGCCGAGTATGGTCACCTCGGCGCCGGTCCTCCCGAACTTCCTTTTAGGTATCGGCCTTTCCATATCAGTTAAGTATAGCACCGGTCCTTTCCCGTACTCCCCCTTTTGCCGGGGCCATGATGTTATATAATAAAGGTGGGCCGAGGTAAACCGGATTTTTCTCCCTTGACCCGCTTTGTTTGATAAAATCCCGTTCGGAGGTCCGGTGGAAAAGGATACGAGGGACAAGGCCCCGCACCCTGTAGCCGCCATGCTCTTACGGAGGGGGTTTGAAGTGCTCATCTCGGACCCTACCGAATACCTCTTCTTCCCGCCGGACCTGGAGCGGCCCTTCGAGGACGAGCTCTACGGGATGCTCAAGAAGTACTCGTTCAGGCTTTTCGTGAGGGACGTCATAAGGAACAGGCGGTCTTTCAGGGCAGGCGACCTCTTGAAATATTCGAGCCTCGAATGGGTCGAGAGGTATCTCAAGTTCCTCCTTGAAAGGAAGGTAATCGAAGAGACCGGGGGCGGCGCGTACAGGTTGAAGGCCGAGGCGGTCTTCAGCTTCGGGGACACCCTCGAATGGTTCGTCGCGAACGTCTTCGAAAGGGAGTTCTCCTCGCCCGCGCTCTGGGGCGTGCGCCTCAGGGGCGGGGAGGCCGGCGGCGACTACGACGTGGTGGCCTCGGTCGAGGGGAGGCTCGTCTACGTAGAGGTAAAGTCCTCTCCGCCGAAGAACATAGAGGAGCCCGAGGTGGCCGCGTTCATAAGGAGGGTGCTTGAGCTTCGCCCCTCGCTGGCGATATTCCTGGAGGATACGCGCCTCAGGATGAAGGACAAGATAATGCCCTTTTTCGAAGGCCTCCTCAAGGGCAGGGCCGTCGAGAGGGTCGAGGGAGAGACCTTCACAATCGAAGGCAGGATCTTCGTCACGAACAGCCACCCAGGGCTCGTGAATAACCTGGCGCTCTGCGTCCGTGAGCACCTGCGGCCCCGCGCGTTCTGGGCTGATTAGATTCGAATGAGGAAAAACACTTATGACTGACGTATCCATAACAAGGTGCGCCTCTTATGAAAGGGCCGCTGTCATGAAGGCGGTCGAAGACGCGGTAGGCCTACTTGGCGGCATCGGGAATTTCGTAAGCCGCGGGGAGCGCATACTCGTAAAGCCCAATCTACTGGCGGCAAAGCCCCGTGACGCCGCTGTCACGACCCACCCCGAGGTAGTGAGGGCAGTGCTCGCGCTCATAAAAGAGGCGGGGGCAACGCCGGTAATCGGCGACAGCCCGGGTTTCGGGAGCGCCAGGGCTGTCGCTAAAAAATGCGGCGTTCTCGACATAGCGGAAGAGATGGGGGTGGAGGTAATGGAGCTTTCGACCCTCGTCATCGCCGAGAACCCCGGCGGCCATACTTTCAGAAGGCTTGAGGTCGCAAAAGAGGCGATAGAGTGCGACGGCATCGTGAACCTCCCGAAGCTCAAGACCCACGTCCAGATGCACCTTACGATGGCGGTAAAGAACCTCTTCGGGTGCGTGCCGGGCAAGCTCAAGCCCCAGTGGCACCTCTCAGCCGGGGTCGAGAGCCGGTACTTCGCGGACATGCTCCTCGACCTCTCCCTCTACCTCGCACCCAGGCTCACCGTGATGGACGGGGTCGTGGCAATGCAGGGAAACGGCCCTGGTAGCGGAGAGCCCAGGGAGCTCGGCCTCATATTCGCGGGCCGGGACAGCGTAAAATGGACTCAATCGCGGCCTCGGTGCTCGGCGCCTCATGGAGGGACGTTCCCATACTCAAGGCCGCATCAGAGCAGGGGATTGAATGCAGGCCGGAGAAGGTAGCTGTAGCGGGCGAGGACCCGGCAAGGCTCAGAATACTGGACTTCGTCTTCCCCCGCAGTCGAACGTCAACTTCGCCGCCGGCCTCCCAGGTTTCTCGACAGGTCATTGAAAGGCCCTGACATCGAGGGCCGTATGTGGACGATACAGGCTGCACGCTCTGCGGCATATGCGTGGGCGTATGCCCGGCTGGAGTAATGGAGAAAACGTCTCGCATCGAGATAGAGTACGACAGGTGCATAAGGTGCTACTGCTGCCAGGAGCTATGCCCCGAAGGGGCCATCTCGCCGAGGGACGGCTGGCTCAAGAGGCTTATTCCCGGGTTCTGAGGCGTTCCGGATTGGCCCTTGCAGGCCGTGAATTTCTAATATATACTCAAAACTTGTGAAGCCGTAACTATTCGAATAAACGACAAAAGTATACCGCGCGGCCACTTTTCGCGCATAAAGGCGTTTGCCATGAAAATTCGTTTACTTAAGCGGACCCGTCCCGGAATACTTCCATCGGCACTGGCCCTGAAGGCGTCATTCGCGTCGCTCCTGGGCGCTTCCCTCCTTTTCGGGCACGCCCTCGCCGGAGGGGTCATCGAAGTCCCTATAAAACCGGCTCCGCAGGGGCCGCCCGAGGGCTGGCAGCTTAAGGAGTGGAAGGGCAAGGCCGATTTCAAGGTCGTCAAGGAGGATTTCGGCCCCGCGATACACCTTAAGAGCGAGAGGACCTCTTCGGCGCTTTACAAGGACGTGGAGTTCGAGCTAAAGGACTATCCATATCTGAGCTGGAGATGGAAGGTAGCGAGCCTTCCCCAAGGCGCTGACGTCCGGGAAAAATCGAAGGACGACCAGGCAGCCCAGGTCTATGTGATATTCCCGAAGTGGCCCGCCGTGGTGAACAGCAAGGTGGTGGGCTATATCTGGGACACCTCGGCCCCCGCAGGCAGCTCGGTCAGGAGCACAAAAACGGGAAATACGAGGTATATGGTATTGAGAAGCGGCCCTGACGGGCTCGGCGCATGGCATAGCGAAACGCGCAACGTGTACGAGGACTATAAAAAACTTTTCAATGAGGAGCCCCCGCGGATCGGGAAGGTTTCGGTCATGATAGATTCCGACGACACAAGGAGCTCGGCGGAATCCTTTATCGGGGATATCCGCTTCTCGAACGCCCCGCCTTACGGAAAAAACCCTTAAACCTGAAAACCCTTAGGGCACCTTCATCCGAAAGGCGCTTTCTTGGAAGACCAGACCCGAAAAAAAAGGCGCATACTCCCCTGGCTGGCAATCGGCTCCTCGGTACTGGCGCTCTCGATACTCCTCTATCTCCTCTTCATGCCGCTCGACCTTACGAGGTATGCGCCCAGGATAGAATCGATTATCGAGTCGCGCGTTGACGGCGAGGTGCGGCTCGGCAGGGTCGTCCTCAAGGTGCTCCCCAGCCCCGACCTCGAGGTCTCCCGGCTGGAGGTCCTTCACGAGGGCGAGGCGCTTTTTCACGTTGACCGCGCACATGCCAGGCTCTCTCTCCTGCCGCTTATTCGGGGCCACGCGGTTTTCCAGAAGCTTGAGCTTGCAAACCCCTACCTTCTGCTTAAGAGGTACGACGACCGGACCCTGAACATATCGAGGTTCCTCAAGGTCGAAAGGCCGCCCGAGGAGGACCGCGAACGGAGGGCGTTCGTAAAGACGCTCGGTTTGAGGAACAGTGGTGGTCTTTATCGACGAGCTTCCTGAAAGATGCCGCCAGGTTCGAGGTCTCGAGGATTAACGCGATGGCGGAAAGGACCGGGGACGCATATACCTTCGGCGCGGACGGGACGCTCCTTCCGGCAACGCCGCTCGTCCTCTCGGGGAAGATCGACGAGGAAGGGGTTGTAAACGGGAGGGGCTCTGTCGAGGGGCTTCGGCTCTCCGCCTTCAACCCCTACATACGGGAGAAGGTGCCGGGCGCATCAGTCGATGGCAGGGTGGACCTCGACCTCTCCTATGTCATGAACAAAGAGGACATGCTGAGGGCCGATATCTCGTACGGGGGGCTCGAAGCCTCGCTCCCCTCCCTTTTCAGGGAACCCATAGTATCGCGGTCCGGCTCGGGCACCATGAGGGTATCACGCGGCGAGGAGGCCGAGGAGACCGGCCTCGCCTTTGAGGAGATAGATATAGAGATGGCCGGGTTCAGGGTGAAAGGCCGGTTCGAGGTAAGCGGCCCTGGCGGCGAGAGGACCTTTTCCCTCGAGGCCTTTACGAGCCCGATACCGCTCGAAAAACTCCTCGAATTCCTGCCTGTAAGGGCCATGCCCGCAAGGGCCGCCGAAAGGATAGCGACGGTCCTGCCGCTCGGCGGCACCATAACGCTTGACGAGCTAAGGATGAAAGGCCGCCTCGACGGGCTTAAATTGAAGCCTCTACTCGAGGGACAGGTAAGCGCGTCAGCTTCCGCGTCCATCGACAACGCCGCGTTCAGGTACAAGGGGCTCGAAAGGCCCTTCCAGGACGTCTCCGGGAAGGTCTCCTTCAAGGACTCGGTCCTGACCGTATCCGGCTTTTCCGGACGGTACGGAAAAGAAATAATAAGGAGCCTCGGCGGCACGGCAAGGGACCTCTCAGGCGATGCCCCGTTTGACGCCTCGTTCGAGGCCTCGATGGACATGGAAGAGACCGCAGGCCTCATACAGGGCTTTACCAAAGGGGAGGTTAAAAAAAGGCTCGCAAAGGCTGACGTTAAAGGGAGCATGCTTTTAAACGCCACCCTTTCAGGGGCGCTTCGGAAAAGGATCCCGCTTGACTACGCCGGGGATGCCGTAATAAACGAAGGCGCGCTCTCCTACGAGGGCATACCCGCGAAAATAAGCTCCCTTGACGCAAACGCCTCGTTTGACAAAGACACTCTCCGCGTCCATGAAGCGAGGGCGATTGTCGAGGGCTCGACCGTCGCCCTTTCCGGCGTCGTCGAAGGCTACAGGATGCCCGGCCCGCGCTTTAACCTGGCTGCGAGCGGCGGCCTGAATGCCGAAGCGCTCAAGGCGTTTTTAAAAAGGGACGGCGAAATCATGGTCGCCGGAGCAATGCCATTCTCCCTGACGGCTGAGGGCAGGCCAAAAGACTGGAGCGCAAGGGCCGAGGTCGACGCGACAGGCTCCCGGGTATCCTTCGGGAGGCTGGTCGAGAAGGCCGAAGGCTTCCCGCTCCGGGTCTTTGCCGCCGGAGGGCGGAGGAACGGGGAGATGGTTGTCGAAGAGGCGCGCGTGAACATAGGGGGGTCGGCTGTAAGCGGGAGCGGCTCGTTCAGGGGCGAGGGCGGCTACGCCCTATCCCTCGAATCCGACGGGCTTCTCATAGCCGACCTTGACGAGGTATCCCCGCTCCTCAGGAAGGACTTCCCCTCCTCGGGCCTCGTTTCTTTTTCCGTAAGGACTCAAAAGGCGCCCGGTGAAAAGCCGGTTTATGAAGGAGCGCTCGGCATAAGGGAAGGCCGGTTCGAAACCAGGCTCTTTAAAAACCCGATAGAGAACGTGGAGGTGCGAGCCGAGCTCAAGGGCAACAGCGCCTCTCTCATCATCGGGAACGTCGCTACGGGCTCAACGCGCATGAACGGGAGGGTAGACCTCGTCAATATAGCTGAAAGGATCGTGGGCTTCTCAATAGACTTCCCAGGCTTCCATATAACGGACGTCCTCCCGAGGAAGAGGGAGGAGAAGGAGGACGGAGGGGAGGGGTTCCGGGAAAGGCTCCGAAAGGAAGCGGTGAAGCTCAATGGCGCGGGCTCGATAAGCGCGGCGGAAGGGACACTCTGGGGGCACCGGTTCGAGTCCTTTTCGACAAACGTCGAGCTCGGGAGGAATATCGCCATTTTCAACCCGGCGTCCGTCAAAATGCACGAGGGCACGGTTTCAGGGAGCGCGATATACTTTATCGACAAGGACGAGCCCCTCGTCTTCACGACGGACCTCAACCTTGCCAACGTCGAGACGAGGAGCATGATCGAGGCCTTTGGCGTGAAAAGGAGGGTCCTCTCCGGCGCCCTCGGCGGAAGCCTGCTCCTTTCGGGCACGAGGGGGGCAGAGCCCTTCCGGCAGGGCCTTAACGGCTACGCGGCCCTCTCCACTGGAGGCGGCAGGCTCTGGCGTTTCGGCTTCATATCCGACATCTTCGCCATAGTGAACATACTCACGATAGACGAGCTGCTGCGCGGCTCGGGCCTGCCGCACAGGGGCATAGAGGGAAGATTCACGATGACGGACGGCGTTATCTCGACGGACGACCTCTTCCTCGACAGCAACGTCATGCGCATGTCCGCGGTCGGCGAGATAAACACCCCGGCGCTGGCCATAGACGCTACAATCGCGCTCCATCCCTTCGTCACCCTGGACAGGCTCATATCCAACATACCGCTTGCGGGCTGGGTGATAACAGGCGACAATGACAGCGCCGTGAGCCTCTATTTCGAAATGGAAGGCGACCTGAGGAAGCCGTCGGTCACGCCGTTGCCGGTAAAATCCATAAGAAGGAACGTCTTCGGCATCATCGAGAGGCTTTTGAGGGCCCCGTTCAGGCTATTCGAATAAGAAGGAGGGCAGTCTCCCATGCAGGGTTTCTGGAACAGGCTGAAGGCCAATTGGTACAGGAAAGGGCTGGATTACACCGATTTTCCCGAGAAGGCGCTCTCTGTGATACTCCCGAGGGCCGCTGACGCGAAGACCTTCCTCGACATAGGCGCGGGGTGCGGTACTCTTGCCATGCCGCTTGCAAAGGCCGGGAAAAGCGTTACGGCGCTCGACTCGTCGGCTGCCATGATCGAGATACTCAGGGAGGACATGGCGAGGGACAAGATACGGAACATAAGGCCTGTGCAGGCGGAATGGGGGAAGGTGGAGATCAGGCAGCACGACGCGGTCATCTGCGCGAACGTCCCCACGCTACTCGCCGAGCCCGAGGCGAACCTCAAGGAGATGGACCGCCTTGCGAGGAAGGCCGTATTCATCATCGAGAACGCAGACCCCACGGCCGACAAGTTCTACTACAGGGAGCTCTATCCGCTACTCTTCAACAAGCCCTTCGGCGAGAGGGCCGACTACTTCAAGACCTACTCCGCGCTCCACTCGCTCGGCGTCTTTGCGAACGTCGAGATAATCGAATACGATTTCGACCAGCCTTTCGAGAGCCTGGACGAGGCAATCGAGTTCTGGAAGGAGTACATCGGCATCGTGACCGAGGAGCACGACAGGAAATTAAGGGACTATCTCGGAGGCAAGCTCGTCAGGAAAAAGGGCGTGCTGCTTGCGAAGTTCCACAAGAGGTCGGCTGTCATGTGGTGGAGGAAGGGGAGGGCAAAATAGGCGCGCTGGTGGTTTCGCGCGCTCAGAAGCTGTGGCTGCTCTTCATGAGGAGCGATACGCCGAGGTAGGTGAAGAGGACGACGAAAAAGCCCAGGACCGTAGCGATGGAGAGCCCCACGCCGCGCCACTCCCTCACGTACCACGCGTGCATGGCCCCCGCGTAATAGAACCAGACTATGAACGACCATATTACCTTAGGCTCCCAGAGCCAGTAGGTGCCCCAGGCGAGATACGCCCATACCGCGCCGGCGAACATGGAGGCCGAGAAGAAAAAGAAGCCCCATAATATGCTCTTTGCGGCTATCTCCTGGAACTTCTTTATGTCCTCCGCCCGGACCCCTTCATTCTTCCAGAAGTATATGACCGCTCGGAGAAGGCGCGGTAAGCGCGTAGGCCGCGAGGAGGATAGCGATGCGTCTCGGAACCAGACGGTGCGGAGGACGAGCGTAAGCGGCCCGGTTTCTCGTTCGAGGGCGAAGAAGAGAGGCGAGGACGGCTACGGGCAGGGTTATGACCTCGGTCTCCCGCTCGTCGTACCTGAATATCACGACCGCGCTCACGAGCACGGTCGTCCAGCTGAAAAAGACGAGCGTTTCGTACATGGAGGCCATCGGCGCATGCCCCGTTGTTACGATGCGCTCGATTAGGCCCAGAATGGACGAAAGGAGGCCCAGGACGAGGCCATTTGGACGCGCTCCCGAGCTTTTTCCGAGCCGGAGGCGTGGTGGATTACGACGGTGATTACGCTCAGGGCATAGAGTGTAATTGCGGCTATAAGGAACGGCTTCATCGTGCTGCCAACACTCTCCTAAGTGTCCGGACCCGGCAGGCCGGGCCCGATGCTATGCAGGAAGCCGGACGGCTCCGTTCATATCATTCATGGCAACCTCTAAAATTGGAGATTTTCCTCACAATCGAGGAAGGCCGAATAAAAGCGGAGCATATATGACAATATGTGAGCATTTTATTTCCGGCCTGACTAAGAGATCCGGGGAAAAGATCACTTTAGAGGTTGCCATATCAGGGATTTTACAGATTGAGGCCGAAAGTAAAGCCCTGCCGCGCTCTTCCGGCCATATGTGGGAATGGGCTGGAGCTGACTGACCCGCAGCCGTCCTAAGTATCAGGCGGCGGGTCACTGGGATTAGATCGGGGCCTCACGGGCGCAAAAGCACTTTTCGGTTCCTTCCCTAGCACCTCTTCAATGAACTCCTTGGCCCAGTCGTAGTCGCCCCTGTCCGCGACCACGAGCTTTACCTCGTCCTCCGGGGTTATGTGGGAGAGGTTTTCAGGAGAAAGGAGCCGGCGTGCCCGCTGGACGGGCACTTCACATCGACTATCTTTATGACCCTCTCGTCGAGGCCTGAGACCGGCACGGAGCCGTTGGTCTCCATGAGCACGGTCCGCCCCTGTCCTGCGAGCATCGGGCCAGCTCTTTCGTCTCCTCCTGGAGCGGCGCCCCGTTATCTCGACCAGCCTGCAGTCCCGTAGGCGTAACCTCCTCATGACCTCGTCTATCGAAGCTCATTCGCCGTCAGGGACCCTGGCGTAAGGGGTGTCGCACCACCTGCACCCGAGGTTGCAGCCCGCAAGCCTTATGAAAACACAGGGAGCCAGCGCCGGCCGACTCCCCCTGGATACTCTTGAATATCTCATAGACCAGCATCTTCTTATTTCCCGTCCTTCCCGTCCTTCTTGTCCGTGCCCTTCGCGGCCTCTCCCATTCCGCCGCCGGCCAGTTCCTTTGGCGGGGGCCTTCCGAACTCCTTGAAGCTCTTAGCGGCGACCCAGCCTCGCCTCGACAAGCCGGTTCACGCTCCCCTCAGGGAAGCCTCCCTTCTCGTCCCTTTCCCCGACCGGCATGCCGGTCAATATCTCGAGACCCTCGTCAACGTGCTCTATGGGGTATATCGCGAACTTGCCGTCGCTGCCCTCTATATTACCTCCTCTGACATCAGGTTCTTGACGTTCCTTCTGGGTATTATGACCCCGTCCGCCGGTGAGCCCGCCAGCGCTTATATCTCGAAAATCGCCTATCTTCTCGTTCACGCCGCTATGGGCTGGACCTCGCCCCGCTGGTTCATTGAGCCGGTTACCGCTATGTCCTGGTCAGAGGCACGCCAGAGGCGAAATAAGGAGCGATATCTCCGTGCATGTCGCGCTGTCGCCCTCTATCCTCCATAAAGCTGCTCGAAGGTTATGGACGCCGAGAGGGTGAGAGGAACTCTGGGCGAACCTCTCGCCCAGAAAGCTCGTGAATATCATGAGGGCCTTGTTGTGTATGCGGCCGCTCATCTTCACTTCCCGCTCTATGTTGACGACCCCGGCATCTCCCATGAAGACCCTGGCCGTTACCCTCGAAGGCTTGCCGAAGGCGTAGTCGCCCAGGTCGAGGATGGCAAGGCCGTTCACCTGCAGCCATCTTTCCAACGGTGGCGACCATAAGCGTATCTTCCCTTATGTAGTCGGGCTCCATCGGATAACTTCGAGTTCCTGTAGACCCGCTCTGAATCGGCCTTCTCCACGTGCGAGGCCGAGACGGTCCCGGACCCCTCGACACCGGCCCAGTAGCTCGCCTCCACGATGATGTTCGTCACCTCGTTAAATCTGGCCGAGAGCTTCTCCCTGTCGCCGGCAAGCCGCGCGCCGAACTCCACGACCTTTCCCACACCGGTCCTGTCGAAGGGTATGAGCCCCTCCTCCTGCACCAGGTGGCGATGATACGCGTACTTCTCGATATTCGCGTCGGTCCTCGGCATGACGGTATCGAAGTCGGCCTTGACCTTGAAGACTTCCTGTATTCGGTATCGAGGTTGTAGAGGAGGTAGTAGATGAACGGCTCGCCTATGATGACGAGCTTTATGTTCACGGGGATGGGCGCCGGCTTTAAAGTCGTGGCGGATACGATCCTGTACTGCTCCCACGGGTCCTCTATGCGCGCCTCCCTGTTCTTTATCATCCTCTTCAGAGAATCGTATACGAATATGTTCCGTAGTATGTCAAGGGCGTTGACGATGAGATAGCCGCCGTTTGCCTTGTGCACGCTCCCGGGCTTTACCATGGTGAAGTCGGTGGTGGCGGCCCCGAGCTGCACCTTGTACTCGATCCTCCCGAAGAGGTTGGTGTATGTGGGGTTGGACTCGTACACGACAGGCGCGCCCTCGGACTCCCTGTTGCCGACGAAGAGGTTCACCTTGTAGCGCTCGAAGGAGGGCTCGGGCTTCTGGAGCCGGAGGCCCCCGATGGCGAGCGGGACCTCCTCCTTGGGCCTGAAGTCGTCGATGTTATTCAGGATATTCTCCTTGACCTTGTAGAGGTAGTCCACAACCCCCTTGAACTCCTTGAACTTATCGAGGAGCTCGTTTATCGCGGGGTTCACCACGTATTGGACGACCTCCCTGTCGAGGGCGTTTATCCGCTCCTTGGTCTCCTTCTCTATGTTCCGGGCCTCCCTGACGGCGTCCGAGAGCTTGTCCTGCATGACGGCCAGGTCCTGCTCTATCATGGCCCTCCGCTCTGGCGGCAGGGACTCGAACTCCTCCTGGCTCATGGGCTTGCCGTTCTTGGCAGGCACTACCGCTAAGCCGCTAACGGTCTTCTTGAGGACGAGCCCCCTTTCCATGGCCCTCTGCTCGAGCCTGAAAAAGAGAGACCTCGTCCGTTCCTGCTGCCCCTCGATTATCTCGTCCCTGTGCTTCTCGTAGTCCTTTGACTCGAAGACTTTGGGTATGTCGCGCAGCAGCGTCTCCACGAGCTCGTCCATTTCGGCGGCGAAGTCGGCGCCCCTGCCGGGCGGCAGGCTTATGGCCGTCGGCGTGTCCACGTCCTCGAAGTTGAAGACATAGCACCAATCGTCCGGCACGGGCTCGCCCTTGGCCCTGGCCTCTATGATCTCCTTTATCGAGGTGGATTTCCCCACCCCTGTGTCGCCCAGGACGAAGATGTTATAGTTGTGGTTTGTTATTCCGAGGCCGAACTGGATGGAGCGGAGCGCCCTGTCCTGGCCTATTATCTCCTGGAGGGACGCGAGCTCGTTAGTAGTCGCGAAGGAGAACCTCTCGGGGCTGCACCTCCAGGCGAGCTCTTCGACCGGCAACCGCTTCTCTCTGGGCATGGCACCCCCCTGGGCTGGAATTGTGGGCCTGCATTCAATTATATCATAAGGCGGCAACCTCTAAAAAATCAGAGATTTTTCCCGCTTTTCCCGGAAGGCCGGGAATAAAAAACGGAGCATATAGCATTTTATTCCCGGCCCGAAGCAGAGTCCGGGGAAAAGATCCTTTCTTGGCAGCTTGCTGAAAAACTCCGTTTTTGTTCAGGCTGCTCAAAAAGCTCCAGATGCGAGGCGTCGAGGAGCGAGGAATGAGGCGTACTTTTCTTGTACGCCGCAGTGACGAGCGACGTAGCCTTCGACGGAGAACGACTTTTTCAGCAGCCTGTTAGAGGTTGCCGCACGTCAATGCAGGTGTCCGCGCCCCCTGTGGGCTATCTTCCGGAATATGTCATTCGGCTCGCATCCTGAGCATTCGGCCTGCAGGGTGGTGTAGAAGATATGGTGGTCATGCGCGAGCTTCTCGTTTATCTCGCTGAATATCTCCCCCATCCTCCACCTCTGGGTCGGGATTATGTCCACGTGCGCGCTAAGGGCGTAGACGTTGTGGCATATTGACCAGATGTGCAGGCTGTGCACGCCTGTTACGCCCTCGGGCGAGAGTATGTCGTCCCTGACCCTCCCGAAATCTATCTCCCTCGGCACACCCTCAAGGAGTATGTGCGAGGACTCCCTTATTATCTTAACCGCCCCGTTTATGATAAGCGCGCAGATGGCCATGCTTATGAGCGGGTCGATGGGATACCATCCAGTATAATATATTACGACAGCCGAGATTATGACTCCCACCGAGGCCGCAGCGTCGCCCACGACGTGTATGAAGGCGCTCCTGACGTTCAGGTCGGACTTTGCGTGGCCGTGCAGCCATTTCGCGACCATCAGGTTAACGACCAGGCCTATGGAGCCCACGATGAGCACCCCGGCGCTCTCGACCGGCTCGGGGTTGAAGAACCGGAGGAAGCCCTTGTAGAAGATGAAGGCGGTTATGAGGACGAGGACGAAGCTATTTATGAACGACACGAAGACCTCGACCCTGTGGAAGCCGTAGGTCCTTTTCTCGGTCGGCGGAAGCTCGGCTATGTATATGGCGAATAGGGAGAGCGAAAGCGCGAAGACGTCCATGAAGACGTGCGCCGCGTCGGTCATGAGGGCGAGCGAGTTCGTAAGGAAACCGCCTATGAGCTCGGCAATGAAGATTACGCTCGTAAGCGTTATGGATACGAGGAGGCGCCTTTTGAGGCCGGAGTCGGCTTCAACCTCATGCCCGTGAGTGTCGTGCCGGTGTGTGTCCATTGAAACCTTTTCAGGGTTTTATCTTATTACCCAAATATTCTCCTTTTTCAACAACTGATACGCTGGCCGCACGTCCAAGTTTTCTAAGCACAAAATTGGAAGCTCCGCCTTTGGCGGTACTGCCCTCCTGCCGTCCAGGTAGAGTATGTGGTCAGGCCCCTGCCGACAGTGCCCGTTATCATGCATTCCAGTATGTTGTCCTGGACCTTCCCGAGCACCCTGTCGGGCCTAATGACGAGTATCTCCTCGGGGCGTATGCAGAAAGAGACTTCAGTCCCGGGGCTCAAGGCCGGGCCGGGCGGCAATGGGGCCTTGACCATGCCTATGTCCGGGTTGTCTATGACGAGGTGCGCCCCTTCCAGGGCGGCAACTTTTCCTGAGAAGATATTACGCACGCCCATGAACCGGGCCACGTTCCTCGTAAGGGGCCTGTAGAAGACGTCCTCCTGGGTGCCGGCCTGCTCGATAGTCCCGTTATTTATGACCGCTATCCTTTTGCCCAGCATGAAGGCCTCTTCGAGGTCGTGCGTTACGAGTACGGTCGTAATCGGGTAGATGCGGTGGATATTGAGGAGGTCGGCCCTGAGCTTTTCCCTGACCTGATAATCGAGGGCCGAGAAGGGCTCGTCAAGGAGGAGTACCCTGGGCCCTGCCGCAAGGGTCCTCGCAAGGGCGGTCCTCTGCTTCTGCCCGCCCGAAAGCTCCTGCGGGTACCTCTTTTCAAGCCCCGAAAGCCTCATCACGGTAATGAGCTCCCCTACCTTCTTACGGGCCTCGTCCTTGTTCCCGCCCCCTATGCCGTAGGCTATGTTCTCCGATACGGTCATGTGCGGGAAAAGCGCGTAGTCCTGGAAGAGGTGCCCTACCTTCCTCATCCTCATGGGGAGGTTTACGCCAATGCCCGAATCGAAGAGCGTTTCGTTGGCAACAGCCACCCGGCCCGCGTCAGGCTCGACGATGCCGGATATCATCTTGAGTACCAGGCTCTTTCCGGCGCCGGACGGGCCGAAGAGCACAAGGAGCTCCTCGTCCACGGAGAGGTCCACCTCCACATTGAAGCCGGGGAGCCTTTTTCTCAGGGATATGTCCAGCATCTCAGAACCTCACCCGGCTGAACCTCCCGGCTATGAAGAGGACCGTGAAGGAGAATAGCGTTATTATGCCGACGAGCAGGTTGGCTGTCGCGTAGTCCCCTGCCTGCACCGCGTCGTATATGGCTATGGGCAAGGTCTGGGTAAGGCCCGGGATGTTCCCCGCTATCATTAGGGTCGCGCCGAACTCGCCGGTCGCGCGCGCAAAGGCCATGACCGCGCCCGCGAATAGCCCCCGCCACGCAAGCGGCAGGGTTATGGTCGTTATGACCTGCAGCTCGGTCTTCCCGAGGAGCCTTGCCGCGTCCTCGAGCTCCGAGCCCACGCCTTCGAGCGCTGCCCTCGCGGGCTTGACGAAAAGGGGAAGCGACGAGATGAAGGCTGCGATGACCGCCCCCTTCCAGGTAAAGACGAGCTCGATGCCCAATCCGTCGGAGAGGAACTGCCCTAACCAGCTCGATTTCCCGAAGGCTACAAGGAGGTAGTAGCCGAGAACCGTGGGCGGGATGACGAGCGGCTGCATTATCACTACGTCCACGATGCTTTTACCGAAAAATTCCCGCTTTGCCATGACCCAGGCGAGAACAAGGCCTACGGCGACGGTTATTACCGTCGCCGTGAGCGAGACCTTTACGGTTATGTATAAAGGGAACAAATCCACTTATTCAAGCACCCCCGGAAGCATGAACCCGTATTTTTCCATTATCGGGGCGCCCCAGGGCCCGTTGACGAACCTTATGAAGTCCCTTGCAGCCTGCCCGTTCTTCGACGCGGTCACCACTGCCGCGGCCTGGTCTATGGGGGCATGCAGCTCTTCGGGTATGAGAATGTAGTCTATCTCCGGCACGTCGGCGACAGATAGCGCCACTACCCCGACAGGGGCGTTCCCTGACTGGACGAACTGGAGGGCCTGCCTTATGTTCTCTCCGTAGACGAGCCTGGTTTTCACCTTGTCCCAGACACCGGCGGCCTTCATGGCTTCCATCGCGGCCTTGCCATAAGGCGCGTGGTCCGGGTTGGCGATGGCTATCCTGTATGAACCGCTGACGAGGCCTTGAAGCCCCTCGGGCTTCATCTCCGACCCCTTCCGAACGGCGAGGACTATCCTCCCTCTCGCGTATAGTCCGACGGTCTCGGATATGACCTTCCCCTTATCTGCAAGGCCGTCTATATAGCTCTTGTTGGCGGCGAAAAACGCATCGAAAGGCGCGCCGTGCTCTATCTGCTTGGCGAGCATCCCGGTCGAGCCCATAGAGAGCACCACCTTCCAGCCCGTCTCCTTCTCGAACAGCGCGGCTATCTCCTTGAAGGCGAATGCCAGGTCCGATGCGCCCGCGACAGTAAGCTGCCGGTCTCCGGCTACAGAGGGAAACGGGCATATTATTTGCGCTAAAAAAAGGAATGAAAGTAATACAGACCTGAGCATCATGGCACGCCCCTCAGTAAGCAAAAAAAAACCAACCGCCACGGAAAGGGGTTGGCACTGTCAATCTCCTTTCCAGTGGGGAGGCCAAACCGTTTCCAGCAGGGCCCTATCGGCCACCCCCCGTTGCGCGGCCATGAAAAGGACCGGCTTTAGGCAGGATGGCTCGGAGATCGTTTCTATTTGATTTTAGGAAATCTAATACCCGGGGCCTATATTGAGAGAGAAACCGGCCCTTCGGTAAAAAATGTTAACACGGAGGATGCGTAAGAGTCAAGGCGCGCTTAAGCTCGCCCCCTCTAACAGGGTGTCGAAAAACATCCTGTCAGGCAACCACGGATGGATTTGCCAAATTGCGAAGACTATTCAAGTCGGGCAATTTGCAAGGCTTGGTCGTATTCATTCCGGCCAAGCCGTGGTTGAAAAAGTCCAGGAAGGACTTTTTCAACATCCTGCTAAAGGTATCGTGAAGCCGAAGGTAACTCCCCTCTCTTTTCCGGCCTCGACCCAGACCCTTCCGCCGTGGGCCTCTACAAAGCTCTTGACGATGCTAAGGCCCAGCCCTGCCCCGCCGGTCTTTACGCCTTCGGCGGTCTGGAAGAAGGCGTCGAAGATCCTTTCCGCCTCCTCCTGGGCAATGCCCCTCCCGTCGTTCCAGACCGTGAACCTGAGGCCCTCGGCGCCGGCCTCGGCCGAGATGTCCACGATTTCGGAGGCGTGCTTGAAGGCATTGCTCAAGAGGTTGTATATGACCCTCCTCAGCTTGTCCTCGTCCGCGAAGACCTCGAAATCGAGGGCCCCGTCGGACATGGGCGCGCCATTGACGAGGAGCTTCTTCCCCGAGCCCTCGAAAGGAAGGGCCGCGTCCCTGACTGTTTCCGAGAGCATTACGGCCTCCCTCCTCAAAACGAGCTTCCCGTTCTCGGCCCTGCTGAAATCGAGTATGTCGGAGGTCATGGACTCTATCCTCTGGGCCGAGGAGAGGATAACGTCCAGCTTCTTCCTGGCCTTTTCAGGAAGCTCCTGGCCCATGAGTAGGAGCTCGGAATTTATGGATATCGAGGTAAGAGGGCCCCTTATGTCATGGACGATATGGTCGATGTACATCTTCCGGAGCTTCTCGAGCTTTTTCTCCCTCGTCATGTTGAAGGTTATGCCGAGGAAGTTCCTTATATCCCCGTGCTCGTCCTTTATCGCGTTTATCGAAAGGAGCACCGGCACCTCGGAGCCGTCCCGCGCCATGTTGATTATCTCGCCCCTCCAGAAGCCTTTCGCGGGGTCGAGTATGTCCTGCCACATCCTCTCATAGAGGTCCCTTGTGGAATGGCAGGACTTGAGTATCCTCGGGTTCTTTCCAAGGACCTCGTGCCTTTGATAGCCGTAGGTCTCGAGGAAAGCGGGGTTTACGTCTATTATCGAGCCGTCCCGGTCGGTTATGGCGACCCCGTCGTTGGAGAACTTGAATATGCGCCTGAACTCCTCGGTAAGGAAGGCAGGAAGGCCGCTCTTCCTGACAGAGAGCGTAAGGAGGACGGAATAGAGCGCGCCCGTGCGGTCCCTCAAAGGGTGTATTGACATGTACGGCTCGGAGAGAGTCCCGTCCTTCCGGAGTATGCCGGTCTTCCTGGACGCGTGGTGCGGCTCCTCCTCGGGGCCGCTGAGAAAGGCCTCTACAGGGGATTCCGCTCCTGGCGGGACAAAGATGGAGAACTCCCTTCCCATCACCTCGTCCGGCGAGTAGCCGAGCATCTCCTCGAGGCTGTTGCTGAACCTTATTATGCGCCCCTGCCTGTCGAGGCTGATGCTGCCTTCCTTCAACATCTTCGTTTACCTTTGTATGGAAATACAATTATAGGAAGTGGATCAAAGCCCCGGGTGGAAGCGCACCCCGACGCGCCTGCTCCCGCCGTTTTCCCTTACCCAGACCACATCCGCATCGAGGAACCTCTGCGGGCCGCTGTCCGGGCTGAACCCGAGGGTCAGCAGGTCTCCCGGGCCAAGCTCCTCGGCGGTATTGAACATGAGCCCCCCTGAGCTTATGTTCTCGATTACCGAGCTGAAAGAGACCGCATGGCCCGCTATTCTAAAATCCAGCGGAAGCCCGGAGGCGAACCTCGGTGACGACCTCTTGTTCACCGAGAAGCCCGCACCCAGAGTTGCCAATGTGCTTATTGCCAGCGGGCTCGGCCTTGACCTGCCCTTCTCCCACCTGTTAACCGTCGAGAAGCTGACCCCCAGCTCCCGCGCCAGCCTCTCCTGCGACCACCCGAATAAATACCGCAAACGCTTGATATCATCAGGACCCATATCCAGCCATCCCCCCTTAGGCCCAAGCATATGCTATAGCGAGTCACATAGCTTAGTACCATATCGTAAAAAAATCAAGGGAAGTCTCAGGAAAAACGGGATGGTTGTGCCTGCAGGTTTAAAAATATAATAAGAACAGCTACTTGAGGATATGGTCGAGGAAAGAAATTCCGTTCCTGGGGGCTCTTACCCCGAGCGCGGAGGCGATCGTCGCACCCAGGTCTGCGAATGTCTGCCTTGTGCCGAGGTCAACTCCGGGCCGGACCGCATCGCCGTATACGAGTAGCGGTACATGCTCCCTTGAATGGTCGGTCGAGGGGGTCGTGGGGTCGCAGCCGTGGTCCCCGGTAATGAAAAGCACATCGCGGGGGCCGAGCCTTTCCATTATCTCAGGGAGGCGGGCATCCATGCGGCCCAGGGCCTCCGCGAACCCGTTGGCGTCGTTCCTGTGGCCGTAGTAGGTATCGAAGTCCACGAGGTTCGTGAATACGAGCCCGCGCGACTTCCGCTCCATCGCCTCGATGGTCCTGTCCATGCCGTCGTCGTTGCTCGATGTGTGGACCTCGCTGGTTATGCCTTTGTGGACGAATATGTCGCCGATCTTTCCGATGCCCGTCACATCGAGCCCTGCTTCGGCTATGTTGTCGAGGAGGGTCTCGTGCGGCGGCGGGACCGAAAAGTCCTTCCTTGCCGGGAGCCTTGTGAAGGCCCCGGGCGGACCGGTGAACGGGCGCGCTATGACGCGCCCGATATTGTAGGAGTCAGCAATGAGCCTCGTCTTTTCGCATACCCTGTATAGTCCTTCCACGGGCAGCACGCTATCGTGGGCGGCTATCTGGAAGACGCTGTCAGCCGAGGTGTAGACTATGAGTTTGCGGGTCCTAAGGTGCTCCTCGCCGAAGCGCTCGATAATGTCGGTGCCCGAGGCGGTCTTGCCCCAGAGCCAGCCCCAGCCGGTCTCGTTCGTAAACGATTCCATTATCTCGGGCGGGAAGCCCTGGGGGAATACCGGGAAGGGCTTATCGAGCACGACCCCCGCCATCTCCCAGTGTCCGGTCGCGGTGTCCTTCCCGGGCGAGGCCTCGCGCATCCGGCCAAAGGAGGCGGCAGGCCTCTCAACGCGCGGTATCTCGCTTACGCCCTCGATGTGCCCGAGGCCGAGCGATGCGAGAACAGGCGCCTTGAGCCCGTTGACCGCGCGGGAGGTGTTGTCGAGCGTATGGGGCCTTCGTCGCCTGCGCCTTCGCGTCAGGGAGCTCGCCATTCCCAGGCCGTCGAACACTATAATGATTACCCGGTCGAAAAGCGGCATCAGCCCCCGGCCCCTCCCTGGAGCCTGTAGCCGCGCGGCGTAACCATCCTCCCCAGCGCTAAGAAGGTGGATGAATTCCCTATTATGAGGATGGTAAGCATGTCTATCCTGTCGTATAGGGCGCTGACGTTATCAAGGGTAGTCAAAACCGCGTCTTCGTCGGCGCGCGAGGCGTTACGGACGATCCCGACCGGGGTCGAGCCCTTCCTGTGGCGTCCTATGATGGAAAGGGCCTTGCCGAGGCCCTCGACCCTTTTAGAGCTCTTCGGGTTATAGAGCACGAGGACGAAGTCGGCCCGGGCAGCCGCATCGAGCCTTTCCTCTATGACCTTCCAGTCAGTAAGAAGGTCTGAAAGCGAGATGGACGCGAAGTCGTGCATGAGGGGCGCGCCTAAAAGGGCCGACGCCGCGACAAAGGCCGGGACTCCAGGGACTACCTCTATCTCCATCTCCTCGTTTCCCGAAGCGGCAAGGAGCTCGAATACGAGCCCCGCCATCCCGTATATGCCCGCGTCGCCCGAGGAGACGACCGCCACCTTCTTCCCTTCCCTGGCGAACTCGATCGCCTGGGCGCAGCGCTCGACCTCATGGGTCATGCCCGTTGAGAAGACCTTCTTCCCCTCTGTGAGGTGTTTAATGAGGCCGACATATCTCGTATAGCCTACGACGCAGTCGGCGGCCTCGATCATCTCAAGGGCCCTTCCGGTAAGGTGCCCGGGCCCTCCCGGCCCTATGCCTATGATGTAAACGGCGCCCTTGCCAGCGCCACCGTCACCCTGCCGCGCTTTATCTTCCTTAAGCATAGCTCCTTTGCCCCTGATGAGATGAGGGCGGCAGGCTCGGCCACCCCCCACGTGCCTGTTATCTTTTTTACGAAAACGGAGCGCGGAGAAGGGGTTTTTACCTTTTTAAGCCGCGCGCTCCCGAAATACTCAACGCTTACCCGCATCTCCTTGGCGAGCGCCGTTATCCCCTTTTCGCCCCTCTTAAGCTCTATCGTAGCGAAGCCCTTTATCGAAAGCGGCGATATACCGACTTTCCTCAGAGCGGCCCTGAGGCTTTTCAATTCCTCTTTAGGGACGCCCTTTCACGCAGCCTATGCCCGCGACGACATCCCTGGGCCTAAATATCAGGGTACGCCTTGCTTCCGGACCGGAGTTTTTCCGGGCCCCGCTCGTTACGCGTATTATTGCCTCGCCCTCTTTTAGCCGCCGGGGCGCGCCCTTCGTGAATTTGAAACCGCCCTTCCCGAACCGCTTCTTAATGGCCTTGAGCCGGGCCATGTCGGTATCCACCACATGGACGGTCCTGCCTCCCAGTATGGCGGAGTTTACGGCCTTTATGCCGCCCGGGTTTTCGATCGAGAGCGAGAAGGCCCCCGCGATATCCTCTGCCGAGGGGAGGCCCCATAGCTCGGTCGCCGTCGTTATGACCGGAGTCGCCCTGATCGCGGCGGCTATTTCCGCTGCGAGCCTGTTGGCGCCGCCGAGGTGGCCGGAAAGGAGGCTTATTGAGAAACGCGCCCGCTCGTCGACGACCACGACCGCGGGGTCGAGGTGCTTGGCCTTGACGAGCGGGGCTATGGCCCTTATCGCAATGCCCGCCGCAGAGACGAAGACGAGCGCCCCGGAGCGCTTGAAGGCAAAAGCGGCCATTTTCCTCAAGCCCTTGTCCTTGAGCTCTTCCGGTGAAAAGACCTTGACGCCGTTAAGGGCGGCTTCAAGCCTCTTGGAGACCTTAAGCCCCCTTTGGGTCACCGCGAATACGGCTATCCCGGCCCTTTCATCAGCGCGCCCGCTCAACTGCCCGTATCGCCTCTTCGAGTCTTCCGGTCATGAGCCTGAATAGCCTCTCGCCTTTTTCCTTTGTCGCCTTTGCCGGGTTTCCCCAGACCGCGCCTGGCCAGTATTTGAGCTTGTCTTTTACGACAAGGGGCTTCGGGAACGCCGGGTACTCTTCTTTTGCCCTGCCGTTTACGAGTCCCGGCGCGAGGTGGAGCATGAGGGAGGTCTCCATCTCGCCCGCATGGGAGTCGTTCCTTGTCTCGGCTATCTCGCCCGCTTCCTTTCCGAGGACCTCGTATATCGAGAAGGCGGCAAGCCTCAAACCGGGAAGCTCCTTTACGAGCCCCTCGGAAGCCTCCTTCATGGCAGACACATGGATCCCGCCGCCGTGACCGGAGACGAGGATCATCTTCCTGAACCCCTGCTCATAGGCGCCACGTACCGTATCCGTCACGAACGCCCTCAGGGTCGGCGCGCTTATCCCGATCGTGCCGGGGTGCTCCGCTGTCGAGGTGCAGACGCCGTACTGGAGAGGCGGCGCCATTATCACGTCCTTTCTTTCGGAAGCGACCTTCCGCACCGTCTCGCGTATTATGAGCGTATCTGTATTCAACGGGAGGTGCGTGCCGTGGGCCTCGATCGTGCCGAACGGCACGACAAGGGTCGCCTTGGGCACAAGCCTCTTGAATTCCTTCATCGTCAACTCGCCGAGGAGCATGGCGTCACCTCCTTCGAATACGGCTTCCCTTTAAGGGGCCAATTTTATCACCTTCGGGCCTCGGGGCTCGTCAGGGAGGATCTCCTGAGTGGCTTTGCAAGCTGGTACGCTATCAAGCCCAGGGCCGCGCCGACCCCGTTAGCGAGCGCGTCATAGAGGTCGCCCGTACGGGTCGTTGTCAGGGCGGACTGGAGGAACTCCATGAACGCCCCGAAGACGGAAGCCGCCAAAAAGGCCGCCAGGACCGCTGGGGCCTTCCGGCCCGGCATCGAAGCGGAGAGCGCCCTCATGAGGAGCCAGGCCAGGCCTCCATAGGCGAGCGCGTGGTAGACCTTGTCCATCCCGATGATGTGCTCCTCGGCCTCGGATGACGGCAGAAGCGAGAGCGCTATTATGAGGAGGGCATACGGCAGCACCGGCCCCCAGCCCCGGAACGCGCTCACTTCCTGAACCCGTGGCTGAAGCCCGGGTCGTAGAGCCTCGATTGCTCGACCGGGCCGTCGCCTATGGCCTTTCCGACTATTATCATGGCCTGCCTTTTAATACCGGACTCCCCGACCTTCTCTTTTATGTCAGCGAGAGTGCCCTTTACCACAAGCTCGTCCTCCCACGAGGCCCTGTATACGACCGCGACAGGCGTTTCCGGCGGGTAGCCGCAACTAAGCTCCCTTACGACCTCGTCCATCATGGAAACGCTCAGGAATATGCAGATGGTCGCGCCGTGCGCGGCAAGCGAGCCCAGGCGCTCCTTCTCCGGCACAGGGGTCCTGCCCTCGAGCCTCGTAAAAACGACCGTCTGCGTAACGCCCGGGAGCGTAAGCTCCCTTTTGAGGGCCGCTGCCGAGGCAAAGGCCGACGAGACGCCCGGCACTATGCCATAGGGGACGCCCGCCTTTTCCAGGGCCTCGGTCTGCTCCCTCAACGCCCCGTAGAGAGAGGGGTCGCCGGTGTGGAGCCTCACTACCTTCCTGCCCTTTCTGGATGCGTCTATCATGAGAGAGACTATGGCTCCGAGGTCCATTGAGGCGCTGTTATGCACCTCAGGGCCCTTTTCGCACCACTCCAATACCTTCTCTCTCACGAGCGACCCGGCGTAAATGACGACGTCGGCGTCCCTGAGGAGCCTCATCCCCTTTACCGTTATAAGCTCCGGGTCGCCGGGGCCTGAGCCCACGAACCATACCCTGGAAGGCTCTCTATTATTATCCTCAGGCATTCCTTCTCACTATTATCATGGAAAAATAATCGGGCTTGCTCCCCTTGACGGCCCTCAAGTCGGTAACAAGCTCTTCCCCGGGCCAGCCCGCCCTTGAGACGAAAAAAGACCTCTCCAGAAGCCCGGCTTCTGTCAAGAGGTCGATCACCCCGTCAACGGCCCTGTTCACCTTCATCAAAACTATCGTCTCGGCAGAGCCGAGCGCATCTCTCACCTTATCGAGCTCGTAGGCCGCAGGTATAATTATAACCCTCTCGGAGGTTTCCGCAAGGGCAACAGGGAGCGCGGCGGCAGAGGCCGAGAAGGAGGCGACACCTGGCACGACCCTTATCTCCGAGCCCGGCGAGAACTCCTTTACGAATGGCATGAGATAGCTGAAGGTAGAATATCTGAGCGGGTCGCCCAGGGTCACGAAGGCCGCGTCAATGCCTTGATTGAGTCTTGCCGATATGAGCCGGGCCGCGCTCCTCCTCGATTCCTTGAGGGCCTCGGGGTCCCTTGTCATGGGGAAGGGAAGCAAAAGGACCTCCTTCCCGTCAAGGTCGACGGCCTTCCTGACTATCGAGAGGGCGAGGCTATCCTCCCCTCCCTCTGATTTCGGCACCGCGAGCACCCCGGCCGCGCCTATTACCCTCACGGCCTTAAGGGTAAGTAGCTCCGGGTCGCCCGGCCCGACGCCTATTCCGTAGAATACGCCAGCCTTCTTCAAGGTTTTTTCCCGCTTATTATGAATACCGGGTTGCAGGCGGCGAGCATATTCAAACCGCCCGCGGGCCTTGCCTTGGAAATCGACATCTGTATAAGCCCCTTTTCCCAGCCCTTTTTCCCGAAGAACTCGAACGCGGCAGAGGCGGTCTCGATCGTAACCGCGTTCACAACGACCCTGCCCCCAGGCTTAAGCCTGTTTGCCGCATAGGAGAGTATCGCCCTTATGCCTTTTCCGCCGCCGCCCACGAATACCGCGTCAGGCGCAGGAAGGCCCTTAAGCGCCCCCGGCGCCTCGCCCTCAATTACCCTGAGGTTGGCGCAGCCGAAGCGGCCCTTGTTCTCGCGTATGTCGGAAATGCGTTTTCTGTCGCGCTCTATGGCGAAGACCTTTCCGCCTGTAAGAAGCGCGGCCTCTCTGGCGACCGACCCGGAGCAGGCGCCTATGTCCCAGACAACACTGCCTTCGGACAAACCGAGCTTGGATAGGGAAACGACCCTGAACTCCTCTTTTGTTATCATCCCGCCTGCATGCGAAAAGAGGCTGTCCGGGATGCCGAAACCGGTTTCACGGGCAGCGGGTCTTGGATCTTTTATGAGAACCAGGACGTTGAGCGGGGCAAAGGACCTTCTTTTGGAGATCGATTCGAGCGTGCCTTCGGTCATCCTTTCATTTGCCCCGAGGGACTCGCAGACAAAGGCCCTGAAGCCTTCCAGGCCGCGCCCTATAAGTTCCCGGCATATCCGGGCCGGGGTGTTGACCATGTCTGTAAAGAGGGCGAGCTTCTCATTCGACATCGCCTCTTTCGAGAGTAGCGCGTAATCCGCTTCCCTCCCGTGGACGCTCAGGAGCTTTACCCCGTTCATGTCCTCTTTTATGCGCGAGAAGGCCTCCTGTATCGCGCTCACGTTCGGAATCACCCGGACGCGTCTCTTCCCGAATCTCCTTATGATGAACGAGCCTATGCCGAAGATGAGCGGGTCGCCGGTCGCAAGGACCGCGACGGGCCGCCTGTCCTTCCTTCCGAGATACTTTTCCATCTCGCGCGCGGCCTCTTCAAGACCTCCCAGCTGGACTTTAATAGCTCCGCTCCCCGGGAATTCCGAAAGGTGCCTTTTCCCTCCGACAAGCAAGCCCGCCTTTTCTATTATGCCGAGCGCCTCTGGAAGGAGGCTATCTCTGCCCTGTATCCCTATACCTATTACGTATATCATCTTATCGAAGCTATGTCCCCGTCATACCCGACGAGGACCGCGGTCACGGACTTCCCCTTGCCGAGTATCCTTTCCGCATTCCTTTTCACCAGGATAGAGACCTCGTCCAGCGCCTTCTCAAGGCCGCTTTCCTTTAGCATGAAAAACGCATGCCTCGCGGTATTTGCCTCTCTTATCCGCCCGGCCAGCGCCTTCCCTGCGCCGAGCCTTTCGCAAAGCCCGGCCAGGAAATCGAGCTCTATGGGCGCGTCGTCGCAGTGCGTCTCGAAGCGCCCAGCGGCGAGCTTGGTGAATTTCCCGAACTGGCCGGCGACGACCACCTTTTTTATTTCCGGCCTCGTGGCCGCGTCCCTGAGCGCATAGCCCATGTGGTCGCCTGTAAGTACGCAGGCCGCCTCCGGGACCTTGAGCCTTTTCTCCACGGCCTTTTCGCTCGACCGGCCGGTCGAGAACACCACATCTTGAAGTCCGCTTGCCACGGCCACGCTCACGCCGCACGAGATGGAATGGGTGTACGCGGCAAGGGACATGGGCTCGACTATGCCGGTAGTGCCTAAAATCGAGATGCCGCCGACGATGACGAGCCTGGGGTTCATGGTCCTGGCGGCAAGCTCTGCTCCAAGCGGCACGGATATGGTCACGAGGAAGGACGCCTTCTTATGATAACGGGCCGCAGCTTCCCTTACCGCCTTCCGTATCATCGAAAGCGGCACGGGGTTTATGGCGGGTTTTCCGGGCCTGACCTTTAGCCCGGGTTTCGTAACGACCCCTACCCCCTTACCGCCCCTCACCCTTACGGACGCGCGCCTGGCGTTCTCGCCGAGCATCTCGACCTCGGCCACGAACTCGGCCTTGTCCGTCACATCCGGGTCGTCGCCGGCGTCTTTCACTATTACGGCCCTCGCAAAACCCTTTCCGCCGGCAACCGACTTTACCGGCACCCTCAAGATCCCGCCGCGCGGCAGCGGCACATCCACGTGTCCCGGCCTCAGGCCGCCCAGAAGCAAGAGCGCCGCTGCCTTTGCCCCGGCAGCGGCGCAAGTCCCTGTCGTATACCCTTTCCTGAGCTTACGCCCGGGCATTCCCTGCCGTTGCCCTCTCGTCCTTCTTAAGGAGTAGCCCGAGTATGGCGCCGAGCGCGAGCGCAAGGAAGAACCCCTGCACCGTCTCCGGCTTCACGAGATGGTATCTCTCGGGCTCCATCATCGAGAGGAAGTCCCCGGCAAGGCGAAGGACGACCCAGAGCGCCGCCGAGATGAAGACGGCCCTGAAGACAGTCTTCCTGAACGGCAGGAACCTCCCGACCACGGCCAGGAGGCCGCCCGTGACCACTCCGAAGACGGCCCCGCCGAACGAGAAGGTGATGAAGTTCTGCGCGAAGCTCCCTTCAAAGGGGAAAACGCCGCTTACGAAGTTCGCGAGGTAGCAGAGCCACCCCCAGAGGACCCCGGCTATGGCGCCGGCCTTTAGGCTGTTCTTGAGAGAGATCATGGCACCTCCGGTCAGTGGCACGGCATTCCGAGAACATGCCTGAAGTCGTGTAGGGTGTCGTGCACCCCGGGCGCTATCGACTCCATACCGAAGGCGATAACCACCATCGCGAACGCCAGGGCCACGAGTACGATGCCCGGTATGAGCGCGTCCATGCCGCCCCTTTCAAGTGTCCTTTCCATATCTGCTGCCTCCTTTTTGATTTGACCTCGTTTGTGTTATCAATGCGGGCTCAGGCCCTAATCGTGCTCGTCGTGAGTGGAGAACGGCCCGTGGCTGTGCCTGTGCACTACATCGCCGTGCCTGTGCTCGTGCTCGTGTATGATGTTAGCCTTAAGTAGCAGGCCCTTGTCCTTCAGTATCTCGCCTGCCGGCCCGTCCGCCGCTACCGCATGCGATTCGTCCAGCACCAAGACCCTTTCCGAGAGGTCGCCAGCGAGGCTCAGGTCATGGGTTGCGATTATAACCGTTTTCCCGTGGCCCCTCAAGGAGAGAAGGAGCTCGTAGAGCCAGACCTGGCTTCTCGGGTCGAGCCCGTTCGTGGGCTCATCCAGCAGTAGCACCCCTGGATTTATCGCCAGGACCGACGCTATCGCCACCTTTTTCTTCTCTCCTCCGCTAAGGGAGTAGGGCGGCCTGTCCCTTAGCGCCTCTATCCCGAGCATACGGAGGAGGTCCCCCGCCCTCTTTGCAGCCTCCTCTGCCCCGAGCCCGAGCTGGAGCGGGCCGAACGCCAGCTCGTCGAAGACCGTAGGGCAGAAGAGCTGCACGTCCGGCTCGGGGAAGAGGAAGCCCAGGCCGGACCTCAAGCGGACGAGGAACTCGCCCTTCAAG
The DNA here is from genome assembly GCA_015075075.1 of Deltaproteobacteria bacterium. GTDB lineage: Bacteria > Desulfobacterota > GWC2-55-46 > GWC2-55-46 > GWC2-55-46 > UBA5799. Next base: position 91,661 of record JABTVA010000008.1, on the reverse strand, counting down.
GCCTCTTCCGTTATCGGCCTGCCCTCGAAGAAAACACATCCGGCGGACGGGAATATGAGGCCGTCCAGGAGCTTAAGGAGAGTCGACTTCCCGCTCCCGTTCGCCCCGAGTATGGCCAGGCATTCGCCTTTGGCGACGCTTAAGCTTACGTTGGAGAGGGCCGGGGCCGGGCCGTATGAGAAGCTTACTCCTTCGGCCCCCAGGACCTCTTCCGCTACGCGGCTCACGCTCCGAAGGAGAGGAAGAGGACGAAGCTCGCGAACCCGAGCCAGATGTAGTCCCTTCCCCGGAGCGCCCGGGCCGCTGCACCCTTAAGCTTCCCGTCAAAGCCCCTCGATACCATCGCCATGCCAACCTCTTCGGCAACGCCGTATGCCTTTTTCAGAAGTAACGCTGCCCTTCCAGCGAACCAAGTCCGGGACTCGACTGCGCGGGCCCCTGCTATGGTCCTCGCCTTCATCGCGAGGGCCGAGTCCTCGGCGGTCTTTATAAGCACGAACGCGTACCTGAAGGTCAAAAAGAGCGCGGTGGCGAAAAACGACGGGACGAACCTGCCGAGCCCGCGGAAGAAATCCGCCTCCCTGGTCGTAAGCGAAAGGAGCATCGCAGTCGAGACCATGGCAGCGACCCTCACGAGGAAGAAACCCGCGCTACGGAGCCCCTCTCCAGTGACCGACGCCCCGAAAACGTCCAGCACTTCCCTTCCGGGCGTGACCGCGCCGAATATAACGGGTATGACTATGACGGACGTAAATACGAACGCCGGAAACGTCCTCTTCGCGAGGGGGCCCGGCCCTATCCGCGATACAAATGAAAGGGCAAAGGCCAGTACGAGCACCCCTCCCAGAAAGACCGCGCTATGGGCAAGCGAGGCGGCTATTATGATGAAGAAAAACCCCGCAAGCTTCGCCCTGGGCTCTATCGCCTGGAGCGCGCCTTTTTTAGAAGAGTAGTCTCCGTCAACATAGAGCCTTTTCATCGTTGAGGCGAAGTTAACGAGGCTCCTTTCAATGAAGCCTGCGCTCCCGGCCCTCAAGGAGGCGGGCGCCTCTTCCCGGCCCTTGAGCCACTCCGGCAGGATCACCTCCGCCATAGCCTGCCCCACGCGTATACGGCCGCGACCAGGAGCGCGCTCCCAAGGAGGGCCGAGAGCATATAGATAACGGGCTCAGGCAAGCCGCTCATCCGCGGGAGGCTGTAATCCGGGACAAACCCCTTCCATGTCTCCCCGTACTTCTCCATCCCGGCGGGCACATAGCCTATGAGCTCCATAAGCTCATCCTTTCCCCATTCGCCCCAGGGCGTGCCAGACGCGATAAGCCCTGCGGGCGTAAGCACTGCAAGAACGGACAACGCGATCCATAAGGGCTTAAGCGACCCCTTCCCCTTGTGGAGGAGGCCCCTATCCATCCAGTGCACATAGGATACCACAAGGGCCGTCCCGACAGCCTCGACAGGCCCGAAAAAGAAGAGGTGCGGGATCATCATCGCCGGCACCGCGATGGAGAGCGGGTACGGCGCGTAGAGCGGCCTGCCGTCAGCCCCGGCTGCCAGAAGAGGCTGCATGCCCAGCTCCACTGCCACCGCGAGCGCGGCCAGGTTGACGGCGACGTATGCCGCAACCGCGGCGGCGAAAAACCTTCTTCCGGCGCCGGGCTCCCCGAAGGCGAGCGCCCGGTAAATGCCGTATCCCGAAAGGCTCATTATGACGGCCATGTTGAAGCAATTGGCCGCAAGCGTCATGATGCCGCCGTCGCCGAAGAGGAATGCCTGGAGCGCGAGCGCGAGGCTCATGGCGATTATCCCGGCCCAGGGCCCGAGCGCTATGGCCACGACCGCCCCGCCCGCCATGTGCCCTGAAGAGCCGCCGGGGAGCGGGATGTTGAACATCATGATGACGAAGACGAAGGCCGCGCCGAGCGCAAGTAACGGCATCTCCCTGAGCTTAAGGACCTTCTCCGCCCTCTTCGAGGCGAAGTACCAGACCGGGGCCATTGCCGCGTAAAAAACGCCGCAGGTCGCCGGGCTCAGGTATCCGTCAGGTATGTGCATTCTCGCTCCCCATTGAGATCGAAAGAGGCAAAAGGCTGATTCAAGGCGACCTCTAAAAATTAGAGAAGCTCTGATTAATTCTCGTTTCTTGTCGTTGCGGAGCTTCAGCTCCGAAGCAATCTCTAAGCGCTTGATTTTCCAAAAGATAAGATTGCTTCGCTTCGCTCGCAATGACGAACACATGAATTAATCAGAGGTTCCTTAGAGATTTTTCCCGCTTTTCCCGGAAAGGCGGGAATAAAAAGCGGAGCATATATTTTGAATATGTGAGCATTTTTATTCCCGCACTACGCAGAGTCCGGGGAAAATAGCAATTTTTAGAGGTTGCAAACAACCGTATTTCAGTTATTTGACGCTACCCTCCACGAGCTCGGAGGCGAGTATCGCAAGTGCGTTCACTATGGCCACGGCGACCGTGCTCCCGCCCTTACGCCCTCTCGTGAGTATATGAGGAATGCCGCTCTTCGCGAGCTCTTCCTTGGATTCGACCGCGCCGACGAAGCCGACGGGCACGCCTATGACGAGGGCTGGCCTCGGCCCGCCTTCCTTGACGATTTTCAGAAGCTCCTGTAGCGCGGTCGGCGCGTTCCCTATCGCCACTATCGAGCCGTCCATCCGCTTCGAGGCCTTTCTCATGGAGGCCGCGGTCTTGGTAAGCCCCTCCTTCTCCGCAATCACGGCCACGTCCCTGTCAGATGAGAAACAGCGGACGGCGGAACCGAAGGGAGTTAATCGAGCCTTCGATATCCCGGCCTCTATCATCCTTACGTCCGTTATTATGTCCCGCCCGGCCCTCAGGGCCTCTATGCCGGCCTCCACAGCGCCAGGGCTGAAACCCACGTGGTCCTTGTACTCGAAATCGGCGGTCGAGTGTACGACCCTCTTTATTATCGGGAGTTCGAGGGAGGAAAAAGCGCTATCGTCCATCTCGGACGACAATATCCTGAAGCTCTCTTTTTCTATCGGGTGCTGGCTGGGCACGCCCGCGTCCCGGGTAGCCCCCGCCTCTATCCGCTCTATTGTTATGTCAACGAGCTTTTCATGGAAGCCCAGGTTGTCCTTGACTGAAATCCTGAGGCCCTTGTGCCTCGTCTTTGCCCGCTCTATCTCATCGGGCAGGTCCTTTGTCACATGGAGGCCCATGTAGAGGAAATACGGCATGACCGTAATATCCGTAAACCCCCTCCCGACCATCATATCCACGGCCTCCTGGAAGTCCGGGCTCTCCATCTGGAGAAAGGCCGGCTGGACTATGCCGTACCCGCCCGCCTCCTTCACGGCCTTCGCAATCCTTCTAAGCGTCTCGTTGGCCTCGTCGGCCTTGCTCCCGTGGCCGAGAAGCAATACGGCCTTTGACCCTCTCGCATCAGACATCGCAACATGCTCCGTTTCAGATGTACGCCCGGGAAACCGGCGCTCTCGAACAAAACCGCCATGACCGCTTGAAAATAAAAAAACCCTCTCTTCTTGCGAAGGGAGGGTCTGCGGAGACTCGAAAAACCAGTGCAACCGCCCTCACCTTCTTTACCATCGAAGATCCGTGAGGCATATCCTGGCAGGTCTCCTGACTTGCGGATTAACAACCTACTCCCCGCGCCTTCCCGGCCTTAAGGCCAGTGGCTCGTGCGGGTTTCGTATCCGCTCACAGTGGCGGGTCCGTTCCCGATTCTCCGCACCCAGGCGGATCACGGGATTCCCTTGACCAGGACATGTCATTTCTATTTCCAGGATGATGATTGCATTTCCATGAGCCGCTTGTCAAGCTCAAGGAAGGCGCTGGTTTGTTTTTAAACAACCCCGGGGGCATGAGGCGGAGCGAACATGGGGATGGGGGCGGGGCGGGCGAGGCGGGGCTGTTAGGAGCGAGGCCGAAGGCCGAGCGACTTAAGGGCCGAGCCCGGAGGATGGAGGCGGAAAGGGCGCGGAGCCTCATGCCCAAAAAGAGCGCGGCAGCGCGTTATAAGGTCTTTTTCGACGAGGCTTGAATACGAGATTCTTCTGTCGCCCTGTACCTCAGAGAAATGGTGGGCTGTGTCCACCCTACCCGGCTTGGAGCCGCTTGTCAAGCGCAAGGCTCAAGGCGCGGATACGGATTTGTTTACGGGCTTGGCGAGCGGCTTTTCAAGCTCGAGGAGGACCTTGCCTTTCCTGAATATTCGGACTATGCCCGTTGAGCCGGAGATGGTTATGGCCGCGGCCCCGGTCACGTCGGTTATGCCCGCGGCTGCCATGTGCCTGCAGCCGAGCCCAGGCATGAGCCCCTCTTCCTTGAGGGCAGCGTCCAGGTGGATGCCGGCGGCCATGACGACCCCGTCCTCCCTTATGACGAACGCGCCGTCAAGGAGGGAGTATTCCTTTATGGTCTCGTGGACCGCCTCGTCGAGTATGTTCCGGGCCTCCTCGGGATAGCCCTTGAAGGGGTTCATTATGAGCGGACGCGATAGCTCCATGACCTTGTCGTTGTCGCCTATGACGAAGGTCGTGCCGACGGTCCTCCCTTCGCGGCCCTCGCTCGATAGCTCGAGCGCGATGTTCAAGACCGCTTCGAGCACCTCTGGCTTGACCTTTTTCAGAAGGTCCATTGAGATGCCCATGGCGCTGAAGACCTCGGCCTCGCGCTCGAGGTCTATTATCATGAGGGTATCGAGGACGCCGTGGACAGGGAGGCCCGCCACGCATACGACCTTGTCCGAGCTTTTTATAAGCCCTTCGGTCACGCCCATGATGAGGGAGAGCTTTACCTGGCCTACCCTGGTGAGCCTTACGACAGGGAGCTTGAGGATGGCCTTGACCTCTTTTCTGAAGCATTCAAGGGCCGAGGCGGTCTCGGCGTCCTGCGTGACGAGGATGAACTTTTTCCTGGCCCTGGACCTCCGCCAGAAGGTCTTGTCCTCCGCCGCGTCGACAAAAAGGAGGAGCGCTTCGGCCCTCGCGTCCTTCAGGGCCGCGGAAGCGCTTTCGAGCATTTTTCTATTGAGCTCCTGCTCCTGCATGCCTGTTTCCCCCGTCCTCTTCAGGGTTTATCGTCCGGGCCTCTATCTGCGTGAATACTCCCCGGAGCATGTTGACCTCCTTTTCCATGAGGCCTGTCCTGCCGAAGAGGCGCCTGAAGCTCCGCATCATTGCTTCGAGGAGATATTCCCCGCCCTTGTCGCCGTAGCCTATTCCCCGGAGCGTCCTCTCCATGTGCTCGTACATCCGCTCGAGTTCGCCTCTCGGCGCTACCTTTATGGCAGGCGCCTTGGGCGCGGCGGCGGTGTAGAGGTGGTGGCAGACCGTAAAGACCGCGTGCGAGAGGTTTATGGAGGGGTAATCGTCGGATGTGGGTATCTCAACGAGCATGTCGCAAAGCGGTATCTCCTCGTTAAGGAGCCCCTTGTCCTCCCTGCCGAAGAGTATGGCCACCCTGTTGGAAGCCGCAAGCCTGAGGATCTCCGGGACCGCCTCGGAAAGGGTCAGGACCGGGTACCTGTGCCTGCCTATCCTCCGGGTCGTCCCGACGAGGACGCGCGGCTCGGGGATGTAGCTTTCAAGGTCAGGGAAGACCCGGGCCGTCTCAAGCACGCCGTCGGCCTTGCAGGCCATTGAATAGGACTCGTTATTTTTGTATTCGCACGGGTTTATGAGCACCAGGTCGGAAAAACCCGTGTTTCTCATGGCCCGGGCAGTGCTTCCGACGTTGCCTGAGCTCTGCGGCTCTACCAGCACTATCGATATGTTCCGGCTGACTGCCGGGGGCTCCGCCTTTGGCCTGGACCTCTTATTCCTTCTCATTATGCGGACTCTCCTTTAATCGAAACGACGATTAAGAGTATAACAAAAAGAAGGCGTCTTTGGAATGGCCGGAAGCAGGAATTGCTATGTAAAACGTGAGGAAAGGGGTGTCGGAAGAATTCTTAGCAGGTTGCTGAAAAACTCATGGCACGTTCAGGCTGCTCAAAAAGTCCAAGATGCAAGGGGTCGAAAAATGAGGAATGAGTCGTACTTTCCTGTACGCCGGAGTTGCCAATTTGAAGACGACGCATTCAAGGGCGTTTTGAGCAGCCTGTCAGATTATGAGGTCTATCTGCTGGACAGTGCCGGGTGTCAGGTCTTCAGAGACAAAGAGGCCGGTACGCCTTACCTGTCCGAGGGGGTTATCGCCCTGGTCCCTGACGTCGAAGTCCCCTTCGGCATAGCCCAGGTAAATGGCCCCGATGCCGAGTTCAGCAAGGCTTAGGAAGGTGTCGTTACCGGGCGCGTCCTTGGTCCAGACGCGGAGGTCCTTGAATACAGGGTCGGCCTCGTCTATCCAGTTGTTCCCGTCGGAGTCGTATTGCAGAAGCTCCCTGAAGCCGTGGCCCGTCGTGGGGCCGAAGAGCTCCCGGCCGTCGTTTATTACCCCGTCGCCGTTCTTATCCAGAGCCAGGAACCCGGAGCCGTGTCCGGCAAAGGGGATAAGCTCCTGGTTGCCGTCTGCGTCGAGGTCGAACGAGAAGCGCATGGAGGTAAGGTCCGCGGCCTTGCCCCCGTAGTTTATGACAAGCGGGTCGACCGCGTTACCGGCCCTTACGGTAGTGTCGGTCATGGTTATCGAGGCCCTGGCCATCACAAGCTCGAGCGAGAAGCCTATCTCGGCCCCGTCCGCTGTCTTTATGGTGCCTGAGGCGCTGATGGTGACGGCCTCGAAGCTCGCGGAGACGGTGCTTGATTCGTAGGACATGCCCCATTCGCCGCCCCTGCCGGCCTCGCGGGTTTGCGGTTCTTCCGCTTCGGTCTTTTCAGGCGCTTTCGTGACCAGTTCCTTTATATTTATCTTCGCGCCCGTGAGCGCCTCTATGAGGAGCTTCCTTATGAAGGTCTGGTGGTCCACGCCACCCTCGATATCTATCTTCCTCTCCATGCCTTTGTAGAGGGACCTGGACTTGTTCTTGACGGACTCGAACCTGGCCCTGGCCTCGCCGGAGATGTTGAGGACGTCGCGCGCCGGAAGCGGACGGGCCGCTCCCCTTCCGCCTTCAGGGGGCCTGGGGCCAAGCCAGACCTTCAGCTCGTTCCTTGTCTCCCTGTGCTCGGCCCGGGAACGGGCAGCGCCCATCTGTATGTCTGAACCCGCTATTATCATACGGTACCTTATCGGAAATGAGAGGAGGGGGCTTTAGGGAAATTCGACAGATAAAAAAGAAGCAAGGGAAAATACGGAATGCGCTTTTTACCTGAAACCCGGCTTGTAAATGCCGCGCTTGATGGACTCGACGAGTATCCGGTTGGCCGTTTCCTGGTCGGGGTACTTTAGCGACGGCGCCCCGGTCGCCCACCATTTCATGCCTTCGGTCAGCAAATAAGACAGGTTCCGGGCCTTGTGCGTCTCCATGATATTCGCATGGATATTGAATACGAGCGCCCCGGCAAGGACCGCCGGGAAGAATATCCGCTTCCAGGGCGTCTTGTGCTCGAAAAAAGCCATGTACAGGAGGACGGGGAAAAGGGCCGAGACTATCTTGTACCTCGACGAGAGCGCCCCTTCTATTCCAAGGCCAGAACGTGCGAGCGAGGTCGCGGCAACCGTAAGGAAGACATAGACGATGCCGCAGTAGAGCGCCGGGTTTTTCCGGTAATGGCCCTTTAAGGTAAGGACGATGAAAAGGGCGGCGAATACGAGGCCCGCCAAAAACGGGAACGGGAAAGACGCGCCTGCGAGCGTGAAGAAATATCTGATGGTATTGACCGGCTCTTCAAAAACAGCCTCGGCCATGCTCGGGTGCTCAGGTGGCTTCTCGTAAAACCGAAACAGGGCCAGCACAACGCTGAGAGCGCGCCCAGGCGGCAGTCCCTAAGTCTCTTTTCAGTGCAGGGAGCAGCGCGCACGAGACGAGGCGAATATGCCGCTCCTGCGTGACCGACGCGAGCGCGGCCAGGAGAAAGGCCGCCATGTAAAAGGCCGCCCCCTCTCCAGCACGAGAAGCGAAGAAAGTGAAGAGGAGCACGTAGAAGTTCGAGACCGATGCCTGGCCCAGAATATCGTATGCCCGAACTGGAACTGGAAAAGGAATAAGACCACGGGGATGAAGTACAGGGGCTTTCTCCCGGACGCATGGAACATGCGGTAGAATACCAGGACGAGCCCCAGGAGCGCGGCGTTCCCGAAGAATATCATGGACCGGAAGTCAACCGTGCCGGTGAGCTTATACATGGCGACGGTCGCGAGATTGCCGAACGCTATCCTGTGCTCGTTATGCTGGGCGAAGAGCATTCCGAGCTTCTGGAGAGCGCCGTCGGCGTCCTGGTATCTTAAAAGGAAATCGAGGATAGCGGAATAGTCGTCCCCGTAGGGGACGTTAGCTGCGTATTTATGGATTATCGAAAAGAAATAGACCGGTGGAGCCGCGAGCGCGGCGAATACGAGGGCCCTCCAGGCGATATCCCGGACGCCTATTGCCATCGGCCCCGGTTACGCCTTCCCCGGCCTCTTCCCGAAGGCCGCGTTCCTGAAGGCGAAGAAGTACCAGTGCAGGTATCTCGGGAGCCATTTCATGAGCATGAACCTGGACTCGCCCTCCACCCTGTCTTTCCAGGTGGAAGGGACCTCGGTTACGCCGTAGCCCTTGAAATGGGCCTTTATGACCAGTTCCATCCCGAGCTCGAAGCCGCCGGTGCTTTCTATTTCAATGTTATCAAGGAGCTCTTTCGAATACATCTTGAAGCTGTTCGTGGCGTCGTGGGTGGGGATGCCGGCGATGAGGTGAAGGGTAAGCCCGGCTGTCCTTGAAAGGGCCTTCTTGAGGAAGGGGCCGCCTATCTGCCTTCCGCCTTTCATGTAGCGCGAGCCGCAGACGACGCCGTAGCCGGCCTTTAGTTTCGCGTACATCCCGTCGACCACCGCGAGGTCGTCGGAAAGGTCGGCCATTACGACCAGGACCGCCTCCCTATCCGCGCTCTCGAAACCGGTCTTTATGGCGTTCAAGACGCCCCTGCCGTACTTGTTCCTTACAAGGGCGAGCCCGGCGACCTCGCCCCTGGCCGCCATCTCCCTTACGACCGGGAGGGTATTGTCCTCCTCGAAATCGTAGACTATGAGGACATTGTGCGGGGTCCTGACCTTGGCCTTTATCTCGGCCAGGGCCGCCCTGATGTTGCCGCCCTCGTTATACACGGGGATGACGATGGATATCCCGCCCTGCCTCTTACGGCTCTTCAAATGACACCCTGCCTTCTAACAGATTGCTGAAAAACTCAAAACCACATCCAGGCTGCTCAAAAAGTCCAAGATGCAAGGCTCTGGATACCATGTAGGCAACCTTAAAAATTAGAGATTTCCCGCTTTTCCCGGAAGGCCGGGAATAAAAAGCGGAGCATATATGGATAATATGTGAGCATTTTTATTCCCGGACTGACGCAGAGTCCGGGGAAAAGATCAATTTTCAGGGTTGCCTATATCCCGCCCACGGCTATCTAAAGATTGCTGAAAAACTCAAAAATCACATCCAGGCTGCTCAAAAAGTCCAAGATGCAAGGAGTCGAAAAATGAGGAATGAGGCGTACTTTTTTGTACGCTGCAATGACGAATTTTGAAGACGACACAGCAGATTGGGCTTTTTCAGCAGCCCGCTATATCCCGCCCACGGCTATCTGCTTCTCTATCCACGGTATTATCTCGTCCAGGGCCTCTGATAACGAGGTCTTCGCCTCGAAGCCCAAGACCCTTTTCGCCTTCTCCACCGAAGGGACCCTTTTCCTTATGTCGTACCTGAAGGGCGGGTCCGATGTGTACCTGAACGGGACGTCTCCCTTTATCTTCTTCCAGATAAGCTCGGCAAGCTCGATGACGCTCGTAGAGACCGGTGTCGAGAGGTTGAAGTCGTCGTTTATTGCCTTTTCGCTCTCTATGCAGAGCCTTATGCCCTCCGCCAAATCGCCTCCGTACGTATAATGGCGGACCTGTCTTCCATCGCCGAGTATGTGGAGCGGGTCCTGCCCTTTCAATATCTTCTGCGCGAGGTCAGGGACGACGTGGCTCATTGCCATGCTCACGTTCCCCGACATTATCTCCCTGTCAGAAAGGGCCCTCTTCTCGCCTGTGCCCACGCAGTTGAAAGGCCTTATGATGGTGTAAGGAAGGCCGTACTGCTCGTTCGCGCCCCTTGCGAAGTATTCGCAGGCGAGCTTCTGGAAGCCGTAGGTCGAAAGAGGCGGCGGGCACCTCAACTGCTCTCCTTCCGGCGTGGGGAAGGTATCCGAGTTCTCGAAGACCATCGAGGAGGAAAGGACGTTTATCTTCTTCAATTTCCGGTGCTTGTGCGCCCATATGGCGGCGTCGAACGTGGAGGCCGCTATCCTCTCGTTCTCGGCCAGGAGGTCGTAGGCGAACTCGTGGAAATAGGAAATGCCGCCTATCATGGCGGCGCCCGCCAGCACATGGTCGCAGTCGGATATTAGCTCCTTCATGAGGGCCGTGTCCTTTGCGTCGCCCTCCCGGAAGGCGTACTTCGGGTGGCTGTCGTAGCTCTTCTCCACCTTGCCGTACTTGGAGTAGTTGTCTATGCCCACTACCTCGTGGCCCTTGTTAAGGAGCTCCTCCACCACGTAGCCCGCTATGAAACCGGCGGCGCCGGTAACGAGTATCCTCATCAGAAAAGCCCTCCCTTTCCGAAAAAGTTCCAGATGTCAACGAGCATCCTGCCGGATATGTCGAGCCCCTTGTACTCGCGGTGGGGCGTGCCGAGTATCACAATGTCTGACCTCCTTACGAGCTCGTCGACGGATACGAACCCGTCCTCCTTGATGTACACGTCCGAGCAGACGACCTCCCTCGCCTCGACCTCGAGGATCTTCTTGAGCTTGTAGGAGAGGGACTCGCGCTTGTCGTCGTTATTCGCCTTGAACGCCATGCCGAGCACCCCGACGGTCTTGTCCTTGAGGCCGTGCCTCTCCTTTATCCTCTGCACGATGAAGTTCGGGAGGCCCTCGTTTATGAGCATGGCCGCGTGGCCCATGAAGAAATTGTTGTTGTTGAAGGCGGCGAGCTGCATGGTGTCCTTGAACAGGCACGGCCCTGCGGCGAACCCGGCCGAGGGGAAGCTCTTCGCGCGCGGGTACTTGTGCGTGATCGCGTCGTATATCCTGTAGAAATCGAGGCCGTACTGGGTCGCCACCTGGTAGAACTGGTTGGAGATGGCGAACTGCATGTACCTCCAGACGTTCGTAAACAGCTTCGCAAGCTCCGCTTCCGGCGGGGAAAGGCGTATTATCTCCAGGGCTATGTCGCCGAAGAGCCCGCCTGCCTCGGCCCGGGCCTCCTCGTCGAATGACGAGACTATCTGCGGCAGGGTCTTAAGCTCCTCGAGTGCGTTCCCCTGCGCTATCCTCTCCGGGCAGTAGGAGACCCTGACCTTCTTCCCCGCTTCCCTGAGGAGCTTCTCGACGAGCTCCGTCGTGCCAGGGTAAACGGTGCTCCGTAGGATTACATGCTGGCCGTCCCTTACGTGCGCGGCTATATCGTCAAAGAACTTCTTGAATATCGTGAACTTGGGGTTCAGGTGCTCGTCGACCGGGGTGCCGATTACTATAATGACGAAATGGCTCTCAGAGATCGAACCTTTGTCGTTGGATATGAAGAGCGTTTTGCCGAGGACGGGCTTCAGCGCCTCCTCGCCGCCTGCCTCCTTGAAGGGGAGCTTGCCGCCGAGGACCAGCTCGCTCGCCTTCTTGTCTATGTCATAGAGGACTACCTTCCGTCCGGCCCTGGCAAAGGCTATGCCGAGCGGCAGGCCCACGTGCCCGAGCCCGCCGACTATGCAGATATCGTGTCCGCTCCCTTTTCGTTCCATTCAGGACTCCTCGAATTCCGTAATCAAAGGCAGAGGCCGGCCGGTTTCACGCGTTGTCCGGTCCCGGCATATAATAAACCTTGCAGCGCTCATATTCCACAACCTTTTTGTATCCGGCCAGGCCGAGCCCGGAGAGCGCCTCCTCCTGAAAAGACTTGTCGCTCCTGGCTTTTCCGCAGAAAAGGACGGCACCTGCCCTGTATCCGGCAAGGTTCCGGGATATGTCCCCGAGACCCATGCCTGGGGTCCGTCTTCTCATCCAATCCGCCATCATGAGGCCGCGCCTCTCGAGGTAGAACGGGGCCTCTGACGACCAGTCGGCTCCAAATGCGATTATCACGTCGTCGGCATGCGTGTAAGCCTCGAAATCCCCCTTCATATCAGAATAGCTGTAGCCCGTCCCCTGGACAGGCCAGTACCTGGCGGCGTAGTGGTATGCGGAAGAGGCGTATACAAGCGAGAAAAGGAGGACGCCTGAGGTCCATTTAAGGCGGCTGCCCGACTCCGTTAGGCCGGCGCACACAACTCCGATTGCGGCCAGGAGGAAAACGCCGTTTGCGTAAGCATAATAATCGTGCACGAAATAAAGATTCGTGAATACGAAAAACGGCATGGCAAAGAGGGCCGAGAGGATAAGCGCCGTCTTCCGCCTTTCCAGCCCGCAAAAAAGGCCCGCAATAATCGCCGGGACGATAAGCAGATACGAACCCATGATGTTGGTCAGGTCCCTCAGGCAGAACGTCTCGTAAGTCCCGACCGAGAGCCTCTGCTTCAATGTCCCGAAGTTCCAGGCCTTGAGCGCTGAAGAGGTCAGGTGCGCCCCGAATGGGTTAAGCGCCTTATTGGAATCGGCGTATGAGGTCCAGAGGTATACTGCCATTACCGGGACTATGGCGCCGAATAGAAGGAGGCGCCAGTTCCCGAGAAAAGCATGGCCTTTCCTTAAGTCGCTAAGGACGCGGATTCCGAGCACAACGAGCGCCGCGGCCCAGAAAGCCCCGAAGGTGGTCACCTTGACCATCCCGGCAAGCGCCCCTATGGCCGCCGCGAAACCCAGTAGCGCCCATTTACCGGCGCTCGCAGCCCGCCCTTCCGAATAGAGCATAACGGACCATATATAATAAAGCGCGAGGGCCAGGGCGGCAGACTCTATCATGAGGGTGCGCGACCAGAAGAGGTACTGAGGGCTTACGCAATAGAGGGAGAGGATTGCCAGGGCCTGGTTTTTGCCGAGATTGAGAACCCGCAGTATCCCGTAGAGCGGGACGAGTGACGAAAGGAAAAAAAGTATGCTTACCAGTCTGCCGGACTGGACGAGCGGAAAAAGGCCGGTCTTGGCGGCAAGCGCGACCGCCCACTGGTAAAGAGGAAACTCGAACGGTATCGGCCAGGGCGGCCCCAGGACCGGGGTCTCGTAGGCAAGCCACGGCCCGCCATTGAGGATGTAGCTTGCGGATATGGCGGTCTGGGCCTGCCGGAAGCCGTGCATCTCGCTTACCGGCCCGTAAAAGCCCTTTGCGCCCGCGAACGCTACGAGGAGGAGGCTCAATGCGAAGAGCGCCTTTACGGCCAGTCCCCGCGGACTCGTCTTTCGGGTCAGGCAAAACACGTCTCGTCAACCCCAGAGGGCACCGATTGTATTCAGGATTCCGAAATGCTAACACCATCTCGCCAGGGTGTCAAACATGTAATCGGCTTTGAATTCTTCTTTGACATGTTAAACCCGCTCACGTCCCGGGGACGTTGCCGGGAGCCCGTACCGCTGTTGCCTCCCGCCCCCTTTTATGGTAAAAAAAATAACGCTGAAATCGTTTGAAGGGAGCCCCTGAAATGGCCGACGTAATAATAGACATAACCTGCCCTGTATGCGAGAACGTCTTCAAGAAGAAGGCGCGCGAATTGAAGGACGGCGCAGTCATAAAATGCCCCAAGTGCGGAGAGCAGACCACGATACGGGGCACCATGTTCACGGACATGATAAAGAACCTCGAAAAAGGCGGGAACGCCTGAGTCTTCAGGCCCGGTCACTCCTGGCCCTCAAGCGCGGCGGCGCCCGTAGAGGCCCCGCGCTCGCCATCCTTTCCACGCTGCAGAATGCATTCCCGGCTTCTTGACAAACACCGTTCTTGCCATAGAATCCAATAAGGGTAACCGAGCCGGGCCTTATCCGGCAGCCAGCCCAGGAAGACTGCGTCCGGTCCGGCACTTTACCGGACGCGATCCTTAAAACCCCACAGAAAAAATGACCGGCCCTGCCTGGTCCCAAAGGCGGAAGGGGCCCTGGAAAAACGGGCCCGGTGCCTGAAAAAAGAGGAGGCCGGGATGGTACGATTTCTTATGCTGGCCGTCACCGCTGGTCCTGTCCTGAAGGCGCGCCCTTGCCGTGGGTAAGACAGGGGTGTTCTTCATAGGCGTCTCGGGCTATATAGCCACCGCCGTCATCGCCGGGGCCCTGGCCCTTAAAAAGGGGCTTTCCGACAGGACCGGCATGGTCACGGAGCTTCCGCACTTCAATGGTCTCGCGCTCGCGGAGCCCGCGGATATGGCCTTCGGCGGATGGGACATAAGGACCGGCTCGCCTCTCGAGAGCGCCGTCTCCCTTTTCAAGTCCGCCGGGCTTCCATCCGAGCTCCTCTCCGCCATCGAAGGCGGCCTCATCGAGGTCTCGCCGAACATCTGCCACGGCATAACCACCAACTGCGGGAGGACGATAGAGCTCCTTTCGGCTGATACCGCGACAGAGCGGGCCATGACCCTCGAAGCGCAGGCGCTGAAGCTCAGGAAGGACATAGCCGGTTTCAGGGAAAAGAATTCGCTCGACTGCGTGGTCGTCGTGAACCTCGCCTCGACCGAGCCGCCCCTTGAGGCGAGGCCCTCGCATGAAACACCGGACGGCTTCGAGGAATGCGTCATGGAGGACCGTTCGGAAGAGGTCCGGGCATCGGCCATCTACGCCTACGCCGCCATTCTCGAGGGCTGCCCTTACATAAACTTCACGCCCTCGAACGCCCTTGTACCCGCCCTCGTCGAGCTTGCCCGGAAAAACGGCGTGCCGGTCATGGGAAACGACGGGAAGACCGGGGAAACGCTCGTAAAGTCCGCCCTCGCGCCGATGTTCCTCTACAGGAACCTCGAGGTGCTGAGCTGGGAGGGGGTCAATCTCCTGGGGAACATGGACGGAAGGGTCTTAAGCGACCCGGAGAACAGGGAATCGAAGATAATCAGCAAGGACGGCATTCTCCACAAGGTCCTCGGATACGCCCCCCACTCAAGGGTCCGCATCGACTTCGTCCCCTCGCTCGACGATGTGAAGACCGCGTGGAACTTCATCCACTTCAGGGGTTTCCTCGGCTCGCGGATGACCATGCAGTTCATCTGGCAGGGGTACGATTCCCTGCTCGCGGCCCCTCTCATACTCGACCTCGTGAGGCTTTCAGATCTCTCGAAAAGGAGGGGCGAGGGCGGCCCCATGACCCACCTCGCCTCTTTCTTCAAGGCGCCGGTCGGCGTGGACGAACACCGTTATTTCAAGCAGGCCGAGATGCTCTTCAGGTACGCGGAAAAAGCAAAAGAGAGCGGGGTGCACACATGAGGTTCTCCTTCAGCACTAACGCGTTCACAGACTACTCCGTATTCGAGGCCGTGGAAAAGATAGCCGCCGCAGGGTACGAGGGGGTCGAGATACTCGCGGACATCCCCCACCTATACATGCACAGCCTTAAGGAGCCCGAGCTCAAGAGGCTCAAGGCGGTGCTTGCGCGGACCGGCATCCAGGTCTCGAACATAAACGCGAACACGGTCCGGGGGTACTACGAATCGGGGGCCAACGAGCCGCTCTTCGAGCCGTGCCTCGCGGACCCCGACCCCGGCGTAAGGGCATGGCGGGTTGACTACACCAAAAAGTGCATAGACCTCGCGAAGGCGCTCGGCTCATCCAATGTAAGCGTTACCTCCGGGCCGATACAGCCCGAGACGACCCCCGAGGAGGGGATAGAGTTCCTGAAGGGCTCGCTTAAGGACATCATGCGCTACGCCGAGGAGAAGAGGGTCTTCATAGGCCTTGAGTACGAGCCGGGGCTACTTATCGAGTCCGGCTCCGAGCTATCGTGCCTCATAAGCGAGATAGGCTCGCGCTTCCTGGGCGCCAACCTTGACCTGGGGCACAGCTTTGCCCTCGGCGAGGAGCCGGAGTCCACGGTAAACCTCCTTGACGGCAGGATATTCCACGTCCATATCGAGGACCTCTCAGGCAGAAAACGCCTGCGCCTCATCCCTGATGCCGCCGAGATGGACCTGAAGGGGCTCTTCTCTTTATTCGAAAGGCGCTCGTACCGGGGCTTCATTACAGTGGACCTCTACGACCCCCGGAGGCCAGAGGAGGCCGCTCGGAGGACTATAGAGCTCCTGAGGGCCTTGAAGCTCTGTAACGGCGGCGTGCTGAGGAAGACGTCGCATTGAGGGGCAGGGGCTCGCGCTATTCAAGGCGCAGAATATTCTTGAGCCTCTGTGCGTCCGCTGCCGCGTACCCGGCCTCGTCGTTGTCGAAATAGCAGTAAACGGCCTTGGTCTTCCCCTTCCATTTCCTTATGAACCCGGCCCAGTCCCGGAGCGTTTCCTCCGAATACTGCCCCCTGTATTTGCCTGCCGGGCCGTGGAGCCTGATGTAGATGAAGTCCGCCGTGACCTCCCTGGGCGAGAGGAGGAAATCGAAATCGAATATGCAAAAGGCTGAGTTATGCTCCTTAAGAAGCCCGTAGACCTCGGGATGGAACCAGCTCGGGTCCCTGCACTCGAACGCGAACCTGAAATTCCTGGGAAGGGCCTCGAGAAAAATGGCGAGCCGTTCGATATTTAGGTTCCACCTGGGCGGCAGCTGGAATAGGATGGGCCCTAACTTTTCTCCGAGCGCCACGGCCCGGTCCATAAAGTTCCTGACCGGCTCCACCGGGTCCTTGAGCCTTTTCACATGGGTTATGAAGCGGCTCGCCTTGAGGGCGAAGATGAACTTTTCAGGGCTTTTTTCCTTCCAGCGGGCGAAGGTGGTCTTCTCGGGGAGCCTGTAAAAGGAGTTATTGACCTCGACGGTATTGAAGCGGGTGGCGTAGAATTCGAAGAGCTTCGATTTCGCGATATGCTCCGGATAGAATGGCCCTATCCAGTGGCCGTACTGCCATCCGGAGGTAGCTATGTAGACGCCCTTCTCTTCCATGGCAGGCCTCCCGGCCTTGATGGACGGACAGAAATCAGAACCGGCTTGGGCTTTAAAAGATTACTTCAAAAACCCACATTCAGGCTGCTCAAAAAGCTCAAGATGCAAGGAGTCGAAAAATTAGGGAAGGTCTGATTAATTCTGTTTTCTGTTGTCATTGCTTAGGAGCTTTAGCTCCGAAGCAATCTCTAATGCTTGATTTTCCAAAGATAAGATTGTTTCAACTTCGCTCGCAATGACGACACATTGAATTAATCAGAGCTTCCTTAGGAATGAGGCGTACTTTTCTTGTACGCCGGAGTGTCCAACTTTGAAGACGACACAGCAGATTGGGCTTTTTCAGCAGCCTGTAAAAAAAGCGGCGGATGTTCCGGGGCACCCCCTTCCGATCCGCCGTTTTTCGGTTCAGACCATTACGGCTTTAAGCCCCGTTCGTGATTAGTTCTGGGGCTGTCCCGCCGGGGGAGCGGCCTGGTCAGCCGGGGGAGCGGCCTGGTCGGCAGGAGGCTGCTGGTCAGCCGGAGGGGCCGGCTGCTCAGCTGTCGGGGGAGCGGGCTGCTCCTTGGGCGCTTCCTGCTTCTGGCAGGCAGTCACGAGCATCGAGAGTCCGAAGAGCGCTACAACGAGGGCGAATCCGAGCTTTTTCATTTTCTTCTCCTTTGAAAGTTTTTACCTCTTGAAAGTTTTTTGCTTCCGGTTCGACTACCCTGGCAATATCCTGATGCAACGGTTTTTCAAACCCCCCTGAAAGGATTCACCCGCCTCCTTCCCAAGGGGCCTACTTCACCTCGCAAAACCCGTAGGCGCATATATTCTCCCTTATATAAAAAATCCTTTGCCGGACTGCGCCGAAAAAGGATTTGAATACCAATGGCAAGATGCCGTAATTGTATGAATAATGGACCCGAGGATAACCCGAATAATATCCGGTGTAAATAGAAAAAAAGGGGTTTCAGTCCTGAAAATAATTTTTTTTAGTCCGCTCCCCTGAACTTTTACTCGACCCTCACCCGTATCTCTTCGGAAAACAGTATCCTGCCGGAAGGCCGCTGGAAAAATCCCGCCTTGTCCGTGTTTTCCGTTCCGTACAGGAAGGCGGCGGACATAGTGTAAACGCCGGGGGCAAGGGGCGCCCTTAGCCTGTAAGTGACGGTACCACCCGGGAGGATGTCCCTTTCCAGGTTGAAATCCTGCCCCTCTACGGCCGCATAGTTGAGGTTCGCGGGAAGGCCTTCGGACCTTTTCTCAAACCAGCTCCTCTGGGGCTTGCCGTCCTGCCCCCTGACCTCCGGTTCGCCCAGCACCTGCCATCCCGAGGACGAGACCGGCCTGGACTGGAACCTCAGGGCCCGGTCCACGAGCATGATGCCGATTGCAGGGCCGTTTCCGCCCCTCGCCTTGACCTCGACGACCGTCTCCGCCCCGGCCCTTACGCTTTCCGGGGCAGAAATAGTTACGGACGACCTGGAGTCGATGAGCCTGGCTACCCGTATGACCTCCTCCTTCTCTTCATCCGTGAGCTCTATATAAGGAGAAGGCGGGAGTTTGGCGCGCACAAGTGCGTAGTGCTTGGCCTCGGGCACCTCGGACTTCGCGAAATCCGGCGGCGCTTCCGGCATGTACTCGGCCTTCATGGCCGAGTGGCACGATGCGCAAAACGGGCCGGTATCCGTAAGGTACATGGGGGTCCCGTTCGGGTATGCGAACGCGACCGACGGGGCGGCAATGGCGAAAAACATGAAATATGCTGCCTTTCTCATAATACGCTCTCCTTCCTTATTTCAGGCGGGTTAAAACGCATTATGTTGAATCTACACCGAGATTCAGGCCTGTCAAGCTTGACGAAAGCCGAGAAATACAGAATATTTAGTTCAGGCCTTCTGCCCGGCTCTACCGAGGGCCAGGCTGGTATACAGGACGGGCGGGCAAATATTCCGATTACGCGCGAAAAGCCGGAATTTTGGAATAAAAATCAAAACTAAGGAAGCTCTGATTAATTCAATGTGTTCGTCATTGCGAGCGTGTGAGCCGAAGCCGCGAGCGAAGCGTGGCGGGAAGCAATCTTATCTTTTGGAAAATCAAGCACTTAGAGATTGCTTCGTAGCTTTAGCTCCTAAGCAATGACAACAGAAAACAGAATTAATCAGACCTTCCCTAAACCAGCCCATTCCCGCGGCGGGATGCCAGGCTGCCCGGAACGGGATAGCAGCCTGGAAAGACCTCAACCCGTCAATCAGAAGCGCGACATTTCTCCAGGAAAAGGAAAATGGAAGAGAAGACCTCACGCCAGGGCAGGCCAGAGCAGAGGACGGAAGCCCGGACCTATTCGCCGATAAAGATAATCGTCATACTGGTCCTTTCGGTTTTCTTCGTCGAGGCCTTTATAATGATGCTCTTCTATTTCTACAGGGACTTCCTTGAGCCGGTCCATGCCATCTTCATAGACGCCCCGCTCCTTGTGCTCATCCTCTCGCCCATCCTTTATTTCTTCATATTCAGGCCGCTCATGGCGCTCGTTGAAAAACGCGAGGAGGCCGAGAGGACGGCTTCGAGGGAAAGGGACCGGTTCCAGAAGTACCTCGATGTGGCAGGGGTGATGGTGGTCGTCCTTGACCGGGAAGGGAAGGTGCGCCTTATAAACAGGAACGCCTGCCAGACGCTCGGGTACCGGGAGGAAGAGGTCCTCGGCAGGGACTGGGTCGAGAACTTCTTGCCGGCCAGGCTCAAAAAAGAGGTTCGGTTCGAGTTCGCCAGGCTCATCTCCGGCGGCAGGGAGGCCGAGGGCTATTTCGAGAACCCGGTATTGACGAGAAGCGGCGAGGAAAGGGTCGTCCTGTGGCACAACGCCGTGCTGATGGAGGGCGGCATCGCAGCCGGCACATTGAGCTCCGGCGAGGACATAACCGAGAGGAAGAAGACCGAGATGGCCCTGAAGGAGAGCGAGACCAGGTACCGGCTCGTCCACAATACCGCATTCGACGGCATAATCATAGCCGACGCAAAGGACAGGATAATCGACTGCAACGAGAGCGCGGCCCGGATATTCGGATATCCCAGGGAAGAGCTCATCGGGCAGGACGTCGGGGTCCTCGTCCCTGACAAATACAAGAAGGCCCACAAGGAGGGGCTTGAAAGGTTTTTGAGGACCGGGGAGAGCACGGTACAGGGCAGGATACACGAATTCGAAGGCTTGAGGAAAAACGGAGAGATATTCCCGCTGGAGCTCGCCCTCAATAACTTCACCCTCGGCGGTGTGCTCCACTTCACGGGCATGGTCCGGGACATAACCGAAAGGAAGCGCGCCGAACGCGAAAGGGAGCTCATACAGGCGCGCCTCAGCCAGTCGCAGAAGATGGAGGCAATAGGGAGGTTCGCGGGAGGGATATCGCACGACTTCAACAACATCCTCACGGCGATAAGGGGCAATGCAGAGCTGGCCCTCGAGGAAATGAAGAAGTCCGACCCTGCATACCCGCGCGTTGACGGCATTGTCAACTCCGTGATGCTCGCCTCCAAGCTTACCCGGCAGCTCCTCCTCTTCAGCCGCGGCCAGCCCTTCGAGCTCGTGCCGCTCAACGTGAACAAGCTCGTCGATGAGCTCCTGGTCATGATCACCCACATAATCGGGGAGGACATCACCATCTCGACCGACCTGGCCCCCGACCTCTGTACCATAGAGGCCGACGAGAGCAATATCGAGCAGGTCATCATGAACCTCGCCCTGAACGCGAAGGACGCCATGCCCGCGGGCGGGACGCTCTCCATAAAGACGGAAAACGTCTTCATAGACGAGCGCCGGGCCAAATCAGTACCTGACGCCCGCCCCGGGGAGGCGGTCTGCCTTACCGTGGCCGACACGGGCGTGGGCATTGAGAAGGAGTTCCTGTCCAGGATATTCGAGCCTTTCTTTACCACCAAGGAGGCCGGCAAGGGGACGGGGTTCGGGCTCTCCATAGTCTACAGCATAGTCAAGCAGCACCGGGGGTGGATATCTGTCAAGAGCGAACCGGGCAGGGGCACCATTTTCAAGATCTATTTCCCGGCCGCACTCCCGGAGAAGGAGGCGCGCGAGGTTAAGCCCTTGAAGGGCGGAGGGGAAAAGGTCCTTCTCGTCGAGGACGACCTGCCGGTAAGGGAGTTCACGAAGGCAGCGCTTGCGAATAACGGGTTCAAGGTCGTCGAGGCCGGGAACGCGAAAGAGGCGATGGAGGCGTTCCAGAGGGAACCGGACCTCAAGGTCTTATTTTCGGACCTTGTCCTCAAGGACAAGAGCGGTTTCAATCTCGCCGAGGAGCTCCTTACGAAAAAACCCGGCATGGCGGTGGTAATAACGAGCGGCTACGCCGAGGAGACATCGAGGCCTCTCCTCAAGGAAAAAGGCTACAGCTTTCTCCCCAAGCCCTATTCGGTAGGAAGCCTCTTGAAGGCCGTTTCAGAGGCGCTCGAACGCTCAAAGAGGCCGGATTGAACAGGCCGACTCTTCTTAAGAGCACCAAGTTAAGGAAGCTCTGACTGATTCGCATATTCGTCATTGCGAGCGTGTGAGCCGAAGCCGCGAGCGAAGCGTGGCGGGAAGCACTCTCATTTTTTGGAATATCGGGCATTTGAGATTGCTTCGAGCCAAAGCTCCGCAATGACAACAAAGGCCTTTTAAGTCGACATCAGGGGCTTGCGGCGATGCAGTTGAAGGGAAGCCCCATCGACCAGCCGTTCTCCCTGGCGCTGAAGTGCCTGTCCCTGCCGATTATCAGGTGGTCAAGGACCAGTATGTCGACCGCGGAAGCGGCCCTGTCCAGGACCCTTGTAAGCTGCCTGTCCTGGCTCGACGGCGTGGGGTCGCCGCTCGGGTGGTTGTGGACGAAGATGACCGACCTGGCGTTATGCCTGAAGGCCATCTCAATGGCCTTCCTCGGATACACGACGGTCTGGTTTATGGTGCCCTCGTGCAGAACGTCTATGGAGATTATCTCTTTCCTGAACCCCATGTATACCGCTAAGAACTTCTCGACCCTCTCGCCGGATAGCGTAAGGCAAAGGTAGTCGAGGAGGTCCGCCATGCCGGCCTCGGCATCCTGCCCGACCGTCCGCTCCTTAAGATAGGCGCCCGCCATCTCCTTGAATAGCTTGACGAGCACTATGCCGTCGTCGCCCAGCGAGCCCTCGGCCTTAAGCTCTTCCGGGATGCGTCGAGGCGCCTTTAAACCCCTGAACCTCCTGAGGAGCCTGTCGGAGACGTCCGGGCGTCTTTCCTGGGCGCTGCGTACGATACCATTAGCTCCAGAAGACGTTCCTGCCGAACTCCGCGAGTCCGTATGAGGACCAATGAGCGCCTTGAAAGCGGTCTCACGGCACCTCCTGTAGTCAGCGTCCATACAAACTCCTTTCAGGATGCCTGCACGCCTTAAGTACCGGGTTTTGCCCTGCCCTCTCTCAAATCGGAACGGCAGCATTATACATCATTTACCCGCCCGGTCCCACTGCACTTTGGCCAGGTCCCCGGAATTAAATTTTTTATTTTACAACTACGCCGCATAAAGTGAACTGATATGCCTGCCAGTTACGTGACCCCGCCCCTTCCTGCTAAAAGGGACATGGAACTGATATTCGAGGATAGCGGGTTCAATAAAGACCATCTCCGCTCTGAGGAATTCGAGGCGGCGCTTAGCTCCGCCATGAGGTCTTCGCCCGGAACTCAAGTGGGTGCGGTGCTCGCAGGACGGGATGGAGACCGACGAGTATGACAGGTTTGCGGAATGCATCGGCGTGTTCAGGATGGACATGAGCATTCTCGGACATGCCAGGCTCATAACGCATCCTTATCCGTTCATGGTGGAAAGGAGTTCGCCTGCATGATGCCGGCGAGGGCGAGTTCCGCAAAGACGGACATGGCCTGAAATCACCCGGCTCTGCGTAAAGAGGAGCGGAGAAGAACGCGTCGCTCATCTCCCGCTTGATTTACAAGGCCATATACAATTGGAGCGCCCTGAGAGGCGTAAGGCGCATGGTCATGGTAGTGGACAAGCGATACTACAGGCTTTTGAGGGCTCTGCGGCTTCCCGGTAACGCAGCTGGCGGATTTCGTCACGATGCCGGACGGCGTAGTCGCGGGCGCGATAGAGCTTGACTGGGGTCTTTCGAGGAACTATGCGCGGACAGAAGACCGAGCTCCTTGCATGGATCTTACATTACCAGCCCGATATCCATCGCTATCGCAATCGTACGAGCCTTATTTACGGCATTGAGCTTTCTTTCTATATTCTGGACGTGGAACTTGACCGTCCTTTCGCTGATGTTCAATGACCGAAATCTCCCAGTTGGTCTTGCCTTCCTTCATCCAGTTCAAGACCTCTTTTTCCCTTTCCGAGATCTGAGGACCGCTCTTTTCGCTCCTGACGCCTCCGACCCTCGCCAGCGCCATGTGGACGTGCGGGGTGAGTATGTCCAGGACGTCCTTGTGGTGTTTACTGAAACGGTTCTTGGAGCTTGAGAACGAAAATATCGAACCCTTCGAGCCGCCGTCGCGCATGCCGCTTGCCACGCCGTGGACAAGTCCGAAATCAGAAGCCTTCCTCATGAAATCCCTGCTGGACTCGTCATTGAAAGCCTCGATCGCCTCAGACCAGAAATGCGTCTCGAAGCGCTCGTAATTGTACCTGATTATCGGATCGTTCTTGTACAGTTTTTCGGCGGCATACATGGAAAGCCACTCGGTAGAGTAGTCATAGTTCACTATCTTGATGATATTCGAGAGCTCGCCTGAAACGATGCCGCCCAGCCCGCATACACCCTGGTCCGCGCAAACGAGGTCCTTTATTTTCCCTGTCAATCTCAGGATGTCCTCGTCTGCCCGGCACGCAACGGACATCTAGATGAGGTCGAGGATATCTCCAAGCTCCTTTTTCGAGAATTTCCTATAATCCATATTTGCACCTCCAGTTGGGCATCCCCTTGTCCGGCAGTTTTTCCAGTGCTGCGTCGGTCGCAATCGAAGTTACAAGCGCGCTCTGCAGATGGAGGACGAGTATGTCCATTATCCTCTTATGGTGGGCCCTGAAGCGGTCTTTCCCCCCTGCGAACGTGAAGATGGCCACCTGGTCAAGCTCGGGCACGAACACCCCGCCGGTTACCCCGAACTTAAGGTCGAAGTCTTCAGCGTCCTTAAGGAGCCTCGTTGAGGCGGGGTCCCTGTGCTCCTTGAATATTTCGGTCCATAACCGGCTCAGTGAATACTTGGACATGTGCCTGACTATCGGATCGTTGGCGGCATACCCCTCATTCATGTATCTATTGACCCATTCGTCCGAATAATTTCCGTTTATATAGGAGCTGATGCATGGCGCCCCTGATTTTTCCTTTCCCAATAGTCCGCAGACGGCGTAATCGGCCTCTACGACGCCCCTCGCCTTCAATATGAGGTCCTTTATCTGGTCCGCCCCCGTGCATTTCTGGGCGGACTCGATGATCTCCAGGATGCTTATAAGTTCCTTTTTTGAAAAGTCTTCAAAAGGCATGTTGTTCCTCTGGACAATACATGCTATTTCCCCGCGTCCTTCCGAACCGAATGGCATTTGAAGCAGTTCCTCGTCGGAAAGGCCACCTTGTCATGGCATACGCCGCAGAACCTGCCCTTCCATATCCCCGTCATCGTAATGCGGCTCGCGCCGGCCTTCTTCGAGAATATGCGGGGGTGGCAGGTGGAGCACTTGAGCCACTCGTTGTGGGCCGAATGCGGGAAGAGCACGTCCGGCATGAATTCCTTCCCGGACCTTATGAGGACGTCCCCGTCGAACCTCTCCCTGTCAACGGGAGAGAGCCTTGCGGGCAAGCCGTCGATCGACGATTTCGGCGAGATTACGCCCGTGGAGATGGCCTCGGCCCAGTCTACGAAGCCGTATCGGTCCTTTGGAAGGTGCGTAAGGGAGATTACGTCTGGAGTGGGGTCCGGGAGGCCGTACTTGTCCTTCTTAATATCGCCCGGCTTCCTCTTTTGTTCCAGGAACGGCCTGTCCGCAGGGGCCGGGTCCATTGAAAAGAATTCCCCGATTGCGGAGCCCGGCATGCAAGCCAAGGCAAAGAGCGCTATGGTCAGCGAGGATTTCAGCATCTCAGGGCAGAGGATTCAGAACAAGAAGCATTAAAAACGAGGGGGTACCTTCGGGGAAGGCCCCCGCCTGAACTCGCTCACATAGTGGATTGCCGGAATATATCACAAGTGGAACTTTTCCGCAAACCAAAAAAAGCCTGGCTCATGGAAATCAGGATAGCAGGAAAAAGGGAAAGCCCCGAAAAGGAGCAGGCCTCATCAGGACTTTATCAGGGTGTTGAAAAACATCCTGATATGCAATCCACGGATGGATGCCAAATTGCGAAGACTGTCCAAGGTCGAGCATTTTGCGGGGCTTGGACGGATTATTCCGGCCAAGCCGTGATTGAAAAAGTCCAGGAAGTGCTTTTCAACATCATGATAGCGGGGCGGCGGCGAACTCGTGCGCGCACCAGGGGCACGCTACCCAGCCCTCCTCCCGTCCCTTCCCGCACCATTGACAGACGGCGGCCTTGGCAGCTTCGCATTCGCCGCATCTCTCCGTACCGGCCGGTACGGTCTTAAGGCAAACCGGGCATACCGGTTCCTTGGCCATGTATATGACCCGAGCGAGCTCTTCGAGCGTGGTTATGCCGGAAGAGACCTTATCGAGCCCGTCCATGTGCATGGGGGTCATGCCGCCTTCCAGGGCGGCGGCGATTATCTCGTGCTCGGGGGCGTCGGCGGCTATGAGGTTCTTTATCGCGCCGTTTACCGATATTATCTCGAATATCCCGGTCCTCCCCGAGTAGCCGGTATTGGCGCAGAGGCTGCATCCCGCGCCCCTGTAGAGCTTCTTCCCGGACCACTTGAGCCCAGCCTTCCGTATCTCCTGCCCGGTCGGCGTGTACTCCTCCCTGCACCCCTTGCATATCATCCTCACGAGCCTCTGGGCCACTATGCCGTTCAGGGCCGACGCTATCATGTACGAAGGCACGCCGAGGTTACGGAGCCTCGTTACCGATGATACCGCGTCGTTTGTGTGCAGGGTCGAGAAGACAAGGTGCCCCGTAAGGGAGGCCTGGTGGGCGATCGTGGCCGTCTCCGCGTCCCTCATCTCGCCGACGAGTATGACGTCCGGGTCCTGCCGTAGTACCGACCTCAGGGTGTACGAGAAGGTCAGGCCGGTCTTGTCGTTCACGGCCACCTGGTTTACGTCCTTGAGCTCGTACTCTATCGGGTCCTCTATCGTGATTATGTTTATCTCTTCCTTTTTTATGCGGGCGAGCATGGCGTAAAGGGTCGAGGTCTTTCCCGAGCCAGTGGGGCCGGTGACGAGCACGACCCCCTGGGGGCGCTCTATGATATCAAGCACCCGGTCGAGCTCACCCTTTCCTATCCCTATGCCCTCTATGTCTATCATGGCGGCCTTGGGGTCGAGGAGCCGCATGACTATCGTCTCGCCGTGCTGGGTCGGGAGCGACGAGACCCTCACGTCCATGCTCTTTTCCCCTATCCGCACCTTGAACCTGCCGTCCTGGGCCGTCCTCCTCTCGGCTATGTCCATCCGGGCCATTATCTTTATCCTCGAAACGACAGGCCCCTGCACCCATTTGGGGAGCTGCTTGGTTTCGCGCATGAGCCCGTCCACCCGTATCCTGAGCTTCACGCCCTTTTCCTGCGGCTCGATGTGGATGTCGCTCGCCCTGTTGTCGAAGCCGTGTATCAGGATGGAATCGACCATCTTTATGATGGGCGGGGCGGCGGACTTCTTTACCTGCTCGGAAAGGTCCCTGCTCGATTCGGACTCGTGGAATACCTCGACGTACCTGTCCTTCTTGAAATCGCCCAGTATCTCGTCCATCATGGGCTCGTTCAGGTGATAGTGCCTCGATATCGCGGCGTTGATGTCCGAGAGCGTGGAGATGAAGGGCTGTATCTCCAAGCCCGTCGAAAACCTCAGGTCGTCTATGGCGTTCAGGTTCAGCGGGTCCGACATGGCGACCCTCAGGACCTTCTTGTCATGGTAGAGCGGCACAAGGAGGTACTTCCTGGCGAGCTTTTCGTTGACCAGCTTGATGCTCTCCGGGTCCACGGTCGTGGAAGCCATATCCACGAAGGGGATGCCGACCTGGTAGGAGAGGGTCTGGGCTATGTCAATCTCCGTTGCGTACCCGAGCTTTACGAGCAGGGCGCCTGTCCTGGTGCCCTTGTTCTCCTTGCCCGCGGCAAGGGCCTCTTCGAGCTGGTCCTCATTATGAGCCCTGATTCGACCAGGAGCTCGCCTATCTTCTTTACCGCCATATCCGCTCCGTCCGGCTTACCGCCAAACCCATGATATCAGATTTTAACAAGGGAGTAATCCCTCGACCCGAGGCCCCTCTCCTCGGCGTATGACAGCTGCACTTCCCAGTCTACGGAAGGGTGGACCCCCCTGAACTTGTCGCCACCCGGCCCGTGCCCGCTCCTTAAGGCGCTCCCCCTGAACCCTTCCATCCCGTTTACGATGTCCGCAGCGGCCTGGTCTATGGCCACCGGGTCAATCGAGGCCAGCACCCCGGCGTCCGGCACTATGGGGGCGTCGTTATGGCCGTAGCAGTCGCAGGCCGGGCTCACCTGGGTCACGAATGAGATATATACGCACCTGCCAGACTTCCCCTTGACGGCCCCCTCGAAGTGCTCGACCATCTTCTCCTGGAGCCTCCCGGACGACTCGTCCCAGCTTACCTTTATCGTACCCTCCGGGCAAACGGCGATGCAGTGGCCGCATCCTATGCAGGCCTCCTTGTCTATGACTGCGGCGGTCCCGACCGTTATGGCCCCCGAGGGGCACGCGGCGGCGCAGTCGCCGCAGGCAACGCAGCCTCCGGGGTCTACGATCGGGGAGCAGTTCGAGTGCTGCGCGAGCTTCCCCTCGCGGCTTGCGCACCCCATGCCGACGTTCTTCAACGCGCCCCCGAAGCCGGAAAGCTCGTGGCATTTGAAATGGGTCACCGCCACGAGCCCGTCGGCGGCGACTATCTCGCTCGCTATGCTTACTTCCCTGAGGTGCTTCCCCCCTACCCTTATCGGCGTCCCGGAGGCTCCCCTTAAGCCGTCGGCTATGACGAGGGGGGCTGAGACCACGGCGAAATCGAAGCCGTTCTCGACGGCGGTCCTCAGGTGGTCTACCGTGTTGCCCCTGGTGCCTACGTAAAGGGTGTTTGTGTCGGTAAGAAAGGGGTTTCCGCCTGTCTCCCTTACGCGCTCGACGATCCGCCTTACGAAAACGGGCCTCACGTAGGAGGCGTTGCCCTTTTCCCCGAAATGGAGCTTAAGGGCGACAAGGTGCCCTTTCCTGAACCTCTCCCTTATGCCTACGTTCTCAAGGAGGGAGTCGAGCTTGTTATGTAGGTTTCTTTTGGGGGTGGTCCTCAGGTCCGCGAAGTAGACTTTCGAGCTCATCTCAATAAAAACCCTTCGGCCAACAGGTTGCGGGAAAATACAAAATTCGCTTAGGCTGCTCAAAAAGCTCCGGATGCGAGGCCCCATTAGGAACAGGGGAGCAAGGAACGAGGCGTACTTTTCGCGTACGCCGGAGTGTCCAGCGACGTAGCCTTCGACGCAGATGGATTTTTTGAGCAGCAGCCTATATCTCGATTATCATCGGGAGTATGACGGGTTTCCGCTCCAACGTCCTGTTGAAGTAACGGCGTAGCGCCCTCCTCACCTCTTCCTTTATCTCGAGCTGCTCGGTCTTTACCTCGGCATTGAGGCTGTTGAGCGACTCTATGACCACCTTCCGGGCTTCCTCGATGAGGCCGGGCCTGCCCTCTTCGAGCACAAGCCCGCGGGTCACTATCTCGGGGCCGTAGACCATGTCGCCGGTCGTGGCGTTTATGGCAACGAGGGCGAGCACCATGCCGTCCTGGGCCAGGTGGTTCCTGTCCTTCAATACCATCTCGCCCACGTCTCCCACGCCCTTGCCGTCAACGAATACCCTCCCGGACTCGACCTTCCCGGCCTTCACGAACCCGCCTTCAGGGGCGAACTCGACCACGTCCCCGTCCTCGGCTATTATTACGTTCTCTTCAGGTATGCCGATCCTCGCGGCGAGCCTCGAATGGAGGACCAGGTGCCTGTACTCGCCGTGCACCGGGATAAAGTATTTCGGGCGCACCATGTTGAGCATTATCTTAAGCTCCTCCTGGCTCGCGTGCCCGGAGACGTGCACCTCCGAGACCTTCTCGTATATGACGTCAGCGCCTCTCCTGTAGAGGTGGTTCATCATGGTGGATATGGCCTTCTCGTGGCCGGGTATGAACTTGGAGGAAAGGATGACGGTATCGCCCTTCCTTACCTTTATCTGCTTGTGGTTGTCCATTGCCATGCGGGTAAGGGCGCTCATGGGCTCGCCCTGGCTCCCGGTAGTGAGGAGCACGACCTGGTCGTGGGGTATCGAGTCTATTTCCTTCAAGTCGGCCATGAGCCCTTCCGGGTACTTGAGATACCCGAGGGCGTGCGCTATCCGCACGTTGGCGACCATGCTCTTGCCGTTGAGTATCACTCTGCGCCCGTGCCTTGCGGCGGCTTCCATGACCTGCTGGATGCGGTGTATGTTGGAGGAGAAGGCGGCGACTATTATCCTGCCCTCGCACCTCCTGAATATCTCCTCGAGGTTTTTCCCTATCTCGCGCTCGGAAAGGGAATAGCCCTCCTTTTCGACGTTCGTCGAGTCCGACATGAGAAGGAGCACCCCGGATTCACCGTATTCCGAGAACCGGGCGTAGTCCATTACCTCTCCGTCCACCGGGGTCTGGTCCATCTTGAAGTCCCCGGTATGGATAACGGTGCCCACGGGCGTCCTTATGGCAAGGCCGCAGCCGTCCACTATCGAGTGGCTGACGCGTATGAATTCTATATCAAAGGGCCCTATGGATACCCTGTCCCTCGGGCGGACCGTCTCGAATAATGTCGATTTGGCGAGTCCGAACTCCTCGAGCTTTTCCTCTATGAGACCTATGGTGAGGGCGGTGCCGTATATAGGCGCGTCGACCTGGGGCAGGATGAAAGGCAGGGCGCCGGTGTGGTCCTCGTGGCCGTGGGTTATTATGTAGGCCTTTACCTTTTCGGCGTTCTTCTTAAGATAGCTCACGTCCGGGATGACGATGTCTATCCCGAGCATGTAGTCCTCGGGGAACATGAGGCCGCAGTCCACGACCATTATGGAGTCGCCGTACTCGATGGCCATCATGTTAAGGCCTATCTCGCCCAGCCCGCCGAGCGGGATTATCTTAAGGGGCTCTCCCATGAATCCTCTTCAGGGCCTCCCTGCCCCGGCCTGCAACAGTCCTTCTATGTCCTTCTTCATCCTGTTCCGTAGCTCCTTCTCGTCAAGAGGCCCGGTTTCCACGAGCCTGCCTATCCGTATCCTGACACGCGATGGCCTTATGAGGATGCCCCCACGCCTCATTATATCCGAAGTGCCGTCTATTGCGACAGGCACGACAGGGACGCCGCTTTTTTTTGCGAGGACGAAGGCCCCTCGCTTAAAGGGGAGGAGCCGGACAGAACCGGACCTCGTGCCCTCGGGGAATATCAATACCGAAGTACCCCTTTTTATCTTTTCCGAGGCCTCTTCCATGTTCTTCATGGCCTCCGCCGGGTTGTCCCTGTCGATGCCTACATACCCGGCAAGGCTCATGCTCCAGCCTATGACCGGTATCCTGAAAAGGCTCTTTTTGGCCACCCAGCGGAACTGCACGGGCAAAAAGGCCTGGAGCGCGGGTATATCAAAGGCGCCCTGGTGGTTGGAGACGAAGATAACAGGCCTGCCCGAAGGGACGTTCTCCCTTCCTTGCACGTCCACCCTTACGCCCGATAGCGCGAGCACCACCCTCGACCAGAAGGCCCCTATCGAATGGACGGCCCTGCCCTGCCTTTCGAACGGAAGGGAAAAGAGGACGAGGATGAAAAGGGCTATGGTTATGGGCAGGCCCAGGAGCCATACGGCAAGGGTCCTCAGAACGGTCATAGGCGAATGCGCGCCCCAGCCGGGGCGGAGTCTCTCCTCGGTCCTTAATCGTCATAATATATCATGCGAAACGCCCTAATAGCACAAAAAAATCCCGGGCCGCGGCACCCTTGCAAACCAAAACCCCGCAATGGTATACTGGCTGACTAAACGGACGAACTCGAGTCAATTTCCTTAAAGCTTGCAAGCGGTTAACGCGCAAGCAGTCCAGCCGGAAAGGGCCGCTCTTTATTGCAAAGAGCCTGGGAAAAGGAATGCCGGAAAGAGATTATTCTTTTAAACTTATTTTCCTCGCGGCCCTCATATCCGCTATAGCCGCATTCGCGCTCTATCTCCCTTCCCTGGGCTTCGATTTCGTTGACTGGGACGACCCCGCGTACGTATCCGAGAACCCTGATATCCAGGGCATTGACCTCAAATGGGCCTTCACGGCTGTCGTGGTAGGCACCTGGATACCGCTCACGTTCCTGTCATTCGCCCTCGATTACGCCGTATGGGGGCTGGACCCGCTGGGGTACCACCTCACGAACACGATACTCCACTCCGCCAACGTCTTTCTCGTGGCCTTCCTGGCCGCGAGGCTCGCCGGCAGAAGGGGCGGTCTCGGGGCAGGCGGGCTATTCCTCATGGCCCTCTCGGCCGGGCTCCTTTTCGGACTACACCCTCTAAGGGCCGAGTCAGTGGCATGGGTCAGCGAAAGAAAGGACGTCCTGAACGCCTTCTTCTTTCTCCTCGGCCTCCACGCCTATCTCGGGTATGCTGAAAACAAAAAGGCATCCTCCTATGTATTGACGCTCGTCCTTTTCGTCCTTTCACTTCTAAGTAAGCCCATGACGGTCACCATGCCGCTCGTGCTTCTCATATTAGACTACTATCCTCTTGAAAGGCTCAAGAGGGAAGGGTGGAAGAGGCCGCTAATTGAAAAACTCCCATTTTTAATGCTGAGCCTGGCAGCCGGGCTAATGACCATCTGGTCGCAGGGAAAGGCCGTGATGCCGCCGGAGGCGCTCCCGTTCGCCGACCGGATCCATATCGCGGCGAGGGGGTA
Organism: Deltaproteobacteria bacterium; assembly: GCA_015075075.1. Classification (GTDB taxonomy): domain Bacteria; phylum Desulfobacterota; class GWC2-55-46; order GWC2-55-46; family GWC2-55-46; genus UBA5799. Next base: position 59,510 of record JABTVA010000008.1, on the reverse strand, counting down.
TCTATTCTATATTTACAAGTCGGTCATCCCGGCCGGCCTTGCGCCCCTCTACCCCCGCGACTTCGCCTCAGGCCTTAACCTTTCGGCGGTCCTTTACCTCGCGGCGCTTGCAGCCATAACCATTCTCGCCCTTTACCTTCGTAGATGGAGCAAGGCCTTTATTTCCGCATGGGCCTGCTACGCGGTCACGCTGCTCCCTGTCATAGGCCTCATGCAGGTAGGAAGGCAGGCGGCTGCCGACAGGTATACATATATTCCGGCCATCGGACTGGCGATTCTCGTTTCCGCCGCGGCAGGCTGGATTGTGAAAAGGAATAGCAAAAGTCTCCCGGCCGTTTTGGCGCTGGTTTTGGCGGCATCGGGGCTACTCTCCTTTTTCGCCTTCAAGCAGGAAATGATCTGGAAAAATCCGGTCTCCCTCTGGAGCCGGCAGATAGAGGTCTTCCCGTCCCACAGCCAGGGGTATGTGAACCGGAGCGCCGCTTATGTTGCGCTTGGCATGAACGAATCCGCGATAGAGGACCTCCGTAAGATGTCTCCTGAAAGCGGCCACGGGTACTTTAACCGCGGGAACGCCTATTTGACCCTCGGCAGGTTCGACCTGGCCATCCCGGACCTCGATAAGGCCATAGAGCTGGAGCCGAACACATTGCCTGCGTACTCAAGCCGCGGGAGCGCCCTCGTAAACGCCGGCAGGTTCAGGGAAGGTATCTCGGATTTTACTGTAGTCCTCGATTCAGACCCGGGGAACAAGGCCATATTCAGGGCGCGCGGCACCGCATACGCCATTTCCGGCCAATACGGGGAGGCGCTCGAAGACTTCCTGAAGGCAGCGGAGCTCGACCCCGGAGACCCTTCGGCGCACATAGACCTCGGCAAGGTATATATGCACCTCGGCAATTTCGAAAGATCATACGCCAGCATGAGAAAGGCGCTTGAGCTCGGCGACACTTCTGCCTCCAGATACATTTCGGACCTTGAGGCCAGGGGCGCCGGACAAAGGTAATATCGGCTTGCAAACCGGCGGGCCCCGGTGGTAAACTCCTGAAAACCTTCAACAATCTTCATATGGACCGTTCCGGTATGCCGGATAACCGCAAACCAGAAAACATAATCCTCATCGCGGCCCTCCTATCGGCCGTGGCTTCGTTCGCGGTCTATCTGCCTTCCCTCGGTTTCGAGTTCGTGGACCTGGACGACCCTTCCTACGTGACCGGGAACCCGGATATCCGGGGCCTGGATCTCAAACAGGCCTTTACCTCGGTCGTGGTCGGGACATGGGTGCCAGTAACTTTCCTCTCCTTCACGCTCGATTACGCCATATGGGGACTGAACCCGCTGGGATACCACCTCACGAACTCGGCACTCCATGCGGCAAACGTCTTTCTTGTCGCCTTGCTCGGCGCGAGGCTCGCGGGGACAAGAGGCGGCTTCGGGGCACGGGGGCTATTTTTAATCGCCCTTTCAGCCGGGCTCCTCTTCGGGCTCCATCCGCTAAGGGTAGAGTCCGTGGTCTGGATAAGTGAAAGAAAGGACGTCCTGAACGCGTTCTTTTTCCTCCTGGGTATCCTTTCCTATCTCGGCTACGCCAAGCACAAAAAAGCCTCGTCGTATATATTGGCGCTTGTCTTTTTCGTCCTCTCGCTTCTCAGTAAGCCCATGACCGTCACCATGCCGCTCGTGCTCCTGATACTCGACTTCTACCCATTCGACAGGTTCAGGAAAGAAGGCTGGACGAGGCCCGTTATCGAGAAGCTCCCTTTCTTCATGCTGAGCCTCGCGACCGGGCTTATCACCGTCTGGTCGCAGAGCAAGGCAATGGTCACGGTCCAGGAGCTCGTCTTTAGCGGACGGCTCCATGTCGCGGAAAGAGGCTACCTCTTTTATATCTACAAGACCCTTGCGCCCATGGACCTCGCCCCACTTTACCCGCGGAATTTCCAAACCGGCCTTAACCTTCACTTTGCGGCCTATGCCCTCGCGCTCCTTGCGATTACGGCGCTCGCCGTCTATCTCAGGAGGCGGAGCGGGGTTTTCATAGCCGTTTGGGCCTATTTTGCGGTAACGCTCCTCCCGGTAATAGGGTTTTTGCAGGTCGGGATGCAGGCCGCGGCCGACAGATACACCTATATTCCGGGGATGGGCCTCGCGGTACTGGCTGCGGCAGGGGCAGGGTGGGCCGCGGGAAAGAACCGGAGCGCGTTCGCGCCGGTCCTGGCTTCAGTGGTAGCGGCCTCGGCCCTTCTCTCTTTCACTACGCTCGGGCAGGCTGGAGTATGGAAGGACTCACTGTCCCTCTGGAGCCATCAGGTCAGGCTCTTCCCGGATTATGCATACGGGTACGTAAACCGCGGCGCCGTGTACCTTGCCAAGGGAATGTACGAAGATGCCATCAAAGACCTGGACAAGAGCGTAAGCCTCCATCCTTCGTTCATAAACGAGATATATTTCAATCGCGGAGTAGCCCTCGTAAATGCGGGCAGGCTCGATAAAGGGATCGCCGACCTCACCGTGTTAGTGGATTCGGACCCTGAAAGCAAGGCCGTATACAAGGCGCGCGGCACGGCATACGCCCTTGCAGGCCGTTACGTCGATGCGCTTAAAGACTTCCAGAAGGCGATTGCGCTCGACCCCTCGGACCCGTCCGCGCACATTGACCTCGGCAAGGTATATATGCACCTCGGCAATTTCGAGAGATCATACGCCAGCATGAGAAAGGCGCTTGAGCTCGGCGACACTTCTGCCTCCAGATACATTTCGGACCTTGAGGCCAGGGGCGCCGGACAAAGGTAATATCGGCTTGCAAACCGGCGGGCCCCGGTGGTAAACTCCTGAAAACCTTCAACAATCTTCATATGGACCGTTCCGGTATGCCGGATAACCGCAAACCAGAAAACATAATCCTCATCGCGGCCCTCTTATCGGCCATAGCCGCATTCGCGCTCTATCTCCCTTCCCTCGGCTTCGATTTCGTAAACTGGGACGACCAGCTCTACGTCTATGAGAACCCCCGATTGCAGGGGCCCGGCCTCAAGTGGGCCTTTACATCCGTCATCCTCGGGACGTGGGTCCCTGTAACGTTCCTATCCCTCTCTCTCGATTACGCCCTCTGGGGGCTTAACCCATTGGGCTATCACCTGACGAACTCGGCGCTCCACGCGGCTAACGTTTTCCTTGTGGCCCTGCTCGCGGCAAGGCTCGCGGGGACAAGGGGCTCGAATGCAAAGGCGCTCTTCATAATAGCCATTTCAGCCGGGCTCCTATTCGGGCTCCATCCCCTCAGGGTAGAGTCGGTTGCCTGGATAAGCGAAAGGAAGGACGTCCTTAACGCCTTCTTTTTCCTCCTGGGTGTCCTTTCCTATCTCGGCTACGCCAAAACCAAAAAGGCTTCCTCATATGTTTTGACGCTCGTCTTTTTTGTTTTATCGCTCCTCAGCAAGCCCATGACCGTAACCATGCCGCTGGTTTTATTGATACTCGACCTGTATCCGCTCGGGAGGCATAGAAAAGACGGCTGGAAAAGGCTAATAATAGAGAAGCTCCCTTTTATCATATTGAGCCTGGCAGCCGTGCTCGCTACCATGTGGTCCCAGACCATGGCAATGGTCCCGGCAGAAGAGCTTGCCTTCGGGAGCCGTCTCCATATCGCGGCCCGGGGCTATCTCTTCTATATCTACAAGACCCTCGTGCCGGTCAATCTTGCGCCTGTATACCCCCGCGACTTCGCTATGGGACCTGGCCTTTTCGCCCTCTATGTGCTCGCGCTTTCGGCCCTGACCGCGCTCGCGATTTTACTTCGGAGGCGGAGCTGGGCCTTCATCGCGGTCTGGGCCTACTTCGTGATAACGCTAATCCCGGTAATAGGGCTCGTGCAGGTGGGGATGCAGGCCGCGGCTGACAGGTACACATATATCCCTGGCATGGGGATCGCCGTGCTCGTCGCGGCAGGGGCCGGGAGGCTGGCGGAAAGGAAAAAGGGCGCGTTCGCGCCGGTCCTGGCTGTAATTATCGCGGCCTCGGCATTGCTCTCAATTCTTGCGCTCAAGCAGATATCCGTATGGAAGGACTCTTTCTCACTCTGGAACCAGCAGATAAGGCTCTTCCCGGACCATCCATACGGGTATGTAAACCGGGGGAACGCCTATCTCGTCCAGGGGAGGCTCGACCTCGCCATGGAGGACCTTGGCAGGATCACCCCGGACACGGCGAGCGGGTTCATGAACCGCGCCAACGCGTATATAAGCCTCGGTAAATTCGACCTTGCCATCGAAAACCTGGACCGGGCGATAGAGCTCGGCCCGGTATCGACCGACGCCTATATGAAACGCGGGGGCGCCCTTGTAAACGCCGGCAGGTTCGAGGAGGGGATCGCGGACCTCACGTTCGTCCTGGACGGGGACCCCCGGAACAAGGACGCTTACAGGGCCCGCGGCGTTGCACATGCCATCTCAGGCCAGTACGGGAAGGCGGTCGAGGACTTCAAGAACGCCGTCCTGCTCGACCCCGCGGACCCTTCGGCGCACATAGACCTCGGAAAGGCCTACATGCACCTGGGCGACAGCGAAAACTCGTACCTCAGCATGAAGCGGGCCCATGACCTCGGGGACCCGGCGGCTTCAAGGTATCTGAAGGACCTCGAAGCGCAGGGCCCGGGTAAATGAGCTGGCCCCGATGATCAGGACCGGAAATGAATGAAAACAGAAGACAACCGAAGATAGTCCTCGTTGCCGCACTCATATCGGCCCTGGCCTCTTTCGTCATCTACCTTCCCTCCCTCTCGTTCGATTTCGTCAACTGGGACGACCTCATGTACGTCCATAACAACACGGCTATCCGGGGCCTGAACCTCGAGGCCGTCTTCACCTCGTTCGCGAACGGCGCCTGGATCCCGGTTACGCTCCTCTCCTTCTCGCTCGATTACGCGTTCTGGGGCCTCGACCCTTTCGGCTACCACCTTTCAAATGCGATACTCCACGGCGCGAACGCCTTCCTCGTGGCCCTGCTGGCAACGAGGCTCGCGTCAGCAAGGGGCGGCCTCAGGCCGAAGGCGCTCTTCATAATCGCCCTTTCAGCGGGCCTCCTCTTCGGGCTCCACCCGCTCAAGGTCGAATCGGTCGCATGGGTGAGCGAAAGGAAGGACGTCCTTAACGCCTTTTTCTTCCTCCTGGGCCTGCACGCCTATCTGAGCTATGCACGGGGCCGGAAGGCATTATCCTACGCGCTTACGCTCGTCTTTTTCGTCCTGTCGCTTCTCAGTAAACCCATGACCGTCACCATGCCTCTTGTGCTACTCATACTCGACTTCTACCCCCTTGAGAGGTCCAGGACTGACGGTTGGAAGAGGCTCGTGCTGGAGAAGGCCCCCTTCTTCGCGTTGAGCATGGCAACGGGGCTTCTGAACGTCTGGTCTCATACTGTGGACAGCGTCATAATATCCGCGGAAGCGCTCCCGCTTGAGGGCCGCCTGCACATCACCGCCAGGGGCTATCTTTTTTATATCTATAAAACGCTTATCCCGGTCAACCTCGCCCCGCTCTATCCCCGCGATTTCCCCGCGGGCCTCGATACGCTCTTCGCGGTTTACGTCCTTGCGCTTTCGGCGATTACCGCGCTCGCCGTCTATCTTTGCAGGTGGAGCAGGGTCTGTGTTTCCGTATGGGCCTACTTCCTTATGACTCTCCTTCCGATAATCGGCATATTGCAGGTCGGGATGCACGCCGCCGCCGACAGGTTCATGTACATCCCCGGCATAGGCTTCGCGATGCTTGCCTCCGCAGGCGCAGGTTGGGCGGTCCGGAGGCGCGCGAAGGCCTTCTTCCCAGTGCTGCTGGCCGTCTTCATGGTTTCGGCCATCTTCTCCGCCATGACATTCAGGCAACAGGCGGTCTGGAAGGACTCTCTCACGTTATGGGGCCGCCAGATAGCGTTATACCCGGACAACGCACAGGGGTTCAAGGGGCGCGGCACGGCCCATGCCATCGCGGGCCGGTACGGGGACGCCCTCGAAGACTTCCGGAAGGCAGCGGATCTCGACCCTTCCGATTCCTCGATGCACATAGACCTCGGCAAGGCCTACATGCACCTCGGCGACGGGAGGAACTCATATCTCAGCATGAAAAAGGCGCACGAGCTCGGGGACCCGGCGGCCTATCGGTATCTCAAGGACCTTGAGGCATGGGGGGCCGTCTCCGGGGAATAATGGCTTGCAACCGGCCATGCCGGTAGTTATAATAGCCGCACAATCTGAAAGGAGAACGTCCACATGGCAGGCATAAACAAGGTCATCCTGGTCGGCAACCTGGGCGCGGACCCGGAGATGCGCTATACCCCCGGCGGAATGGCGGTGGCAAACTTCAGGCTGGCCACGAGCGAGACCAGGGCCAACAGGGACGGGCAGAAGGAGACCAAGACCGAATGGCACAGGGTGGTGGCCTTCGGCAAGCTCGCCGAGATATGCGGCGAGTACCTCTCCAAGGGCAAGCAGGTCTACATAGAGGGGAAGATTCAGACAAGGAGCTGGGAGGACAAGGACGGCAACAAAAAGTACACGACCGAGATCCTCGCCAACATCATGCAGATGCTCGGGTCCAGGGGCGAGTCCGGCGCATCCGCGGGAGCCTCCGACGTCTCGGCAGACGACGTTCCGCCAAGCGACATAGACGACGTGCCGTTCTGACATATCTTCGGTCCGTGCCGGGCTGCCGGCACGGATACCCGCCTTTGACAATTCTCTCCAGATAAAGGATATTTCAGGAAATCCGGCGTTTGACCGGGAATATATGAAATTGTATATTGGTGCGTACCATAAAAAAAGCGTGGAGGTCACATGAAAGGGAAACCGGAGATTGTGTCCCCTGCCGGGAACCTGGCCTCGCTTAAGGCCGCTATCGACAACGGGGCCGACGCCGTATACCTGGGCTTCAGCGACTCGACAAACGCCCGGAACTTCGAGGGGCTCAACTTCACGCCCGCCGAGATAGCCGACGGCATAGGGTACGTCAGGTCGAAGGGGCGGAAATTCTATGTGGCGATAAACACCTTCCCGCAGGGTGATACCTCCGGCAAATGGTACAAGGCCGTTGATGCGGCGGTGGAGCTCGGCGCTGACGCCGTGATAATAGCCAACCTCGGCATACTCAAATACGCCAGGGAGCGCCACCCGGATTCGGTCCTCCACCTCTCAACGCAGGCAAGCTCGTCGAATTACGAATCCATAAACTTCTACAGGAAGCACTTCGGCATAAAACGGGTCGTTTTGCCGCGGGTGCTCACAATCGAGGAGATGAAGCGCCTGAAGGAGAGGACGGACGCCGAGATTGAGGTCTTCGCCCTCGGCGGCCTCTGCATAAACATCGAAGGCAGGTGCTATCTCTCCTCCTGGGTCACGGGCGCGTCCACCAATACGGAAGGGGCGTGCTCCCCTTCAAGGTTCGTCCGCTTCAACCCTTCCGCGGACGGCGGAATGAGCATCGCGCTGAACGGGGTCACTCTCAACAGGCTCGGCAAGGACGAGTCCTCGCCGTATCCCACCTGCTGCAAGGGGAGGTATGTGACGCCTGGCGGGAGCTACGAGTACGCCTTCGAGGAACCGGAATCGCTGAACGTCCTCCGGGTGCTGCCCGGCCTTATGGACGCGGGCGTTTCGGCCCTCAAGATAGAGGGCAGGCAGCGGACAAAAAGCTACGTCGCCGCGATGACCAAAGTGCTCCGCGAGGCGGTGGACGCGTGCTACGCCGATAGCAAAGGGTACGAAGTCAGGCCCGAGTGGGCAAGAAAGACCGTCTCCACCTTCGAGGGCACGAGGGAGACCCTGGGCTCATACCTCACGAAGTAAACCCCTTCCTCCCTGTCCCGCGCCCGAGCCGGGCCAGAGCGGGCCCGAGCCTCAGCATGCTGAAAAGTAGCTCGTGCGTCCGTATCTTCTCCACCTCCCTCACCTCCTTCAGCCTGAAAGGCAGGAAGAACGCGACCGCCAGGCGGAGTATCGCGGATATGAGTATGAGGTTCATGGTCCTGAACTCCAGAAAGCCCGTGGGCAGGACCCATGCAAGCCAGCCGCCGAGAAGAGAGCCGAGGGCGAGCGACGCGCCCCCGAAGAAGTTGTAATACGCGATGCACCTCTCCCTTTTCCCGGGCGACGCGGCGTCGTATATGAAATTCGAGGCCGAGAGGTTGAAGCCGGCCCACGCAAACCCGGAGAAGACCTGCACGAAAAAGAGATAGACGGGGTTCTGGTTCACGAGCCAGAAGAGCGGTATCAGGGCCACGAGCACTGAGGTCGAGCGGAGCACCTTCAGGTTCCCGACCCTGTCCGCGTGCACGCCCCACCGCTTTATGGAGAGTATGGTCGCCATTGTCGCGGCAAGGGTGACCAGGGTGAATGTCATGTAGCCGAACCCCAGGTTCTTGAGCATCAGGACCGCGAAGAACGGGGAGGCGATATTGACCGCGAACTTCATGGCCGAGACAAAGACCACGAACTTGAGGAAGTTGCTCTTGTGGAGCCTCGAGACGAAATCCAGGAGAGAGAAGTAATCCTCTTCCTTCCTTACAAGGCGCGGCTCGTGCATCTTTCTCAAGTATCTCCACGAGCCGAGCCTGAAGGCGAAGGCAAGCCCGAATATGGCGGCAAAGCCCCAGAAGGCGTCCGACCTCTCGGCCCTGTGGAGGACGAAACCGGCGACGAAGGTGGCTAATACAGTTACTATGGCGAGGATCTTCTGGAGCCAGCCGAAGAACTCGCCCCTCCTGTCTTCCTCGACCAGATCGGACATGAGGCTCCCCCATGCCGGCACCGTGATGGCTCCGAACGCCGTAAAGAGCGCAACAACCGCTATGAAGGCCGCGACCTTCCAGTCGCCCAGGAAATAGCTCCCCACCATCAGCGGGAGCATCAATGCCTGAAGGAGGATGAAAAGCCCCACGGCGAGCTTCCGGGAACGGAGCTTCTCCGTTATGTCCGGGCCCTTCAGTTGTATGATGGAGGCGAAGAGGTGCGGAAGGGCGCTCAATATCCCGACGTGCTTGATTATTGGGGATTGTTAAAGGAAGTTAGGGGGAAATGCTAAAAATCGCGCCGCGCGTGTGGGAAGTGCTTGGATGTGGCAGGACTTGCAGGTATAGAATCAATAACTTTTTGATTTATAGCTACTCGATTTCTATCTACCCATAGACATCAGAATTCGATATAACTTCTGAATATCGCGTTCGCCTAATTCAGTGAGGGATGATACGGTTTTTCCGATCCGTTCCTGGACTATAAAATAGACCCATTCTTTAGGCTGCTTAAGCTCTTTAGTCTTGCCCCATATCCCCAAATATAGTTCCTTCCTCCATGCCTCGTTATCGCGTCTGCGCAATTTAGGGCGATTTATAGCCTTTTGTTGAGAGAGCCATTTTAATACAAGGGGATATTGAGCTTGGTGTAATTCAAGATATGAATTGACTCTGAATTTTTTTTGTAATCTACTCCACCAAAGAGGAAATAAATCAGCCTTATCTTTGCCCGCAATGGCACCAATATTTACAAGCTCGGAAATCTTTTCCTTTATAGTCTGTTTTTGTGCTGGAGTCAATAACTCAGGCGAAGGTTTAAGTAGAACTCTTTTAATTACACGCCTATTAATGTTTACATCTCGGCCTGCCTGAATGTTGCCGTTACCTTCAATAATTTGAGATATTAAGGGAGTTTTTGACTTACCAAGAGGTTTTCCTCTTTTTTGTGCCTCTTTAAACAGGTCAATTATTTTCTGCTTTTTATCATCTCCGGACATCCGCCCCCCTTATGATGCGAGTTTTATAAGACTTAAAACTCGGCCCTCAAGATCTTTCCTCGTTGTCTTACCTTCAATAACCTCCTCATAGAGGAGGATGAGCAGTTCAGCCTTCTTTTTTGGTGGTAAATAGAGTTTGTCCTTTTGAAAAATCTCCTCAACGGTCTGGATCACTTCTTTCATTAAATCAAGATGGAGCCGCCCAGCGGGTTCTTGCTCCCGCCCACCAAAAACCTTATCTATTAAAGAAATCGTTGTTTGACGAGGAACTGTTTTCCCAGACTCCCATAAACTTACCGTGCCCTCGGAAACGCCAATTCTTTTAGCAAATTCGGCCATCGTCATATTGTTGGCCTCTCGATAGCTTTTAACCTTTTCAGCGAATTCTTTATTCATTAAAGAAATATCCTTGACATACTTTAATTGTTAAAGTAATATGCCCTTGTCAGTTTACGCTCGTCAACTCAGGAGGCAAAAAAATAAATGGCACCTTCAAGCGACACAGTAGTGCGCGATCTCCTCCGTCTTATTCTGGATGAGCTTACATCGCTTAAGAACACAGTGAACGCGCTTACACAGACCCACCAGCAGAATCCAGCCGTTCAAACAACCGAACATGGCCCCTACGGGCTCCGAAGGGGGCTCAGGTGCCCCGAGGTAAAAGAACTCGTACTCCGCCTCAGGAGAGAAGGGGCAAGCTTCGTAGAGATAGAGCAAACCATAAAAGACACGTGGCCTAACGAACCTGAAAAACATGTCACCAAATCAGCGGCCCACCGCTTCTGGCGGAATGCAAGTGCGGGCAGGCTTAAAGAGTTCGGCATAGACGGTCTCCAGTAATTCGCTGTTACGCTCGTCAACTTAGGAGGCAAAAAATATATGGCTATCGAAATAATTATTACTTACCCCCAGATTGAGGCACGCCTGCTCGCCGAGCACCTAAAGCGCGCACTCCTTTCGCGATCCCCTCGTCCGTCTTCGCCCAGTGTTCGAGGACTTCGTTCCACACGGAATCCTCTACGGCGGGCGTCAACTCAATGCCAGAAAGCTTCTTCAAAAGGAGCGCAGAGTAAAAAGCGGAGACAAGCTGGGCGGACAGCAACTGCCGGGAAAAAACGTCAGTGATGTTTACGTCTATTTTTTGTTCAGCCATTGCAAGTATCTCCTAAGGATTTTTTTATGAGCAACCGCGAAATCAAAGCCCTGATCGTGCTGAACGGCACTTCATTATCCGCATCGCCCGCTCTGCCCGCGTGAGCAGGCAGTGGTTTCAATGGTCGTCAACGGCCATAAAAAATCGAGGCGCATACGTAAGGCGATTGCCGCTGCGGTCGGTAAAGAAGTCGAGGACCTCTGGCCGAACGGCAACAATAAAGCCGCTTAACAACCAAGGAGGAAAAGCCATGATCAAAATTCCACCGAGAAGAGTCAAGCGCATCGTCGAACCCTGGGGCACCGTCAGCGTCAACGATCTCGTCTTTGCGGTTCCCAAGGAGTACGCCGGGCAGGAGGTCTACATAACCATCTCCGCCACAATCGAGCCTGCCGAGGAGGCGGATAGCATAAGAGACCTTCTCAGTAAATCCGGCATGACACTCGGGGATCTCATAGAGGCGATCAAGGATTGGGGTCCTCCTCCGGGCTACCGCGCCTTGACAACTTCAGAGCTAATTGGTCGCGAGCGTACTGGTGAAAAAACTTCAGGTCAGTCACAAGATGCTCCGCAAGGAGAATAGAGGTCCAGATGACGGCAGGTACTGATATCCATCCGGCGCCCAGGCACTCATCTCCATCGAAAGCCGCAAGCCGGATGAGTTCGGGGCTTGAGCCATCCGCTAATGTCATGTCAGAGCACAGGAATGAATCGAGATACAGGTTATATGGCACCCTGTCGAAGACCGCCAGGGGGAGCGCGGGCGGTTCAATGAGGTACACCCGGACGGTTTCCGAATCGCTCGGCGGCTTGTTTGCCGCCAGGGATACGACCCTGCCTTCAATGGTGGCCGCTATCTTCCGCAGGTCTTCATCCAGGTTGAAATTAACCTCTTTGATGAACTCCATTCTCACCTCCTGCCCCAAAAGGGCGGGCAAAGGAACGCCCTATACCACGGGTGTTCCGCGCAGGGGATGGGCCGGACGTTTAAGGGGCGGACGGCCCATCCCGCTTTGTTAACGGGGAATTTATCAAAAACGGCAAGAAAAGTACATATCTAAGAACGAATTAAAAATAGACACGCGAAGCGCAGAATAAGCCGGAGAAGCCGTCAGGATGGCCGTAAAAAAGAAGCAGATAGACCCCAATCAGCTCTCCCTCTTCGATGTCATAAAGAGGATCGAGGAGCGAAAAAAAGAGGACCGCACCATTGCCGGATCATTCAGCATGGAGCACCGGCTGAACGCCCTCCTTTCAAAGGCCCTCAAGCATTGCCCCCTCTCCAGGGAGCTCGTGGCAGGCAGGATGAGCGAGCTCACGGGCGAAGAGATAACCAAGACCACCATAGACGCATGGACCGCAAGCTCCAAAGCCAAGCACAGGTTTCCGGCCAAGTACCTGCCCGCGTTCATCGAGGCCACAGGCGACAGGGAAATCCTTAAGGTCATGGCCGAGATGACGGGTTGCTACCTTGTCGAGGGCGAAGACGCCCTGCTTACCGAGCTCGGTCGCATCGAGAAGACCAAGGAAGAACTGGCGAAAAAGGAAAAACTCGTAAGGCAGACCCTCGATGATCTCGGGGGCAAAAACAGGAGGTGACGAATGGCAGAGTGGGTTTACCTGGGGAGGCTGACTGGCGCGGTGATCCTGACAGTGCTCCTGTTCGGGGCGGCAGGATATGCCCTGGTCTATTCGGCTTCAATCCTGAACGAGAACGAGGATAAATCGATAGAGGAGGTGGATGGCAATGGATGAAGCATTGACGGAAGTGCACAAGAAAGCCGCTTACAGGTTCCGGGGGTTTGCGAACACTCCCGACCCCGACGCCAGGCGTTTCGTCTGCCCGGCGACCGGCGTGGGCATTACCGACGCGATGTGCGAGAAGAGCCGGAAGGCCGCGCCGGAGGTCTGCATCAACTGCCTTATCCCGCTCGCGGGCAAGCTATGCGCTGGCACGCCATGTGAGAAGTGCGGACGCCTTTTTTCGGCGCAGGAAGCAAGGGCGGGTTTTATCACATGCGAGTTCTGCGGCTAAAAGCCGAAGGAGAAATGGATGTTCACCTTATTCCAGCAGGGTTTCGCAAGCGGGTTTTTCGCGGGGGCGGCTTTGGTGCTCGTCGGCCTCCTGGCCTGGGAGCGCATAGCGACTGCCTTGGCCAGGCGTAGGAACCGGCGCCTGCCCGATGCGACGCGGTTCAGGCGGGCGAGCTACATAGCCCTCTCGCAGCACAACGACGATTCGAGGCTCGAAAGAATATTCGGGAAGTAAGGGGGTGGAGATGGAGGAAGCGAAGGACAAAAGGCAGTACACGAACGAGAACCAGCAGAACATGGCGCGGGTGACCATGTATCTCGCGCAGGACATCCTCACGCCCAAGACCATGAAGGAGATCATGGAGGCGCTCAACCTTTCAAGGGACGTCACCTTCAGGACCATCTGGAACCTGAAGGACGTGGGGTGGGTCGAGGAAGGGGCCTACGGCTACCGCCTGAGCCCCCGCCTTACGCTGATAGCGGACAGGCTCAGGCAGGCGGTCGCGGATACGCTGAAGAAGTACCTGGTGCCGGTGAAGGACAGCATGCAGGTTAGTGGGTGGGCTGCGGCGCAGGCACGGGCTGAGGCCGAGATGCTGGCGAAGCACATGGAGGGGAAGGCGAGATGATCGAGCGGAGCTGGAAAAAAGACTTCGACAGGATGTTCCGGGACCACCTTGAGGGCACGCCCGAGGAAGTCAGCGCCAGAATGGACGCGCTGTTGAAAGGAGATGGCTTAGAACATCCTGGGCAGTGCAAGGGGGATGGATGTCAAGACCATCGAGCTTCAGAAGGTCATCACTCATCTCTCCAAGCCAGCAAAGGAGATATGCCCGAATGACTGGCGGCTCAGCGGCAAGGTCGGACTTGAAGGCCGAGAGGTCGCCATCTCCTTTGATGAGACAGGCCTTTTCAAGAAGGCTTTTTACCCGGCCTTCGCGTTCTCTTTTATGGGCCTTTTCTTCGTCAGGCGTGACCGCGTCCAGGAACGACTGCGCGGCAAAATACTGCTCTTGGCCTAAGAGCATCATTGCGAAGAGGAACATCAGCTCGGCGGCTTTTTCACCTGAAAGTTTCATTGCTCTATCGTACCAAAATTCCGGAGGTTTTTAAATGGCGAACAAGAAGCAAGAGGATAAGCACGAGAAGGCATCACCCGAGGTAAGGGAGGCGCTTAAAAAGAATGATGTCGAGAAGCTGGCGCGGATATCGAAAACAGCGCAGATAGAGGGGGACCCGCCTTACGACCGGCGCATCTATGTGGACGAGGTCAGTTCTTTTTAAAGAGAACCGCCGAAGGCATAATCGAAGCCGGCAAAAGGCTCTCGTCATCAAAGAGAAAGAGGGGCGAGGCGAGTTTGTGAAGATCGTTGAAGACGAGATAGGGTACTTATACGACTGCGCAGAGGTTTATGAACGCGGCCTTGAAGGCTGAAAAGTACCCTATGATTGCCTGAATTACCCAATTGGGTAATATCAGCAACGTCTACACTCTCCTTGAGGCACCCGAAGAAGACCTTAAAGAGCTTGAATCTAAAGGGGTTTTAGCCGGAAATACTCTCGACGACCTCCAGGCTATGTCCGTCAAGGAGATGCGCGACCTTATCAAAAAGCTCAAAAACGAGACCGAGAAGATCGTCAAGGCCGAGGTCAAGAACATCGAGACCGAGAAAAAGGCCCTGATCAAGGAGGTCGAGCGCCTCAAGGCCTTCGACCCCGAGGGCAAGGACGCCTCCTGGTGCATCGGGCAGATGCAGCTCGTCAACGAGCTCGCCGACGAGTTCGACACGGCGCTGCGCAGGTTCATGAAGGACCCGCGCATACTGGAACACCCGGAGTTACAGGCAAAGGTCGAGGCCATCCAGACCAGGGTGCAGGAACGCTTCCGGCTCTTCGTCAAGGAATGGGACGAGTATGTAAACCCGGAGGCCCAATAGCCGATGGCGGTCTCGTCCGCGATAGTCGAGCAGATAAGGCGCGAGCTCCGGGACGCCCCGCACGGCCACAAGTCGGTCATAGCCCGGCGGTGGGCCGAGGTCCTTGGCGTAAGCCTCCAGCAGGTGTACCGCATTGCCGCGGACGGCCCGAAAAAGGCCCGGTCGTCAAGCGCGCGGCGGCCCGAATACCGCGAGTGGGCGAAGGCCGTCGCGATGGTGAAGAAGAGGCCGCCGGACGGCGCCGGAGAGATATCGACGGACCAGGCCGTTGAGATAGCCGCCAAGCGCGGCCTCGTACCGGAAGAGGCCCTTTCGGTCGCAATCGGCACCTTCGACAGGATAATGCGGGAAACCGGCGTGACGAGAAGGAAGCGTCGCTTCACCCGCTACCAAGCCGAAAGGCCCAACCTGGCCCACCACATAGACGCGTCGTCATCGAAGTTTTTCTACGTTCACCGCAGGGTCGGTAATGAATACGTGCTCAGGATCCACCGGCCCGGCGCGAACGGCTACAAGAATAAGCCAATCCCATGCGATCGTCTCAGGCCCTGGATTTACGGCCTGGTGGACGACCACTCGGGCAGGATGATTGCGCGCTATACGATTGCGGCAGGCGAATCGATGGCCGACGCCCTCCTCTTCCTCCAGCGAGCGTGGTCGGAGATAGGGCTTCCCGAGCAACTTCTGGCTGACCAGGGTGTCCTCAAAAAAGGCCTCCCTTCGCAGGACCTCATAAGGCGTCTCGATGTGTCCCTGCCCGAGATGATGCCCTACGAAAAGGAGGCGCACGGCAAGATAGAGCGCCCCTGGCGGACGGCATGGCAGCGGTTCGAGAAGCCCTTCTTCGCGGTTGACGACTGGCAGAAATACGAGATTACCGAGGCGGAGCTTAACAGGCGGCTCGATGCCTATCTCGAAGAGTACAACAGCATGTCCCACCGCTTCGAGCGTGAGATAACCCGGATGCAGGCGTGGGGCAGGATACGCCTGCACGGAGGCATTGTCACCATACCCGAGAACGCCCTGGCGACCGCGGCGCGCCGCGCAAAGCGGAAAGTCGGCGCGGACGGCATCCTGCAATACGAGGGCGGCATATACGAAGTCAAGGGCCTGCACGAGGCGGATGTGTGGGTCTTCGAGGGCGTTTTTGAGGACAGGCTCGTCGTCCAGGAGATATCGACCGGCGACAAATACGAGGTCATGAGGTTCGCGCCGGTCCCTCTCGGCGAATACAGGGCGCACCCGGAAACGCCGCACCAGCAGGCCGTAAGGGAAGCGTCGAGCCTCAATATCTCGGATGCCGCCCTGCCCTATACGGAAACGCGGGAAAAGGACGAGCGCATAGTCGAGATGCCCATAAGGGAAACCGAGCGGGCCATCGAGGACCCGTTCGACACCACGACATACGCGAGCATGGAAGAGGCTTTCAGGGAGCTGATCTCAATAGTGGGAACGGCGATATCGGCAATTGAAAGGAGGGGCATAGAGGAGCTGATAGCAGAGAACGGCATGAAGAAGGAATTCGTGAGGGACCTCGCCCTGGAGCTAAGGGCGGAGATCGAGATCAGGCGCGCAAGCGCCGGTTAACTAACGCGGAGGTGGAGTGATGGCAGTATCACGGTTGGAAGTGCTCGCTGAGTTCGGCTACTCGAAAGACCCCTTCAAGAGCTTCAGGATGGAGACCGCGGACAGCCTGAGGCTCAAGCGGCTCCTCAATATGGCGATAGAATCCAGGGCGATGGTGTCGATCGTGGCCTCCTGGGGCTTCGGCAAGACGAGCGCGCTTGAGATCGCCTTCAGGGAAAAAGACGCGCACATAGTTCGGCTCATAACCCCCGACAAGGAGCGCGTGGTCGTATCGGACATTGAGAAGGCCCTTATACTCGGGCTCTCGAACGAATCGTGCAAAAGGACAAAGGAGGTCCGCGCCAGGCAGATACGGAGGATACTCGGAGAGGCTTCGCGCGAGAAGCCCATAGTGCTCATCCTCGAGGAGGCCCACCGCATGCACGGGCAGACGCTCCGGGCCTTGAAGACCTTCCGCGAGATGGAATGGATGGGGCAGAGCCCTCTCTTCACTGTCGTCATGATAGGGCAGTACGACCCCATGCGAAAGAAGTATGTCGACGAGGTGCGGCTCCGGAGCGACACCGTCTTCATGAAGGGGCTCACTGATTCGGAGGTCCGCGAATATATCAGGAACACGGTCGGGAAGAGCTTCGAGCCGGACGCCATAGAGGCCGTTTCGCGCCTCACCGGCACCAGGAATTACCTCGACCTCCAGGAGATTATCCTCGCCCTCATGAGCAAGGCCCTTGAGCTCGGGCAAAAGACCGTCTCGGCCCTCGAGGTCTTCGACGTATACGGCGGCGGGTTCAAGGAGGTAATGAAGCGCGTGAACATCTCCCTCGGGGAACTCGCGGCGGAAACGGGCATATCCAAAACCACCCTCAGCCTGGTCACGAACGAGAAGCAGGGCACGCTCACGGACGACACCTATCATGATACGCGCCGCGCGATAACCGACGTGCTCAGGCGAAAGGGATTAGCGTAAAGGAGAAAAGCAATGTCGGCAGTCGATCATATCGAAGGACTCACAAAGGCATACTCGGAGCTGAGGGACCTCCTCTCGGATCGCGTGAGCGCGTTCAACGACGAGGTGGACCTCATAAAGCGGCAGAAGCTCCCCGGCATCAGGAAGACGCTCGCGAAGGTAGCGGAGGCGGAGCAGAAGCTCAAGGCCGCGCTGGAGGCCCACCCCGAGGCGTTCGTGAAGCCGAAGACGCTTATCTTCCACGGCGTGAAGGTGGGCTTTAAGAAGGGCAAGGGGAAAATGGAATGGAGCGACCCGGACATGGTCGTCCAGCTTATAAAGAAGCACTTCCCGGAGCAGGTCGAGCTACTGATCAGAACGAAGGAGACTCCGGACAAGCAGGCGCTGGACGGTCTGGACGCGCGGGACCTCCGGAGGCTCGGCGTGTCGGTCGAGGAGACCGGGGATGTGGTCGTCATAAAGCCGGCAGCCGGGGACGTGGAGAAGATGGTGGCCGCGCTCTTGAAAGGCGCAGGAAACGACGAAGCATAAGGAGGACGCAGATGCTGGTGACAGAGGTAAGGGTTACTCCATTCTCGGACGGCGGCAGGCTCAGGGCATACGCCTCGATAACCATCGGCGGAAGCTTTGCCATCAGGGACATAAGGGTGGTCGAGGGGCCCGGCGGCATGATAGTCGCCATGCCCTCGAAGAAGCTCAAGGACGGGTCTCACAAGGATGTCGCCTTCCCTATCACGCGCGGCGCGAGAGAGATGGTGGAAAGGGCGGTACTCGAGGAGTACAGGAAGGTCGCTGCGAAGGGACCGGCGCGGAGGCCCAGGGCCTGATGTCCTTGAAGCTCAAATGCCCGAAGTGCCTTTTCGAGTACGACTACCGTGAGGCGACAAGGGATCAGATGATAATGCAGATCATCAGGACCGTCCCGGACTTCGCGCCGCATAGCAGCCTGGTGCTCGAATACCTGGAACTCTTCCAGACCACCAGGCCGCTCAAGCCTGCCAAGCTCCTCCGGATACTTACCGAGGTGCGCGATATCTGGACCGGCGGGAAGTTCGCCTTCCAGAAAAGGGTCTACGAGATATCAAAGGCCGGTATCGTCCAGGGGCTCAAGACTGTCTGCAATAAGCGCTTCGAGGCGGGGCTCGAAAACCACAACTACCTGAAGAAGGTCCTCATCTGGGTCTCGGAGGAAGAGGGCAAGAGGCGTGCGGCACAGGCGGAGAAGGAATTGAGGGAGCGTGAGGCGAGGCTCCGGACGGGACGGAAGGAGGGGCCGGTCGAGCATTCGGAAAGGCCGGCCCCGATAGGAGATGCGATCAGTAAACTGCCGTGGAGGAGAGACGATGGACAATGAGACGGTCAAGAATGTGCCGAACGATTACGCGAGCATGATGGAGATAGTCTTCGACGTGCTCAAAAAACACAAGTCGATTAAAACAGAGCAGCTCGCCTGCGAGATAGCAGACACGCTCGTAGGCGCGGGATACGGGAGGCTGGACACCTTCTCCCTTGCCATGCAGGACCAGCTCAGGCACGGGCTCACCGGCCTCAAGGAGAACCTTTCGAAAATCCGCGAGGGGATTTCCTTCATTGAGCTGACGGAGGAAAAGTGCGGGAGGATTCTCAGGCTCCTTGAGCACGATAGGAAAAGGAGGGGTGCGTGAAACCGATGTGGACGGAGGAGGAGATAGAAGGGCTTTTTCCCTTCTGTCTCGATACATGCCTCTATTGGGCCCCGATGAGCTACAAGAAGGGAAAAATCTGGTGCGCCTTGAAAGGGGTATGGGTCGAGCCGGGGCAGAAGTGCAAAGACTACAAGGAGAGAAGAACATGTACGAAATCTTGAACAAGCTAAAGGCCGACTTAGCCGTGGCTGAGATGCGTCTGTTTGAAGAAGCTAAACGTGTCTACCCAGTCGGCTGCTTGGTTCGTTTCAGAAGAGGTCGCAGCACGATAGAAGCAGAGGTTTTGGACCACCTCTTCTTTCACACTCCATCCTTAAAGGTCAGGAACCTTCGCAGTGGGAAAGAATCTCGCGTCAGCATTTTCGGATTCGAGCCGACTGTTATAAGGGCAATGTCGCTAAAGTTGTAAACCGCAGCTCTGTCATCGAGCGCTTATAATTTTTTCGATAAATTCAATTCCTTTTACTGTGATTTTGACGGGGCGCAATGGGTAGTCATAATCTTCGATGTATTCGAATGAAATATAACGAGCGGATTTCAGATATTCAAGATTCCACTTTAGTTCATCATAAGGGATTCCGCTTTCCTCTTCAATTGTGATTCCAGCAAGAGGTTTAGTAGGCTCTTTTTTAAAATGCGCATAAAGAATTTCCAAGATGGTTTCTCGCGTAATCTCAAGAGCAGTTTTTTCCTTTTTCTTCTTTGGCATAATTCAGCCTCCTTTTTAGGACTGGATTTTAACCTAAAACAATGACCGCTGACCAGCTCGACATATTCCAGCAGGGATTGAGCGACGAGGAATACAGGGTTTGGGAGATCATCGAGGCGCACCGGGGCCGGGAGAACGCCATCAAAGCGGACGCCCTCGCCTGGAAGGTCGGGCTCGACGGCGTAAGGGTTCGGGAGATAGTCTCGCACCTCATCAGGGAGCACGGCAAATTGATAGGCAGCAGCACGGGCAACCCGCCGGGCTTTTATGTGATCACTGACCGCGAGGAGCTGGAGAGACAGATCAGGAGCCTCCGGCACCGCGGCATCATGTGCCTGGTCCGTGCGGCGGCGCTCTCCAAATCGAGCATCGAGGAGATATTCAGGCAAGGGAGGCTGGACATAGATGGAATGTAAATCCTTTCCAAAGACCGAACCGAGGCAGAGATTGCTTCGGGCCCTATTCGCCAAAGCCAGGCAGTACGGCATTGAAGCGGACGAGCTGCGGGAAAAGATAGCACCCTCTGTGATAGGGAAGCGCCTATCCGAGGCATCCTCAAAAGAGCTCTTCAAGGTCCTCGATCATGTGACCAAAATTTACATGCAGTCCGGCTATCAGAAATTCGAGAGCAGCAAGACGGGGCTCCTTCTCGAAATCGAGGCCGCGGCAAGGTCCAGGTGGGGCGAGGACTTTACCAAAAGCCTCAACGCCTTCATAAATAGCCACAGCTTCAAAGGCACAAAGCGGCATTACAAGTTTCTCCAGGTCACGGAGCTGAAGGCGTTCAAGGACAGGATAAAGGAACTCAACAGGTCTGACGGCAAGGCAGAATGAGCAAAAAGAAAACCGCGCAGGACAATATCATAGAGCAGCTCCCAGGCGACCTCAAGGACGTGGCCGAGCTGATAGGCGTCGAGCTGACGATGCGCCTGGTGGAGCGGTACGGAGGCACTTATATCCATGTGCCCAAGTGCGACGACCTTCTGCGGGAAATGCGGAACCGGAAGATCAGGGAGTTGTACGACTCCGGAAAATGTGATATACGAGCGCTTGCAATAAAGTTCAATCTTACCGACAGGAGGATCAGCGACATCCTTTCCGGCACGAACAGGGCCGATATCCCCCTGCCCCTCTTCACACTCTTCGAAAAATCCCGCTGACCATAACCGAAACAAACCACCCGAAGCCCTTCATATGAAGGGCTTCGTATTCCCGTCTTCATACCCCCCGAGTTAGAATCTTCACGCTTGCTCTTTATCCAACCGGGGCGGTCCACTATCACTAAGGACATTCGAATGACGTTCAAAGAACTGCTCGTCAAGCATGAAGGGCTGAGGCTTAAGCCGTACAGGTGCACGGCTGGCAAGCTCACCATCGGCGTCGGCAGAAACCTCGAAGACCGGGGCATCTCGAATGATGAGGCAATGCTCCTGCTCGACAACGACATCGAGCAGACGCTCAGGGAGTGCAGGACATTCCCCTGGTTCGAACAGCTCGACAATGTCAGGCAGGCCGTTGTGGCCAGTATGGTCTTCAACCTGGGCCTCTCGAAATTCCAGAAATTCAAAAAGACAATAGCCGCCCTTGAGGCTGGCGATTATGCCGAGGCCGCAAGAGAGATGGTGCTTTCGGACTGGTTCACCCAGGTCGGCAAAAGAGGGCCGGAACTCATGGAGATGATGAGGACCGGGAGGGGGTAGGAGATGGGGCGCATAAAAGAGTTCCTTCAGGAAGAGAGCGGCCAGCTCTCTATGACCCGGCTCACGATATTTCTTATCCTCATTTCGTACATCGGTTGGGCGACCGTCATAGTCATAGCCAAGCATGCGATCCCTGACATGCCTTACGGCCTGGCAGGGCTCCTCGTCGGTTTATACGGGTTCAACACGGCGAACATAAACCTCGGGGGCGGCAATGATCGCAAACCGTAACCTCATAATCATCGCCTTCATAGCTGGCGCGGCCCTGGCCTCCCTGGTCAATTGGAAACTCTGGCACAAGGCCCCGGTCATCGAAACATACGCGGCAGCGGAGCGGCAGGCGGACGGGAGCGCGCTCCTCGAGCGGAAGCCCGACGCGGATGCAAAGCCGGTGCACAAGATTCCGAAGGGCGCGAAGGTCGAGCGCGTAATCAAGCTGGAGGTGAAGCCGAAGTCCGAGCCTCTTTCCCCTGAGGCATCCGCGCCGGACTGCCCGCCGGTGCGGGTCGATCTCTCGCTTGTGAAGCTTCCCGACGAGACCAGGAGGGTCATAGCCTCGAGCGTAAACGGCGAAATCGTGGCCGGTGTCGATATCCCGGTCGAGGCGGCGCGCCCGGTGAAGGAGCACAAGTGGGCGGCGGGGCTCACCATGAGCCCGGTGGGGCGCGGATACGGCGCGTTCGTGGACCGCGACCTCGGCCCCTTTCGCGTGGGCGCCGAGCTTAACCAGTCGGAGGCATACGGATTTGACTTCAGGCTCAAGGCCGGGCTGAGGTTTTAGCGAAAGTTCCGAGGTAGGAAAGGAGAGCGGTGGACATAGAGATAATCGCATTGCTGATAACAGTATTGCTCGCCTGGAGCGGTCTCCTCATAGGGATCATTAAAACACTGCTCGACAGGAATCAGGCCCACATAGATAAAAGGTTTTCAACTCTTGAAAAGGCCAACGAAGAAGAGGCAAGGGATTGGCAGCGGATCGAGAGGGAGCTCCTGGAGTTGAAGGCCGACCTCCCGATGGAGTACGTCAGGCGCGAGGACGCCATAAGGCAGGAGGTCGTAATAAACGCCAAGCTCGATTCCCTGGCCGAGAAAATTGAGATTTGGGGGAGGCGCGGGACATGAACGGGTTCGATCTGCAAAAACAAATACGCGAACAGGTACGGTGGCTGATACTCGCCACCCTGGACATTGCACGCCCTATGGGCGCGAACGAGGACATGGTCCTTTCGGCTATTAACGCCGTACCCGTGCAGATAACCCGCTATGAACTACGAAAGGAGATGGGGTACCTGGAAACGAGGGGGCTTATCTCCATCGAAAGCAAATCGGATCCGTCGAAGAAATGGTTCGCGACTCTGACTCGGGACGGCATCGATGTGGTGGAATATACGGTCGAATGCGACCCCGGCATCGCCAGGCCTCCCAAGTGGTGGGATTAGCGTTATGCCGAAGAGAAGCGCGGTAAAAGGACTTCCTCCCGAGGTCAAGGCCTGGCTGGACCAGGCCCTGGTCAAGAGCAACTTCTCGGATTACAAGGCCCTTGAAGAGATGCTCAAGGAGAAGGGCTTTTCCATCTCCAAAAGCTCGATCCACAGGTACGGGAGGGAGTTCGAGTCAAAGCTTGCGGCCATTAAGCTTGCGACCGAACAGGCACGGGCCGTGGTCGAGGAGGTCGGGGACGAGGAGAACGCGCTTGGCGACGCCCTCGCCCAGGTAGTCCAGCAGAAGGCTTTCGAGGCGCTCATGAAGCTGGAGGACCCCGGCAAGGTCAACCTCGCTTCAATCGGAAAGATGGTCGCGGACCTGAACCGTTCGTCCGTGACTCTTAAGAAGTACCGCGCCGAGGTCAGGGGAAAAGTGACCGAGGCCGCCGAGCAGGTTGCAAAGGAAATCAAATCAAAAGGCCTTTCTGAAGAAGCGGCGGAAGAGATAAGGCAGAAGATATTGGGCATAGCATGACGGCTGAGAAGGATTTCGTATCGTCCAGGGACAAGGTCGGGGTGCTACTCCAGTACCAGAAGGCCTGGGTAGCGGACAGGGCCACCATCAAACTCGCCGAGAAGTCGCGCCGCATAGGCCTTTCCTGGGCCGAGGCGTCGGATGACACCCTTTACGCGGCAGAGACCAACGGCGACGACGTCTGGTATATCGGCTACAACAAGGACATGGCGCTCGAGTTCATAAGCGACTGCGCGAACTGGGCGCGGTTCTACAACCTGGCGGCCGGCGAGATGGAAGAAAGGTCATCGATGACGAAGACAAGGCGATCTTGTCCATCGCATCAAGTCTGCTTCAGGGAAAGGATAACGGCCTCCAGCAGGCCCACTAACTGCGGTGTTGTCCCGGGTCGTATTAGACGAGGCGGCATTCCACGAAAGCCTTCACGAGCTCCTCAAGGCGGCCATAGCCCTCACCATGTGGGGCGGCCAGGTGCGCATCATCAGCACTCATAACGGAGACGAGAACGCCTTCAACGAGCTCATAAACGAGGTACGCGCCGGGAAGAAACCCTTTTCGCTCCACAGGATCACGCTCGATGACGCGCTCGAGCAGGGGCTCTATAAACGGATCTGCGAGGTCCTGAAGAGGGACTGGTCGCCGGAGGGCCAGGACGCCTGGAAACAGGAGCTCATCGATTTTTACGGGGAGTGCGCCGACGAGGAGCTCCATGTCATACCGAGCCGCGGCTCCGGGGTCTATCTGCCCAGGGTCCTCGTGGAGTCCTGCATGGACACCGATATACCGGTGCTCCGTTGGAGCTGCACGAGGGAGTTTACGTTCCAGCCGGACCTTATCAGGCAGGCCGAGGCCAACGACTGGTGCGAGGAGAACCTTTTGCCGCTCCTCAAGAAGCTCGACCCCAAGCGGCTCCATTATTTCGGCGAGGACTTCGGGAGGACGGGGGACCTTACCGTTATCATGCCCAGGGCGGAGCTGCCGGGGCTCGTCTACCCGGCCCCCTTTGTCGTGGAGCTGAGGAACGTTCCCTTCAAGCAACAGGAGCAGGTCCTCTTCTATATCGTGGACAGGCTGCCAAGGTTCATGGCGGGTGCGATGGACGCGAGGGGCAACGGCCAATACCTGGCCGAGGTCGCCGCGCAGAAGTACGGCCAAAAGATATCGCAGGTCATGATCTCGACAGAGTGGTATCGGGAGGTCATGCCCAAGTATAAAGCCGCGTTCGAGGACAGGACGATACGCCTCCCCAGGGACGCGGACATCCTCGACGACCACCGGGCCGTGAAGATGGAAAAAGGAGTCGCCAGGGTGCCTGAATCCTTTAAGGGCAAAGGCAAAGACGGCGGCAAGCGGCACGGCGACGCGGCCATAGCCGGGGCAATGAGCGAGTTCGCAATAAGGAGCGAGCCCTACCAGAAACCCGAATACGAGAAGGTCGAAGGCAGGAAGATGCAGGGAGCGGGAGCGTACTGATGCTCTACGACGGTTTCGGAAGAGAACTAAGGCCGGAAAAGAGGTCGGACGAAAGGGTCCTGGCGGTCGCAACGCTTCGGGACCGCTGGAGCGGGTACCCCTCGAAGGGCCTTACCCCCGAGAAGCTCGGCGCGATATTCAGGGAGGCCGACTCCGGGGACGTCTACAGGCAGGCGGAGCTCTTCGAGGAGATGGAGGAGAAGGACGGACATCTCTTCTCGATCCTGCAGACCCGGAAGCTGGCGGTCACCGGGCTCGACTTCGAGATAGAGCCTTTTTCCCAGGAGAGGAAGGACATCGAGATAGCGGATTTCGTCCGCAAGAGCATCTTCGACCTTCCGGATTTCGAGGACAACCTGCTCGATATGCTGGACGCCATCGGCAAAGGCTTTTCCGCCCTCGAAATCTACTGGGAGGTCCGGGAAGGGAAAAACGTCGCGCGCCACCTCGAATGGGTGCACCCGAAGAGGTTTACCTGGGCGAACACGCTACACCCGAGACTCCTGACCGAAGAGGCTCAGGCGAACGGGATAGACCTGCCGCCTTTCAAGTTCCTATTCCATCTCCACAAGGCCAGGTCGGGCTATCCCACCAGGCAGGGCCTGCTCCGCACGTGCGCGTGGATGTACCTCTTCAAGAACTACGACATAAAGGACTGGGTTGCCTTCGCGGAGGTCTACGGCATGCCGCTCCGGCTCGGGAAGTACGACCCCGGCGCAACCAAGGAAGACAAGGAGGCGCTTATCCAGGCGGTCCGGTCCCTGGGGCATGACGCGGCGGGCGTGATATCGAAGTCAACGGAGATCGAGTTCGTCGAGGCCGTGAAGAATTCGGGAGAGGCCGTCTACGAAACACTCGCCAGATTCTGCGACGCCCAGATGTCCAAGGCGGTCCTCGGCCACTCCGCGGGCGCGGACTCGACGGCCGGGAAGTTAGGCAACGAGAACCAGGCCGGGGAGGTCAGGCAGGACCTGAAGCGCGCGGACTGCGAGATGGTATCGAAGACCATGAGGCGCGACCTCTTCAGGCCGATCGTGGGCTTCAACTTCGGGTGGGATGCCGGGCTCCCCTGGCTCAGGTTCAAATACCAGCCCGAGGAGGACCTGAAGGAAGAAGCCGAAAAGATCAACACGCTCACGAGTGCCGGGGTCAGGACCATACCGGTAAAGTGGGTGCACGAAAGGTTCGGCATCCCGCTGCCAAAGGAGGGCGAGGAGACGGTGGCTCCCGTTTCACCGGCACCGGCATTTCCGATGAAGGCCGGGTATTCCCGTCTCGTCAATAAGGCGGGCAACAAGTCGGACACGGTGGACGCGCTGACAGAAAGGCTCCTCGACGAGGCCGACCTGGACGCGCTCATGGAGCCGGTCAGGAAGCTCCTTGCCGAGGCGGGGAGCATGGAGGATTTCAGGGACCGCCTTCTGGACGCTTTCGAGGGCATGGACCCGGTAAAAATCGGAAACCTCCTCCAAAGGGCTTTTGCGGCAGCCGAATTGCTCGGCAGGTATGAGGCAGAATAGCCCCTCAGAGCGTTTATAAACGGGCTACGGCGGGCCGGTTTCAAAAACCCGGCCCGTGGGCAGGGCCGACCCCGAAAAGGCGGCTCAGACGAAAAATCCGATTGGGACTTTTTGAGCGAAATGGACGCAAAATTCACAAGCCTTCCCTTTGATAAGGCCATCGAGTTTTTCAGGCAGAAGGTAAACCTTCCGACCGAGAGGTGGACGGACCTCTGGGAAGGGATGCATTCGAGGGCCTTTGTTGTGGCCGGGGCCATGAAGGGAGAGCTTCTCTCAGATCTCAGGGGGGCGGTGGATAGTGCGATAGCGGAAGGGACCACCCTTGAGGAGTTCCGCAGGTCTTTTGATAAGACCGTGGAGAAACACGGCTGGAGCTACAAAGGCGGCAGGGGCTGGAGGACCGCGACGATCTTCAACACGAACATGAGGACGGCCTACGCGACAGGGCATTACAGCCAGATGACGGACCCGGATATTGTTAGCGAGCGGCCGTACTGGCAATACATAGGCGGCCTCTCGGCCGAGCCGAGGCCCGAGCACCTTGCCTGGAACGGAATGGTGCTCCGAGCGGATGATCCCTGGTGGAAGACCCACTATCCCCCGAACGGATGGGGATGCAAATGCAAGGTTATCAGCCTTTCCGGGCGTGAGATGGAAAAACAGGGCCTCAAGGTGAGCAGGGCCCCTAAGGTTGAGACCTATGAATGGACAAATCCGCATACCGGCGAGGTCATAAGTGTCCCGAAGGGTATAGACCCCGGCTGGGCCTATAACTCCGGAGAGGCGGCCTGGGGTCGAAACGAGGCGCTGAGGCTCATGGAGGATAAGGGGCCGTGGGTGGACCTGGACCCCCGTGGACCTTCGGCTTACGGGAGGCCGGAGAATATACCGACAGACCGCCCTAAAGCCGTCCCTGGGAAACAGGCGGTCACCGAAGAAGGTATAAGGGGCGCGCTTAGAAAAGCCATCGGCGGCGAAGAGAGGAGCTTTACCGACCCTGCCGGGGACAGAATCCTTATCACTCAGGCGATAGTCGATCACATGTTGGAGGCCCCGAAAAGGCTCGACGGCAGGGAAGCCTTTTTTCCCTTCCTTCCCGAGCTGATAGAAGCCCCTTATGAAATATGGGTCGGTTTTGCAAGAAGCGAGATATCAGGGCGGGTCGGCGTAAGGAAGAAATACATCAAGGCCTTGCAAGTGGAGAAAAAGAGAGTCGTAGGACTTTACGCCGAGACCATGAACGGGCACTGGTATTCGGGCGGGTTCTTTAGAGGGGGACTAACCGGCGCAGGAAACTTGAGGAAGGGGCGGCTTTTATATGGGAGAGATTAGGAGCTCTCAGCCTCCGCACCGGCTGCAGCGCCCGGCGACCGGTTTTTGGGGTGCGGCCCAACCGGTGCCTGCAACCTGAATATATCAAATAAGGTTTGATTTTTCAAGCATGGATATAAACATCAAAATGGAACTCGACGGGGTCAGGGATCTCTTCAGAAGGCTCAAGAAGGCGGGCGGAGACTTCACCCCTGTAATGAAGGTCATAGGTGAGACGGTCAAGACCTCCGTCAAGAGGAACTTCCTCGAGGGCGGCCGCCCAGGGAAGTGGACGCCCCTCAGCCCGGAGACCCTTAAGCGGAAGAGGAACAAGGGACGGGTGCTCATAGAGGAGTCGCACCTTATGGCCTCCGTGAACTGGCGGGCAACGCCCAGGAGCGTTGAGGTAGGGACAAACAAGGTCTATGCCGCCATACACCAGTTCGGGTTTGACGGGACGGTAAGGATCACGGCACACAGGAGGAAGGTCAAGTCCCGCGATATAAAGGAAGGGCGAAAGACGATAGCCAGTGGTATCGGGTTCGTGCGAGACCATGAGCGCATGATGAAAGTCCCCGCCCGCCCCTTCCTCATGGTCCAGGACGAGGACATAGCCGAGATCAGGGCGGCGATAACGGCGCACATCATGGCCGCCGAGAAAGGGAGGTAGCAGGTGAAGCGATTTCTGATCCTCAAGACGATGCAGGTGGACGAAGCCCCGGCAGAGATACAGCTCTCTCCGCTCGGGGAGTTCAAGGACTCCGAGGGCAGGCCCTTCCGGGTGACGGAAGAGGACGTCCAGGCGATCATCGGGAACGCGGCTGCGAAGGTGAACGACGCGGTAATCGACTACGAGCACCAGACCCTGGCGGGCACCGAGGCCCCGGCTGCCGGGTGGGTGAAGGAGTACATCGACAAGGGCAAGGACGGGCTCTGGGGAGTCGTGGAATGGACCGGCAGGGCCCAGGAGTATCTCAGGAACAAGGAATACCGCTATCTCTCGCCGGTGCTCCTTTCGAAGAAAAAGGACGCGGACGGGTTCTGGCGCCCCTCGATATTCCATTCCGCGGGGCTGACGAACACGCCGCAGATAGACGGCATGGTGCCGATAGTAAACAAGCTCGAACTAACAAACGAGAAAGGAGAGGAAGAGATGCTGGAAAAACTCATTAAGGCGCTCAAGCTTGCGGAGGGCGCCACGGAAGAGGACGTGCTTAAGGCCGTCGAGGCGCTCCAGGCGAAGGACGGAGAGGCGGAAGCCGCCGCGCTGGCGAACAAAGGGGCCGTGCCGAAGGAGCTAATTGAGGCCCTGGGCCTTCAGGATGGAACGAGCGTCTCCGAGGCAAAAGCCACGATACTGGCCATGAAGCAGCCCGGTAGCGTGGTAAGCCCGGAGGAGTTCAGGAAGCTCAAGGAAGACCTCGCAAAAAGGAACAGGGACGAGCTCGTGGCCCATGCCATGAAGGAAGGCAAGATAACGGCCGCCCAGAAGGAATGGGCCGAGGCCTACGCCCTTGGCGACCCCGACGGGTTCCGGATATTCGTGAACAAGGCCCCGAAGGTCGTGCCGATGGACGCCCTGCCTGGCGGCGGGGCCAGGAAGGAAGGCGATCCCGACGAAGCGCAGAAGCTCGTAAACAAGGCCCTGGGCATCTCCGACGAGACCTTCAAGAAGTATAACGCCGGGCACTGACCGGCCATAACGCAAAAAGGAGAGCACGGAATATGAAAAAGAGCACTTTGACATGTCTTGCGCTGGCCATCATGGCTGTAATAGTCCTCTACGGGGCCGGCATCCTTTCAACGCCGGAGACGGTGATCGCAGCTTCGGCGCTCCCGGTATTCGGCATGGCGGCCCTTACAGCCGACAGGGACACGCACAGGAGGGCGGGAGACGAGATCGTCCTCCCGGCGGCGGCAGCCCAGAAGTTCTACGCAGGCGCGCTTGTGGCGAGGGACGCCTCCGGCAACGCGACACCCGGAGCAGTGGCAGCGACCCTGCGCGGGGTCGGCAGGTGCGCCCAGTTCGTTGACAACTCGGGCGGCGGCGCCGGAGACCAGACCGTGCGGATCGAAAAGGGCGTCTTCAGGTTCGGCAACTCGGCTGACGGCGATCTCATAACCCGCGCTGACATAGGCGCGGACTGCTACATCGTGGATGACCAGACCGTGGCGAAGACCAACCCCGGCGGGAACACCCGGAGCGTGGCGGGCAAGGTCTTTGACGTCGACGCGAGCGGCGTCTGGGTCAAGTTCGAGTAACGAATAACCGGCTCAAAAAAACACGGAGGAAAAAGATGATTATCAATCAGGCGAACCTTGGGGCCATATACAAGGGCTTCAGGACTATCTTCAACCAGGCCTTCGAGGGCGTGCAGAGCGACGCCGAGAGGGTCGCTATGTCAGTGCCCTCGTCCGTGCGCGAGGAGACCTACGGCTGGCTCGGCACCTTCCCCAAGATGAGGGAGTGGATAGGCGACAGGCACATAAAGAACCTCGAGGCGCACGGCTACACGATAAAGAACAAGGACTGGGAGTCGTCGGTTTCAGTCGACAGAAACGACATCGATGACGACAATTACGGGGTCTACAACCCGGTTGTGTCGGAGATGGGGCGGAGCTCCGCCGCTCACTATGAGGAGCTGGTGTACGGCCTTCTGCCGCTCGGCTTCTCGACCCTCTGCTACGACGGGCAGTACTTCTTCGACACCGACCACCCGGTGGGGAACGGAGAGGTATCCAACTCGGGCGGGGGGTCCGGCACCTCCTGGTACCTCATCGACGCCACCAGGGCCATAAAGCCGCTCATACTCCAGAAGAGGAAGCCTGCGGAGTTCGTCTCTCTCGACAAGCCCACGGACGAGAACGTCTTCATGCGGAAGAAGTACATCTACGGCGTGGACTGCAGGGACAACGCCGGGTTCGGCCTCTGGCAGCTGGCCTACGGGTCAAAGCAGACCCTGAGCGCCGCCAACTACGAAGCCGCGAGGGCGGCGATGATGTCCTTCAAGGACGACGAGGGAAAACCGCTCGGCGTAAAGCCGAGCCTGCTGGTGGTCCCGCCTTCGCTCGAAGGCAAGGCGAGGGAGATACTCCTGAACGAAAGGAATGCCGACGGGTCCACCAACACCTGGAGGAACACGGCCGAGCTGCTGGTAACGCCCTGGCTCGGGTAATAGAGCCGCACCGACTACATTAACGGAGGAATACGATGCCTAATGCAAAAGTAAGTTCGAGGCCCGAGCGCTTCAGGCGCGCCGGGATGGAGTTCACGAGGGAGGCCAGGGTGGTCGCGGTCGACGAGAAGACGCTCAAGGTCCTCCAGGAGGAGCCCATGCTTGCGGTCGAGGTCCTGAAAGAGAAGGAAGACAAAAAGGAGAAGGAGGGACTGTCATGTACTGCACGCTCGACGACATAAAAAAGCTTCTGCCTGAAGAGAGTTTGATCCAGCTCACCGATGACGAGGGGCAAGGGACCGTGGACCAGGGGCGGGTGGACGAAGCGATAGCCCAGGCGGATGCGGAGATAGATTCGTACTGCGCCGTTAAATACAGGGTCCCCTTCGACCCAGTCCCGGACCTTGTGAAAAAGTGCTCCGTGGACCTGGCCATATACAACCTGTATTCGAGGCGTGTCGAGGAAATACCGCAGACCAGGACGGACAGGTATCGGAACGCCATTCGCCAGCTCGAAGGAATTTCGAAGGGAACGGTCTCTCTCGGAGTGGACCCTGCCCCCTCCGCGGCTTCGCACGGCGAGCGGCCTGATATAAGCGGCCCGGCCCGGATTTTCTCGCGGACCAGGATGGAGGACCTTTAGGTGAGCACGATCGCCGAAATCGAGGACGGCATAATCCAGGCGGTCACCGACCTCGGCCTTTTAAAGGGAGTCTGGTCAATAGGCAGGAAGGAGCTCCCGGCGTCGATATCTCATCCGGCGGCTTACGTCTACTTCGTCTCGGAGAGGGACACCGGGACGAAACCGAGGCCGGTGGTCGAGCTCGTATATGACGTGGTGATAGCGGTCAAGAACCTGAGGTCCGAAAAGGACGCGGCGCGGGACGCATACTCGATAATGGACGCGGTCAGGGACGCGCTTATAGGCAAGGACCTGGGCTTTGCCGACATCGAGCCGCTTGCCTGCGTATCGAGGGAGATTACGGGCTACGAGTCCGGGGTCATCGAGTACGCGGTGAGATTCAGGACCAGGCAGTACCTTCCCATACCGGCATAGAAGAAAAAGCAAGGCAAGAAAGGAGATAAAAGATGCTCCAGAAAAGCAAGGCGGTCGTGCTCGTGAAGCTTGAAGCGGGCGGCTACTCGGTGGACCCGGTGCCCACGGCCGCCGCAAACGCAATACTCTGCTCCGCGCCCGAGGTCGAGTCTCTCGGGAGGAGGATAGAGCGCGCAAACGTGAAGCCGCATTACGGGGCGCAGACCGGCTTCAACATCGGCGAAGGCGTGAAGGTGAGCTTCAGCACGGAGCTCAAGGGGTCGGGAGCCGTCGGAACCGCGCCGGAAATAGGGCCGCTCCTCCGGGCCTGCAACTTCACGGAGACGGTCACGCCGGATACCAAGGTGGACTACGACCCAAACTCGGACGCGTCGACCGGCGAGTCGGTAACCATATACTTCTACCGGCATAACATACCCACAAGGTCCTCGGGTTGCAGGGGACCTGGGTCGAGCCTGCGCCGGAGAATACGGGACTATCAAATTTGACTTTACCGGCCTCTGGCAGGGGCCGGTGGACCAGGATATCCCCGCGGACCCCGTCTTTAACTCAACCGATCCGGCCAGGTTCCTTTCGGCGGCCTTCGCGATCGACGGCTACTCGGCTGTCATCGAGAACTTCAAATTCGACGCCGGAAACGAGATAGCCAGGCGAAATAGCGCGAATGCGCAGACGGGCATTCTCGAGTATTTCATCAAGGGGCGGTCCATCAAGGGCGAGTGCGACCCCGAGGCCGTGGCGCTCGCTACCAAGAACTTCTGGTCCATGTGGGAGACATCGGCCCAGGTGGCGCTCTCAGCCACGGTGGGCGGCGCGGCGGGAAACAAGTGCGTCATAACGGCCCCCAAGGTCCAGCTCGATGTGCCCAAGTACGGCGACCGGGAGAACATACTCACCTACGCGCTCCCGATCATATTCACGCCTGACGCGGGTAACGACGAGATAAGCCTTTCGTTCCAGTAAAAATTAGAAAGCGGAGGATGAAGCTATGAGGGAACTCACCAGAAGCGAAAAAAACACGTTGACTGTACTCGATACCCGGAGCGGCTCGGAGATAGAGCTCTATTACCGTAACCCCACCTCTCGTGAGGAGGCCTTGTACAATGCCAGGCTCGTAAAAAAGAAGGGCGCCAAAATAGTCATTCGCTCCTTCGATGTGAGAGAGGAATTCGGCCTCAAGATACTCACCGGCTTCAGGACCGGCGACTTCGGAGTGGACGGCAAGCCCATATCGAGCGACCCGAACGACCCGGATTACAGGGACGATTGGAAGAGGATCGTGGCCGAGGGCGCGTCCGACATAGTGCGCACGCTCGCGCTCACAGTTTTCGAGGGGGTAAGGGTGGACTCAACGGCCGATATCGAGCTCGAGGAGGCCGTTGAGGAAGAGCCCGCCCCTTTGGAGAGGAGCTAAGGCGCTTTCTCGACCGGTGCACGCCTGCGAAGAGGAAAGAATGCGCGGCAAACGCCGGTCCGTACCTCGCAAAAATGTGCGCCGGGTGCCAGCTCTCGAAACAGTATAAGCCGGGCAGGTGGTTCAGCCACATATGGTCGCTTTTCAGACTCCAGCGCGGCGGGTTTCCGTTCGAGGCGGATGATTTAACGCTCCAGGAGTGGACGGATATCGGAGTTTTAAAGGATGAATTCGAGCTATGGCTAACAAGGTCACGATAGTAATCGACGCGAACGGCAAGGCGTACATCGATAACATGCAGAAGGTCGAGGAATCGAACGAAAAGCTCGAGACTTCCACCGGCAGGCTCACCGGGAAAATCAAGAAGCATTGGCTCGAGGCCTCGGCAGCGATCTACGGAGCCGTGAAAGCTCTGCAGGGCGCTTGGAACCTGGCCGAGCAGGCTGCGCAGTACGAGCAGTCGAGGGCCGCTTTCCGTTCGATGGTCGAGGGCATGGGGCATGATGCAGAGCAGGTCTTCGGACGCCTGAGGACCCTCTCTGCAGGGATGATCGATAACAAATCCCTTACGGAAGCGGCCAACAGGGCCATGTCTCTTCAGATACCGGTCGAGAAGCTCGGAGACCTCATGCTCGTGGCAAGGGCCAAGGCTCGAGACATGGGGATATCCACCACCCAGGCATTCAACGATCTCGCTACCGGCATCGGGCGCGGAAGCCCCATGATCATCGATAACCTCGGCCTTACCCTCAGACTTGGCGAGGCGAACGAGGCTATGGCAAGGTCCCTCGGAAAGTCGGTCGAGGAGCTCTCGGCCAAGGACCAGAAGCTCGCGATATTGAACTCCACCCTTGAGGCCGGGAGGGAGGCCCTCAGCAGGCACAACCTCGAGGTCCTTACCGCCAAGGAGAAGATGGAAAAGCTCACGGCCACGATAGGAAATCTCAAACTCATGGTAGGCGCGTTTATTGTAAAAGGCGGGATAGCTTTATACGGGATATTCCAGGGAGCTGCCGCGGCGGCGCTTTTCCTCGCGGGCGGCATCTTCAAGATGATATCCGCCCTGTCGAAGCTTTCCGACTGGCTCGGAATCACCTCCGGGGCGACCCAGAGATGGGAGATGGACGCGGA
Organism: Deltaproteobacteria bacterium; assembly: GCA_015075075.1. Lineage (GTDB taxonomy): Bacteria > Desulfobacterota > GWC2-55-46 > GWC2-55-46 > GWC2-55-46 > UBA5799. The sequence goes on along the minus strand of JABTVA010000008.1, from coordinate 24,924 downwards.
GGCCGCTTTTGCGGCCGCAGACGACTTGGCCAAACAATCACAGGAGAATCTTAAAACGCTATTTGAATCGAGCGAGACCGTCATGGCCGCGTATGCCGCATCTCAGCAGCAGGCGAAGAACGAGAGCGAATCCACCTCCAAAAAAATCGAGGAGCTTAATAAGTCTCTCAGGTCGGAGATCGAGAAGCTCAGCGACGAATACAACAGGCTTACCATGAGCGCCTCAGAATACACCGAGGTGCAGAGAAAAAGCCTCGTCGCCAAGGGAGCGGATATAAAGCTGGTCAACGAGCTCACGGCGGCACAGCAAAAGCTCAATCAGGCCAAGGCAGCCAAGGAGGCTGAGGTAACCGAGGCGCGCGCCGAGGAGAGGATTCGGTCTGTCGTATTGGCAACGGAAAAGCTCAATGCGAGCAAGGAGCGGCAGCTGGAGCTCGAGGGACTCGAACTTGCGGGCCAGGGAGCCGCCACCGAGCAGGTCGAGAGATATATCGCCGCAAGGGAAAGGCAGCTTGAAGTAGAAAGAACTATCGAGGAGGAAAAGAATAAAAGGCAGGCCGAAAAGGACCTTGTAAAACTCGAGCAGGAAAGCCCGTATGAGCCCACAATCGAGAACTTCGAGGGCGACAACGAAATAGTCGCTCTCCAGGCCAAATACCAGCAGAAGCTTGGGGCCCTGCACGACTACAACGCCCAGGTCATCCAGGCGATGATCGACTCCGGGGCTACACAGCAGCAGATATTGGATATGTATAACCACCTGGAAGCCGAGACGGAAAAGAAAAAGCACGAGCTCAAGCTCGGCTATGCCGCCGATGCGGCCGGTGCCATGTCCAATATTCTGCAGAACCTCTATACCGCGACCGGCTCGAAGAACAAGGCCATGTTCGAGGCCATGAAGGTCTTTGCGATCGCAGAGACGGTCATATCAACCTATAGGGGCGCGCAGCAGGCATACACGGCATTGGCGGGAATACCGATAATCGGCCCTGCCCTGGGCGTTGCCGCGGCAGCGGCCGCGATCGCCGCGGGCATGGCAAGGGTGCAGGCCATAAAGTCGCAGCAGCCCGGCAGCACTGCGAGCATCAGCGCGGGTGGCTCGGCCAATCCCTCATACGGGGGCGGCTCCCCGAATGCGTACCCTGTCCCGCAGAGGCTCGAGCCGGAGAAAAGGCCGATAGCCGTGCAGGTGCATATCTACGGGAACGTACTCAATAACCACGATCAGCTTGCCAGAGACATGATCCCGTCTATTCAGAAAGCATTGGAGGACGGCGTACACTGATGGAGCCCGTGATCCTTTACGATAACCGGCTTAATGACGGGACTCCAGAGGCCACAAGCGAGGCGACCGGCACGAGCGTATTGAACCTTCGGGACCTCCGGACCTATACCTTTTGGCAGGCGGCCAATACCGACGAGCAGACCATTATCATCGACTGCGGCGTGCCACGGCCTGTCGATTGCCTCGGGATAGCCGGGCACAACCTCGGAAGCATCGGGGCCACCATAGACCTCCAGTGGTGCCCTAACGAGCTGTGGGGCGGAGACAGGGAAACCGTAATGAGCCTCACCCCGGAGAACGACAAGTCGATTCTCAGGTGCTTTACTCAGGAATGGAAGCGCCACTGGCGCCTCCGGATAACAGGCATGAGCGCGGCCCCGAAGATGGCGGTCCTTATGTTCGGGCAAAGGCTTCAGTTCCCCTACCCGCCGGAATCGCCCTACATCCCGTTCAAGGAGAGCAGCGAGGCCGAGACCTCGAGGAGCAAGGCCGGGCACGCCCTGGGGTCCGTCATAAGGTACAGCCCCATAGAGATAAACACGCGCTTCGCCAACCTGCCGAGGAGCTTCGTTTTTGAGGAGTACGCGCCTTTTTGGGAAGGACACGCGCGCCGCATGAACCAGTTCTTCTACTCCTGGGACCTGGATGAATTCCCGGAGGACGCCTTCTTCGTCAAGATGAAAGACGGGGCGACCTACCAGACTCCACTTAGCGTCCTGAGCCTGGTAGACGAGCTGGTCCTCGATATGGAGGGTACGAGGGAATGAACATGACGCCGGTTTCCATGCTCATACTCACGCTCGACTTTTGCGGCCGGACCTTCGGCGTCGACCCGTGCCTGGCGACCGGCGAGCCGTGCTACAACACTTACCCGACCTGCAAATACAAGAGCGCCTTTCTCCGGCAGACGAGGGATTATAAGTTCACTTCGAACGATGCCGCTCTGCCTTTCAGAAGCGGGGAGCGGCCGTACATCGAGAAGATCTCCTATATGCCCACGGAGATAAAAGACAACCTGACCGCGAGCGCCAGGGTAAAGGCGACCCTGCATGACGAGCCGGACACCGACATCGGGATAGACCCGTATGTGTCGGAGCGATCTTCGGTGCAGGGGACCTACTGGAAGAAGCTCCTGGCCAGGAACAAGAACTACGAAGGCCGCGAGGCCAGGGTCTATGAGGGGCTCCTGGGAAATCCGGAAGAGGAGTTCAGGCAGACCTTCATCGGCAGGATCGAGAACATCAAGCGCGGAAAAGGGACGGTGGAGGTTGAAATCGTGGACCTCCTGAAGGCCCTCGACAAGATCGAGGTGCCTCCGAAGCTCGACATAAAGCTCGTGGCCGAAATCAACGAGAGCGCGACAGAGCTTACCCTCACGACGCTCGATGAGCTGGACTCTCCCTCGGGCTATATCAGGATGGGTGACGAGATCATCCATTACACGGGGGTGAACTCCCCGGGTAACCAAATCACCGGCTGCCAGCGGGGGCACTTCGGCACAGTTGCCGCGGGATACGGTCCAGGAGAAAAGGTGCAGAAGGTCAGGTACTACGCACCGGCAAACCCCTTCGACATCCTGAAAGAGATGCTCCTCGAGGACGCAGGCTATGATTCCGGAAACGTGGACTCGGACGGGTTCGATTACTGGAGGGACTGGCCTGGCGGCGAGGTGGATTTCTCGGCCGTCGTCTCCGAGCCGACGAAGCTCAAGGAGCTCTACTTCGAGATAGTCGACCTCCTGGACTGCAAGTCATGGGTGGGAGAGGACCTCAAGGTCACCATAAGGCGGAACATCCCGAACGAGCCCGGCCGCTCGTACAGGGAATTCAGCGACGAGGCGAACATCATAAACGGCTCCTCCGGGGTGGACGAGAATAAGTCATCTCGGGTGTCGAGGGTCTCGGTCTATTGGGATAAAAGCCCGATAGGCGAAGTCGACTCGCCCGGCTCATACGGAAGGCTCGACCTGGCCCTGGACCCGGACGCGGAGGGATCGAACTCATACGGCTCCGCGGCCGAGAAGAAATTCTTCTGCCGCTGGCTCGGGCTCTGGTATGCCCAGGAGGAGACGGTCCGGGATTTCGTGAGGGACTTCTCCATGCGGCAGGTCTGGCGGCAGCGGGACCCCATGCCGATAGTCTCTTTCGACGTGCACCTCAAGGACGGCGAGACAAAGACAGGAGAGAACATCAGGCTCTCGACCGACGAGGTCGTGGAGCCGGACGGCAGCCCGCTCGAAAGGGCGCCCTTCCAGATAATCAAGCGCGAATTCAAGGGCAAGAGAATATCGCTCAGGGCCCTCAGGACGAGCCCTAGGAAGCTGGACATAATAGCCCCTGACGACGCGCCGGACTGGGACCAGGCGACCGAGGCGGACAAAGAATACGGGTATATCTGCGACGACGGGCTCATGCCCGACGGGACACCAGGGTACCACATATATTAGGAGACCCGGATGTACGAGGCCATAACAGACAACGACATAGCCGTCGGCCGTGCGACCAGGAGAAGCCTCTGGCAGAAGGTCAAGGGCAACTTTGAGCACCTTTTCAGCATCGCGGTGGAAGGGGGGCTTAAGAACGGCTCCTTTGAAACGGACTCGGACAATGACGGCATCCCCGACAACTGGACGCGGAGCCTCTATCCGGGCGGGTCTGCCGGGTTTGACACGGACAACCCGATACACGGGGCCAGGGCGTATCGCTTCACGCACCCCGGAGGCGCCGGGAACGGAGGCGGCTATCTCGACAGCGATTATATAGAGGTGTCGAGCCTCGACCAGAACTCGATCAAGCTCAACATCAGGTCCTCGGTTACGGGCATAAAGAATATCGTCCAGGTCCGCTATTTCGATAAAGACAAGGTCTTTCTTTCCTCGGCAGACCTGTACAACGCCACGGCCCCGGACACCAATGCCCGTTCGCTCTCGTATAACTTCACCCCTCCGGCGAGCGCGCGTTATATCAAAATCCGGTTGATAGGCGGGTATACGGACACCGACGTGGCGGGCTCGACCTACTTCGACGGAGTCCAGCTATTCCAGTCGCCTGACACGGCCATTACCCTTTCCAAGCTCAAGATGACGCAGGGGAGCTTTTCGGCCGCGAGCGGAGGGGATGTTTACATCACAGTCCACAGGTATGCGCATTATCCGGATATGCAGAAAAACGGGACCAATTACAATGTTCAATTATTTTGCCAAACGAACCTTGTAACCAGCGGGCCCGCCAGGCAGGTTATGCTAAGAGCGCCGAGCGGCAACGGCGAGACCTTTATCGTTTACTGGGACTATCACAGCAATTAAGGAGGCCTTATGTATCTGGAAGTGCTGCACGATTCGGAGGGCAATATTCTCGGCTGCTACTGCACCGACTCCCTGCCGGTGAATAGCGGGGCGCCATTGTTCACGATTCGCGAAGGCGTTCCGGAAGGATATGAACAGGCCCGAATAAACCTGGACACGCTCACCGCGATGGAGATCGACGGGGCAAGCGGCCAGAAGGCCGTGCTCAACCCCGAAACCGGCCAGCCCGAGATCGTGAATGTGGACAGGGCCGAATACGTCATGGGGAATTACAAGGTGGACACGGCCTACGAATTCACCCCGCCTCCGGGCGTCCTGATCCCCGAGGGGATGAAGGTGAGACGGCTGGTAAGACGGGATTGAAATAAAAGCAGTGATTAAACCAGGCTTTCAGGCCTTAAACGGAGGTAAAGAAAATGGCGCTCGTATTTGGTGATTCCGGATCAAGGGCGGTGCTCGTGACGTACTTCAATAACGTCCGGCCCGCCGGGGGCAACAATTTTCAGCTGAGGCTCTTCACGAACAATATAACCCCGCTGGATACACACACCGCGGCCGACTATACGCAGGCAGCCGGGGGCGGGTATGCGGCCAAAACCCTGAACAACGGCGGATTCACGCGTTCGAACGTCGGGGGAATAGAGCAGGTGACCTACCCCGAGCAGGTGTTTACTTTTTCCGGCCCGCTCAACGGAGGCGCGACCATCTACGGATATGAGGTTTTGGACGCCGACGGGGTGCATATCTATGCTGAAAGGGACCTCACCCCGTTCACACCGGCCGGCGACGGGGATACCTATAAGGTCAATGTGAAAATCCAGGCCTCCAAGGGCACGCCGACCTGATCTTTCTAAAATCCACGAGGGGGCTCCGGCCCCCTTAGGAGCTTTTGATGGCTGAGTTGATCCTTCACCATACAAAAACCAACGTCACTATAAACGGGCAGGCGGGTAAAAAACTCGACGCCGCCCAGACGACCGGAGACCCTGAGGCGCATGGCGCCGGTTATTCCGGCGGGACGGTTACCTGGCGTGCCAATGTGTCGATCCGGCATTCCAATGGCTCTGAAACCTCTTTGGGCACAGATGTCGCTTCCGTTTCGCGAAGCGCGGACGGCTCAGGATACCAGAGCGCCGGTTTTACGCTCAATAATGACGTTTCTGTCGTTTCAACAGATGCCATCAAGGTCGTTGAAAAGTTCATTATAGGAGCCAACACATACACCAGGACATGGATTTCAGCCCAGCTTGGCTTTGACGGGGTCTTAAGCGCGGCCACATGGAATTTTATCAGATGGACCTTGGCCGATGCGGCCGAATGGGGTGAAGCGGAACTCACTTACGGCAATTCCACTTATGACTCCCGTATCGAGGGAATCGTATATCAGGAGAGCTCGGCGCAGGAACAGACCATGAACGGCTCCGGAGGTTTCCTCCTCGGCGGCGCTGGGACGATGACGGGCGCGCAAGCCGGGCAGCCTCAGGAACAGACCATGAACGGCTCCGGAGGCTTCCTCCTCGGCGGCGCTGGAACGATGACAGGCACGCCCTACAGCGAGCCGAGCATATCGCCCGAGCTGGCGAGTAAAATAGAGACGATTTACAGGATAATGACAAACAAGCTTGCCCGAATAGGCGTGAACGAGGGTATCGAGACCTGGGCTGTCTATGACGACAATAGCGAGCACCCCATAATGACATACGAGTATAACCCGTCCACCAAGATTCGAAACAAAGTAGTCATGGTGGAATAAATGGCTATCGAGGACCTTCTTCAGCAGCCGCCGTGGGAGTTTCATTCCCTGCGGACTCAGCCTGACCCGCCTTACGACCCCGTATTCACTGTCTACCAGGATTATTTCACCTGGACGGACCTGTTTGCGGGCCCGTCGTATGACCACGGATACTATGGCCCAAATGCCGAAGCCTTGGTCGTGCGTGATATGTCCGAATTTGACAACCCCAATTTCTTTTGGGGTAACTTCACGCATGATTTTTATTTCAAGATTAACGAGTTCGAGGGTGGCGGAGAAGTCGGAACGCACAGGCTCCAATTCTATGAGCTTGGCACTACGCCTATTTGGGATGAAGACTGGGAGGTGTATTGGCAACAAGCCAGTCTCTATGCGGAATTCACTCGAGAAACTGAAAGCGCCCCTTTAAAGGTAAAGTTCCAACTCACTTACGAGATCGGCCCCCGTGACGGCGGCACTCCACCGGATGCCCAGTACACCCAGGAAGCTACAATCGCGATCGGCACGGGATATTATTATCGAATTCAGCGAACAAGCGAAGGGACATACGGCAAGGCCCATTTAAAAATTTACAGCGATGCGGCTCGGACGAACCTGGTGACGACGCTTACGCTCGATTTCGACCGCGCAACAGACGATTTTGTATTGAGCCGGGATGGAGGGGGAACCCCCGTTTTCTGGGCGTTATGGAATATATGCAACCGCGCCCAGAGATATTCCTCTGGCGAAGGGGGGTACATAGACCTCCATATGCCGAAGGCGCAATCGCTTTCGGGGACAGGAGGATTCATTCTCGGCGGGACGGCCGACATGATAGGGGAGCCTGCCAGCCCGTCCATAACCGGGAGCGGCGGTTTTATCCTCGGCGGGTCGGCCGCTATAAAGCGCGGGGCAGTAAGACAGGGACAGGGCGGGCTGATCCTGGGCGGCAGGGCGGCTTTCTTGAGTTGGGTTCTGGATTCCGCCGCCGCGCAATCAGGGCAGATAGACCCGGCCTTTTGGGGCTGGAGGGCAGGCGGGGATAGCATCGCGTTTTGGGGATGGTCCGGAGGAATATCGACGGCCGTACCCTACGGGCTGATCACCGGGATAAAACCCTACTTTCAAACGACGATAACGGTACCGGATTACTGATATGGACGGGGAATTCCTGCTTTCAAAAGGGCTCCTGGGGGCCTTCATATCCGGGGCTGAAATGAATGACATAGCCCTTGTGATGGAGGACCTCATCGATGCGGAACTCGATGGAAAAGAGCTTTTCGCGGCCTCGATGCTCGGGATTGGCCGGGGAGACGCCTTTTTTAACGCGGAGCGCTTCATTAACCCGGAATTTTCGGCCTGTGGAACCATTCAAATAGCCATACAGGCGCAGGAGGACATATGAGTGCCATAGTAACCAAGGACAGGGGGTCGGCAATTCTGATCCAGGTCGAATTCAAGCGGAATACCCCGTTTGGGAGTGCCGAGTATTTCGACCCTACCTCCCCTGCGCCGACGATCGTGATCCTGGACCCGAAGAACGAGGAAAAGGTGACTGAAACGGCCATGACGAAGAAAGACGGCCAGGTCGGGAAGTATTATTACATCTGCCAGACGGCGGAAAACTGGCTTACCGGGGAATACAAGGCCAAATGCAAAGGGGGTGACGGAACCTATACGGATGTGACAATAGAGGAAAAGGCTTTCAAGCTGAAATAGCAGAGCGGATAGCAGTCGGGGAGATTTGCCCCTCCCCAACCCTGTGCGTTAACACAGGACGGTTGCCCGCTACTATCCGCACCCTCGCGCAAGGGCGGATTTAATGTAGCAGGGCACCCTCATGGAAATCAAACTCTATTTGATAAGGAGGGGCCTCCTGTAATGAGCATAATCCCGTGGATCGGCGGAAAGCGCCGGTTAGCCAAGCAGATCCTGCCTTTATTTCCTGCACACACCTGTTATTGCGAACCCTTTGCCGGGGGCGCAGCCCTGTTTTTTCTGAAGGAACCCTCGAAAGTGGAGGTCCTTAACGACGTCAACCTGGACCTGGTGACCCTTTACAGGGTGGTCCAGCATCATCTCGAGGAGTTCCTCCGGCAGTTTAAATGGGCGCTTACCAGCCGGAAAATATACGACTGGCTCCAGGACACCCCGCCCGAGACCCTCACCGACATCCAGCGGGCCGCCCGGTTCTACTATCTCCAGAGGCTTTCGTTCGGCGGGAAGGTCAGGGGGCAGTCTTTCGGGACCGCGACCACTTCCCCGGCCCGGCTCAATCTCCTGCGGATCGAGGAGGAGCTGAGCGAAGCCCATCTGCGGCTCTCCAGGGTCTTTGTGGAGCGCCTGAGCTGGCAGGAATGCATCGAGAAGTACGACCGTGAGCACACCTTTATCTATTGCGACCCGCCTTACTGGGGCACGGAAGGATATGGGGTGGAGTTCGGCATCGAGCAATACGATCTCCTGGCCGAGAAGGCCAGGTCCGTAAAGGGAAAGATGCTTATAAGCGTAAACGATATCCCGGAGATGAGGAAGGCTTTCAAGGGCCTTAAACAGACGGCCCTCAAAACCGACTACAGCCTGGGGAGCAAATGCGGCAAGGCGGCGGCCAGAGGCGAGCTCCTGATAAGGAACTTTTGAGATGGTAAGAGGGCGGTTAAATCAAAAAGGTTTTGATACAGTCAAAAAAACAGAGAGGGTCATTTATCGCATTTTTGGCAGGGGTTCTTTAGCGTGCCGCTTTAGATGGTCCCGCCCAGGAGCAGCAGAAACGGCGTCAGGTAGTCGAGCGTAAAGCCGTTCATCATGCTCGCGAACACCCCGTTCCTTACGGAGTATCGCAAGCTCTTTTCTTTTTTAAGCGAATCTTGGTCCATTAAAAAGGGCGAGGCGGGGCAAGGGGAGCGAAATCGAACGACAGCCGGGGTCCGCCAAACGCACCCATTCTGCCATAAAATCAGCACCTTAGCCAGATTTTTTTCAGCTCCCTGAAACATCCGCCTTTTTAAAATTGACATTACCGCCGCTCGTACCTACAATATATAAAGGAAAAATTTGGCCCGGAGGTAGAGTTTCATGCCGATCTATGAATATATCTGCAATGACTGCGGCAAGGAGTTCGAGGCGCTGCAGAAGTTTTCAGAAAAGCCCCTCAAGAAATGCGTCCACTGCTCGGGCAAGGTAGAAAGGAAAATATCCTCCTCGGCCTTCCACCTGAAGGGCTCTGGCTGGTACAAGACCGATTACGCCTCAAAGAGCGCGGCAAAAGAATCAAAAAAGGAATCGGACGCGCCTAAGCCGGACTGCTCGTCCTGCCCGTCCTGTTGAGCAGCTTTTTCCTTAGAATGCTGAAAAACCCCCTTGAGAGAACCTTTTTGTAAAAAGTTTCTCTCAAACACTCTCCAAAAACTTTCAGTTCTTCCTGAGAAAGCCCCCATACAGGGGGCTTTCTCAGGAACTAAAAGTCTTTGAAGGGTCTAAAACCTTTCTACAGAAAGCTTCCAAAAGGTTTTCAGCATCCTGATTGACAGGCATGGCCTGGCCCTCCTGCCGAATTTTTTCCGGTCCTCAACCCCTGAAAGCCCCGGAGGCCGGGCGGACTTTAAAGAGGTCGCGACAAGGGCGGCAATAAGGGCATAGCGCAGCCGTCAGGGACGGTTTCGGCAGGCCCTGTCCGTAAAGTCCAAGGGCGTCGAGGGCGTGGTAACGGAGAGCGACTTCCTCTCCGAACGCATCATAAAGGAAGAGATACGCTCGGCGTTCCCGGGGCATGGCATCCTCTCCGAGGAGAGCCCGGAAGAAAGGGGGAGCGTTCCGTACCGCTGGATAATAGACCCGCTCGACGGGACGACGAACTACTCGCACTCGTTCCCCCATTTCTCCGTGTCGATAGCGCTTGAGGAGAGAGGGCGGGTGGTCCTCGGGGTCGTCCTCGACCCCCTCCGGGACGAGCTATTTCTGGCCGAGTCCGGTAAAGGGGCTTGGCTTAATGGAAAAGACATTCAGGTATCCCGGACCGAAAAGCTCGGCAGAAGCCTCCTTGCAATCGATTTCCCGAAGGACCTCGCAGCAAAAGAGGGCGGGATATTCAAGGATTTCGCCGCCCTTTCGAGAAGGGCGCAGGCCTTGAGACGCGCGGGCTCGGCCGCATTGGAGCTCTGCTACGTGGCTGCCGGGAGGCTCGAAGGGTACTGGAACCCCAGGTTCCATGCGTGGGACGCGGCGGCAGGCTCCCCTCATCCCGACTGAGGCAGGGGGCATGATAACCGACTTGAAGGCGGCCCCTTCCTGACTCCGGGTGAGTGCCTTATGACAAACGGGCTCGTACACGAAAAGGTGCTTGGGACCCTCGCCTGAGCGGAAAAGAAGCTCCATGCTTTGTAAAATGTCCATCTGATATATAATGAACCTCCCAGCAGGAAGCTCCGGAGTATCTTTTCAAAACCTCTCCCTTTGGATGGAGGGGATAAGAGGAGGGTGACTTATCCTCACCCTCCCCAGCCCCCCATCAAGGGGAGGGGAAAAACACGGCAAGCCGCCGGGGTATTGAACTCCTAAAGAGGGAATAAAAAGCGGAGCCTATATGACAATATGTGAGCATTTTTATTCCGTAACTACGCAGAGTCCGGGGAAAAGATCAATTTTTAGAGTTGCCATTATACTTAAAAGGGCGGCTGATGAGAGACAAGGCAAGGAAAACCGCGATTGAGACCATAAGGCGCGCCGGAGGCCTCCTTAAGGAAAACCTGGGGAGGTCCCGGAGCGTGGAGTTCAAGGGGGCCATAGACCTCGTAACCGAGGCTGACCGCGCCTCCGAGGACCTCATTATGGGCGAGATACGGAAGGCCTTTCCCGGGCACGGCATCCTCACGGAGGAGAGCCCGGAGGTCGTGAAAGACTCGCCTTTCAAATGGATAATAGACCCGCTCGACGGCACGACCAACTACTCACACGGTTTCCCGTTCTTCTGCGTCTCTATCGCCTTTGAGGAGGAGGGGACGGTCGTATTCGGGGCCGTGTACGACCCCATGCTCGATGAGCTCTTTACCGCCGAAAGGGGCCGGGGGGCGCTCCTTAACGGCGAGGTGATAAAGGTATCTTCCACGGACTCGCTCGACAGGAGCCTGCTTGCAACCGGCTTCCCCTATGATCTCCGCGTGGCGGACGACAACAATTTCGACCACTTCTCGGCCTTTTCGCTCAAGGCGCAGGCCATAAGGAGGGCGGGCTCGGCCGCGCTGGACCTCTGCTACACGGCCTCGGGCAGGTTCGACGGGTACTGGGAGATGAAGCTCCGTCCCTGGGACGTCGCGGCAGGCGCGCTCATAGTCGAGGAGGCCGGTGGCCGTGTGACCGGCTTTGGCGGCGGCCCTTTTTCCGTATACGGCAGGGAATGCCTCGCCTCCAACGGACTCATACACGAGCGCATGATAAAGGTATTGAAGGGGCCCGACCGGGATGCTTAACATAATACTAAGGCTCGTGATATTAACAGCAGGGATATTCCTCGCCTCGTACCTGGTCCCGGGCGTGAACGTCGAGGGCTACGGCCCGGCGATAAAGGCCGCTGTCCTCCTCGCCGTCATGAACCTTATAATAAAGCCGGTCCTCCTGGTCCTCACCCTCCCCATAAACATACTCACGCTCGGGCTCTTCACGCTCGTCCTTAACGGCGTCATACTCTGGGCGGTCGGATGGCTCATAAGCGGCTTTGCGATCGCCGGCTTCCTGCCGGCCCTGGCCGGCGCGCTCGTCATAAGCCTCTTGAGCATAGTCCTTAACAGGTTCGTCTGACCTTGACAGATCCCCGATTACTGGCTTTAATTAAGCTATGATTCCCGCCCGTGAAAGGCCGCTTTAAGCCGCCTGCGTCGAGGCACCCTCTAAAAATAGAGATTTTTCCCGCTTTTCCCGGAAGGCCAGGAATAAAAAGCGGAGCATATATGACAATATGTGAGCATTTTTATTCCCGTAACTACCCGGAGTCCGGGGAAAAGATCGATTTTTAGCAGCTTGCTGAAAAACTCCGTTTTCATTCAGGCTGCTCAAAAAGCTCCAGATGCGAGGCCCCCATTGGAATAAGGGAACTGGGAATGAGGCGTACTTTTCGTGTACGCCGGAGTGCCCAGCGACGAAAATAACGAAGCAGATGGACTTTTTCAGCAGCCTACTAAAATAACCGTTAGTGGAAGGAGGTTCAGATGCCACAGCACCAGCCCAAGAAATTCGACCTCAAGCCCGAGGGCCTCTCCGAGGCGCAGATATCGAACCACAGGGACATACTCTACGTCGGCTACATCAACAAATTGAACGAAATAGAGGATAAGCAGAAGAAGGCCGACCTCGGTACGGCAAACCAGGTCTTTTCCGACTGGAGGGCCTTGAAGATAGAAGAGACCTTCGCCTATAACGCCGTCATCCTCCACGAGCTCTACTTCGAGAACCTCACTGGCAAGGGCGGCAAGCCCTCGGGGAAGCTATCGGACCTTATCGCGAGGGAATGGGGCTCGTTCGAGAAGTGGGCCGAGGAGTTCAAGGCCTGCGGCATGTCATGCAGGGGCTGGGTAGTAACGGCCCTCTCGCTCTACGACGGCAAGCTCCACAACTACTGCCTCGACGCGCACAACGAGAAGGCCCCGATGAACGTGGTGCCAGTGCTCATAATGGACGTCTACGAGCACGCCTACTTCATGGACTACGGCGCGAAGAGGGCGCCATACATCGACGCGTTCATGAAGAACATCAACTGGAATGTCTGCCAGAAGAGGCTCGACAGGGTGGATCTCGACCAGGTGCAGAAAGAGGCGGCGAGCTGAAGCCGCCCCTGGGAAATGAACTCAAATAAAAGCCCCGCCTATTCAGGCGGGGCTTTTATTTATGAGGAATTCATGGCGCGCACAGCGCGCCCTACAGGGATTAATCTCGCCGGTTATCCAATCGATAAGAGAGAGATTTGTTTGCAGGCCCTATTTCTTCGAGACGGCCACGACCGTCCCTGCCACCCTGTCCCCGAACCTGGCCCCACGTTCGTCCGTGTAGACGAGGACCAGCTCGAATGCGCCTACTACGAGCGCGGCTGCGATGAAGAGGAGCTTCCCGAGGTAGGGTATCCAGCCGACCAGGAACCAGAATACGATGAGGAGCGCGAAGGGCGAGTTCCGGATGATCGACCTCTTGAAGTCGCAGGGCTCGCCTGTCTCCGCCAGAACGGCCCTGAGGCCGATGACGCGCTTACCGATGCTCTGTCCGCCCCTTATGCCGTCGGAGATGAGGATGTATGTCAGGGCCGCGAGCGGCCCGACAAAGGTAGGGAAGGCGAAGAAGGCGCAGGTTATGAGGAGGTCTATGAACTTCGCAAGAAACCGCTCGAGCGCCTCGGCCTTCTGGAAGGGCACTGTTTCGGTTTGCATGAAAACATACCCCTCAGTCACTGCTGCCTCCTTCGGCGGCTTCCTTTTCCGGCTCCTCGCGCGTAAATAGAAGGAATGCCATTGACGGCCTCTTCGAGGAATCCCTCATGGCGAAATGGAGGCTCTCTATCCTCCACCCTTCGGGAGTCAGCGAGTTGAGCGCCTCTTCGATAGTCTCGTCGGTTACCGTAGAGAGCTCTACGACCTTGTACCTGAGCATTGTGCGAACGTCCTGTCCGGAGGCAACCTTTAAAGACCGGCTCTTTTCCCTGGATTCTGCGTCAAGCCGGGAAAAGATGTAAAACTCCGATTTTGGAGGCTGCCCGTATCCTTCCTTGGGGCTCATGCCCCGCGGTTTGCGCGGGGCGACTTATTCCGCCTTCATCGGGCTCTGGTATGCGGCCCTCCCCACGAAAAAAGGCCCCATCTCACGGATATATGTAGAGGTCTGCCTTGTCCCCCTCATCGTCTGCACGAGCGCGGAGAGGGGATGGAGCTCGCTTCCGATGAGCCCGATGACGAAGTCGTTGTCGTTCTGGTCGAGCCCGTTGGAGACGAGCCTCACGTCATGGCCCAGGTCGGCCTTTCCGAAGGCCCTGCCGATTACGCCGTGCTCCATGAGCATTGCCGCCTGCTCCTCCTTCGGGAGCCGGGCGAACTCGCCGGTCCTACGGAGCGGATACCAGACCGCCCAGGGCCAGTTCGTATTAAGGACCACCCGCCTGGTCCTTTTAAGCAGCCAGTCCTCAAGGTTTTCCTCGTGTCCGAGGCCGTAGGTGCGGCCGAGCATCGAATACTCCCGCCTTAGCTCGAGCTCCCCGAACCCGGGGCCGTTCAGGAGGTCCCTCAGCCCGGTCACGAAAAATTGCGGGTCCTGGCTCATGGTAACGAGGCCCACGCCCTGCGGGTCGTGGATGTCGAGATAGAGCGCCGCCTCGATACCGGCCTTCTCGATTGATTTTATCAGAGGTTTGCAGTCCTTGCAGCGGGTGAAGACGTTCAGCTGGACGAAAAGCCGCCTGTTGAGGCGCTGGCGCACCCCGTCCTTCAAGCCGCCTTTTTCGCTTACATCCACGAGCGCTTCAAGGTCGATGTCCGCGCCTACGGGCGGCTTCCCGCCAGGCGCGCTTCCGTGGTGCCTTCCCGGATGTCCGGGCCTCTCTTTTTCAGTCATGCGTGTCTCCAGCGTCACGTGGGGAATGGGAAGCGGGCAGTCAACCTTATAGAAAAAGGCCGGCTGGCAGTACTCTCGCCGCCGCCGGCCTGCTGGATCGGTTTTCAGACCTTTTCGCCGTGACGCTCCGCGTGCGCCTTCTTCGCGGCGTCAGAGGGCTGGTAGGTGCAGAACGGCTCCTCGTCCATGTAGTCCCCGGTGAAGGCGAAGGCCCTTGCCCTGCACCCGCCGCAGACCTTCCTGAACTCGCAGTAGCCGCACCTGCCGTTATAGTCGTCCCAGGCCCTCATCTCCTGGAAGACCTTGGAGTTGTCCCATACGACGTGGAAGGGCTCCTTCCTTATGTCCCCGCACTCGACGTCAAGGAAGCCGCATATCTGTACCTTGCCGGTATTGGAGACGAAGGCGAAGGACTGCCCTCCCATGCACCCCTTGCTCATGGCGTCGAGGCCGTGGGTCTCGGGCGTTACTGTTACGCCCTTCTCGCGCTCCTTCTGCCTGAATATCCTGTAATAATGGGGGGCGCAGGTGGGCTTGAACTGGAGCGGCACCCTGTCCCTCATCTCGTAGAACCAGGAAAGGGACTTCTCGTACTCCTCCGGGGAGATCTCCTGGTCTTTCAATTGCGCGCCCCTGCCGGTGGGCACGAGGAGGAACGGGTGGTGCGCGACCGCCCCGAGCGATATGACGAGCTCGAGTATCTTCGGAAGCTCCGCGAGGTTGTGCCTGGTAATGGTGGTATTGACCTGGAACGGGAGGCCGACCTTCTTGACGTTCTCTATGGCGGTCATTACGCTCGCGAACGCGCCCGGAACGCGCCTGAAGTTGTCGTGGCTCTCGGCCGTAGCGCCGTCTATGGAGAAGCTCACGCGCTGTATGCCGGACTCTATCATCTTCCTCGCGGTCTCCTCTGTCACGAGGAAGCCGCAAGGGGCCATGACCATCCTAAGCCCCAGCTTGGTGCCGTACTTGGCTATGTCCCAGATGTCGTCCCTCAGCATGGGCTCGCCGCCGGTCATTATCATTATGGGGTTTGAGAACGAGGCCACGTCGTCAAGGAATTTGAAACACTCCTCTGTCGTGAGTTCGTTTGGGTAGGGGCCGAACCTGGCCGCAGCCCTGCAGTGTATGCAGTCGAGGTTGCAGGACCTCGTAAGCTCCCAGGCGATGAGCTTGGGGAGCCACTTCCTTCCGCCGCTTTTATCGGGACCGCCGCCGTGGCCGCCCGGGTGTCCTCCTGGATGGCCGTGGCCGTGCCCTCCCTTCATACCGGGCACCTCGTGGGGATGGCCTTTTGGCATGCTGCCGTGCATATGATACTCTCCTTTGGGCTTTTGGTTTACTTGCCGAGCAACCTTGCCGCTTCCTTGGCGAAGTATGTGAGTATGAGGTCGGCCCCGGCGCGCTTTATGGATGCAAGGGACTCCATCATGGCCCTGTCCCCGTCGAGCCAGCCCTTTGCGGCAGCGGCCTTTATCATGGAATACTCGCCGCTTACGTTGTAGGCCGCGACGGGATACCCGAACTCGTCCTTTATTCTCCTTATTATGTCGAGGTAAGGGAGCGCGGGCTTGACCATCACTATGTCCGCCCCTTCCTCTATGTCGAGCGCAGTCTCCCTCAGGGCCTCGTCAGTGTTGCCGGGGTCCATCTGGTAGCTTCTCCTGTCCCCGAACTGCGGGGTGGACTCTGCCGCGTCCCTGAACGGGCCGTAGAACGCGCTCGCGTACTTCGCCGAATAGGCCATTATGGGGATGCTGGAAAAGCCGCCCTCGTCGAGCGAGTCCCTTATCGCGCCGACCCTGCCGTCCATCATGTCGGACGGGGCCACCATGTCCGCCCCTGCCTCGGCATGGGAAAGGGCCTCCCTGCAGAGGAGATCGAGGGTGGCGTCGTTGTCCACGTCCCCATCCCGTATGATACCACAATGGCCGTGTGAAGTGTACTCGCACATGCAGACGTCGGTTATGACCGCGAGCTCCGGGGCCGCCGCCTTTATGGCCTTTATGGCCTCCTGCACCGGGCCGTGGGGGTCGAAGGCGCTCGTGCCCTCCGCGTCCTTCTTCTCGGGGATGCCGAAGAGTATCACGGAAGGAATGCCGAGGGACCTTATCTCCTTCGCCTCTTTCTTAAGGTTGTCCACCGAGAGCTGGAACTGGCCGGGCATGGACTTTATCTCTTTTCTCACGCCCTTGCCGTAGGTGACGAAGAGGGGGAGTATGAAGTCAACGGGGGAGAGTGTGGTCTCCCGGACCATCCTCCTCAATGTCTCGGTCTTCCTTAATCTTCTCGGGCGGTAGATCGGAAAATTCATATTTTCATCCTCTTTATTTTTTGTAATACTCCGCCATCGCCCTCGTAAGGGCGGGTATGGTGTAATCTTTGGGCATAATATCCACTGCCATGCCAAGCCCCCTTGCTGTATCGGCTGTAATGGGGCCTATGCAGGCGACCTTGCAGTTTTCAAGTAGCTCCGGAAGCCGCTTTTTACCGAACATCCCGGCGAAGTTCGTGACCGTAGAGGATGACGTGAAGGTCACGACGTCTATGGAGCCCTCAAGGAGGAGCTTTTCAAGCTCTCCGGCCTCTTTGCCAGGTCTTACGGTCCTGTAGGCAGGCGCGACGTCAATCTTGCCGCCAAGCCTCATATCTCCTCCGGGATTACCTCCCTGGCCTTCAATGCCCTTGCCAGTAGAAAGCGCTTGCCTTTTATATTGCGCTTGCCGAGGGCCTCAAGGAGCCCTTCTGCCTTGAACTCCCTCGGCATGAGGTCCACTTTTATGCCGAGCTTCTCGACGGCCTTCGCTGTCATGGGGCCTATGGCGCAGATCCTTACGTCCTTAAGCTCCCGTATGTCGTATCCGTTTTTATAGAGCCTCTCGAAGAAGTATCTTACCCCGTTGACGCTCGTGAATATGGCCCAGTCGTACGTGGAGAGCCTCTTTATGGCCCTGTCGAGCTCTTTCCAGCTCGGCGGGGCCGTTGTCTTTATGGTCGGGAAGGTCATGGGCTCGGCCCCTTCCTTCTCAAGTATCTTCGTGAAATCGCCCGCCTGCTCAAGGGCCCTGGTGACGAGCACGCGCTTCCCGAAAAGGGGCTTTGACTCGAACCAGTTGAGCTTCTCGCGTAGCCCCACCACCTCGCCGACCACGATCACGACCGGGGGCTTCATATCCTCTTCCCTTGCAAGCCCGGTTATGTTGTCGAGCCTGCCGATGATCGAGGCCTGCTTGGTCATGGTGCCCCACCTTACGAGCGCGACAGGTGTAGAGGGGGCCCAGCCGTTCGTGAGGAGCTTCTCGGTAATAAGCGAAAGGTTCTTCCAGCCCATGAGGAAGACGAGCGTGCCTCTTCCTGTAGAGAGCCTGTCCCAGGCGATATTGGGCCTTTCCTTGAGGGGGTTTTCCTGGCCGGTTATGAAGGTCACGGCAGAGGAGAGGTCCCTGTGCGTAAGGGGTATGCCTGCGTAGGCCGGAGCGGCGACCGCAGAGGTGACGCCTGGCACGACCTCGAACTCTATTCCTGCGGCCGCGAGCTCTTCGGCCTCCTCTCCGCCCCTCCCGAATATGAAGGGGTCGCCGCCCTTGAGGCGGACGACGGTCTTTCCCTTCCGCGCCCTGTCGACTATGAGCCTCGAAATATCCTCCTGCGGGAGGGTCTTCTCGCTCCCTTTTTTCCCCACGTAGATGGTCTCTGCCCCAGGATTCGCGTGCTCCAGAAGGCGCGAGTTCGCGAGGAAGTCGTATATCACGCAGTCGGCTTCCCTTATCGCTTCAAGGCCCTTGATGGTAAGGAGGCCCGGGTCGCCCGGGCCAGCGCCTACGAGGTATGCCTTGCCTGCCATTTTATTTCAAAGCTCCTTTAGGCAATCTCTAAAAATTGATCTTTTCCCCGGACTCTATGTCAGGCCTGGAATAAAAATGCTCACATATTTCATATATGCTCCGCTTTTTATTCCCTGCCTTCCGGGAAAAGCGTGAAGAATCTCCAATTTTTAGAGGCTGCCTTTTTTTATTCGTTGCTGCAAGAGGCCGTTCTTTTCTCCCGGGGTTTGACAGCGGCGAGGAAAAATACAGCCGGCACTGCCAGCGCAAAGACCACGGCTGCGGCCATGTTGAACTTGTTATAAAGCGCGAGCGCCTCTATGAAGCCCGAGGAAGTCGCGAGCGAGCGGTAGGTCCTGGCATATATGACTATCTGCGCGGCCTGGAACGGGATGAATACCGCGACGACTATCGCGAGCTTTGCTCTCAGCCACCCGGCCCCCTTGAGCCCTCCCGTGCTCCGCATGTGCAGGCCGGTTGCAGCGAGGACGAGAAAGGCCAGAAGCTCGATGAGTATAAAGAACCAGTGCTGCTCGATTATCCAGAGCCGGAGCGAGACCTGCCTCCCTGCCAGGAGCATGAGCATATACGCCCCGGTGGAAGGGCCCAGCCAGGCCACGAGGGCCAGCAGGTGGATGAATTTGGAGACCCTGTATGGCATGGCTCTATGGGTGTTTTTGTGACCTTTCCCCGGACTCTGCGTCAGGCCGATCCGGGAGGGCTTACCTCATAGAGGTCCTTGAGGATCTCGTAGGCGCCGTTCTTCAGGAGCATCTCCGCGAGCTCGACCCCGAGCCTCTCGCAATCTTCCCTGGGGCCGGAGATGGAGTCCTTTATTATTTTCTTGCCGTCCGTGCCGGCGACGAGCCCGGTTATCCTTATCGTGCCGCCGGAAAGCTCGCCGTGCGCGGCTATCGGCACCTGGCAGCCGCCCTCGAGCCTCTTGAGGAGCGCCCGCTCGCCCCTTACGCAGTAAGAGGTCTCCGGGTGGTCGAAGAACGCGACGAGCCCGTTTATGTAATCGTCGTCGGTCCTCGTCTCTATGCCGAGCGCGCCCTGGCCTATCGCGGGGAGGCTCACCTCGACAGGGAGGAGCTCGGTTATCCTGTCGGCCCATCCGAGCCTCTTAACACCCGCCCCGGCGAGTATTATCGCGTCGAATTCCCCGTTATCGAGCTTTTTCATGCGCGTGTCGAGGTTCCCACGGAGCTGGAGTATCCGGAAGTCGGGCCTAAGGCTCAGAATCTGCGACTGCCTCCTAAGGCTCGATGTCCCGATGCTCGCGCCTTTCGGGAGGTCGAGGAGCTTCACATGGTTTCTGCTGAAGACCGCGTCCCTGGCGTCCTCCCTCTCGGTTATGCAGCGTAACGAAAGCCCCTCGGGGAAGAAGGTGGGCACGTCCTTCATGGAATGGACGGCAAGGTGGGCCCGGCCTTCAAGCAGCGCCTCCTCTATTTCCTTCACGAAAAGGCCCTTGCCGCCGACCTTGGCGAGCGGCACATCGAGAATCTTGTCCCCGGTCGTCTTTATCTTCTCGAGCTCGACGGTGAGCTCGGGGTGCCTCTTCTCGATCTCGGACTTCACCCAGTTGGCCTGCCAGAGCGCGAGCTGGCTCCCCCTGGTGCCTATGACAATCTTTTTTTTCAAAACGCGGTCCCCTTAGTTTTTTTTACCCGGATGGAACGGGCCGGGTCTTCTAACAGGCTGCTGAAAAAGCCCAATCTGCCGTGTCGTCTTCAAACTTCGTCACTGAGGCGTACAAAATAGTACGCCTCATTCCTCATTTTTCGACTCCTTGCATCTTGAGCTTCTTGAGCAGCCTGCATTTTGAGCTTTTCAGCACCCTGCTAATAATCAATCGTCGTTATTCTGGGCCGCCTTTTTGACGGCCTCCTCGTCTACGGCGAGGTCGAAGAGCTTCCTGATGGTGTCTATATAGAGGTCGCCCTCAATCTTGTTGGCCTCGCGCTTAAGGTGCGTTATGGGGTGGTGGAGTATCTTTTTCACGATCGCCGAGGTCATTGCGTCGAGGACCTTCATCTCGTTCTCGCCGAGGCTTGAAAGCGAGCCCGTTGCCCTGGCGAGCTCGGCCTTTCTTACGGAGTCGCAGGCCTGCCTCAATGCTATGATGGTCGGCACCACGTCAAGCGACTTTATCCACCGGTAGAACTTGTCTATCTCCTCGACGATGATGGCCTCGGCCTGCTCGGCCTCCTTGTGCCTCTCCTGCAGGTTCGCCACTACCACGCCCTGGAGGTCGTCCACGTCGTAGACGTAGCAGTTGTCGATGTTGTTCACCTCTGGGTCGATGTTCCTGGGGACCGATATGTCTATGAAGAACATGGGCTTATTTTTCCTCTCCCGCATGACCTCCTGTACCTGCTCGGGCTTTATGATGAAGTTGGGGGAGGCGGTGGAGGCTACGACTATGTCCACGTTCTTCAGATAATGCGGGAACTCCCTGAACATGATGGCGGTTCCTGAAAAACACTTAACGAGCTCAACGGCCTTCTCATAGGTCCTGTTCGCGACCAGTATCTCCTTTACGCCGTTCGTCTGGAGGTGCCGGGCCGCGAGCTCGGCCATCTCTCCGGCGCCCACGAGCATGCAGGTCTTGCCGGTGAGGCTGCCGAATATCTTACGGGCGAGCTCGACGGCCGCGAAGCTTATCGAGACAGCGGACTCTCCGATCTTCGTCTCGGTCCTTACGCGCTTGGCGACCTGGAACGCCTTGTGGTAGAGCTTGTTTACTATGACCCCGGCCGTATTCCCGTGGACCGCGTACCCGTATGCGTCCTTCACCTGCCCGAGTATCTGCGGCTCGCCCATTATCATCGAGTCAAGGCCCGCGGCGACCCTGAAGAGGTGCTTCACGGCCTCGTCGCCCTGGCGGACGTAAAGGTGGTCGTCGAGCTTCTCAAGGGGTATGGAATGGTAGTCTGAAAGGAACCGCTTGACCTGCCAAGTGCCCTTCTCGGCGTCGCTCGCGACCGCAAGCACCTCGACCCTGTTGCAGGTCGAGAGTATTACGCCCTCGGCGAGCCCGTAATGGTTCGTAAGCTTCGCGAGCGGCTCGCCGATGGTGTGGGACGGGAACGAGAGCTTTTCCCGTATCTCCACGGGCGAGGTCTTGTGGTTGAGTCCGACTATTACGAGGTTCATCTATCCCGCCTGAGAAAATTGATCTTTTCCCCGGACTCTATGTCAGGCCGGGAATAAAAATGCTCACATATTGACATATATGCTCCGCTTCTTATTCCCGGCCTTCCTTGATTCCGGGAAAAATCTCTAATTTTCAGATGTTGCCTGTTCTCTTATGCTCCGCTGGTCAAGAACTCTACGCTCTTGGCGCGGGGCTGGGCCAGGCGCGTAGCGCCTGGTATTCTCTGTCATTCTGAGGGAGCGTAAGCGACCGAAGAATCTCGTAAGCTGCCGATTTGAAAAGTCGAGATTCTTCGCTGCGCTCAGAATGACAACAGTTTGTATTCAAAGACGCCCTGCGCTCTTGGCTCAGGGTATTCACAAAGAAACAGGAAAATCCAACTCCTCAGCGGGAAAGGCCGTGCGCCCCGCCTGAGAGTATGTTGATTATGAAATACGAGCCTATGAGGCAGGCGAAGGCGACAGCCGACAGTATGGCCGCCTTCCTGCCCCTCCACCCGGCCGTGAGCCTGCCGTGAAGGAGCGCCGCGTAAAGGAACCAGGTTATGAGCGACCATACCTGGCGGTGCTTCCACTGCCAGTAGCTGCCGGTCGCGTATTCCGACCAGATGGCCCCGGTTATGATGGCTGCCGTAAGGAGCGGGAACCCGTACTGGAGGCACTTATAGTTAAGCTCGTCGAGCGTTTCAAGCGAGGGGAGGGCGAAGAAGAGGCCCTTGAGTTTTCTTGTCTTGAGGTACCGCTCCTGGATTATGTACATGACGCCCAGGAGAAAGGCCAGGGCGAAAAAGGAGTTTCCGAGGAACGCGAGGCTTACGTGCACCGGAAGCCAGTAGCTTTCGAGCACCGGCGAGAGCGGCACTATCTCCTTTGGAAGGAGCGAGGCGGTTATTAGGAGAAGGAGCGCAAACGGGCTTACGAACGCGCCCAGGACCCGCTGCCTGTATTTTATGAGGAGGAAAAGGAACGCGAAGACCATCACCCATGAGAAAAAGGTGAGGGACTCGTGGAAGCTCGTCGCCGGGGTGCGGCCCGCGGCAGCCCAGCGGGCGATTATGGTGGCCGTATGAAAGGTGAAGCCCGCGACCATTGCGGCCTGGGCTATGGTAAGAAGCCGGTCCTTTCTCGAAAAGAGATATGCCGAATAGACAAGGGTAGCCAAGAGATAGACCGCCGCCGTTATGTGGAAAAAGATTTCGCTCACGCCCTTTTAGACACCCTTGCCGGATAGGGCGCTCCCTTAGCCTCGCCCTTCTCCCTTGAGCCTGACCCCGAGCTTCGAGAGGGTGTATCCTTGCCCCAGGGTTTCCCTGAGGACGGAGTTCACCTCCCGGATGCGCCCCTCTTTGAGGAGCGCGGGTATCGGGGACTTAACCAAAGCCTTAATAATCCTTTCTTTTTTATCACGGCTGAGGCCGGTTTTCAATAGCTTCTTCCTGGCCGCCCCCAGTATCTCGATAAAGTCTTCGTATTCGGCCCCGATGCGCCCCTCGAATTCCTCCCTGAGGACGCGTGCAAGGTAAGGGCTCTTGCCCGATGTGGATATGGCTATGGTTAACGCTCCCCTCCTTACAACCGAGGGGACGATGAAGTTCGAGCGGGCCGGGTCGTCTACAACGTTCAAAAGACAGCCGAAAACTTCCGCATCCCTCTGGACGGCCTCGTTAACCGCCCTCGAAGCCGTTGCCGCGACGACAAGGAAGCGGCCCTTTGCGTCTCCCGGCCTGTATGCCCTTTTCTCGAGCGCTATCTCCTTTTTCCTTGCAAGCCCCTCCAGGGCTTCCGTAACCCTGGGGCCCACGACAGTCACGTTGGCGCCAGCCGCCAGAAGGCCCAGGGCCTTCCTTTCGGCAACAGGGCCGCCCCCTACGACCAGGCAGGGCCTGTCCTTCAGATCCAGAAAGACGGGATAATAGCGCATATTCGCATTGAGGGAAGGTAAGCGGCCCCCATCAGCCGCCCGCGGGGGATTCCGTCCCCCCTTACGGGGAAATCCCCCCTTCCCGGTTCCGATTATCTCCCAAAATGATTAAAAGAAAGTGAAAGGGTTCTTTAAAAAATCCTAATCTTTCCCCGGACATTAGACCGCCGGTGAAAGATTGCTCTCAGGCCAGTTCCCCCAGAAACCACTTCTCGTTCCCGTATATGTCCGAAAAGACGAGCATTACCCCGCCCTTGACCTTTTCGACAGGGAAGCGGAGCTCAAAGCCCTTTTCCCTAAGCTCCTCCCTTGTGTGGAACGAGTCTATATGCAGGACGTCTCCTTTGAAGTCCATGTCCAGGGCCACGGAAGAGAGTGTTTCCAGCCCCGCGCCTTGCCGCGCACCGCTTTTGAACCGCTCTATCTTAACGACGCACTCGCCGGTCGATTCGTCTATGGAGTAGCGGCACTTTACGTCAGGGCCGCGCTCCCCGCCGCACCCGCAGTCATACTCTTCTTCGGAGCATACGGAGAAGACTTCAAAGGGGGAGCAGGCCTTTCCGAATCTTTTCGCCGGTTTTTCGATATGCCTTGAATCCTTTATGGAAAGGAGCCTCTTTTCTGTCGTGTGGATGGCGAGCGCCCCGGAGTCCACCCCTGCCCACCTCCTTCCGAGCTTTTCGGCAACGGCAAGGGTCGTGCCCGCCCCGGCAAAGGCGTCGAGGACGAGTTCGCCGGGGTTTGAGGCGGCCTTGATGATGCGGGCGAGAAGGGCCTCGGGCTTCTGCGTGGGGTAGCCCGTCTTCTCGGCTGCCGAGAGGTGCATGGCGTCAGGGATGTCGTCCCACACGTCCCCGACGAGCTTATTCTCAAGGAGGAAGTCGCCTTCTTCCCGGAGGAAATACTTTATCCGGACAGTGCCGTTTTTGGTCCGGTAGACCCGCCCCTCTTTTTCGAGGGCGCGTATGCTCTCGTCTGTATAGTCGCCCCTGGGGGAGGTCTTGAACCAGCGGCCGGTTTCATCCTGCTTAAAGCCGCTGCCCTTCTTGGGTATGGCCTTCTCTAAAGCGAGCTGGTTGAAGGTGTGCCTTTCGCCCCTCCTGTACCAGAGAA
>JABTVA010000007.1 GCA_015075075.1 Deltaproteobacteria bacterium | reverse complement strand
GTGGAGTCGTAATAGTAGAGGTCCCCGAGCACGCCCTCGTCGATTATCTCCTTTATCTTCCTTACCGCGCTCGTGAAGAGGAACGTGTGGTCGACCATTATCTTGAGCTTTTTCCTCGCGGCGATATCAATGAGCTCCTCGGCCTGGGCCGCGGTGGAGGTGAACGGCTTCTCGACGAAGACGTGCTTCCCGTTAAGGAGCGCCGCCCGTGCGAGCTCGTAATGGGTGCTGACCGGGGTTATCACGGTCACGACGTCTATGTCCGGCGAGGTGACGATGTCGCGGCTGTCTGTCGTCGCCGTTATGCCCGGACAGTTCTTCACCGCGCGCGCGAGTGAACCCCGGTTCTTGTCGCAAACCGCCGCCACGCACGCGCCGTCGATGGAATTGAAGTTCCGCACTATGTTCGGGCCCCAGTAGCCGTACCCGATTACCCCTACCTTCAGCATCCGCCCGCCTTTCCCTCCGTTTTCAATAGGCGCCCTTGCTCGATACCATCGAGAAGGGCGTAAGGAGTATTATCTTGATGTCCAGCCAGAGCGACCATTCCTCTATGTACCTCAAGTCCAGCCTGACCATGTCGTTATATGATTTCATGCTCCTGCCCATCACCTGCCAGAGGCCGGTTATTCCGGGCTTGGCCTCTATCACCCTCCGCCAGTGCCAGGCCCCGTAGCTTTCGAGCTCGTACGGGATCGGCGGCCTCGGGCCGACGAGGGACATGTCGCCGCCGAGGACGTTCAGGAACTGCGGGAGCTCATCAAGGCTCGTCTTTCTCAGGAATTTCCCTATGGGCGTAACTCGCGGGTCGTCCTGTATCTTGTAGACGGCGCGGCCCGCGCCCTCGGAGTAGGCCCTGTCCTCGCGAATGAGCCTTTTTACGTATTCCGAGTGGGTCTTGTCGTCGACGCCCTCGTACATGGACCTGAACTTGAGGAAGGTGAACCTTTTTCCGAACTCGCCGACCCTCTCCTGCCTGAAAAAGACGGGCCCGCGCGAGGTGAGCTTGATGATGACCGGAAGCGCAAGGAAAAAGGGCGAGAAGAGGAGCAGGCCGAATATGCTCCCGGCGAGGTCCATGACCCGCTTGGCGGCAAGCGAGATCTTCCTGATCTCCTTTTTCCGCTGTAGGTCGGGGTAGAGCTTGAAGTCCACCGGAAGGGCCTTGCCGCCTCCTGTCTCCTCGGGGAACGGGTGGAACGTTATCTTGAGGTGGCCGGCGCGGCCCCCGATGGATTCGTCCTCGGCGAGGCTCGCCATCACCTTCTCGCGTATCGAGCCGATCGCGCCGGACGAGGTATCTGTAAAGACCACCCCGAGCACATGGTTGTGCCTGTACCAGCCCTTTATGTCCACCTCGCGCGTCGTGGCCGCGAGCCTTTCCGAGACAGAGCGCACCGTTTCCTCCGAGCCTTCTCCGCCGAGGAGCCCCTCGAAATCGACGAGCATCATGACGAACGCCCTTCCCGTGCGCTCAGCCCTCCTCCGTTCGAGATAGACCACCTCGTGGAAGTAGTCCTCTACGTAGAGCCCGGACTCCTTCTCCTTGAGGAAATCCGAGCACCGGAAGTGGAAGATGCTCCTCCTGAGATACCGCCTGGTGCTGTTCAGAAGCCTTTTCATTAGGACCGTCCGGACGGGCTACCGCCGTTAAGCCGCAAAGCGGCCTCCTGAAGCTGATATTTTTTGTTCAAAGGCATGCGGAAGAGTTCAGCAGGGCGAAACCATGCACCTGTCGATTACAAGGCGCATATTGATGGTCTTGAGGAGGATGCTTACCCGCTCCATCCCGCTCATCTCGTGCTCGAATATAGCGGTAAACCCCTCGAAAGGCCCCCGCCTTATATAGACCGCCTGGCCCGGCGCGAAGGAGGTCCTTACGGTTACGACCCCGTTTTCCATCCTCGAAATTATCGCCTCGACGACCTTGTCGGATATCTCGGCCGGCCCGTCCTCGTTGCAGAGCACCCGCTTGACGCCCCTCGTGTATTTCACCATGTGATAGTCCCGGAGCTTGTCGAAGCGGGCGAAGACGTAGCACGGGAAGAGAGGGGAGACCGCCTCTACGGGCTTTCTTCTCAGGTACTTCCGCTCTTTTATCTTGGGGTTAAGGACCGCGAAACCGGCGCCCGAGAGCAAAGTCTCGACATTGTCCTCGCACCTGGGTTTCGTGTAGATGAGGTACCAGCAGGTCATCAATCGCCTCCGGTTTGCGGTAATAGAATGCCCTTCTTCCTCTCGGCGCGCCTCAGCAGAGCGGGTAAAAGCCGGCCTGTAAGCCCCGGCTTTATGTGGATTGGGTGTTTATGGAGGTGTTCCCCTCAGGTCTCCATAGCCGGGATGATCCGCTTGAGCGAGCTCGAATGAGTGGTGAAGTTCCGCATGTCCGGCAAAAGCCTGGCATGTCCATTGTCCTTCCTCCCCAGCGAAGCGCTTCCTTCCGGTCAGTAGTAGTACTTCTTCATGTGGATCTCGTCGGCCCCGTTCAGGACGACACCCATGAGGTTCTTTCCCGGCAGGGAGCCTACGGCCTTTTTGACCATGTCCTTCGGGGTGCTGCCGGCCTTGACCACGAGCACCAGCCCGTCCACCATCCGCGACAGTATGTTCATGTCCACGAGCGGCAGGATGGGCGGGGAGTCGACTATTACGTAGTCGAAATGGGCCTTCACGTTGTCGAGGACGCTCCTCATGCCCTGCGAATCTATGAGTACGGAAGAGTTCCTGGCGCTTGCCCTCGCGGGCAGGAAATAGAGGCTCGTGTCCTCGAGCCTGTTTATGGCGCTGCGGAGGTCCGCGTCGCCCTTGATCACGTCTATGAGGCCGGAAAGGCGCCCCATGTTGAGATAGCTCGACGAGATGGAAGGGTTTCTCAAGTCGTTCTCGATGACCAGCACCTTTTTGCCGAACTCGGTGGCCATGAGCCAGCTGAGATTGAGGGACGTGACGGTCTTCCCCTCTCCCTTAATCGCGCTCGTCACGGCAATGGTCTTGTACGAGTGCTTGAGGCTCAGCTGCTCGAGCCTCGTGAAGAGGATGCGGTATCTTTCGGCCACCATGGGGTCGCTGCTTTCCATTATCGCGAGCCGCTGCTTCAGGCCGAGCCTGTCCATGAACATCCCGGTCTCGTTGTATTCCTCGAAGGCGTCCTTCTCCTCGGCTATCGCCGCGCCCCGTCCGCCGGGGGGAGGGGAGGCGACCATCCTTCCTATGTGCTCGTCGTATGCCTTCCTCTTTACCGGGTCGTTCAGGGTCGTATACGTCCTCCAGGCTTTTGAGCGTACAGCTCTTCCGGCGAGTAGAGCGAGTAAAGGGCCATGGAGTCGCCGCTGAAAAGCTCCTTGGTCCTCCTGTACGCCGCCTCTATCTCGTCCATGCAGGCCGTGCTCGGTATGTCCAGGAACTCGTAATGCGTTTTTTCGCTCTTCTCCCTCATGGGGGCCACCCTTAGATTTGGAATGTTACCTGCTGTGCAGCCCTGCTCTTGTCAAGGACGCGCGCGATACAGCCTTCAAGGGACTTCGCGGCTACGGAGCTGGTGAAATAGACCGAGAGCGGGCGCCGCGTCCTTATGGATTCCCCCACGGTCTCCTCGTATCCGACAGAGCCTATGTAGTCTATGTCCACGCCGAAGTACTCGCTGCACGCGCTCCTTATGGCCTTTCCAATGTTAGCGTCCTCGCCGCGCTTCGTCTGGTTGACTATCATCGAGAGGCTCGTGCTCTTCAGGTCCTCCTTGAGCATCCTGCCCTGCTCGAAATCGAGCCTCATGAGCTGGTCAGTAATGTCGGCGACCGTCTTTACCCGCTGGGACCACTTGTCGCTGAAAATCCTCTGAAGGAGGTCCTTGAGCACCCCGTCGGGCTGCGAGTCGGCGATGGTCTTTATCTTCCTGAGGAACAGGCATTTGAGGAACCTGTAGTTGTTCTCGATGGTCGTGGGCTCGGGCGTGGAGACGATTATCCCCTCGTTAGACATCAGGAACATGTCCAGGAAGTTCGAGGACGTCCCTGGCCCTACGTCCAGGATGGCGTAGTCGTACTCGACCTTCTTCAGGGCGTCCCTGAGCTTCTTTATCTGCGTGCACTTTACCTCCGGCACGTCCAGTGCGTCCTTTGCGCCGCTCACCAGATCGAGGTTGGGAAAGGGGGTCTTCTGTATGAGCGACTTGAAATCAGACGCCTCGTCCTTAAGGAAGCTCGACAGGGCCGTCCGCCCGCCGTCCACCCCGAGAAAAGTGTGAAGGTTCGCCGCGCCCAGGTCCGCGTCGACGAGAAGGACCTTTTTCCCCTGCTTCGAGAGCGCGATGCCGGCATTGGACGCGATGAGGCTTTTGCCCACCCCGCCCTTGCCCCCGCCAACCGCCCATATGCGCGTCCCGAAGGGAGAGGCCGTGCTTATCGGCCTTGAGAAGCCGGGCGGCTCCGAGTGGTCGCTCCGCTCCCTTTCGCCCGAGAGAAGCCTTCTGAACCAGTCGAATTTAAGCACTCTTTTTCCTTCCCTTTATGACCTTGAATTTTTGCCCCTGTTTTCCGTCGCTTGCCGGAAAGAGAGGTATGCTCGAAAGGACCGGCGAATCTATTATGCCCTCGAAGTCTTCAGGCTTCCTGAACGCCGGGTTGATGAACTCGAAGAGGAATACGAGACCGGTCCCGAACGCGCCGCCCACGAGGAGCCCGATCGCCGCGACAAGGGGCTTGTTGGGGTAATCCGGGGCGTCAGGCAGGTTGGCCGTGTCAACGATCCTGAACCTCGCGCCCTTCTGCCTCTTCTCCAGGTTTTCGGCGAGGCTCGCGTTCATCTTCTTCTCGAGGAGCCCCTGGTAGTTCTGGAGCGATATCTGGTAATCGCGAACGAGGTCGATCTGCTGCCATCGACCTGCGAATTGACCTCTATCCTTCTCTGGTATTCGTTGATCGAGGGCGCGGGCTCCGACTCTCCCGCTGCCTGAGCGTGGTTATCTGGGACTTATTGGCCGCCCGGGCTCGCCGTAGACCAGGTTCATGACCTCGAAATGGCCTTTTTATCGACAGGCTCCGGCGCTGGCGCAGGCTCGGCCGCAAGCCTGGTCTCGATCTCCTGTATCCTCCTCTTGAGCATCAAGACGTCCGGGTAGGTTTCCTTGAAGTTCGAGAGGAGCATCGAGAGCTCGGCCCTGGCGTTTTCAAGCTCCACCTCGAGGGTGCTCCTTACGGCAGGCGAGACCGCGTTCGGCGTCGGGGTGTACCTCAACTGGTCGTCGAGCACCTGTTTTCTGTCCTCGCTGTGCTTGAGGTTCACGGTCACGTTCTGGAGGTCAAGCTGCAATCTGTCCAGGGTGCGCAGGTTGGCTTCGAGCTGCTCGGGGAGCGTCCCCATGTGCGCCTGCTTGAAATCCTTTATCTTCTGCTCTATACTTGCGAGCTCCTCCTGTGATTTCTCGAGCTCGCTCGATATGAACTCGGTCGTGCCCTCGGCGTACTGCTCCCGCACCTTGAGGTTCTCCTCGATGAAGAGCGATGCGAGGGTATTGGTGACCTGCATCGTGGTCTGGGGCTCGGTTCCGATGTAGGTTATCGTGAAGGCGTTGCCGCCGGTCTGCGGCTTCTTCGTGTTCGTCTCCCCGATGACCATGAACTGGATGTCTTCGCGCATGCGGCTTATTATGTCGTCCGGCGTCCTGTCCTCGATGTCCTCTCCGGTGACAAAGGCCAGCGCCCTTGAGAAGATGCTGGGCTTATGGTCGTCGTAGAGCCTGAATTCCCTTATTATCTGGTCGAGCCGCGTCCTGCTGAGTATCTGCTGGCTTATGAGGTTGAGCCTCTGGCTGAAAGGCGTCCTGTCGGTCGGGGTTACGTATTCCTCCGGTATCTGCTGCTCTTCGACCACTATCAGGGTCGTAGAGCTGTATTTCTCCGGCAGCTCGAAACTCACCACCAGTCCAGCGACCGCGCCAAGCACAAGCGGGGCTATGAAAAGCCATTTCCTGTGAACAAAGACCGTCAGGTGGTCGATTATGGTCTTTTGTGGCTGCTCCATGTCGTTTAGAACCTCCACTCTCCGCCCGATAGGGTTATGTTGACGAAGATCTTGTTTCTCCTGAGCCCGGTCCCGAGCCCGTCCTCGGTCCACTGTCGGTAGTGCGAGACCCCCGCGCCGAGTCTTACCCACTTGGTCGGCTGCCAGTTCCCTGAGAGCTCGGCTATGTACGAACGGATGTCGACCTCGTCCCCGGGCTCGGATTTATGGCTGGCGACCCCTGCGTATATGGATGACGATATGTTCCTCCTCACCGTGAAGTCCCAGATGAATATGACCGAGTCCCTGAGGCTTATTTCGTCGGTAAGGCCGGTCGGGGTGGATACGTCCTCACGAACAGGACGGTAGAGTATCGGTCAGCGAGGTTCCTGACTATCCCCGCGTTCGCCGTAAGAAAGATATCGTCTCCATCGAGCCCTGTCGCGTACTCGGCGCCTCCCGAGAGGTTCACGCTCATCGTGGGCGAGACCGCCTCCTCGATCCCCGCCATGACCCCGTGCGTCCTGATGCGCTCCCGCTCCGTCTCGAAACTGTAGACCGAGTGGGTATACGAGAGGCTCGCCGTTCCGTTCGGTCCATACCTGTAGCCTCCGAGGCGTCCCCGAGTCAGTCCGGCTGTCGACGAGGTCAGGGTTTTCGAACTTCTGCACATAGTTCCTCAGGGTGAGCGACAGGCTCGTGTTCTTCGTGGTTTCCCGGCCTATGGTCAGGTGAGCGTTATTTGCGAGTATGTCCGTCCTCGTTACCGTACGCCCTCTTGAAACCCAGCGCACGGAGCGAGTCTTCGGAATAGCTGAAGGCTGTCGCCTGCCGCCAGGTGCCACCTGCTCGTGAGGTCGGTAGAGAAGGAGACCCCGGCCCTGTGCGATATGTTGTTAAGGTCGGAGTTTCGCGCATGAAAGTCGGCCGTAAGCCCGTAATGAAAGTCAAGCTCGTAATTCCTTCCGGTCCTCTTAAGGTCGAAACCCGGCACGACCGCCGCAATGTAGTCGCCCTCGTCGTCGCCCGCCTCGTCGTCGACGAACCGGACGTTGGAATCGTACCTGAAGTCCAGCGTTACGGCCGGGACGAAGGTGTTGTTCCGTGCTTCCGCCCGGCCCGGTATGATGAGAAGCACCGCTGCCGCTCCGCTTACGATAGCCGCTTTAGCGTACAAAGATGGTGTCTCCCGGCCTGAGGACGAGGTTCTTGTCCTTCTTCGCGTCCTCGTCGATGATTTCGCTGAAGCGGATCCTCGTCTTTTCGGCCTCTCCGCCGCTGCCTTCCCTGACGAGTATTATATTGTTGGATGCGAACTGGCTCATGCCGCCGGCCATGGCAATGGCCTGGAGCACGGTCGTCTTCCTGGAGAGGTTGTAGGTGCCGGGGCTCAAGACCTCTCCGAGGACGAATATCCTGTAGCTCCTCACCTCCTGGACTATGACGGAGGTTACTACCGTCTCCTGGTATTCCTTGAGCCTTTCGTTGATGTTGTCCCTGAGCTGGAGTGGCGTAAGCCCGGCCGCCCGGATGTCTCCTATGAGCGGAAGCGATATCATGCCGTCGGGCCGCACGCCGACAATCTTCGAGAGGTCGGGGTTCTTCCATACGGCAATCTCAAGGATGTCCTCTATGCCGATTACGTAATCGGGGTCCTTCGCGAGTTCAGCGCCCTTTGCCTCGGGCGCCGGTTTGGTCTCGACCCGGGGGGCGGCAAGCGCGCCGGCCGCAAAGAGCATCAACGCGAGAGCCGGGATGAGAAAGAGCCTGGTGATTTGAAATGTCATTTCTTGTGTCCTCCGGTTATGGATGGCTCCGGTATGAGGCGGCCTGGAAACCGGCTCTCCAAACAGTTTAAGAATGCCTGCGGCAATGGGTTTTTTTCAGATGAGCTTCAGGCCTGCGGAGGTCGTGGACCTCGATACCTTCCTCGCCCATACGGCCCTGGCCCGCCTTTTAAGGCCCAGCTCCTCTATGCATACGTCCAGCATGTAATCGGCTTCAAGGGACGTGGAACCGTTAAGGAGTATTCCGGCGCCTGAGTCCGAAAAATCCGTCGTCAGCGCCTTGTAGACCGAGCCGTTCACCGAAAGGATGAGGTCCATCTCCTTTTTCGTCCTTTGCGACGACCTTCGCTCCGCAAGGTACACCCCGCAATGAGGACACCGCGCCCGCTCGTTTCCGAAGGACATGAAAAAGGCTTTATAGCATTCCGGGCAGATTCTGAGCCTCATTTCACCGCGCTCTGTAAAAGATTGTCGTGAACGTGTCGGTGTTTTTCAAGCGCCTCAAATAAGGATAGCCTGCCGCGGTAATACAATCCATCCGACGGATGAAAAGGGGTAAAGGACCACAACGCGGCGCTCCGAGGGGTGCAGAAGACTACGTGTCTGCTGAAGGCTGTTTCTTGTCAGAAGCGGGGAATGGGGGCAGGGGTGTAGAAAGGTCCGAAGCGACGGCGAAGACCAGGGGCTAACGGATTACCTGGTTAAGCTCGAATATGGGAAGGAGCATGGCAAGGACTATGAAGCCCACGACTATGCCCATGACGAGTATGAGGACGGGCTCAAGGAGGGCGAGGCTCTTTTTTACCCCGTTCTGGAATTCCGCGTCGTATGCCTCGGCGGTCCGCATGAGCATCTCGTCGAGGTTACCGCTCCTTTCGCCGACGCCTATCATGTGTACTACCACGGGCGGCAGGACTCCTGTGCTCTTAAGGCTCGCGGAGAGGGGCGCGCCGCCCGAACAGTCCCTTATGGCCGCCTTCAGTATGTCCCTGTATACGCGGTTATCGACCACCTCGGCGGTTATCTCGAGCGCCTTAAGGAGCTGGACCCCGCCTTTCAAGAGGCTCCCGAGCGTGCGGGCGAGGCTTGCGGTGTGGAATGAAGCGGCGATCGGGCCGAACCACGGAAGGCGGAGGAGCATAGCGTCGATGAAGGCCTTGCCCCTTGGCCGTCTTGCCTGGCGCGCGATGAGCCAGGCGGCCGCTCCTCCACCGGCGATCATCACGTGCCAATAGGCGGTGACGAGGTCCGCCATGCCCAGGAGGAGCACCGTTATGAGCGGAAGCTCCGCGCCGGTGTCGGTGAATATGCGGGCTATCTTTGGAATGACGAAGATGAAAAGGAAGAGGACGACCGATGCGCCGACGAGGGTCATGAGCGCCGGATAAGTCAGCGCGGCCCTTACCTCGGCATTTATCCTGGCCCTTGTCTCAAGGTAGTCGGCGAGCCTCGGAAGCACGCTCTCGAGAGAGCCGCTCGCCTCTGCCGCGAGAACAAGCCCCCTGTAAAAAGGCGAGAAGACGTCCCTTTTTTCCTCGAGCGCCCTGGCAAGCGAGCTTCCCCCTGTTATGGACTCCTTGATGTCAAGGACCGTCGAGCGGAGCTTGGGTAATTCCGTATTCTCGGCAAGGACCGAGAGCGCCTCGGTAAGGCTCGTGCCTGCGGCGACGAGCGTAGCGAGCTGTCTGGTAAAAGCCGCGAGCGCCCCTGCGGACACCCGGCCTGATGCGCGGCCCCCTGCGCCTCCCGCGGGCCTCTTGACCTCTATCGGGAAGAGGCCGCCCGTCTTGAGCGACTGGACCGCCTCGCGCTCGCCTGCCGCGTTTATCTGCCCGGCGACCGCGTTTCCGTTCCTGTCGTACGCCCTGTAGCTGAAAGTCGGCATCCTGCTTTAATTCCCGTCGTCCCTCGTTACCCTCAAGACCTCTTCGAGGCTCGTTACGCCCAGGGCCGCCTTTTCAAGGCCGTCCTCCATCATGGTCTTAAGTCCTTTTGAGAGGGCGTGCCGCCGGATGGTGTCCGCGTCCTGGTTCCTGAGTATCAGCGGCCTCAAATCCGGGCCAGGCACGAGGAACTCGAATATGCCGCTCCTGCCGTAGTACCCGGTCTGGAAGCACTTCTCGCAGCCTCCGGCGGCGTATAGGAGCTTTGGCGGCGTCCTGAAGAGCCTCGTTTCGGAGTCCGACGGCGCGTATCCCTTCCTGCACGAGGGGCATAGCACCCTTACAAGGCGCTGCGCCAGTATGCCGGATATCGAGGAGGCCGCGAGGAAAGGCTCGATGCCCATGTCAACGAGCCTCGTTACGGCGCTCGACGTGTCGTTCGTATGGAGGGTCGAGAGCACAAGGTGCCCGGTAAGCGAGGCCTGTATGGCGATCTCCGCTGTTTCCCTGTCCCGTATCTCTCCCACCATGATTACGTCAGGGTCCTGCCTGAGTATAGAGCGGAGGCCGCTTGCGAAGGTGAGCCCTATCTTCGGGTTCACGTGCACCTGGCCTATGCCCTTCAACTGGTACTCTACAGGGTCCTCGACCGTTATGATGTTCCGCGTGGTCGAGTTTATGGCGCTTATGGCCGAATAAAGCGTAGTCGTCTTTCCAGAGCCGGTCGGGCCGGTAACGAGTATTATTCCGGAATTCCGGGCCAGGAGACCTTCAAGCGTAGTGACCTGCCCGGGGTTCAGGCCCAGCCTGTCGAGGCTTATTATCTCGGCCTTACGGTCGAGCAGCCGGAGGACCGTCCTTTCGCCGTAGGAGGTGGGTATGACCGAAACCCTGACGTAAACGTCCTTTCCGCGACGAGGAGCCTGATCTTCCCGTCCTGGGGGCCTTTTCAGCTATGTCAGGCCGTGGCTATCTTACTCTGAGCGCCTCCTTATGGACTTTGGCGGGGTGAGGACAGGGTATAGGACGCCGTCTATCCTGAACCTGACCTCCACTTCCTTCTCGTACGGCTCTATGTGTATGTCGCTCGCCCTGCCTTAACGGCCTTGAAGAGGAGCGAGTTGAGGAGCTTTATTATCGGGGCCTCGTCGGTAAGGTCTATAGGTCTTTCGGCTCCTCCGATGTCGATATAGCGCGTCAGGCTTTCCGCGCCGAGGCCGTCCATGACGTCCTTTGCCGAGCCGGAGAGCCTGTCGAAAAACCTGTTGATGGCGCCGTTAACGACGCCCTCGTCGGCGAAGACCGGCCTTACCGGGAAACCGGTTATCCTCTCAAGCTCGGCGACCGTGAAGATGCCCTTCGGCCCCGTTAGGGCCACGAGCAGGTGGCCGTCGTTTACCTTAAGGGGCATGACCATGTTCTTCTTGACGTAATTAAGGACCTTTTCCAGAATGGCCGGGTCGACGTATCGTCCATATCTCCTTTATGCGGTGGAACCTGCCCTTTGGCATGGCCTCGAATACGGCTTTATCCATCAGTTCCCGTCCTCTCTTCTCCTTCGGCGGGGCCCGGCCCCTTCTTCCCGGCGTCCGGCCCGTTCATCTCGAACTCCATTCTCTTCCTGTCCCTCAGGTCATCAGGCCTTGAGTCCTCTGCATGATGTGCGGGGTTATGGAAGGAGGTTGGTCTTCTGGGTCTGGTCCCTCTTCGATTTGAAGAGCCACCCCAAGAGGATGTCGCCGAGGAGAGACATGGGGTCTGTTGTTCGTGCTCCTGTTCTGTAAGGGCCCCTATCCTGACGGTCTGGTTATTCTTTACGACCACACGCTCGTTGACGCGCTCCTCTTGGTCGTTATGATGTCGGATGCGCCTCCGGTCCTCGTTGGGAGATGGCGAGAAATCTCCTGGTAGATGTCGAGGCGGACGAAGTCCCCTCGCTTATCTTGGCATGCGGAGCCGTATGCCGACGTCGCGCCTCTCTATCGACTGGAGCACGGGCTGGCCCTGCGTCGTAGGCTGCCTTTCGAGGCTCGAAAGGAAGGGCACGTTCTCGCCGACCATTATCTCGGCCTCCGAGTTGTCGCTCGTGAGTATCTGGGGTGTCGAGAGTACGTTTACGATGTCCTTGAACTCGGAGAGCGAAAAAAGGACAGCGAACCCCGGCGCCGTGAGGTTGAATGTCGTGCCGTCTGTCCTCGTGACCGGGATCGTAAGGAGGTTCCCGAGCCCCCCGACCGTAAGCCCGGCAAGGCCGTTGAGGATGTTCTGGACGGCGGTCGCGTCAACGACCCCCACGCCGCCTATTGCCACGGGCTCGTTGTCCTTTTTGGCCGTGAGCCTGAACTTTGTGCCGAGCTCTATGGCTTTGTCCACGGTGACCTCGGTTATCATGGCCTCGACGAAGACCTGTCTGGGCCTCCGGTCGAGCCTTTCCACCACCTGTATTATGTTCTGGTAGTCGGCGGGGGATGCCATGATTATGAGGGCGTTCGAGGCCCTGCTCGGGGTTATCCGTATGGAGCCCGTAAGCTCCTGCGTCATGCGCTGGGCTCCCGGCGCCTCTCCGGCTGCGGGCGCGGCCCCGGGCCGCAGAAGCGCGTCAAGGACCCTCGCGAGGTCCTCGGCGTCCGCGTTCTCGAGGTAGTATACGTTTATGCGGCTGCTCGCCTCGGGCGGGGGCACGTCGAGGAGGGCGATGAATTCCTTGTAGAACTCCCTGCCTTCGAGCGCGTCGGAGAGTATTATGGCGTTAAGCCGCTCGTCCGGGGTAATCGAGCTTTCGGCATCCTCGCGCCTTATGCCGGTCCTCCTCTGCTCCTCGCGCCGGAGTATCTGGGCTATGACCTCGGCCTGGGCGTGCCTGAGATACACGACCTCCGGCTCCGTAAGGGACTGAGGCGCGTCCATAGACGCGAGTATCGTGAGTATCTTTGCGATGTTGTTGGCCGTGTCTACAAGGAGGAGCGCGTTCCTTGCGCCGAAGACCGATATCTGGCCGTTCCTTGAGATAAGCGGCTGGACCGCGGAGAAGGCGTCCTGCACAGGGATGTAGCTCAGAGGCGCGAGCCGCACTATGTACTCGTCCGGCCTTGCGGTGTCCGGGTCGCGGACGACCGGCGTGCCGCTTTGCCTTGCCGCGGACGCGGGGATTATCTTGTAGAATCCGTCCGCCTCGATGAGGGTGAAATTTTTGATCTCCAGCGCGGAGACGAATATGTTAAGCGCCTCCTCGCTCGTGAGCCTCCCGGGGGCTATTATCGTGACCCTGCCCCGGAGCGTTTCGTCGTATATGAAGTTCCTCCCGGTTATCTCGCTCATTATCCTTACGAGCGACGAGAGCTCCACGTCCACGAAGTTAAGGGTTATCTCTTCGGCGCGGCCCCTTTGCTCCTGCCCTTCGGCGTTCCTGGATGCCGCATGCGTCATAAGGAGGACCAAAAGAAAGAGAAGGTATATATGGGCCGTTTTGCCTGTCATGTATCTCATGAGGGTGCCATGTTCCGGCTCCGCCGGTCTGGTTTCGGGGCAGCACTGGATTTCCGAGAGCACGGCTATGTACCCGGCGGCAAAAACGGCTTGAAAGGTAAGCTCAAAAGCCTGGACTTTGATTATAACACACAATTCTCTCTAAGGCCCTTCACCTTACTGTATGGAGTAGCGGAAGCTCGTGGGACGGCCCTGCCTGATGACGCCGAGGTCGAAGCTGGTCTCGCCCTTGAGGGCGGAGAGGACCTGCACGGCCTTTTCAGGCGAGTCTATCCTGTAGCCGTTGATGCTCGTTAGGACGTCGCCGTCCCTTAGGCCGATGGCGTCGAATACGCCCCTGGGCTTTATCTCGGACAGGGTAAAGCCCTGGACCGAGCCGTTCGAAACACTCGGGGTAAGCCGGGCGTCCGTCATTATCCTGCCCATGTCGCCGAGCGCGCTCTCAACGGCCCCCCGCTCTATGACCCAGTCCTTCTCGGTAACCTGCCTTGAGTAGGCGGCGCCCTTTCCCGGCGGGGCCGAAGCCGCGCTCTTTTCCCCCATGGCCGATAGGGATTCCGGTATGTACTCGACGAAGACCCTGTACGCGGCCTGCCCGGAGCCGGTTGACACTACGGCCCTGCCCGGAGAGACCGACAAGAGGACGCCCGAGCCGAAGACGCTGTCGCCGACCTTGAAGACCGTTTCCCCTTCCGCGCCCTCCTTGCTGAAAACGGCAAAGCCCCTGGCCCCGGTATAAGTGCCGACGAGCTTCAGTTCGGGCAAGGGGGCCTCCTGGCCTGTGCCTGCCGGCCCCCTGAGCTCAATCCTCGCAAGCTTCCCTGCCTTCCCGGGGTAGACGCCCTTCTCGACGACCGGTGCGTAGTCCTCGAAGGCGGCTTCGGTCATGGGCTCTTCATGCGAGGCCGCGGCCTGGAGCCTGGGCTTCGGCTGGTATCCGAGCAATATGTAGTCCCGGGCGAGGAGCCCGAGTAGCGGAAACGCGGCAAGCGCCAGTACGATATTGACTATCCTTATCCTTGACATCCTGATGCGCTTTCTCCTTAAGACCCGGCTCATTTACCCGGGAAGAGCGCTTCCCGGGCCGCCGGGTTTCTCATCGAATAGTTTATGAGCTGGGACCGCGTGGTGATGCCCAGCTTCTTGAATATCCTGTGTAGGTGTGTTTTCACCGTAAGCTCGCTTATCCTGAGCTTGTCGGCTATCTCCCTGTTCCGGAGGCCCCTCCCGGCAAGGGCCACTATTTCCTTCTCCTTGGGCGAGAGGACCTCGCCACGCTCCTTTTTGAGCCTGTTCACGCTCCAGAGGAGGTCCTTTACGGTAGCCTTGTCCATCCATATGTCGCCGGAGGCGACGGACCGTATGGCCTTCTTGAGGACCGCGGGCGAGGCTTCCGATAGGAGCACGCCTTTCAGGTTCCTGGCTATTATGGCGGAGATGATATTGTCTTTGCCGCAGTCGGTGTCGAGCAGTATGAACCCGTTCTTCGTGGAAGGGTCGAGCTTCTGGAAAGAGCTGTACAGCGTGGGGAAGTCGGTCAGTATGACATCGGCGGATTCGATGTCGCCGTCGAGAATTTCGCTTCCGGCGGATATATAGTCGGCCTCAAAGTCGTCTTCGTCCTCAAGTAGCCTTGTCACGCCCTCGGAGAAAAGGTCGTTGCTGAATGCGACCATCACCCTGATGCTCATCGAGCCCCACCTCGCTTGATAGCTTGTTGTTCGACGTCTTCGTTTACGGAGACAAACGGGACAACATTCGGCAGGACTTCTCAGACCATGAATGGGAGGTCGAAGGCTATCTCTCTCTTGTAATCACCGTCCCTTCCGGCTCGGCGCGCCCGCTGGGTTGCGGAGGCGCGGAAACATGCAGCAGACTAATTGTAACAAAACCGGCGGGATTTTCAAGTGCGGCGAGATAAAAATTATTTGTTATCGCCGTTGAATTGATATATCATAACATCATGATGCTCAGGAACAGCAAGGGTTTACGCTCATGGAGCTTCTTATCGTCATCGCGATACTCAGCACCCTCGCCGCTATAATCGCGCCGAAGGATCGTCGGCAGGACCGGCCAGGGTGGTCGAGGCCAGGGTCCAGATCCAGAACCTCGAGACGGCCCTCAGGCTCTACAGGCTCGACAACGGCTTTTACCCCTCGACCGAGCAGGGGCTCGAAGCCCTGGTCAGGAAGCCCGAGTCCGGCAGGATCCCTGCCAAGTGGCGCGACGGAGGGTATCTCGAGAAAAACAAGGTGCCCGGCGACCCCTGGGGCAGCCCCTTCATATACGCTTCGCCGGGCCAGAGCGGAGATTATGACATAATCTCCTGGGGCGCGGACGGCGCACGGGGCGGCGAGGGGTTCGACGCTGACATAAAAAGCTGGGAGCTCGACTGAAGCCCCGGGGCAGCATTGCCCCGATTAGATTTGATTGCATATGGCGAGAAAGGTCGATTGCGCCATACAGGGCGTCAGAACAAGGCAGACCAAGGCGCGACGAAGGCTCGGAACGAGGCGCACTTGTGTAGTGCGTCGCAGTGTCGAGCCGAGGAGCAACGCCGGTATGCGAAGTTATGACGTCCTGTATAGACGAAGACAGGCCAAAGGCCCCCCCGGGGCTGATGGCCTTGAGAGAGTCTCCGCACACCCCCGCACGTCCGATACGCACCGCTCACGTTCTCCGGCGCTTTCCCACTCACACGGATTCTCGCTTCTCGAACTCATCGCCGTAATCGCCGTCATAGGCGTAACGCTCGCCTTCGTTCTCCCGAGGTTCCAGTCCCTCGGCGACCGGCGCCTCGAATCCGACGCCGACAGGCTCGCCCTCCTTGCCTCGTTCATCGGGGAGAGGGCCGTTGCGACGAGGTCCCAGTACCGGATACATTTCGACCTCGCGGGAGCGGCGGTCCGCGTCGAGGCCTCGGCGGACGGCAGGGAATTCACGCGGGTCACCGAACCCGTCGCAAGGGGCGGAAAGTTGAGCCCCGGTGTGGAGATAGGCGAGGTCTTCAGCCCCGGGCTCGGGCGCGTAAGCCGCGGCGAGGCCTTCGTAGCTCTTACGAGCAGGGGCTCCGACCCCTTCGAGGTGACCCTTTTGTCGGGTGGGAGGAAGGCCGTCGTCTCCTATAACCCGTACACCGGGAAGGCGTCGTTATCGTATCCGGGGACAGGGGAGGGACAGGATGGATAAGAGGGGCTTCACCCTCATCGAGGTCATGATAGCGCTGGCCGTACTTTCAGGCGCCGTCGCGATCCTCGTTACGAGCTTCAACTACCACCTGAACGTGGCCGCGCGGAGCAGCCGGGAGGCGGTCTCTGTGGTCCTCGGCCTCCAGAAGATGGAGGAGCTTAAGCTCGAAGGAAGGCTTTCGTCGCTTGACGGCGGCTTCGGGGAAGGCTTCCCCGGCTATACATGGGAGCTTGCGAGCGAGGATACGGAATTAAAGGGGGTAAAAAGGCTTGAGCTCAAGGTCGGCCATGAAGGGTCGTTTTTCTCGCTCATATCGTTTGTCAGGGAATGACCGCGGGTTTACTCTCATAGAGCTACTGGTGGCGGTCTCCCTCACGGCAATCCTCCTTGCGTCGCTCTATTCCGTCTTCTTCTCGGTTGCCGGGGCCGGGACCAGGGCGAGAGAGGAGGCCGTCAGGAACGTGGAGGCCGGAAGGGCGCTTGAAAGGATGGCAAGCGAGGTCCGCTCCGCGTACGCGAGGCGGGGCAGTCCCGTAACATTCTTCAAGACAGGGAAGGTGAGGAGCAATTCAACGGTCTCATTCACATTTTTTTCCTATCCTGTCCAAGCCGGGGACGCCCCCAAAAGCGA
The DNA here is from genome assembly GCA_015075075.1 of Deltaproteobacteria bacterium. Lineage (GTDB taxonomy): Bacteria > Desulfobacterota > GWC2-55-46 > GWC2-55-46 > GWC2-55-46 > UBA5799. The sequence continues at coordinate 140,141 of JABTVA010000007.1, read as the reverse complement.
CCTTATGGCCGTAAGCTATTCGATAGAGCGGGACGGAGGCAGGAGGCACCTCCTAAAGGAGGTGTGGAGCCCTTACCTCGGAGAGAAGATGAGTTTCAGGGTTGTCGAGGACATAAAGGGCTTCGAGGTTAGCCTTTTTAACGGAAAGGACTGGTCAAAGGCGTGGGACTCCGAGCTTGAGGGCTCGGTCCCCAGGGCCATGACCGTGAAGATGACCCTCGCCTCCGGTGAGGAACTCGCCATGACCACCCCGACCATGATAAGATGATTCCTCATGTTTTTACTATAACAGAGCGTTTTAAGAGTGGAAAATGTGTAAAAGGTGAGAGCGGCCTTGCCCTTGTTACGGTCCTTCTGGTCGTGGCCGTGCTTACGGCCCTTGTTACAGATTTTATCTACAGGTCATATGTGGCCTCGTCCAGGGCCGGGGTATTGAAGGACTCTGCCAGGGCCGGCGTGCTTGCCGCTGATGGTGTTGCGCTTGCCAGGGCCGGTCTCGAAGAGCTCCTTAAAAAAGAGCCGAATATCGTGACGGACGAGGCCGGGCTGGTCTTTTCAAAGCCCCTGGAGGACGGCCTCGGAATAGCGATACGGGCAGTGGACGAGAGGTCGAGGGCCTCTCTCCGAATAGCCTATCCCATGACAGGGGCCCTTGACCAGAAGTTGCACGGGGTCATGACAAGGCTCCTCAAGGAGAAGAGGGCCGGGGAGGAGCTTGCCGACGCCCTTGCCGACTGGATAGACACCGACTCAACGCCGAGGTCCCGCGGGGCAGAGGAGCGGTTCTACAAGGGCCTGGCCCCGCCGTACGCGCCGAGGAACGGGTTCCCTGAGAGCGTAGAGGAGCTCCTGCTCGTAAAAGGCTTTACGCCGGAAGTCTTCAATGCCGTCGGAGGGCACCTTACGCCATACAGCCCTGACGGGCTCGTGAACGTCAATACCGCCCCGAGGCCGGTATTGGCCGCGCTTTCCGAGGAGATGACAGGCGAGCTTGCGGACGAGATTATAAGGTACAGGAAAAACACGCCTTTCACCGACAGGTCCCAGGTAATGAAGGTCCCGGGTTTCGAGAAGGCCGGTTTCACCATCCAGGACCGGATAACGACCACGAGCAACATATGGAGGATACATTCGAGGGCCAGGGCAGGAGACGTCATAAGGGAGGTCGAGGCCGTGGTCCGGATAGGGGGAGGGGTCCTCTACTGGAGGGAGATGTGAGCGTATGAAGGTACTTGTATTGGATATCGGCAGTGAGCGGGTGCTGGCCGGGGCATTCGAGTCGGGCAAGCCGCTTGCTTTTTTCGACGCCTCGATAGAGGGGCCTGGAGACGACGGGCTCAAGGCGGCGTTATCCGCGGTCATGGACCAGGCCGCCATGAAAAGGGGCAGGGCCTTTGGCCGGGTGCTGGTAAGCCTTCCCCCGGGCGAGCTTATCATCAGGGTGGTGGAGATGCCCTTCAGCGAAAGGAAGAAGGTGCTCGAGGCCCTGCCATTCGAGCTCGCGGGGCTCTTGCACGTGGAGGTCGATGACGTGGTCATGGACGCGGTGCCGCTCGGGGCCGGCAGGTTCCTGGCGGTCGCAGCCGAAAGGAGGCTCGTCCGCGGCCATCTCGAAATCCTGAATTCGATGGGCATCGACCCGTGCTGGATGGGTTCCGGCCTTTTCGCCGCGGACGCCCTCATATCCTCCCCAGCCGAAGGCGCCAGGGCGGTCCTCGTGCCCGGCGCGTTCGCGGTCGTTGATAACGGCGCGCCCAGGCTCTTTAAGCCTGTAAGTGGCATTGAGAGCGTGCATCTCGCTGCCGAGTTCCTGGACGCTGAGGGCATGGCAATAGACGAGGTCTACAGCATAGGATGGGACGAGGGCGAGCTGGCGGAGATCTTCCACGGGGCGAGGCAGACCCGCCTGGAGCTCCCCGCCGGGTGCCCGCCCGGGGGGGCGCTTGCGCTCGCGCTGGCCGTCATAGAGGACAGCGGCCGTCTTGCCGAGATGGTCAATTTCAGGCGCGGCGAGTTCGAGTACACGCGCGAGAAGGCCGCGAAGATGAGGGGGCTTAAGACCGCCGCGGTCCTTGCTTTCGTCCTCGCGCTCCTCCTTGCCGGGGACCTTTACGCAAGGTACATGGGGCTCTCGGACGAGCTCGACTCCTACAACGAGGCGCTCAGGTCCCAATACGCCGAGCTCTTTCCTGGGGAGAGGAGCGCGGCCGACCCGGTATATCAGCTCGAGACAAGGCTCGGCGCGATGGATAAAGAGCTGGCCGCGACGGGCAGGGGCGTAAGCTCCCTTGACGCCCTCCTCGGGATATCGGAAGCAGTGCCGGACGATGCCGGGATAAAGTTTACAGAAATAGTCCTGGGCCCGGAGGGCAGGGTGGTCGCGAGGGGCGAGGCCCCGACCTTCGAGGTCGCGGGGAGGCTCAAGGAGGCGCTCGCAGGGGGCCCGCTCAAGGATGTGAGCCTGGATGAGACAAGGGCGAGGCCCGGGGGCGGGACCTCTTTCAGCCTGAATGCTTACCTGAGGTGAATAGGATGGAACTTAGAAGCGCTCTGCCCGCATTATTGCACGGTGCGGCCGGGTTAAATATGGACAGGAAAAAGACTTACCGCTACGCGGCGTACATCGCGGTACCTATGGCCGTCGTAATACTGGCCCTCTTCTTCTACGGAAGGTACGCTGACTTGAAGAGGTCGGTAGCCGCTGCCTCGCGCGACCTCGCGGCAATGGAGGCGCTCCGGGGAGAGTACCTTGCGAAAAAGGCCCTTCTCGACTCGATGGCGGCAAAGGCGGCGCCGACAGGGGAGTCCGCCGTGGCCGCTATAGAAGGCATTGCCAAGAGGACCGGGATAGACGGGAAGATAAAGTCGATAAAGCCCCTGGAGGAGAAGGCGGACGCCGGGTACGCGGAAAGCCCGGTGGAGGCGAGGCTCGAAGGCGTGGACATGAACGAGCTCGTGAACTTCCTCTATCAGGCGGAGCACGGGGAGAGGCTCATCGTCGTAAGGGAGCTATCCATAAAGGAAAGGTTCGAGGACAGGGACCTCGTTGACGCCGTGCTCCGGGCCTCGCTCATAACGAAGGAGTGACCTTAAGGCAACCTCTAAAAATTATCTTTTCCACGGATTCTGTGTCAGGCCGGGAAAAGCGGGAAAAATTTTTAATTTTTAGAGGTTACCCTTATTCCGGCTTCTTGATGATAAAGGCCAGAAGGAAGATTATGAGCGCCACGAGGACAATGGTGCCGCCGCTCGCGAGATCGAGGTAGTACGAGAGCGTGAGCCCCGAGACGACGGAGAGTAAAGAGAAGAATATCGAGAGGAAGATGGTGTTCCTGAAGCTCAGGCTGAACTGCTTTGCGCTCACGACCGGAATGACCATGAGCGCGCCTATGAGGAGTATACCGACGATCCTCATGGAAAGCGAGATCGTGACGGCGGCCAGGACCACTATGAGGAGATTAAGGTTCCTGGCCCTCACCCCGCCGGCCTCGGCGAACTCCTCGTCGAAGGACACGAGGAAGAACTCCTTATAGAGGAGCGTTATGGCGAGTATGACGGCCACGAAGACTGCCGCGAGCATGTATAGGTCCACGGGGCTGATGGTCGAGATGCTCCCGAAGAGGTAGCTCAGGAGGTCCACGTTCAGGCCCCTCGCGAGGCTTATGATGACGACGGCCACGGCGAGGCTTCCCGAGAGGAAGATCGCCAGCACCGATTCCGCGAAAAGCGATTTTACGCCCCTTAGCCTCTCTATGGCCACCGCCGCAAGCGTCGAGGCCGCGACAGCCGACACTACCGGGTGCGAGTTTGTCAGTATGCCGGCGGCGACACCCACGAGAGAGACGTGCGCGAGCGTGTCCGCCATAAGGGAGTAGCGCCGGACGACCAGGAACACCCCGATAAGCGGGACGATAACGGATATGAGAATCCCCGCAGCAAACGCCCTCCGCATGAACTCAAGCTCGAAAATTTCCGGCATTATTAAGTCCCTGGTTTTACAAGTTGCCTGAAAATTATTTTATGGAAGGTCTGATTAATTCCGTTTTCGGTTGTCATTGCTTAGGAGTTTAGCTCCGAAGCAATCTCGAATCGCCTGATCTTTCAAAAGATAAGATTGCTTCGCTTCGCTCGCAATGACGAACATATGAATTAATCAGAGGTCCCTATCCTGTCATTCTGAGCGACGCGAAGAATCTCAGGTGACAATAAAAATAAATTGCGAAATTATTCGTATCCGGCTCCTCAGAATGACAGCTCTCGGGGTTTTTTCAGCAGCCTGCTAATGGCCGTGCAGTATGAACTTGACCTTCTTCCCGTAAAGCTCCTGCATGTATTCCTCGCTGATGAACTTCTTCGGCGAGCCGTGGCAGACGAGCCTCTTATTCAGGCAGAGGACCGATTTCACCTGGTGGGCCACCACGTCGATGTCGTGCGATATGAGGAGCACGGTTATCCCGAGTTTCGAGTTCAGGTCCTCTATGAAGGCGTAGAACTTCTCCTGCGAGGTCACGTCCACGCCCACGTCCGGCTCGTCGAGTATCAGGATCCTCGGCTCGCTCGCAAGGGCCCGGGCAATGAAGACCCTCTGGCGCTCACCGCCCGAGAGGTGCCCGATGAGCCTGCCCCTAACGGCGGTCACGTCGGTTATCTCCATGGCCTTCTCAACGGCCTTCCTGTCCTCCCGGGAGAGCCATTTGAGAAGCCCCATGCGGGCGGTCCTGCCGCTACGGACTATCTCCTCGACGGTTGCCGGGAAGTATGTCTCGGATATCACCCTCTGGGGCACATATCCTATGAGATGGCGGTTCGTGAACCTCTGGACCGGCTCGCCGTAGATGCGCACCTCACCGTTTGTTGGGCTCAGAAGCCCCAGTATTATCTTGAAAAGGGTCGTCTTCCCGCCGCCGTTCGGCCCGATAATGCCCAGGTACTCGCCTTCCTCGACGCTGAAGGTTATGCTTTCGAGGACGTTCGTGCCGTTGAAGCTCATCGACACATCCCTTACATCTATGCAGTTCTTTTTTGTCATTTGCAGTCGAGGGCTTTCCTCAGGTTGTCGAGGTTTTCTCTCATTATGGACAGGTAGCCGATGCCGGCCTCTGCCTCTTTCCTCGTAAGCCCTTCAACGGGGTTCAGGACGAGTATCTCGGCCCCGGTCTCCCTTGCTATGACCTCGGCAATCCTCGGGCTCCCGAAGGGCTCGGTGAAGACGTGTCTGATGCCCCTGTCTTTCATTGCTCTCGATATTTCGGCTATGCGCCTCGGCGAGGGCTCCTCACCTGAAAACACCCCTGTCGCCGGGATGATGTCCAGATTATACCTCTTTCCAAGATAGCCGTATGCGTCATGCGATACCACGATCGCCCTGAGGGCGCAGTCCTTGAGCCCCGCCTTGAATTCCTCGTCGAGCCGCAATAGCTCCTCCGTGTACGCGGCGGCCCTTTCCCCGTAGTACTGCCCGTTTTTCGGGTTTATTGCGGCCAGGCTCTCCCTCATGATATCCACGAGCCTTGTTGCCATGACAGGGTCGAGCCAGACATGCGGGTCAAAGGGGCCGTGGTCGTGGCCATCGTGTTCTTCTCCGTCCTCGTGCGCCCCGCGCTCCTCGCCGTCGTGGTCGTCCTCGCTGGCGGCTTCAGTCTCCATTTCAAGGCGCTCTGCTACTTCGACTGTCAAGACACCTGACTCCCTTACGGAGGGGGAGATCCTCTCCGCCCAGGCATCGAACCCGCCGCCCATGTATATGAAGAGGGCCGAGTCCATCGCGTTCTTTATGTCCCTGGGCGTGGGCTCGAAATCGTGGGCATCCACGCCTGCCGGGGTGATGGTACGGACCGCCACCATGTCCCCGCCGGTCTCCTCAAGGAAGTGGGCCAGGGGATAGATGCTCGCGGCGGCCCTTATCCTCCCGTCTTCACCGACTGGGGCCTCGCGCCTTAAGTGCAGCAAGAAGGCCCCGACCGCCGCAATGACGAATATAAGCGCAAAAAAGATTATGTTCCTGATCATTTGTTCACCTGCACCCCTGGCATAAGCCTACGAATTCAAGAGAATGGTTCAGTACCCTGAACCCGGTCGATTCGAGTATCCGTTGCTCCTCCTCTTCCAGGTCGCCCTCAAGGACTATGTCCTCCACCTTCCTGCACTTCACGCATATCAGGTGATGGTGGTGCTCGCCGCCAGCAAGCTCGTACCTCTTGACCCTCTCGTGCAGGAACCGTATCTCCTTTATGATGCCGCGCTCCTCGAGGAAGGCGAGCTCCCTGTAGATGGTGGTCTTGTTTATGGACGAGTTCCCGGGGCGCAGGGCCGCGATTACGTCGGCGGCGGAAAGGGGGAGGCCGCGCTGGAGGAATACCTCGACTACGGCCCTCCTCACGCGGGTGAGCCTGAACCCCCGGCCTGTTATCTCCGAAAGTATGCGGTCCAGTTCCGTATCCATAATGGAAGAGTGTAATGCAACTTAGTTGCAGGTGTCAACTGCCTTCTTGTTTTTTTTTCCTGCGCCCTTGACAACCTGCAATACACGGAGTATAGTAAGCACTCACTTACTTAGGAGCGTGCGAAATGAAGCGTCTGTCCGGCCGTCCCGCAAAACAACCGACTGTGCCCCGGAGGAAGAGGATGAGCGGGGAGGAGCGGAAGGCGCAGATCGTCCGCGTCGCGACAGACCTCTTCGCGAGGGAAGGGTTCAAGGGGGCGACCACCCGCGAGATAGCCGGAAAGGCCGGCATTAGCGAGGCGGTCATCTACAAGCACTTCTCAAGAAAAGAGGACCTCTACAAGGCGATAATCGACTCAAGGTGCTCAAACCCCGGGGGCGAGCCGCGCCTGCTTTCCATGCTCAAGGGGAAGGAGGGAAGGGAAGTGTTCGTCATAATAGCCTCTTTTCTCCTTGAGGAGCACAGGCGCGACTCCTCGTTCCTCCGCCTCCTCATGTACAGCGCGCTCGAGCGGCAGTCCCTTTCAGAGCTTTTCATAAACACGCGGGGGCTCGAGTTCCTGGGCTTCCTCGAATCGCACATACAGTCGCTCATAAAAACGGGCGAAATGAGGAAGGTCGACCCGGGGCTCGCCGCAAGGGCCTTTATCGGCATGGTCGAGCATTACAGCATCGCGCAGGAGCTGTACGGGGCCAAAAGGTTCTTTTCGAGGCCGGAGCGGAAGGTTGTCGAGGCCTTTGTTGACATATTCCTGAACGGCATGAGGAGGAGGTAGCCAATGGCTTTGAGCGTTAAGCCGGCAGGTCCGGGCCGCTTATACGCGGCCCTGCTAACAGCCGTATTTTTTTTCCTTGTCTCTCTGGCACCCGCAAATGCAGAGGAAAGGACCCTGACCCTCGATGAGGCCCGGAGGCTCGCGATCGAGAACCACGAGCGGGTCGCCATAGCCGGAGAGGGCGTGGCGCAGGCCAGGGCCGACCTCCGGAAGGCCACTTCCAGGATACTCCCCAACGTAACGGCCGAGGGGAGCTATACGAGATATACCGAGGAGAAGGGGACCGACAGCTTCATCATACAGCCGAGGGAAAGCACATCAGCCGAGCTCAGGCTTACGCAGCCCCTCTACTCCGGCGGCAGGGAATGGGCGACCAGGAGGCAGGCGCGCCTCCAGATACAGAGCAGGGTCGAGGGGGTCGAAGGGGCAAGTGAGGACATTGTCCGCGAGACGTCCTACCACTACTACGGCGTGCTCAAGGCAGAGAAGGACGTGGAGATAAAGTCCGCGGCATTGAGGCGCGCCGAGGAGAGGCTTGAGGTCGCGGAGGCAAGGCTCAGGGTCGGGGACGTGACGAGGTCGGCGGTGCTCCGGGCCGAGGCCGAGAGGGCGGGCGCAGAGGCCGAGCTCATAAGGTCGAGGAACGGCCTCCTTAACGCGACGGCGCTCCTCAGGCGGGTCACCGGACTTGAGGGCGTTTCCTTGAAAGTCGTCGAGCCTCCGCGCCTTCCAGCGGAGGAGCGGAGCGCTTCCGCGCTCGTAGAGACGGCGCTGGGTGAAAGGGCCGATTACTCGCAGAGGCTACTCGAGGAGAGGGCGGCGGGCGAGGGCATAACCATAGCGCGCGCCGGCTTCAAGCCGTCCTTGAGGCTCGAGGGGCTCCTCCTCTGGCGTGAGCAGGAGCCTGCCACGACCTTTTTCCAGGAGGATAGCGCGTCCGCGACCCTGAGGCTGACGTACCCGCTCTTCGAGGGCTTTCTCAGGAAGGCCGAGCTTTCTGAGGCGCGAAGCCGCCTCCGGGAGGCCGAGTTGAGGAGGCTGGGGCTGCGCCGCGATATCGAGGTCCAGATAACCGAGGCGCTCAATAACATAAAGGCCATCGAGGCCCTTACGGAGTCGTTCAGGCGGCAGCTCGCCTTTGCCGAGGAGGACTACAAGATGGTCTTCGAGCAGTTCAGGTTCGGGGTCGCTACGACGCTCGACGTCATCGACTCCGAAAATACGCTCGTAACGGCCCAGAGCTCCCTCGCGAACGCCGTCTACGACCTTGAGCTCGCGAAGATGGATTTGAAATATCTGACCGGCACCCTTATTGAAGGGGCCGCCAGATAATCCGGGGAGGCTTCTGGCATGCCCATAAATTTTTTCGGGGGATTTACATTATGAGTTTCCGTTTGAGATTCTTTGTTATTGCAGCGGCAATCGCGGCCTTTTCCCTGCAGGGCTGCTCCGGCAGGGAGGCACCTAAAGGCCAGGCCCAGGACGGACCGCAAAAGAAAGCCGAGGCCGTAAAGATAAGCTCCGGCACCATAGAGGCCAGGACAATCGAAAGGACGGTCGTGGCTACGGGCACGCTTTCCGGGTGGGACGAGACGGTCGTATCCGCCGAGGCTCCCGGAAAGGTGGTCGAGATAAGGGCCGACCTGGGCGACCGGGTCAGGAAAGGCGATATGCTCGCCCTTCTCGACCGGACCGAGGCCGCCCTTCTACTCGACCAGGCAAGGGCGGCCCACCAGACGAGCCTGAAGGCCCTTCTTCGCGAGCGGGCAAGGCTCGATGAGGCCAGGACCAATCACGGCAGGTACGAGGAGCTTTTCAAAAGGGAGATGGTCTCCGCCGCTCAGTACGACGACATGAGGACGCGCCTTGACGTGGCTTCCGCCCAGTTCCATCAGGCCGAGGCCGCATCAGATGAGGCTTCGGCGAGGCTCCGGCTTGCAGAGAAGCGGCTTGCCGACACCGCCATAAGGTCGCCTATGGACGGGGAGGTAGCAAAGCGCGCCATATCCGAAGGAGAGTACATAAACGACAAGGCCGAGGCCTTTACGATAGTCTCAACGGCAACCCTCAAATTCAGGGGCACGGTATCGGAGACGAGCGCCCCGATTGTAAAGCCCGGCCAGACGGTAAGGATATCCGTCGAGGCGTACAGGGACAGGGCCTTCAACGGCAGGGTAACGCGAGTGAGCCCGTCGGTCGACGCGAAGACGCGCACCCTCGAGGTCGAGGCCTCCCTTCCAAATCCCGGCGGCGAGCTCAAGCCCGGCTTTTTCGCCAGGTCCATCATCTCTACCGGCAGGGAACCCGGCGTGGCATTCGCTCCTAAGGGTGCGGTCTACTCCTTTATCGGTGTAAACAAGGTCTTCCTTGTCGAGGACGGGAAGGCTATGGAGCGGACGGTCAGCATCGGAACGGAGGACAACGGGATGGTGGAGATAAAGGGGCAGGATATCGCCCCTGGCCGCAAGGTCGCCACATCGAACCTCCCGGGCCTATTTGACGGCGCAGAGGTCGAGGTAAAGGAATAGACGATGCGGATATACGAGATATGCATAAAAAGGCCGGTCTTCGCCACCATGCTCATATTGAGCCTGGTGGTCATGGGGCTCGCCTCTTACCGCGACCTCGGGCTCGACCTCTTCCCCAAGGTCGAGCTGCCGACTGTTACGGTCACGACCAGGCTCGAAGGCGCGAGCCCCGAGGAGATAGAGAGCCAGATAACCAAGCCCATCGAAGAGGCCGTGAATACCATAAGCGGCATGGACGAGCTCCGCTCGACCACCATAGAAGGGCAGTCGCAGGTCTTCGCGACGTTCATACTGGAGAAGGACATCGATATCGCGGCTAACGAGGTGAGGGACAGGGTCTCAGGCATGCTCTCGCAGCTGCCGCCGGGGACCGAGCCGCCCTTGATAGAAAAATTCGACCCGGATTCGGCCCCCATAATCTCGATAGTCGTCTCCGGGCAGCGCTCCGCGAGAGAGGTCACCGAGATAGCGGATAAGAAGATAAAGCGCCAGCTCGAGTCCGTCAAGAACGTCGGCGCGATTACCCTCGTCGGCGACAGGAGCCGCGAGATACAGGTAGTCGTGGACCCGGACAGGCTCACGGCCTACGGCCTCTCCATATCCGAGGTGGGCGCGGCCATAAGGCGGCAGAACGTGGAGGTGCCCGGCGGCAGGCTCACCTGGGAGTCCACGGAGCAGGGCCTCCGGACTATGGGGCGGATGGGAACGGTCGGCGATTTCGAGGACCTCATAGTCGCGGACAGGAAGGGCGCGCCCGTCCGCGTAAGGGACATCGCGCGGGTGCTCGACACCGAAGAGGAGCCGAGGACCATCTCAAGGCTCGACGGCAAGAGCGCGGTATCGCTCCTCGTACGGAAGCAGTCCGGGACAAACACGGTCGAGGTCATAGACAGGGTAAAGGAGAAGATACTGGAAATCGAGGCTGCCCTGCCGGCTGACATAAAGATGCAGGTCGTCATTGACCAGTCCAGGTTCATCAAGAAGGCCATAAGCCAGGTCGAGGAACACCTCGTCCTCGGAGGCCTGCTGGCGAGCGTCATAATACTCATATTCATCCGCAACTGGCGGGCCGCGCTCATAGCGGCCATAGCCATACCGGCCTCGCTCATATCCACCTTCACCATAATGAAATATTTCGGGTTCACGCTCAACAACATGACCCTCCTTGCCCTGACCGTCTGCACGGGCATCGTAATCGACGACGCCATAATCGTCCTTGAGAACATATTCAGGCACATGGAGGAGGAGGGTAAGCCCCCCCTCCAGGCGGCTATAGAGGGCACGCGCGAGATAGTCTTGCCGGTCATGGCCACGACCCTTTCGCTCGTAGTCATATTCCTCCCCATCGCCTTCATGCAGGGGACGGTGGGGCTCTTCTGGAAGAGCTTCGGCCTGACCGCCGCATTCGCCATAATGATATCGCTCCTTGTGGCCCTGACCCTCACTCCCATGCTCTCGTCGAGGTTTCTCAAGGTCAACGGGAGCAAGGCCGCGTCGAGGGACTCGAAGCTATATTCCATGATGGAGGGGGCGTATCTAAAGCTCCTCGCCTGGTGCCTCCGGCACAGGGCCGTGGTCATGGTGACGGCCTTGGCCATACTCGTCTCGATCGTGCCGCTCTCAAAGCTCTCCAAATTCGAGTTCCTCGCCGAGGACGACATGAGCGAGTTCGAGGTCATAGTCGAGACGCCGCCGGGCTCGTCGCTGGAGAGAAGCTCCGAGATACTCGCCGGGGTCGAGGATAGGATACGGGCCATACCGGAGGTCGAGCATACGTTCACGACCATCGGGGTGCGCGGGCAGTACCGGACGAACGTCACCGATTCTTCAATCTACGTGGGCCTCAAGCCCCTCGACGGGAGGGAGCGGAGCCAGAAGGAGCTAATGCAGGAGGCGAGGCGCGCTCTCGGCGATATGGACGGGCTCAGGGTGAGCGTGCAGAACATAAACCTCGTCTCCGGAGGCGGTTTCAGGGCGACGCCATTCAATATGGTCCTCAGGGGCCCGGAGCTCGACAAGCTCGACGAATACTCTGGAGAGATAATAAACCGGCTCAAGGCCATTCCGGGGTTCGTGGACACTGACACGGGGCAGGCGCTCAAGCACCCGGAGCTGCAGGTGCACATAGACAGGCAGAAGGCCTCTGACCTGGGCGTGAGCGTCGAGGCGGTGGCAATGAGCCTGAGGAGCATGGTAGGCGGCGAGAAGGTCTCGCTTTTCAGGGAGAAGGACGAGCAGTATAACGTGAGGCTCCGGATAGCCGCGGACAAGAGGAAGGACGCGGGCTCTATTTATTCCCTTACCGTCCCCGGCTCGGGAGGCATGCTGGTGAACCTCGACAACGTCGCCGAACTGAGGCCCGGCTCAAGCCCCGGGCAGATAGACCGCTACGCCCTGGGAAGGCAGATAACGATAGTATCCAACCTGCATAACAAGCCGCTCGGCGAGGCGGTAGCGGACTCCAACAGGGTGGTGAAGGAGATGAGGATGTCGCCCGAGTACGCGACCTCCTTTCTCGGAATGGGCAAGCTCATGGCCGAGGCATTCAAGAACTTCATGATAGCATTCGTCCTGAGCATAATATTCATCTACATGGTGCTCGCGGCCCAGTTCGAGAGCTTTACGCACCCGGTGAGCATCATGTCGTCCATCTTCCTGGCCATACCGTTCGGCATTTTGAGCCTCTTAATCTCCGGAAGCACGGTCAATATCTACAGCGTCATGGGCATGTTCATCCTCATAGGCGTCGTAAAGAAGAACGGCATCCTGCAGGTCGACTACACCAATACCCTCCGGTCGCGCGGCATGGGCAAGTTCGAGGCGCAGATGCAGGCCAACAAGGTAAGGCTCCGCCCCATTCTCATGACGACCCTTTCCATTGTCGCGGCCATGCTGCCCGTAACCTTTGGCAAGGGCGACGGCTCCGCGGCCCGGGCTTCGATGGCAATCGTTATAGTCGGCGGGCAGATGCTTTCGCTCATAGTCACCCTTGTCGTCGTCCCGGTCGCCTACTCGGTTTTCGACGACTTGAAAATCCCGGCATTCCTCAAGGCCGCAAGGCTCCCGTGGAAAAAGAGCGCTCAGGAGGCCTGATGCCGCCTTGACATATTCAGGGCCGCGAGCGACACTCTAACGGGACGCTTGAAAAAGCCCAATCTGCTTGGATCGCCAACGCGGTCGTGGAGGGATGCCATGAAGGTCCTTTTCGTCGGGGACGTCATGCTCGGGCGGCTCGTAAACCGCGAACTCGGAAGGAGATGGCCCGAGTATCCCTGGGGCGACACGCTCCCGGTCTTCAAAAACGCGGACGCCCGCATTATTAACCTCGAATGCGTCATATCCGACAGGGGCGAGCCCTGGTCTGTAACACCCAAGGCCTTCCATTTCAGGTCTGATTCAAGGAATATAAGCGTTCTGAAGGCCGCCCGCATAGACGCGGTCTCAATCGCCAACAACCACTCCCTCGACTACGGCTATGAGGCGCTCTATGACATGCTCGATGCGCTCGATGCGGCGGGCATAAGGCGCGCAGGCGCGGGACGAAGCCTGGATGAGGCCGCCGCACCCGCGTTTTTCGAGGTGAAGGGGAAAAGGTGCGCCCTTATCGCGTTCACGGATAACGAGCCCGAATGGGAGGCAGGGCCCGGGAGCCCGGGAGTCTATTACGTCCCGGTGGACCTTGACGACAGCCGGGCAGCGGGGCTCTTCGAAAGGGTAGGGGATGCGCGTAAAAAGGCCGATTTCCTCGTGGTCTCGGCGCACTGGGGGCCGAACTGGGGCTACAGGCCGCGCCCGAACCACGGGCCTTTCGGCAGGAAGCTACTGGAGAGCGGAGCCCATGTGGTATTCGGCCACTCCTGCCATGTCTTCCAGGGCATTGAATTCCATGAAGAGGGCGCGCTCATCTACAGCTCTGGAAACTTCATAGACGACTACGCGGTCGACGAGGTCGAACGGAACGACGAATCCTTCATCTTCACCGCTGATTTCGACGGGCGCGTGAGGTCGATTGACCTGAGGCCCACTGTCATAGACGAGTTCAGCGCGCACATGGCGGACTCGCCCAGGGCGGAGCTCATTGCCGCGAAGATGAAGAACCTCTGCGCTGAGATGGGGAGCAGGGTGGAGTGGGACGAGGAGAGGGCGGCTCTCTTGGTCGCACCCCGGTAGCGCTTGTCTTTTCATGACGGAAATCATATAATTACCCTTGAAAAAGAGATAACATGAACTCGAAGGAATGGGTGCCTCTAAAAATTTGGGATTTTTCCAGTTTTTCCCGTAACTACCCAGAGGCCGGGGAAAAGACCCATTTTTAGAGATGCCCTAATAAAAGGAGGACTACATGCCAGAGATTACCGGCCATATGACCACCGGGGAGGTCACAACGAGATGGCCTTCGACCAAAGAGGTCTTCTCGAAACACTTCGGCACCGGCTGCTTTACCTGCCCGGCTTTCGGTGGCGAGCCCATCTCGATGGCCTGCGCAATGCACTCGACCGATGTTAATATGTTCGTATCCGAGCTCATCGAGGCGGCAAAAAAGGACGAGGCCAAGGCATAGGTCTTTTAAATAGCCGGATCGGGGCGGCAATCATAAGCCGCCCCGTTTTTTTTACGCCATGCCAGTGTCAGCGTGTTTCCTCAGCTTCACCTTCCAGACTATCAAGATGTTGAAAAGTCCTTCCTGGACTTTTTCAACCACGGCTTGGCCGGAATGAATCCGTCCAAGCCTTACAAATTGCTCGACTTTGATAGTCTTCGCAATTTGGCAATCCATCCGTGGATTGCTTATCAGGGTGTTTTTCAACACCCTGATAGTTCGGCTCTGTTCACTCCTGATACTTTCTCTGTCAAAAATACCCGCCGAGTGGTATTTTTTTCTCTGCAAAAGCCTCCAATGTTTCAAAATTAAAATACGTTTCATTAATGGAACGTATTGTTAATTGCTTGATTTTATTGAGTAAAACACTAATACATTGCAACAGGTTGCATTTGTGAAACATTTAAGCATAACCTGGTTATCCATCGCTCTTAGAAAAATGGCAATTATTTTAAGATGTTACAAGAGAGGCGACGCTTTGGCACGAGTTTTGTATATATTAAAAGAAAACGAACTCCTGGAGATGGGAGCATAAGATGAGAACCGGATACCTTGCCCTTGATTATATAGCCCTGGCACTCGGGCTTATCGCAATCACGCTCCTCTCATTCGAGCGCGTGGGCAGGGGGCTTTTTTAACGGTTTTCAGGCGCAGTATGCGCCTCTGATCCTGAAGGGAGGGCGAAATGAAGAAGGCATTCATAGCCGATATCATCGGCTTCACGATATTGATGGGAATAGCGATGACAATAGCTCTCAGGTAATCCATTGCCAGCCCTTTAAAAGAGTATACCGAACCGGGATATCCCTTCAAATTCCGCACGTTTCCCGCCAAATCCTTCCAACCCTGCCAGGCAATACCGGTAAGCCTGGCAGGGATTTTTTCTTTCGTTTCAAAATCCTGACAATGTTTCCTTTCTGAAACAATACCGATTGAAACATCTGCATCGAAATCGTATAATCCATTCAGGAGAAAAGGAATGGAGACCGAAAAACTGAGGCTTGCCGGCAATAACGAGGCCGTCCACAAGTACATAGAGCTGAATAGCGACGCCATCCTTAACAGCATCGCCGACGGCGTGGTCGTCATAGGCCTTAATCACGAGATACTCTTCATTAACAGGGCGGCCAGGGAGATATTCGGGAAGGTCGGGCTCAAGGACTTCTCAAGGGGCGGCAAATGCAGCGGCATGATCGGGCATACGAGCTGCGCCTTCGACTGCGTCATAAACAGGACCATAAAGACGGGCGAGCACCTCTATAATTACGAGGTGACGCTCGGCAGGGGCGATAGCAAGGTCACCCTGAGCATCAATACGGCCCTCCTTAAGGACGAGGACGGGAAGATAATAGGCGGCCTCGAGATATTCAGGGACACTTCGCTTATAAAGGAGCTCAGGGACGAGATAAAGGGCAAATACTCCTTTGAGAACATAATCGGAAAGAACTACCGGATGCACGAGGTATACGAGCTCCTTAAAGAGGTCGCGCCGACCAGGGCGACGGTCCTCATCGAGGGCGAGACCGGCACAGGGAAGGAGCTTATCGCGAACGCCATCCACCACAACTCCCCGAGGTGCGCCGGGCCTTTCGTGAAGGTAAACTGCGCGGCCCTTTCCGAGGGCATACTCGAAAGCGAGCTCTTCGGCCATGTGAAGGGCGCCTTCACGGGCGCCATAGCCGACAAGCCGGGGCGTTTCGAGCTTGCGGACAACGGAACCATCTTCCTCGACGAGGTCGGGGACATAACCCCGCACACGCAGGTGAAGCTCCTGCGCGTTTTGCAGGAAGGGGAGTTCGAGCGGGTAGGGGGCACGAAGACCATCAAGGTGGACGTGCGGGTGGTAACCGCGACCAACAAGGACTTGAAGGCCCTCGTCGAAAAGGGCGAGTTCAGGGAGGACCTCTACTACCGCCTGAAGGTAGTGCCCGTCAGGCTTCCGGCCCTCAGGGAGCGGAAGGACGACATACCTCTACTCGTCAAATACTTCATCGGGAAGTTCAACCGGGAGATGGGGCGGGAGACGGGCACGGAGGTCCGCCACGTCTCTCCTTCCGCGATGGAGCTTTTGATGGAGTACGGCTATCCGGGCAATATCCGCGAGCTCGAGCACATAATCGAGCACGCGTTCGTGAGATGCCAGGGCAACACAATAAACCCGAGCACCTGCCGAAGGGACCTTCCATGCCAGGGGCTCGTTGACAAGGTCATGAGCACAGACGAGCCCATGAAGGCGCTCGAACGCGAGGTGATAAGCAGCCCTTGACGAGACCGGCTGAAATATAACGAGCGCACGGAAGCTCAAGATGAGCAGGACAACGCTCTGGAGGAGGATAAAGGAGCTGGGCATGGCGAAGCCCGCCTGAACTGTTTTAGGGCAATCTCTAAAATTGATCTTTCCCGGACTCTGCGTAGTTATAGGAATAAAAATGCCACATATTGTCATTTTGTCATTCTGAGGGAGTTATGACCGACAATTTTGCAGGACAGCAAAATTGAATGCCGACCTCTTGGCGAGGCAGCCCGAAGGGGTCGAGCCCTGACGGGGCGAGATAAGAATCAACTCGTATTCATTGATTTCATTAGGGCAGATTCTTCGCTACGCTCAGAATGACATACATTTCGAATTATCAGAGGTTCCCATCCTTGGGCCTTGTTCTCACCTATGGAATCTCAGGATAATTCGCAACTGAATGTCATTTTGAGCGTAGCATGGGGAGGAGGCCCGGAGGGGTGAAAATCTCCACCCTCCCCAAGTATCCCCTCTCGCCTGATTAAACAATTGGGAGGGGAGATTTATAGTACCCTCTTCCCTTGTGGGAGAGGGTGGGGTGAGGGGGCATGAGCCGAAGCTCAATGTTTGACTTTCGGTCCGGCTTCAGCCGACCAGAACTTTGAACCTGCCGCCTTCCAGGCGATTAGTGGTTCAGTTGGTTGTATTTTACAAGCGCCGCCTTGCCCGCCGGCTTACAGCCCCTGCCCGCACTCATTGACTATCAGGGTGTTGAAAAACACCCTGATAAGCAATACATGGATGGATTGCCAAATTGCGAAAACTATCCAAGTCGAGCAATTTGTGAGGCTTGGGCGGATTCATTCCGGCCAAGCCGTGGTTGAAAAAGTCCAGGAAGGACTTTTCAACATCCTGATAGTTACTTGACATATCGGCTCCCCGGGAAAAGAATCAACTATGCCGAAAAACGGGAGGGCTCAATATGAAGCTCGCCGTCTTCGAGGTCGAGGAATGGGAAAGGCCGTCTTTCGAGCGGTTGGACTCCGGCCATGACATAAGGTTTACGAACGAGCCGCTTTCCGAGGAGAACGCTGGCCCCTATACCGACGTCGAGGTCATATCGACCTTCATCTGGTCCGAGCTCGACAGGAAGACCCTGGGCCGGTTCAGGAACCTCAGGCACATAGCCACGCGCTCGACGGGCTATGACCACATAGACATGGTCTACTGCTCCGAACGCGGCATAAGCGTCTCTAACGTGCCCACGTACGGCGACAACACGGTCGCGGAGCACGTCTTCGGCCTCCTGCTTGCGATAAGCCACAACCTCGTGGACGCGGTCGAGAGGACGCGGCGCGGGGACTTCTCACAGCAGGGGCTACGGGGCTTCGACCTCAAGGGAAAGACCATAGGCGTGCTCGGCACCGGGAGCATCGGCAGGTATGTTATCGACATAGCAAAGGGCTTCCACATGGAGGTACTTGCCTTCGACCTCCGCCCCAGGGAGGAGCTTGCCCGGAGGGTCGGTTTCAAATACGTCTCGCTCGAAGAGGCCCTACGTAAATCCGACGTCATAACCCTGCACATACCGGCTGCTCCCGAGACCTTTCATTTCCTTTCGGACAGGGAGTTCGCGATGATGAAGGAGGGCGTGGTCATCATAAATACCGCAAGGGGCATACTCATAGACATACAGGCCTTGCTCCGGGCAATTACCAGCGGCAAGGTCGCGGCGGTCGGGCTCGACGTCCTGCCGGAAGAGCCTACTATCAGAGAGGAGGCGGAGCTTCTCCGCTCCATTGCCCAGAAAAAGCCGCTCGACGTGCTCCTTGCAGGGCATATACTGCTACGCCTCCGTAATGTCCTCATAACCCCGCACAGCGCTTTCAATACCAAGGAGGCCGTCCAGAGGATACTCGACACTACGATCGAGAATATCGCGGCATTCGAGAGGGGCGAGGCGAGGAACAAGGTGGCATGATTGGTCCTGTAGACAAGCAGGCTTAACCGCCGCTTACGACTCTGATATTGACGGCAGGCGCATCGGACCGGCCTGGCGCGGTCGTAATTATTATGTTCTCCGGATGTATCCCGTGCCTCTCGACAAGTATGGCCTTGACCTTCTCCGCCCTTTCCAGGGCGAGCTTCTTCCTTGCCTTGGCGCCGTCCGCTGAGGACTGGCGGGTTTCTATCCTGACCATGAACGAGGGCTGGCGCGAGTGGATATCGCTTACGGTCCTGAGGGCGCCCATGAGTTCGTCCGAGGCGTATGACGCCTCGTCGGCCAGGGTGATGGGGTCGAGTAGCGGGAGCGTCTCGATATGGAGCGCAACAGGAAGGCCGAGCGAATCGGAGACCATCTTTTCGAGCCACAGCGCCTCGTCGGGCGTAAAAGGAGAGTCCCTGCGCACCTTTATCAACCCGGCCAGGCCCGCGCTGCCGTGCTTTCTTCCCAGGTAGAACTCCGTAACCCTGTACGGGCTGAGTAACCTCTCGACCGAGGCCGCTGCGACCCCGAGCGCCTGTGACGCTGCCTCCATCTCCTTTTTCGGGTCCGGCTTGGGCTGGGTCAGCGCGGCAATGGTCGCGGGAACAACGGGCTTGAGTCCCCCGGCCTGCATCAGGACCTGCTCAATGTCGAGGTTTATCTCCCTGCCGAGCGCCGCCTCTACCGACTTCTCGGCCTTCGCTATCTGCTCCTCATCGAGGTATTTGGTGGTGTTTATCGCGGCCCTGACCTGAGGACGCCATCCAATTCACCGTAATCGAAGAGGAGATAAGACGTCTTTTCGATATCAAAGGCCCTCTTCAGGGCGGTATTTATTCCGCCCCTCAGCCTGACTTCGCTCAGGGAGACGTGGAGGGTGTAAAGGAGCGGTATGGAGATCACTAAAAGGATGGCGCCGAGCGCGTAAATCCTCCGCTTGAGATTGACCACCTCGATATCGCTCAGGAGCCCGGGCCTGAACCCGTAGATAAAAAAGACTATGCAGGTGCTTATGATGATTGCGACGAAGTTCGTGAAAAAGAGAAAGAAGCCGCCGAGCGCGATGGAAAAGTGTCCGCTCCCGAGACCGTACCCGGCGACGCTCAACGGAGGGATTACGGCCGTCGCTATGGCGACTCCGGGCACTATGGTTATGTAGTTCCTTTTCGTGCAGATGGCAATCGCGCCGACCAGGCCCGCGAGGAAGGCGACGACCAGGTCGTAGAGGTTGGGCCTCGTCCTCGCGAGTATCTCCTGCGTGACCTCGTTCAGGGGGGAAACCCATGTGGCAAAGGCGGCTACCGCAATAGTCGCGGCAACGCTCTTGACTATCGTCGAAAAAGCCTTTCTGCCGATGGCCTCGTTGCCGGTTATGAAGGCGAAGCCGCTGCTCAGTATCGGCCCCATGAGGGGGGATATGAGCATGGCGCCTATTATGACGGCCGTGTTGCCCGTGATGAGGCCCGTAAGGGCGATGAGGTTCGCAATGGTCAGCACCAGAAAATAGCCGGCCGAGATGTCCACCTCCTGGTAAACGGTCTTCATGACCGAGGCCTGGTTGACCTCGTCGGCCTTCTTATGCAGCCATGCGTTTACTAATTCTACGGCCTTGAGCTTCAAAAGGTCCACGGCAAGCCCGTCCCTTCCTCTTTACGCACACCGGAATACATCAGCCGGAATATATCAGAAAGACGGGCATTATGTCCATAAAAGGGCGCGGGCGGCCTACTCCCACCTGCCCTTGAATAGCGGCTTTACCGGGTGCTTCTCGCGTTCGAGTTTCAGGTCCTTGAAGATATCAGCCGATGACTCTGTCTCGTCCTCGGGCTTGAGCTCCAGGCCGAGCTCCTTCATGGGCTCCTCTGAAGCGCCGATGAGGATCAACTCCGCGCCCTCGTAATCAAGGAAGTCCGGAGGGTCCGCGTCTGCGAACCTCCTGCCGTCGAACTTCTGCATGAGCCTCTTGGGGAAGCCGGCCTTTTTGCCGCCCCTTAGTCCGGCTCCGCGCGGCGCGGGCTTTTCCGGGTTCTTTATGGTCACGATATAGCTCGCCTCGTCCTCTATCCTGAAGGCCTCCTGCACCTCGCCGGGCCTTTCCGGAAGTTCGAGCGAATACGCCAGGTGGGTGTGGTCGCCGTGCCTTGCTATCGCGTATACACCTTCGCCGGCGGGGCGCGCCGCTGGGAGCTCCCTTTCGCCCCTGGTCTTTGTCCTGTATTCCTTCTCTTCAAGTTCGTCCGCGACCTCCTCGGCCTTTCTCCTGACCTTGTCGACAAAGCCCCAGCTCCTTTCGCCGCCCTCGACGTCCGGCAAGGCCTGCCTCCCGACGACAATGAGGCGGTAGACCTTCTTTCCCTCGGGGCTCAAGACCATGTAGAACCGCTGCACCTCCTTGAGCCCCTTTACCTCCTCTTCCTCGACCTTCGGCCTGTATATGAAATATGCTCTCTCTCAAGCACTTCGGGCTTGGGCATAATACACCTCCGTTCCGCTTTGAAGCGGCATCATATTAAAGTCTTTTTCCGGTGGAGGGGCGAGTCAAGTAGAAGGAGGGAGAGGGGCCGGGCCAGTTGTCTTATTTTGGAAGGGCTAATCAATTCACAGACTGATTCCGTTTTCTGTCATTCTGAGGGAGCGAAAGCGACCGAAGAATCTATGCTTACTTGCTGATTGTCTAAATGCGGTTTCTTGCCATTCGATTACACTCAGGGTTTTGCTCACTTCTCAAATTCCTGAAACAGTTTTCTTTCGGCAGTCCCCCGGGCTGTTTTTTTGATTTGACAGGAGCCGCTTTTTTTGAGAAACTTTAAAGGTTCCGCCCCTGCCGCATGGCGGGGCAACGAATTACCCGCAAACTGCATTGAAAACCATCCTTATGCCCCCGTAGCTCAGCAGGATAGAGCAACGGATTCCTAATCCGTGTGTCGGACGTTCGAATCGTCTCGGGGGCGCCAAATTTTCTTCCCTGTAATTCAATGAATTACAGGGTTTTTCTTTTTCTATTATGTGCGTCGGACCCTCTACTTTGCCTGAACCTTGCCCGTGAGGGGCCTCTTTGCCCAGGGCGGCGCGCTCCTTATGAATGTCCGAGACCTTCCTCGACGCCCTCTTGAGGTCCACCTCGTTCACGATGTTGTACCTTTCGAAGACGCTCCTGGTCTTGTGCCCGGATCAGCATAGCAACCTTTTCGGCCCCACTTAATTAAACAGCTATCTTGATATCTATGGTGTCGTAGTCCACAATCGGCGTCGAGAGCTTTCTGCCGTCCTTCTTCCGTTTCATGTCCACGAGGCCGTACCGCTCGAGGATGCTTATGTCGGTGACGACCGCTCTCATATCGCGGTCCGCGAGCCTGGCGAGCTCCTGGATGCTCTCCGGATGCCGTTCCCTTATGATATGAAGCAGCTCGATCCTTTTGGGTGTGAGCGCCTTTCGGAACCCTTCTATGCTCTCAAAGAAAAGGCCCTCTTGCTTTTTTGCCTTCTGGCCGCGCTCGATAGCTTCTCCGGCCTTCACGAAATCGTCCAGGGCCTCTTTCGCGCTCTTAATTCCTACCTTTATTCTTTTTGCCTTCATGACTTTTTCTCCTTAGTTGCTTTCCATCTTGCGATATCGTTTTGAAAATCCTTTGCCAGCGTTCTTAGGTCCTTGAACCTGTATGGCTTCTCCTTGCCCCCGAAATGCCGGTGGTCCCGTTTCCCTTCAGCGTTGTCATAACCAATGACGCGGTCTCCGTCCACGATGTAAACGAGCGAATATTTATATCCATGCGGCCTGTCCGGAGAGGGAGGCACCTGCCATAGCTTTACCTCTACAATGTTGCCGGAATCCTCGACCACTTTCTGATGAATTATGCGGCGCGCCTTCATTAGTGTTATATTATATCATTAATAATGATTGTGCAACTGTTTTAGGCATGGCTTTTCTTCTGTGTTTTGCCTCCCGGGGCGGTTTACTTTGCCAGTGACGCGCGGAGTCCGACCGATTCCAGCCAAATCGAGCCAAGTGGTTTAAACAGTAAAAGCGCTGAAAGACATTGAAAATTCAAGAAATCAGGTGTTTTGAGAGAGGCGAGAAAAAAACGGACGTTTTTCTGATCCGTGTGTCGGACGTTCGAATCGTCTCGGGGGCGCCATAAAAATCAAGGGGTTACGGGTAAAAGCCCGTAACCCCTTTTACATTTCAAGGTATTAAAGCAAAGCCTGTCAAACCCGAGTGCTGTAAAGGGTCGAGTATATCGTTAATTTAGCCTTCGCCTGAACGCCTCGTGGAAGGTGACGGTGCCTTGCGGAGTATGCCCGTCCAAAGAGAGGGCGAGGAAGAATTTCTGAGGCACTCCCTCATGCACAAGTCCAGGCACGCTCCTGAACCCGACTTTCCCGTAGTAATCCGGATACCCAACGAGACAGCATCCTTTGGCGTTCAGGGCTTTAGCCGCGCTAACCCTTCACGTATCAGGGCCTTGCCGATGCCCTGTTTCTGGTACTCGGCAGCACCGAGACAGGGCCGAGGCCGTACCAGCCCTGGGTGCCGTCCGAAATGCTGACAGGAGAGAAGGCAATATGCCCGATTACCCGGCCATGCACTTCCGCGACGAGCGAGAGCGTTAGGGCTTTGGCTGCGCGTAGCGCCGTAATGACGTACTGCTCCGTATGATCGCTGATTTCCAGGGTCTTGAACGCGGCAATCGTAACTTCGGTTATGGCGTCGATATCGGCGCTTGTCTCGGTCCTGATAATAATCTCCGATTTCATGCGAGTATATTCCTCTTCCTTTTCCTTACCGTCCAATCAAAAAATAATGGCTGCCTTACCCTATTTCATCAATAGCAAGCTCAACGCCATCACCGCCATCCCCAGCACAAGGCCGAGGATGCTGTCGTGCCCTTGCCGTATGTGCGGCTCGTCGGAAGCAGCTCGTCGAGGCTTATGTATACCATTACCCAGCGATACCTCCGAAGATGATGCCCATGACCTCGGGCGGGATTACCTTGCCGTCGCCGCTCACGCCCACGAAAGAAATGATGAGGAGATACCCTATGAGCGCTCCCACGGGCTCGGCAAGGCCGCTAACGAGCGAGTAGGCGAAGGCCTTGCCGCGTTTTCCGGTTGCGTAGTAGATGGGGACAGAGACGCTTATGCCCTCCGGGATATTATGGAGGGCGACCGCGACCGCTATGGCTATGCCCAGGCCGGGGTCGTGCATTGCCGCAAGGAATGTCGCAAGTCCTTCGGGCAGGTTGTGGATGGCTATGGCGAGGGCGGTAAAGAGACCCATCCTGTGGAGCTTGCTGTTATGGGCCGCGTGGTCGTGTATGCCGCCAGCCTGGTTATCGTAGGCCGCCGGGCCGGGTTCCAGCGCTGCCCCGCCCTTAAGCGGGGCCCGCTCCGAGCCCGCGTGGGTCTCGTGCGGGTTCCTGGCTGCCGGGATGAGGTTGTCGATTACGGCTATGAAGAGTATGCCGCCGAAGAACGAGCCCGCATTGGCCCAGTGCCCCCAGTAGTCGCCGTAAGCCTCGGTAAGGGCGCTCCCGCCCTTAAGGAGTATCTCAACGAACGAGACGTATAACATGACCCCGGCGGAAAAGCCTGTCGAGACCGAAAGGAACCGGTAGTTGGTCCTTTTGGCGAAGAAGGCTATGGCGCTCCCTATGCCGGTGGCCATCCCGGCGAAAAGGGTAAGCCCGAGCGCGAGCCAGACGCCGCTCATAAGGCCTCCCCGATGCGCGGAGCGGGCCTTACAATGCCTGCCGGAGCTTTAATATTCGAGAGGTCTGCCATTTGTCACCCATTGAGATTTGTAACATCCCGGCCCTATTCTTTCAAGGGCGTCGATTTTTTGCTTGCGCTTTGTAATTTTTGGTGTTAAGGTAAGCAGGATTTATTTCTTGTCGCCATTCGGTCGGCGCAAGCTGTGTCATGGTTGGCCTCCCTTACATCAACCTCACCCAGAATAACCTTAAACGATCCCGCCTAGACCGGCCCATTATTGGGTAGGCTGTTTCCGGAGTAATTTGTCATGTCATTTGATCTACTCGGCTTGAGGGCCGAACTGCTGAAAGCCGTGGAAGGCGAGGGCTATACCGAGCCCACACCCATCCAGGCGAAGACCATCCCCGTTATCCTCGAAGGCCGAGACGTCATGGCCGGGGCACAGACCGGCACCGGCAAGACCGCCGCTTTCACGCTCCCGATGCTCGAAATACTCAGCCGTTCAAGGCATGAGCAGAGGGGCAGGGCGCCCAGGGCCCTTGTCCTCACGCCAACCCGCGAGCTTGCCGCGCAGGTCGGAGAAAGTGTGCGGACCTACGGCAGGAACCTGCGCTTGTGGGCCGCGATCATTTACGGCGGGGTCGGCATAAACCCGCAAATAGACGAGCTGCGCCGCGGCGTCGACATACTCGTCGCTACACCGGGCCGCCTCCTCGACCACGCGGGGCAGAGGACCGTGGACCTCTCGAAGGTGGAGATACTCGTCCTCGACGAGGCGGACCGCATGCTGGACATGGGCTTCATACACGACATACGGCGCGTTTTGAAGCTCCTTCCTGGGAAGCGGCAGAACCTGCTCTTCTCGGCGACGTACAACGATGAAGTAAAGCGTCTGGCCGATGGTCTCCTTCATGAGCCTGCCGTCCTGGAGGCCGCGCGGAGGAACACTCCCGCAGAGGCGGTTTCCCAGGTGGTGCACCCGGTGGGGCAGACCCGGAAAAGGGAGCTCCTTTCGCATCTCGTGAAATCAGGCGGCTGGCGCCAGGCGCTCGTCTTTACCCGCACAAAGCACGGCGCGAACAGGCTCTCGGAGCAGCTCCTGAAGGACGGCATAAGCTCGACCGCCATCCACGGCAACAAAAGCCAGTCGGCCCGCACCAGGGCGCTCGCCGAGTTCAAGAAAGGCTCGGTCAAGGTGCTTGTCGCCACCGACATCGCGGCCAGGGGGCTCGATATCGAGAGCCTGCCCCATGTGGTGAATTACGACCTCCCCAATGTCCCCGAGGACTACATACACCGGATAGGCCGGACAGGCCGCGCCGGGGCCGGAGGCACCGCGCTCTCGCTCGTCTCTCCGGAGGAAAGGGAACACCTTACGAACATCCAGCGGCTACTCGGACGCAAGATACAGGTCGAGGAAGTGCCGGGGTTTCAGCATGAGGCATCCCAAAAGGCCGCGCCTGCCGCGCCCAGGGCCGCGCATCAGAGGGACGCCGGGAAAGGCCGCTTCAACAGTCCTGGCGGCTTCAGAAGGCCTTCCCGGAGACACTAACAGTATGTTGAAAAAGTCCTTCCTGGACTTTTTCAACCACGGCCTGGCCGGAATGAATCCGTCCAAGCCTTACAAATAAAGTCCTCACAAGAGACACCCGCCTGATGGCGGGTGTTTTTTTTGAGCGCCTCTCCGCGCCGGGTATATGGCTATCTATACAGTATGCCGGGCGGGCCGTCCGGAGGCGAGGGCCTCTCGTATGGCGGGGTGGGGTCGAAGGTGAAGGGGAGGTCGGGCCTGACCTCCGGCGATGGTTCCTCTATGGCGAGCGTCCGCATAAGCCTTATGGTCTCGTCCAGGCGGAGGTCGGCAAGCCTTTTAAGCCCGTCCCTCATGTATCCTTTTTTAGCGCCCTGCGCCTCTCCAAGGCGGGACTCAACCATGCCGAGAACGCTGCTCGTGTAGGCGTCGACCACCCCGTGCACACGTTCAAGCCGCATCCTGCCGGGCACCTCCGTTACCCGAATTTCCCTGAGCTCGGAGACGGCCCTCTCTTTCTCAACTGGCGGGACCTCAGATAGGCCGGCGGCTCCCATTAATATGTTTGCTTCTTTGTGGAAATTCTCTACAATGTCAAGTGCGGTAGAAACCGCGTCTCCCTGGGCCCACAGGGGCGAGGGGAGGAAGAGAAAAATAAGGAATAGAAGGGCCCTGGCCATGACAAAGTATATACAACCGCAGCCGGGGCTGTCAATGGAGCATGACGGATAATACCGGTAAAAGGCTTTTTATAATAGACGGAAGCTCGGTAATGTACCGGGCCTTCCACGCCATTCCCTCCACTTTCACCAATTCCAGGGGGCTTCCGACGAACGCGGTGTACGGGTTTACGCAGTCGCTCCGGAAGATCCTCAACGATTTCAAGCCCGAGTACATAGTCATTGCCTTTGACGTAAAGGGGCCCTCGTTCAGGCACGGGCTCATGCCGGGGTACAAGGCCGAGAGGCCCCCCATGCCCGACAGCCTCTCCCTCCAGGTCCCGTATGTGAAGAAGATGGCCGGGGCGCTGAACATCCGCGCATTGGAGATGGCCTCCTTCGAGGCTGACGACGTGATAGCCACACTCGTAAAGAGGTTCGAGGCCGTGGGCGTGAAGCTCGCTATCATAACCGGTGACAAGGACATGTACCAGCTCGTCGACGACAATACCGTGATACTCGACTACATGACCGGCAAGGAGTACGGCCCCCTTGAGGTCAAGGAGAAGTTCGGGGTCGGCCCCGAGAGGATACGCGACCTCCTTGCCCTTTCCGGCGACGCGACGGACAGCGTCCCGGGCGTCCCAGGAGTGGGGCTCAAGACCGCCGCCAAACTCATAACTGAATTCGGCTCTGTTGACGGTATTTATGAAAATGTAGAGAGCATTTCCAAGCCGAAGTTAAAGGAAAGCCTCATATCGAACAGGGAGCAGGCAGAGCTTTCACTGCAGATAGTGACGCTTAATCCCGACGTCCCTCTTGAATGCGAGCTTGAGGAACTGAGATACTCGGGGCCCGACTATGCCGCCCTCGGCCCGCTCCTTTCAGAGCTCGAGTTCAGGAAACTCATAAGCGAGATGATGCCCGAGGCGCCGAGACCGGTTGAGGAGGGTGGAGACTATTCTGCCGTGCTCGATAAGGAAGGGCTCTCAAGGCTTGTATCCGAGCTCTCGGCCCTTAAGGAGGTGTCAATCACCCTGTCGCTTACGGAGGAGGGCTTCAACGGAAAACTCAAGGGGGCCGCTTTCGGCCTGGAACGGAAAAAAGGCAGGTTCGTGCCGGTCGTCTCAGGCCATATCGCCCCGGGCGAGCTTATAGAGGCGATAAGGCCCATAATGGAGGACGCCGGTATAGCGAAGCATACGGACAGCTCAAAGGCCCTGTACCTCTTCCTTGGCAGGATGGGCGTGGAGGCGAGGGGCATCGGCATGGACGTCTCCCTTGCTTCGTATTTAGTAAACCCCTCGAAGCCGGAACACACGGTACCGGCCCTCGGCTATGAGCTCCTGGGCCTTTCTGCCGAGGAACTCCGCGACGGGGCCGATTTCGAGGACGAAGCGCTCGCTGAATGTAAAAAAGCCTGCAGCATACTGGATATCTCCAAAATAATTAAGAAAGAGCTTGAGGATAACGGACTCTGGCGGCTCTATGAGGAGCTGGAGCTACCCCTATCCAGGGTCCTTGCTGAAATGGAGGCAACAGGCATAAAGCTCGACAGGGAGAAGCTCGTCATTCTCTCAAAAGAGATGGAAAAGGAGCTCGCTTCGATAGAGCGGGAGATATACGCCTCTGCCGGGACCGAGTTCAACATAAACTCCCCGAAACAGCTCTCCGAGGTCCTTTTCACGACGCTCGGCCTCAAGCCCTTGAAGAAGACCAAGACCGGGTACTCGACCGACGAGGAAGTGTTGACCCAGCTCGCCGCTCGGCACGACGTCCCCAGGCTCATAATCGGCTTCAGGCAGCTCTCGAAACTGAAATCCACCTATGTCGACGCCCTTTCCGAGACGATAAACCCGGAGACCGGCCGCATACACACCACCTATAACCAGACGGTCACGGCAACGGGCCGCCTTTCGAGCTCAAGGCCCAACCTGCAGAATATCCCCATCCGGGGCGAGATGGCCGGGCGCGTAAGGGAGGCCTTTGTCGCGGAGGACGGCTTCTCGTTCATTTGCGCCGACTACTCGCAGATAGAGCTACGGATAGTAGCGCACCTCTCCGAAGACCCTATACTCATGGACGCGTTCCTGAAGGACGAGGACGTGCATACGAGGACCGCGAGCGAGGTATTCGGCACCATGCCGGGGCTGGTTACTCCTGAGATGAGGAGGAGGGCCAAGGCCATAAACTTCGGCATAATCTACGGCATGGGCCCCTGGGGCCTCTCTACAGAGCTCGGGATATCCATGAAGGAGGCGACCGACTACATCAACATGTACTTCGACCGCTACAGGCTCGTCAAGGAGTTCATAGAGAGGACCATAAGCGAAGCCGCCAGGAACGGCTTTACAAGGACCATCTACGGCAGGCGCCGCTTTATCCCAGAGCTTAAGAGCCCGGTAGAGGCCACGATAAGGCTCGGGACGAGGCTGGCTGTCAACACGCCAATACAGGGCTCGGCAGCCGACATGATAAAGGCCGCGATGATAAGGATATCGGCGCGCCTTAAAGAGAGCGCGTCCCGGACGCGCATGCTCCTCCAGATACACGACGAGCTCATCTTCGAATCTCCCGAGGGCGAGCTTCCGGCAATGAGGGAGCTTATAAGGAGAGAGATGGAGGGGGTCCTTGAGCTCAAGGTGCCTGTAAGGGTAAACATAGAATGCGGCCCTGACTGGAGGAGCGTCGAGTAGGCCCGTATCCGCCCTGTAAAAAGCTCTTGACCTTGTATTTCATTAAAGATACTATTTATAATATAAAAAGTGTAACCATTGGATTCCGCCCCCTTTAGAAGAACTCACTACAATCTATCGAGTCTGCAGCGATGAACGAATCAAAGAAGCCGTATACAACCGGCGAAATAGCCGCTTTTTGCCATGTTACCATCAACGCCGTCAAGAAGTGGATAGCGTCCGGGAAGCTCGTCGCGTTCAGGACGCCGGGCGGCCATTTCCGCATAAACCGGGAAGATTTCATGGGCTTCCTCGAGAAGTTCAAGCTCGAGGTGAAAGAGGAGATGTTCCCGGAAAGAAAGAAGATACTCATAATAGACGACGAGCGGGAAATCGTGGAGTTCATAAAGGGCGCGCTCGTGGCCATGGGCGACGGGTTTTCGATCGAGACCGCGGGCGACGGATACGAGGCCCTTATAAAAGTAGGGGACTTCAAGCCCGAGCTCCTTGTGCTCGACATCAGGATGCCGAAGATAGACGGGTTCGAGGTCTGCAGGCGCATAAAACAGGACGCCAATACCAGCAGGATAAAGATCCTCGCCGTCACGGCCTACGGCAGGGAGGACATGGAGCGGATAATCCAGTGCGGGGCCGACAACTGCCTTTCCAAGCCCTTGAAGCTCAAGGACTTCCAGAAGAACGTTCAGAGGCTGCTTAAGTAGGGCTGCCGCAGGGCAGCTTTGCAGGGCTGCTTCCGCAAGGCGAGTCGATGAAATCACCTCTCAGAAGCCTCTCCATTTTCCAGAAGTCCATAATCGCGCTAACGATAATATTTGCGGCCGCGGCCTTCGAGTACAACTCGTTCCTCGTGAAATCCAGGAAGCTCGAGCTGTATGACACCCTCCAGAGCGAAGTAGTCTCTGCCAGGGCTTCCATTTTCCGGCTGCAGCACCACCTTGAGATGATCGTGGTCGCCTGGGGGCTGGAGTACGGTTCCGTCAATATGTTGAAGGCGGGCATGGACCATACCGCCGACAGCCTCGAAGCAGTGGTGGCGGACCCGGCGTTTGCCGGACTCCTTAAAGAGGAAGGCATGCTCGCCGAGTCCGTCCGGGCCGTCCTGAACGATATCTTTACGATAAGGGCGGAGCTCCGGAGGCTCAACGAGGCCATCACAAGGGAGGAGATGATACTCCTGCATAACTCCGTGGACACGAACACTGTCCTCGCCTCGGAGAAGGCCGAAAGGCTCCTTTCCCACATTTCGCTCAGAAAGCAGGCGGTCTTCCAGGAGTTCAATTCCCTGGCGCTCAAAAGCTTCGCCGGGTTCGTGGCATTGGCGCTCGTGGCGGCCCTTATACTCTACGGGCGGGTCTTCCGCCCCATGCGGAAGGCGGTCCTCACGGCCAGGCGCATCCTCGCCGGAGAGGCGGATGCGAGGTTCTGCGCCGACGACAGGAGCGAAACCGGGAGGCTCGGCGGAAAGCTCAACCAGATACTTGAATACCTGGGCAAGGAGAAGGCGTTCAAGGATTCAGAATGCCTGAGATTGAGGACCGCTCTCGTCGAGTCCTCGGGGCAGATATCCGCGATAGGCGCGGTCATCTCCTTTGCAGGCAGGACCCTTTCCGAAACGGGGGTCTTCGAAGCCGCCCTCAGGGAGGCCGTCCTGAGGACCGGGGCTTCGGGAGCGGCGGTATACATGCGCGAAGGCGGAGGCGCATTGATGCTCAAGTCCGCCTTTGGACTCCCCGAAGGCGTGGCAGCGCGCCTTGAGGACGTCTCCCTTAAGGGTTGGGAGGGCGGCGCGGCAAAGGTCTTTGACCGCGGCTCGCTCCCTGCCGCCTTTTCCGGGATTCTTTCCGGACCCGGTACGGAACTGGTGGCCGCCGCGCCCCTTGTCTACAACGGGGAAGCGGCCGGGCTGTTGATAGCGGCTTACGGGGACAGGGGAGTCTTCTCGGAAGAGCACCTTGCCTTTCTTGAGGCAATCGCCTCGTCCATCGCCGTCATATCCGGGCATTCGGCGCTTTTCAAGAACGAGCGCGCCTCCCGGATGCTCCTTGAGCGCCTCATCGGGCAGCTGCCGCTCGGCCTGGCGATATTCGGCCTCGACGGGAAATGCGTCATGATGAACGGCAGGGCAAGGCTCATGCTCGGCGCGAACTCCGGCTTCGACGCTTCGGCATACTCGGTCCTGGAGGACAAGGTGCTCCGGTCGCAGGGCATGGTCACCGCGATCAACAAGTCATACGACGGTTATTCGACCGAGTTCATCATAAACTACGCCCCGATATCCGCAAGGGAACTGGGGCTGAGCGCGCCGGGGAGGAGGCTCCGGATAAGGAGCTTTCCAATTTACGGCTCGGGCGGGGAGGTCTCCAACCTGGCGCTCCTTTACGAGGACATGAGCGAGCCGGAGGCGGTCCGGTCCGGCGGGCAGACGCGATGAAGAAGCTCTTCAGAAGCCTATCCATATCCAACAAGCTGGCCGTCGTGTTCCTTTTCCTCCTCCTCATGATGGGGGTGGGCGGACTCGTCGGCCTATACAACGCCGGCCAGCTCGCCAGGGTCACGGAGAGCCTCTATGTCGACTCGTTCAAGAGGGGCGAAACCCTTTCGTCCGTGGAGAACGAGTTCCTTTCCGCGAGGCAGGAGGTCTTCCTCCACACCATCATCACCGACAACTCGTCGAAGCTCTTTCTCGAAGGCTCGATAGACGACCGCATGAGGAGGATGGACAGGCTGCTTGCCGAGTACAGGGCGATGGGCATCGCCTCGGGCCGGGACAAGACCTATGACGAGCTAATCGAGAACCTGAGGATGTACGCGGCCGTCCACGAGAGGGTGGAGGAGATATCGAGGGCGGGGAACAGGGACGCCGCCCTGAACCTCATAAGGAGCGAGGGCAACAAGGTCTTCACCGCCTCCCTCAATTCCCTGAAGGAGCTTATAAAGGAGGAGAAGGACACGGCCTTCACGGCCTACAGGGAGAGCGGTTTCTTCGCAAAGGTCATAATACTCGTGACCCTGGCGTTCACTCTTCTCGCTATAGTGTTCGCGGGCGGGCTGTGGCTGATACTCACGCGTTCCATCGTGAAGCCCATCCTCGCCATAGAGGAGTCGGCCCGGATGATAGGCCAGGGGAGCCTCTCGGAGCGCGCGCCGGTCGCCGCGGAGGACGAGATAGGCAGCCTCGCCGTCGAATTCAACAGGATGGCCGGGAACCTTCAGGACTACTATACCAGGCTCGAGCACAAGGTCGAGGAGAGGACCGAGGAGCTCAAGCTCGCGAACCAGGAGCTTTCGAGGAACAAGGTGTCCCTCGAGTTCGCCAACATGGAGCTCATGGAGGCCAACAGGATGAAGAGCCAGTTCCTCGCGAACGTAAGCCACGAGCTCCGCACCCCGCTCAATTCCATAATTGGCTTCTCCGAGCTCCTGCAGGAGAAGGCCTTCGGGGACCTCAACGAACGGCAGATGCAGTACGTCGAGTACGTCCACTCGAGCGGAAGCCACCTCCTTCAGCTCATCAACAACATACTCGACCTTTCGAAGATCGAGGCTGGAAGGATGGAGCTCTCGATGGAGAGCTTCTCTCTCATGGAGGTCCTCGGCGAGGTCCTCGGCATAATAAGGCCGCTTGCGCATGAGAAGAACATAGCCATAGAGTCCAAGTCGGTCCCGGCCTCGCCCAAGCTCGTCGCGGACAAGGCGAAATTCAAGCAGGTGATGATGAACCTCCTTTCGAACGCGGTCAAGTTCAACGTCCAGGACGGCCGCGTAAGGGTGGACTGGGAGATAACCGAGGAGCCGACGGGGCTGCGTATCGAGCGCTATATCACCCTCAAAATTAACGACACCGGCATAGGGATTAATGCCGAGGACAAGGGCAGGCTCTTCAAGGAGTTCGAACAGATGGACTCATCGTCTTCGAAGGAGTACGGCGGGACGGGCCTGGGTCTCGTGCTTACGAAGAGGCTCGTTGAGCTCCACAACGGCACCATATCCGTCGAGAGCGTGCCGGGGAGCGGCACCACCTTCATCGTGAAGCTCCCGCAGGGTACGGACGAGCTGGACGTACCGTTCCTTACTACAACGGCTGCGTCATCCCCGGGGCTCGCCTCCCTCCCGCGCGTCCTCGTAGCGAGCGAGAGCGCGGACATAAACCGCCTCATAGACATATACCTCTCGGGCAGCGGCTTTGACGTGTTTGCCGCGGTCGACGGGGTCGACCTTATAAGGAAGGCGGAGGAGCACACTCCTTTCGCCATCATCATGGGTATCGCGCTCCCGAGGAAGGACGGATGGGAGGTGCTCCGCGAATTGAAGGAGGACCCCGTTACCGCGGGGATACCGGTAATCATCATCTCTTCCATCGACAACAAGGAGCTCGGGTACTCGCTCGGCGCGGTCGAGTACATGGAGAACGCCGTGAAGAGGGAACAGCTCCTTGAAGCCCTCGAGAGGATTCGGCAGAACGCCGGCTGAAGCGGGGTCAAATGGCGGCTGAGGAACGGAAAATCAAGATACTCCTCGTCGAGGACAACCACATGAACAAGGTCCTCGTAAAGGAGATACTCACGCTTCACGGCTACGAGATAACCGAGGCCGCGAGCGGCACCGAGGCCCTGAAATCGTTGATGGAAGAGAGGCCCGACCTCATACTCATGGATCTGCATCTCCCCGGCATGGACGGGATAACCGCTACCAGGATAATCAAATCCGACTCGAGGAACAGCTCCATACCTGTCCTGGCCCTTACGGCCTCAGCCATGAGGGGCGAGGAGGGCGAGCTTTTGACAAAGGGCTTTGACGGCTACGTGGCCAAGCCCATCGAGCGCAAAAAGCTCCTGGAAGCCATAACGTCGAGCATGCCGGACAGGCCCGGCGAAAAGTCCTAAGGCCGTTTCAGCTTCCTTATTCTTGCAAGTGTTTCCTCCATCCGCACCAACGCCACTCTGCCGGGCCTTTCCCCGCCGTACCGTTCCCTGAGATATAATTCCGTTATTTGGACCACGTCGGCCTCACCCAGCCGGTCGGCGAACTCTCTCGGGGTCTCCCCGGGCCCTTTCCGCATCCCTTTCAGGGAAAGGGCCTTGAGCATTTCCATGTAATAGCGCGGGGCCTTTTGCGCGGCATTCCCTTTACGGGCGCGCCTCAGGGCCATAACGGCCACGGAGACTGCGAGCGCAAATACGAGAAGCACGGCGAGCACGCCTTTTATGCCGGGCCGTTTATCCGGCAGGAGGCCAGCGAGCAGGCCTTTAAGCCCGGATGCCTTTTCCTCGAAGGCCAGGGCGAGCGCGCGCTGGTCGGAGAAGGAGAAGTTGACGATATGCCTGTTCCACCTGTGCCGCAGGAGGTCGAGATACATGAAAAGGGCTCCATGCCTTTCTAAACGCCGCGATGAGGGCGTGGGGTCGAACCTCATCCAGCCCTGCCCGTCTATATAGGCTTCCACCCAGCTGTGCGCGTCCTGTTTCCGCACTATGAAATAGCCGCCGTACTCGTTCCATTCCCCTTCCAGAAAGCCCGTAGCAATCCTGGCCGGCACGCCGGCGGACCTGAGCATCATGGCCATGCCCGTCGCAAAGTGCTCGCACCAGCCTTCTTTCGTGTGGAGGAGGAAGTCCTCAAGCGGGCCAGATCCCCCGCCGCTACGCGGCGTAAGCGTGTAGTAGTAGTTCTTGTGGAGAAATTCCTCTATCGCAAGTGCCTTGCCGAGCGCGCTCGTCCTCCCGTCCGAGGCGGCCCTGGCCAGTTCCGTTATTAGATGCCCTTCAGGGCTCGATACGAGATACGAAGCGTCAAGATATGAACCATCGGGCGCGCGTGCGGGCCTTCCGCCCGAGATATCCGACCACGCGGCGTATTCGAGCCTCCTGAAAGGCGCGGAGGGGAGGCGGATATTCCCGGAGCCGTCGGTCCAGAGGCTCTGGAGCCTTCCCTCGACCATGTAGGCATTGGAAGCCGCGAAGAGCACCTCTGTGTCGAGCGGCTCGAGCCAGACCTTCTGCTCCAAGGTCCTCTTCCCGGGGCCCCCGAATGTAAAGACCCCGTCCACTCCCTTTATGAGGCGGTCAAGGGATGCGCGCCTGCTCCATCCGGAGCCGTCGAAGAAATCGAGCGACGCGCCCCTGAAATAGAGCGGCTCAGGCGGGCTTCCGCCTTTGATTTCTACCCGCATGACAATGGCCGGGTCGAGCTGCACCCCGGCAATTGAATCCATTTCCATGCGTTCCGAGAAGCCCGATATGTTGAGCGGGGCCCTTGAACCCGCTTCCAGTATCCCGACCCCCATCCTCGGGATGGAGATGAAGACAGCCAGGGTGAGGACTATGCAGGCCGCGGAGAGCGCCGTAAGCGACAGGAAAAGGGGAAGGCCGAAAAGGTCCTCAGGGGCGCCCGTTCCAATGCCCGAGTCGTCCAAGTCCCTCCGGAGGTTCAGGACGACCATGCCCCATATGACGAACACGATATAAAGCGCGAGGACCGCGAAAAAGACCGCGCTTACGGTCGAGGCCGCGGCTGCGAGTATCAGGAAGAACGCTACGGCGAATACGATCGCGTGGTCCCTTCCGCTCCTTATGGAGAGGAGCTTTAAAACGAGTATCAGCGAGAGGAACCGCGTCCCCGAGGCTATGATATCCCTTGATATCGCAAGATAATCGGCGACGAGGAAGACGAAAGCCGCAAGCGCCGCCGCGTTCCAGAATGAAAGGCGGAGGGCGGGTTTCCCCGATGCGAGATTGTAGGCGATGCCGGCGACGGCGATTACGGAAAGAGACGATATGAGCCGGCTGCCTGCCGCCTCGACGAGGCTTCCGGCCCAGAGCCCGAGGAGCGAGATTATGGACGTGACTGCGAGCGCGTGGGATCTCATGCCGATGCGACCCTTAATGCGGGCTCTCCTTCGACAGGCGCCGGAGATATGAGCGCGAGCTCTTTCAGTATCATCGACAATTGCGCGCGCCCCGGCTTGGGAGGGATGTCCCTGCCGACGGTCTTTAATCCCACAGCCCCCCCTGCTTCGATATGGAAGGCCGCCGTCGCGGCGGCCCTGTCCACAAGTGTTTCGAACTCGTCATCGGTCGCCCCGCGCCGGTTGTCGAAGATGATCATCACCCGCTTCCCGGCCTCTCTTTCGAACTCCTTCAGAAGGAGCGGCTCTTTCCGGGCTGCCGATTTCCAGTGGATGTGCCTGGCGTCGTCCGCCGGCCCGTATTCCCGGAGTCCATGTAAATCGACGCCCGCGCCCCTCTGAGAGCTCCGTCCGTCCCCGGTAATCGACGACGCACCCTGGAGGGCCTTGATCGCGAGCGCGCGGTCAGTAGAGGGGAGGACAAGGACGCTCTCGTCCTCGCCGCCAGGCTCTGATTTTCCCTTTACGAAGAGCCCGAAAGGGAACCTGGTCGAGACCCTGACCGGGCCAGGCCTTGCATACCCCCTCTTCGTGAACAGGCACTCAAGGCGAAGCTCACTCTTTTCGCCGGGCTTAAGCCTGACTACATAGGCCGGAGCGGACGGCCCGTCAGTCCCTTTAATCTTGAAGGAATAAGAGGAGAAAAGCCGCTTGGTGTTCTCGACCCGTATTGTTATGCAGGCAGGCGAGCCCTTGTATGCGGACCGCGGAAGGGCCCTTGTTACGCGAAGCCCTCTGAGGGTCGACTCGGACATGAGGCCCGAGACTATGATTATCGAGAGCATGGACGAAACGACAAGGTAGAGGAGGTTATTGCCGGTATTAACCGCAGCGAGGCCGATGACGAGCAGGACCCCGATGAATACCTTGCCTTCCCTTGTCACCGAAAGGGACCTGGGGAATTTCAGAAAACGGCGGAGGCCGGCTACCCTCCAGTCAGACCCGGCCTTCGCCTGGCCAATGAAGGGTATGGGGCCCGGATTAAGCATCAGAGAGGGACTTTTACGGTGCCGAGTATTTCCTTCAAGAGGGAGAGGCCGGTCTCGAACCCTCCTTCGAGCGCCCGCTCGGCAGGGATTATCCTGTGCGCGAAGACCGGGCCCGAGAGGGTTTTTATGTCGTCGGGTATGCAGTATTCCCTGCCCGACGCGAGGGCCAGGGCCTGCGCCGCCCTGTACATGGCCATCGCGGCCCTGGGGCTCAGGCCGAGCCGTATAGAGCGGTGGCTCCTGGTCGCGGAGACTATTGAGAGTATATAAGTGACGAGGTCCTCGTCCACTCGAACCCTTGATGAGAGGTCCTGGAGCGCCTCGACGTCATCGGCGTCAAGCACCGGCCCCAGGCCTTCGAGCGGGCCCTTTTCACTTGAGGACCTTATTATCAGCCTCTCGTGCTCCGCGTCAGGGTAGCCCATGCTGAGGCAAACCATGAACCTGTCGAGCTGCGATTCGGGCAGCGGAAAGGTGCCGGAGAACTCTATGGGGTTCTGTGTTGCCAGCAGCATGAACGGGGAGGGGAGCGGGTATGTCGCCCTGTCGATAGAGACCTGCCTTTCGTTCATGGCCTCCAGAAGCGCGCTCTGGGTCTTGGGCGTTGCCCTGTTTATCTCGTCCGCGAGGACTATATTGGCGAAGACCGGCCCGGGCCTGAACTCGAATGCGCGGGTAGCCTGGTTGAAAACGGTCACGCCGGTGATGTCCGACGGGAGGAGGTCGCTTGTGAACTGTATCCGCTGGAAGGAGCAGTCGAGGCTTTTCGCGAGCCCGTGGGCGAGGGTGGATTTCCCGACGCCCGGGACGTCTTCAATAAGGAGATGTCCCTTTGCCAGGAGCGCCGTTATCGCAAGGTCAATGACCGCGGGCTTGCCCTTCACGGCCCCTTCGAGGTTTGCCCTTAGCGCGCCGACCCTGGCTGAAGCCTCTCTCAAGTCCATTCCCGTGGTAATCAGCACGGGGGAAATCTTATCAGATACTCGTTTCCCAGTCAAACCGGGAGCAATAAGAGGAAGGGTTTAAAAATCCGATAGGCATTTTGGTTGATTTCCAGGTCGCGCGGGCCGAGTGCGGCCAATTCAGGTTGACAAAGGTGGTCTTTTTTCTTATTATTCCCGGAAACTTGCAGCCGGCAGACTTTTTTGTCCTCAACCAACTGGACCTGAGCAACCTGACGTGAACCGTTTCCAGAGCATCGCCCTTTTCATAATAGCGGCATTCTTCCTGCTGACATCCTTAAATCCACGGGAGGCCCTTTCAGAGACTGAAAGCGGGGCTGGCAAGGCCAAGGCGCCATCTTCCGAGAAGCTGCTTTCAGCCGGGAAGGGCGGCCTGCCTCAGGAATTTTTTCCCGAACGCGAAAGGGCATCAGTCCCCGGTTACGAGTCCTCCTTCGAGAAATACCTGGCCGGGAAGACGCCTGGACTCAGGCATTTCGGCTACGCCCTGTTCACGTCCGAACCTTCTTCGTTTCAGCCGTCCGACAATATCCCCGTTAACCCCGATTACATCCTCGGCCCGGGCGACGAGCTCAGGGTAAGCCTCTGGGGCAGGCTCAATGCCGAGTACTCGGTCGTCGTGGACCGCGACGGAAAGGTAAACCTCCCGGAAGCTGGAATAATCTTCCTCAACGGGCTCACATTCAACGAGGCGAGGGCATTCCTCAAAAAAGAGCTTGCGAGGTACTACCTCCCGTCCGAGGTCAAGATGAACGTGAGCATGGGCGCGCTCCGTTCCATCCGCGTCTACGTGGTGGGAAACGCCGTCAAGCCGGGGAGCTACTCCATTTCCTCGATGTCAACGGTCTTGAACGCGCTCCTCGCCGCCGGCGGGCCTTCAAAGACGGGCTCCATGAGGAAGATAGAGCTCAAGAGGAACGGTGCGACCGTCGCCGCCCTGGACCTCTATGACCTTCTCCTCAGGGGGGACAAGTCGACGGACTTGAGGCTTGCCTCGGAGGACGTCGTCTTCATCCCTCCCGCTGGTCCGCTGGCGGCCGTCGCGGGAGAGGTCAGGTCGCCCGCCATCTACGAGCTCAAGGACGAGTCGAGCGCAAGCGAGCTCTTTGCCCTCGCGGGCGGGCTGAACGAGACGGCCATCAGGGGAAGGCTCCGCATAGAACGGATAATGGAGAACACCAGGGAGGCGGTCCTTGAGTCGGACCTCTCGGCAACGGACCCGGCTGAGATAAAGGTGCAGCCAGGAGACCTCCTTACAGTATATCCGGTAATTCCCGATAAAAAGATAGTAAGGATCGAAGGCGCGGTCGAGAGGGGCGGCGAGTTCGGCATCGGCTCGGGCCTCAGGGTCCGCGACCTTATCGCGCTTGCCGGCGGGCCGAGGTACTACGCCTACACCGAAGAGGCCGAGCTTACGAGGATAACGCCCGAGCAATCGGGGCCCGTGACGACCAAGATACCGGTAAAGCTCGGCAAGGCGCTCGATGGGGACCTCGAGCACAATATAGAGCTTCGGGAAAACGATTACCTCTTCGTAAGGACCGTGCCGGAATGGGAGCTTTACAGGACCGTAAGGATCAGCGGAGAGGTGAGGTTCCCCGGCACGTATACCATTAAAAAAGGCGAGACCGCCTCGTCGCTCATAGAGCGAGCCGGGGGATTTACCGGGAAGGCCTATCTCCGCGGCGCTGTCTTCACGAGGGAATCCGTAAGGGAGCTCCAGCAGGCCCAGCTCGACGAGGCGCTCGACAGGCTCGAAAAGGAGATACTCGCGCAGTCGGCGTCCGGAATCGGTGCGGCCCTGGACGAGGAGGCGGCCAGGATCGAAGAGGTCGCGCTCTCGAACAGGCTGGCGGTGCTCGCGAAGATGAAGTCCGCAAAGGCCAGGGGCAGGATAAGCATAAGGGTCGAATCGCTTGACGATTTCAGGGGAGGCGAATCCGACCTCGTGCTTGAGGATGGCGATCGTATCCATATACCCGAGCGGGCCGCCCACGTGCAGGTCATCGGCGCCGTTCACAACCAGACCGCCTTCGTGCACAGGGCCGATTTCAACGTGAAGGATTACATGAAGAAGGCCGGAGGCCTTACCAGGAGCGCTGACAGCGACGGGATGTACATACTTAAGGTCGACGGGACCGCGATAAGCAGAAACGACGCAGGGTCCCTTTTAGGCTGGGACCGGGATACGAGGAGATGGACCGGAGGGGGCCTCATGTCGGCGTCCCTGGAGCCGGGCGACACCATAGTCGTCCCCGAGAAGGCCGACAGGACGGCGTTCCTCCGGGACTTCAAGGACATTACGCAAATACTCTATCAGATAGCCGTGACCGCAGGCGTACTTATCGTCGCGTTTTGACCCTGACAGCTCTTGAATGCCGTACCCGCCCGGGTCCGGACTGCGCGCCCTACAACTGGAGAGGAACCGGATGCTGAGGGAAAACACCAAGATCATCTCCGGCGGCCTTAAGACCGCGGACCTTGTCATCACCGCCCTTTCGTTCCTGGCGGCCTACGCCATAAGGGGGGCCATCCCGGAACTCCCGGCCCTGAGGCCCTTTTCCGAATACTCGTTTCTCCTGATATTCATACTGCCGCTCTGGGCGGGGCTTCTCCGTTATTACGGGGCTTATGGCACGATGCGGACAAAGAGCCTTACGCAGACGCTCGTTCCCGTGCTTAAAGGCTCGTCCGCCGCCGTGATAGTCCTCATGACCCTTCTTTACGCCTTCAAGCTCGAATACGTGAGCAGGGCCCTTATCATAATCTTTTTCGTCGTGAACTCGGCGCTCCTCCTGGCCTTCAAGGCTTCTGTCCTTTTCCTTACGCGCTACCTGAGGACGAAGGGCTACAACTTCAGGACCATGATAATAGTGGGCACCGGGAGGAGGGCGCTTGAGTTCGCGAGGTTTATCGAAGAGCATAAGCAGTGGGGCGTGCATGTGCTCGGGTTCGTGAGCGTGGGCAAAAACGACGAGCCGGGGCCCGCGCCGGCCCCGGAGCGCGTGCTCGGGGAGGTCGAGGGCCTCGATCGCCTGATAACCACCGTGCAGGTCGACGAGGTCGTGTTTGTCGTTACGAGGAAGCTCCTCGACAGGATCGAGGGGCCGGTCATGGCCTGCGAGCAGGTCGGCATAAAGGCGAGCATAGTTATGGACCTGTATCGGCACAAGATAGCCGCGATGCAGATGGGCGAGTTCGCGGGCAGGCCGGTCATGACCTTCAACCCGGTCGCCACGCACGAGCGGGGCGTATTGCTTAAAAGGGCGCTGGATGTCGTTTTCTCGGCCCTCGTGCTTCTCCTGGTCTCGCCTTTTTTTCTCTTCGCGTCCATCGGCGTCAAGTTGACCTCGCCAGGCCCGGTCTTTTTCAGGCAGGAGAGGTGCGGGAAAAACGGCAGGCGCTTCAAGGTGCTTAAGTTCCGCACCATGATAGAGGACGCGGACCAGGCGCTCGCATCGCTTAAGCATTTGAACGAGATGAGCGGGCCGGTTTTCAAGTCGCGTAACGACCCGAGGGTCACGTCCTTCGGAAGGCTCCTCCGTAAATACAGCATAGACGAGCTCCCGCAGTTCGTTAACGTCCTCAAGGGGGATATGAGCATCGTGGGGCCGAGGCCCCCGCTCCCGTCGGAGATCAGCCAGTATGACCTGGCCCAGAGGCGGAGGCTTTCGGTTAAGCCCGGGATCACCTGCCTCTGGCAGGTTAACGGAAGGAACAAGATAGGGTTTACGGACTGGGTAAGGCTCGATCTCGAATACATCGACAAATGGAGCTTCTGGCTGGACCTGAAGATAATCCTTAAGACCGTGCCTGCGGTCTTGAGGGGGACCGGCATATAGGGGCGGACCGCGCAAGGATTCTGCGTTCTCGTCCGATGCAATTGAGGCAACCTCTCAAAATTAGAGATTTTTCCCGCTTTTCCCGGAAGGCCGGGAATAAAAAGCGGAGCATATATTATGATAATATGTGAGCATTTTTATTCCAGGCCTGACACAGAATCCGGGGAAAAGATCAATTTTTAGAGGTTGCCTTGAAAGGAACGGTAGTTTTTGTTTCGTAAGCTCTTTTTTCTCGGCGCTCTCTTTTTGTGCGCATCCGGGCTCTCCATGCCCGACGGCGCATATGCCGGGAACTCGATAAACATACCGGTCGATAGCTGGATATACCGGGACCTTGAGCGCCTGGAGTTGAAGGGGGTATTAGAGAGCGGGATACTCACAACCAGGCCCTTCACCAGGCGGGAAGGCGCAAGGCTTGCCGACGAGGCCGTCCGGAACCTTAAAAGGGACGGGAGCGGAGGGCCGGGGCAGTCCGCGGGGCCTATGGCGTCACGTTTGAGGGCGGCCCTCGGCGATAACGAAGGGGCAGGTCCGGACACATATTTCAAGCCCATAGAGCGCGCTTATGCCGGTTTCCTGTATTCGGATGAGAGGCCTTATTTCCCGTCCATCAACAACGACGGGCATGAGTTCCGCGGGAACGGCAACGCATGGGCCGGCCTCTCGGCAAGCGCCGGGCTTCTCGGCTTCACCGCGATAGAGCTCAATCCCGAGTACAGGGCCGGCTCGTCCTCCGAACTCAGGCTCGTCCGCGGATACGCAAAAGCGGACATCGGCGCGTTAGAGCTCCTCGCCGGCAAGGAATCCATGTGGTGGGGCCCCGGCTATCACGGGAGCCTCCTCCTCTCCAATAACGCGGAGCCGCTTGAGATGGTCAAGGCTTCGACGGGCCGCCCGGTGCTGCTCCCCTGGGTCTTGAGGAAGCTCGGGCCGTTCAGGCCGTCCGTTTTCCTGGCACGACTCGAAGAGGACAGGGACTTCCCGCGCGCGAACCTCCTCGGCATGAGGCTGGATTTCAGGCCGCGCCCGTCGTTCAGGTTCGCGCTTTCAAGGGTCATCATGTTCGGCGGTGAGGGGCGGCAACGCCTGAGCGCCTCGGACTGGGTAAAGGTCTTCGTCGCATCGGACAGCGCGGAGCACACGAACTCGCCTATAGACGGCAACCAGCTCATTTCTATTGACGCCTCGTATATCCATGTCGATAGAAATGGCAGGCTGCCCTGGTCAGGGCTTAAGCTCTATACCGAAATAGGCGCCGAGGACTCATCCGGCAACAGGACCCCCACTGTTCGAGGCTATATTTTCGGCCTGTACGTGGACGAGCCCCTGGGGGTCAAGGATCTCGATTTCAGGGCGGAGTACGCCTACAACGCGCACGGCGACAGGTCTTCCTTCGCCCAGTGGTACAGGCATCACGTGTACGACTCAGGCTACACCTACAAGGGCCGGGTGATCGGGCACCACATGGGGCCTGACGCCGCCGACCTCTTCCTCCGCGCCCAGTACCATTTCCCGGGCGGCGCCCAAATCGGCGCGGAAGCCGACTGGGAGCGGTCCATCATACACGAAAACGGCGAAACGAAGCGGAGCTGGCTTGCCGCGGACGCAAGCGTGCTTGTGGGCGATGGGCTAAGGGTGGGGTGGAGCGCGGGGATCGAGAAGACGGACGGCCCCTCGGGAAGGTCCACGAACCCCGTTGCCGCCATTTCCATAGAAAGGCATTTCTGAAATGCAAGAGACGCGGACGATTACGTCACAAGAGCTGATAACGGCCATATCAAGGCGGCGGAAGATGATAGGGCCGTTACGGCCTCCGCCTTCGTAATCGCGGTAATCGTAAGCCTTCTCCTTCCCAAGCAGTTCGCCTCCACCGCGAGCATCATGCCGCCGCAGGACGAGAGGGGGTTAAGTTCCCTGGCCGGTCTTTCGCAGTTGCCGGGGGTCGCGGCGCTCTCCGGGAGCTTCCTGGGGCTAAAGTCGCCTTCCGACCTCTGGGTAGGCATTCTCAGGAGCCGTAGCGTAGCGGACCCGATAATAGAGCGCTTCGGACTCCGCGAGCTTTACGGCGGGATGACCCTTGAAGAGACGAGATCGGCGCTCTCCCAAAAGGTGAAGATCGAAAAATCGAAGGAGGAGATAATCTCCATAACGGTCCTGGACAAGTCGCCCGAACGGGCGGCCCTGATCGCCAACGCCTTTGTCGAGGAGCTCGACAGGGTCCTCGGCCGCTCCGCGATGACCTCCGGCCAGAGGATGAGGGCGTTTGCCGAGAAGAGGCTCAAGGAGTCCAGGCA
Organism: Deltaproteobacteria bacterium; assembly: GCA_015075075.1. Lineage (GTDB taxonomy): Bacteria > Desulfobacterota > GWC2-55-46 > GWC2-55-46 > GWC2-55-46 > UBA5799. The sequence goes on along the minus strand of JABTVA010000007.1, from coordinate 95,986 downwards.
GGAGCTCGAAAGGATAGAGGCCCGGCTGAGGGGCTTCCAGGAGAAGCACAAGACGGTGAACCTCGACAGCCAGTCGAAGGCGATAATCGAGGCCATTGGCACAGTAAAGGGGCAGCTCATGGCCAAGGAGGTCGAGCTCACTACCCTCCTTTCCTTCGCGACCGAGGAGAACCCCAAGGCAGGCGTCCTGAAGGCCGAGGTCAGGGGGCTGAGGGAGAAGTTGAAGGAGCTTGAGTCCGGCAAGCCTGCCGGAAGGGGCATATTCATACCCACCGACAATATCCCGGGCATATCGTTCGAATACGCCAACCTTTTGAGGGACGCGAAGGTCCAGCAGACGCTCTTTGAGCTCCTTACGCAGCAATACGAGGTCGCCCGCATACAGGAGGCCAAGGACAGCCCCACCGTCCAGGTGCTCGATATGGCGATGCCTTCGGACAAGAAAGCCAAGCCGAAGCGCGCCGTGATTGTAGTCATGACTACGGCCTGGGCCTTATTCTTTTCCTTTATCGCGGCCTTATTTCTTGAACGTAAGGAGGCCTCGGGGAGAAGGGGCGAAGCTTCGGGCTCCTGACAGGCTGCTGAAAAAGCCCAATCTGCTGTGTCGTCTCCAAAGTTGGACACCCGGTCATTCCTCACTTTCGACTCCTTGCATCTTGAGCTTTTTGAGCAGCCTGAATGTGATTTTGAGTTTTTCAGAATCTGCTAAAGGCGTGCGGGATGGTCTCAGGGCCCTGTCTTTTCGAAAAGGAGGGTCGCTTAAACAGGCTCGATGCTAAACTGGCGCGTTCCTTTCAGTCCCGCCCCTCATTGCCGCGTTTTCCTTTTACTTGGGGCATTTCCGACATATCGTTTGATCCGATAAGTATTTCCGCATATACGGGTTCGTCCAATATTCAAGGAATTTCGCGTACAGGGTTCGTGGTATCGAACAGTTCTGGCCCGTGGTCGGGTTTTTCGCCTCGATGATCTCGGGATATTGCGGATAGAGGAATCAGGCGAATAATTCCGTAGAAGTAGATCCCTTTGAGGCTGAAGGACGCAAACCTGACAAAAAATGTCATATGAACTGACAAAAATTGTTACTTCTAACGAGGTGAGAGCCGCCTGTATTTCCTATAAGATACTGATTTGCTTACAATTCCAGGTTTGGCACGCCAGGTGCATATGTAGTGAATCAAGATAACGGCGGGCTTAAGTTCCACGAGGTTATTCCGAAAAGAAAGAAATAAAAAAAAACATCACCAAAGGGTGAAAGGAGGAAGTAAAATGCTGCAGAGAATCTTGAGGAACATGAAGAGGGAGGACGGCTTCACGCTGGTCGAGCTCCTGATAGTCGTGGCCATCATAGCCATTTTGGCGGCCATAGCCATCCCGCAGTTCTCAGCCTACAGGGAGAGGGGCGTAAGGGCCTCGATGGTCGCTGACGCCAAAAACACGGCCACCCAGCTTGAGGCGCTCTTCACTGACGAGAGCTCATACATGGATGCGAACGGCTTCAGTGTTGGACCTGGACCGGCTACCGGTAGCGTAGTCGGCAGCAACAGCGGCCAGACGGTTAATTTCCTTGCCAGCAAGAACAACACGATAACAGTCACTGCAACCACCGGCCCCGACACTTGGTCCATAGACGTCGACAACACCGCCGCCGGAGCCGGCAAGAGCCCGCTCACGCTCGACAGCGACGGCAACTGCACCTATGCCGACGCCTCAACCTGCTGATTTTAAGGTGTACGGCATCGAATGAAAAAAGGGCCTGCTTCAGCAGGCCCTTTTTTTTGGGTCCACCACGCATTGAGTGAGGCATGGACATGGCTGAAAAAAATACATGCGGGAACTGGCGGAGCGGCGGCTTCACGTTGGTCGAGCTTCTCATAGTCGTCGCGATAATCGCCATACTCGCCGCCATAGCCATACCGCACATGCAATCATCCTCCATGAAGGCCGCTCGGGCCGCCATGCTCTCGGACGCTAAGAACGCCACGAGCCACGAGGAGGCGTATTTCCTGGAGAACCAGACCTACCTGGTCATAGCGGCAACTGCCGGGCCTGCGCTCGTACCTATCGGGAGGGGGGCCATTAACGTCAGCAGGGGAAATACCCTCGAGGTATCGGCTGGAGGGGGCGGCATAACCGAATCTTACGTCATGACCGTATCCAACCCGAGGGCAGGCGCGGGCTTCTCGCCGCTTACCAGGACCACGGACGGCTCTTGCAGCTGGGCTGACGGGAGCGCATGCTGACAACGGGCTGTCCTGCAAAAATTGTCGGCTTATGCTCCCTCGGAAGGGCAGAAAATGCCGGGAATTCCCCTGGCCTCTCTTAAAGAAGGGAACGCACGGCCTTCCCTAAGTAACATCTGACTGATTCATGTGTTCGTCATTGCGAGCGTGTGAGCCGAAGCCGCGAGCGAAGCGTGGCGGGAAGCAATCTTATCTTTTGGATATCAAGCACCTTGAGATTGCTTCGGAGCTAAAAGCTCCTAAGCAATGACAACCGACAGGATTCAATCAGAGAGCTTCCCTAAATATTCCTCAGCGCTTCCCTGCAGAGCCCTGCCGGATCGTACCCCTTCCTTTCAAGCATCCTTTTCCTGATGAAGAACTCGAGGAATGAGTGCGCCCTCAGGAACGGGACCCCGTGAGCGGCCAGGTTCACTATGTCCAGTATGACATGGAAGACGAACCCGAGCCAGACCGCGAATAGCGGGGCCGAGCCGGTCCAGTAGGATATGAGGAAGAGCGGCACGAGGAACTCGATTGTGTGGAATATCTCAAGGTTCAGAAAACCCGGCCTGTAAAGGTGCCTTTCAAGCCAGGCGTGGTATGCGAACATCCTCCGGATGCTGAAGTCCGTGAAGCGGTTGTGCCAGAGGAAATCCAGGTAATGGTCCAGGTCGATAAGCAGCGAGGCCGCGAAAAAGATGATGCTGTCTTTCCCGATGAAGGGGTACAGGACGGCCGCCCCGATTGCGCCGCCTATCACATGGTCTCTCGGTTTCATGTCTCTCCTCTCGAAGCGCCGCGGGTGTGAGGACTACAGATTTCTAAGTATACACCGCCTTTCCGGAACTGAGTGCTTATAGTCAATTTTTGCTCACGCCCGGGGCCGCGTAATCCCTGCAAAGTAACAGCAGATTAACATACGATGGGATTCCGGACAATTCAAATTCCCGTAACGTTACGGCGTCCCCTCCCTTTTAAGGAAACGCATATGCGCCTGTGATATAATATTTGTGAATTTTTTCAGGTTTTTTCGGAGAATATATGTCCAGGGTAAGATCAGGCGAGGGGTATACGCAGGCAGCCGGTACGATAAGCATGAATATCCCCGTTACCGGCATGAACTGCGCCTCCTGCGCGTCCAAAATAGAGAAGGGACTTAAGGGCCTTGGCGGGGTAGTATCCGCTTCCGTCAACTTCGCATCAAGCAATGTGAGCGTCTCCTACGACCCGGCCAGCCTGCGTCCTCACGATATAGTCCGCGCGATAAAAGAGCTCGGGTACGGCGCCGGGGCCGCAAGCGTCTCGATCCCGATACAGGGGATGAGCTGCGCTTCCTGCGTAAGTAAGATCACGGGCGTGCTTGAAGAGATCGATGGGGTTCTGGGCGCGGATGTGAACTTCGCATCAGGCAGGGCCCAGGTGAGCTATCTGCCGGAGACGACCTCCCCTCAAGCTATGGTCAGGGCCATAAGGAACGCCGGGTACGGCGCGGAAGCCCCGGCAAAGGATGAGGACCTCCTCGAGCGGGACGCCAGGCTCAAGAAAGCCGAGATGAGGGGCCTTGTCGCGAGATTTCTCCTGGCCGCGGTCGTCTCGGTGCCCCTGATGCTCGGCTCAATGCGGGAGATGCTCCCCTGGGTGCCTTCCGTTTTCGGCAACCACTTCGTGCAGCTCCTGTTGGCTGCGCCGGTCCAGTTTTTCAGCGGCGGAAGGTTCTACAGGGGCGCCTGGGCCGCGGCAAAAAGAGGCTACGCGGACATGAATACGCTCATAGCCGTCGGCACCTCTGCCGCGTTCTTCTTTAGCGCCGCCGTGACGCTTTTTCCCGGCTTTTTCGCCTCACGCGGGCTTGCCGGAGGCGTCTACTTCGAGACCGCCGCTGTTATCATCGCCCTCATACTCCTTGGCCGGGCGCTGGAGCTCCGCGCGCGCGGGCAGACGGGCGAGGCCATAAGGAAGCTAATGGGCCTCGGCGCGAAGACCGCCAGCGTCGTAAGGGGCGGTATTGAATCCGCCGTCCCAATCGAGGAGGTGCTCCCGGGCGACACCGTCGTCGTAAGGCCGGGCGAAAAGGTCCCGGTTGACGGGGTAGTGGTCGACGGGTACTCGTCCGTTGACGAATCCATGATAAGCGGCGAGAGCATGCCAGTCGATAAGAAGCCCGGCGACCAGGTCATAGGCGCGACAATTAATACCACCGGCTCGTTCAGGTTCAGGGCGACCAGGGTAGGAAAGGACACGGCCCTTTCAGGGATAATAAGGCTCGTCGAGGAGGCGCAGGCTGCAAAGCCGCCAATAGCGCGCATGGCCGATGTTATCGCCGGGTATTTCGTCCCCGCGGTCATGGCCGTCGCGGTAATCACGTTCATCGTCTGGTATGTCTTAGGCCCGGAGCCGGCCCTTGCCTTCGCCCTCATGAACTTCATAGCCGTCCTTATAATTGCCTGCCCGTGCGCTCTCGGGCTCGCGACACCGACTTCGATAATGGTCGGCACCGGTAAAGGCGCGGAGAACGGGATCCTCATAAGGGGCGGGGAATCGCTCGAGACTGCGCACAAGCTCGATACGATAGTCCTCGACAAGACCGGGACGCTTACGAGAGGAAAGCCGTCGGTCAAGGAGATAATCGCGCTCGCGGACACGGGGGAGGCGGACGTCCTTTTCCACGCGGCCTCGGTAGAGAGGAAGTCCGAACACCCGCTCGGAGAGGCGGTAGTAAGGAAGGCCGAAGAGCTCGGTATAGGCACTGTTGAGCCCGAAAGGTTTGAAGCGGTCCCGGGCCGCGGAATAATCGCCGCCGTAAGCGGGAAAAATGCGCTCCTGGGCAACGAGAGGCTCATGGCCGAGCGCGGCATCGATATCGAGAGGGCGAGGGAAGAGGCCGAAAGGCTCGCCCTCCGCGGCATGACCCCGGTGTACGTGGCCCTTGACGGCAAGGCCGCGGGAATAATAGCGATAGCTGATACCCTCAAGGAGGGCTCAAGGGACGCGGTTTCGGCGCTTAAGAGGATGGGCCTTAATGTGGTAATCCTGACCGGCGACAACAGGAGGGCGGCCGCGAGCATAGCAGCGGAGCTCGGTATCGAAAAGGTATTAGCGGAGGTGCTTCCAGAGGACAAGGCCAGGGAGATAAAGAGGCTTAAGGACGAAGGCAGGGTGGTTGCCATGGTCGGGGACGGGATAAACGACGCACCCGCGCTTGCCCAAGCCGACGTCGGGATAGCGATCGGGACAGGCGCTGACGTCGCCATGGAGGCCTCGGACGTAACCATCATCGGGGGCGACCTCAACGCCATAGCCGCGTCAATCGCACTCAGCAGGGCCACCATAAGGAACATCAGGCAGAACCTCTTCTGGGCCTTCGCCTACAACGTGCTCCTCATTCCGGTGGCCGCAGGGGCGCTTTATCCATCCTTCGGCATCCTCCTTGACCCGATGTTCGCGGCGGCTGCCATGGGGCTCTCGTCCGTAAGCGTCGTGACCAACGCGCTCCGCTTGAAGAGGTTCAGACCGGCGGCATGATTGCCGGACCCGGCAACTGCTTAACCCATAGCCGGTTTCAGTATGCCGAGCCCCTTCATCTTGCCTGTCAGCGTATTCCTGTGAATTCCCATCTTTTTCGCGGCCTCGGTCCTGTTCCATCCTGTTTCGTTCAGTATCTTGCAGATGAACTCCTTTTCAAAGGAACGAAGCGCGTCGACATAGCTTGCCGGTTCGTCCCCGCAGCCTTCGGAAATTCCGTCCGGCAGCGAGTCGGTATCGATGGAGGACCCGTCTTCGGCCAGGACTACGAGCATCTCTGAAATATTCTGGAGCTCCCGTATGTTGCCCGGCCATGAATGCGCCATCAATCGCTCGATTGTCTTTTCGGATATCCCGTGATGCGCTTCTTGATTTACCGGAATACATGTCGATGAAGTGCTCGAACAATATGCGGATATCTTCCTTCTTTCCTTAGCGGCGGAAGGTGAATAGGGACCACGTTCAGCCTGTAGTAGAGGTCCTCCTGAACAGGCCTTTCTGGACCTCGTCAAGAAGGTTTACGTTAGCGGCGCGATGAACCTTACGTCGATTTTTCTCGGATGAGCGACCCGACCGGCTCGAAGGTCTTTCCTGAAGCACCCTCAGGAGCTTGACCTGGAGGGGAAGGGGAAGGGTCGCTATCTCATCAAGGAAAACGGAGCCGCCGTCTGCGTATTCCAGCTTTCCGATCGAGTTCTGGTGTGCGCCTGAAAACGCGCCTTTAACGTGGCCGAAAAGCTCGCGTTCCATCAGTTCCGCCGGAATGGCGCCGCAGTTTATCGCGACAAAAGGCTTTTGCGCCCTCGGGCTTTCCTGGTGTATGGCTCTTGCGATGAGCTCTTTTCCGGTCCCGGTCTCTCCGGTAAGGAGAACTGTCGCCGAAGTTTTGGAAATGGCATCGATCAGCTTGGCAATGTATATCATCCGAGGCGACATGCTTATCATCCCGAACCGATGCATGCCGTTAATATATCTGATGTGCGTAATACGCACAATATTTTTGTGCCTGTACGAACGGACAGTGAGCGGATATCCTTTTCCGGTTGCCTTTTGAAAGCGCTCTTGACACTTCTCCTCCGGGGAAGGATAATGTGATTAGCGTTGTGTCAGGAGGCCGGTCATGCGTGAGACGCTATGCTGGATGGGCTCGCTCGCGGCAATTACGTCGAAAACATATGTCGACGCCTCGAGGAAATTCGGCCATCCGAGCGAGTTTAAAAGTTTTCTCAACGCTCTCGCAGAGAGCGAAAAGAGGCTTGCGAGGGCGCTACTCAAGTCAGCCGCGCGGATCGAAAAGGCGGGAGGAAGGGCGATAGCGCCCCCGTCTCTCAAGGGTTCGAGGGAGCTCGTCGAAGACTCGTATTCCTTTCTCAGGTCGACTCTTTTCACTGACGAGCACGCTTTTCTCGAAGGCCTCCTCCAGTGCGAATACCTTAAATGGAACTGCCTCATAGCGCCCATATCAGAAGGGCTCAGGGCCGGCGCGGAAGAGCCGGCAGCCGTACTTGCCGCCTCGCAGAGCCATAAGAGGCGGATAGAGCGTTTCCTCGAATCCATAGGCCATTCCAGCCCTGCCGCGTTCAGGTTCAGGGCATCCGAGCCGGTCTGGGTCGAGAGGCTGCTTGTGGTAGGCGACTTCGACCCCGAGGTCTTGAGTATCCTCCGGACCGAGGGCAGGGTAGACCTGGCCCGGACCGGCAGGGACGCCGTGGAAATGCTTTCTGACCGTTACTACGCGCTCGTCATGTCCGAAACCGGGCTTCCGCTTCTCGACGGCATAGAGCTCTGCAAAAGGGCTTCCCGGAAGTACCCGGGCATAGAAGAGCGTTTCCTTTTCATGTACGGCTCGCTTACCGGGCGAGACCGCGATTTTATTATTCGCAAGCGGATAAGGCGGCTTAAGAAGCGGTCGCGCCCTGAGAAGGTCAGGAGCGAGGCGGCCCGGATACTGGACCGCTGAGCGCTTTCCTTTTCGATTCCAATTCCAGGGAGGAGCAGGATGTCAGTCGAAGCCTACGTCTTCATAGAATGCGAGCACGCCAAATCCAAGGAGGTGCTCGACAAGATACTCCAGATTGGCGGGGTAAAGGAGGCCAGGATAGTCACAGGTCCATACGACCTCATAGCCCTCGTTGCGGCATCAAACTTCAAGGTGCTCGGGGACGTCGTCATATCAAAGATACAGTCGGTGGAGTACGTCAAGAGGACCCTTACCAACGTCATCATAGACTGAAACCCTCCTCTGGGCCGTCAGGCCCCGCATAGTGACCCGTGCTATACTTTCATTATGAGAAGCAGGGTCTCGATATCGCATAACCACGAAATAGAGACGGCAATAAGGGGCGCTCTCGACGTGCTGGACGGCCTTTCCGAGCTATTTGTCGGGAAGCACGTTGCCATAAAGCCCAACGACACCTGGGCGTCGCGGGACGACCTGACCGCCTGCGTCCAGGCCGACACCGTCCGGGCAGTAATCAGGTACGTGAAGGGGTACTTTCCAAGGAAGATAACCGTCTCCGGCGGGGCAGGGGCTGGGGAGACGGACGAGATATTCAGGCTGCTCGGCATTGACAGGGTCATAAGGGAGGAGGGGGTCGAGTTTTTCGACCACAACAGGCCGCCCTTCAGGCCCGTCCACCTCGAGCACGGGCCCCACAGGGAGGTGATGGTGAACGGGCACATATTCGACTACGATACCGTCGTCTCGCTCGCTGCGCATAAGGAGCACCATCTCGCGGCCGTCACGCTCACCATGAAGAACATCGCCATGTCATACCCCGCGGGAGACTTTTACGGGCACCCGAGGGCAAAAAGCCTCCACCCGCACGGCATGTTCGACGACATACACTCGTTCATAGCGGCCATGTGCAGGAGGTTCCCGATAGGCCTCGGAATAATCGCCGGGCACCCTGCAATGACCGGGACCGGCCCGATAGGCGGCCTCACCTTCGAGAGCGGCATGGTAATCGCGAGCAAGGACTGCGTTGCCGCCGATTCCGTAGGCGCGCACATATTGGGGCACGACAGGGTGGCGCATGTAATCGAAGCGGAGAGGCTCGGGGTGGGAGTAGCCGACCTTTCAAATATCGATATAATAGGGGTCCGGCTTCCGGAAGCCGTATGGATATTCAGGGATGGTGAGCGGAAGGCCGCCGCTTAGTCGTAGAAGGCCCGGATCTCGTCCCTCTTCGCGGCGATTTTCTCGGAGAAGCTGAGGAGCTCGTCCCCGGTGAGCTTGAGTGACGCGAGTATCTGCGCGTGCACCGGCGAGCAGTAGGCGTATTTCTCCCTGGGCTCGGTAACTATGATGTTCGCGAGATAGATTATCTGCGCAAGCGGCGGTATGGCTTCCATCTCCTCAAGGCATTTTTCGGGCCTGTGGTGGTACTTTACCGCGAGCGTGCAGTCCTCCGGCAGCTTGCACTTTTCCACGAACCATTCGCCGACCTCGGCGTGGTCAGCGCCAAAGACCTCAGCCTCCCTTTCAATGCAGTTCCTGTCGAACGAGCACACCTCGAGGTATTCCTTGCTCAGTATCTGAAGGAGGAGCGGCCTGCCGATGTCGTGGATCAGGCCCGCGAGGAAGGCGGTTTCCTTGCTGACCATGCCGGTCCGCCTGGCCAGCATGCCGGCTGCCATCGCAACCTCGAAGGAATGCCCCCAGAGAGAGGAGATGACCGAGTTGGTCTTGTTGTTCTTGAGGAAGCTGAAGAGGGTGGTCGATATGGCCAGCCCCTTCACCATCTCGAAGCCCAGAACGAGGATGGCCTGGTCTATGGTGTTAATCTTCCGTGGAAAGCCGTAGAAGACCGCGTTCGAGACGGCGACGACACGTGTGGCGATGGCCTGGTCGCGCTCGATGATATTCTCCAGGTCGGAAATGCCGGATTTTGGGTCCTCGGTCACCTCGATTATCCGCTTAAGTACGGCAGGGACAGTGGATATCTTGAGGACATCGAGGACCTTCGAGCGTAGAGTTTCCCTCTTCGCCTTCCCGGTCTTTCCGGAATGGATTTCTTTTACCGTATTTCCCATAGTGTCACTGTATACTCTTTATCGGATATGAGGCGGGCAAACTTGAGCACAAAAACGGCGGACAACGAAAGTAGCCGTTCGAGTAAGCAGTCATGCAAGTATGCGGAATAAAAACATTTTTTCAGCGAAAGTCCAGGGGCGTATATCCTGTGGCATAAATGGAACTCCGGCTTAGAAAGTATTGATTATAATGCAATATTGATGAATAGATATAAGGGAGGGTGCAATGGCAGGAGCGCGAAAAAACCCGCAGAAGGGCTCCAGGGTCACGACCGACCACGAGGAAATAATGAACCGGGTCGAGTCCAGGGGCGGTCATCCGGCATCGGTCAAAAAGACTCGCGAGGGGGACGGCCCAGGCATACTCCGGATCGATTTCCCGGGCTATGAAGGGGGCGGGTCCCTTGAGCCCATCTCCTGGGAGGAGTTCTTCGAGCAGTTCGAGAACCGTAAGCTCGCGTTCCTCTACCAGGAAAAAACATCGTCCGGAGAGGTAAGCCGCTTTAATAAGATAGTCACAAGGGAGGAGCCTGATTAGAAAGAAAGATGTGTTTACGAGAGGTTAGTGTATTTTTCTCAGGTAAAGCCTAAAGTGCGCCCTGAGCTCGTGGTGTGATATATTCATCTTCTAATTTCTGTAGTGCGCACAGGTAGCGTGTCGCATAATGGATATTATGTCAAATCATGTATTCCCGATTCCCTTTTTCGTTCTCCCCTCTGCCTGTGCTTCTTTATTTAATGAATTCCGGGTGTTTTCAGAAATACATGATAATGTTTCTCATGCTTCCTCTTTTAATGTCTCACAATTATGGGGCTGAGGGTTTCGGATCGCAATTACGCATGGAGTTTCATTTGAGTAACGAGAGGCATGAGCCTGTCATTGCGAGGAGCTTTAGCTCCGTGGCAATCTCATGCTCAATGCAGTAGTGCCTGAGATTGCTTCGGGACTTGCGTCCCTCGCAATGACGACATATTGTGCTCGGTCGGGCTTTCAGCCGACCAAACTAAAGAACCTACCGCCTTCCAGGCGGTAGTGGTTCAGTTCACACTCCTCGCCTTCTCAAGCCAATTATTCCCGTCGAATATGAACGTCATCACCGTATTCGGCGGCGGCCTGAACGAGCTTCCTGATATCCTTATATTTCCCGTCTCGTTCAAGGTGACGTTCGAGTCCGGAAAGATTATCGTTATCTCCTGCCCCTGGAACCCGTCCTTGAACCTCGTAATCGTAAGCGGCCCGGTCGCCTGGGTAATGAACGTATGCCGTCTTGCGCCGGCGGCAACGGACGGAGCCGGGTCATTCAGAAAAAACCGGGTTATCCTCGGATTGACGGATAACGCAGGGTCTAAAACGGCCCCGTAGGCGGTCAGCTCTACGTCCTCATAGTCCCAGTCGACCCGTTTTGTGTTGTTTATCCTGTACATAGTATGCCCGTCCGGGTCGTCGCCCACGAACTGTAATTGCCGCATCCTGAGCCCGGTGACGTTATTGGCCACAACCCCTATGGTTGTCTCCCAGAGCCTTATGTTTTCAAGAGTGAGGGAGCGTATCCCGTCCGGAATATCGGATGTCGCCCATATGCCCCCGGCGGACGCGTTCTCAATGAGTGTGTTCTCAACGCGCACGTCCCTGTGGTTCTCCTTTATCTTGACCCCGTAGTCTACAATGCCCGCGGCTGACTGGCGTATGGTCATCTCTCCGCCCCTGTTGCCGAGGGGTGCAAGGTAATAGGCCGTCCCCGTAAACTGGGCCAGGCAGTTGTCATAGGTTATATGCGTAGTATGGATGCCGTCAGGGGCGGCGGACACCTTGAACGCAGCCTCGCCCTTCTTGCCGGCGCTGAACGAGCCCATCCTGATCGTTACGTCGCGGTGGGCTATCTGAAAAGCGTTTTCAAGGTGCAGCCCCACCGCATCCGGGTTGTGGAAATTGTAAATGACAATGCGCTCGAATACCCACTGGGTTATATAGCTTGCGTATATTCCGCCGAGGGCGCTTGCGCTCGAGCCGCCGTCGATAGTAAGATCAGAGATGACCGAATAAGGCATCCACCTCCGCGAGTTCCCGTCCACGCTCTTTATCACGAAATCAGAGAGCCAATTACCCGCCTTGAGCACCGTGCTGTCGCGCCCGGCACCGTAAATGATGCGCCAGCCCCTGACGTTCAGAGGCGCGGTCACAAGGTATTTGCCTGCCGGGATGTATATGATCTTCCCGGCCGATATGGCGGCCTGCAGGGCCGCCGTATCGTCGGTGACCCCGTCCCCCTTCGCGCCGTAATCCCTTGCGTCGACCCAGCCGCGCTTATCCGCTGAATGGGCTGCGCCGGAATTGAAGAGCATAAAACCCATCATGATAAAGAGCGCATACATCCTGACGTACCCTGCTGCCGCGTTTTCCATTTGGCCTCGTAGCTGAAGGAGTTGCGCCTGAGTCCGCGTCCCTCTTTGAATTGAGCGCTGAATTCCAGTGATTATAGCGTGGTTTCGGTGGTTGTAAAGGCATGAGGGAGCGTTTCCCGCTAACCCCTCGGGTGCTTGCCTTTATGCAGTTTCTTGAGGCGTTCGTTCGTTATGTGGGTATATATCTGGGTGGTGGATATGTCGGCGTGCCCCAGCATGGCCTGGACTATCCTCAGGTCTGCACCCCTTTCAAGGAGGTGTGTGGCGAACGAGTGGCGTATTATGTGGGGCTTGCACCTGGCCCTGCCTATCCCAGCCAGAATGGCGTATTTCTTTATCATCGTCCAGAAATTCTGGCGGGTCATGGAGGCGCCTCTTGAGGTAAGAAAGAGCGCCCCTGACCTCCTGTTGCCGAGGAATGAGGGCCTGGCCTCGTCGATATACCTCTTCAGCCAATGCATGGCCGCGTCCCCGAGAGGGACCATCCTCTCCCTTGAGCCCTTGCCGAATGCGGTGAGATAGCCTCCCTGGAGGCTTATGTTGCTGGCGCGGAGGTTCGTAAGCTCGGATACCCGGAGGCCGGTGGCGTAGAGGGTCTCAAGCATGGCCTTGTCGCGGAGCCCAAGCGCGGTATCGGGCGAAGGGGCCGAAAGCAGCCTCTCAACCTCGGCTATCGACAGGAACTCGGGGAGCTTCTGGGGGACCTTCGGCATGTCCACCTTTAAGCAAGGGGACTCGTTCACGGCCCCCTTTCCGGCAAGGAACTTATAGAACCCCCTCAGGGTAACAAGGGCCCTGGCGTACGACCGCGCTGAAAGGCCCCTTTCGCTCGAATATTTAAGGAAGCCCGATATGTCCCCGGGGGTCGCCTCAAGGAGATCCTTCCCGGCCATGTATTCGAGGAAATTCGAGAGGTCTTTTTTATAGCACAGGCGGGTGTTCAGGGAGAGGCCCTTTTCCACCACGATGTGGTCGAGGAAGGCCTGTATAGGGTCCCTCCCCTGGCCCGTCATTTCGCCTCCGGCGCCGAAGGCTCGGTAAGGACCTTATACAATTTATCGGCTATATCGTTCAGGCGGTCCTTGAAGAATACCTTCTGCCCGAATATGTCCTTCACGTAGAAGATGTCCGCGGCCTGGTCGCCCTTGGTCGATATCTTGGCCACGAATATGTAGAGGCCGAGCTTCGAGAGGGTGCTCGTGATGTCGTAGAGGAGGCCGATCCTGTTCTGGGTATGTATGTCCAGCACGGTGTAGGCCTCCGAGACCTCGTTGTCTATCTCGACGGACGTCTTGACCCTGGGCCGTGCCCTGCTGTCGAGTATCGACGGCTTCCTTTTCCTCACAAGCGTTTCAACCTTCACGCGGCCCGAGAGCACCTCGGCAAGGTCGCTATCGATTTTTTTAAGCCTTGTCTCGTCGGTTATCAAGCCTCCCAAAGGGCCGGTCACCTGGAGTATGTCGAGCGCGATGCCGTTCCGTAGCGTATTTATCTGCGCCCCGAGTATGTTCACCCCGTTCGCGGCCATGACCCCGGTTATCATCGAGAAGAGCCCGTGGACGTCATGGTTGCAGATGACAAGCTCGGTATACTCCCTGAAGGTGTCCTGCCTGACCTTCATCGCATAGGTCTTATTCCCGAAATCGCTCAGGACCTTCAGGTGCTCGGCGATGAAGTCGGGGCTGGTCGACAGGAAGTAATTGGCCGGGAGGAGCTGGAAAAAATCCTCGACAGCCGCGCTCCCGAGCCCTTCGGGCGCAAGCAGCGCCGCCACCCTCTCCCTCACCTTCCTGATCTTCGCCTCTGATTCCTCGGGCTCGAACGTGCCGCGCTCGAGGACCGTAAGCGCCTTGAAGTAAAGCTCCTGGAAAAGGGCGCCCTTCCACTGGCTCCAGACGTCCGGCCCCACGGCGCGCACGTCGGCGAAGGTAAGGAGATAGAGCAGGTTCATCCTCTCGATGTCGCCAACTTTTCTGGCGAACTCGATTATGAGCTTCTCGTCGTGCAGGTCCCTGTACTGGGCCGTGTTCGCGAGCAGGAGATGGTGTTTTACGAGGAACTTTACGAGGTTCGCGTCCTCTTCGGCGAGGTTCAGGCGCCTGCATATCTCTGGCATCATGGCCGCGCCCTTTTCGGCATGCCCCTTTCCGTGCGCCTTCCCGATGTCGTGGAAGAGGACGGCGAGGTAAAGGACCTCGGGGTTCGGCATCTCCTCGAAGAGGTTCGAAAGGAGCGGGAAATCGGATTTATACTGCCCCCGGAGCCTCTCTATTTCCCTCACGGCAAAGAGCGTATGGGCGTCGACGGTGTAGACGTGATAGAGGTCGTGCTGCACCCTGCAGCTTATTTCCTCGAACTCGGGGATGTACCTGTCGAGGAGCTTAAGGCGGTGCATCTCGCTAAGCGTCTTGTGGACGTTCCTGCCCCGGAGTATCTTGAAAAACGACGCCGAGGACTCCTTCGAGGTGCGGAAGTCCTCGCCCGCGGCCACCAGCCCCTCCAGGACCTGGTCCTTTGCCGACTGGTCGAGCTCCACGTCGAACGCCTGCGCGTATTCGAAGGCCTTGAGCGCCATCGGAGGCTCGCTCTGGATGGTGTCCTCCGACCTGGTGAAGAGAAGCCCGCCCGAGACGTAGAAGTTCCTGTCTATCCGGACCTTCTTTCTCGGCCATTTCAGGGTTTTCTTCTCTCTGTGGAGCGCCCTGGAGAGCATTAGCCCTGAATAATGGCTTATGTCGGATGCGTGGCGGTAATAGCGCTGCATGAACGCCTCTACCGCGAGGGCATTTATCAGTGCTCGAACCCGAGGAGCTTGGCTATCCTCTCCTGGGTGGTCGAACGAGCTGGTCGGTCTTCCTCCGTCGGAAATGGAGCTCGTTCCTGACCCAGAGGACGAAATCGAGCGAGACCTCGAGCCGCTTTCCTGTCGCGCTCGCTCAGGAGCCCGAGCGAAAATGGCTCGACCTCCCTGGCGTGCCTGGCTTTCAGGGCCCAGACGGCCGTATGGAGGTCTCTAAGACCCCCCTCCCCCTCCTTGACGTTGGGTTCGAGTATGTATACCGAGCCGCCGAACCTGGCGTGGCGCTGCCTGGTCTCTTCGAGCTTCTCGTTTATGAACGAGGCGGACCTGGCCCGGTTGAAAAGGTTCTTCCGTACGCTCTTCCGGAGGGATTCGAACAGGTCGCCGTCACCTGTGAGAAAACGCAGGTCGAGGAGCGCGGTCATGGTCTTCAGGTCGTCCTTCGCAAGGGCGATGCACTCCGGCACCGAGCGGATCGCGAAGCCCAGGTCAAGGCCCGTGTCCCAGAGGACATAGAGCATCTCCTGCGTGAGCTCCTCAACTGGTTTCGTGAGCCGCCCCTTGTGGACGAGCATGAGGTCTATATCGGAGCGGATATTGAGCTCGCCCCTGCCGTAGCCTCCCAGGGCGACGAGGGCGGCCCTGTCGGACGGGCCGAGCCGGACTGAGTACCGGGCGAAAAGGGCCTTTAACAGGCCGTCGACCACTGAGGTGTAAATGCGGCATACATCGCGGCCGGTAGCGCCCGAGAGGTGCGATTTCCGGACGTCCTCCTCGTGCTTCGAGAGGTATTCCTTGGCTACAGGGGCGAGAGGCCCGCCTGCCTTGAGGAGCGAATCCGGCATGAGTCCGTGCGGCATAGGCATCAGGTCTCGCCCGGGCCGTTCATATAGCTCAATACCCCGTCGGCTATGCCGTCCACGGCCTCTTTCAGGTATTTCGGGTCCTTAAGGCGTTCCTCTTCGAGAGGGTTGCTGATGAACGAGACCTCAACGAGCACCGCAGGCATCTTCGTGCCTATGAGGACGTAGAACGGCGCGCCCTTGACCCCGTTGCTCCTGACGTTCCTGTAGCTCGCGCGGAGTTTTGAGACGAGGCTGTCCTGCACGACCCCGGCGAACCGCGCAGAGTCGTTCGTCTTCGCGGTCTTTATGAGGTCGTTCAGTATGAACTCAAGGTCGCTCACCGACCTCGTCGAGGTCGCGTTCTCCCGCGCGGCCACCCTCTTTGCCTCCTCGTCGTTCGATATGCCGAGGATGTACGTCTCGATGCCCGAGGCCGTCCTCCTCGGGGCTGCGTTCGTGTGGATGGATATGAAGAGGTCGGCCTCCTCCCTGTTGGCTATGGCCGTCCTTTCCTCGAGGGGGACGAACACGTCCCTGTCCCTGGTCATGACGACCGTCGCGCCGGCCTCGCGCTCGAGCTTTTCCCTGAGCATGAGCCCGAGCTTGAGGTTTATGTCCTTCTCCTTGAGGCCGGTCCTGCCGACGGCCCCGGGGTCCTTGCCGCCGTGGCCCGGGTCGATGACTATCTTCCTTACCTTCAATCCGAGCTGCTGCGTAAGGCTGGGGTCCGAAAGCGGCAGGCCCCTCGGGTCCTGCCGTATCTCGGGAGCTGCCTTCCCGGTCCGGTCCCTGGCCTGTCTTATGACCTCGTCCCTTCCGGCGGGCTTATCGCCTGTAACGTCGATAACTATCCTGTAAGGGTCGGTAAGGTAGAATATCTTGAAGTCCTGGATGGACTCTATGTCGAGGACCACGCGGACCGTGTCGGTGTCGTACTGGCCGGCCCTTGCGGCCTTGAGGAGACCGTCGTTTATCGGTATGGAGCGGGCGAGCTCCGGCGAAAGCATGGCTCCCGATATGTCGACGTAGAGCCGCCTCCATTCGACGCTTATGGAGGGGTCCTTACGGAGGAGCCGGTGCGTGAACGAGGCCTTGCCGCTTACGTTTATGACGACCCTGGTGTACGTGGGGTTGGACCAGTGGCGGATGTCGGTAACGGCGGCCTTTGGCGCGGCAGGAGACTTCCCGGCCGATATGAGGAGCAGGGCCAGCGCGAGCAGGAAGAAAAGGGCCGGCCTGGCTGCGGGGCTTTTCAATCAAGCATCTCCTTCAGTTTATGGAGAGCGGTAATGGCCTCGATGGGGGTCATCGTCTCGACGTCAATGCCGCGGAGCGCTTCCCTGAGCTCGTCCCTCTCACCCAGGAGGCTCATCTGCCCCGTGCGTCGGGCCTGTCCCCGCGGGCCGCGATCCGGCATGCCTGATTCGGTAAGTTCTCCGGTCTCAAGGTTCTGAGTATCTCCTGGCCCTTGATATGACCTCGTCAGGGACTCCGGCGAGCCTCGCCACCTGTATGCCGTAGCTCCGGTTTGCGCCGCCGGGAAGGACCTTCCGGAGAAAGATTATCTTTTCGTTCCACTCCTTGACCGCCATATTATAATTTTTGACCCTTTCCTTTGTCAAGGAAAGCTCGGTGAGTTCGTGGTAATGCGTGGCGAAAAGCGTCTTTGCGCCGAGGGAAGGGTTGTCGTGTATGTGCTCGACCACGGCCCACGCTATGGAGAGCCCGTCAAATGTGGAGGTCCCGCGCCCTATCTCGTCAAGCACTATAAAACTCCTCGGGGTCGCGTTGTTGAGTATGTTCGCGGTCTCGCTCATCTCGACCATGAAGGTCGACTGGCCCCGCGAGAGGTCGTCGGACGCCCCGACCCGTGTGAATATCCTGTCGACGACCCCGATGGAGGCCTGCGCAGCCGGGACAAAGGAACCCGCCTGGGCCATGAGGATTATAAGGGCGTTCTGCCTCAGGTAGGTCGACTTGCCGGCCATGTTCGGGCCGGTCAGGATAATGACCCGCTCGTCCTCGGTGAGCTTGAGGTCGTTCGAGACGAAATCATCGGAGCCTGCCTCCACGACCGGATGCCTGCCGCCTTCTATCCTGACAGCGTAGCCTTCGTTTATCTCGGGTCTTGAATACCCCTGCCGCCCGGAAGCCTCGGCCAGGGAGGAAAGGCAGTCGAGTGTCGCGACCGAATCCGCGGTCGCAAGCACCCTTTCGATATAATCCTTGAGCTCCTCGGCGAGCGAGGCGAAGAGGGCCGCTTCGAGCTTTAGCGCCCTCTCCTCCGCGGTAAGGATCTTCTCCTCCCATTCCTTCAATTCCGGGGTAATGAACCTCTCGGCGTTCACGAGCGTCTGCTTCCGGATATAGTCGGCGGGGACGCTCGAAAGGTTGGTCCTTGTAACCTCAATATAGTAGCCGAAGACCCTGTTATAGCCTATCTTGAGCGAGCCTATGCCTGTCCTCGCCCTCTCCTTTGCTTCGAGCGACGCTATCCAGTCCTTGCCGCCGGAGCCGATTCTGCGGAGCTCGTCGAGTTCAGCGGAATACCCTTCGCGGATGACCCCGCCGTCCTTGACGGAGTGAGGAGGGTTTTCGGAAATTGCCCGCCCTATCGCCTCCGCGGCCCCGGCTACCTCGTCGAGGGAGAGTTCCTTAAGGAGTGAGGAGGAGAAAGGCCTGAGCGAATCGTTGATTTCAGGTATGGTCCTCAGGGACTCCCTTAAGGATGCGAGGTCCCGCGGCCCTGCGGCCCCGAGGGATAGCCGCGCAGTGAGCCTCTCAAGGTCGTGGACGCGGGAAAGGGACTCACTGAGGGCTGACCGGACCTCGCGGTTCCGGATAAGTTCTTCGACGGCGTCCAGCCGCCTCCTGATCGCGCCCGCGTCCTTGAGCGGGTGTAGGAGCCAGCTCTTGAGCCTCCTTCCTCCCATTGCGGTTTTGGTATTGTCGAGTACGGAAAGGAGCGTAGCCTCGCGGCCTCCGCTCTTCATGTTCCGGGTTATCTCAAGGTTCCGCCTGGTGGACGAGTCGAGGACGAGGAAGTCGTCGGTAAAATAGGGTTCGGGCCTTCTCGCGTGCCTTAGCTCCGCCTTCTGGCTCGAGCGTATGTATTCGAGGAGCACCCCGGCGGCCATTACCGCCTGGGGCATATTCGCGCAGCCGAAGCCGTCGAGGGTGGCGGTCCCGAAGTGCGCGTTCAGGCGGGCCTCGGCGTCACTGAGGGAGAACCTCCGGGCCTCGATTGCAGTCACCTTCTTTACCGGCGAATCAGGGAAGGCAAACGCCTCCCGGGAGCCCTCTGGGACGACGAGCTCAAGGGGCCTTAAGCGCCGTATCTCCTCGATGAGCGGATGCGCTCCGGAGATGGTGGTGAGCCTGAACTCGCCCGTGGATACGTCCATGTACGCGAACCCCGAGGCCTTCCCGTCCGCGTACGCCGCGGCTATGAAGTTATTGGCCTTTGGGTCGAGGAGCTCGTCGTCGAGCGCTATGCCCGGCGTTATCACGCGGGTCACCGCCCTCTCGACGATGCCTTTCGATTCCGCGGGGTCGGTCGTCTGCTCGCAGACGGCGACCTTGTGCCCTTCGCGGACGAGCCTTGCTATATAGCTGGCTGCAGCATGGTATGGGACCCCGCACATGGGTATCTCGCGGTCGCGGTCGCGTGAGGTAAGGGCTATCCCGAGGATGGACGAGGCGAGTTTCGCGTCCTCGAAAAACATCTCGTAGAAGTCCCCCATCCTGAAGAAGAGGACGGAGTCGGGGTGCAGAGCCTTTATCTCCAGGTACTGGCGCATGGCCGGGGTAGTTGCGCTTTTGGTCATCGTTCGGTCCGAGTCGATTTGAGCTTGAAACGAGTAGATTCAGCCTGCGAGCGTCAAACTATCCAGTCCTGCTGCTCGAAGTCCTCCGGCGGCACGGTGAATATGAGATAGCCTTTTACGGGCCAGCGCTCCACACCCCTCTCGTGGGCGTTTATGTTGATATAGAGCTTAAGCTCGTCGCCCTTCCTTGCGTCGAGTAGCGAGAGCGGTATTTCGACTTCAACGACGGCGTCCGCTGCCATGCGAAGTGGCGTATCGTCCCCCCACTTGTCGCCGTACCTGACAGATATCGTCCCGTCCGAGCTCTTTCCCTCTATCTTTGCCGCGGCTTTTACCTGCCTGGGCTGGATGAAGGTAATCGTGAAGCTCCACGGGCCATCGAAACGCCCAAGCTCCTCGATGTAATCGAAACGGAAGAAAAGCGACTCCCTTGAAAAGCCGTAGGATATCGAGTCGATGAGCCCGCCCTGCAGCTCCTTGTGCATCGCGCTCCCGAAATAGGTCCGTTCGAGCTTGCCGCACGAGAGCCATTCGAAGTAGTCGGTTATGATGCCGTCCACATTTGGGGAGATGAGGGCCCTCGGCTCGGAAGGCGGCCTGTAGCCCTTCACCTCCGATGAGATGGGCATCTCCAGGTACTCCGGCGGCTCCTGCCCGATAAGCTGGTAGATCCTCTTTATGCGCCGCCTGAAAAGGGCGTCGAAATCCTCGTCGCTCATCGAGGAATGCTCCTCGCCGTACCACCAGAACCAGTCGCTCCCCTCCGCGGCGTAGACCTCCTCCCACGCCTCGCTGAGGTTCTCCTTCATGCGCCTCTCCCCGGGGGTCCTGCCGAGGGCCTCCTCGTATTTCACGAGCGCGTCCCGCGCCTCGGATATGTAGTCCCAGGCCGTGTTGTCCTCGACGTGGCCTATCCATATCTTGAAATTGTGGTTTATCCACGAGCCGGGGAAGAGCCAATCGAGCCGTTCCCTTTTGGTCTTCATGTCCAGGAACTCGCTTATGGTAACGCACCTCAAGGCTGGTGGTTTGAAAGCCCTGAATACAGGGCCTTCAGGAAATCCTGCCGTCGTTCCTGAAGTGCTCACGCGTTCTCGCCGTCGAGTATTATGGGGACTACGTGCTCGCCCGGATTTTCGAGCATCCCGTGTATGCGGGTAAGCCTTGTTATCATGTCCGAGGCCGCGTGCTCGGCATCCATTTTGGAGTAGTCGAAGCCTATAAGGTCCGATAGGACATGGTCCCTGAAAAAAAGAACGGTCTTTCCCCCGTCCGACTCTATCTCGTATGGCTTGTAGAGGAAAGTGTCGTAGCAGTTGCCCATGTGGTCGCGCCTTATCGGGCGCCTGAGCGTATTGGAGAGTATCTCCTCGTCGGTCGCGAGCCACTCAACACCTTCGGATGCAACGATAGGCAGGATGTCCATGCTTACCGAGCCCTCCGAGGGCCACATGCCCCTGGGCATCGCGCCGAAGGTGTCTTTAAAGAGCTTAAGGCCCCTCCTCACCTGCTCCCGAGCGTCCTCGGGGTGCCGGAAGCGGGCCTTGGGGAGGGTCGCTCCCGGCATGGCTTCCCTTGCCGCCTCGCTATCGCAAAGGAGCGGCAATATGGGGTGGTAATACGGGGAGGTGGAGACCTCTATTATGCCCTTCGCCTTGAGCTCCGCGTACTTGGGTATGACCGTGCCCGCGATCTCCGTCTGCTTCCTTAGTAGGGCCGCCTTTTCCTCTTCGGTATAGCCTCCTCCCTTCGAATAAAGGGCGCTGAGGAACTGGTCCTTTTCCCTTATCGAAGGGTCTATCCAGACGAGGTTATAGAGCACCTGGAGGTCGAGGAAGTCCTGGTCGCTGAAGTACCTGAGGGAATGGACGACCTCGTCCCTGTCGTTCGATATGCCCCTTTTCCGCAACAGCTCCCAGAACCTCGGGAGCGGCCGTATCATGTGCTCCCAGTTCGCCTGGAAAAAGAACTGGAGCATGAAGACCTTTTCCTCGGCCCCGAGCTCCTCCGCCTTTTTTCCGCTCAGCCGCCCGTACTTGTCCCTTGCCTTCCCGGAGGCGTACTCGTTTATCTGCTCTATGAGGCACGGCACCAGGTTGAAGGTCTGGTGCACGTCAGGGAACTCCTCCAGTATCGCCGCCATGTCGTAATAGTCCTTCGTGGCGTGGAAGAGGACCCACGGGAGCGTGTACTCGCCGGTCAGCGGGTCTTTGTATAAAGGCTGGTGCATGTGCCAGAGGAAGGCAACGTTGAGTTTATTGTCCATTCCATCCCTACTTGGGTTCGAATACGGTAAGTTTTCCCTTGTTTGTGAGGAGGGCGACCCTTGAGTATGCGGAGGAGGCGTTTGCGGAAATATCCGAACCGAGCGTGGCAGTCCATGAGGTCGAGCCGTCCCTGAGGCTTATGGCCTCTATGTGTCCCTTGTCCCTGGAAAGGAAGCCGAGCCCCAGGAAGGCCTTCTTGAAACTCGAAAGCACGAATAGCTCCCCTCCGGACGCGAAGACGCTCGATGCGGCGCCGGTCGAAAGCTTCTTTTTCCATAATATCGCCCCGGAAAGCCTGTCGAGGGCCACGATGTCGGTCTCCCCGACAAGGACTATGCTCTTTTTATCAGGCACGATGAAATCCCGCGCCTTGATGATGCTGTATACCCCCTTCACCTCGCCGGTGGCGGCATCCAGGGCCTGTACGGCCTCGTTACCGTCTATTACGAATACCGTGCCGTCCTGGTAAAGCGGCGACCTCCTCCATTTCCCGGCCTTGTCGAAGCCCTTGATCACCTGCCTTGACCAGGCCTCATTGCCCGTCCCGGCGTCGAGCGATACTAAATACCCGTCCGAGAAAAGGAAGAAGAGGGCTCCGCCATCGGAGTTTTCCTGGGAGTATGCCCGGGAGTACGCGGGAGAGCCGTATATCCTGGGGCTCACTACGGTGTAAGTCGCCCTGCTGTAAGTCCATTCGCGTTTGCCTGTCCCGGCGTTGAGCGCGTGCACGCGGTCGTCCTGCGAATTGAAAAAGAGCCTTCCGCCGCTTACGACAGGCGAAGAGAGGATCTCCGAGCGCGCCTGGTACTCCCACAGGACCTTGCCGGAGTGGTCGAGGCAGCGCATAACCCCGTCAGCCGAGCCGAAGCAGACCATCTCGCCGGTCACGGCAGGCGAGGCCTCGACGGGCTGCCTTGCGTGGTACCGCCATTTCACCCTGCCGGTAGAGAGGTCCACGGCGTAGAACCTGTCGTTTGTGGAGCCGACGTACAGAAGGCCGCCGTGGAGCGCGGGAGCCGAGAGCTGCTCCTTCGGGAATGGCCGGAGTAGCCTGAAATCGGAAATGTCTTTCTCCCAGGAGACCGCGAGCGGGAGGCTTACCTCGGCGGAAGAGAGGTTTGTCCTCGACTCGCTGAAAAGCTGTGTGCTCCAGGGCGCCGTGTCAGCGAGCGGTTTTGCCGCGCACCCGCCGAGGATGAAAGCTGCAGCCAGGTACGCTCCCGCTTCAGCCCAGCTTCTTTTTGACGAGTTCCCGCGCATTGTCCTGTATTCTCCTGAAGTCATTAAGGCCGAGCCCGGCCCCGAGCGCGACCTTCCCGGCCCTTTCATCGCTTACGAGGTCGCCTGGCGCGTGTGCGTCGGTGTTTATTAGCATCCTGGCCCCTGTCTTTTTGGCGAGCGCCGCAACGTGCCCGTTCGAGATGCTGTGCCCTGCCCTGCAGGTTATCTCTATGTGCACGGATTTTTTGACCGCTGCCCTGCACTCATCCTCCGTAAGAAGTCCGGGATGGGCCAGTACGTCCACCCCGGCCTTTATGTAGGCCATGTTCGTGCCGGGCTCGACAGGCTCGGCAAGCGTTTCGCCGTGGCCGACTACGATGAGCGCGCCGAGCGCCCTCGCCTTCTTTACGAGCGCGGGTATGTGCGCAGGAGGTATGTGGGTAAGCTCAACCCCGGGAAGGAGCCTGAAGCCGCTCCCTGAATTGAACCGGCGGGCCACCCTCGCGATCTGCTTTAGGACCGCCTCGATATTGGAGTCGTCCACATGGTCGGTTATGGCCATCGCTGTATAGCCGACGACTCTCGCCCTCCGGACCAGCTCGGAAGGGATGAGGGCACCGTCGCTCAGCATGCTATGCGTGTGGAAGTCTATCATCTGACGGTCCTTTCCTTGTTCGGTTATGCTGCCTTGTACCGCGCCATTTTCTATACCGCTTTCTCTTCGCTTAAAAGGCTTCCGAAAAGCGAATGGAAGACCCTGGCAGCCGTTTCCGCCCCGTCCTTGCCGAGCGTGTAAAGAGGCTCGGCGTCCGAAAGCCCGAGCCCTTTCCTGCAAGCGTCCTCGTCAAGGACGCCCCTTACGACGTGCACCGAAGGCGCCCGTTTCTTAAGGAGTATGTCGCGTTTCGCATCGAGGAGCTCCTTTATTTGCGGAGCCCCCTCCTCGTCGGCGAGGAGGATAATACCCACGAGGTTCCCGGAGAAGGCCCTCCAGAGCGGGCCGGTACTCTTGACGGTCGGCACGGAAAAAAGCGAGAGGTCGATGCCGCCGCTAAGCCTGAACGAGCCTACCTCTCCGAGCGGGTTCACCATCGAAAGCTCCGGGAAGGCCGACTTCGTGTTCAGGCTGAAGCCCGGCAGGTCCCGGCAGTCCCTTATGAATTCGGCGACGACGTGCGCGGACGTGGAAATGAGGAGTATCTTGCCGTGCCCCGCGCCTCCCGACGGGCCCGCGATCTTTTCCCGGATGCTCAATACCTCGTCGGCGCTGAGGAACTCCTTCCTGGACTCCGCCCCGGAGCCCTTCTTCTCGGATAGGATCCCCTTTGCCGCAAGGGCGGCGATCGTCTGGTATACCTCGTAATCAGGGAAGGACGAGCGCTCGACGACGTCCCTGACCCTGGCGTTCGCCTTTACGAGCTGGACTACATCATAGACTATGGGCTGCAGGCCCTTGGGCACTGACTCAGCCGCCGGACTGAGCTTAAGCACTGAATCGGGCGACGGCAGCTGGTCTTTTTTGCTGCGGTACTCGTCGACCTGCCTCATGCCCTCCATGAGGAGGCTGCCCGTGGAGGCCTTTATCTTCTTTGGCGCGGCCACCGGCTTGGGGATGAACTCGAACCTGCCCTCGGTCCAGTGGAACATCCTGAAGAGCGCCTTTTCGCGCTCGGCTACCTCCAGCGCCGCGTTCAGTATGTCCCCTTCCTTTATGAATACGCTCCCGGTCCTTCCGTCGGAGGTGACCTTGAGCTCCCCTTCCTTCCTGTTGAGGTGCAGGAACTGGAGGAGGTCCGCGAGGGACATGTGGCTCAGGGTGCCCTCTATCTCCTTTGACGCCTCGTTCCCGGCCGTAAGGAGCGACTGCCGCATCCTGGCGTACATCTCCTCGAAGTTTAGCGGGCGCTTGAGGAAGATGTCCACCCCGGCCCTGAAGCCCCGTATCTCGGACGCGGCATCGGAAACGATAAGGAACGGCACCCGCGAGGTGTGCGGGTTTTTCCTCAGCGTATGGAAGAGACGCTCGCCGCCTATGACTGGGAGCGCGGCGTCGACGGCTATGAACGAGGGGCCCTCCTCTATGGCGAGTTCAAGGGCGCGCGCTCCGTCAGGCGCGATGACCGTCTCCATGCCCATGCCGGAGAGGAATACCGAGAGCGCGTTGGCCTCGTCTTTGTCCCTGAGGCCTATATGACCTTTGTCTTAGTCACCTACCTGAGCTGCTCCTGAGAGTATTCTGCTGGAACTGGCAATGAGCCCTTCTACCAGCCCGAAGTCGAGGTATGGAAACAGGAGAAGGTCGCACCCCAGTTCTCCTTGCAGATTATCGCGTAAGCCGTCTCTTCGTTGAGGAAGAAGGTGAAGAAGGTTTCCTTAGCCTGGGGTCGTCCAGGAGAAGCGGCAGGCGTTCCTCACCTCCCAGATGCTGCCCTTCCTCGCCGACCAGGAAGACCTTGAGCGACCTGCCCGGCCGAGCCGAGGTTCTTGACGACCGGGAGCGAAGCGGAAAGGCTCTTCGCGGCGTAATACATTATGCCGCGCCTCGCGGGTTCCCTGGCGATCTCCCGGATTATGAGCTCGTTCACCTGGTCGAGGAAGAACTCCGAGAGGTCCTGGCCCGCACCAGCGTCGAAGCTCGAATACTCGTACCCCTTGTAGTTCCTGGATGTAAGCTCGCCTAACATCTCCCAGAAAAGCTTATTGCCTAAACCTTCCTTTTCCCAGACCGAGGCCCTTCTTTCCCCGGCCTTCCTGATGGCCGCGCCGGCAAGCTCCCCGAAAGCCCTACCGTCCTTCGGGAAGGTAGCCTGCGTAATCACGGCGTTCCGGCAATTCTCAAGCTCAAGGGCCTTCGCGAGCTTCCTTGCCGTTACGGCCGCGCCGAAGTAGTCGGTCTCGGGCAGTATCACCATCACCCGGCTGCCGTCGTAGAGGCCCGCCACGTCGCAGTCCCTCGTTGCGGCGACCACTCGGGAAGCGAGCCCTTCGAGGAGGCCTGCGTCGGGTTTGCCTTCGCCGAGGTCTATCAGGACGGCCGAGAACTGTGCGTTATACCTCTTAGCGCGCGCGGCCTCCAGGCGGCCGTATTCGCAGAGGAAAAAGCTGTCGTGGAACCGTTCTACATTCAGCCCCTTCGCAAGGGCTGGTCCGCTTTCCATGTTCAAGAAAGACTCCAGTGGTCGGATTAATCAGCCTCTACATCTTGTATTTCCCGAAATCTCCCATCGGGATATCCTCGAGCGACGCGGTCGCGTCTTTCGCCTTGTCCTTGCCCTCGCCCTTTAGCTCCATGCTCCTGGATTTGTCGAGCACGCCAGACTCGACGAAGATAGGGGCGTTCGTTCTGAGGGCCAGGGCTATCGCGTCGCTCGGCCTCGAATCGATTGTGAACTCCCCTTCCCTGCCGGTCATGTGTATGGTCGCGTAGTAGACGTTGTCCTTCAAGTCCGTCACCTCGACCTTCTCGACGGTCGCGCCCACCTGCTTCAGGACGTCCCTCAGGAGGTCGTGCGTCATCGGCCTCGTGAACTGCACCTTCTCGAGCTCGGAGGCTATGGCGCTCGCCTCAAGGACGCCTATCCAGACCGGGAGCGCGTTCTTCTCCTCGTCGTCCTTGAGTATCACTATGGGCACGTTGGTGAAGGGATCTATCGTAAGTCCGAAGACCTTCATTTTCAGGAACATGGCAAACTCCTTCCTTGCTTGGGAGGCTGCGCGAAAAACGGAACTGTTGCAGCCCGGTTGCGGCCCTTGATGGCCCTGGGACCAGTCAGCAGCCAGCCGCCCGGACCTCCCCCCGGAGCGAGTTCTGGTATGCTTCCGTTATGGTCACTTCGATAAGACAGCCTGGCCCGGCCTGGAGCCAGACCGGCGCCGGGAAGTTCACTATCCTGTTGCACGAGGTCCTTCCGGAAAGCTCAGAGGCGTCTATCTTGCTCTCGCCCTCGACGAGCACATCCAATGTCCTTCCGAGCAGGCCCCTCATGCGTTCGTTCGTTATCTCCTTTTGCTCCTCCTGAAGGCGCTGAAGCCTTTCCGACCTCACCTCCAGCGGTATCTGGTCCGGCAGGCCCGCCGCAGTCGTCCCGGGCCTCGGCGAGTACATGAAGGAGAATATGTTGTCGAACCGCACGGTCCGGAGAAGGCTCATCGTAGCCTCGTAGTCGGCCTCGCTCTCTCCCGGGAAGCCGACTATGATATCGGTCGTTATGGCCATCTCCGGGTAGAGCTTTTTCAATAACCACACTTTCGAGAGATAATATTCGACCGAATAGCCCCGGCCCATGGCCGCGAGGACTCCGTCCGAGCCGGACTGCACCGGAAGGTGTACATGGCGGCAGAGCCTGGGCTCCTCCCCGAAGAGACGGATGAGCTCGTCCGATATGTCCTTCGGGTGGGAGGTGATGAAGCGCACCCTTGAAAGCCCCTCGACCCGGCAGACCTTCCGGAGGAGCTCCGGGAAAGACATGTCGTCGCCTCCTCCGCCGGTCCCGTAAGAGTTGACGTTCTGGCCGAGTAGCGTTACCTCCTTTATGCCCTTTTCCACGAGCCCCTCTATCTCGCTTAATATGTCGGCGCTCTTCCTGCTTACCTCCCTGCCCCTCGTATAAGGGACTATGCAGTACGAGCAGAAATTATTGCACCCCCGCATGATGCTTACGAAGGCCTTCTCCTCAAGCTCGACAGGCTCTATCCCGTACTCCTCCGGGCTTATCTCCCCGGTCTGCTCGGTAACGACCACTTTTCTGCCGGAGTCAGCCTGAAGGAGGAGTTCCTTCAATTTATGGACGTTATGCGGGCCGAAGACGATATCGAGGTGGGGCGCCCTCTTAAGAAGCTTCTCCCCCTCCTGCTGGGCCACGCACCCGGCTACCACTATGACGAGCCACGGGCGCTCCTTTTTAAGGGACTTGAACCTCCCGAGGATGGAGTAGACCTTCTGCTCGGCCTTATCCCTTATGGAACAGGTATTTATAATGATAAGGTCCGCGTCCGAAGGGTCTTTGGTACGGGTGTAGCTCAAGCCCTTCAGGAGCCCCAGCATGCGCTCGGAGTCGTTCTCGTTCATCTGGCACCCGAAGGTCTCCAGGAAGACGAGCTTTTCCCTGCCATGAAGCCCTTCTGCCATACTGTATCAAGCCTCGCGAGTGTAGGTAAAGCCCAGAAACATTTTAAGTTTTTGAGAGGCCGCAGTCAAGTCGCAACTTTGGGCGCCCGGCTGCATGGAAGGGCTGGAAAATCGTATTTTGAACGCTTTGGAGTATATACCCAAGCCTTTCGCCCTGACGTTTTTTTTTGCGGTTGGATAGCGGCGGCAGAAGAAAAAAGAAAACCCCGCTTACGCGGGGTATTCGGATCGAACCTCAGTTGGGAGGTGTACTTATTTATGGAAGGTCTGATTGATTCTGTATTCAGTTGTCATTGCTTAGGAGCTAAAGCTACGAAGCAATCTCACATTGCTTGATTTCCGAAAGATAAGATTGCTTCACTTCGCTCGCAATGACGAACACATGAATTAATCAGAGATTCCTTATCAGAGATGAGACTTAAGCTCGCTGCTCTCGGGCTTCACTATCCAGGGCGTATCCACGCGGAATTTGGACTGGATGTCCCTGCCGGCCTTTTCAGCCTCTGCCCTTGTGCTGAAGAAACCCACCCTCACCCTGTGCCACTGGACCGACTCCCTGGTGAAGTCTGCCACATACGCTTTGTACCCTGCCTTTTTCAAGGAAATGGCAAGGTTTTGGGCCTCGGGAAGGCTTGCGAAAGAAGCTACGTTTATCGCCCACGGTTTTGTCTCGGGCTTCTTGGGCTGGGCGGCTTTTGCGGTCTTTGCCGGTTTCCGCTCCTTTTCAACCGCCTTCTTGACCGGGGCCGCCTGAACGGGCTCTTTCCTGGCCTGGACCGTCTCCTTCTTTTCAACCTGTGGGGAAGGCGCCGCTTCCTTAACCGCCGGAGGAGGCGCTGCAGGGGCCGCCTCAACCGGCACAGCGGCTGCCTCGGCCGGAGCATCCTGGGCACCTATGGCTTCTTCCGCCGGAATTTCCTCGACGGTCGCTTCGGTAAGCTTGGCCCTTTTGGAGACGACCTCGTGTCCGCCCTCGTTTTCCTGGCCCGAGGGCATGAAGATGAGTATGAGCGCGATAACGATTACCGCCGCAAGCGCTCCGATGAGAACTACTTTTTTATCCTTCAATTCGATACCTCCTTTTGAAGCAGGTGCCTTTTCACGGTGAAGTATATAACACGAGCCATGCGCATATCAACAGGCATTTGCCGCGCCCTGGCAGGCTGCTAAGTTTTTAGGAGGTGAAATAAAAAGGGCCCGGCAGCTGCCGGGCCCTTTCATCATGGGGCATGACTCGATATCACCCTACGAAGGAGCACTTGGAGGCCGCCGTCCTGGTGTCCATGTTGCGGCCCCTGTTAAGGTGGTCGTCTATCTCGGCGGCTGAGCCTATCATCCTGCCGAAGAGGAAGGTCGTGAAGGCCGCGCTCTCGACCTCTTTGTCCGGCATCTTCCCGGAGCTGTAGGCCTCCCAGACGATCTTCAGGAGGATGACGGCTATGACCGCGTCTATGTTGACGCAGTAGACGTTCTTGCTCACCTTCCAGTCGAAGAGGGACTTTACGAGGTTATGATAGAAGTCGAGGAAGACGTTGTATACGCCCTTCTCCTCGAAGAGCGCGGCCACGAACCGTTCCCTCGGGTCGTAGTTCACGTCCTTGCCCTTGAATACCGGGTGGTTCACGCAGGGTATCTTGAGGTACTCGATATTCCCGAGCGCCTTCTGGTCCGCCTTGTACTTCGCGTAGCCCTTCGAGTATTCGTCGGCAATGGCCCTCAGGTTAAGGCCGTGCTTCCTGTTCGATGGGTTCTTCAGGCCCTTGCCCGAGAACCTCTCGATGAGGAAAGCTATGGCCTCGTAGCCGTTCCCGCCGTGCGCGAAACCGGTGTGGGTGAGGAAGCCCACGAAGCCCTTGTTTATCTGCACCCTGGCCGGGTCCTCCGGGCCGTCCGAGCTCACCGCGCCCTTCGCGCCCTGGGCGGAGATGGTGCCCGGGCCGTTCGATATGATTAGCCCCAAGAGCATCGAGAACTCGAACCTCTCGGTCTCGGTGGGCTTCCTGCCTATGAGGGCCAGGAAGGCCGCGTCAGTAAAGGACCACTTCTCCACGAGCTCGTCGTTCTTTACGCCGCAGAAGCTGTCCTTCTTATGCTTCGATACATCCACGCTGCACCCGACGAACGAGGAGAATATCCTCGAGTACCAGGGGAGCGCAGCTATGGTGACCTTCGAGATGCTCCTCTTTATGAGGGGCTCCCACCCGAGCGTCATCCATATGGCGGCGACGAGGGCGTCGGTCGAGGGCTTTCCCTTGGCCGCCTCCTTCACGAACTCTATGAACACCGACCTGCCGCCCGCGTTCTCGACCCTCTTGAGCATCGCCTTCGCGGACTTGTCGTCCTTCCCGGCCGTGAGCGCGGCCTTGTCGTCCGCCGTGAGGGCCTTGAGGACGGCGGAGGAATCGAACTTCCCGTAACCCGACTGGAGCCCCGATGCCTGGAAGGCATCGAGGAGCATGCTTGATGCGCGGAGCGCCCCCTTGACCCTGCCCTTGCCGACGATGGATACGGCCGCCGAAAGGACGCTGTTCGGCGAGCTCTCGGCCTCGCGGGCCGCCTGGGCCGCCGCGAGCGCCCCGTCCCCGTCGTGGTTGAGGTGCGCGTTGAAGGCGGCGTTCGCGAGCTCGACCCCGTACGCGTCCGGGTATCTCTTTATGAGCGAGAAGACAAGGTTCTCCTCGAGCGAGCGCTTCGAGGAATCGAGTATGGAGACGTTATGGACCCTGGTCACCTGGGTGTTCGGGTCCATCATCGAGGCCCCTGAGGCGTCCTTCATGGCCTGCCTCGGGAACTGCGCCCCTACCTGCCTGTTTATGTGCTCTATCTGCTCGTCATAAGGAGAGACGGCCTTTACGGCCTGCATGTCGAGCTCCTTCGGCACCTGCACCGAGGCGTTGCTACCGAACCAGCACTTGAGCGACAGGTCGCCCTTGGGCTCGAAATCCGACTTTACGCCGTTCTTCTCCATCACCTTCGAGAGCGCCTCGGGTATGTGGGCGATGTTCGTGACGACCGCGCCCTTCTTGGAGAAATGCGGGGTCTGGGGCGTGTATATGCCGTCCACCCCGAAGTACTCCATGAACCACTTCTCCTTGGCCATCGCGTCGTCGCCCGAGCCCGCGAGGCTTCCGGCGTGTCCGCAGGCCTTGGTGAGCCTCGCCTTCCAGCGGCCCACGACGCACGCTACCGTGGGCTTCTTTATGTCCAGGCCGTGCTCGTAGTAACCGCCCGGCTCCGTGTAGATGACCGCGCCCCTGGACCTGTCGTCGTTATGGAGGGCGTGGAAGAACTCCCTCGGCGAGTAATGGATGTAGACGTCCTTACCGCTCGATAGGGAAGTGGTCGTGCCCCAGCCCTTGGTAAGGAGGTAGACCGCGATGGTTGTCGTGAAGTTGCCGGAGTTGGAGAAGATCGCTATGGAGCCCTTTACGAGCGACTCCTCGGGTTTGTTTCCGCCGAGCGCGCCGCCTATCCTCACCTGGTTCCACGCGTCGGCAACGCCCAGGCAGTTGCCGCCGAATACGTCGATGCCGTTGGCCTGGCAGATGGCCCTTATGACCCTGGCGTCAGCGACAGAGACCTTCTCGGTCAGTATGACTACCTTCTTGAGGTCCGGGTTGTGCTTTACGGCCTCGGCAACGCCGTCCTTAACGCCCGAGGGCGGGAGGTAGATGACGGCGGTGTTGAACTTGTGCCCGGCCTTCAGGCCCTCCTTTACGGAGTTATAGACCGGGATGTTGCCGAGCTTGGTCTCGAGCGACTGCCCGGTCCTGCCCGGCATGGTCCCGAAGACGACGTTCCCGCCTGAGTATATGTGGCTCACCGGCGTTACCGTCCGGCTTTCGTTTCCGAGTATGTTCAGCACGCACACGCGGTCCTCGCGCGTGGCTATCTCGCCAAGCGATTTTATACCGACATAGTACGGGAAGTCCTTTACTCCTTGCTTGTGCATATCGCTCACCTTGTCTTGTTTTTAGGGTAGCTTTTCGTTATTCCTGTTACCTGGCAGCCGCCGCCGTTTTCGTTCCTCCGGCCTTCGCCGTTTCCAGGCCGAGGGCCCCGGCTACGAGCGCCCTCCCTTCCCTCTCCATCCACTTGTCGACGTTGAGGGCGTAGTTCACGACCTCGCTCATGGCGCTGTCGTGGCCGAATATCCTGTAAGGGAGCTTAAGGTTCTCAAGGGTGTCCCTCATGTACGCCATGCCGCGGATGAGGTTCGGGCCTCCCCTGCCTATGACGACGTAGAGCGGCGTGGGGCCCTTGGTGACGAAGTAGTCCCGCAAGGCGTCGGCCATGGCCCTGAAGGTCTCGTATATGTCGGTGTTGTTGGCCTTGCCGCCGATGATGAAGAGGACGTTGGACTGCCTGAGCCAGTACTTGAAGACTATCCTCGATATCTGGAACATCTTCTCATAAGGCGGGTTGCCGCCGAAGTCGGAGGATATGGTGGCCCTCTCGCCTAAGAGCTCTGTAACGAGCGCGTTTGCGCCGCCGCCGAAGGTCGGCGCGGTTATCGTGCCCTTGGGGTTCATGACGAAGACGTCGCTCTGCCCCTGGTAGGTACGGAGCTGGTTTATCTCCTGCTCGAACTCGGAGTAGTCCGAGGCGAAGAGGTGGGCCGGGAGGTCGAGCCTCTTCCAGGACGGGTTGTCGATGTCGAAGGAGCACTTGAAGTCGCAGGCGACCGGCGTAAGCCTCCCCTTGCTGTCCGGCGACATGCGTATGGGGTTCAATTCCAGGGTGCTCAGCCCGTAGTTGTTGTAAAGAGTCCAGAGCTTCGGGAGGTTCTGCACGAGCGGGCTTATTATCTCGCCCGGCGCGCCGAGCTCGGTAAGCGCGTTCGATATGTGGAAGCTCTTGAGGCCCGTAAGCGGGTCAAAGGGTATCTCCCGTATCTTGTCCTTGGGGAGCTCCTCTATGTCCATGCCGCCGTGGTGCGTTATGGTCATCATCGGGGCGCGGTAGAGCGTCGAGTCGGTTATAGAGAAATAGACCTCGTGCTCCGCCGGCACGCCCCCCTCGAAGGTGACGCCGTCGGCCTTGACCGAGGTGGTCCCGAAGGTGTGCTCTATGAAGTAGAGCCTCTCCTTCTCCTTGAGGGCGGTCGCTATGTCCTTGGCCCTGCCGATGAGGCCCGCCTTGCCCTTTTTGCCGACCCCGCCCTTGAATATGGGCTTTATGAAGACCTGCCCGCACTTCCTGATGAGGTCCTTTATCTCGTCCACGCTCGCTTCAGGCCCGAGGACCTCGGCGTGAGGGTACTCGACCCTTTTAAGGAGCTTGTGCCCCCAGTAAAGGCCTGTGAGCTGCATAACTACCTCCGTTCTTTGCCGATAGGGTTGATGGCCGCCCCCGCAATAAATCCCGGGGGCGGCCCGGTATTTATATCGGCCAGGTTTTTATATCGAATCGACTATCGCGTTAAATGTGGCGCTCGGGCGCATCGCCTTCGCGGTCTTTACCGCGTCCGGGCGGTAGTACCCGCCGATGTCCTGGGGCTTGCCCTGCGCGCCGTTCAGCTCGGCTATTATCTTCGCCTCGTTCGCGGCAAGCTCCTTTGCGGGCCTGGCGAAGCGCTCCTTGAGCTCCTTGTCCTTCGTCTGCTCGGCCAGGGCCTGCGCCCAGTAGAGGGCGAGATAGAAGTGGCTGCCGCGGTTGTCGAGCTCGCCGACCTTCCGAGCGGGCGACTTGTTGTTGTCGAGTATCTTCCCTATGGCCTGGTCGAGCGTGTCGGCCAGGACCTGGGCCCTGGCGTTCTTCTGCGTATTTGCAAGGTGCTCAAGCGAGACGCCGAGCGCGAGGAACTCGCCGAGGGAGTCCCACCGGAGATATCCCTCCTCGACGAACTGCTGCACGTGCTTGGGGGCCGAGCCGCCTGCGCCGGTCTCGAAGAGGCCGCCTCCGTCCATGAGCGGGACTATGGAGAGCATCTTGGCGGACGTGCCGAGCTCGAGTATGGGGAAGAGGTCGGTAAGATAGTCGCGGAGCACGTTCCCGGTGACCGAGATGGTGTCCTGCCCCTTCCTTATGCGCTCAAGGGAAAAGCGGGTGGCTTCGACCGGGGACATTATCCTTATGTCGAGGCCCTTGGTGTCGTGGTCCTTGAGGTACTTCTCGACCTTCCTTATTAGCTCCCTGTCGTGGGCCCTCCCCTTGTCGAGCCAGAAGACGGCGGGGGCGCCGGTTGCCCTCGCCCTCGTGACCGCGAGCTTCACCCAGTCCTGTATGGGGGCGTCCTTGGTCTGGCAGGCGCGGAATATGTCCCCTTCCTCGACCTTCTGCTCTATGAGGGCCTTCCCGGACTCGTCCACTATGCGGATTACGCCGCTGCCCGGGGCCTTGAATGTCTTGTCGTGCGAGCCGTACTCCTCGGCCTTCTGCGCCATGAGGCCCACGTTGGGGACGCTCCCCATGGTCCTCGGGTCGTATGCGCCGTTCTTCTTGCAGTCTTCTATGACGGCCTGGTAGACGCCGGCGTAGCTCCTGTCGGGTATCACCGCCTTTGCGTCGTGGAGCTTGCCGTCGGGGCCCCACATCTTGCCGGACTCCCTTATCATCGCGGGCATTGACGCGTCGATTATGACGTCGCTCGGGACGTGCAGGTTGGTGATGCCCTTGTCGGAGTTCACCATCGCGATGGCGGGGCGC
The DNA here is from genome assembly GCA_015075075.1 of Deltaproteobacteria bacterium. Classification (GTDB taxonomy): domain Bacteria; phylum Desulfobacterota; class GWC2-55-46; order GWC2-55-46; family GWC2-55-46; genus UBA5799. The sequence goes on along the minus strand of JABTVA010000007.1, from coordinate 61,065 downwards.
TTTCCATACACCGCCTTGATGTCAGCCTCTATCTCCGCCCTCTTGGCCTCCGGGAGCTTCTGAATCTTTGCGTAAGGTCGCCGAGGCTGTTGTTGACGTCGACCCCGGAGCTCCTTGATGGTCGCGGCGTGCTTCTCGAATACGTCCTTGTAGAAGACCGAGACAGCGTGGCCGAACATGATGGGGTCGGAGACCTTCATCATCGTGCCTTTTAGGTGCAACGAGAAGAGCACTCCTGCTTTTCGCGTCCTCAATCTGCTCCTCGAAGAACTTCCTGAGGGAAGCGCGGTTCATTACAGAAGCGTCGAGCACCTCTCCGGCCTTGAGCGAGGTCTTCTCCTTGAGGACCGTCGCCTTCCCGTCCTGCCCGACGAACTCGATCCTTACGTTCCCGGCCTTTTCGACCGTGACGGATTTTTCGCTCCCGTAGAAGTCGCCGCCCCCCATGTGCGATACGTGGACTTGGAGTCAGCTGTCCACGCGCCCATCTTGTGGGGGTTTTTCTTCGCGTAATTCTTGACCGATGCCGCTGCCCTCCTGTCGGAGTTGCCTTCCCTCAAAACCGGTTCACGGCGCTTCCGAGCACCTTGCCGTACCTGGCCTTTATCTCTTCTCGGCGTCGGTCTTCGGGTCTTCGTGGTCAGGGAGCTTGTAGCCCTTCTCCTGGAGCTCCTTTATAGCGGCCTTGAGCTGCGGGATGGAGGCGCTGATATTCGAAGCTTTATGATGTTCGCCTCGGCTTCTTCGCGAGCTCTCCGAGCGCGGTTAGCTCGTCCTGTATCCTCTGCCCTCTGTCAGGTTTTCCGGGAAGTTCGCGATGATCCTTCCTGAGAGGGATATGTCCCTGGTCTCGACTTTAATCCCGCGGCCCCGGTAAAGGCCTGGATGATGGGGAGCAGGGAATATGTTGCCAGCGCGGCGCCTCATCGATCGCGGTATAGATGATCTTGGACATGTATCCTCCTGTTCCTTCTGAAAGGTTTTAAGATAATACTGTATGTGGTCCTGTAATAACAGGTTTTTCTGAGTTCTCTCGCTATCGCAAGCGGTTGTCAAAGAGTCTGCTTCCGGGCTGGTCCGTTCGGACTCGGCCCCGCCACACCCGGGCGCGGCATAAAAAAACCGCCAAGGCAAAAGATGCGGGTCTTCAAAACCCGAGTCGATTGCCCAGACGGTCGGCTTTCATATTCGGAAACCCCGCTCCCCGGTGGTGCCCACCTTTATTCCGTCAGTTACGGGATTTTGACCTGCAGTTCGCTGAAATTCTTTGAGAGGACCTTTTTGTAAAAAGTTTCTCCCAAAAGTTTTTTAGCGAACTGTCAGGCCTATCTCTAAGGCTTGAGAAGTGTAGGACAAGAAGGGGTTTTTGTCAAGCCTTTTTTGGCGGTCTTTTCCGTAGCGTTTCGGGCTTTTTCAGCCTATGGATTGGTAGTGCGGGAGTAGCCTTGCGAGGGTGTCCGTGAGGTGTTCCGGCATGACCTTTACGTCGGCGAGGACCGGCATGAAGTTGGCGTCGCCCGGCCACCTGGGCACGACGTGCAAATGAAGGTGGTCGTCTATTCCCGCCCCTGCCGCCTTCCCTATGTTCATGCCTATGTTGAAGCCGCCGGGGGCCATTGATTCCGTGAGTATCCTCGTGGAATGGGCCAGGAGGCGGAAGATATCAGCCGATTCTTCTCCCGTAAGGGACTCGATATCCGGGACGTGGCGGAGGGGCGCTACCATGAGGTGGCCGTTATTGTAGGGGTATTTGTTCAGCACGGCCAGGGAATGCCTTCCACTGTACAGGAGAAGCCCCTCTCCGGGCCTGCAGGTCCCGGCCTTGCAGAATACGCAGCCCTTCTCCTTGCCTGACTTGACGTATTCGAGGCGCCAGGGGGCCCACAGGCGTTTCATCAGTTCCCGTCGTTTATCCTTTCCCGTATCTCCTTGCCGGCCTTGAAGAAGGGCACCTTCTTGGCGTCGATGAAGATGTTCTCGCCTGACTTGGGGTTGCGGCCCTGCCGGCCGTCGCGTTCCTTGATCTTGAAGCTGCCGAACCCGCGTATCTCCACCTTGTCGCCCTTTGACAGGCTCTGGGCCATTGACTCGAACAGGGTGTCGACGATTATCTCCACGTCCCTCCTCGAGAAGTTGGTGATCTTTGCGGCTACGGCCTCGATCAGCTCACTCTTGGTCATGTTGCTTTCTGCCTCCTTTTACCTGGCTGGATTTGGCATGAGATACATCAACCTAAGGCCTGAAAGGAGCTCGGTGAGCTTGTCCACCGAAGCCTCCCCCATCAACGCCTTCCAGAAGCCGACGCTCTTCTTCCTCGGATATATCACCTCGGGTTCGCCTTCGATCCCTGCAAGGCGGGCGCCGAGCTCTATGGCGTCATGGAGGCCGCCGAGCTCGTCCACGAGCCCTGCTGCCTTGGCCTGCGCGCCCGTGAATATCCGGCCGTCCGCGAGCCTCTTTACGGCCTCGGGTGCGAGCCCCCTGCCCTCGGCAACGGCCTCCACGAACTGGCTGTTAACGTCGTCTATGACCGATTGGAGGAGCTCTCTTTCCTCCTCGTCCATCTCGCGCAGCGGCGAGCCTACGTCCTTGAACCTGCCGCTCTTGACGACATACCCCTTGAGGCCGAGCTTCCCGAGGAGCTCCTGCACGTTGAAAAACTCTATTATGACGCCTATCGAGCCCGTTATGGTCCCCGGGTTGGCGACAATCTTATGGGCCGCGACCGCCGCGTAGTACCCGCCCGAGGCGGCGATAGTGCCCATCGAGGCGACTACCGTCTTAGTTTTTCTTAGCCGCTCTATCTCCCTGTGTATCTCCTGCGAGGGCCCCACCGCGCCGCCCGGCGAATCTATGCGGAGCACCACGGCCTTTACGTCTTCCCTTTCCCCGAGCTCGCGCAGCTCTCTGGTGAAATCGTTCGGTTCGGCGAGTATGCCGTCGAGTTCCACTACCGCTACCTTGTCAGCGCCTATGCCCCGTCCAGCGATGACGCCCACGGCTATGGAGATGAGTATTACGGCTATGAAGACGGCCCCGAAGGCCGCAAGGAGGTTCCTCAGGAACTCCCCTTTCCGCCCGGGCATCAGGGATTACCTTCACGCGCCTGCTCGGCCTGGACCTTTATCTCCCTTACGGAGAGGCCGATCTTGTTGTCCTCGGGGTCCACGTTAAGGACCTCGACCTCGACGATGTCTCCTTCCTTTATGTCCGCACCGCGCTTTTTGCCGCGGCTCAATTCCGATACGTGCACCAGCCCTTCGAGCCCGGCCTCGAGCTCGACGAAAGCGCCGAAGTCGGCGACACTCGTCACCCTGCCGTCCACTATCATGCCGGGCTTGTAGCGCTCCTCGACGCCCTGCCAGGGGTTTTTCTCAAGGAGCTTGGTCGAGAGGGAGAACCTCCTGTTGGCGGCGTCTATGTTGAGCACCACGGCCTCGACCTCCTGCCCCTTCCTGAAGAGCTCCGAGGGGTGCTTCACCTTTTTCCAGGAGAGGTCGGATATATGGACGAGGCCGTCGATCCCTTCCTCTATGCCGATGAAGGCGCCGAAATCGGTTATGTTCATGACGACCCCCGAGACCCTGGAGCCCTTGGGATAGCGTGCCTCCGCCTCTATCCACGGGTTGGACTCGGTCTGTTTCATGCCCAGGGATATCCTCTTGCTTGCGGGGTCGAGGTCAAGGACCTCGACCTCTATCCTGTCCCCTACCTTGACCTTCTGCGAGGGGTGCTTGAGCTTGGTCCATGACATCTCGGAGATGTGCACCAGCCCTTCGAGCCCCGGCTCGAGCTCGACGAAGGCGCCGTAGTCGGTGATGTTGACGACTGTGCCGGCGGTCCGGGTGCCGGGCGAGAACTTCTCCCCCGCCTTTATCCAGGGGTCCTCGACCGTCTGCTTCATGCCGAGGGATATCTTGTTCTCCTCCCTGTTGAACTTCAATACCATAACCTTCACGGTGTCGCCGATCTTCAGGAGCTGCGAAGGGTGGGTGACCTTGCCCCAGGACAGGTCCGTGAGGTGCACGAGCCCGTCTATGCCCCCGAGGTCGATGAAGGCGCCGTAGTCGGTTATGTTCTTTACCGTCCCCTCGATGACCGCGCCCTCGGCGAGGGTCTCGAGGGTGGTCTTCCGGAGGACCTCCCTCTCCTCTTCGAGGAGCACCCTCCTTGAGACGATGACGTTGTTTTTGCGCCTGTTATATTTGAGCACCCTGAACTTGAACTTCTGGCCTATGAGCTTGTCCGGGTTCCTTACGGGCTTAAGGTCGACCTGTGAGCCCGGCAGAAAGGCCGTAACCCCTTCTATGTCCGCGTAAAAGCCGCCTTTTATCCGCTGGGAGATGGTGCCCTCCATGGGCTCGCCCTTTTCGCAGGCCTCGACTATCCTGTCCCAGACCTTGAAATGATCGGCCTTTGCCTTGGAGAGGCGGACGATGCCGTTCTCGTCCTCGCGCCTTTCTATGAGCACGGCGACCTCGTCCCCGACCTTGATGGTGGGCTGCCCGTCCTTGTCAAGGAACTCCCGCAGCGGCACCTGCCCCTCGGACTTGTACCCGATGTCTATCATGACAGAGTCCTGGGTTATCTGGACGACCCTGCCCCTGGTGATATCCCCTTCCTGGAGCTCCTTGAGCCGGCTTTCGAAAAGCTCCTCGAAATCCGACCTGGAAGTATCACCCGCGCGGGATTTTTCCTCTCTCCCTATCATTTAGATGCCGATCCTCCCCTGCTCTTATTCTTTGAATAAAAACCATATCATACAGCGTTTCAAAGTGCAAATCATTTCGAGGAAATCTCCTTCATCCGCAAAACTACCTCCTCTATCAGCCACTCTGGGGTCGAGGCCCCGGAAGTGACCCCCGCGCGCCTTTTTCCATCGAACCATTCGGGGCACAATTCGGAAGCCGTCTCGATATGATAAGTCTCGGGCCGTATGGCCCTGCAGACCTCGGCAAGCCTCCTCGTATTGGCGCTATTCTTTCCGCCCACTACCACCATGACATCGACCTCCTTGGCGAGCGCGGCGCTCTCGGTCTGCCTTGTCGAGGTGGCGTTACATATGGTGTTGAATACTTTCAGTTCCGAAGCCTTGTGTAAACAGAAACTGACAATATCTTCGAGCATCTCCATCCGTAGCGTGGTCTGCGCGACTATGCCGAGCTTTGAAACCCTCGGCATGTCCACGAGCTCGGCTATGCCGCTTACGACCCGCACCTTGTTGTCGCCGTAGCTCATTAGCCCCTTGACCTCCGGGTGGTCCTTTTCCCCGGCCACTATGACCTGGTAGCCTTCGTCGGTAAGGCGGGAGACGAGCTCCTGGGCGGTCTTGACAAAGGGGCAGGTGGCGTCAACGATATTCAGCCCCTTTTCCCTCGCCTCCTTGTATTCCTCGAAGGTCACGCCGTGGGACCTTATTATGACCGTACCAGAGTCTATCTCGGAAAGGTCGTTTTTCGCATAGACCCGTGACTCCTCCAGCATCTTTACGACCTGGGGGTTGTGGATTATCGGGCCCAGCGTATGTATGCCGTCCCCTTTTTTCTCGTCAGAGGCGCATTTGCCGGCCATGTTTATGGCCCTCTTTACGCCGAAGCAGAAGCCCGACGATTTAGCTACGAGTATCTCCAATCCTCAACCTTTCATTTATTACGTTTACGACCTGCTTCACGACTTCTTCAATGCCCATCGCGCCTGTATCTACCATTACGGCGTCGTCCGCCATCTTGAGCGGAGAGACCGCACGCTCGGTGTCGCGCCTGTCCCTCTCTTCGAGTTCCCTGCCGACTTCCTTTGCCGCTTGAGCGCCCTTTTCCATAAGCTCGAGGCGGCGCCTCTCGGCCCGTATCTCAGGGGAGGCGTCGAGGAATATCTTTACGTCAGCGTCAGGGAATACGGCGGTGCCGATGTCCCTTCCTTCCATTACGACCCGGCCAGCCTCGCCGATGCCCCTCTGGTAAGAGACGAGGAACTCGCGCACCGACTTTTTCACTGACACCTTCGATGCCAGCTCGCCCGCCTCCTGCGTCCAGAGCCTCTCTGTATAATCGACCCCGTCTACCGCCACCCTGCCGCTCCCGGTATCGTACCTGAAGTCTATGCCCGTGCAGAAGTCCTTCAGGACAGCGTCGCTCGAAAGGTCGACCCACGACTCCTTTGCCGCGAGCGCGAGCGCCCGGTACATCGCGCCGGTATTGACGTAGGTAAAGCCGAGCTTCTCGGCGACCTTCTTCGATACCGTCGTCTTCCCGACCCCGCCCGGGCCGTCTATGGCTATGACCGGCCCCCGCTTCATCCGACCCTCGTCCTGCCTAAGAGCCCGAAGAACCCCGGGAAGGAGACGTCCACGCTCCCCGCGCCTTCGATATTCACGCCCTCCTCGGTCATTAGGGCCGCTATCGCCATTGCCATCGCTATCCTGTGGTCCCCCCTGCTCCTTATCGAGCCGCCCCTGGCCCTCTTCCCGCCAGTGCCCTCGATTATCATGCCGTCTTCAGTCTCGGTATTACGGACGCCGATGGCCGAGAGGCACTCGGACATTGCGGCTATCCTGTCGCTCTCCTTTACCCTGAGCTCCATTGCGCCGCTTATCCTTGTCGTGCCCTCGGCGAATGCCGCGGCAACGCACAGTATCGGGAACTCGTCTATGGCCGGGAGGAGCTCGGGCCCCGTTATCTCGACTCCGCGGAGGCGCGAGCCCCTGACAAGGATATTCCCCGCCGGCTCGCCGGAAGCAACGCTTCCGGCGTCCACCTCTATCGAGCCGCCCATCTTTCGGAGGAGGTCGATAATTCCGACCCTGGGGGGGTTTATGCCGACCTGGCGGATAAGGAGTTCCGACCCTGGCGCGAGAGCTGCTCCTGTCAGAAAGAAAGCGGCTGACGAGATGTCCCCGGGTACAATTATTTTACACCCCTTGAGGCGGTTTGTCGACTTGAGGGAGACCGCATTGCCGGAGCTCTTTATGTCCGCGCCGAAGAGCTCGAGCATCCTTTCGGTATGGTCGCGGCTCTTCTCCGGCTCCTCGATGACGGTCTCGCCGTCCGCGGAAAGGCCCGCCAGGAGAAGCGCGGACTTAAGCTGCGCGCTGGCAACGGGCGTCCTGTATTCGATGCCCTTGAGCCTCCTCCCGAAGACGGCTATGGGAAGAAGCCCGCCGTCATTTCTTCCTGTTATTAACGCGCCCATCTTACGGAGCGGGTCGACTACCCTCTTCATAGGCCGCTTCCTGAGCGACGCGTCGCCGGTTATGGCTGAAAAGAAGGGCCTGCCGGCAAGTAGCCCCAGGAGGAGCCTCGTTGTGGTCCCCGAGTTCCCGGCGTTTATGACGTCATCCGGCTCCGAGAGGCCTTCGATCCCCCTGCCGAGAACGCTTACCCTTCCGCCGTCCCTTTCTATGCCGACGCCCATGAGCCGGAAGGCCTCGATTGTCGAAAGGTTGTCCTCGCCTTCGAGAAAGCCTTCTATCTCGGTCGGGCCTTCGGCTATGGACCCGAGTATGACGGCCCTGTGGGATATGGACTTGTCGCCTGGGACTGTTATCTCGCCCTTCAAGCCGCCACCCGGGAGCACGCGTTCGGTCCCGGAGAATATGTCCTTTGCCTGTATCACTCCTTTTCTCCTCTCAGGGCGCCTTTCACAAGGGAGTCCCTTATGCCCTTTGCCCTCTCGAACTCGGCCCTGAGGTTCCCCTGGTCGCCCTTCTCGATGAGGGCCCGGAGCCTCCCGAGCCTGCCGGTAAAGCCGTCTATGGCCTTCAGTATCTCCGCCCGGTTCATGGCGCAGATGTCGCTCCACATCTCCGGGGAGCTCGAGGCAATCCGGGTGAAGTCCTTGAACCCGCCAGCCGAGTAGCTTATTACGTCAGCGCCGGACGCCTCTTCCATGTCAGCGACCGCGTTCACGAGAGTGTAGGCTATCATGTGCGGGAGGTGGCTTACGGCGGCGAATATCATGTCATGCGCGAGCGCGTCCATGACGACTACCGTCGAGCCTGCCGCCCCTACACGGCCTTCACTTTTTCGAGGGCGTCCCTGTCCGTCTCGGGCGCGGGGTGAGTATGCACTTCCTGTCGATATACAGCTCCGGGAAGGCGGCCTCGACGCCAGAGTGCTCTGTCCCGGCTATGGGATGGCCGGGGACGAAATGCACGCCTTTTGGCATGAAGGGCGCGACTTCCCTGATAACGGCGCCCTTTACGCTCCCGGCGTCGGTTACTATGCAGCCGGGCTCGAGCCCCGGAGCCGCGTTCCTGACCGTCTCGGCTATCTTCAATACCGGGACCGCGACGACCACGAGGCCTGCGCCCCTTACGCCATGAACGGGGTCGGTAGTGAACGAGTCCACTACCCCGAGCCGTTTGGCCGCTTCGAGGTTCTTAAGGCCCCTCCCTATGCCGACTATCTCGGAGGCTATCCCCTTTTGCCTCAAGACCATGGCAAGGGAGCCGCCGATGAGCCCGACTCCGATGATGGCAGCCTTTTTGAAATAGAGACCCATGAATCGAACCCCTGCAAACCCGAAAAGCGCCCGGCAAAATCAGGCCTTTGCCTTCAGGGGCGCTCCTTGGCTTATGGATTATTTTAAAGGAAGGAAGCTGGGGCCCGCCGGCCCCTCCCGCTTCTTTTTAGCAGGATGCTGAAAAAACTTTTGGGGGGAAACTTTCTGTAGAAAGGTTTTAGCTGGGATTGCGAACCAAAGCGGCTCTTGGTCCGTCGGGGAATTATCAACCCCTTAGGCTCGCATCCTCAGTTGACCCCCTTCAGAGACTTTTAGTTCCTGAGACCCCACTGATTACGGGGTTTTTTTCAGGAAGAACTGAAAGTTTTTGGAGAGAGTGTTATGTCCGATGGATGCGACTGTGGTGCTTTAGGCTATAAGCCACCTGAGCCTTTATTGCATCCATCGGCTCTAAAACTTTTTACAAAAAGGTTCTCTCAATAGTTTTTTTTCAGTATCCCGCTATAGAGTCCTGCCCACGGCGACCGCTACTTTTCTCAGGTCGTTCATGAGGAGGGCGAACTTGCTGGGCTTAAGCGACTGGGCGCCGTCGCAGAGCGCGTTCTCGGGGTCGGTGTGGACCTCTATCATGAGGCCGTCGGCGCCGACCGCGACCGCCGCCTTGGCGAGCGGGGCCACGAGCCCCCACCTGCCGGCCCCGTGGCTCGGGTCTATGAAGACCGGGAGGTGCGTCTCCTCTTTCAATACGGGCACGGCGCTCAAGTCAAGAGTGTTCCTTGTCGAGGTCTCGAAGGTCCTTATGCCGCGCTCGCAGAGTATTATCTGGGAGTTGCCCTGAGAGGCTATGTACTCGGCGGACATGAGGAACTCTTTTATCGTCGCGGAGAGGCCCCTTTTGAGTAGCACCGGCTTCTTGGCCCTGCCCACCTCGGTGAGGAGCCGGAAGTTCTGCATGTTCCGCGCGCCTATCTGCACTATGTCAACGTATTCGCAGAGGAGCTCGGTGTCCCTCGGGTCCATGAGCTCGCTTATTATGGGAAGCCCGGTCTTTTTCCTGGCCTCGGCCAGGAGCTTCAAGCCGTCCGCGCCCAGGCCCTGGAAGTCGTACGGCGACGTCCTGGGCTTGAAGGCCCCGCCCCGGAGTATCCTGGCGCCCGCGGCCTGGACCGCTGTTGCGCAGCTCACGATTGAGTCGATGCTCTCGACGCTGCACGGGCCGGCTATGACCTGGAGCTCCGTATCGCCAATCTTCACGCCGCCTACGTCTATGACCGTGCCTTCCTTGCTGAACTCGCGGCTTACGAGCTTGTAGGGCTTCAATATCGGCATAACGCTCTCGACCCCGGGCAGGGCCTCGAGGGAGATGCCTGCAAGGAGCGCCTCGTCGCCGATCGCGCCTATAATGGTCCTCTCCTTGCCCTTTGATATGTGGACCGAGAGGCCGGCCCCCTTTATCTTCTCGACCACGTGCTCGACGGTGTCCTCTGCAGCGTCTTTCTTAAGAACGATTATCATAGCGAATTCCCCCATGCATTTATGCGCCTATCGGCGGACTGCTTCCCTGAACGCACCAAGAAATCTCCTGTTCTCCTCGGGAAGGCCCACTGTTATCCGTATGTATTCAGGCATGCCGTAGCTTGCCATCGGCCTCACGATTACGCCTTTCCTCAGAAGCGACTCGTAGACGCCCTTCCCGTCGCCGACCCTTACGAGGAAGAAGTTCGCCTCCGTGTCCACGCACTCGTAGCCCATGCCCCGGAGCTCGCCCATGAGGTGCTGGAGCCCGCGGGCGTTATTCTCCCTCGTTTTTTCGAGGTGCTCGCTGTCGTCGAGCGCGGCGATGGCCGCTACCTGCGCGAGCGTGTTTACGTTGAACGGCTGGCGCACCCTGTCCATGAAGCCGATTAGCTCCGGGTGCGCGACCCCGTAGCCTATCCGGAGGCCCGCAAGGCCGTATATCTTGGAGAAGGTCCGGAGCATCAGAACGGCGCGCCCCTCGTTTATGTACGAGAGCGTGTCAGGGAAGTCCCCGCCCCTCACGAATTCGTAATAGGCCTCGTCCACGCAGACGATTACGCCATCCGGCACCTTCCCCATGAACTCGGCGAACTCGGCCCCAGAGACCATTGTGCCCGTAGGGTTATTCGGGTTCGCGATGAAGACGAGCCTGGTCTTGCTTGTTATGGCGGCGGCCATCGCCTTGAGGTCGTGTCTCATATCTTTAAGCGGCACGGGCCTTGCCGCGCCCCCGGCGGCCTTTATGGCTATTGGGTAGACCGCGAAAGAGGGCTCTCCCATGACGGCCTCGTCGCCGGGCCTCAGGAATGCGCGAATAAGGAGCTCGATTATCTCGTTCGAGCCGTTCCCGAAGGTTATCATCTCGCCGGATACGCCGAGCATGGACGAGAGCTTTTCCTTCAAATAGTAGCAGGAGCCGTCCGGGTACCTGTGCAGTCCGGCGAGCGCCCTGGAAGCCGCCTCTATCGCCTTTTTGGAAGGCCCGAGCGGGTTCTCGTTGGAGGCGAGCTTTATCGAGCCCGTTATGCCGAGCTCTCGCTCGAGCTCCTCAATGGGCTTGCCCGGAGGATACGGGACGAGTGAGCTTATGTTCTGAGGGACCTGTAAGTTGAGTTTCCGCATGTCGATTAGAGAGCTCAGTAGGGGCCTCCGTTTATTTTGGCAACCTCTAAAAAATTTATCTTTTCCCCGGACTCTGCGTAGTTACGTGAATAAAAATGCTCACATATTGCCATATATGCTCCGCTTTTTATTCCCGGCCTTCCGGGAAAAGCGTGAAAACCTCTAATTTTTAGAGGTTGCCTTTAGAACGTTACGCAGAGTCACGACTGCTGCGATTTCGGGTACGAGCCGAGCGTTTTAAGGAACGAGCATGACTTTTCGAGCTCGGCTATCGCGTCCCTCACCGGCTCGTCGGATATGTGGCCGTCGAGGTCAACGAAAAAGACGTACTCCCAGGCCTTTGTCTTGAGGGGCCGCGACTCTATCTTCGTGAGGTTAATCCCCCTCGAAGCGAAGGGCTTGAGCATCGTGTAGAGGGCCCCGGGCGCGTCCTTTATGGCGAACATTATGGAGGTCTTGTCCCGTCCGGTCTTCCTGGCGAAGTTCTTGCCTATTACGAGGAAGCGGGTGAAGTTGTTCGGGCTGTCCTCGATGTTCTTTTCTATGACACGGAGGTCGTAGAGGCTTGCGGCGGCGATGGACGCCACGGCCGCCGTAGACGGGTCCTCCGCGGCCATCTTGGCGGCCAGCGCGGTCGACGAGACGTCGAAGACCAGGGCGTTCGGGAGGTTCCCCTTGACCCAGTTCTTGCACTGCGCTATCGCGTGCGGGTGAGAGCATATCTTGGCTATGTCCGATAACTTCCCGGACTTATTGAGGAGCGCAAGAGATATCTCGAGCATCACCTCGGCGTAGATCTTGAGGTTGGAGCCAACGAACATGTCGAGGGTGTGGCTTACGACGCCCTCGGTCGAATTCTCTATCGGAACGACCCCGAAGACGGCCCTTCCCTTTTCCACGTCCTCGAAGACGTCGGCTATGTCCTTTTTCGGGGTGAACTCGCCGGAGAGGCCGAAGTGCTGTATGCAGGCCTGGTGAGTGAATGTGGCGACAGGCCCGAGGAAGGCGACCCTGAGCGGCTTCTCAAGCGAGAGGGACGCGCTCATTATCTCCCTGAAGACGTTCTTTATGGCCTGTTCCGGGAGCGGGCCGGTATTTCTTTCCATGAGCTTTTTTAGGACCTCCTGCTCCCTTTCAGGCACGTAAAAGTCTTTGCCCTCGCGCTCCTTGAGCTTGCCGATCTCGATGACGAAGCCCGCTCTCCTGTTTAGGAGCGCGAGTATTTCGAGGTCGATCGCGTCGATTTCGTCCCTGAGCTCCGGTATGCTTTTGGTTGCAGGCATATATATTTGAAATTCCTGAATTTTAAGTGGATAGCGTAATGTATTCCCTGAAAAAAATCAAATGATATTTATTTTCGGATGCCGGGGTCAGACGCTCATTTCCTGGGCTCCGCGAAGAAGCCCATCGAACGGAATTTCCTGTATCTCGCCTCCACGAGCGAGGCCGCGTCAATCTCCTTAAGCTCCTTCAACTGCGGCAATATGGCTGATTTGAGGCCCTTGAACGCGGCAGCCGGGTCCCTGTGCGCGCCACCTATCGGCTCCTTTACTATCTTGTCGATTACCCCGAGCTTCAATAGCTCCCCGGCATCTATCTTGAGGGCCTTTGCCGCCAGGTCTGCCTTCCCGCCGTCTTTCCAGAGTATAGCGGCGCAGCCCTCCGGCGATATGACGGAATAAGTCGAGAACTCCATCATGTTCACCCTGTCGGCCACCCCTATGGCGAGCGCGCCGCCGCTCCCGCCCTCGCCGATGACCGTCGCAATGACAGGCACCTTGAGCCTTGACATGACCATGAGGTTCGTCGCTATGGCCTCGGACTGCCCCCTCTCCTCGGCGCCAATACCGGGGTACGCGCCGGGTGTGTCGATAAAGGTGAATACCGGGAGATTGAACCTCTCGGCGAGCTCAAAAAGCCTTTTTGCCTTCCTGTAGCCCTCGGGGTTCGGCATCCCGAAGTTCCTGTGGACCTTTTCCTTGGTGTTCCGCCCCTTTTGCTGGCCCAGCACCACCACGGCCTCGCCCTCGAGCCGCGCGAGTCCTCCTGCTATGGCCGGGTCGTCCCTGAAGGTCCTGTCGCCGTGAAGCTCAATGAAGTCCTCGAAGACGTTCTGGATGTAGTCGAGCGTATACGGCCTGTAAGGGTGCCTCGCCACCTGCGTTATCTGCTGCGGCGTGAGCTTGCCGTAAAGCTCCTTCAAAAGTGCCTTCGTCTTCTTTTCGAGCTTGGCTATGTCCTCGGACGAGCGGGCGTTGCCGGAAGCCTCGAAAGCCCTGAGCTCGTCAATCTTCTTTTCGAGCTCCTCAACGGGCTTTTCAAATTCAAGCCAGTGCCTGTACATGGTCTTGGCCCAGTCTCCTTTCCGCGCTACTATATTATTTTTACCTCGGCCCCGTCTATAAGTTCCTTTATCCTCGAAATGGCCGGGCCGAGCGGGCTCAGTCTCAACTGCTCGTTCACCCCGATTATCACCTCTCCGTTGTCCTCGTACACGAGGTGGAGTATGACCTGCGAGGTGCCGGGGTTCTCCTGTATTATCTTCTTGAGCCCGTTGAGCTTTTCCGGACAGCCCGTCCGCGGGCGCGTGTATGTGCGTGTTCCTGGCCGTAATTTCTTCTCCATAGCGCCGCGTCCTCGATGGAGGAGATATCCGAGGCGATGAGCTTCATCTCGTCCTCTTCCTTGTCGAGCCTGCCCGTCACTATAAGGGGCGACCCGCCGGCTATGACGTCCTTGGCCTTCCTGTAGAGGTCAGAGAAGATGACCGCCTCGACCGAGCCTGTAAGGTCTTCTATCCTGGCGAACGCCATGCGGTCGCCCTTCTTCGTCGTTATCTCCTTCATCTCGGCTATTATGCCGCCTACCGTGACCTCGTCTTCGTTGTTTTTCTCGGAAAGGGCCTCTATGGGAAGGGCGTAGAGGGCGAGCTCGCGCCTGTACCCGGCGAGCGGGTGCGACGAGAAGTAAAAGCCCAGGGTCTCCTTTTCATAGGCAAGGAGCTCCTTATTCCCCCACTCCTCCACATTCGGCGAGCCGGAAGCCGCCCTTACGGGAGAGGGAGCGCCGCCGCCCATCGCGTCGAAAAGGGACGACTGCCCCTGTTCCCTGTCCCGCTGCATGGACTGCGCCGCGTCCATCGCGGAATCGAGCCCTGCCGCGAGAGCGGCCCTCTTCTCTCCGGTAAAGTCGAAGGCCCCGCATTTTATGAGGCTCTCGACGACTTTCTTGTTTACCTTCCTCGAATCGACCCTGGAAAGGAAATCGATGAACGAGGTGAACTTCTCCTCCTCCCTGACTCTCAGCATCTCCTCTATCGCGGACGCGCCGACGTTCTTTATCGCCGCGAGGCCGAACCTTATCCTGCTGCCCGAGACGGTGAACTCCATAGAGCTCTCGTTCAGGTCGGGCGGGGCCACGGCTATCCCGGTTTCCTTGCACTCGTTTATGTATTTCACGACCTGGTCTGTATTGCCCATGTCCGAGCCCAGGAGCGCGGCCATGAACTCGACCGTGTAGTGGGCCTTGAGATACGCCGTCTGGTAGGCTATGAGGGCGTAGGCCGCGCTGTGGCTCTTGTTGAAGCCGTAGCCCGCGAACTTTGCCATCAGGTCGAATATCTTCTCGGCCTTTTTCTGGTCTATCTTCTTTTTAATCGAGCCGTCGAGGAACTTCTTCCTCTGGTCGAGCATCTCCTCAGGGAGCTTCTTGCCCATCGCTTTCCGGAGGACGTCCGCGTCCCCTGGCGTGTAGCCGGCGAGCACCTTGGCTATTTCCATGACCTGCTCCTGGTAGACCATGACGCCGTAGGTGTTCTCGAGTATGCCCTTCAATTCCGGCACCTCGTAGACGATCGCCGTCCTTTTGTGTTTCCTGTTTATGAAGTCGTCGACCATGCCGCTCTGGAGCGGGCCCGGCCTGTAGAGGGCGACAGCGGCGACCATGTCCTCGAATGTCGTGGGCTTCAGCTTCCTCAGAAGCTCCTTCATGCCAGAGCTTTCGAGCTGGAATATGCCGTTGGAATTTCCGCTCGCCACGAGCTCGTAGGTCTTCGCGTCGTCGAGGGGCAGGTTTTCGATGTCGATGTCCACGCCCCTGTTGGATTTCACGAGCTTTACGGTCTTGTCTATGACGGTAAGGGTCTTTAGGCCCAGGAAGTCGAACTTCACGAGCCCGACCTTCTCGACGTCCTTCATCGTGAACTGCGTCGTTACCGAGTCGTCCTTCTGCTGCTTGTAGAGGGGCATGTACTCGTCAAGCGGCCTGTTCGATATGACGACACCCGCGGCGTGGGTCGAGGCGTGGCGCGGGAGGCCCTCAAGGGCGACGGCCGTATCAAGGAGGTCCTTTATCTTCGGGTCCTTCTCGTAGAGCTCCTTGAGCCTCGGCTCCTGCGAGACCGCCTCCTGTATGGTGATGTTCAGGGTGTTGGGGACGAGCTTGGCGATCCTGTCCACGTCGCCGTAGGGCATATCGAGCGCCCTCCCCACGTCCCGTATGCAGGCCTTGACCTTCATCTGGCCGAAGGTGATTATCTGGGTGACCTTGTCCGCCCCGTACTTCCCGGTTACGTACCTTATGACTTCGTCCCTTCTTTCGAAACAGAAGTCGATGTCGATATCGGGGAGCGATATCCTGTCGGGGTTGAGGAACCTCTCGAAGAGGAGGTTGTATTTTATGGGGTCGAGGTTGGTGATGCCGAGCGACCACGCGACAAGGCTCCCTGCAGCCGAGCCCCTGCCCGGGCCGACCGGTATGTCCCTGCTCTTCGCGTAGTCGATGAAGTCGGTGACGATGAGGAAATAGCCCGGGAAGCCCATGCCCTTTATGACCTTGAGCTCCTTTTCAAGGCGGTCGTAATACTGCCATTTGACGGGCTCCACGTCGGCGCCCAGCTTTCGCATGGCATCAAGCCTTTTTTCAAGACCTGCCCTGGCCCTTGAATCTATCATCGAATCAAGGGTCTCGCCCTCGGGCACCGGGAACTCGGGCAGGTGGTTTTTCCCGAGCGTGAGTTCGAAGTTGCACCGCTCGGCTATCTCAATGGTGTTCGCTATGGCCTCGGGCGTGTCCCTGAAGGCCTCGTTCATCTCCTCCGGGGACTTCACATAGAACTCGTCGGTAGAGAAGCGCATCCTGTTCGGGGCGTTCACGGTGGTGCCGGTCTGTATGCAGAGGAGGACGTCATGGACCCTGGAGTCCTCTTTCTTGAGGTAATGGCAGTCGTTCGTCGCTACAAGCGGTATATCGAGCTTCTTCCCAAGCGCTATGAGCTCGCGGTTCACCCTCTCCTGCTCATCGATGCCGTTATGCTGGATCTCCAGGTAGAACCGCCTGTCCGGGAACATGGCCTTGTATTCGGAGGCGGCCTTTTCAGCGGCCTCCTTCTGGCCGATGGAGATGTTATAGGCGACCTCGCCGTGGAGGCAGGCGCTCAGGGCTATGAGCCCCTCGCCATGCTCACGGAGAAGCTCCTTATCCACCCTCGGCTTGTAATAAAAACCCTCTATGTAAGCCCTGGAAAGGAGCTTACAGAGGTTCTGGTAGCCCTTGAGGTTCTTGACCAGGAGCACAAGGTGGAAGGCGTACTCGCCCTTTATGGCCGTCTTCTCAAGCCGGCTCCCGGGCGCGACGTAGAGCTCGCAGCCTATTATGGGCTTTACGCCCTTCTGCATGGCCTTCTGGTAGAACTCAACGGCCCCGAAGAGGTTGCCGTGGTCAGTGACCGCGACCGCGGGCATCCTCTGCTCCTTTGCGAGCGATATGAGGGCCTCTGGCCTTATCGCCCCGTCAAGGAGACTGTACTGGGTATGAAGGTGGAGATGTACGAAATTGGCGTGGTGCATAGGGAGGAAAGAATACCATATTTCAAGGGGTTTTGGTAGGGGGTTTTAAATCCGTTCCCGCTGGCGCGGCCTGCCCGGGCCCGATTGCGCAAGCGGCAAGTTCTGCTAACCTTTTCATTATAGGGCGAAAATCGCGCAGATGGCGCAATTTCAAGAGCATAGGGTCAAACAAAATGAAAAAGAAACTGCTGGTTACAGGTTCGAGCGGCCTTATCGGGAGCGCGGTCGTAGAGGGTTTCTCCGAGGGGGGCTGGGAGGTGGCCGGCATAGACAACAACATGAGGGCCGATTTCTTCGGCCCTGCCGGGACACGCGCTGGAACCGCGAGGCTTAAGGAGCTGCGCCCGCGCTTCAGGCACATCGAGGCCGATATAAGGGACAGGCAAGAGGTGATGAGGGCGATGAGCGACATCCGTCCTCGGCCATAATCCATGCCGCGGCCCAGCCGAGCCATGACCTGGCGGCGTCAAGGCCGTTCGACGACTTCGACGTGAACGCCGGAGGACAATTAACCTCCTCGAGGCGGCAAGGCTCGCCTGCCCAGAATCCCTTTCGTCCACCCTCTCGACGAAGGTCTACGGGGACGCCCCAACGAGCTGCCCTTGTGGAAAAGGAGACGAGATACGACTACGCGGACGAGGCGTCGGAAAACGGCATCTCGGAAGGCATGAGAATAGACCGGTCGAAGCACTCATTCGGCGCGTCTGGCGCCGCGGCAGCAACCTGATGGCAGGAGTACGGAGGTATTTCGGGATGCCGACGGCCTGCTTGAGGGTTGGGTGCCTTACCGGCCCCAACCATTCCGGTGGAGCTCCACGGTTTCCTGAGCTATCTCGTCAAATGCAATCTGGAGAGAAAAACACAAGGTCTACGGGTATAAGGGAAGCAGGTCCGCGACAATATCCACTCGACGACGTGGTCGGGTTCATCATGAGGTTCATCGGGCTCTGAGAGCAGCCGAGGTCTACAACCTGGCGGCGGGGGGAATTCCGTATTCATACTGAGGCCTCAGCCTCGCGGAGTCGGTCTCGGGCATCCCGATGGAATGGGAATATTCCGGGGAGAACCGCTCAGGCGACCATATCTGCTACATCTCGGACCTGTCGAAGGCAAAGGCGCACTACCCGGGCTGGGAGGTCACGAGGGACCTTAAGGGGATATTCATCGAAATAGCCGAGGCCTGGGCCGGAAGGGCCGGAAAAAGGGCTTACGTACGCTGAGAGGACGGACGCTACTCGAGCTTCCTTACGTATATCTCCTTTATTATCTCCGGGTCGAGGGCAAGGGTCGTCTCGCCGAGCTGGATTACGAAGGCGGGCCTTTTCTGGTGCACCCTTATTGTGCTTCCAGGGACTATGCCGAGGGAGCCGAGCTTGTCAAGCCTTACGTGCGAATTTGAGGCGATGAAGATTATCCTGCCGGTGTCGCCCACTTCGAGCACGCGTTAGTTGCTGCACAATGGGCTTCACCCGTCTTCGCCTTCTTCGCATGCGCCCCTGGGGATCGGGAGGCCGGGGCAGGTCGGCGGGTGCCCCAGGAGAGTGCATATGGAACTGTCACCCGGCGAGAGTGTGGCTCGACAGAGCATGCGTTCTGCTCGACGTTCTCTCATCCATTGCCAGCACTTCGGTAAGGAGCCTTCAGCGAGCCTGTGGCGGCGTATGGCGGCTTCCGTGAGCCTCTCCAGCCGGCGTAAGCGTGATTGTGCGCCGGCTATGGTAACGAGCCCGTCCTCATCATGCGTTCGATGGTGGCGGTGTGTACCTCGGCCACCTCCTTGATCCCCATGAGCTGCGTAACTGAGCTCGAGCTCAGCCCCTCTGGGACTATGAATTGAGGACCTCGTCGACTGCCTTGTCATTCGTCATGTTCTTTCACCTGGCAGACTGCTGAAAAGCCCAATCTGCGTCGTCTTCAAAATTCACTCCCTTGCATCTTGAGCTTTTGAGCAGCCTGTATGAGATTTTGAGTCTTCAGCAACCCTTAGTCCAGCGAGGCCCCTGGAAAGCCTCAGCCCGATGTTTACGACGTATCCCGGGATAGTATTGCGAACGGGAAAATGAATACGGACATCCAGATGGCCGTCTTCAATCCCCCGCCCTTGACTATCATAAGGAGGTTGGCTATGCAAGGGACAAAAAGGGTCATGGTAACGAGGCTCACGACCACCTGGACCGGATCGAGCATCCCGTCCTTCTGCAGGGCCAGTAAGCCTGCCGCCCCGTAGTCCCTCCTTAAGAAGCCTATGAGGAAGGCCTCGGTAGCCTCGGCCGGGAGGCTCAAAAGCCCAGCGATGACCGGGGAGGCCGCGATTTGTATGGCATTCAGGGCATTCAGCTTGTCGAGCGCGAAGAGCACGAGCGTCCCGAGCACGAAAAGCGGCACCGCCTCTTTCAAGTACCACTGGACGCGCACGAGGGTCTTAAGGACTATGTTCGAGATGTGGGGCATCCTCATCGGCGGTATCTCGAGTATGAAGTCCGAGGGCTGCCCGGGAAGGACCCTTGCCGCAAGGAGGCCGACGATGAAAAGGACGAGCATCACTATCGCGGCCCAGAGGACCATGGCTGAAAATGAGACAGCGCCGAGCATGCCGAGTATCACCCCGAGCTGCGCCGAGCACGGCACCCCGAGGGCAAGGAGGAGCGTCACTATGACCCGTTCCTTCCTGGACTCGAGTATCCTGGTCGTCATGGTGGCCATGGTGTCGCATCCCAGGCCGAGGACCATCGGCAGGACCGCCTTTCCGTTAAGCCCCATGCCCTTGAAGACCCTGTCCACCATTACCGCGAGCCTGGGCAGATACCCCGAGTCCTCGAGAAAGCTGAAGAACACGAAAAAGAAGCTGACGATGGGGAGCACTATGGCGATGGCGTAGGTAAAAGCCATTGTCACAATCCCGAATTCTCCCACCAGGAGGTCGTATATGAGGCTCCCGGGGGTGATGACGCGGCCCACCATGCGGCTGGTCCAGGGGTTTACGAACTCGCCGAAGACTATCTGCTCCAGGTAATCGACGCTTATTCCGGCGCCGAGGACGCCCACAAACTCGTACATGATGAATAGCACGGCGAGGAGGACGGGGATGCCCCAGACAGGGTGCATGGTGACCGAGCCTATGAAGGCCGACGCCTTTCCCCTGCCCTTCGCCTCTGTCGTCACTACCTTCAAGACGAGCGAATCGACTTCCTTCAGCCTCGCGCGGTTTATGATATAGCCCACCGGGTCCTTGAACCTTGCCTGCACCGAGGCCCTTATCTCCTCCACCCTCCTCATCTCGTCGGGGCCGAACGCGGCCCTCGCGAGCCAGGGCTTAAGCGTACCGTCCCCGGAAAGGAGCATTATGGCTATCGACCTCGGCGATATGCTTGACCTCGGCAGGAGCGGCTCGACCGCCCTTATGCCTTCCTCTATCTGTCGGGGGTATTTAACCGGGGAGTCCGCGGGCTTATCGCGGTTATGGAATGCGGCCTCGAGCTTGTCGAGGTTCCAACGCTGGGTGGCTATGGTTGGAATGACCTTGAGGCCGAGAGTGGAGGCAAGCGCGGCCGTGTCTATGGAAATACCCCGCTCCCCCGCCTCGTCGTACATGTTGAGGGCGAGTGTCACGGGAAGGCCCATCTCCATCAGCTGGAGAGTTACGAGGAGGCTCCTCCGGAGGTTCTTGGAGTCCATGACCTGGAGGGCGGACGACACCTCCCCGGTCATCAGGATGTCCCTTGTCACAAGCTCGTCCTCTGACATGGGGACGAGGCTGTTCACGCCGGGGCTGTCAATGATGGCGAGTTTTTTTGAGCCGAAGCGCGCGACCCCCCTGGATATCTCCACGGAGGTGCCCGGGTAGTTGGAGACAGTGGCGTACCTGCCGGTGAGCGCGCCGAAGATGACGCTCTTCCCCACGTTAGGATTGCCGACGAGCACAAGCGACCCTCCGGCCTGGGCCTGGGCTATTCCCTTCTCGCTGCCATGACGCATGACTTAGATGATAATAATATCCAATTTCACATGCAAGCTAAATCTTGATGGGGGCACAGCAGGGGGAAAACAGAGGGGGGCGGCGGGACGACCGGGGCCGGTCAGGCGCAGTCAGGGCAGTAGCCGTAGAGCTCAAGCTTGTGGTTTACTACCGTGAACCCGAGCTTCTTGGCGGTCTCGGCCTGCAGCTGCTCTATCTTCTGGTTGTGGAATTCGGCTATCCGGGAGCATTTGATGCAGATGATGTGGTCGTGGTGGCCGTCCTCGGGCAGGTTCTCGTACCTCGTCTGCCCGTCCCCGAACTGCCTTGATATGGCGAGGCCGCACTCGGTAAGGAGCTTCATGGTCCTGTACACGGTGGCGTAGCCGATGTTCGGCGTCTTTCTTTTTACCTTTTTCAGCAGCTCGTCGAGCGAGATGTGGGTATTGGTCCTGAAAAATGTATCGGCGATGAAGTCCCTCTGGGACGTGGACTTGAGCCCCTTGGCCTCGATGTACGACTTGAGGATATCAATTTTGTTTTCAGGCTGCATAACCCACGCACCTTGGGCAAGAGGATCGACCGGGAGGTACAAATGAAATGGAGCGGGAGACGGGTCTCGAACCCGCGACCTCAACCTTGGCAAGGTTGCGCTCTACCAACTGAGCTACTCCCGCGTGAAGAAAACGCCCTGCTTTTTATGTTTATTTCAATCGGTGGGACCGGAAAGGCATCAAATATGCCGTACTGGTTCCGATGACATGATTATAATTATCATAGTCATTAAAATTGTCAAGAGCTTATTTGGGCAGCCTGATACGGTTTCACATGGAGGCCGGCGGCGGCCGCTATGAACCCGGGGTTCCTGAGGCTCTCCTTGTTGTAAAACAAGGGACTCCCGTCAGGCAGCGTAACCGACGCACCTGCCACGGCTGCGACGGCGTGCCCCGCGGCGGTGTCCCATTCCCAGGTCTCGCCGAACCTCGGGTAGAGGTCTGCCCTGCCCTCTGCCACGATGCAGAACTTTAGCGAGCTCCCGGCCTCCACCCGGCTCGACACATCGTAGCCCTTGAGGAAAGCCTCCACATGGGCGTCCGGATGCGACCTGCTTACGACCGCGCGGACCCCTGTGCCCGCAAGCCCGGAGCAAACCCTTTCAGGCGTCCCGCCCGCCCTTTCCCTGAAAGCGCCTCCGCCCCTTTCGGCATAGTACATAAGCCCGCAAGCCGGGGCGTATACCACTCCCAGGACAGGGGCTCCGTCTTCGATAAGGGCGATGTTGACCGTGAACTCCCCGTTTCTCCTTATGAACTCCTTTGTGCCGTCGAGCGGGTCCACGAGCCAGAACCTCTTCCAGCCGCGCCTTGCCTCGAACGGCACGCCCTCGCCCTCCTCCGATATCACGGGCACGCCCGGGGCGATTGCCGGAAGGCCGGCGGCTATCAAAAGGTGGGAGGCGCTGTCAGCCTCGGTAAGGGGCGTTGAGTCCTCTTTGAACTTTACTGAAAAAGGACGGGAGTAGACTTCCATGACCGCACTCCCGGCCCTTCTCGCAAGCTCGACGACCTCTGAAAGCATCGGCATCCTATCTCGCTATCCTCTTTAATATCCCTTCCAGTCTTTCAAGCTCCTCGCCGTACCCGGCCCAGTCGCCCCTCCTCTGCTTATCGAGCGCCCGCTCGAAGGTGCGCATCGCCTCCCTGGCCAACTCCGTGTTTTTGGTCTCGTCCGGCTTGGCAACCGGAGCGGCGGTCCCGGCGGGGCGCGCCCTGGCGGCCTTCCTGCCGCCGAAGAGGCGCTCGAGCGCAAGCTCGAGGTTCTCCTCCATCACGACCTCGTTCTCGTAGGCGACTATGACCCTCCGGAGCTCCGGAAGCCCGGCCTTGTCGACCGCCGCGAGATACAGCGGCTGGACGTAAAGGAGCGAATTCTCTCTCGGGATGACGAGGAGGCTCCCCCTTATGACCTGCGAGCCCCTCTGCCCCCAAAGCGTCAGCTGCTGCGAGATGTACGAGTCCTGGTTTATCCGAGCGTCTATCTGCTTGGGCCCGTATATGAGCCTGTCCCTCGGGAAGGTGTAGACAACGAGCTTCCCGTAGTTGGGCACGTCGCACCTGGCCGCGAGCCAGGCCGCGAGGTTGTCCCTCTTTGCAGGGGTGTACGGGAGGAGCAGTATGTATTCCTCCTTGTCCTCCCCGGGGAGCTTCATTATGGTGTAATAGGGCTCCATCGTCCTTTCGGAGAAGACCGGTATCTCCCAGAGGTTCTCCTTGTTGTAGAAGACCTGCGGGTCGGTCATGTGGTACGAGGAATAGATGGCGGCCTGCACGCTCAGGAGCCCCTGCGGATACCTGATGTGCCTCTCAAGGTCGTCGGGCATTGCTTCGAGCGGCTCGAATACGCCCTCGAATATCCCGGAGAAGACCCTGAGGACCGGGTCAGCGGGGTCGCTCACGTAGAACTTCACCGTGCCGTCGTACGCGTCTACCACGGCCTTCACCGAGTTCCTTATATAATTCGTCCTCCCGTCTATGGGCGTAGAGTACGGGAACCTGCTTGAAGTGGTGTACGCGTCCACCATCCACACGAGCCTGCCGGAATCGGAGATGACGAGGTACGGGTCCTTGTCGAATATGAGGAAAGGCGCGATCGTCCTTACCCTTTCGAGCGCGTTCCTGTAGTAGAGTATCCTGCTTTCCGGCTTTATGTCCGAGGAAAGGAGTATCTTCTCGGTCTTGAACCTGAGCGCGAAGAGCGCCCTCTTCAAGAGCGAGTCGAGCCTTACGCCGCCCCCTCCCTCGTAGGACGTGTAGACGTTCCCTTCGGTAGTTGGATAGCTGAACTCCTGGACTTCTGTATTGACGACAACGTAGTCGCTCGAGAGCTCCCCGTAGTAGATCTCCGGCCTCTTTACAGCGAGATTGCCGTAGCTCACCGGCGGTATGTCACGGACCATAAGCTCCGGGAGGCCCTCGCGCGTTATCCTGCTTACGGGCCCGAGGCCAGGCCGTAGCCGTGCGTGAACGTGAGCTTCTCGTTTATCCAGGACCTGCTCGGGAGGTCAGCGTAGGAGAGCTCCCTCGGCGAGAGCATTACCTGCATGTACTCGCCGTTTATCGTGTACCTGTCGTTGTCCACGTCGGCGAACTTGTAGTAAGTCCTTATCTGCTGGAGCTGGCTGTAGGTCCGAAGGAGCGGGACGTGGTCCCACAGCCTTATGTTCTTGATGGTCGCATCGTTCGCCTCTATGTTCCCGGACGTCAGATTGTAGCCGACGTCGAACGGTATCACATCAATGCTGTCCAGGTCATAGCCCATGCGGGTGAACTTTATGTTGTGCTCTATATAGGGTGTTTCGAGCACAAGCTCGTTCGGCTCTACCTTGAACTTCTGGACGAACCCGGGATAGAGCACGAGCCCGCCGAAATAGACGACGCCGACCACGCCCGCCGAGACCAGGGCCGCCTTCAACGCGCCCCGGAGCATGGAAACTCCGAACACGACCGCGGCTATGGGGGTGACCGCCATGAGTATCCTGTAGAAGAGTAGCCGCGTATTCACGTCGGTATAGCCGCCGCCGAATACGGCGCCGTTCTTCGTAAGGAGGAGGTTGAAGGTGTCTATGTAGAAGCCGAAGGCGGCGAGCAGCAGGAAGAGGCCGCCGAGGACCCCGAAATGCGCCCTCACCTGCCTGTCGATATAGAAGCCCGCGTTGGAGAGGACGAGGCCGCCCCTCAGGAAATAGTTCGCACCCACGATAAGGGAGGTCATGACGAGCGTGAACCCGGCAAACCCCTTGAGCGACTCTATGAACGGGAGCCTGAAAAGGTAAAAACCAATGTCTTCGCCGAGTATCGGGTCCGCCAGGTCCATGCGGACGGAGTTCATGAAGATAAGCAGCTCCTCCCACCTCAGCGCCCCCCACTGCGCCGCGAAAAAGGCGAAGACGGCCCCTGCGGCAAGGGCAGCAGTCCTCACGATGCTTTCGAGGCCCTGCACCTGGAGCGCGAGGTTGTCGACGAGGTGGAGCTTAACGGGCCTGAAGCTCGCCCTGTTCGCTATTATCGTATTGACCGTCGCAAAGACGAGGAAGAAAAGCCTGAAGGCCGCGCCGAGGGCTATCTTGGTGGAGAGCGTCTTCGTGAATATCCCGGTGTATCCCGTCTCTTGAAGAAGAGCCACTCGGTATAGATGTTAAGGAGCGAGAGCGACAGGATTACGAGTAAGCCGATGAGCCCGATTATTACCAGCCTGGTCTTCTTTGCCTGCATTTAACCTTCCCTTCGCGTGTTCTTTCTGCAGTCTTTTATAGCATTATGAAGTGGTCGATACAATAGAAACCGGCGAAAACATAGGAGTGAACGGAATCGTATGAAGGGGATACGGATATGGCGGAACAAGTCCGGGCGGAGCCGTGATTACTAAGGAAGGTCTGATTAATTCGTATTCGTCATTGCGAGCGTAGCGAAGCAACTCTTCTTTTGAATATCAGGCACTTTGAGATTGCTTCGTCGTTTCACTCCTCGCAATGACCGCAAGAAACGGAATTAATCAGACCTTCCCTAACTATTCGGCGACCTCGAAAGCGTCTTTTATAAGCTCGATTTCGAGCCTCCCGTCCCTCTTCTCAATGCAGACCACGTCGAAGCGGACTTCGGGGTCGGAAGCCCCGGCCTTTTCAAGATAGAGCTGGGAGGCTATCGTCATCTTCCGCTGCTTCTTTTCGTCAACGCTCGCGGCTGCTGGGCCGAAGGCATCCCCGCCCCTCGTCTTTACCTCGACGAATACAATGGCACTGCCGTCCCTGGCGATTATGTCTATCTCGCCGTAGCGGCAGTGGAAGTTCCTCTCGATTATCCTGTAGCCGTTTTTTTCGAGGAAACGGACGGCCTCGTCCTCGCCCGCGTTGCCGAAAGCCTTTCTCTTCATCCGGCCCCCGCAGGCCCGGCAAAGAGGTCTTTTATGACCCCCCGGAAGGTCTTTCTGTGGATGGGGCTCGGGCCGTGCTCGTCAAGGAGAAGAAGGTGCTCCCTCGTGGGATAACCCTTATGCGAGCTGAAGTTGTAGCGGGGATACCGGATGTGGTAGGCGTCCATTATGGCGTCCCGCGTCGTCTTGGCCACGATAGACGCTGCGGCTATCGAGACGCTGAGGGAGTCTCCCTTTACTATGGGCGTCTGCTGGATGTCGGTGTCGATTGGGACCCTGCCGTCTACAAGGAGCATGTCCGGCCCTACTCCGAGCTTACCTATGGCGAGCTCCATCGCCTTCAGCGACGCCTTGAGGATATTTATCCTGTCTATCTCTTCCGGCCAGACGATACCGACCCCGACGGCCCGTGCCGCCCTGTATATGCCGAAAAGGGCCTCTGTCCTGGCCTGGTGCGTCATTGTCTTCGAGTCCCTTATGCCGATGCCGAGAGGCGGCGGGAACGGGAATATGACGGCTGCCGGCACAACCGGGCCGGCGAGCGGGCCGCGCCCTGCCTCGTCTACCCCTGCTACGTTCGCAAGGCCCTTTGAACGGGCGTCTTTTTCGTATAAGTCCATTAGGAGGCCGGATCAGATTCTAAAAATTGATCTTTTCCCGGACTCTGTGGTCCGGGAATAAAAATGCTCATATTGTCATATATGCTCCGCTTTTTATTCCTGGCCTTTCGGGAAAAGCGGGAAAAATCTCTAATTTTTAGAGGTTGCCTGGCGTAAAAACGTCCACCCTGTACGCGGGGTGCGCTTCAATAAAAAAGCCCGGCCTTTGCGGGCCGGGCTTTGTCGGATCTGCCGTTTACCTTTTGGTCTTTATCCTGGCGGCCTTGCCCTTAAGGTCGCGGAGGTAGTAGAGCTTCGCCCTCCTTACGACACCCTTGGAAAGGACCTTCACGGATTCGAGAGCCGGGGAGTTGACCGGAAAAATCCTTTCAACGCCCACTCCGTAGGATATCTTCCTGAGAGTGAACGTCGCCCTTACGCCGCTGCCGCGCTTCTTTATGACGATGCCCTCGAAAGGCTGCACCCTCTCCTTGTCGCCTTCCTTGATCTTGACCCTGACGAGAAGGGTGTCGCCCGGGTTGAATTCCGGCATGTCCGTCCTGATATAGTCCTTCTCGATATCCTGCATGACTCCCATGGTATCCTCCGCGATTCCTTGACAGTTTCAAAATTTTTAAACGCTAATTATGCTCCAGAAAAATTGGAATTGCAACAAAAAAGTCAACTACTGCCCGGACCGCCCTTTTTTATCATCTCCTCAAGAAAGGCCCTGTCGCCGTTGGCGATGTCAGCCTTTTCCAGGAGGTCGGGCCTCCGAAGGCAGGTCCTTCTTATGCTCTCCTTCCGCCTCCATTTTTCTATCTCGGCGTGGTTACCCGAAAGGAGCACCTCCGGGACCCTCATGCCCCTGAACTCCTCGGGGCGCGTATACTGGGGATACTCGAGCAGGCCCCTGCTGAAGGAGTCGGACTTGGCCGATTCAGGCTCTCCGAGCACGCCCGGCACGAGCCGCGAGACGGCGTCTATCATGACGAGGGCCGGTATCTCTCCGCCCGAGAGCACGTAATCTCCGATGGATATCTCGTAGTCGGCGAACTCCCGTATGCGCTCGTCATAGCCCTCGTACCTGCCGCATACGATTATCAGGCGGCCCTTTGACGCGAGTTCCTCTGCAAGGGGCTGGGAAAAGAGCCTGCCCTGCGGGGTCGTGAGGACGACGTTCGCGGGCCCGCCGCTTCCCTTCAAGGCCTCTATGCCCTTCACGACGGGCTCGACCTTCATCACCATGCCGTGCCCGCCGCCGTACGGGTAGTCGTCGGTCGTCCGGTGCCTGTCTTCCGTATAGTCCCGGAGGCTGCGGGCGTTGACCTCTATGAGCCCGCTTGCCGCGGCCCTGCCGACGACGCCGTGGCGCACCGTAGAGGAGAAGAACTCGGGGAAGAGGGTAAGTATGTCGAAGACCATGAGGGTACCGGCATGAGGTGTTGCGCAATCGCTTTAGAGGTAGCCTACTCGGGCAGGATGCCTTCCAAAAGGCGGATGATTATTTCCTTCTTATCCGGGTCTACCCTGACTATCACCTGTTCTATGGCCGGGACGAGGACCTCGCCATAAGGGCCGTCCACCACGAGGACGTCGTTGCTGCCCGTCTCCATCACGTCCGAGACCCGGCCTATGCGCTTCGAGTCCTCGGAATACACGTCCATGCCGACAAGCTCGAAGTAATAATACTCGTCCTCGGCGGTCTCGGGGAGGTCGGAGCGCCTTACCGAGACGTCGAGGCCGGCGAGCGCCTCCGCCGCGTTCCTGTCGGCAACCCCGTCGAGTTCGAGTATGAAGACACCCTTGTGCCTCCGCGCCCGGGTGACCCTGGCTGGCCTCGCTCCGCCCTTGCCGGCGAGGAAAACGGCTACGGCTTCCCAGTCCATGTCGTCGAGGTCGCCGTAGGGCGCTGCCTTGACCTCGCCCTTTATCCCGTGGGCGCCGGTTATCCGAGCTATCGGGACGAGCTCTTCTTCCCTACTCAATTATCTCCAGAACAGAGCGTTTTTTGAGTTTCGTCGAGGCCGCGGTCAGTATGGTCCTTATGGCCCTCGCGGTCCTGCCCTGCTTCCCTATTATCTTGCCAAGGTCCTCCTTGGCCACTGACAGCTCGATGACAGACGTCCTCTCACCTTCGATTTCATTTACCCTGACATCCTCCGGACGATCGACGAGAGCCTTTGCGATATACTCGATTAGGTCCTTCATGCGATACCTCCGAGAAGTTCTGGCGTAGGTGACGGCTTTTATCGATCCAGCTGTCCGACCTGCTTCTCCGGGTCTCAGGCCGCTTTTGCGGCCTTCTTGAGGAGCTGCCTCACGGTATCCGTCGGGACCGCGCCCTTGCTGAGCCAATAGGAGACCCTGTCGCCCTTCAGGGCCACGCGGGCCGGCTCGGCCATCGGGTCGTAGGTGCCGACAACCTCGAGGAAATCCCCGTCCCTCGGGGCCTCTGAGTCGGCCACCACTATCCTGTAAAAAGGCTTCTTCTTGGCTCCCTGTCTTGTCAACCTGATCTTTACCGCCATGCCGCCGTATTACCTCCCGTCTTTGTGATTGGTTTGAGAAAAGCTACATTGTCCTGTTGAAAAGCCCCTTGAGCCCCCTGGGCCCGGCCTCTTCAGCTTCTTCATCATCTTCCGCATGTCAGCGTACTGGTTCATGAGCTTGTTGACCTCCTGGACCCTTGTGCCGCTCCCCTTCGCTATCCTCTGCCGCCTGCTGGCGTTAAGGACCGAGGGGTCGGACCTTTCGCCCCTGGTCATGGAGTTTATTATCGCCTCTATCCGGACTATTTCCTTCTCGTCTATGCTTATGTCCTTCGACTCTGATGGCGTCAGCCAGGGACCATCGAGAGTATGGAATCGAGGGAGCCGAGCTTCTTTATCTGCTGGAGCTGCTCCTTGAAGTCCTCGAGCGTGAACTCGTCCCTCTTGAGCTTTTTCTCAAGCTCCTTCGCCTGCTTCTCGTCGAAGGTGGCCTGGGCCTTCTCGATGAGCGTAAGCACGTCGCCCATGTCGAGGATCCTGCCGGCGAGCCTCGATGGGTGGAATACCTCCAGGGCGTCCGCCTTCTCGCCCGTGCCTATGAACTTTATGGGACGCCCCGTCGTGACCCTCATGGAGAGGGCCGCGCCGCCCCTGGCGTCCCCGTCGAATTTCGTGAGTACCACGCCGGTTATGCCTATGGACTCGTTGAAGCCCTTGGCCGTGTTGACCGCGTCCTGTCCGGTCATGGAGTCGGCTACGAAGAGCACCTCGCTCGGCGAAAGTATCTCCCTCATGGCCTTGAGCTCGGTCATGAGCGCGTCGTCTATATGGAGCCTTCCGGCCGTGTCCACGAGCAGTATGTCGTAGCCCTTGAGCCCCGCTATCCTGAAAGCCTCCCTGCATATGTCGGCGGGAGACGAGTAGGATTCGCTGTCAAAGCAGTCTATCTTTACCTCTGAGGCGAGCTTCTTAAGCTGCAGAACCGCCGCGAGCCTGAAGAGGTCCGCGGGGACTATGAAGGGGTTCCTCCTTTTTCTTCAGGTGAAGCGCGAGCTTCATGGCTCGTCGGTCTTGCCCGAGCCCTGAGCCCCACGAGCATGATGACCGCCGGCCATGCCCTTCAATTCCAGCCCCGCGTCCTTCCGCCGAGGAGCGCCGCAAGCTCGTCGTAGACTATCTTGGTGAACTGCTGGCCAGGGGAGAGGCTTTCGAGCACCTCCTTGCCCATGGCCTTTTCCTTCACGGCAGAGACGAAGTCCTTGACGATCGTGAAGTTTACGTCAGCTTCCAGGAGGGCGAGCCGGACCTCTTTAAGGACCGCCTGGACGTTTGATTCCGTCAGGGTGCCCTGGCCCCTTACATCCTTTAATATTTTCCTGAACTTGTCGGAAAGTGACTCGAACATCCTTAATTCCCGGGAAAGAACGGCCGCCGGACAGCCCGGCAGTATCCATTGTCCAATTATACCTTAAATATTATAATCCGCTTCCGCCCGCCTGGAAAGCGATTAATACGCGCCTGGAAAGACGCAAATTCTAATAATATACAGGTTTTGCGGCTCGTATGTCAATACATTTACTGAAGACCGGGCGGATATCACCGAAAGGGGAAACGGCCCGGTCTTCAGCCGGACGGTCGAAGCGGGCCTCGAAAGTAGCCCGTTGACACGCGGGAGATTATTCTGTTACCTTACTGGGGATGACGACCCTGGAACTAACGGCTTTACTGACGCTTTTGACCCTGGCAGCCCTGGTCCTTAACCTCCCTTTCGGGTATTTCAGGGTAAAGGCGCGGAAATTCTCTGTCAAGTGGTTCCTGTACATCCACCTGCCTATCCCGGTCATATTTCTCCTCCGGAACATGGCAGGCCTCGGCTACAAGTTCATCCCGCTTATGATAATCGGCGCGGTGGCCGGACAGCTCATAGGCGGGAAGCTCAACCGAAAGGGTCCATGAAATGTCCGGCAGGGGAAAGGAACGCCGGGGTTCCCGCAGCTCGCCTACATCGATAAGCTCGGTCCTCGGCTCGACGCTGGGCCACCTGAACCTCGGGGCCAAGCTCCTGGAGTACAGGGCGAAAAAGCTCTGGCCCGGGTGCGTGGGAGAGGCCATCTCGCGAAGGACCTGCCCCGAGAGGCTCATAGGGACGGTCCTCTTCTGCTCTGTCGAAAGCTCGCCGTGGATGACCGAGCTCAATTACCAGAAGGCCTCCATCGTCGCACGGCTTAACGGGGCGCTCGGCCCCGGCACCATAACCGACGTCGTCTTCAGGACCGGAACGGTGAAAAGCCGCAGGCCGGCCAACGCGCCCCCTTCCCCGCAAATCCCCCTCACCCCGGAAGACGAGTCCTTCATAGAAAAGACGGCCGGCCCCATAAAGGACGGGAAACTTAGGGCCCTTGTGGAAAAGGTTATGAAAAAAGGGAGGGGATGTGCTTAAATCAGTTCTTATCCTTGCTTCTGGCAGGAAATACAACCTTAGCCGTTTAGTCTATGCCGGGTACATGAAAAAAGCGGCAAAGTACACCTTACCTCCAAAATGAGATCGTTCAGGATTCCGTTAAAGGAGCTTCTTGGAAACCTGACTGAGACGATACACCTTGCGCTCTGCGTTGTCTCTGTAGGCGTTATCGTATCCTATATCTGCGTTCAGTCCGTAAGTCCGGCCTGGTCTACTCCGGGATGGCCCTCCTTTAACAAGTATCCGAAAAATATCGAGAACGCTGCCCTCATGGCCTCGATAATCGGGGCCGCGCTCACGGCTCTATTTTTCGAGGCGTTCAGGGCCAGGCTCATTAAGATCGCAAGCCTGGCCGTCCTTGTCCCGGTTGCGGCCGTCATAGTCTACAAGAACGTCGATATCTCCGGGATGAGCGGCTCCATACAACTCGTGTACATCGCCGTTCTACTCAGCTCTCTCTTCTATTTTTTCAAATCGGCCGATGCCGTTCCGGCACCGCGAAAAGCCAATCCACTTGTTATCATCGCCGCCGGGATTGCCGGGTTCTCGGTCTTTTTCATGCTTTCGGTCGTATACTGGTTCGAGTATCCGCTGGATGTGCATCACTTCGGCGAGCAGTTCACATCAGCTGCCGACCTGCTCGCCGGCGGCAGGCCTTTCATTACATTCCATTGGCCGCACGGTCTTGAAGACACCGGCATTGCCGCGCTCTTTTTTACCTTGTTCTCCCGGACCGATGTGCCTACCATGCTCCTCTCGCTGGCTTTCGCAACAGGCCTCGGAGCGATAACAATCCTACTCCTTTGCTACGGCATGCGGCTCGACTATTATTCCGTCCTCGTTCTGGCAGCCGTCGCGGTCTTTAATTACGCCCTGGGCTTCGGCTATCTCACGAGCTATATCTTCGCCCTCATTGCGCTGCTCGCGTTTTCAAGGGCGGCACGCGGCTATCAGTTCTTCCTGGCCGGGCTGCTTACCTTCATAGCCCACGTCTACCGGATAGAGCTGGGCGTATACGCGTTTGTCTCGATAATTGCGCTCTTATTGTATCAGGCGGCAGGCGCCCTGATTTACGACCGCGCGCGGCTTCGCGGCACCGCAAGAGAGGCCGCGCTTTATCTTTTCGGAACTGCGGGAGCCGCGTTTTTTATGTACCTTGTCCTGGGCTGGCCGGGGCCCGAATGGTACAAGACCGTATTTTACATCCTTCCCAGATACCACGCGGATACCGGCGGCCTGGCGTTCCCGCTGTTCATCAAATCGATTGCGCATGTATATTCCGTGGGACAGGGATATCCCAAGGAATGGACCGGGATAACGCTCCTAATCACGATTTTGACCATGGTCGCGATCATAACCGGATACCTCATGAGGAATCTCAGGCAGGCCGGGAAAATAGACAAGTTCCCGGTGCTTTTGGTCTTTTTTTCGGTATTCATGCTCAAGACCGCCTTCGGAAGGAGCGACTTCAGCCATATACACCACGCGTTCCTTATCCCTGCGTTCCTCCTTGTGCTCGCATGTTCAAGGGTCTTGATAGCGTCGCCCCTCAAAGCGCCGGCTAAAATCCTGTTAGTAGGCCTCCTTTTCTCATTTTTCAATTTCGAATCGGTCCGCCTCTCATTCGCGGACAAGCCTTTATTGCCGCACCCGGCCCTTTTCAAGGGCTCATACGAATACCTGTCCGGATATAACGAGCCTCCTCCGGCGCAATGCTCGAATTCGATATTCTCGGCCCAGAACCTGGCCAGGCCGGATTACCAGGCCTTCGACAGGTTCATATGCGGGCTGAAAGAGGAACTTTCGCGTTACGGGATAAATGAGAAGGAGCTGCTGGTAATGCATTCCGCCGCCCTCATATACCCGGCCCTGGGCTATGGACTTCCGACGAAATATTACAAGATAGGTCTCGCAATAACAGAAGAGATGCAGGAGGAAATGGTATCCGAGCTTGAAAGGAACGGCGTCAAGGCGCTCCTCCGGTCGAACGTCGGCCTCACGTGGTACGACATCCCGGATTGGGACAGGCTGCCGGTACATTTCAAATGGGCCAGGGAAAGGTTCGACATGGATAATCCGGTAAGGACCGGGCTCGGGGCCCTGTATCTCCGGAGAGACCTCAACCAGCAATTCGACCACGGCCCTTAAGGAAGCATGCGCTGGGCAGAGAACCGTTACCCGACATGATTATAATCTCGATAGTGGACGGCCTTTTCCGGGCGCTTCAATCCTGCCGGTGTCCGTCCCGACTCGCATGCACATAAGAGAGCAGTTCAAGAAGATACCCGAAAACATGGCCGCGACGGCTCACCTCCTCGTCTGCGTTGCCTCTCTCGGGGTCATTGCCTCCTATATTTCCGTCCAAACGGTGGAGCCGGAATGGTCTGCGCCGGGATGGCCGTCGTTCAACGGATACCCGAAGAACGTCGAGCATGCTGCCGTTGCGGCCTCGGTGCTGGCTTCTGGGGTCGCGGCCATTTTTTTCGAGGCGTTCAGGTCGAGACTTGTCAAGCTCGCAAGCGTGCTCCTTCTCGCGCCGGTGGCCTTCCTCATAGCCCGGAGGCACGTCGAGTTCGAAAACCTCGACGGCCTGGCATTTCAGCTCACGAACGTCCTCATACTCCTTTCGTTTCTTTATTATTTCTTCAGGTCCGCTATCAGCAGCCCGGCCCCCAAAAAGGCCAGCCCGGTTATCATGCTGGCCGCCGCGGCTGCCGGGATGTCGCTCATATTCATGTTCTCTCTTCCCTACTGGTTCGAGCACCCGCTTGATGTGCATCATTTCGGAGAGCAGTACACCACCGCAGCCGACCTCCTTTCCGGGGGAAAGCCGTTCGTAACGTCCCAGTGGCCGCATGGTCTTGAAGACACCGGCATTGCAGCCTTATTCTTTTTTATTTTTTCCAGGATGGACGTGCCGACGATGCTGCTGGCCAAGGCCTTTTCAATGAGTCTTGGCGTCCTGGCCTTGGCGCTCATCTGCCACGGGATGCGGCTCGGCTATTATTCGGTCCTCCTCATGGCGGTCATTATAGTCCTGAATTTAGTATTGACGCTTTCGCTCCGGCCGGCCCTGGTCCAGCTATCGAGTTTCCTATTCGCCGCCATCGCCTTGGTGGCGTTCTCGAGGGCAAGGCTCGGGTCTCATTTCTTCGCTGCCGGCGCCTTGACTTTCATTGCACATGTCTACCGGATTGAATTCGGCGTCTATGTGCTGGCTGCAATCGCCGCGTTATTCATCTTCCAGGCCGTCGGCTCCCTCATATACGAGCGCGCTGCCCTGCGCCGGGTAGCCAAGGAGTTCTCTCTCTATATCGCGGGCCTCCTCGCCGCAGCGATAACGATGTATCTTCTCCTGGGCTGGCCGGGGCGCGAATGGTACGCCACAACGCTGTATGTCCTTCCCAGGCACCATTCGGACACAGGGGGGTTGCCTTTCCCTCTCTTCCTTAAATCGATCGCATACCCTCAGGGGCCTGCCGGGGCGTGGGCGTGGGCGGGCGTCGCGTTCCTTCTGACAACGCTTACTTTCGCCGCGATACTGGCCGGGTATCTCCTTAAGAACCTGCGGCATCCTTTCCAGATCGAAAGATTTCCAGTGCTGCTCTCTTTCTTTTCCATCCTCCTCCTCAAGACGGCATTCGGGCGGAGCGACTACGCGCACATCTTCGACGCCTTCGTCCTGACGAATATATTCATCGCCGCTTTCTGCATGAGGGTCGTGGCCGTATCACGGCTCAAGCTGTATTTCAAGGTGCTCGCGGTTATCGCGCTGTTCGCTTTCTTCGATTTCCGGACGGCAGGCTTCAGGGCCAACCATTCCTTGTCAAAGGGCAGGATTATCAGTTCGTCAACCGGGCTCCTTGCCGGTTTCCATGCGCCGACGCCCTGGCAATGCTCCAATTCGATATTTTCGCGTTATAACCTCCGTTGGAATGATTACCGTGATTTCGATGCCGCGGTCTGCGGGCTCAAGGAGGAACTGAGGCGCTTTAACATAAATAAAGGAGAACTGCTGGTCACCAATTCAGCCCCGCTCATATACCCGGCGCTCGGATATCCGCTCCCGACGAAATATTACAAGATCGGCCTGGCCGTTACCGGGGAGATGCAGCGGGAAATGGTCTCCGAACTCGAAAGAAACGGGGTGAAAGCGATATTGAGGTCAAATACAGGCCTTTCATGGTATGATATACCGGACCGGGACAGGCTCCCTCTCTATTACGAATGGGCTTCGGAAAGGTTCGACATGGAAAACCCGGTACGTACAGGGCTGGGAGACCTCTACCTTCTCAAAGGGCCTCAGTAGACCGTAAAGGGGTACGAACCGCGGGAGAAGGCTCATTTTATGCTTTCGCTCAAATTCAAAAGGAAGATAGACCACTACCTGGGCTTTGCGCTCGCCATGTCCTTCGAGGCGCTCGCTTTCTGCGTGGGCAATATATTGAGGAGGGACCACAGGAACATTCCCGTCGAGAGGGCAGTGGTCATGAAGTTCAGCGGCATGGGGTCGCTTGCCTGCGCTTATCCGGCGCTCGCGGCCCTCAAGGAGACGTACCCCGGCTCTCAATTCATCTTCTGGGGCACAGGCCAGACGAACCAGCTCGCGAGGGAACTCGGGATTTTTTCCGAGATACTTGAGCTCGACGACAGGACGCTCGCAACAAGCCTCTATTCCCTGGCAAAAAACCTCATCCGAATATGGAGGTTCCGCCCGAACTGGACCTTTGACCTTGAGACCTACTCAAAGCTCTCATCGGTCCTCTGCCTCCTTACGGCCGCGAGGAACCGGGCCGGGTTCGTATCCGACACCACCCGCTTCAGGAAGCGCCTCCACACACACCTCGTCTACTTCAACAGGTTCCGCTACGCGGGCGAGCTCTATTTCAGGATGTTTTCAGAGACCGTCGGCTTGCCTGAAAAAACTTCATCGGGGGGGGGCGAGTGCAAGGGCCTTCGGATAGAGGGCAGCAGGGACGCGGACGGCATGGTCCTGGTGAACATAAATACCGGAGAGCTTTTTGCGCCGCGGAGGTGGCCGGAAGAAAAGTTCAAGGCGCTCGTTCTAAAGCTACTCGACGCATACCCGAACAGGATCGGCTTCATAGGTTCCCGGAGCGAGCGGCAGGTCGTTGAGGGTTTTATCGAAAGGCTTGAAAACCCGCGGAAGGATGCCGTGGTCAACCTCGCCGGGAAGCTTACCCTCCGGGAGCTGATGGGATATCTCAAGAACGCCGCCCTTTTCATCACAAACGATTCCGGGCCGCTCCATTTAGCGGTCCTCATGAAAACCCCGACGATAGCCCTCTTCGGGCCGACGCACCCCCGGCACTTCCTTCCTGCAGGCGGCAGCGCGGAGCCGGTTTACAATGACTTCATCTGCTCGCCGTGCGTGCACGTGCTCGACGAGGAGCTCCTCCCGTGCGGCAAAAAGGCGCCGTGCATGGATTCAATAGGGGTTGAAGAGGTCTTTTCTGCAGCTTCACGGATATTGGGCGGCGCAAAAGATGCCGAAGTCCCCGAAAAGCGCCCGCAAACCCTAAACACCTGACCAGAGCGGCCTTTCGGCCCTTTTACCGAGAAGAGACTCGGCCCCTGCCAGGACAGGCCTCGACATCAGGAAACCCTGCACCTTATCGCGCGAGAGTCCTCAGGGCAAAGCTGCTCAACCGTCTCACCCCTTCGGCCAGTACCTCCATCTTCATGCTGTGGCCTATGCTTATGACGGTATTCGCGATGGCTGACATCGTCCGGGTCGGTGTGATGCCCTTTATGAAGGACTGAGCGATCTTGAGCTTATTTATGGGCATCTCTTCCAGGTACTCGAGCGAGGAATACCCTGTTCCGAAATCGTCGATAGTAAGCGCCTCCCATTGAGTTTGAGTTCTCTCAATGTGCCTATGACGGACTCGGCGTTGTCCATTATGATGCTCTCCGTAAGCTCGAGCTCAAGCCATTTCGGGTCAAGGCCTGTCTCTTCCAGTACTCTCATAAGGGAGCCCATGAAGTCGTTCTCCCTGAACTGGCGCATGGAGAGATTGACGGCCATGATCACGGGCCTCAAGCCCCTTTCCTGCCATTCCCTGTTCTGCGCGCAGGCGGCGCGGAGCGCCCATTCCCCTATCGGTATTATGAGCCCCGTGTCCTCGGCGAGCGGGATGAAATCGCCGGGCATAAGGAGCCCCAGTTCAGGGTCCCGCCACCTGATGAGCGCCTCGACCCCCGAGACCTCGCCAGTATCTATGTCCACTTCCGGCTGATAATAAAGGATGAACTCGTCATTTTCGAGCGCCCTCCGCATCCTCCTTTCAAAGTCGAGCCTCTGAAGGAACTTCTCGTTCATCGCTGCGGTGTAGAACTTGTGCTTGTTCCCGCCTTCCTCTTTTGCCTGGTACATGGCTATGTCGGCGTTCTTGAAGAGCGTCTCCACGTCCTCGCCGTCGTCCGGGTAGATGCTGATACCCAGGCTGGCCGTAATGCCGAACTCGCGTCCCGCGAGCATGAAATGCGAGTCAAATGCCGAGAAGACCTTCTGGACCACGGTCGTGATGTCCTCAATCCTGTTTATGTCCTGCAGGAGCATTATGAACTCGTCCCCGCCCTGCCGGACCACGGTATCTCCGGACCTTACGCATTTCACGAGCCTCAGGGCGACTTCCTTCAGCAGTTCGTCCCCGGCATGGTGTCCGAGCGTGTCGTTTATCACCTTGAAGCGGTCCAGGTCGAGGTAGATGATCGCGGCAATACGGCCATGCCAGCGCCCCCTTGCAAGGACCTGGCTCACGCGGTCTATGAGCACCAGGCGGTTCGGTAGCCCCGTGAGGGCGTCGTGATACGCCATGTGCTTCACCGCATCTTCCGAGCGCTTCCGTACCTCGACCTCCCTCTCGAGCTCCCTGGTCCTCTCCTCCACCTTCTTTTCGAGCTCCCTCGAAATGGCCTTAAGGGACGAGTTCATCCTGTTGAACTCATCCGCGAGCACGTTCATCTCAAGGCTGCTGGACGGTTTGATTACGGATGCGAGCCCCCCTTCGCCAATGGCGCGGGCGGCTTCCTGGAACTCCCGGACCGGCCTGATGATCACGCGCATGATAAAGAGCACGCTCAGGGCAATGGTCCCGGCCAATATGCCTATTCCCATGATCGTGATCTGCCTTGCCGAGGCTGCAAGCTGCCGGTCGTATCTCTTTAGCGATGTCGTTATGGAAATTGCCCCGAGCACATCGCCTTCATCTACGAAATGGCACCTCTTGCATGCTTCAACCGCAAATACGGGTTTTACGAACCTTACGCCGCCTTCTCCGTCAAGTCCCCGCTCGACCTGGCTTATCTCCAGCCCGGCGAGCGCGGCCCTGTCCAGGTCGTCGCGAGGGAGTTCGTCCTCCTCGATGCCATACTGCATGTTTATCGAAGGGCCGTGTATCACCCTGACCCCTCCCAGGTCCTGGAGCTGCGAGAGCCGCTCAACGATGGCCCTGTTACCTTCCCGCCCTCCACCGGTGCTCATGGAGGCGTACAGGGCCTCGAATACCATCCCGGCGCTTCGCTTCGCGTCGGTCATGCCCATGTCGGTTATTAGCGTCCTGCTGTGGAAAATGACATAGACCGTCATGAGGCCCATGCCGGCGGCCATGAAAGAGATAATCCACAAAAGGAGCTTTTGCGATAGCCTCATGCCCATTTTGAAGCCGTAAGGCCTTTTTTTGAAAGTGTATGCCGAGGAGTATTTCGTCGAGGAGAAGTGAAGGGTAAAAACTGACAGATTATAGCAGGAGGCGTACCGGTTGTCCACCTGCCGACCCTGTGGCCGCGGTATCTATGAAATTAAGGGCTCTATCCCGCGGAGGCCAGCTCTATTGGGATCCCGCCCTCCTTCCCAGCCTCTATGAGGAAGAGTTTGGGGGCGCGGCCAGTCTTGCCGCCCAAGAACCTGATGCGCACGGGCCTGAAACCGGCTTTGCCCAGCTCAACAAGCATCTCCGCAATCCTTGCCGCGGGGAAGACGTAAAAGACCCGGCCCTTGCGTCCGGTGAGATAGGCTGAGATTGAAATGAGATCCGAGAGGCCGCCGTGGAGCCCGGCCCTTGCCGCGGCCCTCTCGGTTTTCGGGCTTATCCTCCCGGCCCCGGCCTTGCCGTAAGGCGGGTTGCTTACGACGGCAGTGAACGCGCCCTCCGGAAAGCACTCCCTCAATTCCCTTAAGTCGCGGTTTATGATATCGACCCGTCCGGCAAGCCCGTTGGCCTCGACGTTCTTCATCGCGGTCCTGGCCGCCTCTCTATCGATCTCGACCCCGGTTATCTTTCCGGCCCCGGATTTCCATGCAAGCATAAGGGGGATGGCGCCAGTGCCCGTGCCGAGGTCTATTATGCGGTCGTTTTTATTGAGGTCCGGGATTGCGAACTCGGCGAGCTCGACCGAATCGCCCGTAAGCCTCTGGCCCGCCTTCCTCTGAACGAAGAAGTACGGGCCGAGCTTTTCGAGCGTTTCGTCTTCGGAAATAAGGGGTCTTTCCAAGCGGCTCAGGCCTTGAGGGCGGCCTTTGTCCCGTGGAAATTTATCGTAAGCCCTGAAAGGAGCTTGGGGTAGAAGTAGGTAGATTTCTGGGGCATGACGAAGCCTGCCTCGGCCACGGCCTTGACCTGCTCTATCTTGGTGTTGTTGAGGAGGAAAACCAGCTGGTTTTTGTCGTTCGAGCAGGCCGCGATCACCTCTTCAAAGCTCTTTACGTAGACGAGGTTCTCCTGCCTCTCCTGTGCCTCCTGCGTCATGCCGAGTATCTTCGCGAATATGAGCGAATGGAGGACGGTCACGTCCAGGCGCTTGAAGACCTCTGGTATTGCTCCGCCGAAGACCTTGTCCATGGTGTCCTGGGATTTTATGGTGAGGAGGTAATATATGTCCCTTGCCCTTATGTGCAGCCCGAGGGCG
Source organism: Deltaproteobacteria bacterium (assembly GCA_015075075.1). Classification (GTDB taxonomy): domain Bacteria; phylum Desulfobacterota; class GWC2-55-46; order GWC2-55-46; family GWC2-55-46; genus UBA5799. The sequence goes on along the minus strand of JABTVA010000007.1, from coordinate 20,752 downwards.
ACCGCCGACTCCCCGGCCTTTTTAAGCTCCTTCAGAAATGCCTCCCGCACCGCCGCCTCGTCCGGCATGCCGTAGCTGAACTCCCTCAAGTCGAAATACCCGGAGCACTTATAGAGGAAACAGTCCGGGTTGAAATCAACGAGGCTGTGCACGACCCTGTGCGTGGGCCATATGGTCATGCCCTCGTCGTCCATGTTGCTGAAGTACATCATCACGTAATCATAGGGCTCGTTCCCGGTCTGGTTCCCGGCCTTCTCCCTCATCATGTTCCTGTAATTGAGGGCCGTCTCATACCTGTGGTGGCCGTCGGCTATGAAGAGGGCCTTGTCCTTCATCGATTCGGTTATCACATCGAGGACCTTCTGGTCGTCGACCCTCCATACCCTGTTCACGGTGCCGTCGTCGTCGGTAACGTCTATGTCGGGCTTCCTTCCGGAAGCGGCCGCATCAAGGAGCTTGTTGGCCTTGAGCGCCGGGTCTGAATAGAGGGAGAATATGGAGCAGAAGTTGGCGTCGGACGCCTGCATGAGCTTGAGCCTGTCGGCCTTCGGCCCCGAAAGGGTCCTCTCGTGGGGGTGGATCCCCTTTCCGAAGTCCATGAGCTTCGAAAGCGCTATGAACCCCTTCCTGGTCTTCCTGGACCCGTCCTTTTCCGAGTACGTCTGGGTGTAATAGTACATGCAGGGCCTCTCGTCCTGGACGAGAACGCCTTCGCTCAGCCACCTCTGGAAATCGGACGCGGCGCGGGAGTACCTGTCGCTCCCTTCCCTGTCCTCGGGACGGACCTTCCCGAAGATGAGCCTTATGACGTTGTTCGGATGGCGGTCGTAAAGCTCATCCTGCTTTGCGGGCGGTATCACGTCATAGGGCGGTGCCATTACCTTGTTCAGATCACCGACTTTTGCGGGATTATAGAGTACGCCCCTGAACGGTATTATTTCTGCCATCACATGCTCCCGGAATATTGAGTAGTATAAGCCTTGAAATGAATTATCAGGAATTTATAAGCTTACTATCAGGGGAACCCGATTGTCAACGGGAAAAGGGTTCTACTATCCCCTCCCCATGATTTAATCAGGCGGGAGTGGATATATAGGGGAGGGTGAAAAAAACAATTTCACCCCCACCCTGCCCTCCCCCATCCAGGGGAAGGGTTTTACAGGTATCCATGTGGCGGGCTGCAGGGAGTTTACAAGTTAAAAAAAGCGATAAACCGCATAATTAAAACAGAAATATAATATCAAGTCTTAAGTCGGCGCGCCTACCCGATCTCCGCGAGTTCGAGCCTGTCCTGCCACCTGGCCTTTAGCACCCTTCTTATCACTTCGCCTTCGGGGCCCTTGAGTCCAGGGTTTGTCTTCAAATAATTATTGGCCTCCTCCCTCGCGGTCTTCAAGAGCTTAAGGTCTGAAAGCGCGCCGTCAGTCCTGAAATCAGGCAGCCCCGCCTGCCTTGTGCCGAGAAAATCACCCGGCCCCCGTATCTTGAGGTCCTCTTCGGCGATACTAAACCCGTCGTTCGTCTCCTCCATGACCTTGAGGCGTTTATATGTGTCCTCCGAGTTGGTCCAGCCGGCGATGAGAAGGCAGAAAGACTTCCTCTCGCCCCTCCCCACCCTTCCACGGAGCTGGTGGAGCTGGGCAAGGCCGAACCTCTCGGCGTGCTCTATGAGCATGACCGAGGCGTTAGGCACGTCAACGCCCACCTCTATTACGGTGGTCGATACGAGGATGTCTATCTTCTTTTCCTTAAAGTCCCTCATGACCGCCTCTTTTTCGTCGGCCTTCATTCTCCCGTGGAGGAGGCCCACCCGGCGGTCCCTGAAAACGTCCTTTTCGAGGTGCGCCCTCATGTTGGTAGCGTCCCTGAGGCTAAGTTCCTTCGATTCCTCGACGAGCGGGTACACGATATAGGCCTGGCCGCCAGAGGCAAGCTCTCTCTGGATGGTCTCATAGGCCTTCTGCCTCTCCTTTTCCCTGAGCACCTTCGTATGCACCGGCTTTCGACCTGGCGGCAGTTCGTCTATTATCGATACGTCCAAGTCTCCGAATACGGTCATGGAGAGGGTCCTCGGGATTGGTGTGGCGGTCATTATGAGGATATCCGGCGAAAGCCCTTTGCCCGCGCCGAAGCCTTTCTTCTTCAGAACCCCCCTTTGCACGACCCCAAACCTGTGCTGCTCGTCTATGACGGCCAAACCCAGCTTTTTGAACTCCGTCCTTCTGTATCGGCGCATAGATTACTATGACCAAGTCTGCCCGCCCATAACTCACTGACCGTAGCGTCCTCCTTTCCGATTTCCTGGCGCTCCGGTAAGGAGGACGGGCTCAAGGCCCAGCGGTTCGGCGTACTTCCTCGTAAGGAGATAGTGCTGCTCCGCGAGTATTTCGGTGGGGGCCATTATCGCCGCCTGGAACCCGCACTCAACGGCCATGAGCGAGGCAAGGAGGCTCACGACCGTCTTCCCCGAGCCCACGTCGCCCTGGATGAGCCTGTTCATGGGGTGCGGAGCGGCCATGTCATTCCGTATCTCAGAAAGCGTCCTCTCCTGCGCGCCGGTAAGCGTGAACGGGAGTATATTCCGCAGGCTCCTCTCAAGCCTGCCCTCGGGCCTGAACGATATGCCACGTTCCTTTTTTATGCCCGCCCTCCTTAAAGCCAGCCCGGTCTCAAGGAGAAATAGCTCGTCGAACGCGAGGCTCTTTTTCGCGAGAAGCGCAGTACCGGCCCCGGACGGAAGATGTGCCTCCCTCATTGCCTGGTCCAGGCCCATGAGCCCGTGCCTCTCCGAGATGCCGAAAGGCACCCCGGCCACCGTCTTGCCGCCGTAGCCGTCGACAACCGACCGGACGATCTTCCTTATGGTCTTCTGGTGGAAGTTTTCCACCTGCGAATATACGGGGACTATCCTGCCGAAATCATCCGGACCTGCGGCCCCGGCCTCGTCATTCTCCTCGGCAAGCTCTATATCCGGGTGCACCATCTCCTTCCTGCCGCCGAATACCGAGACCTGCCCGAAGACGATGAGTTTCTGCCCGTTCCTGAACCTCTTTTTAATGTGAGGGCCGAAGTTGAACCATTTGACCTTGAGTATGTCGCTCCCGTCCCCCACGGCCATCTCGAGGACGCGCCTTCTCCCATATCGCGCCTCTCCTATGGCAAGCACCTCTCCCGTGGTGCTTTCGCTGAGGCCCGGCGTGAGCTCGCGTATCCGCTTAAGGCGGCTCCTGTCCTCGTATCGCAGCGGGAGAAAATAGAGCAGGTCCTCGACTGTCGAAAGGCCCTTCTTCGAGAGCCTCTCCGCGAGCTTCGGCCCTATGCCCTTCACGAAAGAGAGCGGGGTCTTAAGCTCCTTAAGCCTTCTCTCGGCCTCGACAGGGCTTAGATAAGGCACCGGAGTGGGTGCGGGCAAGGCCCGCGCCCTTACTTCCCCGCTTATCGAGCCTATTAGATCGAGGGCGGCGAGCACCTTCTCCTTCCTGGACGAATCGCCGAGGGAATCAAAGCCGGAGAGGATACGCAAGAGCTCTTCAAGCCCGGCGTTTACGCCCGGCGGGTTTCTCAGGGAAAGGGCTTCCTTCAGGAGAGAGTTGGCGAGCGGCTCGAGGGATTTAAGCGCCCCCAGGTGCCGGAAGTCGTCCTTTGATGCGAACCTCAGGGGCTTCAATACCGCTTCGAGGATTTCGGAGAGCCCCCGCTCCATCGCTACATCTCGACGCGGGTTATGACGCCGTGGAGCTTGTTGGCAGGGAGCTTATAGAATACGAGGAAAGAGGGCGTGAGCTTCTTTATGACTGAGAATATCATCCAGATGAAATTGGATGTTGTTATCTCCTCGAGGCCGTAGAATATGGTCTTCTCGTTTATCCCGGCCTCCTTCAATATGGCCTCCACGTCCACCACCTCCATGTAGCCGATCCTGAGCTCGAAGACCCGGAGGCCAGGGGCGAGGTCTTCCGTGAACCGGTATTCCACGCCGAAGGGCTTCTCGGTCCTTATGAGCGAGACGAGTATGTTGTCCTCGTAAATGATGTTGTTCTTGAATATCGTGTGCACGATATAGGGCGCTATCACCCTCGATTCCTTTGCGAAGAAGAGGGCCGTGCCGCTTATCTTGGGAAGCGCCTTGTAAATCTGGTTGTACCCTATGAGGAAGGCCTCCTGGTTAAGCGGCCTCATGGCCTTGTAGAGCCTCCTCTGGCCCCTCGTGTAGATGAGGATCAGGCAGAACGGGAGCGAGGCCAGTATGATGGACCAATAGCCGCCGTGCGGTATCTTGAAAGAGTTGGAAAGGAAATAAACGATGTCGACTATGGTCACGAGCACCGAGACTCCGACCAGGATGTACCTTTTTCTTATCAGGAATATCCATGTCATCATGATGCCGGTAAGGAGCATCGTCCCGGTGACTGCGAGGCCGTAGGCCGCCGCGAGCTTGTGCGATTCCTGGAATATGTACATTATGAAGAGGACCGCCGCAAGCAGGAACCAGTTGACGAAGGGTATGTATATCTGGCTCCTCATTTCAGCGGATGTGTACGAAATCCTGAAGAGCGGCATGACATGGGTCGTGATGCCCTGGTAGACTATGGAGAACATGGCGCTTATCATGGCTTGGGAGGCAATTATGGTGGCTGCGATGCTCAAGAGTAGAAACGGGACATAGAGTATCTGGGCCTGGCTGTTTACCATCTCGAAAAGAACGTTCTTGGTCCCGGGGTGGGTCAATATGAACGCGCCCTGCCCCATGTAGTTGGTTATGAGAAAGACGAACACGATGAGCCAGCCCTTTACTATGGGGGCCCTGCCGAGGTGCCCCATGTCGGCGTAAAGGGCCTCGCCGCCGGTCGCGCAGAGTATGACCTCCGAGAGGATAAAGAACCCGAGCAGGCCGTTATCCAGCATGAATTTTATGCCGTAATAGGGGTTTATCCCGAGGAGGACCTCCGGGGCGTTGGCGATCCCTGCGATGCCCGAAAGGCCCAAAGACGAGAACCATACGACCATCACGGGGCCGAAGGTCCAGGCCATCTTCTCGGTCCCCCTCTTCTGCAAGAAGAAAAGGAGGACCGCGATGAGCCCGGCGATTATCACTATACGTGTCTGGCTCAGGTCCTCGAACCCGGGTATAAGGACCGAGCCCTCGACCGCGCTCAGTATGGATATGGCCGGGGTTATTACGCCGTCGCCTATGAGGAGGGAGACGCCTATGAAGGAAAGTAGGCTTATGAACGCGACCTTGCGCCCGCTCTTGAGATAAGAGACAAGTATTTCCCTGAGAACGATAGTGCCCCCCTCGCCTTTCTTCCCGAGGCTCGTGGCAAGCCAGGCGTACTGGACCGTGACGAGTATTATCATGGTCCAGAATACGAGCGAGAGTACGCCCCTCACATTGTCGTAAGTGGGCTCGAGGAGGAGGAAGATTACGGTGATGGTGTATATGGGACTTGTGCCTATGTCGCCATATACTATGCCGAGTGATTTGATTATGCTTCGCATCTCACCTGCTGGACGGGGCCGGGATTTCGCTCACTGCCTTTGCGGTCGGCATAAGCGCATTATGATACTCCTGAAGCGCTTTGACTTCAAGCCCTCCCTTGAGCATGGCCTTTATGCCCTGGGCGGCTGCCCTTGCGCCGGCGACGGTAGTGACGTGCGGAAGCCCGAGCTCGATCGACGACCTCCTTATGGAGTACGAGTCGGCAACGCTCTTTGCGCCGAAGGAGGTGTTTATGACCATGTCCACCTTCCTGCTCTTTATGAGGTCGACTATGTTGGGCCTTCCCTCGGTGACCTTCAGGACCGTCTCGACCTCGACGCCCTCTGCCGCGAGGAACCTTGCGGTGCCTCCGGTCGCGATTATGTGGAAGCCGGATTCCTTCAGGCTCCGTGCCACTCCGGCGATGTCGGGCTTGTCCGCGTCGCGCACACTTATGAAGACCGTCCCTGAGAGCGGCAGCCTGTTCCCCGCGGCTATCTGCGCCTTGGCAAAGGCCCCGCCGAAGTCCCTGGATATGCCCATAACCTCGCCGGTGGATTTCATCTCCGGGCCCAGGAGTATGTCCACGCCAGGGAACTTTATGAACGGGAATACGGCCTCCTTTACGGATGTATAGGACGGCTGCACCTCGGAGGTGAAGCCGAGCTCCTTGAGGGTCATTCCCGCCATGAGCTTGGTCGCGAGCTTCGCAAGCGGCACGCCTATGGCCTTGCTCACGAAAGGTATGGTCCTCGATGCCCTGGGGTTTACTTCGAGGACGTAGATCTCGCCGTCCTTCACGGCATACTGGACGTTCATGAGGCCTATTACCTTAAGCTCCTTCGCGAGCCTGACCGACTGCTCCCTTATTGCGTCGAGTATGCCGCTTTCGAGAGAGTACGGGGGGATGGAGCAGGCCGAGTCGCCCGAGTGTACCCCGGCCTCCTCTATGTGCTCCATTATCCCGGCCACCACGACGGTCTCTCCGTCGCTTATGCAGTCCACGTCCACCTCTACCGCGTTCTGCAGGAACCTGTCTATCAACACCGGGTGCTCGGGGGAGGCCTCGACGGCCCGCGACATGTAGTCCATCAGGCTCATCTCGTCGTAGACCGTCTCCATCGCCCTGCCGCCAAGCACATAGGAAGGCCGCACCATCACCGGGTAGCCTACCGCGCCCGCCACCGAGACAGCCTCGTCTATGGAACGAGCTATCCCGCTCGCCGGCCTCTTTAGATCGAGCTTGTCGAGGAGCCTGTCGAACCTCTCCCTGTCCTCGGCCATGTCTATGGAATCCGAAGACGTGCCGAGTATCCTGACCCCGGCCTTCTCAAGCGGCACGGAAAGCTTCAAGGGCGTCTGCCCGCCGAGCTGGACTATCACGCCCAGGGGCTTTTCCTTCTCGACTATGGCCATCACGTCCTCGAACGTCAGGGGCTCGAAGTAGAGCCTGTCAGAGGTGTCGTAGTCGGTCGATACGGTCTCGGGGTTGCAGTTGACCATTATCGACTCTATGCCCTCCTCGCGGAGCGCGAAGCTCGCGTGCACGCAGCAGTAGTCGAACTCTATGCCCTGCCCTATCCTGTTCGGCCCGCTCCCGAGTATCATCACCTTTTTTCTTTCCGTCGGCGCCGCCTCGCACGCGAGCTTTTCCTCTGTGCCCGACGAAACATTGAAAAAAGGCCTCTCATAGGATGAGTATAGATATGGAGTGTGCGCCTCGAACTCGGCGGCGCAGGTGTCGACCGTCTTGAATACGGGTTTCACCCCTGCCTCCTTGAGGGCCTTCCGTATCCCGGCCTCGTCCATGCCGGAAAGCGATGCGAGCATCCTGTCGGAGAACCCCGCCTCCTTCGCCTTCCTCAGTATCTCCTTCGACAGGCTGCCCTGTTTGCCCTGCCAGAAAACGCCTTCCTCTATCTCAAGTATCTCCCTTATGTTATTGAGGAACCACCTGTCTATGCGCGTGAGCGCGTGCACGTCGTCGACGTGCAACCCGGCCCTCAAGGCCTCGGCTATGTACCATAGCCTTTCGGCCCTCGGCGTCTTGAGCATGGCTTTGATGGAGTCGAGCTCTGCCTCGGTCGGCCTGAAGACCGGCTCTGGCCGGGTCTTCCGCACTACCCTATCGAAGCCGTGGTTCCCGGTCTCAAGCGAGCGCATCGCCTTCTGCAAGGCCTCCTTGAAGGTCCTCCCCATTGCCATCGCCTCGCCCACGGACTTCATCTGGGTCGTAAGCGTCTGGTCGGCCTTCTGGAACTTCTCAAAGGCGAACCGGGGTATTTTTACTACGACATAGTCTATGGTTGGCTCGAAAGACGCGGGCGTCTTCTTTGTTATGTCGTTAGGTATCTCGTCGAGGGAATAGCCGACCGCGAGCTTGGCGGCCATCTTCGCTATGGGAAAGCCCGTGGCCTTGCTCGCCAGGGCCGACGACCTCGAAACCCTCGGGTTCATCTCTATGACGTATATTTTTCCGTTCTCGGGGTTTACCGAAAACTGTATGTTGGAGCCGCCCGTATCAACGCCTATCTCGCGAATTATCTTCAACGACGCGTCCCTCAACGCCTGGTATTCCTTGTCGGTCAGGGTCTGCGCCGGGGCTACGGTAATGGAATCACCTGTATGGACGCCCATGGGGTCAAAGTTCTCTATCGAGCAGATGATGACGACGTTGTCGTTACAGTCCCTCATCACCTCGAGCTCGAACTCCTTCCAGCCGATGACCGACTCCTCTACGAGAATTTCGCTCACCGGGCTGCACTCGAGCCCGAACCGAGCCATGCCCTCATATTCTTCCATGTTATAGGCTATGCCGCCGCCCATGCCGCCGAGCGTAAAGGAGGGCCTTATTATGGCCGGGAAGTCCATGCCCTCCATTATGGCGAGGGCCTCCTGGAAGTCCCTTGCGGTCCCGCTCTTCGGCACTTCAAGGCCTATCTTCTGCATGGCCTGCTTGAAGAGCTCCCTGTCCTCGGCCTTCTTTATGGCCGGGAGCTTCGCGCCTATCATCTCGACGCCGTACCTGTCGAGCGCTCCGCTCTCGGCAAGCTTCACCGAGACGTTCAACGCGGTCTGGCCGCCCATGGTCGGAAGGAGCGCGTCAGGCCTCTCCTTCTCTATGATCTTCTCGACCATCTCCGGGGTTATGGGCTCTATGTAGGTACGGTCGGCGAGCGTGGGGTCGGTCATGATGGTGGCGGGGTTGGAATTCACCAGCACCACCTCGTAGCCGTCCTCCTTAAGGGCCTTGCAGGCCTGCGTGCCCGAGTAGTCGAACTCGCAGGCCTGCCCGATGACTATCGGCCCCGAGCCGATTATGATTATCTTTTTGATGTCGGTTCTTTTAGGCAAGTACCAGTCTCCTTGAAATCTATTGAATAACGAATAATTAAGATTAAACCCCGATATTCCTTCTCAGGCGCGCTCCATCATCTCCACGAACCTCCTGAAGAGGTATTGCGAGTCGTGCGGGCCGGGAGATGCCTCCGGATGGTATTGGACCGAGAATACGGGCTTGTCCTTTAGCGCGATCCCTTCGCAGGTCCTGTCATTGAGGTTTATGTGTGTAAGCTCGGCCTTGCCTTTGAGGGAGTCGAGGTCGACCGCGAAGCCGTGGTTCTGGGAGGTTATCTCGACCTTGCCGGTCGTGAGGTCCTGTACGGGCTGGTTCCCGCCCCTGTGGCCGAACTTCAATTTATAGGTGCTTCCGCCGAGGGCAAGGGAGAGTATCTGGTGACCGAGGCAGATGCCGAAGACGGGCTTTTTGCCGATGAGCTTCCCGACGGTCTCTTTCGCGTAGGTAACGGCGTCCGGGTCGCCTGGGCCGTTCGAGAGGAATATGCCGTCCGGGTTCATCGCGAGCGCATCCTCCGCGGGGAAGGACGCTGGCACGACTGTCACGGCGCAGCCGACAGCGGATAAGTTACGGAGTATGTTCTTCTTTACGCCGAAGTCGTAGGCGACTACCTTGAACCTCTTTTTCTCTCCCTTGTCTACCGGAGGGAAGCCGCCCTTATCAAGCTCCCAGAGGCCGCCGTGCCATTCGTAAGGTTCCCGGCATGTGACCTCCTTTGCGAGGTCCTGCCCGGCGAGGGACGGCAGCTCCTTAGCCTTCTTCACAAGGCGGGCGAAGTCGCCGTCCCTCGTGGAGATGACCCCCTGCATCGCGCCCTTGTCCCTGATTATCCGGGTAAGGGCCCTTGTGTCCATGCCCGATATGCCGACTATCCGGTTCCTCATGAGATATCCCATGAGGCTTTCGGTCGAGCGCCAGCTCGACGGGTAAAGGCAGGGGTCTTTTACGATGAAGCCCTCGGCCCAGGGCCTGACCGATTCCATGTCCTCGGGGTTTATGCCGTAGTTCCCCTGCTGGGGGTAGGTCATTACGACCATCTGCCTCTTGTAGGATGGGTCGGTCAAAACCTCCTGGTATCCGGAAAGCGAGGTATTGAAGACCACCTCGCCTGTCGCCTCTCCGTCCGCGCCGAATGACGTGCCCTCGAAGACCGTGCCGTCTGCGAGCGCAAGATACGCCTTTCTCAATTCATCACCTCAAAAAGTATTTGAATCATAATAGTTATATTAAATAGTTAATAATTAATATTAAGGAAGGTCTGATCAACTCTGTTTTCGGTTTGTCATTGCGAGGAGCTTTAGCTCCGAAGCAATCTCAAAGTGCTTGGTTATTCAAAAGATAAGATTGCTTCCCGCCACGCTTCGCTCGCGGCATCGGCTCACACGCTCGCAATGACGAACACATGAATTAATTGAGGTTCCTTAAGGAGCTTATCTTGTAGGGTGCGCTATGCGCACCATTATAAATCCCCCTTTGTCCCCCTTTAGAAAAGTGGGATTCAGCCTATCCCACCTTCCCGCTCATTCCCTGCTGTAGACGACATTCCCGGCAAGGACCGTCTTTACCACGATACCCTTGAGCTCTTTACCTGCCCAGGGCGTATTCTTCGACCTTGATTTGAGCCTGGCCGCCTCGACCTTCCATTTCCCGTTCAGGTCCAGTATGGCCATATCAGCCGGGCTGCCGACTGTGAGCCTTCCGCCTTCGAGGCCGAAGGCCTTTGCCGGGTTCGCGGACATGGCCGCCAAAGCCTGCACGAAGCTCAGGGCCCCTTCCTCGACAAGTCCGTAGACGACCGAAAAGGCCGTCTCAAGGCCGATTATCCCGTTCGAGGCCTTGTCGAACTCTATGTCTTTCTCTATGGTCGAATGCGGGGCGTGGTCTGTGGCTATGCAGTCTATGGTGCCGTCGCGGAGGCCTTCCCTCAAGGCCTCGACGTCCTCGCTCGAGCGTAGCGGCGGGTTCATCTTGGCGCTGGTGTCATAGCCCTTAACGGCTTCGTCCGTAAGGGCCAGGTGGTGCGGCGTGGCTTCCGCCGTGACCCTCGCCCCCCTCGCCTTTGCCGCCCTTATCGCCTCGACTGCGCCCCTCGTGCTCACATGCGCCACGTGAAGCCTCCCTCCGGTAAGCTCGGCAAGGTGAATGTCCCTTGCGACCATAACATCTTCAGCCGCGTTAGGTATTCCCCTGAGGCCGAGCCTTGTGGCTGCAGGCCCCTCGTTCATGACTCCGGCATTGACTAGCCCCGGTTCCTCGGCATGGCTTATTACGGGCATCCCCGATATCTTCGAGTATTCGAGCGCCCGTCTCATAAGGGCGCTATTTACGACCGGCATGCCGTCGTCCGAAACGGCAACGCACCCTGCGGCCTTAAGCTCCGCCATCTCGGTAAGGCGCTCTCCCTTAAGCCCGACGCTCAGGGCCCCCACGGGATAGACCTTTGCCGCCGCGCCCTCGGCCCTCTTAAGTATATACCTCGTGACCGACTCGTTATCGTTTACGGGCCTGGTGTTGGCCATGCACATGACTGCCGTGTACCCGCCCGCTGAGGCGGCCTGCGTGCCGCTCCGTACGTCCTCCTTGTACTCGAACCCAGGCTCGCGGAGATGCGCGTGCGCGTCGATGAAGCCCGGGGCGACAATGAGGCCGGTAGCGTCCACGGCCTCAACACCAGGGCCTGCCTCGGAGTCGTCGGACTCGGCCTTCTTTATTGAGGCGATCCTCCCGCCCATGACATAGATATTATAGAGTCCGTCGGTCCCTGCCGCCGGGTCTATGAGCCTTCCGCCTTTTATTATGAGCCTGTTCATATCGCCTCTGCCTCAGACATGGTGCTCTTCCCTTGCGCCGCCGACAAGGAGATAGAATATCGCCATCCTCACGGCGACCCCGTTGGTCACCTGGTCCAGTATCACGGAATACGGGCCGTCCGCCACCTCCGGCGATATCTCGACCCCCCTGTTTATGGGGCCGGGGTGGAGTATGATCACGCCCTCTTTCGCGTTCTTGAGCTTTGTCTCGTCAAGCCCGTAGAGCCGCGAGTATTCCCTCGCGCTCGGAAAGAAAGACTCGCTCTGCCTTTCGAGCTGGATACGGAGCATCATTATGACGTCAGCGCCCCTTACGGCCTCCTCCATGCTCGATGTCGCCCTGCAGCCGAGCCTCTCTATGCCGACAGGGAGCATGGTCGGCGGGCCCGCTACCGTCACCTCGGCCCCCATTTTGGTGAAGCCGTATATATTCGAACGCGCGACCCTCGAATGGACTATGTCGCCGATTATGGACACCTTGAGCCCCTCTATCGCTCCCTTCCTCTCTCTGACCGTCAGCATGTCGAGGAGCGCCTGGCTCGGGTGCTCGTGCGCCCCGTCCCCGGCGTTCACTACCGGGCAGGAGAGATACCTTGAGAGCATCTCAGGCGTGCCGGATGATGAATGCCTTACGACGATGCAGTCCGGCCTCATGGCCCCGAGGTTCATGGCCGTGTCCCTGAGCGTTTCGCCCTTCGAGGCCGAGCTTGTCGATACCGAGATGTTCACGGCGTCCGCGCTCATGCGCTTGGCCGCTATCTCGAACGAGGTCCTGGTGCGGGTGGAAGGCTCGTAGAAGAGGTTGATGATGGTCTTTCCCCTCAGGGTGGGGACCTTCTTTATCTCCCTCTCGGACACTTCCTTGAACGACTCGGCCGTCGAAAGGAGGAGCTCAATCTCCTCCCTGTCCAGCCCCTCAATGCCCAAGAGGTCTTTTCCTTTAAGCTTCATGCGTATATGCGTCCTATTGCTGGGCCTCTATTACGACCTCGTTTACGCCGTCCGTCTCAGTGAGGTGCACCTTCACCCCCTCCTTCTGCGAGGTGGGCAGGTTCTTCCCCACGTAGTCGGCCTTGATGGGGAGTTCCCTGTGGCCCCTGTCCACGAGGACCGCAAGCTGTATGGCAAGGGGGCGGCCGAAGTCCATGAGGGCGTCTATGGCGGCCCTTATCGTCCTCCCTGTGAAGAGGACGTCGTCGACCATGACCACCTTTTTCCCGTCTATGGGAATGGGTATCTCCATCCTCTTGAGCGACGGCTGGTCCTTCTTTATCCCGAGGTCGTCCCTGTAGAGTGTCGCGTCAACGGCCCCGGCAGGGAGCCGCACGCCCTCTATCTCCTCGATCTTTTTCTGGAGCCGGAGCGCGAGGTGGTACCCCCTCGTGGGTATGCCGAGGATGACGAGCCCTTCGGTGCCCTTGTTCCTCTCTATTATCTCGTGGGCTATCCGTGCAAGGGCCCTCTCTATGGCCTTATCGTCGAGTGCGGTCCTTTTCATCGCGTTCTGGACAAAAAAATACCTCCGCGCCGGAACGGACGCGGAGGTAAAAGGGTTCTTTTTATGAGTTGTGCCACTATCTCCCCGTTTTTAATCTCTCAGGATTAAATTAAAAGGGTTTTTGTTCCGGTCAGGCCCCTCGGCTTTCAGGCATTCAGGATTAACCCCGGAACTATCTGTTTTTTTAAGGCTGTTATTTCACCGCAGGGGCGCGCCGGTCTGCTTAAGCGGCCTCTGCACCTCTACGTTGTAGAAAAACTCTTTTTCGTACCTGCCCAGGAAATTCACGACGACAGTGTACTCGGCGTATATGTAGATGTCTTCAGGGCCCCGCTCGATTACGAGCCCGGTACTGTCGAGCGGCAAGTCCCAGGCAGCGGCCTTTGCGAGGATGCGTTCCTCCAGCGCCTCGTCGGTGTGCATGTGGGCAAACTTGGCTTCCTCGCCGACATCGGTCTTGAGCATCATGTACCCGATGTAGGGGGGCGCGAGCTTGTACACGCCGTACCCGAAAAGCGATAGCAGGGTTAACCAGAATAAAGCCCTGACCGTTACGTACCCGGCTTTATCTACCCGCCGCCTGTTCACTATCTGAAATGTATACAATTTCGGCCAGGCGTAGTCAATATAATAATTCCGGGCTATTCGGCTTTTGCCGCGGGGGCATTGAGGGGCCCGGCAAAGGATAGCTCCGAGTGCTTCTCGCCCCTTCCGACGCAGACGTACTCGAACCCCATCTTCCTCATGTCTGACGGGTCGTAGACGTTCCTAAGGTCGAGTATCTTCGGGGCCTTCAAAAGCCCCTTGACCCTGTTGAGGTCGAGTTTCCTGAACTGGTTCCATTCGGTGAGTATCACGAGCGCGTCGCTCCCGTCGGCGACCTCATACGCGTCGGCGCAGAAGGTGACGGGCCCGCGCATGGACTTTCCGGCGTTCTCCATGGCCGCAGGGTCGTATGCCTTTATGGAAGCGCCCTCGGCCATCAGCCTTTCGGCGATGTCCATAGCCGGGGACTCCCTTATGTCGTCGGTATTGGGCTTGAAGGCAAGGCCGAGTATGCCTATCTGCCTGCCGGGAAGCTCCCCGGCAAGGCCCTTTATCTTCTCAATCATCCTGTCCCTCTGCTCCCGGTTCACCTCGATTACCGCCTCGACTATCCTGAACGCGTAGCCGTGGGAGCGGGCTATCTTGGTTATTGCCATCGTGTCCTTGGGAAAGCAGGAGCCGCCGTAGCCGGGGCCGGCGTGGAGGAATTTGGGGCCGATGCGGTTGTCGAGGCCCATGCCCTTGGCGACCATCTTCACATCCGCGCCCACGCGCTCGCAGATATTCGCGACCTCGTTTATGAAGGAGACCTTGGTGGCAAGGAAGGCGTTCGAGGCGTATTTTATGAGCTCGGATGTCTCTATGTCGGTTATGACGAAGGGCGTTTCAATGAGGTAAAGCGGTGAGTAGAGGTCTTTCATAATGGCTATGGCCTGCTCGCTCCGCGCCCCGAGGACCACCCTGTTGGGCCTCATGAAGTCCTCGACCGCGGAGCCTTCCCGGAGGAACTCGGGGTTCGAGACCACGTCGAACTTGTGCTCCCCGTCCTGCTCCTTCTCGATTATGCCCTCTATGAGCTTCCCCGTGCCCACGGGTACGGTGCTCTTCGTTACGATGACCTTGTAGCCGTTGAGGTTCTGGGCGATGGTGCGGGCCACCTCCTCTATGTAGCAGAGGTCAGCAGAGCCGTCACCCTTGGGGGGCGTGCCCACGGCTATGAATATGACGAGGGACTTCTTTATGGCCTCGGAGAGGTCGGTAGTGAAGGTGAGCCTCTTCTCGTTAATGTTCTTGTCTACGAGTTCCTTGAGGCCCGGCTCGAAGATCGGGATCTCCCCTTTCTTGAGCATCGCAATCTTCGCGGCGTCCTTATCAACGCAGGAGACGCTAACGCCGAAGTCGGCAAAGCAGGTGCCGGTCACGAGGCCCACATAGCCCGTGCCGATTACGCAGATGTTCATGTGATAGATGACCTCCGGATGTCTGCGGGAATGTACTTCGCGCCCGGCGACAGCTACTCCTCCCGACGCCCTTGAAAAATCTCGCCAAATCAGAGAGTAAGGTCAGTATAATCGCGAGCAGATGCCATGTCAAGGGCGCAAAAATCGGGCCATCCGCCATCAATAGGCGTTCCGGTTTACGAACCCTTTCCAGAGCGTAAGGAAGAGTATCTTCATGTCAAGGGCGAGCGACCAGTGCTCTATGTAATACAGGTCGTGCTCTATCCTTTTTTTGAGGTCCGTGTCCCCCCTCCAGCCGTTCACCTGTGCCCATCCGGTGATGCCGGCCTTCATCCTGTGCCTGAGCATGTACCTGGGTATCTCCCTCCTGAACTCTCGTGTATGAAGACCGCTCGCCTTGGCCTACGAGCGACATGTTACCCCTCAAGACGTTTATGAGCTGCGGAAGCTCGTCAAGGCTCGCGGCCCTCAAGACCCTCCCGAGCATGGTGCGCCTGGGGTCGCCTCGCCTTGCCCAGACCGCGCCGGTATCGTCTTCGGCCCCAATCCGCATGGTCCTGAACTTGAGCATCCGGAAGGGCTGCCCGCCTATGCCCATCCTCTCCTGCCTGTAGAGGACCGGGCCCTCTGAGGTAGCCTTCACGAGCGCTGCTATGGCCAGCATGAGGGGCGAGAAAACGACCAGGGCGGCAATCGAGAGCGCGATGTCGAATCCCCTTTTAAGGACCATGTTCCATCCGTAAAGGGGCGAGTTCCGGAGGTTCAAAATGGGTATGCCCTCGAACTCCTCGACCCCGCCCCTAAGGGTCATGAACTCTACCATGTCCGGTATGACCTTTATGTCCACGGCCTCGTCGCCGATGTATTTCACGGCTTCCGCTACTTTCGAGTGCTGGTCCCAGCCGAGGGCGATAAAGACCATGTCTATGCGCATGAGGCCGAGTAGTTCCCTTAAGTCCCCGATGGAGCCGACTACCCTCACCCCGCACACCTGCCTCCCGGCCTGCCCCTCTTCGGGAGAGACGAGCCCTTCCACCTTGATGCCCACCTCCGGGTGGTCCTCGATGTTTTCAATAAGCCTCCTTGCCGGCTCGCCGGTCCCGACGACGACCGCGTACCGCAGGTTAAAGCCCCTCCTCCTGAGCGCCCGGAGTGTTTTCCTGAACGCGAACCTCCCGAGGCTCAGGGCCCCGATATTTATGACGGTAAAGAGGACGAAGACGAGCCTCGAATACTCGTACTGCTTTGCGAAGAAGGTGACCGCGATGAATATGAGCATGGAGACCCCGCACGCCTTCGCGATATCGATAACCTCGGAAAGCGGGGTGCCTATCCTCTTGGGCCTGTACAGGCCGAAGACCTTGAAGACGATTGCCCAGATTATCGTAATGGGGATAAGGAGGAGGCTGTACGCGAAAAAATCGGGCACGCCCCTGGGCGCGTCGAAGAGCCCCGAATGGAAACGGACATGGAAGGAGAGAGCCCAGGACGAGGCGATTATGACGAGGTCCGCGATGAGAAGGAGGCTCTCAAAGAGCTGGCTGTGCTTTTTGAGCATTTCCCCTCCCGCCCCTGAACTCGATAAGCTTCGATTCTATATACTTTCTTATCCTTTCCTTGAATATGGTCCTGTCAAAGGCGAGCGCATGGCCCCTTATGGCCTCGGGGCTGAAAATCCCCCCGGCTTTTTCGAATATATCGACTGCCTCGTTAAGCGCCGCCGGGGCCTGCTCCATGAAGAAGACCCCGGTCGCGTTCCGCCCCCTGCCCGGCGGGATGACGGTTTCCGTAGCGCCCCCCCTGCCGAAGGCTATGACCGGCCTGCCGGACGCCATTGCCTCAAGGGGCGCTATCCCGAAGTCCTCCTCCCCGGGAAAAACGAGGGCCCTGCACCCCTGGTACAGTCCTTTGAGCTCATCGTCCGTTTTCCAGCCCAGAAACTCGATATTAGGACGGGCCGCCTTTACGAGCCTCTTCCATTCCTGCCCTGAGCCGGCAATGACGAGTTTTTTCCCAGACGCGTTGAAGGCCTCAATGGCCAGGTCTATCCTTTTGTACGGTGCAAATGCGGAGATGATGAGGTAATAGCTTCCCGGCCTTCGGCCTATCGCGAATTTCGAGCAGTCGACGGGCGGGTGTATTACATCCGCCCTCCTCCTGTAAAGCCTCCTGACCTTCTCCGCGACATTGGCGGAGTTGGCGATGAAGTGGTCGACCCTTGCGCTCGATGCGGCGTCCCAGAGCCTCAGGTAATGGGCGACGGCCCGGTACGCAAGCGCCCGCAATCCCTTCTTTTGCCCGAAATACTCGTGGTACATGTCCCAGACATACCTCATGGGAGTGTGTATGTATGAGATATGCAGGGAGCCGGGCGGGGGCAGCACCCCCTTTGCCACGCAGTGGCTTGTCGAGAGTACGAGCCTGTAGCCCTTAAGTCGCAACCCCTCGATCGCGGAAGGGAAGAGCGGCAGGTAGCGCCTATATGCGCTACGCGCAAACGGCAGGCCCTGTATGAAAGACGTCCTCACCTGCCTGCCTTCAATGACCCCGGAGACAGACCCCCGGTCATGGAAAAGGGTATAGAGGTCAGCCGAGGGGAAGAGCTCGCAGAAGACTTCCAGTACCTTTTCCCCGCCGCGCATGCCGGTCAGCCAATCATGTACGAGAGCGACTTTCACAGAAGCCTCCATGCGAATGCCGGACCGTTCTTTTTTGCGGATTTTTAATGTCAGGAGGTTGAATCTCAAGGGGCGTGCGCGCCCCCTGAAAAGTATAATCCACAATCTTGGGCCGTCAAATGCAAGGCCCGGCTCCGGAAAAAGGCGAGCAAAGGGCGGGTTCAGGATGAGAAAGGGGACGGGTTCGGGAGAATTGGAAAAGGAGCGGGCTAAGGAGGGTTTATGAAGGCAAGGCTATCGGTTCAGAAAACCAGGGACATGCCCGACATCGCGGCACGAAATAGCGGGGCGGGCCTGAGCGAATAGAGGAAATCGCTCTCGGCAAGGGATGGGTAACCGCCGTTGCAGCTGAAATCCCCTATCTCACGGAATGCCGAGCCGAAACCGGGATGAAGTCTGCTCGGCCACTTCCGCGAGCTGAAGACCGTGTAGCACGGCGGAACCTCACCCGCGGTCGTGACCGCGCAGCATTTACGGCAGTTCCTTTCCCATGACGAGCGAAGCAGCCTTCGATGCAGATGGACTTTTTCAGCTTTCAGACCGCGTTGGAAAAGGCCTGGGCGCCGTCTTCCTCCGCGATCACCTTCTTGAATTCGCTCATGACCTGGTCCTCGAGCATCTGCCTCGTGGGCTTATCGAGCGGGTGGACAAGGTCCCTGTAGGTGCCGTCCTTCATTTTCTTGGCGGGCATGGCGACGAAATACCCGGTATTGCCCTTTATCACCTTCATGTCCCTCACAACGAAACAGTCGTCGAGCTTGATAGTCACATAGGCCTTGAGCTTTTCATCCCCGTCCACCGGAAGCACCTTGATCTCGGTAATGCGCATCTTCTTCCTCCCCCCCTGATTGTGTGATTGACAGTGTAGACAGTGTGACGACCCGTGTGTTTTCGTTGCCTTCCCTATGAGCCTGGCCGATGCCTGACGACAGTCCGTAAGGCATTGAGTTTAATTGCAACAGATGTGCCAATGGATAGATGTAAAAAATTATTTAGTATAATTAACAGGATTCGGATAACGCCCGTGTTGCTGTCTTGAAAATTCCGCACATTTTGCTGTGCGCGTGGCCATAGGAACGCATATGGATTTGTGCATAATACGAACATGCGGCCTGAAAAAGTCAGGTGGGCCGGACGAGGCCGGATGAAAACGATATAGGCGGTGATTCGGACAGCATACCCGTTGACTTCAAAAAGGCTTTGCATTAATCTATTGCGCATGAAAAAACTTACCTACAGGAAAGCCGGAGTTAATATCGACGAAGGCGGCAGGCTCGTCACGCTTATAAAGCCCTCGGTGCGCTCGACCTACCGGAAAGAGGTGATGGGAGACATCGGCGGGTTCGGCGCACTTTTCTCTGGAAAATTCAGGGGCATGAAAGACCCGGTGCTTGTCTCCTCGACCGACGGGGTAGGAACCAAGCTCATGGTGGCCTTTGCCGCTGACAGGCACGACACAATCGGGGTCGACCTCGTTGCCATGAGCGTGAACGACATACTCGTAAGCGGGGCCGAGCCTCTCTTCTTCCTCGACTACTTCGCGACCGGCAGGCTCGACGCGAAAAGGGGCGCGGAAGTCGTCAAAGGCATAGCGGAAGGCTGCAAGCTCGCCGGATGCGCCCTCATAGGCGGCGAGACCGCCGAGATGCCGGGCCTTTACAGGCCGGGAGAGTACGACCTGGCGGGCTTTGCCGTCGGCGTGGTCGAGAGGAAAAAGATGGTGGACGGCTCCAGGATAAGGCCGGGAGACAGGATAATAGGGCTTGCCTCCAGCGGCCTCCACAGTAACGGCTACTCGCTTGCGAGAAAGATAATCTTCGAGTCCCTCCGGCTTAAAGTGACCGACAGGCCGAAGGGCCTCGGGACCGACATAGGGACCGCCCTGCTTGCGCCGACCCGTATATACGTGAAGCCCGTCCTGAAGCTCATGAAGGACTGCGAGGTCCTCGGAATGGCCCACATAACCGGCGGCGGCTTTATTGAGAACATCCCGAGGGTGCTGCCAAAAGGCACTGTGGCGGCCATAGAGAAAGGCTCTTGGCCAGTGCCTCCCATATTCAGGCTCCTCAGGGAGGGCGGGCCGGTCGATGAAAGCGAGATGTTCAGGACCTTCAATAACGGCATAGGGCTTGTCATTGTCGTGAGGGCCGGGGACGAGGCCCGCGCGCTCAGGAGGCTAAAGGCCCTCGGCGAGAAGGCCTTTACCATAGGCGAGATTGCCAGGGGCAAAGGCGCGCCCCGGGTTGAATTCACCGGGAAAGCGGGTATGATTTAATGGTCAACATAGGGGTGCTCGTATCCGGGAGCGGCACGAACCTCCAGTCGATAATAGACGAGATAGAGGCCGGAAGGCTCGACGCCTCCATAAAGGTGGTCGTCTCGAACAAGGCCGACGCCTATGCCCTCGAGCGCGCAAGGAAGCACAACATCCCTGTCGCGGTCGTAAGGGTCAAGGACTTCCCGGGTAAAGAGGCCTTTGACGCGGAGGTGCTTCGTGTTTTAAAGGAATACGGCGTCGAGCTTGTGGTGCTCGCGGGCTTCATGCGGATAATAACACGGGTCCTCCTGGACGCGTTCCACATGAAAGTCATGAACATACACCCCTCGCTCCTCCCGTCCTTCCCCGGCCTTGAGGTTCAAAAGGCCGCTCTCGAATACGGTGTGAAGTTCTCGGGCTGCACCGTCCATTTCGTAGACGACGGCGTGGACACCGGGCCCGTAATAGTCCAGGCTGTCGTGCCTGTAAAGGACGAGGACACTGTCGAGTCGCTCTCCAAGCGGATACTCGCGGAAGAGCACAGGATATATACTCGGGCCATACAGCTTTATAGCGAGGGAAGGCTCGAAGTAAGGGGCAGGAGGGTTTTCGTAAGGGACGCCAAGGCGCCTTCGGGGGCCGTGGAAAATCCAGGAGCGGACTGAG
>JABTVA010000006.1 GCA_015075075.1 Deltaproteobacteria bacterium | reverse complement strand
GTTGAATTAATCAGACCTTCCCTAATTTTTAGAAGTTGCCTCAAGGCTCCTTTAAGCCGCGGTAAAGGAGCCTTGAGCGCGGCCCCCGGCTGGTGTAAACTCTCCCCGATGATAAGGGTGACAGACACAATATGGCTCTCCGAGGGAGAGCTTTCGTGGGAGTTCGTCCGCGCAGGCGGGCCGGGCGGCCAGCACGTAAACAAGACATCGACCGCCGTGCAGCTCAGGTTTAACGTAAATTCCTCCTCCCTGCCCCAGGACGTGAAGGACAGGCTCAAGTCAATTGCCGGGCACAGGCTCACGGCAGCAGGGGATATCGTCATAGAGGCGCGGGAGTCCAGGAGCCAGGAGCGGAACAGGACCGAAGCCCTTCAAAAGCTCATAGACCTCATAACGCGCGCAACGGAAAAGCCGAGGCGGAGGAGAAAGACGAAACCCACCGCCGCGTCAAGGGAGCGGCGCTTGAAGGCAAAGTCGATAAGGGGAGTGAAAAAGAAGATGAGGAAAAAGGGAGGGGAGGAGTAGAGAGGATTTTGCGGGGCGTTCGGCTATGCTCTTCCAAAGGCCTTTTGCGCGCTGCCGCGCTTTTTTGGGCACAAGGCTCGGCTCGCTATCCGCCTCCATCCTCCGGGCTCGGCCCTTAAGTCGCTCGGTCCCCTTCGGGGCCTCGCTCCTGCTGCCCCGCCTCGCCCGCCCTTCCTCCATCCCTATGCTCGCAACGCCTTGTGCCCCGGTATTTTGAAATACAAAAAACAAATGCGCGGCATGAATTCCTTTTTTGTCCTAAACATACCCCTGAGGGTAGGCGAGCGTAGCATAAGGGAGGAAGAGCGTGAACGGGCCGGGGAAGTAGAACGAGGCCCTTCGCTTCGCTCAGGGTAAACTCCGCGACTTTGGGGGCCCGTTGAAGTTTCCCGGCATTCCGCCGGGAATCTCCGACACAAGAGGAAGATTTCCGGATTTGTATCCGCTCGCTCGACCCCGAAAAACTCGGGGTCTCTCTTCGCTTTTGTGTGTTCACGGGGTGGGGGGATTGGGCTATCAAGCGAGCCTTACCCTCGAAACCGCACGGCAGTGCGGAAAAGGTTCTTCCGCTTATGCCCGAAAAGAGCGCGGCAGCGCGCATAAGGTCTTTAGATAAAAGCTCCTTACACCCCCCTCATTAGAAACGCGTTCGCTATCATGAAATAGATGACTATGCCCAGGGCGTCGGCGACCGACGTTATAAGGGGCGCGCTCGCGGCCGCCGGGTCCATCTTGAGGCGGCTCAGGATAAAGGGCAGGCAGAGGCCGAAGAGGCTCCCCACGATTACGACCGCCAGCATCGAGAGCGACACGACGAGAGCTATTTCAGGCCCGCCGCGCACAATCCCTATGAGGGAGACGGCAGCGGCCATGGTCAGCCCGAGGGCGAGCGCGATGAATATCTCGCGCCCGAGCATTTTGCCCCAGTCCTTTACCTCCACGTCCCCGGTTGCGAGCGCGCGTATCATAAGGGTGGCGGCCTGCGAGCCCGCGTTCCCGCTGCTGTCGATGAGGAGCGGGAGGAAGAATACCAGCGTGACAAAGGCCGCGATGGTCTCCTCGAAGTAGGCTATGCCAGCGCCGGAGAAGACATTCCCGAATACGAGAAGCACCAGCCATACCACCCGCTTCCGGTAAAGAAGCCACGGGCTGGCGGTCCCGACGTTCCCTGGAATCTTCCCTATGGTCCCGGCCTTGTGGAAGTCTTCGGTAGCCTCCGCCTGCAGGACGTCCACGGCGTCGTCGTGGGTGATGATGCCCACGAGCCGTTCCTCCTTGTCCACGACCGGCAGGGCCGGTATGTCGTAGCGCGCTATCTGCCTTGCCGCGTGTTCGGCCGTGTCGTCTGTCCTTACGGCATGGGTAAGCCCCTCCATTAACTCCCGCACGGGCGTGCCCGGCTTCGCGAAGACCAGGACCTGGAACCTCACGGTCCCGAGGAGGCGGCGGTCAGGGTCGATCACAAACGCCCGGTCGATGGTCTCCTTCTCCGGCGCTTCCCTTCTGAGCGTCTCTACAGAGGCATCGGCTGTAAGCTCGGGGTAGAGGACCGCATAGTCGGATGTCATTATCGACCCGGCGCTCCCCTCGGGATAGGCCCCGAGCATTATGATGTCCTCTCTCTCGGCCTTTGCCATGGAATGGAGGACGTCGTAGAGGAGGCCCTCAGGTAGGGCCTTCAGGAGGTCGGCGCGGTCGTCGTGCGACATGAGGTTCATTATAGGCCCGAGCATTCCGGGGCCGAGTCTTTTTATGAGCGCGAGCTGGTAGGGGAGGGGAAGATAGCTCAAGACCTCGGCCTGGTCCCTTTCCGGGAGCGCCCTGATGACGCGCGCCGCCTCTACTGGAAGGAGCTCGCCAAGGTAGTGGGCGAGGTCAGCTGTGTGGAGTTTGCCGGCAAGCTCCAGAATCCGGCCAATGTCCCCGTGTATGAGGGTCTTGAGGGCCTCGTCATGGGCGGGAAGGCGTCTTTTCATGGGTTCTCCTGAAGGTCGTTTCAGTTAATAAAGAGCTTAACTGACAACCCTGGGTGGCGCAAATAAGCTTCTGGAAGGGTGTTTCTCTCAGGGGGGCACAGAAGGCAAAAAAAAAGACCTCCGGGTTTTTATCCGGAGGTCTTCTGGGTCTTATGAGGTATTACCTACTTCGTCTTTTCGTTAACTAGCTTCGAGAGGCGGGATACCCTCCTGGAAAGTTATCTCCTGAAATCGAAGTGCCGCTCTGGCGACGAGGTCGCTTTCGCCTCGTCGGCCTTTCCTGCCGCAACCGCCTCCTTGACCTTCTTTACCGCTGTCCTCAATGAGGACTTAACGGAGGCGTTCCGCTGCTTCCTCTTCTCGCTCTGTTTGTGCCTCTTTATTGCCGACGCGTGATTGGCCAAGATATCCTCCTGAAAGTATCTTTCCCTTTAATTTCTGCTGCTAATCTGTTAATCTTCTGGAATTGGCCGGCTTCGGGGCGTACAAGCCACCCATTACCGGCCCGGCTCTTCCGGATAAAGAGACATGATATTTGTTTTTAGACCCCTTGTCAAGCCCTTTGGGTGCGCCTCTTGAGCCACGAAAGGAGGATCACCGGGGCCGCCTCGGTCATAAGCGCCCTTACAGCGGCAAGCAGGGTGCTCGGCTACCTGAGGGACGCGGCCCTGGCCTATGTGTTCGGCGCGGGCCTCCTTGCAGACGCCTTCTTCATGGCCTTCAGGATATCGAACCTCCTCCGGAGGCTCGTGGGCGAGGGCGCCCTTACCTCCTCCTTTATCCCCATATTCACCGACGAGATGAGCAGAAGGGACAGGAACGCCTTGAGGGCTCTCGCCTCGAGCGTCTTTACCCTATTCGCCCTTATCCTTGCGGCCCTCGCCATAATAGGCATCATCTTCTCAAGGGAGATAGTCTGGGTAATGGCACCGGGCTTCCTCTCCGACCCCGGAAAGTTCGAGCTTACGGTATCCCTCACGAGGTGGATGTTCCCATATATGCTCTTCGTGGGCTTAATGGGCATCGCCATGGGGGTCTTAAATTCCTACAGGCATTTCACTGCCCCGGCCCTTTCGCCGGTCCTTTTCAATCTGGCCATCATCGCGAGCATCTTCGCCATTGCCCCGTACCTCGACTCCCCGGTCTACGCCCTGGTGGCGGGGGTGCTTGCGGGCGGTATTTTCCAGCTACTTCTGCAGGTCCCTTTCCTGGGCAGGGTCGGGATGCTCCCCAGATTCTCATTCGGGTTCAGGGACAGCGCCATCAGGAAGATATTCGCCCTCATGGGGCCTGCCGCGTTCGGCATAGGCGTATACCAGCTCAATATCTTCGTCACCATGTGGTTCGCCTCAGGGCTGCCCGAGGGCGCGGTATCGTACCTATATTACGCCGGGAGGCTAATGGAACTGCCCCTTGGCGTTTTCGGGGTGTCTGTGACGACCGCGGTCCTCCCGAGCCTCTCCGAGCAGGTGACAAGAAAGGATTGGGACGGCTTCAAGGGCTCTATCTCCTTTGCCGTGAGGATAGTGAATTTCATAATGATACCGGCTACCATCGGCCTCCTGGTCCTCTCATATCCCATAATCGAGCTCCTTTTCATGAGAGGTGAGTTCACCTCCGCGGACGCCGCCGGGACCGCGACCGCCCTCTACTTCTATGCCTTCGGCCTTGTGCCGGTGGCAATCGCCCGGATACTCACCTCGGTATTCTATTCGCTCAAGGACACCATGACCCCGGTCTGGATCGCCCTCATAGCCTTCCTTTTCAATGCGGTATTCTGTTTTGTGCTCATAGGCCCTTTGGGCCACGGCGGGCTCGCGCTGGCGACAACGCTCGCCGCGCTTGTGAACTGCTCGATTCTCTTTGTCGTCCTACGTATGAAGTTCGGGCGCTTCGGCGTAACCGGCATGCTCGTCTCGGGGCTTAAGTCCACGGGAGCGGCGCTCGTCATGGGCGTCCTCGTATATCTACTGGCATTCGGCATCGTCGATATCCCGGGAGGCGTGTGGAGGGCTGTCCTCTTAAGCGCATGCCTCGGACTGGGTGTTATTTCCTATCTCGCGGCATCGAAGTTCATGGGCGTTACTGAGCTCGTGTTTTTAAAAGGTTTTTTATTTCGGAGAGGCAAAAAGGCAGGTTAAATGAAAAAGGGGCGAATGGCCCCAACCGTTCGATTTACCGAGTTATTTTGTGCCTAAAAAAAGAGCAACGTTCAGAACGCCCATATAATCCGGTTTTCCCGTTTTTTGCACATGCCCTCTTTTCAACAGCTTATCCACAGCTTGTGGGGAAATCTCCTGAAGCCCTTGATTTAGCAGGCTGCCGGAACAACTTTTTAGAGGCACTTTTTGTTTTGCTTCTAAAAAATAACCCGCATAAGGCGGAGCGAAAATAAGGGGGGGGGAAGGGCGGGCGAGGCGGGGCAGCAGGAGCGAGGCCCCGTAGCGGGCCGAGCGACATAAGGGCCGAGCCCGGAGGAAGGAGGCGGAGAGAGAGCGGAGCCTTATGCCGAAAAGCGCGGCAGCGCGTTAAAAGGTCTTTGCGAATTCGATGGTGCGCAGAAGCTACCCGAAGGCTTTCTACCCAGAGTCTTTCTGCCGCCTGCTAATCCTGTCTTTTGGGCGATTTGGCCTCTTGCCAGAGGCGTTCGAGCTCGTCCATGGGGGTTGACGAGAGGTCGCGGCCCTGCTTAAGGAGCGCGCTCTCGATGTGGTGGAAGCGGGTTATGAACTTCGCGACGGTCTTTCTGAGCGCGTCTCGGGGTTTACCATGAACCTCCCGACGTTGACGAGCGTGAAGAGTATGTCGCCGAACTCCTTCCATATGGATGCTATTCTTTTTTCCCTTACCGCCTCTTGAACTTCTTTCTGCCTCGCCGAGTTTTTCCAGCACCTTCTTCCGTGTTCTTCCAGTCGAAGCTCGCCTTTGCCGCCTTCTGCTTATCTTTGTGCGCCCTGAGGAGCGCGGGCAGGACTTCAGATTCCTGGCAGGCCTCCGGCCTCTTGCAGGTTGTTCTTTCTCTCTCCTTCTTCTTTATCTCAGCCCACTGGCGGAGCACCTCTTCCGGCGTTTTCGGCCCTGGCCTCCCAAAGACATGGGGTGGCGGTTTACCATCTTCGAGTGCGAGCCGTCTATGACGTCCGCGAGCGTGAAACTTTTCTTTCGCCATTTGCGAGACGAATATGACCTGGAACATGAGGTCCCCGAGTTCGTCCCTTACCTCGTCAGGCTTGCCTGAGTCTATGGCGCATATGACCTCGTAGGCCTCCTCGATTATGAAAGGCACGAGGGAATCCATGGACTGCGCCCTGTCCCAGGGGCAGCCGTCCTCTGCCCGTAGCCTCTCCATGAGGGTTTCGAGCTTTCCGATATTCGCTTTCCCGTCACTTTTACTTTTCATCTATGCCGGCCCTTTTGAGGTCGTCTCTGGTATTCACGTTCTCGACGGATCTGGATATGGCGAGGCCAGGGAAGTCCTTTTCCGTAAGCCTCATCGTATCAATTTTCCCGAGGAGGTCGTTTATCCTGAGGTTACCGGCCCTTGCCATCTCTTCTATCGCAGGCATGCACCTCCTTGAGTAGGCCGCGTGCATGGGATGGAGCATGCCTCCTATGAAAGGTATGACGCAGTCCGCTTCAGAGGCCTTTTTCGCGACCGCCCTTACGCACCCAGCGTCGAGATGAGGCATGTCGCAGGCCGTTACGAAGGCATGCTCCGATCCCGAAAGGTAAAGGGCTGTGTAGATACCGCCCAGGCTCCCGGCCCCCTTGATTATGTCCTCGTGCACGGGGAGGCCCAGGCCGCCGTAGAGGGCGATATCGTTCGCGACTATGAAGGCGGGGTCGAAGACAGACCCCACGACGCGGACCGTCCTTTCGATAATAGTGCCCTGGGCGGTATCTATGAAGGCCTTGTTAAAGCCCATCCGGCGGCTCTGGCCGCCGGCGAGTATAGCTCCGGTCATCTTTATCTTCTTTATCTTCAAGGGCGGATTTTGAGGTAAGTTGTTCAAGGCGAGTGTTTCATCAAGCCGGTTGTTGAGGTATTTCCTATTAATGCAACGCAGTTCTCCTGAAGAGCTGCTCAGGTCCAGGTGTCATGAGCCGCGCCGGGTGATCCGTATCTCGATCTCGTCGGCCTGGCCGCATCCCTTGAGGCTCTTTATCATGCCGGTCACGCCGTCCCGGAGGAGGTTTTCTATGAAGGGCTTAAGCTCGACCTTGACCCCGTTGACCAGAAGGCTTACGCCGGGGTCCCTCTGCCCCTTTATTATCCTCTCTTCGATGAGGTCGGATATGCCTTTGAAATCGTTGAGCTTGTAGACCGGGAGGCGCCTGCTCACCAGGAAGTCCGAGGCAAAGGCCATGAGCAATTTGTCCTTTCCGCAGACCGGCCTCGACGAGTTCGCCTTCCGCACCACCTCTATCTTGGGAAAGGGCGATTTCTTGAAGCCCTCAATGACGACCACGTCCACCCCCGAGAGATAGGAGGCGATAAGCCTCTCGGGCGGCCATTCCTTCTCAACGTCTTTTATGACCGCGAACTTCTCCGGAGACGAGAGGGCGACGACACTTGCGCCTGCCTGCTTGTGCCTCCATGAGTCCTTGCCCTCGTGGTCTATCTCAAAGCCGTGCGCGTCGTGCTTCAATACGCCGACCCTGTAGCCCCTCCGGGTAAGCTCGGAGATGACCTTCTCAAGGAGCGTTGTCTTGCCGCTCCCGGACTTCCCTACTATCGATATGATGGGCGCCATGACTGGATAATGCTTAATATACTATGACTTATAAGGGGATGTAAATGATTTTAGGCTACCTCTAAGAATAGTTATTTTTTCCTGATCTCTGTGAAATAAAAATGCTCACATATTCCCATATATATGCTGCGCTTTTTATTTCCGCCCTTCCTTGACCTCAGAAAAAATCCCTGATTTTTAGAGGCACCCTTTAATAGGCTGCGAAAAGCCCAATCAGTTGCGTCGTCTTCAAAGTTCGTTATTGCGGCTGGCGAATGAAAAGTATATTGACAGAAAAAGGAAAGGGACGGGTTTTTGCCCGTCCCCTCAAATATTGCCTGTGGTGCCTTGCTGCAGGCGTTATCGTTTCATGGTGCCCTGGATTTAAAAGTCCGGGTTGGCCGCTTTTACATCCCGCCGCCGGTCGTGCCGCGCTCCGAGCCGGGGGTTGCGCGGGGTTGCTGCCCTGGTCCTGCCTGGGGCTGGTAGAGCCTCGCGTGCTCGAGGGCCTTCTCGGCGTTCTCTATCGCCTCTTCGGTGCTGCTTACCGCTTCCTTGATGTGCTCGTCATCTGCCGCGGCCTGTTGCTGCTGCTGGAAGGTCTTGAGGGCTGATTTGAGGTTGTCTATCGCCTGCTGGGTCTGCTGCACGGCCTGCTGCTGGGTCATAGGCTGCTGCATCTGCTGCTGCCTCTGCTGTGCGGTCATCTCCTGCGCGTTGGAAATTGCCGGCGCTACGGCGAATGCGGACAGGAAAAACGATACGGCTACGGCTGAAAGAGTTGACCTCTTCATTTCATCCTCCTCCTCGTTGGGTTTTTTTTTGACTGCCGGTTGGCGGGACGCGGACTATTCCAATACCAATGCGATGGAAATGAAGCATCCCTTCAACCAATTATATGTCAAGAACCGGCCAGCGCAACCCCGGACGGGGCTCGTGTTTGTATTTGCTTGATTTACCTTCCGAAATTCCTTAAAATAATACTCATGCGTACTTTGATTAAATCCTTTTTCCGCTTAGGTTTCGTTTTACTTCTCCTCTCATCGACAGCCGCCCCACTGCATGCAGGTTCCGGAAACGGAAAGACCATAGGCCAGGCCTTTGCCGGCGAAGAGCTCGTCTACGAGATAGGTTTCTGGATATTCGACGATGTCGCTGAAGGGAGGCTCAAGATAGATGAAGTGGAAGGCGGCCTGTACACGGCAACCCTTACGGCCCAGACCACCGGCTTCGTGGGAGCGATTTTGCGCCACAGGCGGGATAAGTATGTTGCCACGCTCAGGATGACCGGAGACGGCAAAAGGTTCGTGACCGAGAGCTTTAAGAAAGAGGTCGAGATAGACGGGAACGACAGGAAAAGGTCGGTCCATACCGTGGATTACGCGAAAAGGACCGTGAGCTGGGAGTATTGGAAGGGCGAAAAAAAGGACAAAGACGGGTCGGCTGATATACCTGAGGGGATGTTCGTAGACGACCCCATAGCGGCTTTCTATAATTTCAGGTTCGGCGCCTACGGGAAGATAGAGGAAGGGCGAGTCTACAATATAGCGAGCTTCCCCAAAGACGGCCGTTTCCCCGAGATAAGCATAAGGATAGTGCCTGAAAAGGAGCTCAAGAAGAAAAGGAAAAGGAGGACCTCCGACTACCTGGCCGATGCCCGGATAGACAAGGACCTCTTCGGCTCCAAGAACGGCGAAATAGAGATAAATTTCACGAACGGGATGCTGCCCGTGCAGGCCGTAGCCAAGGGCGTTTTGCTCTTCGGAGACGTCAAGGGCAAGCTCCGCGAGGTAAACCTTTCCCGCACCGCCGCGGCATCTCAAGCCGTCCCGGCCATCTCATCCCTTCCCCGGCCTGAATATCACGAAAATAACGGCGGCTAAGGCCGACATGCCGCTTCCGTAAAGGAAGGTAGCCTCCGGGCCCACGTTGTCCCAGAGGTAGCCGGCTACCACGCTCGCCGGAAGGAGCATGAGACCGACTACCGTATGGTACACGCCGAAGGCCGTGGCCTTCCGTTCAGGCGGGGCGAGGGTCGCGAGATAGGCCCTGAGGGTCCCCTCGCTCATGCCTTTGTATATGCCGTAGAGCGGGAAGAGTATCCATATATGGAGGGCTTCGGTGGGAAGCATGATGAGGACGAATATGACGAGAATAAACGCTCCAGCACCATGCGCCGAGCCCATTTATCGGCGAAAGCCCCATGGGCGTTGAGGAAAGCGCCAGACGATATTGAATACATATTATGCGGATGAGCGCGTACTCACCCCTCAGGTCTTCTGCCACCTGAGATAACGAATGCGTCGGCGAAGTATCCGAGCGAGAATATCCCGACCACCACAAGATAGCGCCGCTGCGAAGTCCGGATATCGAGAGCCCTGAGCCTGGCGGCCTCGTCTTTCGTCCTTTTGCCGATGAAGAATATTATGACCAGGACGGATATCAGGGCCGGTATGGTCGAGAGGAGGAATACGAGCCGGAGGTTGCCGACGAAGAAAAGGAGTATCAGGAACGCGATGCCCGGGCCTATTATGGCCCCCACCGTGTCCATTGACCTGTGAAAGCCGAACGCGAGCCCGAGCTTCTCCCGCTCGGTGGAATCCGCGATTATCGCGTCACGCGGGGCGGTCCTTGTGCCCTTGCCGACCCTGTCTATGAACCTTGCGCCGAGCACGTGCGACCACGCGGTCGCGATTGCGATGAGGGGCCTGCTGACGGCGGATATGCCGTAGCCGGCTCCCATGAGGAGCTTTCTTTTGCCGAGCTTGTCGGAGAGCCAGCCCGAAAAGATCTTGAGGATCGAGGCCGTGGTCTCGGCTATGCCCTCGATTATGCCTACCGCCGTCTTTGTGGCGCCGAGGACCGTAGTGAGGAAAAGCGGCAGCAGCGGATAGACCATCTCGGAAGAGATGTCCATCAGCATGCTCACGACACCTGTATAGAATACGTTCCGGTTAAGCCCGAAGACGTATTTTTTTTCTCCTTCGCCCCGGTCCATACCATGTGATTCTTGCCGATTTCGCCGGATTTTGCAAGGAGGGAAGAAAAGGAGATGTCAGCGGCCGAGCTCTTCTCCGAGCCTTTCGGCGTAAAGACGCGCTTCCGCGTTCCCTGGGTCGAATTCGAGCGACCTGAGGAAGGCCCGGCGGGAATGTTCGAGCCTGAAAGCGTACTGGTTCAAGCTCTTCCCGAGGTTCAGATAGAATTCCCCGGGACTCTCTCCACGGAGCACCACTCCCGGCGACGCCCCATCAGCCGACTTTGGCATCCCAAGCGACCCTTTCCGGGCCGGTCACCTTCCTGTCCTTGGAGAGACCTGAGACCGGCCTCTCGTCCCGACTACGACGGAGTCCGACGATGATGGAGGTCCCTTGTCGCCGGCGAGGTACAGGCCGGAAAGCTCGTAGGGCGTGTTTATGTCAACGCTTCCAAGGCTCTCCCTTATGCCGCGGTCAGCGAAGACCGCCCTGAGCCGCGCCATGTCAACCGGGTGCTCCCCGACGCTCCCGACGACCACCAGGTCGAGGGACTCCCTGAAATGGAACCAGACGCTCGCGTGCGGGAAGGCGGCGGCAAAGGAGTTGAGGCCTGTTTTGAAGTCCTCAGGCGTGCTGTTGTAGTTGGAAAACCAGACCGCCACTATGCCGCCATCATTCAGCCTGCCCTTGAGCTCCATGAAGTAGTCGTATGTGAAAAGGTTTGAAACCCCGGAAATCCAGGGGTCCGAAACGCCCGACACGATGACGTCGTATTTGCGCCTGATCGACGAGAGGAAGCTCCTGCCGTCGGTCACATGGAGGCGCACCCTCGGGTCTTCGAGCGCGTTGTTGTTTGCCCTGGAGAAGAACCTTGCCGCGTCCACCACGGCGGGCTCGAGCTCGACCACGTCAAAGGCCCTGAAGGGGTAAAGCTCCATCATGCCGAGGGTCACGCCCGAGCCGAGCCCTATGAGTAGCGCGTCCCGGGGGTCCCCGCGGTGGAGTATGGCCGGGATGTGGCCGAGGACCGTCCAGCTTGCCGGGGGCTTTCCCCGGACGCTTCTCGCCTCCTGTTTCCCGTTCGCCTGATAGGTGAGCGTCTCTCCGTCAGGCCCCGAGCTACGGACGGTTATGACGGCGTTAAGCCCCTCGTTGTAGTAGAGGAGCCTGTCGTTAAAGTCCCAGTCCCTGAAGGAGGCCTTCCCGCCGGTATCCCCGTAATCGTTCGCGTACATCCCGGTCGTCATTGCCTGCCGTTCCCATGACGGGAGCATGAGGGCCGTTACAGCGTAAATTGCCGCAAACGCGGCAGCCCACCGGTATTTCCATGAGGCGGAAAGGCCTGAGAAGGCCAGCGCGGAAATGCATATCGCCATGTTGAGGGCCGCTATGAGGACTACCCCGTTCTGAGCCCCGAGCCAGGGGATGAGGATAAAGCCGCCGGCGAACGAGCCGAGTATCGCTCCGGAGGTGTTGAAGAAGTAGACGTTCCCGACCCTCTTCCCGATGGACCGGCGCCCCTCCGAATATATCCTGTTGACGAGAGGGAATAGGGCGCCCATCGCGAGCGTGGGCACAATCATGACCGCTCCGGCCATGAGGAACTTGAAGACGAGGAAGAGCCAGAACCTCTCGCCAAAGGCCTGCTTGAGGTTGAAGAACACGAACGGGAGCTCTTTATAAAGGAATATGGAGGCGAGGGCGAAGAGGCCTATTGCGGCCTCGAGGAGCGCGAACCAGAATACGGGCCGCCGCAACCTGTCCACGAGCGGGGCGAAGGCGATGCTCCCGAGGCCGATCCCGGCGAGAAATGTCGAGAGCATTATGGTGAACGCGTACACTGACGAGCCCAGGACAAGCGAGAGTATCCGCGTCCAGAGGACTTCATATG
Source organism: Deltaproteobacteria bacterium (assembly GCA_015075075.1). Taxonomy (GTDB): domain Bacteria; phylum Desulfobacterota; class GWC2-55-46; order GWC2-55-46; family GWC2-55-46; genus UBA5799. Next base: position 147,978 of record JABTVA010000006.1, on the reverse strand, counting down.
CGAGGCTCGCGAAGCCGGAAAGCAGGAAGGCGGATATGATGAAGGCGTTCAGCCGCCCTTTTGCGGCGTCTGCCTCCCGGACGCAGGGAGCTATTGCCTCCGGCGCCGGGCCTGCCTTTCGCGCGCCGTCATGCCTGAAAAAAGCGAGTAACAGGAACCCGGCGATAATGTCCATTGCCCCTGCCAGGTAAAGGGTCGAGCTAACGCCGAGGTAGTATAGCGAGAAGAGCCCAGTGGCGAGGCAGCCCGTGACAGCGCCGAGGGTGTTTACGGCATACGGGACGGCTATGTGGAAACCTATCCTCTCGGTCGAGGCGAAGTGTTTGACGACCGCGGGCAGCGTGCCGCCCATGAGCGTCGTCGGGACGATAAGGGCCAGGAGCGACAGCCCGAACTGCATTGGCTCGAAACCGGCCCTGTAAGTGGAATCCCCGGTTATGGGCGAGGCGTACAGGTAGGCGGACTTTATGAGGCTGAAGACCAGGGGCGAGGCGACGCAGTATGCTCCGAGCGCGACTATGAGGATGGCGTAGGTCCTGAGGGGATGGCCGGAGCGGTCAACGACCCTGCCGAAGATAGCGCTCCCGAGCGCGAGCCCGGCCATGAAGGTCGAAAGGACCGTGGTGACCGCGAACTGGGTGGAGCCGAAGGATAGTATAAGGAGCCGTATCCATACGACCTCGTAGGCGAGGCCCGTAAGGCCGGTAACGAAAAAGAAGGCGAGTACGATATGGTCTTTCCGGAGCTCTCTTGCTGGCTGCATGGGTCTTCAGGCTGCGGTGCGCGCCCGCGGGCGGGACGTGCTTGGCAGGCTGGCTCTCTATGGAAATATTTTAAGGCAAGCACTAACAGGCTGCTGAAAAAGTCCATCTGCTTCGAAGGCTACGTCGCTTGACACCCGGCGTACAAGAAAAGTTCGACTCATTCCCAGTTCCCCTGTTCCAACCGGGGCCTCGCGTTTGGAGCTTTTTGAGCAGCCTGAATAAAAACGGAGTTTTTCAACAAGCTCTAAAATTCATCTTTTCCCCGGACCCCTGTGTCAGGGCGTGAATAAAAATGCTCACATATTCACATATATGCTGCGCTTTTTATTCCCGCCCTTCCGGGAAAAGCGGGAAAAATCCCAAATTTTAGAGCTTGCCTTAATAATCTGCTTTTTTTGCAGGAGACAGGATAGAATATCCGAGAGGTGTTTGCAAGGCCAGATTGCTTCAGGCAAGGGTCGCCTTGCACCCTGTGACAAAGGGCTTGACACGGGTTTCCAAAACCGTTATTATTTAACATTCAAATATTTGGCAAATGGCTTGGAATAGATTCCTGGAGGGCATTCGAAGATGTATGCGGTCATAAAAACAGGCGGAAAGCAGTACAGGGTCTCGGAAGGAGACGTCCTGAATGTTGAGAAGCTCTCCGGCGAGCCCGGCGCTCGGATTGAGCCTGATGCGCTGCCGTCGGCGAGGGAGAGAGCATAAAGGTGGCGCCCTGAGGGTGGAGGGGGCCGTAGTCGTCGCCGAGATACTCACCCAGGACAGGGACAAGAAGGTTATTATCTACAAGAAGAAGAGGCGGAAAGGCTACGACAAGCGCCAGGGTCACAGCGCCCCTTCACCAGCATAAAGATACAGGAAATCAGGTCTTGATATTTTAGCCGCTGAAAACCTCAAAAATCACAGGCTGCCCCAAAAGCTCGCGAGTGCAGAGTCGAGAAAGAGGAATGAGGCGTACTTTGTGTACGCCGCAGTGACGATTTTGAAGACGACGCCGCAGATTAGGCTTTTCAGCAGCCTGCCAAAGGCTTCAGGAGGTTTTGACAGGCCTGCGAAGGCAGGCGGAAGCTCAAGGAACGGAAGGGACCTGAACGGCCAGAGAAGGGAGCGCGCTTCGGGCCAGGCCGTCTCCGCCGGTCCATAACAGTGAGGCAGGTGGGGAGCAAGGTATACCCCGGCTCGAACGCGGGCATGGGCAGGGACTTCACCATATTCGCGAAGGTAAGCGGGGTGGTCCAGTTCGAGGACAGGGGAGCCAAGAAGGTCGTAAACATCCTTCCGCAGTAGAAAAAGGTCTGAAAAAAATGGGCGGAAAGGAGAGGCTTTTTCAGTCTTTCCATCCGCCCTTTTTGCATTTCGGCGTTTTTATTTAAGAGGTAAATCCGGGCATAAGGCCGAGCGAACAATTCATGAAGCGCGCCAGCGCGTTAAAAGGTATCTTGCAAATTCAATGGTGCGCAGAACGTGCCTTGCCGGAGGCAATCCGCGTGAGCGCCGAACGGAATCATAAAAATGAAGTTCATAGATGAGGCAAAGATATACGTAAAGGCCGGCGACGGCGGGAGGGGCTGCGTTAGCTTCAGGCGGGAGAAGTACGTGCCCAAGGGCGGCCCTGACGGCGGCAACGGCGGAAGGGGCGGGGACGTCATCCTCGTTGCCGAGGGCAGGCTCGCAAGCCTACTCGATTTCAAATACAAGCGCGAATACAAGGCCGAGCGGGGCCAGCACGGCATGGGCAGCATGTGCAGCGGCAGGGACGGGCTGGATTTACGTATAAACGTGCCCGTGGGCACTGTCGTAAAGGACGCGGATACAGGTGAGGTGCTCGCCGACCTCGTGGAGGACGGCCAGGAGTACCTGGTTTCGCGGGCCGGAAGGGGCGGCAAGGGGAACGCCCATTTCGCGACCTCTACACACCAGACGCCCAGGTTCGCCCAGCCCGGCGAGCCGGGCGAGGAAAGAAACCTTAAGCTCGAGCTCAAGCTCCTTGCCGACGTCGGCATAATAGGCTTTCCGAACGCCGGGAAATCGACCCTCATCTCCCACATCTCGGCCGCGAAGCCGTGGATCGCCGATTAACCCTTCACGACCCTCTTCCCGAACCTCGGCATAGTGCAGTTCGGCGATTTCGGGGGCTTCGTCGTGGCCGACATACCGGGCCTCATAGAAGGGGCGCACGAGGGCAAGGGGCTCGGCGTGAGGTTTTTGAAGCACATCGAGCGGACGAGCATATTCATCCATGTCATAGACCTCTCTCCCGTATCCGGAAGGGACCCGAAAGAGGACTTCGAGATAGTGAACCGGGAGCTAAGGGCCTTCAAGGCCGAGCTGGCGGAGCGGCCCCAGGTGGTTGCGCTCAACAAGACCGACATACCCGAGGCCGAGGAGAAGGTCCCGGAGTTATTGAAATTTTTTAACGGTTTGGGTATAAAGGTATTTTCGATTTCAGCAGCCACGGGAAAAGGCCTTAAGGAGCTTGTGAACTACGTCGGCAGGGAGGTATCCGCCTCAAAGGGCGGGGGAGCATCCGAGGCAAGGTGAAAGACGTAAGAAAGAAGATAGCAAAGAGGGCCCGGAGGGTCGTAATCAAGGTCGGGAGCGCCGTAATAGCCGCCCCGCCCGTTGACGGCGCCGACATATTCGGAAGGCTCGCCTCCGCTATAAAAGAACTCAAGGCCTCGGGCAGGGAGACAGCGGTGGTAAGCTCTGGCGCGATCGCCCTCGGCATGAGGAGGCTCGGCATGAGGGAGAGGCCTGTAGCGATACCCGAGCGGCAGGCCGCCGCCGCAGTGGGGCAGGGCTCGCTCATGGCCATGTACGACAGCGCGTTCTCTGCGGTGGACGAGAAGGCCGCCCAGGTGCTCCTTACCCACGACGACCTGGGGAGCCGCAAGCGCTTCCTTAACGCCCGCAATACCCTCACCGCCCTTTTCAGGCTCGGCATAGTGCCTGTCATAAACGAGAACGACACCGTGGCAGTGGAGGAGATAAAGTTCGGCGACAACGACGCCCTCTCGGCCCTTGCCACGAACCTCGTCGAGGCCGACCTCCTCCTCATACTCTCAGACATAGACGGGCTCTATGACAAAGACCCCAAGGCGTCCCCTGACGCGAAAAAGGTCCATGTGGTCGAGGACGTCGACGTCCTGAAGACCGACTCGATGGCAAATTCAGCGAACCGCCTCGGCACCGGAGGCATAAGGTCCAAGTGCGAGGCCGCGAGGCTTGCGGCCCACTTCGGCGCAGCGACGGTCATCGCGAACGGGAACAGGCCGGGCGTAATAGGGCGCGTCATGGCGGGCGAGGACGAGGGCACGCTATTTCTCCCCAAGGAGGACAGGCTCACGAGCAAGAAGCACTGGATAGCCTTCTCCGCGCGGCCCACGGGAAGGGTCTTCGTTGACGACGGCGCAAGGGAAGCTCTCCTCAAAAAGGGGAGAAGCCTCCTTCCCTCGGGTATAAGGGAGGTCGACGGCGCATTCGAAGCAGGCGAGGTCGTCCATTGCGTGGACCAATCGGGGATGGAGTTCGCGAGGGGGGTCGCCAATTACAGCTCATCCGAGATACAGAGGATAAAGGGGCTTAAGAGCGCCGATGTGGTGGGTGTCCTTGGCTATAAGGTATACGACGAGGTCATACACAGGGACAACCTGGTCGTACTCTGATTGAGGCACCCTGGATGTAAATGCGTGTTTTTCCTAAACCCTTGGGGGATTCCTTCCGATAGTATCGTATCGGCATAGAGCGCGGCTGAGTCGACCCGCCATTTATGACGCCCCTTTCGGAATGGAAAACCGGAGAAAAACAAGGTAGTTACATTTCTTTTCTCAAGGAGATTTTCATGTCTGTAAGGGATGGCGTCCTGGGGATAGCAAAGGCCGCGAAAGAGGCCTCATACGGTGTGGCGAGGCTCGATACTGCCGCAAAGAACCTGGCCCTCGTGAAAATGGCCGAGGGGCTTTTGAGCGCCTCGGAGTTTTTAAAGGCGGAAAATCGGAAGGACGTGGAGGCTGCCACGGCCAAGGGCCTTCAGAAGGCAATGGTCGAGAGGCTCACGCTTTCGGACAAGGTCATAGGCTCCATGGCCGCCGGGCTCAAGGAAGTCGCGGCCCTGCCCGACCCGGTGGGAGAGATAACCGGGATGCAGAAGAGGCCGAACGGCCTCATGGTCGGGAGGATGCGCATCCCCATAGGGGTGATAGGCATTATCTACGAGTCCAGGCCCAACGTGACCGCGGACGCGGCAGGGCTCTGCCTCAAGTCCGGGAACGCCGTGATACTCCGGGGCGGGAGCGAAGCCATAAACTCCAACAACGCCATCGCGAAGGTCCTGAAAGAGGCATGCGCTCAAGCCGGCGTGCCTTCGGGCGCGATACAGGTCATACCCACGACCGAGAGGGAGGCCGTCCTCGAGATGCTCAAGCTCGAGGAGGAGATAGACCTCATAATACCGAGGGGCGGAGAAGGGCTCATAAGGTTCGTAGTCGAGAACTCGAAGATACCGGTAATAAAGCACTATAAGGGAGTCTGCCACGCCTTGTCGACGCATCACCGACCTGGATGGCCGAGCGGATAGCCTTCAATGCCAAGGTCCAGAGGCCGGGCGTATGCAACGCGATGGAGACGCTGCTCGTCCATAAGGGCATTGCCCCGAAGTTCCTGCCCTCCATGTATGAAAAATACAAGGCCGCAGGCGTGGAAGTGAGGGGCTGCGAAAGGACGAGGGAGATTTTGAAAGACGCCGTGCCCGCGACCGAAGAGGACTGGGGGGCCGAGTACCTCGACCTCATACTCGCCGTAAAGGTGGTCGACGGCATGGACGAGGCGATCGGGCACATAGCGCGGTACGGCTCGCTCCATACCGAATCGATAGTCACGAGCGACTACGGGAACGCCCAGAGGTTTCTCCGCGAGGTCAATTCCTCCACAGTGCTCGTCAACGCCTCCACGAGGTTCTCGGACGGCTTCCAGCTCGGGCTCGGCGCGGAGATAGGCATATCCACCACCAAGATACACGCCTTCGGCCCGATGGGGCTTGAGGAGCTTACTACCCGCAAATTCATAATCTACGGCGAGGGCCAGGTAAGGGAATAGGGCCCGGCGCGAGGGGTAGAAAAAATAAGGGTTTTAGGATAAAATAAATCGGGTTAAAAGGGTCCTTTCCGGGACCGGGAGGCGGGCGTGGGCGTTAAGGGCAGGCTCAAGGACATGAGCCTCGTGGACATAATCCAGATCTTCAATGCGGAACGGAAGACGGTCGCCATACACCTCGGCTCGGAGCTCGGATACGGGCGCGTTTACCTCAAGGACGGCCAGGTAGTACACGCCGTCTACAGGGACACCATCGGCGCGGACGGCTTTTTCCAGCTCCTTGCGTGGAAGGACGGCGAGTTCGAGGTGGAGCCTGACGCGGTCACGCACGACAGGACCATAAACGAGTCCTCGGAGGGGCTCATACTCGAAGGCCTCCGGAGGCTTGACGAAACCAGGGGCAAGGACTTGCGGGCCGGGGGGAACGTAGGGGACCTGGAGTCCATAAGGCTCATGAACAGGCTCATAGAGCTTGAGATACTGGAGAAGGCCTGAGTATGTCCGCCGAGGTCAAGAACATAGCCCTTATAGGCGCCAACAAGGAAGGGCTGAAGCTCCTGCCCATTCTGCTCGGAGACCAGCGGACCCGCATCCGTCTCATAGCCGACCCGAACAGGAACGCCATGCTCTTCAAATTGAAGGAGCTGGGGTACCGCATAGCGTCGAGGTTCAACGTAGAGACGACCACCGACCTCGAAAGCCTCAAGAAAATTCCCGACCTCGACGTAATCGTGAACGCGCTTCAGGACCAGGCGACCGAGAAGTTCCTCGAATCCCCTGAGTTCAGGGACGTCGAGAAGCTCGGCCCGCTTTCCACCAGGCTCATATGGGGCGTGAGGGCCTCGACCGCGCACGACGGGCTCTGCCAGGACAAGGTGCACGAGCAGGCCAACCTCCTCACCTCCTTCCGCGAGATAGTGGACGCCGTAAGGCTCACCATAGACAGGAAAGAGCTCCTTTCAGTTATCTTAAAGCTCGCGACAGAGTCCACCCGCGCCGAGCGCGGCTCTATAATGCTCATGAACGACGACAGGATGCTGAGGGTCGAGATCGCCAAGGGCATGGACGAGGAGGTCGTGAGGAAGATACGGGTCTCGGTCGGCGAGGGCGTCTCCGGGAAGGTGGCGGGCACGGCAAAGCCCCTGCTCTTGAGCGGAAAGGCCAAGTCAGGGCAGTTCTCGCGGCCCATGGACCGGAGCGACGTAAAGAGCGCCATGTCCGTCCCGCTCGTCGTGAACGGCGAGGTAATCGGCGTCATAAACGTAAGCTCGAGCGAATCGACTCACGTCTTCACCGAGGAGGACCTGAACTTCCTTTCGAGCCTTGCAGGGCTTGCCGCCGAGGTCATACAGAGGTCGAACGAGTACGAGAAGCTCAGGGTGGATTCCGCCAAGTTCACCTTCTGGAAAGAGGTGGACTCGCTCATGTCCTCCAACCAGCCGATGGAGAAGCGCCTGAGCGCCGTATGCAAGAGGCTCGTGGAGATAGTTCCCGGGCTTACCTGCTTCATCTACATCCTGGACGACGATTCCGGGAGGCTCATGCTCCAGGCATCGAGCATCAGGGACACCAAGGGCCTCGGGCTCCTTACGCTCCGCCCGGGCGAGGGGCTGGAGGGCGCGTCGCTCGACGGGGTTGTCGACACCTTCCTCGTCGACAGGACCGAGCACGGGCAGATAAAGAAGGTCTATATATCGCTTCCCATGATAACCAAGGGGCGGCTCGTGGGCACCGTGAACGGCCAGATAATATCCCACGGCGGGCTTTCGGTCCATCACGAATTGTTCCTCAAGGACATAAGGACCCTCCTTGCCGAGAGCATATGGAAGCACAAGCAGAGCGAGAAGGACAAGCTCCGCTCAAGGAAGATGTTCGCGGTGGACGAGGCGGGCCTCGAGATGATATCCATGAAAGACCCGAAGAAGCTCGTCACCATTATCGCCACCACCCCCGCCGCCATACTCGGGGCGGAGGGGGCGCTCCTCCGGATAAAGCAGGCAGGCTCCAAGAGGTTCCAGACCGCGGCCACCTACGGGCTCGACGACGCGGCAGTACGGGACTACTTCCTCCCGTTCGAGAAGGAGACGGTCATGGAGGTCCTCCGGAGGAAAGAGCCCGTAATGCGAGAGTTCTCCGAGGAGGCGAGCCCGTACATAAGGTCGGTCCTCTCGAAGCCTATAATGATAGGCGAGGAGACGGTCGCCGTCATCTCGCTTTTCAACAAGACCGGGGACAATTCGATATTCCCGTGCGGCTTCACGAAGCAGGACCTGGAGATACTCTCCCGCTTCTGCGTGTACGCGGAAAAGGCGCTCGCAAACATGCACGCGCCCGCTCCCAGGGAGGCGATCAAGGAGGCCGAGGCCACCGGCCCCGCGCCCCTTACCATCTTCGAGGAGAAGGTCGAGCAGGAGCTTAATCGCGCACGGAGGTTCGACAGGGGCCTGGTGCTCGCTACGATAAGGGTCGCGGGCCTCAAGGACATGGGCCTCGGGAAATCCGACTTCGAGACGAAGCTCATAGGCGAGATACGGAAGAAGACCCTGCAGCTTCGATATCGTCATAAGGCTTAACGAGGAGACCTCGGCTTCTCTTCCTCGATACCGATGAGAAGTCACGCGGCCTCCATTCCATATCCGCGTCATAGCGGACGAGACGGCGTTCAAGAGGCCTTCCGAGGGCAGGCCGACATACTCTACGGCTATGCCACCTTCCCGAGGGAGGCGACCTTCGCCGAGCTATTCGCAAAGCCTCGAACAGGGTCAAGCTGGACTTGAACAGGGTCCACGACCCCGAACTAAAGGGACTGGGTCAGCAATGGTAACCGTAAGGTTCTTCGCCATGCTCAAGGGGCTGGCGAAGACTGAGATAAAGGAATACGACATAAAGACGCCCGTAAGCCTCGACGAGCTAAAGTCCCTCATAAAAAGGGACTTCCCTGCGCTCAAGGGGCTCCTCGAAAGCCGCTCGGTCCTCGTCTCCATAAACCAGGAGTTCGCCGAAAAGGACGCGGTAGTGAAGGACGGCGACGAGGTGGGTTTTGCCGCCGTTCTCGGGCGGGTAGGCGCGATGGATCGGTACCCCGGCTGTCATTCTGAGCGAAGCGAAGAATCCGGTCCGGTATGCTTTTAGACGAGGCAATCCCAAGAAGCTCTGGAGCCTGTTCATTCATATTCATTATGGGGCGCGGCAATCTCGTACTTTGATATCAACAGGTTGCGGAATAATCCAGAGAGTCATACTGAGGAGCCAAAGGCGGACAGTTCATTGATTTTATTTTGTTGGCATAAAACACCAGACTCCTGTCTGGTGATGGAGCGGCTTTCCGAATCATCCAAGCCGAAGGCTTGGTAACAGAAGAAACCGCCGACTCCTGTCGGCGGAGATTCACTTAGCGCCGAGATTCTTCGCTTCGCTCAGAATGACAGGCTGAAATAGTTTTTCAGCAAGCTGTTAATATCGGCGTTTTGAGATTGCCGCGGAGCTAAAGCTCCTCGCAATGACTACGAACGGGGCTTGAAAAATGTCAGATCTCGTAAGGATACAGGAAAAGGACTTCTCCATCGACGAGGAGGTGCGCCGCGTGACCGCCGCCTCAAAGGGCATCGGCGCGGTGGTCACTTTTTTAGGCGCGGCAAGGGACTTCTCCAAAGGTGAGACCATAACCGGCCTCTCATTCGAGCATTATCCGGTGATGGCAGAGAAGAAGCTCGCTGACATAAGGGAGAGGGCCCTTAAGAATTTTGACATAATAGAGATGGGCATAGTCCACAGGACAGGGAAGATTGATATAGGAGAGAACATCGTCCTTATCGTCGCCGCCTCCGCGCACAGGAACGACTCATTCATGGCTTGCGAGTGGGCCATAACCGAGCTTAAGAGGACGACCCCCATCTGGAAGAGCGAGACGACCTCGAAGGGGGATGTCTGGGTCTCGGAGACGCCTTAGCAGGCTGCTGAAATCCTGTATAGTCATTGCGAGGAGCGTCTTTGCGACGAAGCAATCTCAGAGCCAAATGTTCAAGTGCACGAGATTGTTTCCCGCCACGCTTCGCTCGCGGCCTCGGCTCACACGCTTGCAAAACTGTAAATTCAGTTTTTTAGAAACCGGTAGGATTTTATGGTAACCGTCGGAATACTCACTATGAGCGACAAGGGCTCGCGCGGCGAAAGGGAAGACCTTAGCGGCGCCGAGATCGAGCGCATGATAAAGACGCTCCCTGCCGAGGTAAAGGCCTATGAGGTCATCCCGGACGAGACGGACATAATAAAAGCCAAGCTCATCGAATACGCCGATGTTCTGAATCTGGACCTCATCCTCACTACCGGCGGAACCGGCGTAACCCCCAGGGACGTGACCCCCGAGGCCACAAAGGCCGTAATCGATAGGGAACTCCCCGGCATGTCCGAGGCCATGCGCGCCGAGAGCCTCAGGAAGACTCCCAACGCAATGATATCCCGCGCGGTCTGCGGGATACGCAAATGCTCCCTCATAATTAACCTACCCGGAAGTCCCAGGGCCGTCCGCGAAAACTTAGCGGTAGTCATGCCCGCCTTAAACCACACCATAGAGAAGATAAAAGGAAGCAAGGAAGAGTGCGGGAGGGGGTAGAAATCCGAGCTTCTTTGCGCCAAAGGTTTTTTAACCTAAAAGCCTGAAGAGGAGTGTGTTTAGGTGTCAGTTGAGAATGTCAGTATCTTTACGCGATATCCCAGGCTTAAAGAGTTATGTGATTTTGGGAAACAGAACAAGCTTGCTCATTTCTTTGAGGGATTTGAGCGTCGCATATTGGAGAATCCTGATGAGCATACATTAAAAGAATACGAGAGAGTCTTGGCATGTTTAGACAATGACTCCTGGAATGAACTGAAGAACAGAGTTATTCAAAAGACAAATTTGGAGGAGCTTTATGGTTATTCACAGATAGCAGATTGCCTCAATGAAGCTTATGGCTATGAATTTCTAAAGGAGCAGGGTTATTTAGATATTAAATTTATACCCATACCGTCAAGTAAAGGCAAAACTCCAGATTTATGCGCTGAGCCTTGATGGAAGGAAAATAGCTCTGCTTGAGGTTAAAACAATACGCCTTCTCTTGTGGAAAAAGAATATGATAATAAAATTTTCCATAAAATTAGATCCGGAACGCTCTCTTCCGAAGATATTAGATGTATAGATCATAATTCCGATCAGGTTTTACCTGAAGGATTCAAAAGTAAATTGAAGGACAGGATAGAGAGAGCACGAATTCAATTAGAATCCGTGGCCCATAACGACAATCCTAGAAAAGTAGCATACCTATTGATAGAAGTAGATAGAGTGTTGATTTCTGGTACACCTAATGACGAAAAGATAGCCGACAAAATACATTTACATTTAAGTAAATTAGCCAAAGAACTGAGTTTAGAGGTAGAGTATCGCTTCATTGGCGCTTTTGGGAGTTTTTTGCAGCAGTTTCGTAGGATGTAAAAAGCCCCATAGGATGTGCTGTGCGCACCATTTGTTAGGCAATAATCCTTTTGCCCCAGCCGCCTTCGCCTCCCCACTACTTTTTTTGTCTTGTTAAATATCGAAAATTTCAAAGACATGGTGCGCGGAGCGCACCCTACAAAGGCCTGCCTAAAAAAATAAAGGACTTTGCGCGCGAAGCGCACAACAAGAGTTTTGTCTTTAAACAAACCCCGGAGGGTAAGGCGAGCAAGCATAAGGGAGGCAGGCGTAAACGGGCCGGGGCAGCAGGAGCGAAGCGACTTTAGGGGCCCGTTTACGGGGTGGGGGAGGGGGAAGCGGCGCGAGCCTTACCCTCGAACCGCACGGCAGTGCGGGAAAGGACTTTCCTTGACCATAAGATATTTTTTTGAGCTTGTTTTAATCCACCTCATTCCCCCTTTAGAAAAGGGGGAAGTTAAAATCCCTCACAGCAGATTTTCCCTTCCGCTCAGAATGACAGCGAAAGACCCTCCACAGAAAAACCTATGTCTCCCCCGTCTTGACACGTCCCCATCCCGCGCATATCCTCAAATATGATGCGAAGGTATGCATTGAAAGGAGGCTTTTTATGGCTACCGAGAGAAAGCCCGAAAGGAAGATGGGCCCAGAGGCAATGAAGGAGCTTTACATAAAGCTCGGCACCCCGGGCGCGCCGCATGCGTTGCTTTCACGCATGGCCGGGAGCTGGAACACGAAGACGAAATCATGGGAGCCCGGCATGCCGCCAGAGGAATCATCAGGCACGTGCGAGCAGAAGATGATACTCGGAGGAAGGGTCCTCCAGCAGGAATGCACGGGCGAATGGATGGGCGGCGCCTTTAACGGCATCGGCTTTACGGGCTACGACAACAACACGAAGAAGTTCGTCTCCACCTGGATGGACTCGATGGGCACGGCCATATACTACTTCGAGGGCCCTATCGATAAGGACGGCAAGGGCTTCACACAGAGAAGCCGCTACGACGACCCGGTCAAGGGCCCGACCGAATGGCGTTCCACATGCAGGCTCGTGGACGACAATACAGTTACCTTCGAGATGTACGGCACGCCCGTCGGAGGCAAGGAAGAGAAGATGATGGAGATGACATATACCCGGAAGCAGTAGGTGAAAATGCGGACCAGGCCGGGGACGCGAGTCGAACGATAGGCGAGGGCGCTTCAGGCCATTTCATTAAGCGCGTTTTTTATCTCCTGGACCCTGGCAGGTTTTCGAAGGACCCTGAGTCCGCTTAACATGAACGAGGGGTCTGAAACCGGTTTTCGCGTAAGGAGTATGAGTTTGTCTTTCAGCTCCGGGCAGAGCCCCGTGGCCGCGGGAAATAGCTCACGGTCAAGGCCGGATACGTCTTCGTCGGCCATGACGGCGTGATACCCGCACCGGCCTATCCTGTCGAGGGCCTCTCTCCCGGTCACGGCGCTGTCAAGGACGACCTCCTCGCCGGAGTAGATAGCCTTAAGGCCTTCCTCGAGCAGCCCGTCGCGGGAGACCACGAGGAGCCTCTTGCCGCGTAGCGGCGAAAAACCTGTTTCGAGCCTCTGGATGAGCGGGTCCCAGTTCAGGGACTCGACATAATCCTCCAGCCTCTTCCTGTGCCCGAAGACGAGCTCTTCCGCATTTCCGTCCAGATGGCCCTCCCTGAAAAGCCAGTTGACCACATAGGACATGAAGTCGTTGCATTCCTTGGATTCTATGGTGATGATATAATGGAGCAGGCCCTCCTTGGTCATCTTGCCCGCCATTATCCGGCCCTTGAGGAAGAGGAGAAAGTCTTCCACGTACTCCATGTCCGCGCGGTCGAGGGACAATATGCAGGGCAGGTCTATCCCGCCCGCGATAAGCTCCGAAGCCTTCCTGGCGGCCTTATAATGCTCCAGTTCGTCTGCCTTGAGCTTGTGGAGCAGCCGGACGAACTCCTCGTCCTCCGAAAAGACCGCGGCCGCGAGCCCGTATGCTTCAGCCGCGGCAGCCTCGACCCGGCACAGCCAGTCCGTTATCTCACGCATTACAAGAAGGCCCCCGATAGTTTTGTCCATCCGTGACCCCCCGCTGCCGTTGTCACTCAGCAGTCCCCATCAATTGCCAAGTATAGAACGGATTACCTGATATTTCAATCGAGAATGTTCTTCAGCACGAACCAGACGTTCTCCTTCCGCTCACGGAGTCTCCGGAGCGTATACGGGAGCCAGTCCCTGCCGTAGGGCACATAGACCCTCACTGTGTATCCCTCGACGGAAAGCCTCTTTTGGAGAGTCCTCTTGATGCCAAGTAGCATCTCGAAATCGAACGACCCCTTCGGGACGCCTTTTTCCTCGGCGAACCGTTGGGCTTCGTTTATGAGCTTCTCGTCGTGGGTGGCTATGGCGGGGCGGGTAGGGGTAATAAGGAGCTCTTTCATGATTCGCTCGAAGCTCCTGTCCACGTCTTTCTTGTCAGCGAAGGCGATAGAGGGCGGCTCCTTGTACGCGCCCTTTACGAGCCTGATGCTGCCGCCCGAGGCGGCGATCCGCCTCGCGTCATCCTCGCTCCTTCTAAGGGCGCTCTGTATGGCGACTCCGACGTTCGGGTATTTCTCCCTCAGTCCGTGAAAGACGTCTATGGTCGCCTGCGTGAAGGCCGAGCCTTCCATGTCGATGCGGACGAAGTTCCCGAGCTCCGCGGCTTTTTGTACGATTTTTTCCGTGTTCTTCCGGGCGAGATCCATCGATAGCGCGAGGCCCATGTGCGTAAGCTTCAAGGAGACCTGAGAGTCCACGCCGGAATTTTTTATGTCTGCGAGGAGGGCCAGGTACTCGTGAAGAGAGCGCTCCGCCTCTTCGGCTGTCTTTACGTTCTCGAGGCTGTCTATGGTCGCCTTCAACCCGAGCGCGTTCAGGGCCGCTGCCGCGCTATCGCGTCCGCCTTTCGGTCCCTGCTATGTATCTCCTGGCGAGTATAAGGAGAAAATCCTTCATCCGGTCCTTGAAAGGAAGGCGCGCACCTCGTCCCAGAGCCCTGGCCTGTCCATCTCCTCTATCTCGTAGCGGACGCGCACGGCGGCTTTGTTATCAGGATGACGCGGGAAGGTCTATGGGGGTGGCGATGAGGACCAGGTCCGCGGGGGTCTTCTCGATTATCTCCTGAAGCTCCTTTTTTTGCCCCTCCGAATAGCCCATCGCCGGGAGCAGGTTCTGAAGGTCCGGGTATTTGCGGAAGGTCTCCTTTATCGTGCCGACGGCATAGGGCCTCGGGTCCACTGGCACGGCCCCGAATGCCCTGGCTGCGGCTATCCCCGCGCCGAAGGCCATGCCCCCGTGGGTGAGGGTGGGGCCGTCCTCCACGACCAGCGCCTTTTTCCCCTTTATATCTCCCTCGACCGTTATTGCCGAATCGGTCCTCAATATCGTGGCGCGCGGGTTTACGGCCCTCGCGTTCGAGGCGACAAGCTCCACCTCAGCCCCCGCGCTTCTGGCCTTGTTGATGACCACGAGATGCGCCCTCCGGAGGTTCGCCTCTCCGGCGTAGTATTGTAATTCGTGCCCCGGCCTGAGCGGGTCAGTGACGACTATCTCGAAATCCGGACGGATGAAGGGGAGGTCGTTATTGCCGCCGTCCCAGAGGATGATCTCGCCTTCCTTTTCGGCCTCGCCAAGTATCGCCCTGTAGTCGACGCCAGCGTATACCACGAGGCCGGTCTCGATTAGCGGCTCGTATTCCTCCATCTCTTCAATCGTGCAATCGGCCTTTTCCATGTCCTCGCGCGATGAGAACCTCTGGAGCCTCTGCCTTTCGAGGTCGCCGTACGGCATGGGATGGCGTATGGCAACGGGCCTTTTCCCGGCTTGAAGGAGTTTTTTGCCGATATACCTCGTAACCCCGCTCTTGCCGCACCCGGTCCGCACGGCAGAGACCGAGATGACGGGCCTTCCTGCCCTTATCATCGCGGCCTCTGCCGAGGGCAGCGCAAAACCCGCGCCGAGAGAGATGGCGAGCGAGGCCCTTTGCATGACGTATTCGTAAGAGACGTCGCTGTAGGAGAAGACGACCTCGTTGGCTCCGTATTTTTTAACAAGCTCCGGAAGCCCGTCTTCAGGATATATCCTTATGCCTTCGGGATAGAGCGGGCCTGCGAGGGAAGGGGGGTAGGTCCGGTTTTCGATAAAGGGTATCTGGGCGGCGGTGAAGGCGACGACCTCAACCGAAGGGTCGTCCCTGTATAGCACGTTGAAGTTATGGAAGTCCCTTCCGGCGGCCCCCATGATGATAACGCGCTTCCTTCGGCCCTTTGCTGCCGTCAATGAAGGGCCTCCTCGAATATGGAAAGGGCCGCGTCCATCTCTTCCCTGGTCACGGTGAGCGGCGGCATGAGGCGGGCGACGTTCTTGCCCGGGCCGCACTCGATTATCACGAGCCCGTTATCCAGGCACCGCTCCATCACCCTTTCGAGCCCCTCTTTATCCGGGCCCCCGTCATCCTTCACGAACTCGACGCCTATCATGAGGCCGAGCCCGCGCACGTCGCCGATTATGCCGTGCCGCTTTTTCATATCGTTAAGGCGGGAAAGGGCGTACTCTCCCATCCTCGCGGAGTTCTCCAGGAGGCCGTCTTTTCGTATCTTGTCTATCGTAGCTACAGCCGCGGCTGAGGAGACAGGGTTTCCGCCGAAGGTGGTGCCGTGCGCTCCCGGGGGCCACTTGGACATGAGGCTCGCGGAGGCCCCGAAGGCGCTCAGCGGAAAGCCCGAGGCTATGCCCTTTGCCATGACTATCATGTCAGGCTCCAGGCCGTAATGTTCGGATGCGAACCACCTGCCGGTCCTGCCGAAGCCGCTCTGCACCTCGTCTGCGATAAGGAGGATGCCGTGACGTGAGCAGAGGTCCCGGAGCCTTAAGATGACCTCAGGAGGCGGAGGGGCGTATCCTCCCTCGCCCAGGACCGGCTCGATTACCATGCAGGCAACGTCCTCAGGCGATATCTGGTGCCTGAGGACGCCTTCGAGATATTCGTAGCATTCGAGCGAGCAGTCTTTCCTTTTATGCCCGAGGAGGCAGCGGTAGCAGTAAGGGTAGGGCGCGTGATAGACGGACGGCAAGAGCGGGTGAAAGCCGCGCCTGTACCTGGCGGCGGAGGTCGTAAGCGTCAGGGCGCCCATGGTCCTCCCGTGGAACCCGCCGGTGAAGCTGATTATGCCCTGGCGGCCCGTTGCAAAGCGCGCGAGCTTTATGGCCCCCTCTATCGCTTCCGCGCCGCTATTGGAGAAGAAGAACATGTCGATTGCGCCGGGCGTTATCGCGGAGAGCCTTTCGGCAAGCTCGACCTGCGACGGGTACCTGAATATGCACCCCGAATGGACGAGGGAGTCCATCTGGCGCTTGGCCGCTTCGAGCACCTCGGGCGGGCAGTGCCCCAGGTTTGCGGTAGCAAGGCCCGAGGAAAAGTCCATGTACCGCTTCCCTTCGGTCGATTCGACGTAAAGCCCTTCCGCTTTTTTGACCTCGATATCGGTGTGGAAAACAAGGGCCGGGGTTATGTGTTTCCTCGCCCGTTCTTTAAGGTCGTTCCCCATGGGCCTCCGGATCACCGCCTAATCACAGAAGCGGTCCTGTACGCCTGGATTTTGCTCAGTATGTTATGGAAGGAGAGGAGCAAGCCGGACGGCGCGCGCCGTCCGGCCCCGATTTCATTCCGTGTCTATCGGCTGGGGCTCGCAGAGGAGGGAGTCGTAGATGGCGAGCCTGCCGCATTTCTTGCAGACGTACTCGATCTCGTCGACCATCCTGGCGCAGACGTGCCTGGGGTCCGAGACTTCCTTGCCGCAGAACTCGCACACGAACGGCAGTCCCTCGGTCCTCGGGTGGCAGAGGTGGCCCCTTCCGCTTGCGAGCCCTTTGCAGGTGGGACAGGAGTAGGTCTTCACGTATTGAACCATCCGAACGCTCCTTTAATGGTTTGGCAGGCTGCCGAAAAAGCCCAATCTGCTGCTCGTCTTCAAAGTCGGACACTCCGACGTACTTCAAAAGTACGCCTCATTCCCCACTTTCCGACTCCTTGCATCTTGAGCATTTTGAGCAGCCTGTGTTTCCAAGTTTTTTCAACTCAGTTAAGTCGCCTGCCTTAAAAGGGCCGGTTATTTTCCGAAAAGGCTCGCCTGTATCGCGGTGAGTTTCCTCACATGCTCCTTTTCCTGCTCTATAAGGGAATCTATGACCTTCCTGTCCTTCTCCCTTATCATCCTCTCAAGCTCGTAGTAGAAGAGGAGCGAGTCCTTCTCCATGTCTATCGCCATCTTCAAGGCCTCTTCCTCGCTCTTTACCGAGCTTGCCGCCTCCTTGCCCGCGTCCGGGTTCGTGAAGACCTCGCCGTCAGCCATGGTCTTAAGGTACTGCTGCGCCTCTTCGAGATACGGGTCGAACCCGTTGGACGTCTCATCGGTCAAGAGCTTCTTGAGTTCGAGGAAGAGCTTGATGTGGGTGCCTTCCTCCTCGGAAAGGGCCCTGAAGAGCGCCTTCAATTCCTTGGTGCTCGCGCCCTTTGACGCGTCCGCGTAGAAACGCATCCCGTTTTCCTCTATCCTGACAGCCATGTCGAGAACTTCCTTGCCTGTGAAATGCACCGGGTCCATACCCCCCTCCAGCCTGATTTTTTTCGGATTATAGCAAAAAAGGGGAGGTGGTTGAAGAGGTTTGAGATCCGGGTCCTTTCCATATCGAAAACGGGCCTTTGCCCCTTTTGCCCGCCGGTTTCATTCCTTTTCTAACTGGTCTGTCTGGAGGCGGCCGCTGAAGTCCCTGTATACGACCTTCCACTTCGTGAACATATCGAGCGAGCCGCCCCTTCCGCCAGCTTCCTTCCTGCCAAGCCCGCTCCTTTTCGTCCCGCCGAACGGTAGCTGCACCTCTGCGCCGATGGTCGGCGCGTTTATGTAGACTATCCCGGCTTCGAGGTCGCGCTCGGCTATTGACGAGCTATTCACGTCCTGGGTATATATCGAAGACGAAAGGCCGTATCGGACTCCGTTCGCTATCCGTATCGCGTCTTTAAGGTCCTTTGCCTTTATGACCGAGGCGACGGGGCCGAAAATCTCCTCCTGGGCTATCCTCATCTTCGGGTCTACGTCGGCGAACACGGTCGGCTCTATGAAGAAGCCTTTCGAGTAGTTTCCGTCATTGAGCCTGTTGCCCCCGAGGACGAGCCTCGCGCCTTCCTTTTTGCCGATATCAATATAGCCCAGCACCTTTTTCATCTGGGCCTCGTTTATGACCGGGCCCATGTGAATGCCGGGATCGAGCCCGCTTCCGACCTTGAGCCTTTGGGCCGCGTCGAGGAAAATCCCGAGGAAGCGGTCGTAGACCTTCTCATGGACGATGAGCCTGCTCGCCGCCGTGCACCTCTGCCCGGATGTGCCGAAGGCGCCCCAGAGCGCGCCCTCGACAGCGAGGTCGAGCCTTGCGTCGTCCATGACGATGATGGGGTTTTTCCCGCCCATCTCGCAGGATATCTCCTTTTCAAGGCCGCTGCAGAGCTTCGCAAGCCTCTCGCCAACGGCAGACGACCCAGTGAAGGAGACACCGTCCACGCCCGGGTGCGTGGCAAGGTACTCCCCGGTTTCATCCCCGGTCCCGTGTACGAGGTTAAGTACGCCGGGCGGGAGCCCGGACTCGGCAATGAGCTCAACGAGCCTTGCCGCGGCTACGGGCGTGTAGCTCGACGGCTTGAATACGGCCGTATTGCCGGCGATGAGGCAGGGGAATATCTTCCAGGCTGGGATTGCCGTGGGGAAGTTCCAGGGGGTTATGAGCGCGAATACGCCTATTGGGACGCGGAGCGACTTGCAGTCCTTTGCGAACAGCTCGGAGGGGACTGTCTCTCCGGAAAGCCTCCTGCCTTCCCCCGCCATGTAGTAGGCCATGTCCATGGCCTCCTGCACGTCCCCCATGCCTTCGGGGAGTATCTTCCCCATCTCCCTCGTTACGAGCCTGGAAAGCTCGTCCTTGTGCTTAAGGAGGAGCCCCGCGGCCCTGAAAAGGACCTCCCCGCGCTTGGGCGCCGGGGTAAGGCGCCAGCCCTCGCAGGCCTCCCTTGCCGCGGCCACCGCCCTGTCTACTTCCTCTTTCCCGGAAGCCGGGACAAGTCCGACTATGTCGCCGGTGTCGGCGGGGTTTACGCTCTCGATGGTCCTTCCCGACGAGGCGGCGGACCATTTTCCGCCTATGAGGTTCAGGAATTCAGGGGGCATCTCTATCGACCTTTCCTGTGAATACCTGGAATCCAGTTGAGTATATCAGAGCTGAAAATGACGGGCAAGCGGGGCGGGAAGCACAGGACCCCATGAATATTTGGTAAACAGTGGACAAACCGGATAAAAAATGTAAGAATGTTATAAAAGTGACAATTAGGGGAAGTCTCGGCTGAGGCTTCCGGGTCGGCTGCGGCGAGAACACATCATGAAAAAAGTCGTCCTCTCGATAGTCCTGAGCGTAATGATGTCCGCCTGGGCCTTTGCCTGCGTTGAGCACGGCGTTATCCGCGACATGGATTACTTCTCGACGAACTGGGTCCAGGGCAGGGTCTCGATACTCATGTGGGACTCGCCCGGCATGGTGAAGATAGTAGGCACGCTCAGGCCCGGCGCGCTGGTCGTGGTGCTCGAAAAGAGCGAGGGTTTCTTGAAGGTAAGGTCGTCGGACGAGCAGGGCGGGCATGTCGGCTGGGTGAGCAGCTCGATTGTGGAGACGACCTTTGTCCAGGAGCCCGGCGACGGCGAGGAATGCGAACAGAAGTGGTGGTGAAAATCAGAACCCTGCGGCCTGAATTGGACTTGACTCGATGGCTGGCATGATGTATTTTTATAGCGAAATTCCGCGGGCGTAGTTCAATGGTAGAATGAAAGCTTCCCAAGCTTTAGACGTGGGTTCGATTCCCATCGCCCGCTCCATTTTTGAAAGTAAAGCCAGATACAACCAAACCGGTTATGTCTGGCTTTTTGTTTTATTACCCCAATTTTTTGATTTTGAATTATCATAGTCCTAGTAGCTTTTTGTATGCTACTATTTAAAATATCACATTAAAATCTGAATTGGTGTTTTGGTGAAAGTAAAATCGAAACAGGTAGAAATAAACTCTCTCCATCGCTTTGTAAGGAAGCTCGACGCTTCTAATAAACAACCCTCTCCTATATATTCAGAACCATTCTCAAAGTTTATCGACGTAAATTCGAATATTATTCTGCTCGGCGACCCGGGTTCTGGCAAAACACATCTATTAAGAAAAGCAGCGGAGGAAGAAGGAGTAGAATTTCTTTCGATTCGTACCTTCCTGACTTTTGGAAAGGATAGGCACGTTAATAAAAAAGTTTTGTATCTTGATGCTTTAGATGAATTTAGGACGGGAACACAAGATACTAACTCGATAACGCAAATAATTCGAAAATTGAATGATTTGGGGCAGCCTAAAATAAGACTTTCATGTCGTGCTGCTGATTGGCTTGGCGAGACTGACCTGTTTTTATTCAAAGAGTATTTTGGGTCGAATCCATATGTGGTTTTAAGTCTTGAGCCGCTGACCGAAAAAGAAATTTTAAAAATTTTAAGCAGTAGAGAAGTCGAGGATCCGATAGCGTTTATTAAAAAAGCAGAAGATTATAATTTGTATACTCTTTTAACGAACCCTCAAACATTAATAATGTTGATAGATGTAGTATCAAAAGGCACTTGGCCTTCATCAAAATTAGAGCTTTTTGAAAAAACTGTTCGTGTCCTTTTATCTGAAAGTAACGACCTTAAGATGAGGTCGCATTTGGGGGAGTATCAGTCAGAAGAGCTGGTTTTACCCGCAGGAGCAGCTTGTGCTTCGATTTTGATTTCAAACGTTACAGGCATAAGCTTGCGTCCAGAAAATATCTCAATAGAATTTCCCTCTTATCGGACTCTGCCTTTCAATGAAATTAAAAAGACGCAGGCATGCCTGAAAAGGCGCGCGTTCTCTTTTGTAGACGACACAAATGAGGCAGTCTCATGCGTGCATAGAACCATTGCGGAGTTTTTGGCGGCTAAATGGATAAAATCAATAATCCAAAAAGGATTCCCTTTTCGGCGTGTTCAAAATCTAATCTGTATAAAAGATCACCCCGCATCAGAGCTTCGCGGTCTCTATGCATGGCTTGCCACACTGTTTTCAGATTTTCATTCTTCGCTTTTAATAAAGAATGACCCATTTGGTGTACTTATGTATGGGGATCCGGGCTCTTTATCTAATTCTAATCGCAAGGCCTTATTATATGCTTTAGAAGATTTATCCGAGGAGGACCCGTGGTTCCGCTCTAAAGATTGGTCAGACAAACCTCTGGGTGCTATTTCTGGGGTTGATATGATTGAATCCTTCAGCCAGATATTATCTGACAAGAAAAAATCTTATCATTTGCGCAGTCTTGTCCTTGACGCAATCAGCAACGGGCCACAACTCCCTTTATTGCAGGGTGCTTTGTTAGGGGTTTTGAACGATCCGAATGAGCCCTTTAGTCTCCGGTCTTCTGCTGTAAATGCCATTCTGAATGCGGTGCCAAATGGAAAAGAGGTTATATCAGATGCATTTAGGTCCTCATTGGCTAATGATCCATCTATAAAACTGAGAGCGAAAATTATTTCGCAATTGTATGGCGATTATTTTAAGCCTGCAGATGTGTTTTTGTTGTTAAATGATGTGCTCAGGAATCAAGGTGAATTAGAAGTCGGTAGTTTTTATTGGCTTGCCGACGCCCTCCCGTGCAAATCTATTCCAAGTATTCTCGATTCTCTTTGTAATCTCCCCAAAAATAAAAAAATTCTAAGACGTAATAGATATGAAGTTGAGGCTGTGTTTTCGCGTTTGCTTCTTAAATTTTTTGTCGAATCAGGACTGAGTGAAAAACCAGAGCGCATATGGCATTGGCTCACTGCATTATACGATTTTTGTCATCATTCATACGGATTTGATGGAAAAGCCATTGGGAAGTGCCTATCAGACGCCCCCCAATTATTGTTAACTTTCTTTGAGCTTGCTTTAAATAAAGCAAATATGGACGAACCGAGTGGTTATTTTTTATATAAATTCAAAAACATTATAAGACATTCACTTCCGAATAATATTTTAGCCACATACATTTTGGCTAAACTTCGTAAGAAGATGATATTTGAAAAAGTGGATTATTTTCTCTATGAAGTCTTTGGGAATATAATCTTTGAATGTAATGATATATTCGAAGAATATTATAATTTTGCTAATGGCGATGAAAAATTAGAGCAAATTCGTTCGAGGAATTGTTTTAATGTCTTAGAGGAATGGCACCTTGAAAACATCCAGGAAAAATCTAAAAATCAACGTGAAACAGAAGCTAGAAAAAGACAAATAACAAGAGATTTGTCGGAACACAAAGAATCCATCAGGTCGGGCCATCATCTTAGTGCTCTTGGCTGGCTTGCGTATCATTATTTTGGTTTGTTTATTGAATCTCAAAAAGAATTGACTCCAATTGAGCGGATACGTGACCAAATAGGGGAGGAACTGACATCAGCAGGTATTGAGGGATTCGGGGCAGTCATTTGCAGGGATGATATTCCAACTCAAAATGAAGTGGCCTTGTTATATGTTAAAAAAAGAATACGTAGATGGTGGTGTGCTATTGTTGCGGGAGTAACTGAAAAATGGATTGAAAAGAATGAGATTGCCTGTTTTTCAGATGAACTTCTTAGGTCTGGTTTAACGATATCGCTATTGTATTTATGTGATTTTGATGAAAATGATCAGGCGAATGGTTGGAGGCAAAAAATATATATAGAAAAACCGGATTTGGCGCAAAGTGTTTTTGAAGATATTGTCAGGGTGGAACTTAAGTATAAAATAAAAAATTCTTCAGTCCTTTATAAGCTCTCACGTAAGGAAAATGAACTCTGGCGAGGTGATTTCGCTTTAAAAATTTTAGCAGAATTTCCTTGCGCAACTCCAGTAAACCTTCGGTATTTGGTTTTTGCGGCGATTTCAGATTCGAATTGTCATGCTGGTTTACTAGAGTTGTGTCAGAGAACTATCAGGACTCGTGGTAAGACTAAAAAAGAACAAAGGTCTATTTGGCTTGCAATAGGTTTTCTTTTAGATTGCGATTATTTTCAACCAATCCTCGAAAAATATTCAGGAAAAAATAACCAGTGCTTATGGGAATTAAAAAATATAATTGAGGATGCTAGTATCGATGATTCAAGGCCGTATCCTTTAACCATTAGACAGTATGAATTTTTAATAAGGAGGTTTGGAGAGAACTATGCAAATGTATCCCCTCTTGGAGAGTTGAGTGCTGAAAAGCAGGCTGCTGAGTTTGTAAGGGGGAAGATCGATGCACTTTCAAGCATTGCTATGCGAGAGGCTTGGGAGGCGCTGAACAGTCTTTTGGATAATGAAAGATTGTCTTCATACCATGACAATCTGAAACACGCCATTGCTAATCAGGCGGCTCTTCTTAGGGAGGCTGAGTTTAAACAGCCATCATGGAATCAGACAATCGAGACACTGCGCGGGGGCAAACCTGCCAATATTGCGGATTTGTATGCTCTTGCTCTTGACCAGCTTGAATTGATAAAAAGGGAAATTCAGCATTCAAATACTGACAAATACAAGAACTTTTGGAATTGTGGCACGTCTGGTCGTGTCGAAAAGCCTCAAGTTGAAGAATTTTGTCGAGACCGGTTGATAAATTACTGAAACCATATTTCCTGCCTTTTGAAATACGAGTTGAACCTGAAGGGCATATGGCGGCTGATAAGAGTGCTGATATTATACTCCTTTCCTCTGGATTGAAGTTGCCACTTGAGCTCAAACGCGATTATCATCCGGACCTTGGACTGCCTGCAAAGGACAGCTTGGTAGATATACGCGTGATCCAGAAGCTCAAGGATATGGCATCTATGTTGTTTTTTGGTTCGGTGAAAAACGAACGAGGCGCATACCTTCACCACCTGAGGGGATTGTCATGCCATCATCAGCGGAGGAGCTTGAGATAGCTCTTCAAACTTTGATTCCTGCTGACAAAACACACTGCCTGAAGCCAATGGTAATAGACGTGGCGCCGCCAGATTGACAAAAGCCCCTAAGCTATTTCACCATCAAAAATCGTACCCTGAAACTAATCCTTGACTACATCGTGCTTAAAATGGTGTAATATTATATTGTTTTATGCAATCAGACCGGCGGACAATACGCGCCGAACAAAAAGGAGATTTGAAAAGAACGGATGAAATTTGAAAGTTTAGCTCTGCACCCGGACATCCTTAGAGGGATTAGCGATGCCGGATTCGAGCACTGCACTCCCATTCAGGAGCAATCCCTTCCAAAGTGCCTTACAGGGCAGGACGTCATTGCCCAGTCCCAGACCGGCACGGGAAAGACCGCGGTCTTCCTCCTGACGATATTCAGCAGGGTCCTGGCAGCCGGCCCCAATACGACCGGGCAGCCAAGGGCCCTCGTCATGGCCCCCACCCGCGAGCTTGCCACCCAGATAATCGACGACGCCGAGAAGCTCGGAAAGCACCTGCCGTTCAGGTCGGTCGCCGTCTACGGCGGTGTCGAGTACGGAAAGCAGGTGAACGCATTGAAGGAAGGGGTCGAGCTGGTGGTCGCCACCCCGGGCCGCATGATAGACCTCTACAAGTCCAGGACCCTCTCTCTCGATTCCATAGAGATATTCGTCATAGACGAGGCGGACCGCATGTTCGACATGGGCTTCGCCCCTGACATCATGTACATCGCAAGCAAGCTCCCGAAAGGCAAGCCACGCCAGACGATGCTCTTTTCCGCGACCATCGACTCGAACGTCCGTAGGCTCGCGTCGCGCTACATGAAACCCGACCCGGTCATGGTCGAGATAGAGCCCGAGCAGGTGACCGTAAGCGCGATAGACCAGAAGATAATCTACGTCTCGAACGAGGAGAAGCTCCCGTCACTTTTCGCGCTCCTCAAGCGCCCCGACGTCGAGCGCGCCATCATATTCACGAACATGAAATCGACCGCCGAGAAGGTCGGCATAAACCTCGTTGCGAACGGCATCCCTGCAAAGGTCCTCACGGGCGACGTGACCCAGGCACGGCGCGAGAAGATAATCGAGGGCATCAAGGCCGGGAAGATCAACGTGCTCGTCGCCACGGACGTCGCGGCGCGCGGCCTGCACATAGAGGGAGTGACCCACGTCATAAACTACGACCTCCCGGACGACGCCGCGAATTACGTCCACCGCATCGGCAGGACCGCGAGGGCCGGTAAAAGCGGCAAGGCCTACAGCCTGGCCTGCGAAGACCATGTCCTTAACCTCCCTGAGATAGAAAAGTACATCGAGCGCAAACTCGAGACCGAATGGATAGAAGAAGAGGAAATGGTCAGGGACTTCGTCATCAAGGAAAGGCCGAGACGGGAGAGGCCGCCCGAGAGGGCAGGCGGCGGAAAAAGGCCGGGCCCCGGCGGTCGCGAGAGGTCCTTCCAGAAAGACGGAAAGCGGCCGGAGAGGCGCCATGAGAGAAAGGGCCCTCCGCGCGCCGATGATAAGGCGGTAGCTGTAGCTGCCCCGGCTAAGCCGTTGGAACCGGAAAAGGCCCGTCAGCCAGACGGCCAGCCAAAGGAGCCCGGCAGCCGTCAGCCGGGGGACCGTCCGAAAAGGAACCGCCCAAGAAACCGCCGGAAAGGGAACCGTCCGGCTGGAACGAATCCGAAAGAAATTACTCCGGGAGAGCCCCGCGCCCTGGACGCAAGACCCGAGCCAGGCAGCCGGCAGGCCCAGGAGAAGGGGCAGAGGCCGCCCAGGAAAAGGGGCCAGGGCTTCAAGCCAGGAGACCGTGATACGAAGAGGCCCGGCGGCGGCAGGCAGTACAACACAAGGCAGGTAGAGCAGGCCGCAATGGCGATAGCGAGGCAGGAGAAGGAGTCCAAGGCGTTTGAGCCTTCGAAGGTGCAGCCCGCCCAAAAGGAAGAAAAGAAGGGGCTTCTCAAGCGTTTCCTTAAGTTCCTGAAAAAATCCTGAGGCAAGGCAGCCTCTCAAAATTGATCTTTTTCCCGGACTCTGCGTAGTTACGGGAATAAAAATGCTCACATATTGCCATATATGCTCCGCTTTTTATTCCCGGCCTTCCTTGATTTCGGGAAAAATCTCTAATTTTTAGATAAACGGCCAGAAACCCCCGGCCTTTCAAGGCCGGGGATGAATGGCCGCCCGGAGCGAAACCAGCTTTAGCTGGTGTAGCGGAGGCAATATCGCCTTTACGGATTCCCGATACCCCGGCCTTCAGGCCGGGGAGAGGTTCATAGGTTGCATCAAGCATAAAAATAGTAAAGGGGAGCTTCCTCAAGCTCCACCAAAACCTGGTTTGAATCCGTCAGTTTTGTCAGTTCGGTAAAAACCTTCAAAGTAATGAGGGAGCTGCTCCTCGAATGAGACAAGCACCTCAAAGGCGATATGGCGGGCGCTCGCGAACTCCATGCCCAGAAGAGCTCTTTGAGTCAGCCTTATCGTCCACCTGCCCCGATGGGGTTCTCCTGAAACTTGTTAAGTCCTCGTTAACCAGCCTCGCGCCTTTGCCTCAGTATTTGAGACGGCGTTTACGATGTCCTTCCTTGAGGCGGACCTTTGGCATCATAACGATGACCGGCTTGCTCCACCATTCATTGAACTTGGCCTTGTTCATGGCTATCCCAGGTTCTGCGAAAGGCCTGGGGACATACCTGTTCTTTTCGCGCTCGACGGCGCAAAGGCGCGAGCCGCTCATCAGGAGCGCGAGCTTCTCGTCGTAGTGCAGTTGTCGTAAAAGTAGAGGTCTAGCCCGATCTTCTCGATAGGCGACCCTAGGCCGTCCGGTTCGTCAGTATGGCCTTCAACGCCACCGCAAACCTCTGACTTCGCCCTCGAACCCCATGTCATACGCCTGTCCGGATTTGAGCATGAACTGCAAGTGATTTAAGATAAGCCTCGAGCTCTTGCCGCGTTGTCTTCTTGTTTTCCATAGTCCGGATATTTTAGTATAGCGCGGGTCCGATTACAAATGCTTTTGCGCACTGTCGCGCAGATAGATATCAATTTGGCCCAGAGGTGAAAAATGGAAAAAGCCCGACTCGCCAGATCGGATAAGGCTCCTGTCCGCGTCTGCTTAAGGCGCCCTGCAAATCGCACGACGGCGACGCGGGCTGGGACCTCTTCGCATCCGAGGCGATCATCCCCCCGGCAGCGCAAGCATCATAAAACAGGCATAGCGATGCAGATACCGCACGGCTGGGCCGGACAGATAAAATCCAGGAGCGGCCTCGGCGCAAAGGCTCATCGTCACGGCAGGCGTCGTCGACAGCTCCTACAGGGCGAGATAGGCGTAGTCGCGATAAGCAGCAGCTCCGCCCGGACGGCCATGCCTTCCTTCAGGCCCGGGGACAAGGTCGCGCAAATGGTCTCCTCCGGTCCCCAGGTCGCAATCGAACTCGCCGAAGCCTCTCGACCTCCACACGGGGCGAAACAGATCGGAGCACCGGACGATAGCCTCCCGGTTGAACAGTACGGGTTCCATAACCACTGGCGCTTTAGACCGTAGGGCCTTGCATTTTACCCAGCAACATGATTGCCTGAGCTGCAATAATCCTGCTGGAAGCTCGGTTATCTATAAAATGCGTTGTAAGGCGTTCACTTGAGCATACAAAAACTTGGTTTGAATGAGACGTCGGCCTTGCATCGAGGGGCCGATATTTTTTTTGAATCGAGCTGGTAAAGACGCAATGCCATAATTGAACTTCCCCGTCAGCCAGGCCCGTACCGGACATCAAAATTATTATTAAAGCAGTTTAAGGCAGTATGGACGACGACCCTGCAGTAGAGCATTATTCTTTCAGATACCTTTCTGGTGTCTCGGCGCCGGGCGTTTCTTCCCGCCGCGTCCGCCAGGGGAGAAGACTGTGAACATGCAGTCCCCCCTCGACCTCTCGATCGCCTCGGTCATTGTCCTCCTCTGCGCATCGGCTGCGGCCCCGCTGCTCTCATCGAAACAGAAGCACCTCGTCACCTTCACATTCGCCGCCTCGGCCTTTGCCTCTCTCCTGGCCTTTGCCGGGGGCCTCTCGGCGCTCTATGGCGGCGCCGCCGAATCGGTGAAGTTGCTCATAGGGCTCCCCGACCTCCCCTTTTATCTGCGCCTGGACCCGCTTTCCGGGTTTTTTATCATGGTGGTCGCCGCCCTGGGTTTTTGCGTTTCCATATACTCCATCGGATACGTGCGGTCCTTTATCGGCCGCCGTTCGGTCACACCCCTGGCGGTCTTCTACTGCCTCTTCATGGCCGGGATGTTACTGGTCCTCCTTTCTGACGACGCATATTCCTTCATGGTATCCTGGGAGCTCATGGCGCTCTCTTCGTTTTTGCTCGTGTGCTTCGAGGACGAGCGGCCGCAGAACAGGAAGGCCGCCTTCATATACCTGCTCATCGCCCACATCGGGGCCATACTGATACTTTTGTCATTCGGGCTCCTGGCCGGGAACGCCGCCGGGTTCACGGATTTTTCGGGGTATACCTTCCAGGCCATGAGGGAGTCGGGCATATCGGGCGGCTGGGCCTCCGCGGCGTTCCTGCTCGGGTTTTTCGGGTTTGCGGCAAAAGCCGGAGTGGTGCCTCTCCATGCGTGGCTCCCCGAGGCGCACCCCGCGGCCCCGAGCAACGTGTCCGCTCTTATGAGCGGGGCCATGCTCAAGACCGCCGTCTACGGCATGGCGCGTCTTTCCTTCGACCTCCTCCCTGTTTCGGCCTGGTGGTGGGGAGGGCTCGTGTTGACGCTCGGCCTGATATCGGCACTGATGGGCGTGCTGTACGCCCTCATGCAGCACGACCTTAAGAGGCTGTTAGCGTACCACTCGGTCGAGAACATAGGCATCATACTCATCGGGCTAGGCCTCGCGATGATATTCACCTCGTTCAACATGCCCCTGATGGCCGCCCTCGCCCTTACGGCGGGCCTTTATCACACGCTTAACCACGCGATGTTCAAGGGGCTCCTTTTCATGGGCTCTGGCGCCGTGCTCCATGCGACCGGCCAAAGGAACATGGAAGGCATGGGGGGCCTTATCCACAGGATGCCGTGGACCGCGCCGCTTTTCCTCGTGGGCTGCCTGTCCATATCGGCCCTCCCGCCCCTGAACGGCTTCGTCTCCGAGTGGCTGACCTTCCAGTCGTTTCTGCTGTCGCCTGTGCTGCCGAGCCGTCTCCTCAACATCCTCATCCCGCTCGGGGCCGCGATGCTTGCGCTCACAGGCGTCCTTGCCGCCGCCTGTTTCGTCAAGGTCTTCGGGGTCGTGTTCCTCGGCCGCTGGCGGGGACGCCATAAGACCGAGGTGCACGAGGTCGGCTGGTCGATGAGGGCTGGGATGGGTCTTACGGCATTTGCGTGCATCGCGTTAGGGGTGTTTCCCACCCTCATGATTGACATGATGAACTCGATCCCAGGGGCCATGCTCGGTGTGAAGCTGGACGTCCACAGGGGCCTCAGCTGGATATGGCTCGCGCCGGTTTCGGCCGAGAGGGCCTCGTACTCGGCCCCTATAGCGCTCTTGGGGATATGCGCAGCAATCGCCGCGGCTTACATTGTAGCCCACGCGCGCAAGACCGCCGTACGGAGAGCCCCCGCCTGGGACTGCGGCTTCGAGAAGATGACAAGCAGGATGCAGTACAACGCCACGTCCTTTTCGATGCCCATAAGGCGGATATTCGGCTTCCTCTTCAGCATCAAGGAGGGAGCGCGCGCATCGGGAAAGCACCCGTCCGCGTTCTTCCCGGGAAAATACACCTATACGCTGAGGGTCAGGGACCGGCTATGGTATTTTTTCTATAAGCCTGCCGCGGACGTCTCGTTCTGGCTTGCAAGGAAGGCCGGCAAGCTGCAGCACGGCAGGATACAGATATACCTTCTTTATTCGTTCGTAACGCTTATCGCATTGCTGGTGTTCGCGTGATGGAAAACGTATATTCCGCGCTCATGCAGGCGCTACAGCTGACGATAGTGGTCGCTGGGGCGCCGCTCCTTACCGGCTGGGTGAGGACCCTCAAGTGCTGGATGCAGGGAAGGAGAACAGCCGGCCTCCTGCAGCCATACAGGGACCTTGCGAGGCTCTTCTCAAAGGACATCGTCCTTGCCGAAAACGCGTCGTGGATATTCAGGTTCGCGCCCTACGTGGTGTTCGGGGCTACTCTCATGGCGGGGGCCGTGATACCGCTCATATCGTTCGACCTCCCGCTTGGCGCAACCGCCGACATAATCGCGCTCGTGGCCCTCTTCGCGACCGCGCGCTTCTTCCTGGCGCTTGCGGCCATGGATACCGGCACCGCCTTCGGCGGCATGGGCTCCAGCAGGGAGATGACGGTGGCGTCGCTTGCCGAGCCCGCGATGCTCATGTCCATATTCACGGTTTCGCTGGCGAGCCAGTCTACCTCGCTTTCGCAGATGGCGCACGTTATCACCTCGACGCCGCTGGTCTTGAGGCCCTCTCTCGCGTTCGCGCTCCTGGCCTTCATACTGATAGCCGTCGCCGAGACCGGGCGCGTGCCGGTGGACAACCCTGCCACCCACCTCGAGCTCACGATGATACACGAGGCCATGATACTCGAGTACTCCGGGCGGCACCTCGCGCTAATAGAGTGGGCCGGAATGATGAAGCTCCTCCTTTTTTCGTCCATCGGAATCGCGTGCTTTTTCCCGTGGGGCATCTCCGGGCACGGCGACCCGCTTATGCTCCCCCCGGCCTTCGTCATCCTTGCGGCCAAGCTGGCTCTTATTGGCATTTTCATAGTCCTCGTGGAGACCGGGTTGGCCAAGATGCGGCTCTTCAGGGTGCCGGAGTTCCTCGGGAGCGCGTTCCTGCTTGCCACGCTCGGGATGCTCTCTTTTTTCATATTGGAGTAGGCTTATGACGGTAAGTTTCGCAGCACAGATAAACAGCGTCCTCGCGGCGCTCATACTCCTTGCCTCGTTCGGGCTCCTTGTGCAGAGGAGGATATACGGGCTCCTGCACATATTCGCCTGGCAGGGGCTGCTCCTTTCCATAAGCGCGGCCGTCGTGGGATATTCCGCGGGGCTGCACCATTTGTATATATCCGCCGCCCTGACACTTTCCCTCAAGGTCATCGCGCTCCCGTACATACTCTACGTGCTCATCCACCGGCTTAAGATACACAGGGAGGTCGAGGAGGTGGTCAGGATACCGACCACGATGCTCATAGGGATAGCCCTCGTCGTCTTCTCGTACCACCTGACGGCGCCTATTACGGAGCTTTCCGACCTCGTGACCCGCTCAACGCTCGCGGTTGCGCTCGCGACCATCATGCTGGGGCTCCTCATGATGATCACGCGCAAAAAGGCGGTCACCCAGATAATAGGCTTCCTTGCAATGGAGAACGGGCTCTTTTTCGCCGCGACCAGCGCAACCTACGGGATGCCGCTCGTGGTCGAGCTGGGAGTCGCGCTCGACATACTTATCGCGGCCTTCATATTCGGCATATTCTTCTTCCAGATACGCACCACCTTCGACACGCTCGACCTCAAGGCCATGGAAAGGCTGAAGGAGGAGGAGTAGCGGCCGCATGATCATAACAGCGCTTCTTGTCATAAACCTCGCGGCAGCGGCGGTCCTGGCCTTCATGGGAGACCGGAAGCTCGCGCCCGAGCTTAATATCGCCGGGTCTGCCGCCACCTTCGCCGCGAGCCTGGCCCTCGCTGTCAGGGTCCATGACGAAGGGCCCTTCGTCGCAGGCGGCGGGTTCTTCTTCGTCGACGCCTTCAACGTCTACCTGGCCGTCCTTACCGCCTTCGTCTCCATGACGACGGCGGTATTCAGCAGGCGGTACATGGCCCACGAGCGCCGCCACGGGAAGATCGGCCACAAGGGTATGCGGTTCTATCACGCCATGTTCCAGCTCTTCATATTCGCGATGCTGCTCGCGCTGCTTACGAACAACATCGGCGTGCTGTGGATAGCGATGGAGCTCGCCACTCTTTCAACGGTGCTCCTCGTGTCGCTCTACAGGACCCCCCCGGCGGTAGAGGCGGCCTGGAAATATTTCATCCTCTGCGGCGTGGGCATAGCACAGGCGCTCTTCGGCACGGTCCTTCTCTACTTCGCCGCGGAAAAGATATTCGGGGAGGGCTCGAACGGGCTGCTGTGGACCAACCTGAGCGCGGCCGCCGGGAGCCTCGAACCCACCGTACTCTCGATAGCCTTCATATTCCTCATGGTCGGGTACGGGACCAAGGTGGGCCTGGTGCCGCTCCATAACTGGCTTCCCGACGCCCACAGCGAGGGTCCCACGCCCATCTCGGCCGTCCTCTCCGGGCTTCTCCTGAACGTTGCCCTGTACGCGCTGGTGCGCTGCAAGGTGCTTGTCGATGGCGCCACGCACAGCCACAAGGCCGGGTATATAATGATGGTCTTCGGCCTCCTATCGGTGCTCGTGGCGGCCTTCTCGCTCCTCAGGCAGAAGGACGTCAAGAGGATGTTCGCGTACTCCTCTATCGAGCACATGGGCATCGCTACTTTCGCGTTCGGGCTGGGAGGGCCGGTGGCCACGTTCGGCGCGCTCCTCCACATGCTGGTGCACTCCCTCACGAAGTCGTCCATATTTTTCACAGTGGGGCACGCCGCCCAGATGCATTCCACCCAGGACATATCCAGGATCGGCGGGCTCGTCAAGGGCAACCCGCTCGTCGGCTGGGGGCTGATGTTCGGGGTGGCGGCCATCGCGGGCATGCCGCCTTTCGGCGTCTTTACGAGCGAGTTCCTGATATTGACGGCGCTCATAAAGGACGCGCCTTATTTCGTGCCGCTGTTCCTACTCGGCATAGCCGTGGCATTCGCGGCGCTCTTCAGGAGGGTCATACCCATGGTCTTCGGGGACGCGCCATCCTGGCAGAAGCCGATAAAGGCGTCGCATATGCCCGTCCTTGTGCACATGGGCCTCGCGCTGGGCCTGGGGCTTTACCTCCCCGGGTTCCTGAGCGAATGGTTCCATATGGCCGTGGAGATGCTGGTCAAATGAACGGGAAGCTCAACGACATACTCAAGCAGCTGCTTGAAAGGTGCGCCGTCTCGATGGACGCCTCGGTCTGCGGGGCCGCGGCCTGCGAGGTGCCGTCCGGCTTTTTCTCCGACGCGGGGAAGATACTCAAGGCCGCGGGCTTCAGGCTCGCAGCCGAATGGGCCTCTGACGAGACCTTGTTCGGCCGGGGCTTCGGGGTATATGCCGCGTATATCGAGGGGCGCGACCATATCGTAATCAAGTCCCTCCTCCCCCCGGACGACCCGGCATTCCCGACGCTCACCAGGCACTTCCCGGCGGCGTACCGCATGGAACGGCAGATCGCAAGCCTCATGGGGCTCAAGCCTGACGGCCACCCTGACCCGAGGCCGTGGATAAGGCACGAGGACTGGCCCGAGGGCGTTTTCCCCCTGAGGAAGTCGTTTGACGGGACGAAGCCCCTCGGGCGCGTGGAGGGGACCTACAGGTGGGTGTCGGCCGAGGGCGAGGGGGTTTTCGAGATACCGGTCGGCCCGGTGCACGCAGGCATCATAGAGCCGGGACATTTCAGGTTCCAGGCCGTTGGCGAGGACATAATAAACCTCGAGGAGAAGCTCGGCTATGTCCACAAGGGCATAGAAAAGCGTTTCGAGGCCCTGGGCTGGGAGGAGGCGGCAAGGCTGGCCGCCAGGGTGTCGGGGGACTCGACGGTCGCGCACGCGATTGCCTTCTGCATGGCCGTTGAAGCGGCCTCAGGCTGCGTGCCGCCGCCCAGGGCCGGGCACCTGAGGGCGATCATGCTCGAAAGGGAGAGGATAACGAACCACCTGGGCGACATAGGGGCCATCTGCAACGACATCGCGTTCACGTTCCTGCACTGCCAGTTCGCGACTCTCCGCGAGCGGGTCCTGAGGACCAACCGGAAGGTCTTCGGCCACAGGCTCATGATGGACGGCATCGCGCTCGGGGGCGTAGCGGCGGACCTGTCCGACGACGCGTTCGTCGCAATCATCGACGACCTGCACGTCCTTTCAATCGAGTTCGAGAGGCTGGTCAGGATATACGAGGACAACCCCTCTGTCGAGGACAGGATATACGGCGCCGGCGTGCTGGAGCCGGATGCGGCAAAGGCCCTCGGCGTCGTGGGCTTCACGGCGCGGGCGAGCGGGCAGAGGCTGGACGCCAGGATAGAGAACCCCTTCCCCCCTTATGACAAGTTCCCGCCGACTGTCCCGGCGCTCTCTTCGGGCGACGTCCACGCCAGGGCATGGGTCAGGGTAGAGGAGGTCAGGGAATCGTCGAGGCTCATACGCGAGCTTATAAGGGAGATGCCGGAGGGGAGCGTCCGGGCCGGGTGGTCCGGGCCGCTCTCGGGCCTGTCCGGGTTCTCCGTGGTCGAAGGCTGGCGGGGCGAGATCATCTACTGGGTGCAGTGCGCGCCCGGAGGGGGCATTAACCGCTGCATGGTCCGCGACCCATCGACCATGAACTGGGTTGCGCTTGAGCAGGCCGTAAAGGGAAACATAGTCCCGGATTTCCCGCTCTGCAACAAGAGCTTCAACCAGTCATATTCGGGTCACGACCTTTGAGGCTTAAGCCATGCTGAAGATACTGCACCAGATATTCAGGACCGGGATTGTCACCGAGCCGCTGGACCCGGCAGAGGAGGCGAAAGTCACTCTCGCCGGGGCCGGTCTTGAAAAGGCCGTAAGGAAGCGTTTCAGGCGGAGCGCCGCAATCAGGCTGGTCGACGCTGGCTCCTGCAACGGGTGCGAGCTCGAGATAAGCGCGACATGCAACCCGGTGTACGACGCGGAACGCTTCGGCATAAGCTTCACCGCCTCCCCGAGGTTCGCGGACATCCTCCTCGTCACAGGGCCGGTCTCAAGGAACATGGAGGTTCCGCTTCGGAGGACCTACGACGCAATGCCGTCGCCAAAGCTGGTTGTGGCCGTGGGGGACTGCGGCTATAACGGCGGCGTCTTCGGCAGCTCCTACGCCTCGCTCGGCGGGGTGGGGAGCGTCCTTTCCGTGGATGCGTACATACACGGCTGCCCCCCGACCCCCTCGGACATACTGAACGGCCTGCTCCGTGTGATCGAAGGATAGCGGGTCCGGCCCGGGTTTGAGAAGGACCCGTTTTACAAAAAAGGTCCTCTCAAGAAGTCTTGCCGGCCTATCCGGTCCGGAGCGCGTCCGTTATCTTCATCCTTGAGGCTTTGATGGCCGGCAGGAGCCCTCCTGCGAGGCCCATGACGAGCGCTACGGTCAGGGAGAGTACGGCTGTCCTCAGGGTGAGGGTGAACGAGAATGCCAGCTCCGAGAAGGTCTGGAAGTTGAGGGTGGAGAACGAGAGGAAGCGGAGGAACGATGCTGCAAGGAGGCCGATTGCCCCTCCCGCGAGGCCTGTAAGGAGCGACTCGGCGAGGAAGGCCGCGAGTATGCTCGTCCTGCCGAAGCCGAGGGCGCGGAGCGTCCCGATCTCTCCGACCCTCCCGGCCACAGCCGAGTACATCGTTATCACGGCCCCGATTATGGCCCCTATTGAGAATATGGCCGTGAGAGTTGTGCCGAGCACCTTGAGGAATAGGGAGAGGGCCCTGGACTGTTCCGAGTAGAAGTCCGTCTCCAGCTTGGCGTCGAGGCTGAGCCTGGGGTCGTCCTCTATCGCGGCCTTTATGGAACCGAGCCTTTCCGGGTCTTCCATCCTGAAGACAACTGATGAGTAGAGTGGGCGTCTGAAGGCCTGCATGAGGGAGTCGGCGTCGCCCCATATCTCGGAGGAGAACCCGGTGGCGCCTGCGTCGAATATGCCGACGATCGTCCACTCCCTCATCGCGAATGAGAGCTTTTCCCCCATGCCCGCCCCCTTGAACCTGGCTGAGACCGCCTTCCCGGATATTATCTCGTAGGTGCCGGGCCTCGGCATCCTGCCTTGGACGAGCCTTGCCTGCGGCCTGAGTCCGAAAGAAACGGGCGATATCCCCCGTATGACCACGTTGGAGGGGCTTTCGGTGCCGCGCTTCTGTAGCGAGATGAGGACGACTATCTCTTTTGCGGCAAGCCTCATCCCGCCGGGGCCTGTCAGGACCCCGGGGAGGACCGATTTGCGGCGGCTGGTCGCGGGTTATCGTGCTCTGGACCTCTGAGGGCGCACCCTTCCTTACGACTATCATATTATCTTTCGAGCCGGTCTCGATGAGCTTAGCCTCGATCTGCACAGCATCGTTATCGCGGCGAGACGAGACGACGAGGGGGCTGCCGGCGGTGAGGGCCGTCGTGAGCTTTCTGTGCGGAGCGACTGAGGGGCTGTGTATGAGCGGTACAGGCATCGCTATACTACCCTTCCAGGGCGGCGGTTGCGGGACGGTCGAGGGCCCTGTATGGGGACGACCGCGCTGCGGCGGCGACTATCAGGCGGCTGCCGCGTCCAGCCAGAAGGTCGCGGGCTTTATGATGAATACCGGAGCACCGCCCGAGTTCGGCCCATGAAAAAGAGGCGGCGGGGAAGGGTGAGGGCGGCCTACGTACGGCGCCGCCAGGGCGGCGATGGCGAGCGATTCTCCAATACGAGGAGGGTTATATGCCCGGCGCCGAACCCAGCCTTCATGACCGCGAACCTGCCCGCGCGCTCGACAGCAATACGCATCGTTCGCCACGACCGCCATGATTATGAATATGACCACCACCGAGACGAGCCGGATCGCGGTCATTATCGCCTCCGTCATGCTTACGAAACTCATCCGTTGAGCGCTCGGTCCCCGGTGAGCGTCTCCGCAAGGGAGTTCTCGAAGAGCGAGTCTATGCGGCCCGAGACAACGGCCGCGAGCTCTGGCCTTTCGATCTCCGCGAGGTAGAAGCCCACCCTTCCGGCCCTCATCGGCTCTGCGCCTCAAGGGTCTCGTTCAGGTATTCCCAGTGGAAGAAAAAAAGGCTCTCGTCAACGGTGTCGTCCCGCCCCCTGTATATGCCTTTGAGCGTAAAGTCCCAGTCGCCTGAGAAGACCGTGCCTTTGAGCGTTATGGTATCTCCGATATCCCAGCCGAACCTTTCGGCGAGCTTTTGCCCGGCTATCGCGCCTTTCCTGTCTTTCAGGTACGCGGCCTTGTCCCCGGGGGAGAGGACGAGCTCGGTCACTATGTTGAGGTGGCTTTCCGCCTGCATCGCGAAGTTCGCGAAGAACTTCCGCTCGTCCCCGTATACGCCGCCGAACCAGTTGCCGTAAGAGAGCTTCTCGACCCCGTCGACCTGGCGTATCTTCTCGTAATATGAGAGAGGGAGCGAAAAGGAGAGTGAGATGGCGTTCCGGGTTATGAGCCGGTTGGCCGCCGAGGCCTCTACCCCCGCGTACCAGGCGTCCACTACCGTCCGGAGGAGCCCGAAGGATAGTATAGCGGATTTGCGGCGTTGAGGACTGTGAGCATGGTGCGGAGCCTGTGGCGGAAGGCGTTTCTAAAGAGGGAGCAAGACGAGCAGGCATTGAGGTAATCTTTTCGAGGCGCCTTACGGTGCGCGCCCTCCCGGCGGCCTTGGGGTCGTGCGTGACCAGTATTATGGTCTTCCCGAATTCCATGTTGAGCCTCTCCATGAGGCGCAGCACCTCTTCCGCGGATTCCATGTCAAGGTCGCCGGTCGGCTCGTCCGCCACGAGTATGGTCGGGTCCGTGACCATGGCCCTCGATATGGCGACCCTCTGCTGCTCCCCGCCCGAGAGCTCGCCGGGGTAATGGTCCAGGCGCTCGGCGAGGCCCACGAGCCCGAGGAGCATCCCGGCCCTCTCGCGCCTCTCTTTCCGGGGCATGTCCTTAAGGAGGAGCGGAAGCTCGACGTTCTCAAGCGCGGTAAGACCGGCATGAGATTGTAGAACTGGAATATGAAGCCTACGTGGTCCGAGCGCCAGGAGGCGAGCTCGGACTCGGCGAGAGATGGTCCTCGTGCCGCCCATCTCGATCGTGCCGCTGTCAGGCCGGTCTATTCCGGCTATGAGGTTAAGTAGCGTGCTCTTCCCCGAGCCCGAGGGGCCCATGAGCGCCATAAACCCGGCATTTTCGATATCGAGGTTCTACCTGAGGGACCGGAATGGCTGCCCTGCGCGTAAGACTTGTTAAGGCCCCGTATCCCCGCGCGGGTTTTCCGTTTTGCCCGCTATTATTCTCTATGACCTCATCCTGAGCTGTCTTCAGCCCTTCCGGGAGGGGCGAGGACTATCTCGTCCTGGGCCCACTCCCTGACATCACGGAGTTTCAGCAAGCTGCTAAAGCAGGACTCTTAAGGCCCGTGAGCTTTTCAGACGCCGTATCCGTCTTCGAGAAAGAACCCTATTGCGGCAACCGCTGTCCTGACCGCGTTCTCCGTGCCGGTCCGGAGCGCGTTCGCGGTTATCTTCCCGGTGCTGCCCCTGTTCACGACCCCGGTCACGCAGCCGCCCCTTAACCCCAGGGCAGAGGTAACCGTAAGAAGGGTCGAGGACTCCATCTCGTAGTTGAGCACATGGAGCGCCTTCCATTCCCTCGTAGCGCCCCTGAACCTCCGGAGCTTGTACTTCATGAAGGAGTCTGACCTCTCCTCGCCGGGGTAGAAGGTGTCGGACGAGGCTGTCACGCCCACATGGAACCGGACGCCGGCCTCTTTCGCGCCGAGGACGAGGGCCGCCACTATGGAAAAATCCGCGACAGCCGGGTATTCGATGGGGGCGTAGTGCGTGGACGCGCCGTCGAGGCGGACCGAGCCCGTGGTTATTACGCAGTCCCCGTTCTTTATATCGTCCTGTATGGCCCCGGTCGTGCCGACGCGTATGAAATGGGTGACGCCCAATTGGGCGAGCTCGTCGATTGCTATGGATGTGGACGGGCCGCCTATGCCCGTGGAGGTTACGAGCACCTTCCTGCCGAGGGCCTCCGTAAGGCAGGTCGTGAACTCGCGCCTGGATGCGATGAGGGAGAAATCGGTGCCGTAGGCCCGGGAAACGGCCTCGGCTATGGGCCTTGTTCTCCCGGGGTCGCCCGGGAGGAGCGCGATGGCGGCGCCCTTTATCGCCTTCCTGTCAAGATCGAGGTGGTAGACCTTCGCCATCCCGGTCATCCCTTCCTGAGGAATATCCTGATGGTCTTCTCCTCCCGGTCCAGGGCCAGGAGCTTGTTGCCGGTCGCTTCGGCCCAGAGAGGCAGCTCTTTCTGGGAGACAGGGTCGTCCGTAAGCACCAGGAGCACCTGCCCCGGGACCATCCCTTCGAGCGCCAGGGCCGTCTTTACGGACGGCATGGGACAGCTTAAGCCCCTTGCGTCAAGGGTCTTGTCAGGAGCAAACTCTTCCATGATACCCTCTCTTTTTCCGAACGGCTTAGCAGGCTGCTGAAAAAGTCCATCTGCGTCGAAGGCTACGTCGCTTGACACTCCGGCGTACACGAAAAGTACGCCTCATTCCCAGTTCCCCTGTTCCAACTGGGGCCTCGCAGCTGGAGCTTTTTGAGCACCCTGAGATTTTGCTTTTTTGAGAAATCAGCTATTTGCGATTATAGCCGAAGTCCCGGAGCGCTGCGCCCTGCCAGGGCCTTTAGCGGATGACAGGGTTGTTACGGTTGTGATATAATTCCAGTGCTGGATGGGAGTTGCCGCCTGTCCGGGGATGGTGCCAACAGGGTATGCCAAGTGATTTAAAACCCGTGGTCCCAATCCTCTCCAAAAGCCATCAGGAGAAGCCGTATGCCACAGGAATTCCTCAGGTTTTACGAGCGGTTCATCTCCCCTTCCCCGGACCATATCTCGATAGTCGGCAGGAATTACGAATACCTTGTAGTAAGCTACGCGTATTTGAAGGCCCACGGAAAGAGCAGGGAGGAGATCGTAGGGCATAAGGTCCCGGAGCTCCTCGGCGATGCCGTATTCAAGAATTTCGTAAAAGACTACCTGGACCGCTGCTTTGCCGGAGAGGTCATAAATTACAGGGCATGGTTCACCTTCCGGGAGGCTGGCCGGAGGTTCATGAACGTCACGTACTACCCCTATCTCGACTACGACGGGGCCATAGCCGGGGCCGTGGTCATGGCCAGGGACATAACCGATTACAGGATGGCCGAGGAGCGTCTCCGGGTCTCGGAGGAGAAGTACAGGCACCTCTTCGAAAACCTCAATGACGCCGCCTTACTCGCCGATATCGAGACCGGCTTCATTGTAGACGCCAATAAGCAGGCCGAGGTGCTCATCGGTAGGACGAGGGAAGAGCTTATCGGGATGCACCAATCAAAGCTCCACCCGCCCGGAAAGGCCGAGGAATACAGGGGCAAGTTCGCCGCCCACTCGGTAAAGGGCAGGGCCGCCGACTATGACGGGGAGGCAATAAGGAAAGACGGCACGATAGTAAACGTCCGTATAAGCGCGGCCCCGCTCTCGTTCGGCGAGGGCGGGCGCATACTCGGCATCTTCAGGGACATAAGCGACAGGATTGAATACGAAAAGGCCCTTATCGACAGCAAGAACCGCACCGAGAGCCTCATAAGGTCCATGCACGACGGCTTCAGCATGTTCGACGGCGAACGCAGGTTCGTGGACGGGAACCCGGCCTTTTTCAATATGGTTGGATTCGAAAAAGACGAGCTTGCCGGGAGAAAGGCCCCGATGCCGTACTGGCCCGAGGAGGAGCTGCCCAGGATAGAGGCGGCCTTTTCAGACCTTGAGGCCGGGAAAGAGGGCGATTATGAGTTAGTCTTCAGGAGAAAGGACGGAAGCCTCTTCCCTGTCATCATAAGCCCTTTCGCCATAACCGGCCCGGACGGCAATATCCTCAACTACTGCGCAACGGTCAAGGACATCACCTTGAGGAAGGGGCTTGAGGCCGAGTTCATCAAGTCGCAGAAGCTCGAATCACTCGGCAGGCTCGCGGGCGGCATAGCCCACGACTTCAATAACCTCCTCACCGGGATAATCGGAAACGTCTCGCTCGCGCTCTTTTACGGGCCTGACGAGAAGGTGTCCGGGCGGCTGAAGGAGGCGGAAAAGGCCTGCAACGAGGCCAAGCGGCTGGTGCGCCAGTTCCTTACGTTCTCAAAGGGAGGGGCGCCGGTAAAGAGCACGCTCTTCCTTGAAAACGTAATAGCCGACTGGTGCTCGTTCGTTACCGCAGGCTCCAAATCGAAATGCGAGTTCTCGATAGCTCCCGGCCTCCTGCCCATAGAGGCGGACGAGGGTATGCTCTCGCAGGCCATCCAGAACATGATCGTCAACGCAGACGAGGCCATGCCCTCCGGCGGATTGATAAAAGTGAGCGCGTCCAACGCCTCATCAGCCAAGGACCGTCCGCTCGGCTCGCCGCACGTGTGCATCCGCGTGGAAGACAGTGGCGCGGGAATACCGGAGGCGGACGTGGAAAAGGTCTTCGACCCTTATTACACGACCAAGGAAGGCGGGAGCGGGCTCGGACTCGCCGCCGCGTATTCGGTCATAAGGAACCACGGGGGCTTCATAGAGGTGGAGTCCGCGCAGGGAAAGGGCTCTACCTTCTCCGTTTATATCCCGGCGTCCCCCGACGCGTGTGCGTACATGGAGATGAAGCCCTTCCAGGCGCCTTCGCATAAGGGCAGGGTGCTCGTAATGGACGACGATGAGACCATAAGGGAAGCACTGGGGGAGATGCTGAAGGGCATGGAATGCGAGGTGGAATCGGCAAGGGACGGGGCCGAGGCGGTCGCGCTCTTTAAGGAGGCGAGGTCAGAGGGCAGGGGCTTTGACCTCGTGATAATGGACCTTACCATCCCTGCAGGCATGGGCGGGAAGGAGGCTGTCCGCCGCGTCCTCGAGATAGACCCGGCCGCCAAGGTGATAGTCTCAAGCGGCTATTCCGACGACCCGGTCATGTCCGACTACGGTAAATTCGGCTTTTCAGGCGTCATCTCAAAGCCGTACAAGGCAAGGGAGATGATGGCGTTGGTAGGAAGGTTCCTGAACGGCGGAGTTTGATCGGAATGGAAGACGGACCCGGTCCCGGCCTCAAAAGGCGAAGTCCGGGTCCCTTGTATCGTCAAGCGTTTCCAGCCTGAACTCCAGGCCGCGCGTATACCGGTGCCTCTTCCCCTCCATATGGTCTCGCATTATCGAGGCGAAGCTCTCCCGTGCAGCCTCGATGCTCATGCCCTCGGTTATGATTTCGTGCGCGAGGTTGAGGGCCGTATAGTTCATGGCCTCGCTCCGGCACCGGGCAGAAAGGGTCCCTCTCGTGCGCTCGGCGACGACGCTTCCGTCGAATACGGCGAGGTCGTTAAATCTCCCCGGCGGGACCTCATAGGCCACGACCTGCTCGAGCACGTCAACGTGGGGCACCGGGAAATTATGGGGCGCCCCCTCTCTTCTGACGGTAATCTCAAGCCATTCGCCCCTGTTCCTCCAGTAAATAATGTCCACTGTTAATCCGTCAGGGGCGCCGTACTTCCCTATCATCTCCGTCGCAGCTTCCCTGGAAGCGTCGGGCCAGCGGGAGACGGTGTCCATCGCGGTCTTGAGGCTGAAGGAATACCGGGGCTCCGCCGCCCCGGCGTAATTCAAGCCCGCAAGGGTCACCAAAACCGCGAGAATGGCCGCGAAAACGGCTGCCCTGGTCTGTTTGCGCATCTGAAGTCCTCCTCCGGTCACTAAAAGGATAGCAGGAAGACACGGCTGCGCAAGTCAATTCCGTCCGTACTTCTGCAGAAATGGGAAACGCCGGGTATACTCTATGGGCCGATGAATCTCGCTTTTGAGGCATGGCGCGCGCCGGGCCAATGCGCTGCGATGGAGTTTTTCAACTCTGCTCCCAAAAAGGAGGATGGCCGATGGAGCAAAGGATAGATTGTGTCATCAGGAGGAGGCGCTCAGGCGGCTATTCCTCTTTCTTTTTCTGCCTGGCGGTTTTTCTGCCGTTCTGGCTCGCGACTAACGCGGCCTTTGTACGGAACACAGGAAGCGCGCCGTTTGAAGAGGCGTTTTCAAAAGGGCTTTACGGCCGCGAAGGGCGATCCGATGCGGACCGCGCGTACTGGCAGGGGCTCATCGCCGCGATGAACCCGGCGCTTACCGAAAGGGACGCCGGCGAGATCGTGGGGGCGCTGCTGCGCTACAGCAGCAGGTACGGGCTTGAGCCCGGCCTTGTAGCCGCGATAATCAAGGTCGAGTCCAGCGGGAACCCCTTCGCGGTGAGCAGCAAGGGGGCGCAGGGGCTCATGCAGGTGATGCCGTTCTGGAAAAAG
This sequence comes from Deltaproteobacteria bacterium, assembly GCA_015075075.1. Taxonomy (GTDB): domain Bacteria; phylum Desulfobacterota; class GWC2-55-46; order GWC2-55-46; family GWC2-55-46; genus UBA5799. The sequence goes on along the minus strand of JABTVA010000006.1, from coordinate 104,397 downwards.
GAGCTCGGGGTCCACGGCACGCTATTCGACATAGATAACAACATAGACGCCGGGTGCCGGATACTTGCCGAGAACATACGGCGCTGGGGCTTCGACGAGGGCATAGCCAGGTATTACAGGGGCAACCTCCCGGTTAGCGGCGAGAACTACATCGTAAAGGTCAAGGCCGCGCTGGGCCGCTATAGCTGAGCGTTTTTTCATGTTGCCACAATAATGCCCGTGTTATATTATTAAAGAAAAAAGGGTAGAGGAGTGGCTAATGAAATTGGCTATCCAGGTCGGCGAGCCGCGGGGTTTCGACTCGGGCGACGGGACAAACAGGTTTACCGCGGAGGCCGTTGAGGGCTTAAGCGGCTCAAGGGAGGTCGAGGCCATGCCCAGGGCCGCTGACATGATAGCTGGCGCAAAGACCGTGGAGGTCCTTACCGAGCACTGGTTCGTGGCCGCGTGCCGTCCCATAAAATACGGCGATTCCGTGTTCACGAGCCTACTATTCGTCCCGAGATACAAGACCAAAAGCCCGCCTCTTGAGATGCTCGCGGACGGCGAGCGGATGGTCTTCAACGCCGTCTGGAGGCAGGACGGCAGGGACTGGGACCAGGCCTCGGTCAAGGCCGCGCAGGAGGGCGGCATTGAGATAGGCGGGATGATAGTGGCAAACGCCGAGAAGGTAAAAGAATAAAAGCAATCTCTAAAAATTGATCTTTTTCCCGGACTCTGTCGGTCAGGAATAAAGCTCTTTCATATTGTCGCCTGTGCTCCTTTTGTTCGGCCTTCCGGGAAAAGCGAAACATATCTCATTACAGGGTGCTAAAAAACTGAGAGAGGGCAGGCCTCCTTCCCGGAAGGTGAATCTCCGCCATTGAAGTCGAACGCTAGTACGGCCTTCTGTTTGTGTCCTGCGAACAGCGCTTCGTCACCAGGCGGGGAGCCTGGTGGTTGTCAACAACCGTCTGAAGGTCTGATTTATTCGCAAATGTTGTCATTCTGAAGCGCGGCGAAGAATCCTCTCATGAATTGAAAAATCGGCAAGTTAAGATACTTATCTCGCCCGTCCTGGGGCTCGACACGCCCAGGGCTGCTCGCCAAAATATCGGCGTCAATTTTGCTGTTCTGCAAAATTGTCGTCGCTTGCGCTCCGTCAGAATGACGAAAACGTATTAATCAGACCTACCTAATCGGCCATCCATATTCAAATGCGGGCAGCTTCCGCCATAGTTTTACTTGCCAGCGGGTTCCTTCCTTTACCATCTTCGCAAAACTGTAAGAGTGCTCCTTATTTCCTGCAGGCCCCATTAGATTGGTGGACTCCGACTTAGAATCATGCTGGTGCATGGTAATATCAACTGACTAAGCACAGAAAAGGTGAACTTCATGTGTCTGTAGAGACTCAAGCCTGGCGATATTCGTATTTTGCTGGCAATTGCGTTTGCAGCTATTTCCTTTATTTAAGCTGAAGCCCTCCGGATTTCGTCGAGACGGCAGGGGTGGCGGAAACGACCGAAGTAGAGCTCGCGTCTAAAATGCCCAGGCGTATCGACCCGGCTCTGCTACGGAGGAGGCGGATAGAGAAAGGGCGCCATAGCCGTGAGGCTTGATGAGAGGAGCTTCTGGCGGTCGAGCAAAAGGGAGGGCCGCGGCTGCCGCGGAAGGGCGATAGAAGGCCAGGACCATCAATGCCAGGAAGGCGGCTGCACGCACGAGGTCGGGCGCTCCGGGCCGGGCCGAGGCCACAACGCGCGATTCGATGAGGCTCGGGATGCTTCGAAAGGACAGAGGGGCTTTCAACAGGGCTACGTCTCCAGGAGGAACTGGACAGCGCAAGGCCGCGTGCGATTCAAGCCAGGCCCTCGCCCGAGAGAGCGCAAGGTCAAGACGGAAGGCTCGGAGGCGAACCTTCGGAACGGCAGTGCCATAAGGGCTGCCAGACCAGGATTTCCCTTCAGAGCAAAACTCGGCCAGGCCGAGGAGCAGAGGAGTGCGCGCGCTCCAGCGAGGCGCGCCTCAGGACGCCAGTTTAATCTCCCCATAGCAGGATAATCGTCCTGCAAATCCTTCGAGGCAGAATACGTGAACCCCGGCGGGTGATATCGATTTACGACCCTGATGACGGTACGGGCGCGCGTGGACACCCGAGACCGGCATGCAGGGAATAATGGTCGGCGGCAGGGCCAGTAACGCCATAGGCGGCGAAAGGACCAGCACCGGCAGGGTAGCCGGATAGGCCAGCTCGGCAGCTTCGCGACAGAGGGACGTGACCAGAGTACGTCTGGATATAAAGACCTTCAGGGTCAGGATAGCGCTAGGCGATACCGGCGGCATTGCTCAAGCCCGGCATGACCGTAGTGGCAGGATATATTTCGGCTTAGAGACGAGATGAAACGCCAGTAGAGACAAGACCTTTCAAAGGCTACGGGAGGTCAAGGCCCTCGACAGCGTGGGCGCACGTACCCAGGGGCGTTTCCAGTATCCTCGGCCCGAACGGCGCGGGGAAGACGACCCTCGCCAGAGATACTCACACCTCCGCCAGGCCGACCTCAGGGCTCGGCCAGGAGTATCGAGCAGGGACGTGGTCCACGAGCCATCAGCTGTCGGGCTGAAATAGGGGTCGTGCCGCGGAAGTCGCGACGGTGACCTGGGCCTTACCGGCTACGAGACAATGGACATATACGCCCGGTTCTACGGGATACCCAGGGCCGAGCGGAAGGAAAGGGCTGATGAGCTCCTTTCGATGGTAGGCTTGAAGGAGAGGGCTGGCGACCTCGTCGCCACGTACTCGAGCAGCATGGAGCGGAAAACCGGGATCGAGGGGCTTGTGCACGAGCCCTCGCTCCTGATACTCGTGGGCCGACCGCAGGCCTCGACCCGCAGTCAAGGCACGTAGTCTGGATCTCCTCGATAACTTCAGGAAGGCGGACAGGCTCACGATCCTACTCACGACGCACTACATGGAAGAGGCCGAGACGCTCTGCGACCACGTGGCCATAATCGACTACGGGAAGATCGTCGCGCTCGATACCGTGCCTGGACTCAAGCAGGCCATACCGCGGAAGGACAGGGTAGAGCTTGTCGTTGCCGGGGTGGACATGGAAAAGGCGGCAGAGCGCTTAAAGGCGGTCCCGGGCGCGGCATCCGCGGACCATAGCGGCGAAAGCATCATCCTGTCATCCGACAAGGGCGCGGAGATAATCCCCGAGGCCGTGGAAGCGCTCAGGGCCCTGGGGGGCAGGGTTTCAAGGGTCACTCTCAAGGAACAGACCCTTGAGGACGTCTTTATCCACTATACCGGAAGGCCCATACGCGAAGAAGAGGCAAAGAAGGTGAGTTTCCTCCTCGGCGCGGGCATACCGACGAAGTGGGGGAGATAGGGGATTGAACCGCTTCATCGCCATATTCGAAAGGGACCTGAGGAAGTTCATAAGGAACCCGCTCGTGGTGGCCATGAGCCTCCTTATGCCCATAATCTATCTCCTTGTGCTCGGCCATTCCTTCCAGGGCGAGCTCAAGCGCCTGCCCCTTGCGGTCGTAGACCAGGACAACGGGCCCGGGGCCGGGAGCGTCATGGAACTCCTTCGCGCGATAGAGGCCGGGCCGGCGACCATCGAGGTGAGAATGGTCGCTGACCAGGGCGAGGCCATGCGGGGCCTCCGGGAAGGGGACTATAAGGGCGTGATGGTGATACCGCCGGACTTTACGAGAAGGTCCATACGGGGGGCCGGGCCCGAGCTCGGCCTTTACCTCGATAATACGGAGGCCATATCCGCCAATGCAATACGCGTGGCCGTGTCCTCGGCCCTCCCTTCGCTTGGAGAAGAGTTCATTCCCATACGGGAGGAGAGGTCGCGCGCCGTGCTCAGGGACATGGAGCTTTACAGGAAGGTCGACTACGACCAGTCGCTCCTCCCGGGCGTCGTAATAATGGCCATATTCCTGGGCGCGATGACGACTGGCGCGTTCAACATGGTCATGGACAAATTCCTCGGCATAGAGGAGAGCTATTTTCTTACGCCCCTTACCAAGGGCGACATAGTCATGGGGCTTATCGCGAGCGGGCTCCTTATAACGACCGTCCTCGCCGTGCTGGTCCTGTTAATAGGGTCCCTTATATCGGGCATCTATCTCTGGAGCATGCTGACGCCGGGCTCGCTCTTCCTCCTCATGCTGGTAATCGTCCTATCGACGCTCGGCCTGCAGGGGCTCATGTTCATGATAATGGGCCGGATAAACCACCCGAGGATAGTCGGCGTGCTCGGGGGCTTTCTGAACGTCATCCTTTTTTTTCCGAGCGGCGCCATATATCCGGTGGAGAGCTTTCCGGGATGGCTCCGGGCCTTCGCGATGGCGAACCCCGAGACATATTCCGTCCACGCGATACGGGCCCTCCTTTTCAAGGGCGCGGGGCTCGCGGCCGTGCAGTACGATATAATCTTCCTTGCGGTATTCGCCGTCATATCCATCTCGTCCGGCCTCCTGATATTCAAGCGGGCCCTTTGAGCCCGCTTCGTTGAAAAAAACAGGCCCCTGTGATATGTATCGAATATCTGAACCGTAACGCAAGGAAGGAGGACCGATGGAACCACGGAAGATAACCGAAGGCGTTTTCTGGGCCGGGGCTGTAGACAGGGACCGGCGGCTCTTCGACTCCCTCATACCGTTACCGGACGGGACGAGCTACAACGCCTATATCGTTACCGGGACGGAAAAGACGGCGCTCCTCGATACTGTAGACCCGTCAAAAATACACGAGCTCATGGCCAGGCTCGAAAAGACCGCGAAAATAGACTACGTGGTCGCGCACCATGCCGAGCAGGACCACTCGGGCGCGCTGCCTGCTGTTCTCGAAAAATATAAGGAGGCGATAGTCGTCGCGAGCCCCAAGGGCAAGGAACTCCTTATCGACCACTTACATATAGCCGAGGGCCGCGTAAAGACCGTCGCTGACGGCGAGAAACTCCCCCTCGGCGGGAAGACGCTCGAATTCATACACACGCCCTGGGTGCACTGGCCGGAGACGATATGCACCTTCCTCGAAGAGGACGGCATACTTTTCAGCTGCGACCTTTTCGGCTCGCACCTTTCATTTTCAGGCATATATATCGAAGACGAACAGAAGGTCTGCGAGGCCTCCAAGAGGTACTTCTCCGAGGTCATGATGCCTTTCAGGCCGACCATAAGGAAGCACCTGGAGCGCTTCGCGAAATACGACATAAAGACCATAGCCCCGAGCCACGGCCCGGTCTACAAAGACCCCAGGTGCATAATGGATTCGCACGCGGAATGGGTCTCGGACAAGGTAAGGAACAGCGCTGTAATCGCCTTTGCGACCATGCACGGCTCGACAGAGGCGCTTTCCGAGGCGCTCTCCGAAGCGCTCTGGAGAAAGGGCGTGGAGGTCGAGGTATTTAATCTCGCGCACGCGGACCTCGGGAAGCTCGCCATGTCGCTCGTTGACGCGGCGACGATCGTCATCGGCTCACCGACCGTACTCGGCGGAGCGCACCCGCTCGCTGTCTCAGCCGCCTTCCTCGTGAACGCGCTAAGGCCAAAGCTCAGGTTCGCCTCCATCATCGGCTCGCTCGGCTGGGCCGGCAGGATGCCTGAGCAACTGACGTCGAACATGGGAAACCTCAAGGCCGAGATGCTTGCTCCTGTGCTCGTGAAAGGCAAGCCGAGGGAAGCGGATTTTGCGGAGATTGAAAGGCTCGCCCGGGCCATAGCCGCGAAGCACAAGGAGGCCGGGCTGTTTTAGAGAAACGGGCAGAAACTCCCGGCCTTTCAAGGCAGGGATCATATGGGTTTTTTTAAAGTTTTTTGTAGATTGCGCTTGGGGCAGGTTGTAGTGTGAATTTTGATGTCATTCTGAGCGGAGCGAAGAATCTCGTATTTAATTATCCTCATCTCTTATCCCCTCTCATCGAGGGAGGGAATATTTGTAATAGTCCCCTCTCCCCTTGTGGGAGAGGCAGGGTGAGGGGGCAATGAGCCGAGCTCGATTTTGGCTTTTAGCCGGAGAAACTTGAACCTGCCGCTTGCAGAGGTTCGGGTTCAATATAAGGGGGCGCGGATGAAATCATTCAGGAAGGAGCTTTACTTCAACATCCCTGAGAGGGTCGGCTTCGTGAACATAACCCCGAGCGTCAATGAATGCCTGAGAGAAAGCGGCATCAAAGAGGGCATCGTCCTCGTTAATTCCATGCACATCACCTCGTCCGTATTCATAAACGACGACGAGAGCGGGCTGCATGGTGATTTCAGGAAGTGGCTTGAGAAGCTCGCCCCGCACGAGCCCGTCTCCGGCTACAGGCACAACGACACGGGCGAGGACAACGCTGACGCGCATCTTAAGAGGACGGTAATGGGGCGCGAGGTCGTTGTCGCCGTAACCGGCGGAAGGCTTGACTTCGGCACCTGGGAACAGATATTCTACGGCGAGTTCGACGGCAGGCGGAGAAAAAGGGTGCTTGTAAAGATAATCGGGGAGTAGCCGCGTTTGGAGAAGCTTCTTGGCCTTGCAGGGCTTTTTGTATTCCTTCTTATAGCATGGAGCCTCAGCAGTTCCCGCAAATCCATAAGCTGGAGGCTCGTCGTCTGGGGCGTGGGGCTTCAGGCCCTTTTCGCGGTCGTGATACTCAAGACAGGGCCGGGCCTTTTGGTCTTTGACTTCGCCCGTGTCGTAATGACGGGCCTCCTCGATTTTACGGACATCGGCTCGCGCTTCCTCTTCGGGAGCCTCACATCCGACCTTAATATCGGAGCGGTCCTCGCCTTCAAGGTGCTTCCGGTCATAATCTTCGTATCCTCCCTCATGGGCATACTCTATTACCTGAGGGTAATCCAGCTCATAGTAGCTGGCATGGCCTGGGTCATGGAGCGGACAATGAAGGCCTCGGGCATTGAGGCGTTCATGGCCGCGGTCTTCGTCTTCATGGGCATCGAGGCTGTCTCAGGGGCGAAGGAATACTTCCGGCGCATGACCGCTTCGGAAGTGTTCGCGGTCATGACTGCCTTCATGTCAACTATTGCCGGGAGCGTCATGGCGGTCTACGCGAGCTTCGGCGCGAGCGCCGGGCACCTCCTTGCCGCCTCGGTCATGAGCGCGCCCGCTGCCCTGGTCATCGCGAAATTGATGATGCCGGAAACTGAAAGGGCAGGGGCAGAGGCCGAAGGGAATGCCGTTCTTTTCCGGAGCGGGGACTCGAATATAATAGAAGCCGCAGCGAACGGCGCATCCGAGGGCGTGAAGCTTGCCGCCACGATCGGCGCGATGCTTCTTGCGTTCGTCGCGCTCATCGGCATGGCAAACCACTTCCTCGGCCTTGTTGGGACATCCTTCGAGGAGATATCGGGCTATGTCTTTACGCCCTTCGCCTTTCTCATGGGCGTGCCCTGGGAAGACTGCTTCAAGGTGGGGGAGTTGCTCGGCATAAAGATAGTATTCAACGAGTTCATATCCTACCAGCGGATGCAGGGGATGATAGAGGCGGGGGCGCTTCAGCCGCGCTCCGTGGCGATTGCCACCTACGCGCTATGCAGTTTCGCGAACTTCGGGTCGATTGCCATCCTCATCGGCGGCATAGGGTCGATAGCGCCCGAGAGGAAAAAGGAGATAGCCCGGCTGAGCCTCAAGGCGCTCGCCGCCGGAGTGCTCGCGAGCTTCACGACCGCAACGATAGCGGGGATGCTGCTGTAGTATTGATTGGATGCTGTACATTTCTCAAATCGATTAATTTTAGAAATGTAGGGTGCGCTGTGCGCACCATTCGATTTGCTCGATTTGCATTCAGTAGGGTGCGCTGTGCGCACCATTCATTAAATCGTTTGATATTTCAAGGTCGATATGCCGAATTACAGAAGGGCGCGAGCCGGTAACACATATTTTTTCACGGTCGTTACCTACATGCGCCAGCCTATCCTGTGCCTTGATGATTCTTTGAAGGCTTTCGAGGAGACGACTCGCGAGGTCCGGCGGGACAGGCCTTTCGAGGTAAAGGCATGGGTCGTTTTGCCGGACCATATTCATGCGATATGGGAGCTTCCGGACATCGATTCGGATTTTTCGACCAGATGGGCCTTGATCAAAAAAGGATTCACAAAGAGGATGAAAGGCCGTCTGAAGACCCCGTCCCCGGATACGTCGAGGATTAAAAGGAGAGAGGGGACGGTCTGGCAAAGGCGTTTCTGGGAGCACAAAATAAGGGATGAATCCGACCTCAGGGCGCATATTGAATATATTCATTACAACCCGGTAAAGCATGGTCTGGCTTCCGCCCCGATGGAATGGGAGTATTCGTCTTTCGTCGAATATGTCGAAAAGGGAATTTATACCCCGGATTGGGGCGCGGGCGATATAGAGTTCGCATGCATAGGGGCGGAGTAAATGAGGTGGGGGCGGGCTGACGCATAGTTTAATAGTGCGCAGCGCACCCTACGAGACTGGCGTAAAGTGGATAAGCTCCGTAAAGGAGATGGAACTCGCGGCAAGGAGGCTGTTCGAGATGGGCGCGAGCCATGCTCTCGTGAAGGGCGGCCACCTTGAGGGAGAGCCGGTTGACGTGTTGTTCGACGGGCAGTCGTTCAGATACTACAGGGGAAGGCGGCTTAAGGGCGGGAGGGCCCGTTTCCACGGCACCGGGTGCATACTATCGTCAGCCGTAGCAGCGGGCCTGGCCAAGGGCAATGGCGTTGAAGAATGACGACGCCAGACCTGCAGCGTAATTGCTCAGGGAGGCCCTGCGCTGAGGCTGTCAAGAACGGAAGGTCTGATTGATTCGCGGTGTCATTCTGAGCGGCGAAGAATCGTGGATGAAGAATCAGCAAGTTGCAGATTCTTCGGTCACTTCGCTCCCTCGAATGACGAAGCAGAGGTAATCAGAGCTACTAAAAAGTAAAGATATCTCCTGCCCTTGTATAGTAGCGAGTAACCTTACGTTAATAGATGATATCCGCGCAACAGGATTCTGACAGCCGTACCCGCGGTCGCAGGGCCGTTAAAGGCATTAGCCAGCGTCGCATCCATTTAATGAGCCCGAACAGTTGTCGAGACCCAAAGCCCCACATCAGCAAGGCCAGGGCAGAAAGGAGGAACTGTGTTGAAGCGGAATGTTTCATCGGCATAGACGTCTCGAGCGTATCTGGATATGGCTGTGCCCACCAGGCGCGGAAGCTAGCGACGAACGGAATAGCATCTGGCTCATAAATCGGCTGTTGGGACTCCAGCCCGCTCTTATGGTGCTCGAAGCTACGGGCAGGTTCAAGCACCGGTTGCCAGCGCAATGGCAGCGGCCTGCTTGCCTGCCTCTGGCGGTTAATAATCTACGCCGGGTAGGGGACTTCGCCAAAGCCACAGGAGGGCTTGCAAAAACGAGGACGCCCTGGATGCCACCGTCATCCTCGCAGATTAAGAAGCCGCGTCCCGATGTTCGACCTCTGCCGGACGCTGATGCGCGAGGAGACTGGCTGCCTTGCTCCATAGAGGCGACAGATCATCAGGATGCTCGTCCGCCGAAAGAACCGCCTGTTCTTCTCGCGTAACAAATCCATCAAACGAAATATCGACTGGCGAAAAACGTGGCGAGGTCGATGGAAACCTCGCCGATACTATCCGTAAAAGCCCCTCTGGCGCGAAAAGGACAACCTTAAAAGCGCTCCGGGCGTGGGACCAGTGCTCACCCGATGCCTTGCTGGCCTGCGGGCTTGGAAGCTGACGCGCAAACAGATTGCCATGGTTGGTGTGGCACCGCTCCAGCCGGGACAGCGGGACTCTGCGCGGTAAACGCACTATCTGGGGTGGACAAATGCCAACGTAAGGCAGACGCCCGCGGGCGCCTCGCCTTACCTTGTCGCCAGCAGTCATACGGGGCTTCGAGCACTCCGGGTGTGACCCAAACCAGGCAGGTCGCGCCGCCGCGCCATGCGGCTCCTTACAATTCTCGTGCAATGTTGGAAACATCAAAATGCCCTGAAAGAAAATTTTATCAAACTGTGACACCGAGCCTGATTGCTCACACAGAAAGCGGGGGGATTTTGAATCCTTTGATGCCGTCATTGCGAGGGACGAAAGTCCCGAAGCAATCCAAGGCTCTCGTATGGAGTTGCTGAGATTGCCACGGAGCTAAAAGCTCCTCGAATGACAGGCGGCTAATTCCTCCCCAAGCCGGGTAGTAACCCAACTCAAAACTGAACCAGGCGAAAAGGCGCGCTCCGCGCCCAGCCTACCTTACCCCCTCCGCCTCAAACCTCGGCTCTCCGTCGATTAAAAGCTCTATCTTCTCCTCGCCCTTTATTACCTCAAGGTTGGGCCTGAAGAAGATGAAGTCCTGGTGGAAGGGCACGCTCACCTTTCCCCCGAACGACGAGTTGTCGCCGAGCGCGATGTGCACGGTGCCGAGTATCTTTTCGGTTTCGAGGATATTGTCCGGCCTTGAAGCCTTCTCGTTCGTGCCTATGCCGAGCTCCGCGATATTGCCGCAGAGCGGGTTCGCATCTATCCTCTCCCTTAGCTTCCTTGAAAAGTCGTCATTCCCGACCACCTCGACAACGAGCCCCTTTTTTACCACCAGCTCGACAGGTGTATGCAGGCGCCCTGTCGGCGCCCATTCGAGTATGAGGACCCCCTCGGCTGTTCCTTCCACAGGCGCGAGGAAGGCCTCGCCAGCCGGGAGATTGCCGAACGAGCCGCGCTCAACGAGTATCCCGGTATCAGGCTGGGCGTCCCTCCCTTTTATCGAAAAACTTATGGAGGTCCCGTTATGAGAGGTGATTACAGCAGTATCGGCGTCAGCCATCATCCGGGCAAGCCTGATTGTCCGCCTCTCGACCCCTTTCCAATCGGCGGTCATCGCGCCGTCGAGCATCTCCCGCTCGAAAAGAGGCATGCTCGCGTAGCGCGTCCCCATTACCCTCGTAAGGAGGTCCCTGAACCTTGTGTGCGAGGTCGAATAGTTCGAGAGCGCTATGACCGCGTCAGGGGACGCGGCAAGCTCCCTTATTACGCCTTCGGCCTCGGCGAGGTCCTGCGGCTTGGCCTCTTTTCTCAATTTCTTTTCGAGAGTACCTCTTTTTTCAAGCTTCTTGACTACCGCGCCCCCGAAGGCCGCCTCCCAGAGGGGCGTTGGGGGCTCCTTGCCGTGGCTTCCGACAGCCGTGAACTCGAAATAGGCGGTCCTGCAGAGGGCGCTGCCTATTTCAGCTGCTTCCTTTGCAAGAGGCACGAGCGCTTCCCGTTTCTTCCGCTCTTCAAGCGGCACCGCATCAGGGTCTTCGAGGAGGTCGGTAAAGACCAGCACTTCCTCGTCCTTTTGCACCCCCAGATTTATCGTAAAGATCTTTTTTATTGATTCGTCGGGCATTTCCGTCCTCCCCGTCTTCATTGCCGTTGGCTCCGTGGCAATCAGTACCATCAATATATCATCGGCAGGCTTTTTGTCAATTTCGGGCTACCTTCCCGATACCCCGGCCCCTGCCTTCAGGCCGGGGAGGATTCATAGGTAGCCTTTGGGCATAAACGCCCCCCTTGTTCAAAATATTGACATGGGTTGTGAGTTGTTCTATAATGCGTGCCAAAATACGAGCCCGTCCATGCACCAGCACCTGGAGCGAACCGTTCATGAGCTGTAATATCCTACTTGTTGAGGACGAGGAATCAGTCCGCGAATCCCTTAAGGAAATCCTCGAGATGAACGGGTACAGCGTCATTGCCTCGCCCACAGGCGAGGAAGGCATTGAGCTTGCCCGCAAAATCGAATTCGACATAGTCCTTTCAGACCTCACGCTCCCCGGCATGAGCGGCATCGACGTGATCCGCTCCGTAAAGTCCGCATCCCCTGATACCGCCTGCATAATCATCACCGGCAACCCTTCAATTGAGAGTACGGTCGAGGCCATGAGGCTCGGCGCCTTCACCTATCTTGAAAAGCCGGTCATCGGCAAGGACAAGCTCCTTGTGACGCTTGAGAAGGCGGCGGAGGTCCGAAATAACGCGAGGCAGGCCAGGGAGGTCCCTTTTCTGAAGGAAGAGAACTCCAAGCTCAGGGACGAGCTCAAGAAAACCTGCACGACCGCGATCCTCGGCACGAGCCAGGAGATACAGAGGATACGGGACATCATAGACAGGATAGCCGACACCGACTCGACGGTCCTCATACTCGGCGAGAGCGGGACCGGGAAGGAGCTCGTTGCCAGGGCCCTGCATTACGGCAGCTCGAGGAAGAATAAGCCCTTTGTGCCCATAAACTGCGGCGCCATCCCCGAAGACCTCCTTGAAAGCGAGCTCTTCGGCTATGAAAAGGGCGCGTTCACCGGCGCGATAGCAACTAAGATAGGCAGGTTCGAGGCCGCGAACGATGGTACCGTTTTCCTCGACGAGATAGGGGACATGAGCCCCGGGCTCCAGGTAAAGATACTCCGGGTCCTCCAGGAGAAGGAGTTCGAGAGGGTCGGCGGCAGAAATACCATAAAGGTAGACGTGAGGGTCGTTGCGGCGACCAACCAGGACCTTGAAAAGGCGGTCGCTGAGAAGAAGTTCAGGAACGACCTCTATTACAGGCTGAACGTCATCCCGGTCAACCTCCCGCCCTTGAGGGAAAGGAATGAGGACATACCGGTCCTCGTCGACCATTTCATTGAAAAGATATCCACCCGTAAGAGGAAGAGGATAAAGGGGACCGCCCCGGACGCCATGAGGCTCCTTGAGGCCTACGACTGGCCGGGGAACATCCGGGAGCTCGAAAACCTGATAGAGAGGCTCGTGGTCCTCAAGGAGGACGGCAGCTCCATCACCCTCCGCGACCTGCCTGACAAGATACGGCAGGCGAAGCTCGAAGGCTTCACCCTGAACGCAGGGCCCGTCAACCTCTCCGACAAGGGCATAGACTTCAACGCTGCCGTCGACAACTTCGAGAAGGAGCTCATAATCTCGGCCCTCCAGAGGGTGAACGGCATAAAGAAGAAGGCGGCCGAGTACCTGAACCTCAACAGGACCACCCTTATAGAAAAAATGAAGAGGAAGGGGCTTCTTGAGCAATTCGATTCAGCTGAGGCCGCCGAGAACGAGTTCGCCGGGTCATGAATTTGACATTCATGCGGCCCTGCCACCTGAAAAAACCCGCTTAGAACCGTAAAAGCCAACCCCGAATCGCCTGATAAACGGCCTAATCTTTAATCTCAAACCTCCTGAAATAACTACATAAATAGCTCGCAGCCCTATCGCCTCATCCAATCTCTCCCTCTGACTGGCATGGTAGTTGCAAAAAGCCTTACCCGGTAACCACACCCATGCCATGAGAATATTCCTCGCAATATTGATATCCATCATTTCAGTCCCGCTGTGGTCGGACGTCCAGGCGGCTGAGATAATAGCCATCCGCGCCTCCGAGCAGGACGACTTCCACAGGCTTACCCTCGTTTTCTCCGAAAAGGTGGATACCGACGTGTCGAGGAAGGGGGACAAGCTCTTCGTCCGCATGAGGGACATAAGGGCCGGCGTAATGAACAACTTCCCTTCGACCGGGTTTTTCAAGGTAAACGGCTTAAGCCGCGGCTCCGACCCTTCTGGCGTTTTCGCAACGCTCGAGCTGCAGGTCACGCAGGGGTCGGTAGTACGGCATTCGGTGCAGTCCGGGCCTTTCAGGCTGATGGTGGACGTATACCCGCCGTCCGCCCCCGAGGAAAAGGATTACGAAGATAAACGGAGGACGACGGTCGATGACCAGTTCCTCAAGCCGCATCCATCGAAGCTCATTGCCTTCAATGATTCATGGAGATGGGTCTACAGGAACAAGGCCGTGGAAATCCTTAAGGCAGAGCTTTACGGCGACCCGGTCTCCGGGGCGTTCAGGGCCGTACTTGGGCTTAAGCCCGGGGATGACAAGTTCCTCGAAGAGGCCGCGAAGGCCGCCTCTGAGCACGGGAAGAAGGGTGAGCACGGGAAGGCCGGCGCCTTGAGCGCCATAATTGATTTCACCGGCGGAAAGACGGCCCCACCCGAGCTCGATACGGCGCTCCGGTCCAACCCCGACCCGCTCTATTCGCGGCTCGGCTATTTCGTGCTGGGCGACCATTTCGAGCGGAAGGGCTTTTATCCCGAAGCAGCCGGCAAGTTCACGCGCGCATCCGAGGGAGAGGACAATCCCATCAAGGGCGAGGCCCTCTTCAGGAAGGCGCGCATACACTTTTTCGAAAGAAAATACGCGGAGGCCAAGGAACTCTTCAGGGCCTCGCTGCAAGCGGGCTATGAGGGCTCAGGGATATGGCTTGCGAACACTGCCCTCATAAAAGGGGAGATTGAGAGCGCGTGGACGCTATACAGGGAAAACGCCTCCTCCGGAGCCGGGCTTGATTCGGTATCGAGGCTCAGCCTTGCCGACATGCACCTCACCAGGGGCGACTACGCCGAGGCCCGGAGGATCTATCGCGAGATAAGCGCGGGGTATCCGGCGGACGGGTTCATGGGCGTATTCCTCTCGCTCAAGGAAGGAGACACGCTCCTCGCGGAAGGCAGGGAAAAGGAGGCGCTCCATTTGTATATCGGCGCAAAGGGGAGGTTTACGGGCGAAGAGTGGGCAATGGCCACGCTCTCGCTTGCTGACGCTTATTACCTGTCAGGGGAGGCCGGGCAGCTTGAGGAGGCAGAGAGACTCTACGGGGCAGTTGCCGCGGGCGGCTTCGCGGCCTCCGAGATAACTGCCCTCAAGCTCCTATCGGCCAGGATACGGCTCGGAAAATTTGAGGACGGGTATGCCTCATTCAAGACGTTTAACGGCAGATACCCGCTCAGCATATACAGGCAGGACATGGGCCTTCTTTCCTCGGTCCTCTTCTATGAATGGATGGACTCCCTTTACAAAAAAGGCGACCACCTGGCTGTTGTGAAGCTCTTCCTCGACGTCCCGCTCAGCGCGCCTTTCGGCAAAAAGGCCGAGACCTACCTGAAGGTCGGAAGGTCGTGCATGGCAGAGGGACTGAGGAACGAAGCCGTCAACTTGCTCGACAACGCCGTCAAGCTCGGGAGCGGACAGGTAGTCGAGGAGGCGATGGTGGCGCTCATCCGGGTCTATATCGAGCAGAAGGACACGGGCTCTGCTGAAAGGATGCTCAAGGCCTTCAGGACGAAGCACCCTGTCAACGGCAGGGCCGCCGAGATACGGGAGCTTGAAACGCTCATCGCCTTTGAAAAGGGTGAGTACGAGAGGGTCTCGCGCGAAAAGCCCGCGAACGGGCCAGAGGCCGTCCTCATGAAAGCCGAATCGAGCTACCGGGCCGGAAAGACGGACCAGTCAATACCGCTTTTCGAGAGCGCGGCAAATGGGTTCAAGGCGGACGGGAACGTAAGCGAGGCCTCAAGGTCCCTTCTCAAGTCCGCCGACGCACTCTTCGAGGCCGGGAAGTTCGCGAAGGCTGCCGAGGGGTACAGGCGGGCCATAGGGCACATGGATGAAGAGGAAAACGCGGACAGGTCCTGGGCGCTCTACAGGATGGCCCAGTGCTACGGAAGGCTCGGCCGCGCGGATGACAAGGCGGCGGCGCTCAAGGAGCTTGAGGCGCTCGGCGGCGAGCTGGCCCCGTGGTCCGACGCAATAATGAAAGACCCGGCAGGCATTTACGGCTACCTCTAAAATTGCTCTTTTCCTGATCCGTTGAGGCGGAATAAAATGCCTCTATTCACATATATGTTCCGCTTTATTTCCGCCTCGCCTCGACCTCGGTACCTTTCAATTTTAGAGGCACCCTTAAGGAGGTACGATGACAACGCAAATACCGATTGAGCTTTTGAACGACGCGTTCAACGTCTTCAGGGACGCTTCCAGGAAACTCGAGCAGCAGTACTCGCTCCTGGAGAACCGGATAGAGGAGCTGAACGCGGAGCTCGCGGAGAAGAACAGGGCCATAGAGCGGACAAGGAGGCTTGCGGCAATGGGCGAGATGGCCGCCAGGATAGCCCACGAGATACGGAACCCGCTCGGCTCGATGGCCATATTCGCGACCCTCCTTGAAAGGGAGCTCGCGGACGAGCCGGACAAGGCGAAGCTCGCGGAGCATATCAACAAGGGCATAAAGACCCTCGACAACCTCCTTTCGAACATGCTCCTCTTTGCCGGCTCGCCCGAGGCGAAGCTCAAGCCGGTCGAGCTTAACGACATAGTGGACGACGCCATACTCCTTGCGGGGGACAGGGGAAAGGCCGGGGTGGAGATACGGGCCTCCTACAGGGGCCGGAAGCGCGTCATGGCCGACCCGAACCTCTTGAGGCAGCTTTTCCTTAACCTCATCATAAACGCGCTCGACGCGGTAGAGGAAGACGGCCGCATCGGGATAAGCGTAGATACCGAGACGGAAGAAGGCGGAGTTGTAATAAAGGTGAGCGACAACGGCAGGGGCATCCCGCGCGAAGAGATAGACAGGATCTTCGACCCGTTCTTCTCCACCAAGGAGAGGGGCACGGGCCTCGGCCTCGCGATAGTGTCCGCCGTCGTTGACGCGCACATGGGCCGCCTGGACGTGCAATCGGAGCCGGGCAAGGGGACGACGTTCACGCTCGGGATCCCGGCGGGAAGGGAGTATCTGTCATGAAGAGGGTGCTTGTGGTCGACGACGAAGCGGGCATGAGGGTCGCCATAAACGAGGCGCTCTGCAGGAAGGGCTACGAGGTGGAGCTTGCGGAGGACGGCAGGGAGGCGATTAAAAAACTCCCCCGGGGCTACGGCATGGTCATAAGCGACGTGAACATGCCGGGACTCGGCGGCATGGAGCTCCTACGGGAGGTGAAGAAGGTATCCCCCCATGTGCCAGTCCTCCTCATAACCGCGTTCGGGACGGTCCAGAAGGCGGTCGAGGCGGTGAAGGAAGGCGCGGTGGACTTTATCCTGAAGCCCTTCAGCCTGCAATCGCTCGAAGAGACGGTCGAGAAGGCCTTCAGGATGAGAGAGGGCATATCCGGTTTCGAGACCAGGGGCAAGAATATGCTCGCAAGGGCCCCGGTCATGCAGAAGGTGGTCTCAATGGCGATGGTCGCCGCGGCGAGCGACGCGACCGTCCTCGTCTCGGGCGAGAGCGGCACCGGGAAAGAGCTCCTCGCCCGCTTCATACACGAGAACAGCCCGAGGCGGAAGATGCCGTTCATTGCCGTAAACTGCGCGTCCATACCCGAGGGGCTCCTTGAAAGCGAGCTTTTCGGCCATGAGAAGGGGGCCTTTACAGGGGCACATGCCCTCCGGCAAGGAAGGTTCGAGCTTGCGGACAAGGGCACGATACTCCTTGACGAGATAAGCGAGATGGACATAAAGCTGCAGGCCAAGCTGCTGCGCGTCATCCAGGAAAAGGAAGTCGAGAGGGTGGGCGGGAGCTCGCCCGTGCCCCTGGACATCAGGATAATAGCCACGACCAACAGGGACATGAAACAGGAGGTAAGGGAGGGCCGCTTCAGGGAGGATCTCTACTACCGCCTCAATATATTTCCTCTTACGCTCCCGCCGCTACGCGAGCGCGGCGAGGAGATAGGGTTCCTTGCGGAGCATTTCATAAAAAAGTTCAGCGCCAAGTACGGCAGGCGCCTTGAGGGCGTCTCCCCGGAGGCGATGGAGCTTATAAAAAGGTGCGAATGGAGGGGCAACATAAGGGAGATGGAGAATACACTGGAGCGGGCCGTCCTCCTTGCGGAGGGCAGGACCCTTGAGGTCGAGCATATACTGGTGTCTCCCGAGTCCCGGCGCAAGGATGTCCCGGATGACTGCCCTCTTGACAGGAAGCCTGATGACGGCGGCGCCAATTTAATGACGCTTTGGGAGATGGAGAAGGGGCTAATAACCCGCACGCTCGACGAAGTCGAAGGGAACAGGACCCAGGCGGCCAGGATCCTCGGAATATCGGTGAGGACCCTCAGGAATAAACTCAAGGAATATGGGCAGCTTTTGCCGGGGTAGGAAAAAAGTTCCCGAAGCCTACATTTTCCCCGGCCCAGGGAGAGTATGGGGATTGATAGCTGGATGTGTTTGGTATGGTATTTGCTAATATTTGGCATTAAGTTTCAATCCGCTGACCGGAATCAGCCTTTTTTCTAAAACAGGGGTAAAGCCATGCCAATGGGTCTCTTCGATAACAAGGCAATAACGGTCCTCACCAACTCCATGGACCTGAGGGCCGCAAGGCACAAGCTCCTCACGTCCAACATCGCAAACCAGGAAACCCCCGGCTACAGGGCCGTGGACATAAACTTCGAGGACGAACTGAGAAGGCGGGAGGGGGGCGCGCCTTTCGTCGAGCTCGCGAGGACCAGCCGGGGGCACATGACCGGCTACTACGGCGCATCCGCGCCGAGGGCCCTCGACAGGGCGACCGACCTCCCCGGCTTTGACAGGAACTCGGTCGGCATCGAGGCCGAGATGGCGAGGCTTTCCGAGAACACCCTCATGTACACCGTCTCTTCAAAGCTCCTCAAGGGCAAATTCAACGGTCTGATGAACGCTATAAAGGAAGGAGGCATATAATATGTCCGATCTCTTCTCCGTGGCGGCCTCGGGCATGGAGGCCCAGAGGCTCAGGATGAACCTCATTGCGAGCAACCTCGCCAACGTCGAGACCACTCGGACCGCGAACGGCGGCGCCTACAGGAGGAAGGACATAGTCTTTGCCGCCGAGAACAGGAATGATTCGGAGCCTGCTTATGGAGGCCTCCGCATACAATACCGCGCGAAAGTGGCTGGATTATCGAGGACGCCAGGCCACTTAAATACGTATACGACCAGGCCCATCCGGACGCCGGCAGGGACGGATACGTCGCCTTCCCGAACATCAACGTGGCCGAGGAGATGGTAAACATGATAGCGGCGTCTCGGAGCTACGAGGCGAACGTGACAGCCTTCAAGGCGACAAGGGACATGGCCTTGAAGGCGCTTGAGATAGGCCAGTAACGGAAGTTAAAAAAGGAGAGCGGAAATGGTCGATTCGATAAAAGGCGCGCTCAGCGCGGAGTTGAACTCCCTCGGCAAGGCGACAACTGAAGCCGCCTCAGGCACCGGTTTTTCAGACGTCCTCAAGCAGTCGATCGAGAGCGTAAACAAGCTCCAGAGCGACGCCGACCAGGCCATACAGGGGCTCGCCTCCGGGCAGGTCAACAACATACACGATACGATGATAGCCATAGAGAAGGCCAATCTGTCCTTCAACCTCATGCTCCAGGTCAGGAACAAGCTCGTCCATGCGTATGAGGAAGTAATGCGGACGCAGGTGTAACGGATGGAAAAGCTCCTCCAGGACATAAAGAAGTTCATCGGGCAGAGGCCGGCCATAGTGTTCGCCTCTGCCGCGGCGGTCATAGCCGCGGTGGTGGTCCTCATACTATGGAACCAGGGGCCGGAGTACCAGACCCTCTACAGCCAGCTCTCGGACGAGGACGCAGGCTCGGTCATCGAGCGGCTGAAGGAGAAGCGGGTCCCGTACAGGGTGGACGGCGGTACGATAAGCGTCCCGGCGGACAAGGTGCACGAGACCAGGATGGGGCTCGCCGGAGAGGGGCTTCCCCAGGGCGGCGGCGTGGGCTTCGAGATATTCGACCAGACCTCGTTCGGCATAACGGATTTCGTGCAGAAGGTCAACTACAAGCGGGCGCTCCAGGGAGAGCTCGC
The DNA here is from genome assembly GCA_015075075.1 of Deltaproteobacteria bacterium. GTDB lineage: Bacteria > Desulfobacterota > GWC2-55-46 > GWC2-55-46 > GWC2-55-46 > UBA5799. The sequence goes on along the minus strand of JABTVA010000006.1, from coordinate 84,781 downwards.
GAGGACCATAGCGCAGATAAAGGAAATAGAGAACGCACGTGTCCACCTCGCGATCCCCGAAAAGGGCGTCTTCCTCGACGACCAGAAGAAGGCGCGCGCCTCGGTTATCGTGAAGCTCAGGGCCGGGAAGGAACTGAGCAGGGGCCAGGTGAGCTCCATAGTGCACCTCGTCGCGAACAGCACCGACAACCTCAAGCCCGAGGACGTCGCGGTCGTCGACACTTCCGGGAGGATGTGGACGAGGGAGGCCGGCGACGACGCATTGATGCTTTCGGGCACGCAGCTCGAGTACAAGAGGTCCATCGAGAACCATTTCGAGCAGAGGCTCCAGAGCATGCTCGAGAAGACCGTGGGCGCAAACAAGGTCGTGGCCAGGGTCGCGGTCGAGGTGGACACGAGGCACGTGGAGACGACGGAGGAAAGGTTCGACCCCGACGGCCAGGTCGTCAGAAGCGAGCACAGGAACAAGGAAAAGAGCATCGGCGCTACCGCGCCGGTCGGCATCCCGGGCGTCCTCTCGAACCTCCCGGAGACAGCCGTCGAGATACCCCAGGCGCCCGCGACGCCCGCCCAGACCCAGAGGCAGGACGAACTGATAAACTACGAGATAAGCAAGGTCACGAGCCGCGTGGTCGAGCCCGTAGGGTCGCTCAAGAGGCTCGCCGTATCGGTGCTGGTGGACGGCACATACCAGGCGGTAAAGGACGCCGAAGGGAACGAGACGAGGCCTACTCGCCGAGGACCGACGAGGAGCTCTCGAAGTTCACCGAGATGGTCAAGGCCGCGGTCGGCTACGAGGAATCGAGAGGCGATACCGTCGTCGTCGTCAGCACGCCTTTCGAGCAGACCGGGGCCGGGGCGGCAGCCGCGCCCGATGCCGCCGGGGAAGCCAGGGAGTATATACCGCCTTACCTCGTGCCCGTGCTCATCAAGTACGCTACGGTGGTATTGATAACCCTTTTCATCCTGCTCTTCGTCGTGCGTCCGCTCTTAAAGAGGGTCACGAGGGAGACCATGGCCATTGAGGAGATCCAGAGGAGGCTGCCGCAGGTCCTTACGGCAGGCGGCGCCGAGCTGAGCGAATCCGCCGCCAGCGCCGACAAGGACTCAATCGACAGGCTTAAAAAGACCGTCAGGGAGAACCCGCAGCAGGTGGCTATGGTCCTCAAGAACTGGATAAAGGAGAAGTAATGGCCAAGGAACCGAGGCTTACGGGGCCTGAGAAGGCCGCCGTCCTCCTTATGAACATCGGCGAGGAGCTCGCGAGCGAGGTCTTCAAGTTCATGACCCCATCCGAGATGCAGCTCCTTGGCGGCATGATGGTCAGGAAGGAGTCAGTTTCGCTCCAGATGGGCCGTCACGTCGTGGGCGAGTTCATAGAGATACTCGACAAGGGGGAACTCTTCGTCGAGGGCATCGAGTTCACGCGGAACGTGCTCGTAAAGACGCTCGGCCCGGAGAGGGCCCAGTACATACTCGACCAGATAACGAGGGAGATGGGCGGCGGCGGGATAGAGTCCCTCAAATGGATGGACCCCGCGATAGTCGCCAACATAATAAAGGACGAGCACCCGCAGATAATAGCCCTGATACTCGCGCACCTGGACGCGGACAGGGCCGCCATGGTGCTCCTTAACATCCAGAACGAGAGGCTCCGGGGCGAGGTCATGCTGAGGGTGGGGAACCTTAAGAGGATACCCCAGGCAGCGGTGAGGGACCTCGAGGCGCTCATAAGCGAACAGATGCTCTCTGCAGAGTCCAGCCAGGGCGCGTCGGTCGAGGGCGTGAAGCTCGCCGCCGAGATACTGAACCAGGTGGATTCCAAGGCGGAGGGCGATATAATTGACGCGATAGAGAAGGCGAGCCCGGACCTGGCGATGCGCATACAGGAGAAGATGTTCGTCTTCGCCGACCTCATGGATGTCGACGACATGGGCCTGCAGCTAATAATAAATGAACTCAGCGGCGACGTCCTCTGCCTTGCCCTAAAGGCGTCGGACGAGGCCATAAGGGGCAAGTTCCTAAGCAATATGTCCGAGCGCGCCTCCGAGATGCTACTCGAGGACATGGAGGCCAAGGGCCCCGTGAAGCTTTCGGAGGTGGAGAAGTCCCAGCAGGAGATAATAAAGATAGCGAGGAGGCTCGAGCAGGAAGGGAAGCTCGTAAGGTCCGGAAGGAGCGGTGATGTCCTCATCTAACATCATAAGGAACAGGGTTGTGAGGATAATGTCCGAGCCCTTCACGCTCGTCTCCGGCCAGGAAACGGAGCCGGAGGAGAAAAACGAGGACGTCGGCAGCCGCCTGGAGGCCCTGGAGAAAGAGGCTTACGAAAACGGCTTCAGCGCCGGCGAAAAGGCCGGGTTCGAATTCGGCCTTAAAAAGGCCGAGGTTCATTTCAGCGGCCTCGAGGGGCTCGTAAGGGAGCTCGTCTCGTTCAGGGAATCGCTCTACGCCGAGTGCGAAAAGGAGATGACCGCCCTCGCGCTGGCCATAGCCGGGAAGGTCGTCCAGAGAGAGGTCGAAATCAATCCGGACGGGGTCCTCGAATGCGTCAAGTCCGCGCTCAGGGCGGTCGCGGCAAGCGGCGAGGTGGCGATAAGGGTAAACCCGAAGGAGTTCGAGGTCGTCAATAACTTCAGGCCCGAGCTCATGAAGTTCTGCGGCGGCCTGAGGGGCTTAATCGTCGAGCCAGACGAGCTGGTCCAGAGGGGAGGCTGCCTCGTGTCCACGAGCTGCGGCGAGATAGACGCGACGATCGCGTCCATCACAGAGGAAATAGAGGCGAAGCTCAAGGATGCATACGCGCGCGATTGAATATCTCCGGAGGCAGAAAAAGACTGTCGGGGAGATAAACCCTGTTAGGGTGCACGGCAGGGTCACTCGGGTAGTCGGCCTCGTTATGGAAGGGCTCGGCCCGGGGTCTTCGGTCGGCGAGTTCTGCCACGTGTACCCGAAGGACGGGCACGAGCCCATCCAGTGCGAGGTCGTCGGGTTTTCGGATGACAAGATACTCCTCATGCCGCTCGGGGAGGTCAGGGGCATCGGTCCGGGAAGCAAGATAGTATCGAAGAGGGTGAGCGCGTCGGTCAAGGTCGGGCCGGGGCTTCTGGGGAGGACCCTTGACGGGCTCGGCTTCCCCCTTGACGGTTTCGGCTCCTTCGAAGCCGAAACCGAATACCCCCTTTATTCGACCCCTCCGAACCCGCTTTCGAGGAGGCGGATCGAGGAGCCCCTTAACGTCGGCATCAGGGCCATAAACAGCGTCCTTACCGTCGGCAAGGGGCAGAGGATAGGCATTTTCGCCGGAAGCGGCGTCGGTAAGAGCGTCCTCATGGGCATGATGGCCAGGAATACCGAGGCTGACGTGAACGTCATAGGCCTCATAGGCGAGAGGGGCAGGGAGGTAAAGGAGTTCATAGAAAAGGACCTCGGCGAGGAGGGTCTCAAAAGGTCCGTGCTGGTGGTCGCGACCTCTGACCAGCCGCCGCTCCTCCGGATGAGGGCGCCGATGGTGGCAACGGCCATAGCCGAGTATTTCAGGGACCGGGGCAAGAACGTCCTCCTTATGATGGACTCCATATCGCGGTTCTGCATGGCCCAGAGGGAAATAGGCCTTGCTATCGGCGAGCCGCCCGCCACAAAGGGCTACCCGCCCTCGGTCTTCGCGCACCTGCCGAGGCTCCTTGAGCGGGCCGGCACCTCCGAGGGGAAGGGGAGCATAACCGGGTTCTACACGATACTCGCCGAAGGCGACGACGTGAACGACCCTGTCGCCGACGCCGCAAGGGCGGTGCTCGACGGGCATATAGTCCTTTCGAGGGAACTCGCCCATCAGGCGCATTACCCGGCGATAGACGTGCTTTCGAGCATAAGCAGGGTCATGAACGACATCGTGAACCCCGAGCACAGGAAGGCGGCCATGCGGCTGCGCTCAGTGCTCTCGACCTACAAAAAGGCGTACGACCTCATAAGCATTGGCGCTTACAAAAAGGGGAGCGACCCTGCCGTGGACCATGCCATAGAGGTCATCGACAAGGTGAACGCTTTTCTCAGGCAGGACATATCGGAGGGGGTGGGCTATGACAACAGCCTGCAGGCGCTATTCGCCCTCCCGGCGTAGGGGCGCATGAAAAAGTTCACTTTCACGCTCGAGCCGCTGTTCAACTACAGACAGAGGTTGGAGGACTTCTGCAGGAAGGGATTCGAGGAGGCGCTCGGACTCCTAAAGGAAGAGGAAAAGAAGATAGAGCGCCTCAGGGAGCTCTACAGGCAGTCGAGCGCTGAGATAGACTCGCTTAAGGAGAAGGGCGAGGCCCCGGTGGAGCTCGACATTCACTACGCGTATGTCGAGGGGCTTAAAAAGCATATAGCCGACCAGGAGAGGATACTGAGAGAAGTGAATCTGCTCGCCGAGAGGAAAAGGGGCGAGCTGGTCGAGGCATCCAAAAACAGGAAAGTCATAGAGGCATTCAAGGACAAGTCCCTGGAATCGTACAACAAGGAGGCCAGGCGCAGGGAACAGAGGGAGTCTGACGAGCTCGTGACATTGAGGTACGGGAGGAACGGCGATGAAAAATAGGGTGCTTGTGCCAATGCTCGCCGGTGTGTTCGCGGCCTTTGCCCTCATATTCGGCTGGTACGGGGCCATCGCCTCGCCGGTGCTCGCGAGCCAGCCTCTGGATGCCAGGCCGCCCGGGCAGCCGGAGCCCTTCGTGACCGCGCCCGAAAGGTCGCTAATAGCGGCGATAAACAGGAAGGAAAAGGAGCTCGAAGCGCGGGAGGAGGCCCTAAGGGCAAAGGAGGCCAGGCTCGAGGCGATAAAGGCCGACATGGAGGCCCGCTCTACAGAGCTCAGGAAGGTCCACCAGGATATCGAGGCGATGGTCAGGAAGATAGAAGAGGCCCGCAAGGAAAAGGTAAGGCGGATCGTAAAGATATACGAGACGATGAACCCCGAGGAGGCAGCGCCGAGGCTCGAGGGGCTCGACAAGGACATGGCGGTGATGATACTTTCCTCGATGAACGAGAAGAAGGCTGCGAAGCTCCTGGAGTTCGTAAGCGTTGACAAGGCCGTGGAGTTGAGCAGGATGTTCAGGGCCAATAAATGAGGCAACCTCTTTTTAGAGGTTGACAGAAACGTGTTACATTGAACGGGGCGGCTAAGCCGCCCCTTTTTTTATGCTGGCCCCGTCTGGCCTGCGGAAAAACCGGCCAGCGGAAAAAGCTGCCCGTTGTGTGGGGAAAAAGATTCCTATCCAGGATAAACCCTTCCACGCTCCTCCGGTCTCGCTCCTCCTTTTTATACGCAAAAACAAGCCATTTGAATATCCATTCTGTTTGGCACGCGGGTTGCTATATTGCTTTTGCGACCGACACGAAAGGCAGGGCAAGTGAACATACCGTTTCTTTCGATATCCGGACCGGCAGTACCCGAGCCGGGCACGGAGACAGCAGCCTCCTTAAAGGCTCCTTCCGCCGGAGGAGAATTCATGCTCCTCCTGGAAGCATACCGTAACGGGACGGTGTTCGCGGATAACTCCGGAGAATGGCATGCCGAGTCCCCGGAGATCCCGGAGACCAACATGGCCGGAGCTCTTGTTGCAGGAAAAGAGACTCACGAGGTGTCCGTGCTCAATGAAGTCCCGGCAACCCTGGCAGCCACGGCAGGCACGGCGGCCCCGGCGGACCTCCGGCAACAGGCCGGTTTGATTGCCCCGAAATTTTTTGAGGGCAGCGAGCCTGCGCCCGAGGCGGCAGAAAAGAATATACAGCTACTTGAGCCCGCGCAGTACGAAGGCTCACGCGATTTTGAAGACAAAGGCGCGGGTTTTGGCGCGGACTCCCCGAAAGCATTCAAGGCCCGGGGCATGGAATATACCGCTTTACCGGCATCTCGTCCGGTTGCCGTCAATGAAGTCAAGGAGACTTTGGCCGGCAACGACCTGGACGCAAACGATGCTCATATTGAAGAGGCAATGGCGAGTGTTCATCAGGATGGTCGCGGCAATTACAAAATAGATATCAACGTACCCGGCCCGGCTGTGCCTGCTTCCGATGCCAACATCGGGCGCAACAGGGCCGTTCCTTCGGAGGACGAAAGGCAGGTAGTTTCAGAAGGAGGCGAAAGGATTGCCGGGCCTTTTGAAAAAGCTACGTATCCAGCCGAGAAAGGGCCGGTACCGGCAGTCCGCGGCGAAAACAAGGCGGAAGCGAATGCAGCCGCTCCCAGGACGGCTGCAGGCTCAGATTCCGTTGCAGGCTCAGGCAGAGGTGAAAGGGTGCAGGCAGTAAAATCCAGGGCGCCTGTAGCGGATACCCTGATTGCCGGGCTCGACCTTGAAAAGACGGGACTCAAGACCGTGCCTGAAGAGGATATGTCGGGCAGCGCGGACGGACCCGGGATTCAAGTTTCAGATAAAGAGCCGGACGCCGAAGGCGACCTCGCTCCCGGACCCTCTCTCAAGACCGGAAGCCTGAATACGGGGATGGCTCCTCTACAGGGTAACTCCCACAGGCACGGCGAGGTTGCCGTTGAAAACGGACCGCAGAAGGATATCGCGAACAAAGTGCCCCCAGCGGAGCCTCGCGCTTCAGATGATTCCATCCCTCAGGAAGAAGACGCTCATGCGCTCCAGGCCGAAGGCGCAAATGAGTTTTCCCTGGATGATGACGGCGAGGCCGTATTGAAGTTCGAGTTTTCGCAAAACGGAGGCGGCGAGCAGCCGGAGGCGGAACCTCACGTAGAAAGGCCGGCTCTCGGGGCGGTATCAGGGACTGCCTTCAGAAACCTTGTCGATTCAGCCTCGACTTACAGGCCCGAGCCCCAGGCATATGCGGCTCAAATTGGGAAGCAGCTCGATGAGGTCGTCCGTATCTCGGTCCGGAACGGTGGGGGCGAGGTCAGGATGAAACTCAACCCTGAAAGCCTCGGCGAGCTCTCGATAAGGCTCAACATAAGCAATGGGGCCGTAACGGCCGAGATAATTGCCGAGAGCCATGAGGCCAAGGCGCTCCTGGAGGCAAACTCCTCAATGCTCAAGGACTCGCTGGCGCAGCAGGGGCTTGTGCTCCGCGAGTGCGTGATAAACGTAAGCTCCAGGGTCGATGGCGTCCTGCCTGAGCGGAGGGAGGGCCTTTTTGAGGAGCGCCGGGAGGAAGCCCACGGGAGCGGCAACGACGGGAAGAACGGACGGAAGAGCGGCTACGACGGGAGCAGCCAGAGGAATAGCCGGCCCGCATACGGCGGAATAGACCTTTTTGCCTGAGAGGTGAGAGAGAATGGTTTCCAATGTCGGAGTATACAGTTCGGCTACAGGACTCAGCAGGACAGGGGCCGATGAGGCTATGGGCAAGGACGCTTTCCTTCAGCTTCTTGTCACGCAGCTCCAGAACCAGGACCCGCTTAACCCGATGGAGAATACCGAGTTCGTGGCCCAGCTTGCGCAGTTCAGCTCGCTCGAGGGCATACAGAACCTCAATTCAACCATGACCGGCATGGCCGGGAGCCTCGGGGCACTGAGCGACATGGGCTCCGCCGGGCTCATCGGCAGGATGGTAAAGGCGGGGGCGGACGGGTTCGAGCACGTTGCCGGACAGGAGCACGGCATCGGCTTCGAGCTCGTCTCCGCGTCAAACTCTACTCAGCTTACGATAAAGAACGAATACGGCCTGGCGGTAAGGACAATAGACCTCGGGCCCCTGCCCGCAGGAGAGCACGAGATAGTCTGGGACGGCACCGACGGCAGCGGCTCGCAGCTCCCTCCCGGGAAGTACGCCTTCTCGGTCAACGCCAGGGGCTCCAACGGCTCGGCGATCGGGGCCGCGAGATATCTCCTCGGCTTCGTTACCGGTGTAAACCTCTCCGAAGCCGGGGGCGCAAGCCTCTACGTGAACGGTACCCCGGTCAAAAAGGACAGCATAAAGGAAATATATTAGGGACGGACGGGCGCTTAAGGGCGCCGAAAAAACTTAAGGCAACCAAAGGAGGAAGTGAATATGCAGTCAGCTCTCTATACCGGAATAAGCGGCCTAAACGCGAACATGTCCAACCTCTCGGTAATCGGCAACAACATCTCCAACGTGAACACGGTGGGCTTCAAGGGAAGCAGGGTCACATTCGGCGACGTCCTGAGCCAGACCCTTTCCGGCGGCGGCGGCACCAACCAGATAGGCCTCGGAGTCGTCATGAGCAGCATCCAGAAGGTCTTCACGCAGGGCGCCTTCGAGAGCACGGGGAACGCCCTCGACCTCGCCATAAGCGGCAACGGCTTCTACATGGTCAACGACCCCGTGCTGGACACGAGGTACTACACCAGGGCGGGCCAGTTCTCGACCGACAAGGAGGGCTTCATCGTGAACCCCGAGGGCATGCGCCTCCAGGGCTACATGGCTGACGCCGCCGGCACGTTCCAGAACGCGATATCGGACATACAGCTTGCGACCAGGGTGATAACCCCGAGCGCCACCACGAGCGCGCTCCTAAACGCGAACCTCGACTCGAACGCGCCGATAACCGGCTTCGTCTTCACTACCGGCGTAAACGACGAGATCACCTTCGACATAGGCGGCACCCCCTATACGCGGAGCCTCGTGACCGACGGCGGCCTGATATCCGGCGCCGCCGCGACCGCGGACCAGGTAAACGCCGCGATAAGGGCCGTCCTCCAGGGCGCCGCAAGCGGCAACACCTATACCGTCTCCTACGACAACCAGACCGGCATGTTCACCATAGCCAACGACGCTGGCAATACCGGAACCCTCGATTTCGACATGGTCTCTTCGAGCGCCGGTGCGCTCCTCGGATATACCGCAAACCCCGGCGCGCCGCTTGCAGCCGACGGGTCGAGCTATACCTCAGACGTGGCGGGCGGCGCCTTCGACCTCGCGAACGCCGGGAACACCTCCAACTTCTCCGTCCCGCTCACGGTATACGATTCCCTCGGGAACGACCATACCGTTACCATGTTTTTCAGGAAGGAGTCGCTCGGGAGCACCGGCAACACCTGGGAATGGTTCGCGGTTGTTGACGGGAGCGAGTCTCTGACCGGCGAAACCGAGATACAGGCCCAGGGCAGGGTCACCTTCAATTCGAGCGGCGCGCTCCACTCCGAAGACCCCATTGATTATACCCATTACTCGGTCAGCAACCCCGGGGGCACGCCGGCAACCGGGTTTGATTTCACCGGCGGGGCAGGCGGCGGGCAGACCATAGCCTTCGACTTCGGGACCAGCATAACCGAGGGCGGGACCGGCACCAACGGCACCACACAGTACGCTACCGCCTCCGGCGTGTCCAGGCTGATACAGGACGGCTATTCTTCGGGAACGCTTCAGAGGATAGCCATAAACCAGGACGGCGTCATACAGGGCATATTCACGAACGGGAGGGCCCTCAACCTCGCGCAGGTGCTCCTGGCCGATTTCCCGAGCCCCACGTCACTTTCGAGCGCCGGCATGAACCTCTACTCCGAGACCTTCGACTCGGGCCAGCCCCTTATCGGCACGCCCGGGACCTCGGGGATGGGGCTTGTCCAGTCCGAGACCCTCGAGCTCTCGAACGTCGACCTCGCAAGGGAGTTCGTGAACATGATAACCGCCCAGCGCGGCTTTCAGGCCAACTCCAAGATAATAACGACGACCGATGAGCTCCTTATGGAACTCGTGAACCTCAAGCGTTAACGGCAGGTCCTGAAAAGGGCGGCGGCTCAGTCCGCCGCCCTTTCTTTTTTGTCCATGTCCATGCCGCACCCCAGTCATTTTTATGACGCTTGCCGCTACAATCGGTTGACCTTCGTATTTCCCATCTCTCCACCGCTCAGCTGGACCCGACTTTTTCTTCTGATATTCCAGATACTTCCCATTTCAAGGCCTTCGGCCGGCAGCTGGCACAGGTATTGCAAAACAACCCTGGCATTCACTTATATAGCAGGGCCCGGTCCGGGCCGCTTGAACTAAAGGAGGCAGGTATGGCGGCGGAAGTCGATAAGAAGGAAGAGGCAGCCCCAAAGAAGAAGGGAAAAGGCCTCTTGATTGGCATAGTCGCTGTGGTGCTCCTTGCCGCTGCGGCCGGGGCGTATCTCGTCCTCTCAGGCTCAAAGGGAGGGGGGGATGGCGCAAAGCAAGTTGCCGAGAGCCAGGCCGCGGAACAGGCCAAGGGCACCATATTCGTCCTGGAACCCTTCATAGTCAACCTTCAGGACAACTCGGGGACCAGATACCTCAAGCTCACCGTAAATCTCGAGCTTCCGCCGGGCTCCATGCTTACCGAGCTCAACAACCAGTCGACCCAGATACGGGACTCCCTGATCATACTCCTCAGCAGCAAGAGCTACTCGGACATAGGCACCGTCGAGGGCAAATACAAGATGCGCGACGAGATCGTCGCGAGGGTGAACCAGTACCTGACCAAGAGCAAGGTGAATACGGCATATTTCACCGAGTTCGTAATCCAGTAAGGGGCGCCGGATGGCAGAGCAGATACTCACACAGGTCGAGGTAGACGCCCTCCTGAGGGGGCTCTCGAACGGCGACATACAGACCGAGCAGGAAAGTGTCGAAGGGCCGGATACAGGCGACGTCAAGCCGTACGATTTCGCCAACCAGGAGAAGGTGGTCCGGGGCAAGCTCCCGACCCTCGAGATGATTAACGAGAAGTTCAGCAGGTCCCTCAGGACATCGGTCTTCAATCTCATGAGGAAGTCGGTCGACATAAGCCCCGAAAGCATGAAGACGGCCAAGTACGAGGACTTCGTACGGAACCTCCAGGTCCCCTCGAGCCTCAACGTGTTCCAGTTCGTCCCGTTCAGGGGGCAGGGGGTCCTCGCCATCGACCCGAGCCTGGTCTTCCTCATAGTCGACAGCTACTTCGGCGGGGACGGCAGGTTCCAAACGCGGATAGAGGGGCGGGACTTCACGAACGTCGAGCAGGCGGTCGTAAAGAAGGTCGTGGACATCATATTCCACGAGATGACGGCCGTATGGAAGGCGGTCCATCCCGTGGATTTCAAGTACATGAGGACGGAGATGAACCCACAGTTCGTGAACGTGGTGGGCGCCTCCGAGCACGTTATACTCTCGGTCTTCAGGATGGAGATCGAGTCCAATACCGGCAATTTCACGCTTTGCCTGCCCTACAACACGATTGAGCCCATAAAGGACAAGCTCCTCGGCACGCAGCGGATAGACACCTCCGAAGTGGACGCCAGGTGGTTCGACAACCTGAAGGAGCAGTTCGGGTACGTGCCGCTCACGGTCTCCGGCGAGATGGGCCGGGCGGAGATAAGCCTCTCGGACCTCCTTAGCCTCCGGTCCGGGGACGTAATACAGCTCAACAGGAAGGTAAAGGACCTTTTGGAGGTCGAGGTGGAAGGCATGACCAAGCTCCTGGCGAGGCCCGGGGTCATGGACAACAATTACGCCCTCAAGGTCGCGGACGCGGCAAAAGGAGAAAGGGGTTAGGCGATGAAAGAGAACGAAGAAGGTATCCAGTCCGGTTCCCTGAATGACGAGTGGGGCGCGGCCTTCGAGGAGACCAGGCAGGCCCAGGCACCGGCGAAAAAGGACGAGGTCGAGGCAAGGCCGGCGAGCTTCTCGAACCTTAAGCCCGAGAATTCCGGCGCAGTGACCAACATGGACATGCTCCTCGACATACCGCTTACGGTATCGGTCGAGATAGGGAGGACAAGGCTCCTTGTGAAGGACCTCCTTCAGCTCGGCCAGGGCGCGGTCATAGAGCTCGAGAAGCTCGCCGGCGAGCCCATGGAAATACTCGTGAACGGCAGGCTTATCGCCCGCGGCGAGGCGGTCGTGGTGAACGAGAAGTTCGGCGTGAAGCTCACCGACATTGTAAGCCCGAGCGAGAGGATAAGCAGGCTGAAATGACGGAATCGTACATGTATCTCCTCGTAAAATCCATACTCACGCTCGTTTTCCTCATGGGGCTGTTCGGCGTCGCCATGTACGCGCTCAAGCGTTTCGCGCGCTCCGGGGGCGGCGCCTCTTCCAGGGCGGCCATGAAGCCCGTGAAGGTCGTCGCATCCGCCTTTCTCGGCCCCAAGAGGAACATAGCCATAGTGGAGGTCGCGGGGGAGATGCTGGTCCTGGGGCTTACGCCGACAACCATAACGTTCCTTTCAAAGATAGAGGGAAAGGACGCGCTTGAGGACCTCCGGAGGCTCAAGGACGGGAAACAGAGGTCGCTCCTCGGGCTCCTGCAGGGGGGCATATGACCGCAGGGGCCCTTAAAAAAATATTCTATATCGCAGCGCTTGCCGCGCCCGTCCTTCTTGCGCCCGGCGCTTCGTTTGCCGCCGACGCCCTCGGGCTTCCGAACGTCAACCTTTCGATAGGCGGGGAAAGCTCGCCGCAGGGGCTGAGCACCGCCATCCAGATAGTCCTTCTCCTTACGGTCCTTACGGTCGCGCCGGCCATATTATTGATGATGACCTCGTTTACGAGGCTTGTGATCGTGTTTTCGCTTTTGAGGCAGGCCCTCGGGGTCCAGCAGGCCCCGCCCAACCAGGTCGTAGTGGGGCTCGCGCTCTTTCTTACTTTTTTCATAATGTCCCCGGCTTTCATGAAGATTAACGAGAACGCGCTCAGGCCTTACATGCAGGGCGCCATTTCGCAGGAGGCCGCCTTCACGGGCTCAATAGAGCCGCTCCGCGAGTTCATGCTGAAGAACACCAGGGAAAAGGACATGGAGCTTTTCTTGAGGCTCTCGAAATCCGAGGCCCCCCGCACGAAGGACGATATCCCGACGCTCGCCCTCATACCGGCGTTCGTCACGAGCGAATTGAAGACCGCGTTCCAGATCGGGTTCCTCATCTACCTGCCGTTCCTCGCCATAGACATGATAGTGGCGAGCGTCCTCATGTCCATGGGCATGATGATGGTGCCTCCGGTAATGGTTTCCATGCCTTTCAAACTAATGCTCTTCGTGCTGGTCGACGGCTGGTACCTGCTCGTCGGCTCGCTCGTCCAGAGCTTCGGATAGGGGGAAGAGAGTGACGCCGGAATTCGTGACAGGCATCGGCAAGGAGACTATAACAATGATACTCCTCATATCCGCCCCGGTCCTCTTCGCCGGGATGGCGGTGGGCCTCGTCATAAGCATCTTCCAGGCGGTGACGCAGATCCAGGAGATGACGCTGTCGTTCGTGCCCAAGATAATAACGGTCCTCCTCGTCCTCCTTGCGCTCGCGCCCTGGATGATGGAGGTGATAGTGAAGTACACGAGCCAGATATTCACGAACATACCCAACTATATAAGATAATGGAATTCGCGACCTACATAGCGGCAAATTATTCGACCTTCCTCTTCGTAATGGTGAGGACAGGCTCGATACTCCTTGCGGCCCCCATATTCGGGGCGTTGAACGTGCCCATGCAGGTGAAGCTCGGGCTTACGCTCATGGTGGCGCTTCTCCTTACGCCCCTTACGCCCCAGGTCCCGATGCCTGCCACACTCGTCGGCCTCGCTATCGCCATAGCGGGAGAGGTCTTGATAGGCGCCGCCATAGGGCTTGCGATAAGGTTCGTGCTCGCCGGCATAGAGTTCGCGGGGCAGGTCGCGGGGTTCCAGATGGGCATAGGCATGGCGAGCGCCTACGACCCGCTGAACAGCTCACAGGTGACGGTGCTCGGGAAATTCCTCAGCATCCTGACTCTCCTCATCTTCCTTTCGGTCAACGGACACCTGATGGTACTCATGGTCCTCCAGAAAAGCTTCGATTCCATACCGCCCTTCAGCTTCACCCTTTCGGCGGGGCTCATGGAGAGTTTCGTCGCTTTCTCGAGGGAAATATTCGTCCTGGCCTTCAAGTTTTCGGCCCCGGTGGTGGCGATGCTGATATTCGTGAACGTCTCGCTCGGCATAATGGCGAGGACGGTGCCGCAGATAAACATGTTCGTCATAGGGTTCGCCCTGACGATAATATCCGGTTTCCTGGTGATAAGCATGTCCCTCCCGGTATTCGGGACCGCCGTCCAGGCGGTCTTCGACAGGATGTGGACAGGCGTATTTAACCTCATGAGAGCGATGTGATGGCTGACGACGACAAGGACCAGGAACGGACAGAACAACCTACATCCAGAAGGCGCGAGCAGGCCCGGCAGGAGGGGAGCTTTGCGACCTCCCGCGAGGTCAGCACGCTCTTCATGATAACCGCCGGGATAGTCGTCCTTTATTTTTCCTCGGCCTGGATGTATTCGGGCATGTCCGAGGTGATGAGGAAGTACTTCGGCCTTTTCAGGGGCGAGCTTACCGTAAAGGACGTGCATACGATCTTCCAGGACCTGTCCTGGAGATACCTTGCAATCATCGCCCCGGCGCTCGCGATACCCCTTTTCGGCGCCATTTCGTACGTGCTCCAGAACGGCTTCAACCTCTCGACCAAGCCCCTTGAGCCGGATTTCAAGAAGATAAACCCGATAGCGGGGCTCGGAAAGCTCTTTTCCATGAACTCGCTTGCCGAGCTGGTGAAATCTGTCCTCAAGATCTCGGTTCTCACGTATGTCGTCTACGCAAGCGTGAAGGCCGAGTGGGAGAACCTCCCTTTCCTCATAGACGTGGACTCCGCGGCCTCGGTTTTGTACGTCGGGCAGGTCACGTTCAAAATCATGCTTAGGACGGTCTGGGTGATAGCGGCGATAGCCGTGATCGACTACGCCTTCCAGAGGTGGAATTTCGAGAAGGGCCTCCGGATGACCAAGCAGCAGATAAAAGAGGAGCACAAGGAGTCCGAGGGCGACCCCATCGTGAAGGCCCGGATAAAGTCCATGCAGAGGGACATGGCCCGGAAGAGAATGATGCAGGACGTGCCCAAGGCCGACGTCGTGGTAACGAACCCCACGCACATCGCGGTCGCCCTGAAGTACGACAGGTCGAAGTCGAACGCGCCGGTAGTCGTCGCAAAGGGCGCGGGTCTCATAGCGGAAAAGATAAAGGAACTGGCGCGGGAGCACGGCGTTCCTGTGCTTGAGAATAAGCCCCTCGCAAGGGGCCTCTACAAGGCGGTCAAGATAGGCGCCGAGGTGCCGGTCAACATGTACAAGGCCGTGGCCGAGGTCCTGGCCTACGTCTACAGGCTCAAGGGAAAAAGAGGGAGATAGCGTTTCATGGCCGGATTGAGGGACATGGTTTTCTGGAAAAAGGGCTCGGACCTGATGCTGCCCGCGGGCATCGTGGCGGTCATCTTCATAATGATACTGCCGGTGCCGCCGATCGCGCTCGACCTCCTCCTCACGTTCAACGTGACCACGGCGATAATCATCCTGCTCGTCGCCGTATACGTAAAGAAGCCGCTCGATTTCTCGACCTTTCCGATACTCCTTCTGGTCACGACCCTTTTCAGGCTCGCCCTGAACGTGGCGTCAACGAGGCTCATCCTCCTCCACGGGGCCGAGGGCCCGTCAGCGGCAGGCCAGGTGATAATGGCCTTCGGGAATTTCGTCGTCGGCGGAAACTACGCCGTCGGCTTCATAGTGTTCTCGATACTCGTCATCATAAACTTCGTGGTCATCACAAAGGGCGCCGGGCGCATAGCCGAGGTCGCGGCCAGGTTCACCCTGGACGCCATGCCCGGCAAGCAGATGGCGATCGACGCGGACCTGAACGCCGGGCTCATCGGCGACGAGGAGGCGAGAAGGCGTAGGAGAGAGGTCTCGCAGGAGTCGGACTTCTACGGGGCCATGGACGGCGCAAGCAAGTTCGTGAGGGGAGACGCGGTAGCCGGCATCCTCATGACACTAATAAACATCGCGGGCGGCCTGGTAATCGGGGTCCTCCAGCAGGGGCTTCCTGTCGGCGAGGCTGCAATGACCTACACGCTCCTCACGGTCGGCGACGGCCTGGTCACCCAAATACCGGCCCTCATCATATCCACCGCCGCGGGTATCGTCGTCACGAACGTAAGCTCGGAGTCGGGCCTGAGCGACTCGATCGGCAGGCAGTTCCTCATGAGCCCCAAGCCGCTCTTCATAGCGGCGGCCATACTCTTCGTCTTCGGCCTGGTCCCGGGCCTTCCGCACCTGGCCTTCCTTACGCTCTCGGCGATAACCGGCGCTATCGGCTACCTGGTCTACAGGTCGGCGGAGGAAAAGCTGGCGGAAGAGACCGAGAAGATGGCGGCCGAGGCCAAGCCGGCGGCCAAAGAGGCGACCGACGAGGTGCCGCTCATAGACACCCTGAGCCTCGAAGTCGGCTACAGGCTCATCCCGCTCGTGGATTCGAGCGAGGGCGGCGAGCTCCTGGAGAGGATAAAGGCCATAAGAAGGCAGTTCGCCGAGGACATGGGCATAATGGTTCCTCCGGTGCACATAAAGGACAATCTGCAGCTTAAGCCCTCCGAGTACGTGTTCCCGTGCGCGTTGAGGTCGCAAAAGTGAGCTCTCGCCGGGTACCTTCAATAGACCGCAACGCCCAGCCGGGTTTCTAAAGGGGTTGCGACGACCGACCCGGCATTCGGCCTCCCCTCCATATGGGTTGCTGACGCGCAGGTCGAGAGGGCGCAGCTCATGGGCTATACCGTCGTAAACCATTCGGCCATAGTCGCGACGCACGTTACCGAGGTCATAAGGAGCTACGCGAACGAGATACTCGGGCGCCAGGAGGTGCAGTCCCTCATAGACAGGGTGGCGAAGACCCACCCGAAGGTCGTCGAGGAGCTGGTGCCGGGGCTGCTGAGCCTCGGCGCCGTGCAGAAGGTCCTACAGAACCTCCTGAAGGAGAGGATATCGGTAAGGGACCTGCAGACCATACTCGAGACCCTGGCCGACTACGCCCCGATAACAAAAGACACCGACCTCCTCACCGAATACGTGAGGATGGGGCTCGCGAGACAGATTACGAAAAGCCACATATCCGGCGACTCCACGATACAGGCCATATCCCTCAGCCACGAGATAGAGGAGGCGATAACGAAGTCGGTCCACGAGACTCCGCAGGGCTCTTTCCTCACCATAGAGCCGGGGCTCGCGCAGCGGATACTTTCGAGGCTCAAGGAGGGGCTCGAAGAGACGATGTCCAAGGGGCACCAGCCGGTGCTCCTCGTCTCCCACCAGACGAGAAGGTTCGTAAGGAGGCTTACCGAGAGGGTCTTCCCGGCGGTATCCATCCTTTCCCATAACGAAATTGCCGGAAACGCAAGGGTCCAGACATTAAAAGTGGTGAGGTTGTAGCATGAGGATAAAAAGGTTCACCGGCGTAACGGTTAGGGAGGCGATCAAGGCCGTAAAGGAGGAGTTCGGGGAGAACGCCCTGATACTCTCCACCAAGCGGCTCGGCGCAGGGCGGCACGAGGTCGTGGCAGCGGTCGACTACGACCTTTCAGCCCCGGTTTCGCTGGACATTGAAAAGAACGATGTGAGCGCAGGTCCGGGTAAGTCCCCGGCAGGCGGAAATGCAGCTGTCCCTGATGGTCGCCCGGACCTGCTGGCAGAAGAGCTCAGGAAGGAGCTGGGGGAGCTTAAAGAGCTTAAAAGGCTCTGCATGGCGGTGGTCTCCAATACCGGTAGCCCTGTCTCAGACGTCTTCAGGAGGCTCGAGGAGAACCTTGCCGCAAACGGCATAGACAGGAGGCTCGCGAGAAAGATACTCCTCAATACCCTCGGCGGCGTGGCCAGGGACAAGGCGTCCGACATAGCATACCTCAAGTCCTGCATAAGGGAGAAGGTGTACGAAAGGCTGGCGGTTGCTGACCCGCTCTCGGAAAAGGGAGTCGTAGCCTTCATCGGGCCGTCCGGCGTCGGGAAGACCACCACTATAGCAAAGCTCGCGGCCCTTAACGCCCTCAGGAAAAAAAAGAGCATGGCCCTCGTGACCATGGACACGTACAGGATAGCGGCTGCGGAGCAGCTCCGCATCTACGGCAAGCTCATGGGCGTGCCCGTGGACGTCGCGAGGGACCCCGGCGAGCTGAAGGCCATTTTGAGCGTGCACAGGGACAAGGACCTGGTCCTCGTCGATACCGCCGGGAGGAGCCAGAAGGACCAGGCACGCATGAAGGAGCTCCATGACATTGCCGGGGCTTCGCCTTCGATAAGGTTCAACCTCGTCCTCAATTCCCAGACAAGAGACGGGGCCATGTACGACGCCGTGAAGGGCTTCACTGCCCTGCCCATAGACTCGCTCTCTTTTACGCGCCTCGACGAGGGCGAGGCCCACGGGCCGATACTGAATGCCATGATGCTCGCGAGGAAGCCGGTCGCGTACCTTTCGACCGGGTCGCGGGTGCCGGAAGACCTGGAGCCCGCCTCCAGGGAAAATCTCGTGAAGTTCATCATGCCGAATTAAGGAGAAGGATTGAATGGACCAGGCAGTTACTTTAATGAAGTACGCCCAGGCGAACCCGGCGGCCAGGGAGACGAGGGTCATCTCGGTCAGCAGCGGAAAGGGCGGCGTCGGGAAGACCAATTCGGTGGTGAACCTTGCGATAGCGTTTACGCGGATGGGAAAGAGGGTGCTTTTGCTTGACGCGGACCTCGGGCTCGGGAACCTCGACGTGCTCCTTGGGCTCGCGCCCAGGTACAATATCGGGCACCTCCTCCGCGGCGAAAGGAACATAAAGGAGGTCCTGGCCGACGGCCCCGGCGGCATAAAGATACTCCCGGCGAGCTCCGGCGTGCAGGAGCTTACGAGCCTGTCCGCCGAGGAGCGTCTCGCGCTCGCCTCGCACCTGGAAACGCTCGAGTCCGAGTTCGACATCATGATAATCGACACCGGGGCCGGCATCTCCGACAACGTACTTTTCTTCAACATGGCGGCACAGGAGATAATGGTGGTGGTCACCCCGGAGCCGACCTCCATCACCGACGCCTACGCGCTCATGAAGGTCCTCCTCCACAAGCACGGAGAGAGGAGGTTCAAGCTCCTCGTGAACGAGGCCAGGAACCGGAAGGAGGGGATCGAGGTCTACAGGAAGATAAGCCTCGCGGCTGAAAGGTTCCTGAGCATCTCGGTTGAGTATATCGGCTGCGTTCTCCTGGACGAGAACGTCCAGAAATCCGTCGCCAGGCAGAAGGCGGTCATGGAGCTCTTTCCGGGGTCCAAGGCCTGCCAGTGCTACGAGGAGATAGCGAGGGAGATAAGCGAAGCGCCGGCAGAGGGCGCTCTTAAGGGCGGGATGCAGTTTTTCTGGAGACAGTTCCTGGACCGGAATATCTGAAAAAGAAGGGCAGGCATATGACCACCATGCAGAACGTGAAGACTGAGAGAGACAGGCTGCTTGAGGAGAACATACACCTGGTGAAGATAATAGCGTACCAGGTCGCGGTGAACCTCCCGCCGCACATCGACGTGAACGACCTCATAAGCGCCGGCACCATCGGGCTCCTCGAGTCCATCGACAGGTTCGACTCCGCGAAGGGCGTCCAGTTCAATACCTACGCTTCCATCAGGATACGGGGGGCGATAATGGACGAGCTCCGGAGCATGGACTGGATGACGAGGTCCATGAGGGACAAGTCGAACCAGCTCGAAAAGGCGTACGACCAGATCGAGAGGAAGACCGGGCGGCCCGCCGAGACCGAGGAGGTGGCCAGGTTCCTAGAGATCTCGACCGACGAGCTCAACAGCATGTTGAGCCAGGTGAGCGCGGTGAGCGTTCTGAACCTCGAGGACCTCGGCTTGAGCCACGACGAGGGGATGAACATACTCGAATGCATAAAGGACCCCGACGGCACCGACCCCATGCAGCTCATCAAGCTCGAGCAGATAAAGAAGAAGGTGGCCGAGGCCGTGGAAACGCTCCCGGACAAGGAAAAGCTCATAATATCGCTTTACTATTACGACGAGCTTACCTTGAAGGAAATCGGCAAGGTCCTGGACATAACCGAGTCCCGCGTCTGCCAGCTCCACAGCCAGACCATGCACAGGCTCAAGGGGAGGCTTAAAAGGACCCTTTAACACTTCTGGCAACACAAAAAATTGCTATTTTTCCCCTGACTCTGCGTGGACGAATAAAAAAGCTCACATATTCACGTATATGTTTCGCTTTAATATTTCCGGCTTTCATGGAAGGCGGAAAAACATCAGGTTCTGAAGCCGGCCTTTTTCGAATAAATTAAAGGAAAACTGCCTTTTACCCGATAACATGAAGGGGTGGTTATGGAAAACGTCGATATCGATTCCCTGAGGGAAATGCTCGCCTCCCAGGACCCCTGCCTGAGAAGGGACGCCTGCGAGAGGGTCGAGGAGGGCAGGCTTGGCCAGTTCGTGCCCGCCCTTACTGAGGCGTTGAGGGACGGTGACCCTGGCGTGAGGGAGGCTGCCCTTAATGCCCTGTCCTCGATCGGGGGCCCGGAGGTCGCCGATGCCATGGTGCCGCTCCTTAGGGATTCGAGCGCGGCCATAAGGAACATCGGCATAGAGATATTAGAGCTCCTGGGGCAGGACGCCTCGTCGGCGATCGCGACCCTCCTGAAGGACAGCGACCAGGACGTGGTCAAGTTCGCCATCGACATAATTTCCAATACCAGGAACGACGGGTTCCTGAGCCTCCTTTATCCGCTCATCAGGCACGAAAACCCGAACGTCAGGGCCTCGGCCGCGGTATGCCTCGGGAAGCTGAGGGACCAGGAGTCGGTCCCAGAGCTACTTAACGCGCTCGAGGACCCCGAGGAATGGGTCAAGTTTTCCGCAATCGAAGGACTCGGCCTCATGCAGGACAGGCGGGCCCTTCAGCCGCTCATGAGGATGACCGAGACGGACTCCGGGCTTATAAAGGAGGCGGCCATCGACGCCGTAGCGAAGATGGCTTCCGCCGTTGACGCGTCCGCGGTCCTCCAGAAGCTCGAGCCGATGGTGCGGAAGGGGAAGGACTTCAGCACCGGGGCGATAGTCGAGCTCCTCGAAAAGGTCTTCTCGGCAGGGTCGGACTTCAGGCCGGGCCCGGAGTTCAGGAAGACCTATTTCGCCTTCCTGACAAGGAATTTCGGCGAGGAGACCGACAGGGCCGGGCAGCTGAAGGCCATAAGGGGCCTTTCGCTCCTCAAGCTGCCCGAGGCGCTGGACTGCATATTCAGCTACATAGAGGAGCAGAACGACATTGACGAGGAGACCGAAGCGCTTCTGGTCGATTCGATAGTCAGCGTTTCGGGCCGGAGGTTCCTGCCGGCCCTGAAGGAGAAGGTCGACAAGGGAGGCAAAAGCCTCAAGCTGACGGTCAAGGCGCTCGGCGAGATGAAGGCCGTGGCCGCGGTCCCGGTGCTTAAGGAGCTCGTGAGCAAGGTCGGGAAGAACGAGCTCCGCGAGGTGGTCGCGGCCCTCGAGGCCATAGGTTCGACCAGCTCCATAGAGGTGCTCTATGATTTCCTCGAAGGCCCGGACGGGCATACCCGGAAGGTCGCGGCGAGGGCGCTCGCATCTCTTGCCGGGCCGGCGGCCGTCACAAGGCTTTTCGACGCGGTGCGGAAGGAGTCGTACAGGGACGTAATGGAGGAGATAACGGACAGCCTCGCGCTCATCCCCGCGGATTCGGTAAGGAAGGGTTTCACGTCCCTTCTCGAGGACCCGAACGAGCAGATGAGGGAGATGGGTGCAAGGGGCCTGGGGCTCATCGGCGACGAGAAGGCCCTCGACGCGCTCAAGGCCGCCGCCCGGGACAGATGCCCCGGCGTCAGGAAGGCCGCGTACAAGTCGATGGCAAGGCTCGGGCTCCCGTTCGCGATAGACGTCCTCATAGAGGGGCTCGCGGACGACAGCGACGAGGTGAAGCTGTCGGTCCTGAAGGGCCTGAACGGCTGGAGCGGCGAGAAGATCAAATCCGCGCTGGTCCGGTCGCTGAAGGACAGGAACATATGGGTGAGGTACCACTCGGTGCTGCTTCTCGGGGAACTGGGCGAGCACGATATCGAGGGCCTCATAATAGAAAAGCTCATAAAGGACGAGGCGCCGGTGAAGGCGGCTGCGGCCAGGGCCCTCGAGAGGCTCGGCGCAACAGGCGCTATCGGCGCGCTCGAGCAGTTCGTAAACCATCCGGACCCCAGCGTAAGGGGGGCGGTCGAGAGCGCCATCGAAACGCTTAGGTGCTGACTCTGGGAATAAATAAGCCAAAGCTCTCAGACGAGACCTTTTATCTCCTCCGGGACATCGTCTACAAGCGGTCGGGGACCTTCTTCCCCGAGAACAAGAAGTATCTCCTGGAGACGAGGCTCGCGAGAAGGCTTGAGCTGAAGGACCTGAAGACCTTCGAGGACTACTACTATTTCCTCGCCTACGACGCCGAGAGGGAGCGCGAGCTGCAGGCTCTCTGCAATTCGGTCGTCACGAACGAGACGAGCTTTTTCAGGGACGGCCCCCAGCTGGAGGCCTTCAGGAAGGGCGTGGTTTCCAAGGTGATCGAGGAAAAGTCCAGGGCCTCCGACAGGAGCATCAGGGTCTGGAGCGCCGCGTGCTCGACTGGCGAGGAGCCGCTCACAATCTCCATGATGCTCCACGAGGAGGGGGTGCTGACGAGGGGCTGGAACGTCGACATACTCGGTAGCGACATAAGCGACGGCGTGCTCAGGGCCGCAGCCGCCGGGGTATACGACAAGTATTCGCTCCGGAACACGCCGGAGGAGTACATAAGGAAATACTTCACCGGCAGCGGCGAAACGTACACCATAAACAGCAGGGCCCGCTCGCTCGTACGCTACAAGAAGATAAACCTCGTCGACGCGAACGAGACGAGGATGGTCAGAGGCATGGACATAGTCTTCTGCAGGAACGTGCTCATATACTTCGACGACGCGTCCAAGAAAAAGGCGATAGGTCATCTCTACGACAGCATGGAAAAAGGCGGTTACCTGCTCGTCGGGTTTTCGGAATCGCTCCACAGCATAACGAGGCTTTTCAGGCCGGTAAGCGTGGAGCGCTCGGTAGTCTACAAAAAAATCTGATTCAAGGGGCCGTAGCATGGAGAAGAAAATTCTTGTGGTCGACGATTGCGACACGACGAGGAAGCTCCTGTCCTACATCATCAAGGAGAAGGGGTACAAGATTATCAGCGCGTCGAACGGGATAGAGGCGCTGGAACTCATGGCCACAAGCCCCATAGACCTCATAGTCACCGACCTCAATATGCCGCAGATGGACGGATACGAGCTCTCCAAGAGCCTCCGGGGGCAGGACGCCTACAGGGAGATACCGATAATAATGATAACGACCGAGGCCGGAGAGGCGGACAGGCGGATGGGCCTGGAGGCGGGCGTCACGACCTATCTCTCGAAGCCCATATCGCCGCAAAGGCTTCTTTACGAGATCGAAAAACTCATATGAACTGATACTGATTCCATTCGATATATATAAACAGGAGGGGGCCAGATGCTGGACCAGAACATGAAGATACTCGTAGTGGACGACTTCTCCACGATGAGAAGGATAATAAAGAACATCCTCCGGGAGATAGGCTACAACAACGTCGAGGAGGCCGACGACGGAACGACCGCGCTCGAGAAGCTCAGGGCGGCGAAGTTCGACTTCGTCGTCACCGACTGGAACATGCCTAACATGCCAGGCATTGAGCTACTGAAGGCGATAAGGTCCGACGGGGCCCTGAAGGACACCCCGGTCCTGATGGTGACGGCGGAGGCGGCGAAGGAAAACATCGTGTGCGCGGTCCAGGCCGGCGTGAACAACTACATAGTGAAGCCTTTCACCGCGGCGGCGCTCAAGGAGCGGATAGACCTCATCCTGCAGAAGGTAAACCAGCAATAAGTCGCCGCGTCGGCGCATAAACGAATTGCCACGGAGGGAAAAGATGACCCAGAGGGAATGGAGCGGCGTGATGAACAAGATACGCGAGGAGCTTACCGGCCTCGCAAAGTTCATAGACAAGACAAGGCAGGGCATAGACACCATAGAGACGACCGTGAAGATGGGGTCCGAGCAGTTCCCGGAAGCGTCGACACAGCTTTCGTCGGTTACGGGGGACCTCGAGACCGCAGCAAACAAGATTATGAACATAGTCGAGGGGCTCATGGCCGAACAGGATAAGGCGGGCACGGCGCTCAAGTCGCTCTCGGAGTGGTCCGCCTCTCCGGGAAGCGACCCCGGGAAGGGCGCGTCGCTCATAAGCGAGCTCCAGATGATAAACGCCAAGAGCAAGGGCGAGATGGTCGAGCTCTTCGCCCTCATGTCCTTCCAGGACTTGACAGGACAGAAGCTCGCGAAGGTCATAAAATCGCTCTCGGTCGTCGAGCAGAAGATAGTCGATGTGGCCATGAGCTTCGGGTTCGAGGACGGCGGCGCGGCGGCAAAGACGAGCGAGCCCGGGAAGCCGAAGGAGGCGCCTGCGGACCAGGACATGGTGGACAGGCTCCTGAAGGAGATAGGCTCGTAGCCTGAAGGCCGCATCGAAGCGATACGGCCGGTAGAGCGCCTGAAAAGGCCTGAACGGATTTTTAAAAAGAGAGAGGAAGAGCCGTGTCATTCCCCACGGACGAGATGGACGACATTATAAACGATTTCATCGCGGAATCCGCTGAATCGCTGGAGACCCTTGACCAGAAATTCGTGGAGCTCGAGAAAAAGCCCGGAGACCTGCCGCTCCTTAACGACATATTCAGGTCAATTCACACCATCAAGGGCGCGGCCGGGTTCCTGGGTTTCGACCAGATGGTCGAGGTCACCCACGTTACTGAGGACGTGCTCAACAAGCTCAGGAAATCAGAGATGAGCGTGACCCCTGCCGTGATGGACGCCATATTGCGCGCCGTTGACATGATCAGGGTCATACTCGCCAATATACGCGAAAAGAACGGGAGAAAAGAGGACACGAGCGGGGTCCTGGCGCTCCTCGGAGGCATACTCGACGGGAAGGGGGCGGAGAAGGATGAAGCCGCGCCGCCTCTTCCGGAGAAGCCTGCGGCTGACGAGGAGCAGAAACAGCAGAGGGCCGACGAGGCACAGGGCGCAGCCGCCTCGGCCAAGGACCATGCCATAAGGGTCGACATAGACAGGCTGGATACCGTCCTCAACCTCGCCGGCGAGCTCGTCCTTTCGAGGAACAGGCTCATGAGGCTCGGGACGAGGCTGTCCGAAAGCAGCGTCGACGGCGAGCTGCAGTCCCAGGTGAGCGAGGCGATAGCGCAGCTTGACCTCGTCACCTCCGACCTCCAGCTCGGCGTCATGAAGATAAGGATGCAGCCCATCGCCAAGGTCTTCAACAAGTTCCCGAGGATGGTTAGGGACCTTGCGAGGCAGACGGGAAAGCAGATGGAGCTTGTCTTGAGCGGCGAGGAGACCGAGATGGACAAGACCGTAATCGAGGAGATAGGCGACCCCCTCGTCCACCTCATAAGGAACGCCGTGGACCACGGCATGGAGTTCCCGGAAGAGCGGGCCGCGAAGGGCAAGCCGCAGTGCGGCACGATCGCCCTTTCAGCCTACCAGGAGGGGAGGAACATCATCGTCTCGGTCTCGGACGACGGCAAGGGCATAGACCCCGAGGCTGTAAAGAGGTCGGCTGTCGAGAAGGGCATCATAAGCGCTGACGAGGCCGAGAGGCTCACCGAGCGCGACGCCCTGGGCCTTATCTTCCTTCCCGGCTTTTCTACCGCGAAAGAGGTGAGCAGCATCTCCGGGCGCGGCGTGGGAATGGACGTCGTAAAGACCAACATATCGCGCATAAACGGCACCATATCCATAGACTCAGAAATAGGCAAGGGCACCAGGATAGTGTTCAGGCTCCCCCTTAAGCTCGCGATAATACAGGCGCTTACGGTCGAGGCCGGGGGAGAGGTCTACGCCATACCGCTTTCGAACGTAATAGAGAACATCCGGGTTACCGGGGACGAGATAAAGACGATAGAGGGCAGGGAGGCCATAAACATAAGGGACAGGGTCGTCCCGGTCGTGAGGCTCGGGGCCCTCGTATCGGGCAAGGACTCCCCGGGGAAGTCCGAATGGAAATATATCGTTGTCATAGGCATAGGCGAGAAGTCCTTCGGGGTCCTGGTGGACAGGCTCCACGGCCAGGAGGAGATAGTCATGAAGTCCATGAGCGAGTACCTTAAGGGCACGGAAGGGGTGGCCGGGGCCTGCATCACGGGCGACGGCAACGTCATATTGATACTCGACATGGCGGGACTCCTGACGTCGGCCAAGGGCGCCTATGTCCATTGAGGGAGTGAAATGTCCAAGATAAGGGTGCTCGTTGTAGACGATTCGGCCTTCATGAGGCGGGTCCTGAAACAGATGCTGGAGACCGACCCCGGCATCGAGGTCGCCGGGACCGCGCGGGACGGGGCCGAGGGCGTATCGATGGCGCTTGATCTCAAGCCAGACGTCGTCACCATGGACGTCGAGATGCCGAAGATGAACGGGCTTGAGGCGACAGAGGCGCTCATGGAAAGGATGCCCGTCCCCATACTGATGGTGAGCTCGATTACCAAGGAAGGCGCCAAGGCGACCTTCGACGCTATGGACAAGGGCGCCGCCGACTACATATCGAAAAACCTCGTCACGTCCGCCCTGGACCTCATGAAGATACAGGACGAGCTCATCACCAAGGTCAAGGCGATAGCTCGGAGAAAGCACCATTTCGTCTCGCTCCGGACCGCGAAACCCGGTCCGCCGCCCCCGGTGCCGGCAGTGAAGAAGGGGCTCGCGAGCCTCAAGATAGGGTTCGTATCAATAGGCGCTTCGACGGGCGGTCCGAGGGCCGTCCAGGCCGTCCTTGCGAACCTGCCGGCAGGCCTCGACACGAGCATACTCGTCTCGGTCCACATGCCGAGGATGTTCACGGGCGCGTTCGCCGAAAGGATGAACGAGATATGCAAGCTCCCGGTCAAGGAGGCCGAAAACGGCGAGAGCGTCGGCTTCGGCAAGGTATTCATATCTCCCGGCGGCCTTCAGACCAGGGTCAAAAGGAAGGGGCTTACGGAGTTCTTCTTCCAGGTCGACAACGAGCCCAGGGACGCCATGTACAGGCCCTCCATCGACATATCCATGTCTTCCGTTGCCGAGAGCTATCCGGGGAGGTCGCTCGGCGTGATACTTACCGGGATGGGGAGCGACGGCAGGGAGGGCATGCGGCTCATAAAGGAGAAGGGCGGAAAGACCATAGCCCAGGACGAGCACACCTGCACGGTCTACGGGATGCCGAAGTCGGTCATAGAGGCCGGGCTGGCCGACAAGGTCGTTCCGATAGAGCTCATAGCCGCTGAAATAATAAATATGATATGACGGGAGTACCGGCTTAATGGATATATTGACAATAATCGGGCTCGTCCTCGGCTTCGGCGCCGTACTCGGCGGCATGGTGCTCGAAGGCGGGCACCTCGGGTCCATCGCCCAGGTGGCGGCGGCCGTCATCGTCTTCGGCGGGACCCTCGGCGCGGTCCTCGTAAATTACCCGCTTAACGTGTTCGTCTTAGCGCTCAAGAACGCGAGGCTCGCGCTCTTCCAGAAGACGAGCGACCCCTATGCGGTCATAAAGCTCATAGCCGAGCTTTCGGCCACCGCCAGGAAGGACGGCCTCCTGGCGCTCGAGTCGAGCATCAAGAGGGTGCAGGACCCGTTCCTCAGGAAGGGCCTGCAGTTAGTGGTGGACGGGGCCGAGCCCAAGCTCACCCGCGAGATCCTCGAGATAGACATAGCCCATACAGAGGAATACAACCTCACCTCGGCCAAGGTGTTCGAGTCTGCGGGCGGCTACGCCCCGACCATCGGCATCATAGGCGCGGTCTTAGGCCTCATCCACGTGATGGAGAACCTCTCGGACCCCTCCAAGCTCGGCGCCGGCATTGCGGTCGCGTTCGTGGCCACGGTCTACGGCGTTGCCTCCGCGAACCTCGTCTATTTGCCTGTCGCGGGCAAGATTAAGATGAAGATACGCGAGCAGGTGATAATGCAGGAGATGGCGGTGGAGGGGCTCATATCCCTATCGGAAGGCGAAAACCCGAGGAGGGTCGAGGAGAAGCTCGTCGGCTTCCTGAGGGAGTCCCAGAGGAAATAGCCAGAGGGAATTGGATGGCCAGGAAGAAAAAACACGAGGAGCACGAGAACCACGAGCGCTGGCTCGTCTCCTATGCCGACTTCATAACGCTCCTTTTCGCGTTCTTCACGAGCATGTACGCCATCTCCTCGGTCAACGAGGGCAAGTTCAGGATAATGAGCGAATCGCTGGCCATAGCCTTCAACCCGACGCTCTTCACCTCTACCCGCATGCAGGAGGGCCCGAAGTTCGTAAGGGAGCAGCGCGCCCAGGTCAGGGACGAGTTCAAGGACATGCACACAAACAACTACGAGAAGATCCAGGCCGCCCTCCGCGAGCTGCAGGAGAACCAGAAGCTAACGCTCGTATTCGAGGAGCAGAAGGTGACCATCAGGATTTCCGAGGGTATGCTATTCGAGCCGGGGAGCGACAGGCTCCTGGACGAGGGCCTTCCCGTAATAGACGAGGTCGCGAGGGCGCTCGTCGACATGCCCAACAGCGTGAGGATAGAGGGGCATACCGACAACATACCCGTATCCACCGAGCGCTTCCCTTCCAACTGGGACCTCTCAAGCGCCCGGTCGATAAGGATACTCAAGTATTTCATCGACAACCACAGCCACGACCCGAGAAAACTTTCAGCCGTAGGCTTCGGCGAGTACAGGCCCATAGACACGAACGACACGCCCTCCGGCAGGCTGAAGAACAGGAGGGTCGACATCATGGTGCACAGCCCGGACCTGCAGCTTATGTAAACCGCGCCCCGCAAGGGGCCTCAAGTTTCCGCGGGCGCCGTCCGAATAGAAGGGTGCGCGCTCAAGCGGACGTATGGAGGTTCAAATGGAAGCGAAAAAGGATCTTGACGCAAGGGAAGTGCTCCAGCTCGTCACCTTCAGGCTCGGAAAAGAGGAGTTCTCTCTCGACATACTCAGTGTGCAGGAGATAATCCGGCACATGGAGCTTACGAGGGTCCCCAAGACGCCGGATTTCGTGGACGGGGTCATAAACCTCCGGGGAAAGGTCATCCCGGTGCTTGACCTCAGGAAACGGTTCGGGCTCGGGTCGGACGAGATGACGAACGAAACACGGATAATAGTCGTCGAGGTAGCCAGCAAGACCGTGGGGCTCAAGGTAGACGCGGTCTCCGAGGTCCTTAGGCTTCCGGCCGACAGGGTCGAGGCCCCCCCGGAGATGGTAACGGGCGTCGAGTCCGAGTACATAAAGGGGGTAGGCAAGCTCGACGGAAGGCTCCTTATCCTGCTCGACGTCGAGAAGGTGCTTTCCAGGAACGAGAAGGAGGCTTTGACGGCGGTTGCATGAGAAGGGTGCGTGAAATTTTCGGGACCGTAAGGTCGAGGTTCCTCGGAAGCTACGCCTTCCTCCTTTTCGTGCTCCTTCTTCAGCTCCCAGTGGCCTACTTCGTGGTGGACGGCCTGGTCGGCAAATATGCCCGGCTGGAAATCGCCGGGGACCTGAAGGCCAGGGCCGTCGAGATGGAGCAGGTCCTTAACAGGCGCACTTTGGGCGGGGGCGAGGGCATCGAGCGCCTCCTGAACGCTAAAAAGGCTGAGTTCGGCGAACTCTTCGCCGCGCTTAAAGAGAAAGGCCGCGTGACCGGAAATGACGAGATTGCGTCCCTTTCCGACGCATGGCATTCAATGAGCGCAGCACTTGACAATGCCGCAAGGAGCGGCGAGAGGCTCGCCTCGGCGATGGTGGGGATCGAGGACGGGACCGGCCCGGCCTCCGAAAGCCTCAAGGAGCTGGGGAGCGCGCTCTTACGCGACGCATCATATTCGAGGCATGTCGAGGCGGCCGGCTCGCTCAGGGAAAAGAACGCGAGGCTTGCGTTCCTCGCCGAGCGCTACGCCAGGGCCGACTACGACGCGCAGCATACTGGCGCGGAGCTTTACGCCGCGCTGGACGGGTTCGAGAAAGAGCTCGGTCTGATTCGGAACGGCTCGGCATCGCTTGGCATGAGGCCCGCTTCCGGCAGGGAGCTGGACCGGATACTCGACCAGATAGACTCGCTCTGGGCCGAAAGGAAAGAGCGTATCAACAGGGCCGTAAAGAGCAAGGACGAGTTCTCATCCGGTGCCAAAGAGATCTCGGCCGTACACCTCCCGAAGGTATTGGCCGCAAGCGATAGGCTTTCCGGGGGCAGCGAGCCAGGCGCATGGAATGGAGCGCTGAAGGGCATGGCAATAATCGCAGCGTCGATACTCGTTTCCGTCGCCTGCGGGGTCTTCTTCATGTGGGCGATAAACAGGCGCGTGCTTGAGCCGCTCGGGAAGATCGCCGGTACGGTCGAGGGTTTTTTCGCGGGCGACCACACGAGAAGGACCGGGCTGGGGTCTGCTTTCACGGGAATGGGCGCCAAAGACGAGATATGGGCGCTCGGCAGGAGCGCCGACAGGATCGGCGAGCAGATATCAGCGCTCATCGGCAAGATAGCCGAGACCTCCAGCCACCTGGCCTCGGCATCCGAGGAGCTTTCCGTCTCTGCCGCCCAGATGTCGGAGGGCGCCGGCAGGCAGTCCTCGCAGACAACACAGGTCGCGACGGCCATGGAGGAGATGAACGCCACTGTCATAGAGGTGGCGCGGAATTCCCAGCAGGTCTCGGAATCGGCAAAAGCAGCGCAGGAGACAGCGCTCGAGGGCGGGAGCATAGTCTCCGACGCGATTTCGGCCATGATGGAGGTCGCGCGGGCCACCAGCGCGACCTCTGATACGATAAAAAGCCTCAACAGGAGCTCGGTGGAGATAGGGACGATAGTCTCCGTCATAAACGACATAGCCGACCAGACGAACCTTCTCGCGCTCAATGCCGCGATAGAGGCGGCCAGGGCCGGCGAGCAGGGCAGGGGCTTTGCCGTGGTAGCGGACGAGGTAAGGAAGCTCGCCGAAAGGACGACGAAGGCCACCAAGGAAATAAGCGTGATGATAGGAGCGATACAGGGCGAGACCGGCAAGGCGGTCTCGGCCATGTCCGCGGGCTCGAAGAAGGTCGAGAACGGGGTCTCGCTCGCAAACAGCGCCGGGGCCGCCCTCAAGCAGATAGTCACCGGGGTGGAGAACGTCACTGACCGCATCGCCCATATAGCCACCTCGGCGGAGGAGCAGAGCTCGACCGCCGACGAAATAGCCAGGAACATGGACCGATCGCGGAGGTCGCGAGGTCCAACGCATACGCGATAGAAGAGGTGACCAAGGCGACCAACGAAATGGCCCGGCTAGCCGGTGACCTTAACGAGCTCGTCTCGAACTTCAGGGTCTCGGCCAGGACAGTGGATGAAGGTGAGGCGCCGGACGGAAATCCCATGCAGTTCGGCAGCGAGCTGAAGGCCGCCGGGACCATTTAAAAGGGACAAAAGGAGAGCGCCATGCAACAAGCCAGAAATCTTGAAGAGGTCATCAACAGGACCCTTGACCTGCCGGTCCTGCCGGCCACGACCCAGAGGGTGTTAGGGATGATGGCCGACCCGGACGTCTCGATAGAGAAAATAAAGAAGATAATCAGCACCGATCCGGGGCTTACCACGAAGATTATGAAGGTGGCCAATTCAGCCTTCTACGGGAGCTACCGCAATATCCAGAACCCGACCCAGGCGATACTCAGGCTCGGGCTCAACTCGGTCAGGAACATAGTAGTGGCCACCTCTATGAAGAACGTCTACAAGAGGTTCGGGCTTACCGAGAAGCTCATATGGGAGCAGATGATAGGGGCCGCGGTTGCGGCAAGCATCATAGCCAGGGATACGCGCCGGTCAGACCCGGAGGACGCGTTCATAGGAGGGCTCCTCCATGACGTGGGCAAGGTGGTCCTGAATAACGAGTTCCCCGAAAAGTTCGCGCTCATGATGCAGAGCGTGTATAACGAGATGGTCCCGTACGATGTCGCGGAGAAAGAGCACTTTGATTTTTCCCAGAGGGACGTCGGCGCCTATATAGTCAAGAAGTGGGGCTTCCCCGAGTCCCTCGAAACCCTGATACGCGGCTTTAACGGCAAGGAGACGTCATCAAGGGATGAAAACATACAGAACCTCGTCAATACGATAGCCCTGGCGGACATCATGTGCCAAAAGTTTGGCATGGGATGGAGGAAACCTGGCGGTGACGAGATAAGCTACGGCGGACTGCCCGAGTCGCTCGGCCTTGAGAAAAAGGGTTTAGAGGCGCTCGATGAAAAGGTGAGACTCGCCTTCGCAGAGAACGCTGATCTGTATTAGCCTGTTTTATCGATAGTTTTTCTCAACCTCCCCGGGGCCTTTGGCCCCTTTTCTCATTTCAGCTCCTTACCTTTATTCAGCGCAATCACGTTTGAAAGATGAAGGGCACGGGTCTTGCAGTTTTACTGGACCGGCTTACAGGACGTTGTCCGGCCGAAAAATTACAAGACAGAGGTCTCGCATGTTCATCTGGGCAGTCGTCCTCATTGTCATAAACGTCGCCTTCATGGGCGGAATACTCTACATACTGCTCTTCAGGAGGGGCGCCGTGGCCGCGCCTGCCGTTCATGCCGGGACAGCCGGCCTTGAAGAGCTGAGGACAGAGCTTACGGAAATACGGAGGGCCGCCTCGGCGCTCGGCTCCGAGATACGGCGTACCGAGGCGGGCCTCTCAGGAAAAAAAGCCGCGCTCGACGCGGGCCCGCACGGCGCTCTCCAATACAGCGGCGCACCGGAGGGTCGGGATGACGTATATTCAAGGGCGCTCAAGATGCAGAACTCCGGGGTCCCTGTGAACGAGATAGCTCGGGTTGTGGGGCTCCTTAACGGCGAGGTCGAGCTTTTATGCTCGCTTAGACGGCTATGAGGCGGAAAAAAATTCCGAGCGGGAAAAATAGTCCACCCTTATAGCCTGTAAAGGCGCTCTTTTTTCGGTTTCATTCGGATTTTCGTTTGGCACGGCGGTTGCAGAAGTAAGCAACGCATAAAGGAGTCGTCAATGGATAAGTCGATATTCGTAGCCCTCTCAGGCGCCGTACTCCAGGAAAGAAGGATGGAGGTCCTGACCGATAACCTCGCTAACGTAAATACGACCGGCTTCAAGGCCCAGAAACCCCTTTTCGAGTCCTCTATGACTGACGCCTTCCGCGTACGGACCTTCGGGAGGCTCGACGACGTCGTGACCGACGCGGGCCAGGGGCCGTCGCAGATGACGCACAGGAAGCTCGACATGGCCTTAAGGGGCGAGGGGTTCTTCGCGGTCGATACTCCGGCCGGCACGAGGTATACGAGGGACGGCAGTTTCGTGCTCGACCCCTCGGGCGTGCTCGTGACCAAGGAAGGGCACAGGGTCATGGGCGATAACGGTCCGATAACGCTCGCCGGGCCTGACGTGCTTATAGACTCAAACGGCGGCTTGCACGTGAACGGGGCCGCTATCGGAAGGCTAAGGCTCGTCTCGTTCGCCGACCCTTTGGAGCTCAGGAGGGAGGGCAACTATTTCGTGGCGCTCCCGGGCGCGGGGGAGATGCCGGCAAGCCCCAATACCCAGGTCGACCAGGGCTTTCTCGAGGGCTCGAACGTGAACGCGGTAAGGGCCATGACGACCATGATAGAGGCCATGAGGTCGTATGAGACCAACACCAAGCTCATACAGAGCATGGACGAGATGACCAAAAAGGCCATCGATGAAGTAGGCAGGACGTCCTGACAGGACAGGAAAAGGAGGATTGAACGATGATAAGGGCTCTTTGGACGGCTTCCACCGGTATGGAGGCCCAGCAGATGAACATAGATATAATCGCCCACAACCTCGCGAACGTGAACACCACGGGGTTCAAAAGGAGCAGGGCCGACTACCAGGACCTCCTCTACCAGGAGATGAAATCCGCGGGCGCTTCGTCATCGCCGTCGACAATGGTCCCGACAGGCATACAGGTGGGCCAGGGCGTAAGGACCGTCTCAACAGAAAAGGTCTTCAGCCAGGGGAATTTCAAGCAGAGCGGGAACCCGCTCGACCTGGCCATAGAGGGCGACGGGTTCTTCCAGATAGCGAAGCCCGACGGCCTCACGGCGTACACCAGGACCGGCGAGTTCAAGGTCGACAGCGAAGGCCGCCTTGTCACCTCGGACGGGTACCTTGTCGAGCCTCAGATAACCATACCGGCTGACGCGCATAGCCTTGAGCATTAGCGCTGACGGCATCGTCTCGGCCACCGCAGCCAGAGCATAGCGATACCCCACGCAGGTCGGCACCATGGAGCTCGCGAGGTTCGTGAACCCAGCCGGCCTCCAGCCGGTCGGAAGGAACCTCTATCAGGAGACCGCGGCGTCCGGCCAGGCGACGGTCGGCGCCCCGGGGACCGACGGCCTCGGCACGCTCGCCCAGGGCTTTCTCGAGATGTCGAACGTGAGCGTGGTCGAGGAGATGGTCAGCATGATAGCCGCGCAGAGGGCATACGAGATAAACTCAAAGTCCATACAGACGACCGACGAGATGCTCCAGACCGCAACTTCGATGAAGAGATAAACGATGATTTTAAGGATATTGGCATTCATATTCGCGTTTCTCCCGCTCTTTCTCGCCTGCACTGCCGAGGCAGGGAGCAGCGCGGGCGCTATTTCTTTCGTGAAGGCGGAGCTCGCGAAGGGGCTTCCCTGGGATAGGGAATCGATAGAGATAGACGAGATAGACATATCCGGGCTTGGATCAGCGAAATACGATTCAATGAGGCTCGTGCTCCCGAAGAGGATATCCCAGCCGGGCAAGGTTTCTTACCAGCTTGAAGTTAAAAGGTCGGGGCAGGAACCGAGGACGGTCTGGGGCAGCGCCAGGGTAAGGGTCTTCAGGGACGCGGTCCTCGCACTTAAGCCCTTGAAGGTGCGCACGAAGATAAGCGAGGACGACCTGAAGGTGGCAAGGGTGGAGCTCGATGAGGCCAGGGATTCTTTCGCCTCAATCAGCGAGCTTGCCGGCCTCGTTGCGACGAGGCCTGTCCCGGCAGGCTCTGTCATAAAAAAGACGCATGTGGGCCCGGAGGTGGTCGTTAAAAGGGGTGAAAGGGTCCTTCTCAAGCTCGAGGGCGAGAATATAACCGTGAGGTCCACGGGAGTGGCTTCCCAGGACGGGCACAAAGGCTCGAAGATATCCGTAAAGACCGCGAACGGCAGGGCAGTGCTCGGCACCGTGGCCGGGCCGGGCAGGGTTATCATAAAATTCTAAGGTGGATATGAAAAAAACTTTGCTCATAATGATTTTGGCCCTGGTCGCCGGCTGCGCGACGCCGCAGCCCAGGAAGATAGACCTGACCCAAATACCCGTAAAGGGGGGCGATACTCCGGCGACGACAGGCTCAATATGGCCCGGCGAGACGTCGAGGAACGCCTTTTTCCAGGACCTCCGGGCCAAGAACGTGGGCGACATAGTGACCGTCAGGATAACCGAGAAGACGAGCGCCATAAACGGGGCCAATACCTCCACGGCCAGGGCCTCGTCAAACGACATAAGCGTATCGAACTTTTTCGGCATGCCGCTCAATTTCGGCATGAGGAACTTCCTCGGCCAGGGGCAGCCGTTCAGCCCCGAGGTGCAGTCGAGCTACGACGCCGAATTCGACGGCTCCGGCACGACCAGCAGGAGCGGAGAATTGAGCGCGGTCATAGCGACGAGGGTGGTGGATGTGCTCCCGAACGGGAACCTGGTCCTCGAGGGCAGGAAGGACACGATAGTCAATAACGAGCAGCAGTACATAGTATTGAGCGGCATAGCGCGGCCAGAGGACATTAACGAGGAGAACGTGATCCCGTCCATACTCTTGTCGGACGCGAAGATAGAGTATTCCGGAAGCGGAGTGGTCGCCGACGGGCAATCGCCGGGATGGCTGAGGAGGGTACTTGACAATGTCTGGCCTTTTTAGGGTTTTCATAACGCTCGCCGCGTTCCTTCTTATGTCGGCCCAGGACGCCGGCGCAGCCCGCATAAAGGACATAGCCTATGTCGAGGGCGTAAGGCCGAACCAGCTCATCGGGTACGGCCTGGTCGTCGGGCTTAACGGCACCGGGGACAAGTCGAGCGCGGTCTACACGACCCAGTCCATCGCGAACATGCTCAACAAGCTCGGGCTCAAATTCGACCCCAACAGCATAAAGGTGAAGAACACCGCCGCGGTACTCGTAACGGCCGAGCTGCAGGCCTTTGCGAAGCCAGGCTCCGGCATAGACGTCGTCGTTTCTTCGCTCGGGGACGCGACGAGCCTCCAGGGCGGCACGCTCATCGCCACTCCGTTAAGGGGGCATGACGGCGCGGTCTACGCGGTCGCGCAGGGCCCCCTTGCCCTCGCCGGCTTTGCGGCGGGCACCGAGACCGCAAGGGTGACCAAAAACCACCAGACAGCGGCCAAGATACCCGGCGGCGCGATAATAGAGAAGGAAGTCCCGCTCTCAATCGCGGGCAGGCAGGAGCTATTCCTTTCGCTCAGGTCGCCGGATTTTACGACCGCCGAGAGGGTGGCAAGCGCGGTTAACGAGCATTTCGGCATGGAAGGGGTTGCGACCGCAGTCGACCCCGGGAGCGTAAGGCTAAACCTCCCCGAGGGCTTCGACAACCCGGTCGCCTTCATCTCCAGGGTGGAGAGGATAGACGTGAGCCCGGATACGGTCACCAGGATAGTGGTGAACGAGAGGACCGGCACGGTTGTGATGGGTGAAAACGTCAGGATATCGACGGTCGCCGTCTCTCACGGGGACATCTCGATAGAGATAAAGACGCAGTACGCGATATCGCAGCCCGGGCCTTTCTCGCCGAAGGGCGAGACCGTCGTCGTACCGTTTGACGAGGTCGGTGTCGAGGAGCAGAAGTCCCGCCTCATTGTCCTCCCGGAGAGCGTGACTCTCGGGGAGGTGGTGAGGGCCTTGAACCTCATAGGCGTTACGCCGCGCGACCTCGTCGCCATACTCCAGGCCATAAAGGCGGCCGGGGCGCTTCAGGCTACTCTTGAAATAATCTGAAAGGCGGTGAGGGCACAATGGGCGCTGACGTCATAGCGGAAGATCTGGCGATCAGGAACTCGCACAGGATACCGAAGGAGTGCAGGCGCTATATCTCGCACCACGTGAGGAACGGACTCGTATCCATCATGGGCCTCGCGATGAGGATACAGGAAGAGCCCGGCGCGCTCAAGGAGCTCGAGGGCGCCATAATCCACATAGCCGGCGACCTTGAAAAGGTCGGGCTTTAGGGAAGGCACATGAACGTCGCAAGTCCGATAAGCGGAGCCCGGGAAGGCATGGCGGCCGGGAAGGACGAGGCCAGGGCGGAACTCAGGAAGGCTGTGGCCGATTTCGAGGCCCTGTTCATAAACCAGATGCTTAAGACGATGAGGGAGACCGTTAATAAAGGAGACCTCTTTGACGGCGGAAACGGAGAGGAGATATATACCTCTCTTCTCGACGCGGAGCTTTCGAGGGTAATGGCCCAGGCGGGCGGCATCGGGCTCGGCGATATACTACTCAGGGATTTTGATTTTACAAGCGCCGAACCCCTTCCGCTCGATAAGAGCCTCCCTTTAAGGGCATATTCCCCGGCCCGTGCGCCGGAGGCCCGAATGCCCTTTGCGCCCGAGGCCCCGGCAAGGGAAATGGAGTTCCTGTTCCCGGTCAGGGGGGACGCAAAGGTGAGCTCTGGTTTCGGGATGAGGACCGACCCCATAACCGGTGAGGAGAGGTTCCATCACGGGATCGACATAGCCGCAGCCGAGGGCGCGCCGGTATTTCCCGCCGCTCCGGGCAGGGTCGTATTCAGCGGCTGGAAGGGCGGTTACGGGAACCTTGTCGAGGTGCTCCATGACGACGGCCATGTTACCAGGTACGGGCATAACGCCGAAAACCTCGTAAAGGCCGGGGACAGGGTCGATCCCTCCAGGCCCCTGGCATATGTCGGCTCCACAGGCCGCTCCACCGGGCCACACCTCCATTTCGAGGTCCTGATGAACGGTATTGCCCTGAATCCTGACACTTTTTACGGCTGAAGCGCATTAACCCCGGGTTTGTCCGGAATATTGACGCAAAAGGCCCCGCACTCCTAAAGTTTTGGAAAAACGCCGCCGATATGGACGTAAGTAGATTTTGAAGGCACTTTAGGAGGATTTCATGAAAATCGGCGGCAAAAAGCCAGGCGGAGTCGGGACTGACAATTACGTAAAAAAGGCCGGGGACGGCGGAAGCGTCAAGAAAAGCGGCGGCAGCGGCGGAGCGACCTCCGGTGACAGCGTAGACATATCACCCAAGGCAAGGGAGTTCCAGAGGGCCAAGTCGCTCCTCGACACGGTCCCTGACATGAGGGTCGAAAAGGTAGTAAAGCTCAAAAACGAAGTCGACCAGGGGAGCTACGAGGTAGACGCCGGCAAAGTGGCGGAAAAGATGATAGAGCGGGCGGTCAGGGACGCCCTGCAAGCCAAGAAATAGGATGATATGGACGGGCTCATAGGACACCTCAAAAAAGAGATAGGGCTCTGCAAGGAGCTCATAGCC
This sequence comes from Deltaproteobacteria bacterium, assembly GCA_015075075.1. Lineage (GTDB taxonomy): Bacteria > Desulfobacterota > GWC2-55-46 > GWC2-55-46 > GWC2-55-46 > UBA5799. The sequence goes on along the minus strand of JABTVA010000006.1, from coordinate 46,387 downwards.
GTTCTCCACAGGGAGACGGAATCCATAGTGGCGAGGGACTACAAGGCGCTCTATGAGGCCGCGGGTGAGAAAGAAGGGCTCGTAAGAAAGGTCGACGCCTCCGTTGCTGCGAGGGCAAAGCGCATGGAGGATGCATGCGCTTCTCTCGGCATCCCGTGCGGCGACGGGGCCGCGCTCGAAAGCATAGCGAGGCAGGTAGGCGAGCTCGGGGGCGAGCTCGACAAGTGCCTTAAAACGCTCGCATCGCTCGCGGCGAGCATAAAAGAGCTTAACGACCTCAACAGCCTTGCCATACAGAGCTCTCTCGACAACGTCAAAAAGACCCTGGGTTTCCTGGGCAACTTCCTCCAGCCGAGCGCGTACAAGGCCGGCGGCAAGGCCGAAGAGCTCGCCTTCAAGGGCTCGCGCCTCAGCAAGGGGGCCTGAGCATGTCGAGCCTGAACGGTGTCTTCAACATAGCCAAATCGGCCCTCATGACCAGCCAGAAGGCCCTGAACGTCACTTCCCACAACATCTCGAACGCCAACACCGACGGGTATACCAGGCAGCGGGCAGTGCTCGCTGCTAATAACCCGGTCACCTTCGGGGGCCTCCAGTACGGCACCGGCGTAGGCGTCACGGCCATAGAGCGGGTCTACGATTCCTTCCGGACGGTCCAGCTGAGGAGCGCGGTGTCGCTCTTTTCCAGCTACGAGACCGCAGGCAGCCACCTGTATGCACTGGAATCGATACTGAACGACTTTGACGGCTCGGGCCTGAGCTCCAGGCTCGACGCCCTTTTTAACGCCTTTCAGGAGCTGGCGGCCAACCCGTCGTCCTACGGCGAGAGGTCGTCCCTCATAGCCAGGGCCACCGTCCTCGCCGACACGATAAATTCCATCGACAGCGCTATAAGGGACAACGTCTCCAACATAAGGGGCTCGATAGAGGCCAAGGTCGGCGAGATAAACGGGATAGCCTCCGAGATAGCGGGCCTCAACCAGCAGATTTCCGCTACCGAGCTTTCCGGCATGGACGCCAACGATTTAAGGGACAGGAGGGACATCCTCCTTGAGGACCTCTCGAAGCTCGTGGACATCTCTGTCGCGGAAAACGACCAGGGCCAGGTGGACGTCTTCCTCGGCGGCTCCTTCATAGTCGCCGGCGTAAAGAGCTCGGAGATGACGTCGGGGACAGACCCTAACTCCACGGACGCGTTCAAGCTCTACCTGAACGGCGCGTCCATCGAGTCGAGGATATCGAGCGGCAGCATAAAGGGAGACATCGACGGATACGCGTATTTCAAGGACGCCCACTCGAGGATAAACCTCCTCGCGGCTTCTCTCGTAAAGGAGGTCAACCTCCGGCACTCGGCCGGATGGGGCCTTGACGGCTCGACCGGGGTCGATTTCTTTAACCCCCTGTCCGTGTCCACGAGGTCCGCGGGCACGAACCAGGGCGGGGCGGTCATATCCGCTGGGGCCGTCGCCGATTTAAGCCAGCTTACTCTCGACGACTACGAGATACGGTTTTCGGGGCCCGGAGCTTACACGGTTTTCAATTTAGGGCAGAATAGCGTGGTAGCCACCGGCGCTTATGCCTCGGGCTCGACCATTGCCTTCGACGGCCTGAGCGTAACCATAACCGATGGCGCGCGCCCGCCCGCAGCCGGGGACAAGTTCACGGTGAGCGCAACCGAACGCGCCGCCAGGGATTTTTCCGTTGCGGTAACGGACCCTGACCAGATCGCGGCGTCCTCCACGTCCGCTGGCGTCCCGGGCGATAACACTAACGCCACCGCGCTCGCGGGGCTGAGGGACGCCGGGACAATAAACGGCGCCTCGTTCGGGAATTTCTACAACAGGGTGGTCACGGACCTGGGGACCAGCGCCAGCAACGCGAAGGCCAGGGCCGAGGCCCAGAAGATATACATGTCCGAGCTCCGGGCAGCCAGGGACTCGGTCTCCGGGGTCTCCATAGAGGAGGAGGCCATAAACCTCGTGAAGCTCCAGAGGGCGTACGAGGCGGCCGCGAAGGTCATGTCGACCGTCGACCAGATGCTTGAAACGCTCCTCAGTATCAGATAGGAGGCGGTAAGATGAGGGTCACCCAGAAGCTTTCATATGACAGGTACGTAAGCGACCTGCTCCTTCGTCAGGAGAAGCTATACAACATAAACAAGCAGATTTCGTCGGGCCGGAAGGTCAACGCGCCTTCCGACGACCCGGTGAACGCGCACAAGATACTGACCTCCAAGTCCCTCATATCCCAGTTCGGCCAGTACGAGAGGAACATAGGCTACGCCCTCTCGCACCTGGGGATTGCGGAGCAGGCGCTGGACAGCGCCAAGGACGCGGTCATAAGGCTCCAGGAGCTCGCGGTCACTGCCGCCAGCGGCACCGCGACCTCCGAGACCAGGGACATGATAAAGACGGAGGTCGACAACCTCTTCGACGAGCTCGTAAGCATAGGGAACACCAGGTTCGACAACAGGTACATCTTCGCGGGGTACAGGTCGGATGCGCCCGCGTTCGACCCTTCCGGCGCCTTTCAGGGCGACGCAAACGTGCAGGCGATAAAGATCGGCTCGTCGGCCTCGGTCGACATGGCCCTTAACGGCGGAGAAGTATTCGGAGGGAGCGGCGGCGGCACCGACATAATGGCTACTGTCGCGGCTTTCTCGGCAGCCCTGGCAGCGGACGACGGCGACGGCGTGCGCGCGGCCATCGACGGCCTCGAGGCCGGGTTTGCGCAGCTCTCCAAGGGAGTCTCCGATATCGGCGGCAGGGTCTCAAGGCTCAATGCCGCCGAGCAGAACCTCTCGGTCTACAAGCTCGAGCTTCAGTCGACCGTCTCGGTACTCGAGGACGCGGACATGGCTGAGCTCATAACCGACCTCAAGGCGGGCGAGGTGGCCCTGCAGGCCGCGCTCGCGTCAGCCGGAAGGGTCTTCAGCCTCAGCATATTCGATTACCTGCGTTGATTGAGCCTGGGGTGGACATGGCGACCTCTGAAAGCCTGAGAAGGCAGCACAATGATCTCCTGAGGGAGATAGCGGAGCTTGTGAAGTCCCTTGGCGCCGGGGCGCTCAGGACCGGTGCCGAAAGGGCTGAAGAAAGGCTTTCGCGCCTCTCTGGGAAGCTCTCGGTGCACGTCGGATCCGAGGTCGATTCGCTCAAGGAGGCCCTTTCCCGGAGAATGGGGGCGTCGCACAGGGCCGACGCCTGCAGGTTCATCGACGATATGGAGACTATGCTCGCGTCATTTGCGGCCTACAGGCTCAAGTGGGGCGACCCCGGCTCCATACGGGCCAATCCCGTCGGGTTCATGCAGGAGACGAGAAGGTTTTTCTACGTGATGGCAAAGGAGATAGAGAGGGAGGACCGGGGGCTTTTCTGCCTGCTTGACAGCGCGGCGTGAAAATAGGATAACCGGGCAGCAGGCTCGGAAAACAAGTGAGCCAGGGAGGGCGATATGCTGGTACTGACAAGGAAGTCGGGAGAGGGGATAAGGATCGGCGACGACATAAAGCTCGTGGTCGTCGAGGTCAAGGACAACCATGTAAAGCTCGGTATACAGGCCCCGCAGAGCTGCGCGGTGCACCGCGAGGAGATATACCTGAGGATACAGGAAACGAACATGAAGGCCGCCGGGCTTCCGAGCGAAGTGGCTGATAAATTGAAAGGATTCAGGAAAAAATGATAACCGCTACGGCAAATGCTCCTTCGTCCGCGATAAGCTTCTCGACTACCCGCTTCGGCGAGATATCGGTCCCCGAGAACAAGGTCATCCGGTTCGTGCAGGCCATGCCCGGTTTCGAGAGGCTCAGGAGGTTCATAATCATAGACCACGACGAACAGGGCACGTTCAGGTGGATGCAGTCGATAGACGACCCGGGAGTGGCCTTTCTCCTTACCGACCCCAGCGCCTTCAAGCCCGGTTACTCGGTCCCGCTCAAGAAATCGGAGATGGAGAAGCTTGGTGCGGATAGCACCGAAGGCCTTGTAACGCTCGTGATGGTCTGCGTTGCCCGAGACGCGAGGGAGCTGAGCCTGAACCTCAAGGGCCCGGTCGTCTTCAACGCCGAGAGCATGAACGCCATCCAGTGCGTCATCGACAGGGACGATTACCCTTCCAGCTTCCCGATAAAGGTCTGACCAGGGGAAGAAGTCTTTACCGGTCAGCCCACGCAAATGCCTTTCCGGAAAGAGGTTTATTGACCGGGAAATCTTTTCCTCATTCATCCCAGGCCTTGTCAGATATTTGACTTTCGCTGTCCTGATTCTGCCTTAACCCAGTCCACAGCTCCCGCTTCCTATCCTAATACCCTGTTTTTATTAACTTTATTTTGAGCAGCCATTGCCTGTTAAATGTGGCACACATATTGCTAAGTACCTAATTTCGATATCACTCCGCACCTTAAAACCCTAAGGAGAGCTTATTCATGGACTTGAACGGCAGGACCATACTCATTACCGGCGGCACGGGTTCCCTCGGAAAGAAGCTCACAAGGAAGATACTTTCGAGGTACAGGCCCAAAAGGCTCGTAATACTCAGCAGGGACGAGCTCAAGCAGTCGGAGATGATGCAGGCGTTCAACGACCCGTGCCTGAGGTTCTTCATAGGCGACGTAAGGGACAAGGAGAGGCTTTACAGGGCCTTCGACGGGGTCGACTACGTGGTCCACGCCGCGGCCCTCAAGCAGGTCCCGGCAGCCGAATACAACCCGTTCGAGGCGATAAAGACCAACGTCCTCGGCGCGCAGAACGTCATAGACGTGTGCGTGGACCTGGGAGTGAAAAAGGTCGTCGCCCTGTCGACCGACAAGGCCGCGAACCCCATTAACCTCTACGGCGCGACAAAGCTCTGCTCGGACAAGCTCTTCATAGCCGGCAACTCATATGCCGGTTCCAAGCCCACTCGGTTCTCGGTGGTCAGGTACGGGAACGTCGTCGGGAGCCGCGGAAGCGTCATCCCCCTCTTTCTGAAGCTTAAGGAGAATGGCGTCCTGCCGGTAACCGACACCAGGATGACGAGGTTCTGGATCACCCTCGACGAGGGCGCCGAGTTCGTGCTCGCCTCCCTCGACAGGATGAAGGGCGGGGAGATATTCGTCCCCAAGATACCGAGCGCCGCGATAACTGAGATCGCGAAGGCGGTGGCACCGGACTGCTCGATAGAGGTCGTCGGCATACGGCCTGGCGAGAAGCTCCACGAGACGCTCATATCCGAGGACGACGGCAGGCTCACCCTCGAATACGACGGCTACTACGTCATACAGCCCCAGTTCAAGTGGTGGGGGGAGGAACGGAAGAACGGCGGAAGGCAGGTGACCGAGGGCTTCGTCTACTCGAGCGAGAGGAACGACCGCGTGCTTAACGTCCTTGAGATACGGAAAATAATACAGGAGTTCTCCAATGGCGAAGACAGCCATATCCTACGGGCGGCAAACAATTGACCTCTCCGACATAGAGGCGGTCGCGAGGTCCCTCGAGGGCATGCTCACCCAGGGCCCGCTCGTCGAGGCCTTCGAGGCGGAGATCGCCGGATACACCGGCGCGAAATACGCGGTCGTATGCTCGAACGGGACAGCAGCGCTGCATCTGGCGATGAAGGCCGCAGGGCTCGGAGAAGGGCAAAAGGCCGTGACCTCCCCGATAACCTTTCTCGCCTCCGCCAACGCCGCGCTCTACGCGGGCGCGAGGCCTGATTTCGCCGACATAGAGGCGGACGGCATGAACCTGGACCCCGAAAGCTTAAGGAGAAAGGCCGCGAAAGACAGGGCCGTAAAGGCGGTCGTGCCGGTCCATTTCGCGGGGACCCCGTGCCGCATGGAAGAGATACGGGAGGTAGCCCTCAAATACGGCCTCATCGTCATCGAAGACGCCTGCCACGCGCTCGGGGCCGAGTGGACCGACTCAAGCGGGCGGGTACGGAGAGTCGGCTCGTGCAGCCATTCCGACATGACGATATTCAGTTTCCATCCGGTGAAGTCCATAACGACCGGCGAGGGCGGGGCGATAACGACCAACGACCCAGCGCTTTACGGGAAGCTCAAGACGCTAAGGAGCCACGGCGTCGTGAAGGACCCCGCAAGGCTTTCAAAGTCCGAGGGCCCCTGGTACTACGAGATGCAGGACCTCGGCTTCAACTACAGGCTCCCGGACATCAACTGCGCCCTCGGCATAAGCCAATTGAAGAAGCTCGACCGTTTCATCGCTAAGAGGGCCGGCATAGCCGCCCTCTATGACAGGCTCTTCTCCAAGTACCAGTTCGTAAGGCCCCCTTCAGTGCCCGGGGGCATGAGGAGCGCGTGGCATCTCTATCCGGCAAGGATACCCTTTTCCGAACTCGGGGTCGAAAGGAAAGACCTCTTCAGGCTCATGTCGGAGATAGGCATCGGCCTCCAGGTCCATTACATACCCGTCCATACTCAGCCTTATTACAAAGCAATGGGCTTCAAGCCCGGGGATTTCCCGAGGGCGCTCAGGTTTTACGCCGAGGAGGTAAGCCTCCCGATATACCCGCTCCTTTCAGACGAGGAGGCCGGGGCGGTTGCCGAGGGGCTCCTTTCATCCCTGGCCTGCCTCTCGGCCCAGGCAAAGAGAACGGTCGCGGTCTAAAAAGGGGGTGCGTCGATGATGCCGACCTACGTGTGCGGGAAGTGCAAGAAAGAATACTGCGGATGGGGCGCCGAATACATGATGAGGTCCGGAAAATACTCGTGCCCCGAATGCGAAGGCGAGCTTGCGGAGAAAAAGGACGCCGGAAAGGCCGGCGCGCGGAAGTCCGCCGCAAGGCGCGGTGAAGCCGCCTGAGAGGGCGGTAATACGGGTTGAAAGGCGGGTTATGAGAAGCGTATTCACTATAGGGACCAGGCCCGTAGGCGCGGGATACCCGGCCTATGTGATAGCCGAGATAGGCTCAAACCACGACTCCGACCTCGGGAGGGCCAAAGAGCTCATAGAGGCGGCGAAATACGCGGGGGCCGACGCGGTAAAGTTCCAGTCATTTACTGCCGAGGGGCTCCTTAATCCCTTGAGGCCTGACGGGAGCGGAAAATGGGCGCCGCACCCGGCGTACCCTGTATTGGAGAGGCTTGCGCTCCCGGAGGAATGGCATGAAATCCTGAAGGTGCACTGCGCCTCTGTCGGGATAACCTTCCTTTCCGCGCCGTTCGAGAGCAAAAGGGCCGCGCTCTTGAACGAGATAGGCGTAGAGGCGTTCAAGCTCGCGTCAGGCGAGCTAACGAACGAGCCTTTTATCGAGGAGGTCGCCTCCTTCGGGAAGCCGGTCATATTATCAACCGGCGCGGCCTACATGGAAGAGGTAAGGAGGGCGGTCGAGCTCGTAACAGGGCAGAAGAACCACCAGGTCGCGCTCCTGCACTGCGCTTCGCTCTACCCGCCTTCATACGAGGACGTGAACATCAGGGCAATGGCCGCGCTCGCGAGGGAATTCGCCTGCCCGGTCGGCATATCCGACCACACGCCTGGGAGCACCGTTGCACTGGGGGCAGTGGCGCTCGGGGCCTCCATCATAGAAAAGCATTTGACCCTCGACAGGAATCTCAAAGGCCCCGACCACCCGTACGCGATGGAGGTCGAGGAGTTGAAGACCATGATATCCGGGGTAAGGGACCTCGAAAAGGCGCTCGGCGACGGCATAAAGAGGCCGTCGCCCAACGAGATGGCCGAAAGGACCGGCGCCAGGAGGTCCGTATATGCGAACGCCGACATACGGAAAGGCGAGGTCGTCACATCGGACAAATTGAAGCTCGTCCGCCACGCATACGGGCTTGAGCCTAAAGAACTGGGGCATATCATAGGGAGCGTCGCCGCGAGGGACCTCCGTAAGGACATGCCGGTAAGGAGCGAGGACTTATGCAGATAACGGATAAGGACGTCAAGGCCGCGATAGGCCCGGTAGTGGGGATAGTGCAGGCCCGCATGGGCTCCACCAGGCTCCCGGGCAAGGTAATGAGGGAGATAGGCGGAAAACCCATGCTGTGGCACGTGGTGACGAGGCTCGCCGCCTCCGCGCTCGTCGAGAAGATCGTGGTGGCGACGACCCAGGACGGGTCGGACGACAGGATCGCGGATTGGTGCGCCGAGAACAACGTGTGCTGCCACAGGGGGAGCGTAAACGACGTCCTGGACAGGTACTTCTACGCCGCCCTGGCATCCAAGGCCAGGACTGTCGTGAGGATAACCTCCGACTGCCCATTGCTCGACCCGGCGCTCGTGGACAGGGCTATAAGGAGGTTCAGCGAGGGCGGTCTCGATTACGTAAGCATCGACCCGAGCTTCCCGGACGGGCTCGACGCCGAGGTCTTCTCGTTCGCGGCGCTTGAGAAGGCCTATATGCGGGCCGCGCTTTCATCGGAGCGCGAGCATGTTACCCCGTATATATGGAAGAACCATAACATTTTCAGGATATGCAAGATACGGTGCGAAACCGACCTCTCGAAGATGCGCTGGACCGTGGACGACGAGAGGGACCTGACGCTCGTAAACGCCATATACGACGGCATCGGCGCGAAAGGCAGGATTTTCCACATGGAAGAGACACTGAGGTTCCTCGAGGCGCACCCTTCGCTTCTGGAGATAAACGCGGATATCGAGCGGAACGAAGGGTATGCCAAGTCGTTGAGCGAGGACAAGGCGGTATAGGCTAAAAAATCTAACAGGCTGCTGAGAAAGTCGTTCTCCGTCGTTGTCAGCGCAAAAATCTCTAAATTTTGAGGTTGTTTTTTTAAAAAAGAGCCGAACGAAATTATTCCGAAAGGTGGATGACGACAATGGAGCCGGCGCTTAAGAAGCATTCGAATGAAAGTCTTTTCCCCGCATCCGACGCCATGTGGGAGCGCGCAATCGAGGTCATACCCGCAGGCACGCAGACGCTCAGCAAGGGGCCCGACCAGTTCGTAAGGGGCGTGACCCCCAAGTACCTCTGCCGCGGCAAGGGCGCCCGCGTATGGGACCTGGACGGTAACGAGTACATAGACTACCCCCTGGCCCTCGGGCCGATACTACTGGGCTACGACTACGCTCCGGTGAGCGAGGCTGTCATAAGGCAGGTCAGGGAGGGGACGACCTTCACCCTCATGCACCCGCTCGAGGTCGAGGTGGCGGAGCTCATGCGCTCGATCATCCCGTGCGCCGAGATGGTGAGGTTCGGCAAGAACGGCGCCGACGCCACGAGCGCCGCGGTCAAGGTCGCTCGGGCCTCTACGGGAAGGGACCACATCGCGTACTGCGGCTACCACGGCTGCCAGGATTGGTACGCGGTAGTGACGCCCCGCAACAAGGGCATCCCGCGCCCTCTCGCCGACTACATGCACAAGTTCGAATACAACAGGATAGAGACGCTTGAGAGGGCCTTCGCCGAGAACCCCGGAAAGATAGCCTGCGTCATAATGGAGGTCCCGGGCACCGACCCGCTCGTTGACCAGGCGACCGGAAAGAACTTCCTCCAGCTCGCAAAGGATATCGCGAACAGGAACGGCGCGCTTTTCGTGCTCGACGAGATAGTGACCGGCTTCAGGTATTCGCTCGGGGGCGCGGGGAAATATTACGGGGTCGTCCCTGACCTCGCCTGCTTCGGGAAGGGCATGGCGAACGGGTTCCCTATATCGGCCATAGCCGGAAAACGCGAGTTCATGAAGGAATTGAACGAGGTCTTCTTCTCCATGACCTATTCCGGAGACGCGATAGGCCTTTCCGCCGCCAGGGCGACCATAAACGAGCTTATGACGAAGCCCGTGATAGACCGGATCTGGGAGGCCGGCAAGAGGCTCCATGACGGAATAAACGGGTTCGCCCGGGAGACAGGCGTGGATTTCAGCATAACCGGCAAGCCGCCGAGGGGAGGCATATCGGCGAGGAACTCCTCCGGAGAAGACGACCTCCTTTTAAAGAGCTTATTCCTCCAGGAGACCGTAAAGAGGGGAGTGCTTTACGGGGGGCCGGTCTTCATAAGCTACTCCCATACCGACGAGGACATAGCAAAGACCATAGAGGCCTCGAAGGAGGCGCTTTCGGTATTGAAAAAGGCGGTAGATAGCGGAAACCCGGCTGGGTTTCTGGAAGGAGAGCCTGTAGGCGTCGTCTTCAGGCAGAGGAACTGAGCGCGAGTTTCAATCTACCGGAAAGAGGCAAGGAGAATCGGACTGATGGGAAAAGGCCTTAAAACACTCGTAGTGGGCTGCGGCTCTATAGGGAAACGGCATATAAAGAACCTGTCGGCGCTCGGCGTAAAAGAATTCATACTCTGCGACACGAATACGGCCATGCTCGAAAAGGCGGCAAGGGGCATCGAGAGGCCGGTCTTTACCACGAACTTCAACGACGCGCTCGCGAAGCTTCCTGACGCGGCTGTCATATGCACGCCGTCTTCCATGCACCTCGACATGGCGCTTGAGCTCGCCAGGCGCGGGGTGCACATCCTCATAGAAAAACCGCTTTCCGACAGGATGGACCGGGTAACGGAGCTTCTGAAGCTCGCGGACGAGAAGGGCATAACGGCCATGATGGCCATGTGCTACAGGTTCCATCCCGTATTCCTCCAGATAGAGAGCCTCCTTGCGTCAGAGGTCATCGGCACGGTCCACCACGTAAATTACTACGGCGGGCACTATCTCCCGGACTGGCACCCCCAGGCCGATTACAGGACCGAATACGCCGCTCGGAAGGAACTCGGCGGCGGGGTGGTCCTGACGAGCATACACGGGCTCGACAACATCAGGTGGCTCTTCGGCGAGGTCGACGAGGTCTTCGCCTTCGTCGACAGAGTGAGCGGGCTCGAGATGGACGTCGAGGACATCGCGACGGGGGTCATGAGGCTTAAAAGCGGGGCTTACGTGAACTGGCAGACCGATTTCATCCAGAGGGCCAACCAGCACAGGCTGGTAGTTGCCGGTTCGAGAGGGACCATAAGGGCCGACCTGCTGGACGGGACGGTGGAGACCTATTCGGCGGAGCTTGGCAAGTGGTACTCGGGGAAGATCGGCTTCGAGGTAAATGAAATGTATATGGCCGAATCGAGGCATTTCCTCGAGTGCATCGAGAGGGGGCTTCCACCGCGCGCCGGCGTGCGCGACGGGATAGCGACGCTGGAGCTGGCGCTCCGGGTAAAGGGATCGAGGAACCTCCTCGAGGGGAGGGAGGCCCGGTGCAAAACGGCGTGACTTTCTGGACCGAGGGCGGCTCCTCCGTGGGGATGGGGCACGTGATGCGGTGCATCAACATCGCCCACGCGCTCGAGTCGGAAGAGCTGCCGCTCCATTTCCTCGTGAATAACGAACGGCCAGTCATAGACCGGCTCAACTCCGAGGCGCTCTTCCATATCACCTATCCCATAACGGGCAGGCACGCGGGCCGTTTGACCGGCGGCGTCGTCGTCATAGACACGAAGAGGGACGTCTGCGAGCAGGTGCACGCCCTCAAGGACGAAGGCAAGAAGGTCGTCCTCATAGACAACGTCTCTTCCGGAGAGGCCGACGCGGTCATCATGCCGACCCCTCTTTACAGGGGTGGCGTTAACGGGAACCTCCTTTCCGGGAACGAATACATAATCATCGGCGAGAACTTCAGGCGGGCGAGGGGCGGGAAGCGGCCAGGCCACTCCCTGCCGTTTAAGGTGCTCGTCACCATGGGAGGCTCGGACCCGTTTAACCTCACCGAGCTTGCGCTCAAGGGCCTCTACGACGTAAAGGACATAGAAGTTACCGCCGTCATAGGGCCGGCCTTCAGGACCGGAGGCGCGCTTGACGATTTCATGGCCGGCTGCGACGGCAGGTTCAGGTTCGTCCACAACGTCAAGGACCTCGCCCCGCTTATGAAGGAGGCGCACCTCGCGTTTACGGCAATGGGCACGACAGTGTTCGAGCTTGCGTACATGGGCGTGCCCTCGGTCCTTATCGGCAATTACGAGAGCGACAGGGAGGACCTCGCCGCAATCGAAAGGCTCGGGATATCCAGGAGCCTCGGTTACCAGAGGGAAGTTGGCGCGGGTAGCAGTGCCGAGGCCGTCGACTTATTCAAGACGAACAGGCGGGAGTGGGAGGAGATGTCCGCGAGGGCGATGAGCCTTACGGACGGGAAGGGCGCTTTCCGGATAGCGTCGCTTATAAGGTCGCTCCTCGACGGGGCACTGGAAGCGGGGGAGAAATAGGTGGCAGTGATGACTCATACGGGAAATGTGGTAGGTAATGCGAACGGCTACGGCGTAATCGACTGCACCGAATGCGGCTTCATTCACATGGACCCCGTGCCAGGGTCCGCCGAGCTTGATAGGGTCTACGCCGAGGAATATTACAGGGACGAAAAGCCGCTTTTCATCGAGCGCGTCATGGAGGACCTGGACTGGTGGAGGTCGGTCTACGACGATAGATTGGATTTCCTCGAATCGAGGCTCGGGGACGGGAGGCGTTCGATACTCGATATCGGCTCAGGCCCCGGGTACTTCCTCAAACGGGGCATGGAGCGGGGCTGGAGCGCCCTGGGCATAGAGCCGTCGAGACAGGCCTCGGCCCATGCCATGACGCTCGGCGTCGAGGTCATAAACGGCTTTTTCAATAAGGAGACGGCCTCAGGTATAAAGAGGAGGTTCGACGCGCTCCACATCTCAGAGGTGCTTGAGCACGTGCCGGAGCCAGGCGCGCTCCTTCGGACAGCCGCCGGGCTGCTTTCGGATGGCGGCGTCATATGCTGTGTCGTCCCAAACGACTTCAGCCCGGTCCAGAAGGTTTTGACCGACAGGCTCGGGTTCGCCCCGTATTGGCTCGCCCCTCCGCACCATATAAATTATTTCAGCTTCGAGTCGCTCTCGGCCCTTCTTGAAAGGTCCGGGTTCAGGGTCATTAAGAGGACTTCCATGTTCCCCATCGACCTTTTCCTCCTCATGGGAGACAACTACGTCGGAAACGACAGCCTCGGAAGGGAATGCCACGCAAGGAGAAAGAGGCTCGACCTCCTGTTGAACGAGCCGGGCCTCGCGGGTTTCAAGAAGGATATGTACGAGCTTATGGCCAGGCACGGCATAGGCAGGGAAATGGTCATCTACGGGGTAAAGGCATGAGCTTCGACAGGTGCAGGATATGCGGCGGGGGCGAAGCCGTGCCTGCCGCGACCATCTCGGGATGCCAATACGTCAGGTGCGCCGGATGCGGCGTCGAAAGGATGGCGAGATACCCCGCTCCCCGTGAAATAGCCGGGTTCTACGAATCCGGCTACATGGCGAAAAGGGACGACAACCCTTCCATACACATCCATTTTTCCAAGGAGTACAGGGAGGCATACTTTGCCGAAAAGGACCTTACATTTTGCGACCTGGGGATAGAACATTCGGGGCTCAAGGGGAAGCGGGTCCTCGACGTGGGCTGCGCCAATGGGCAGTTCCTTGAATACCTCAAGAGATACGGCGTAGAGGCCGAGGGCATAGATGTTTCGAAAGAGATGGTCGGTGAAGCCAGGAAAAACGGGCTCGACTGCAGGGTTATGGAGCTTTCGGACATGCAGGGACGGTACGGCCTCATAAGCTTCTGGGACGTCATCGAGCACATGACGGCGCCGCGGGAGGCGCTTGTTAAGGCGAGGACGCTCCTTGAGCCCGGAGGAGAGCTTATCGTACAGACGCCCTGCACCGGGACGATATCCGGGCTTTTCGGGGACAAGTGGCTCTATTACATGCCCGTAGAGCACATACACCTCTTTTCGCAGGAGTCGCTCTTCAGGCTCCTTGCGGAAACGGGCTTCGCGGTCGTAAGCTGGGTAAGGTTCGGGAGCTGCAACCCCAAGGGCTCGATACCGGACCTGAATAAGAAGGTGATAGACACCATAGCCAAGCGCCTCGGCATCGGCGACACCATCGCCTTGAGGGCAAGGAGGGTAGAGAATTGACAGGGCTCTTCAGCCTCACAGGCAAGACCGCGCTCGTAACCGGGGGCGGAAGCGGCCTCGGCCAGGCCATAGCCGTCGGCCTCTCAAGGGCGGGCGCAACCGTTGCGGTTGCGGGCAGGGACGTATCGAAGCTTGACGAGACGGTGCGCCTCATAGAGGGCTCCGGCGGGTCGGCATTCACGGTCCGCATGGACATACTCGACGGGAATCGGTCAGGCAGGCCGTCCAGGAGACGCGAAAAGGCCGGGGCATACGCATACTCGTCAATTCAGCGAGGTGCACCTTAAAAGCCGACCCTCGAAGTGACCGAGGAGGAGTGGAGCCGCGTCCTCGACACCAACCTCACGGGCGCGTTCAGGGTATGCAGGGCCGTCGGGACGTTGATGAAAAAGCAGGGCAGCGGGAAGATAATCAATATCGCCTCGCTCGGCTCTTTCAGGGCGTTAAAGGACGCGGCCGCGTACACGTCGTCAAAGGCGGGACTCGTGTCCTTACGATGAACCTGGCGGTCAGGCTCGCCCCTGACAACATACAGGTGGAACGCCATTGCGCCAGGCGTCTTCAGGACCGCGCTTAACGAGAAGGTGCTGGTAGGCGGAGGCTTGAGAGGATATTGGCGAACACCCCCATGAAGCGCCTCGGCAGGGCCGAGGAGCTGGCAGGGACTGCCGTCTATCTCGCGAGCGCGGCATCCGATTTCGTGACCGGCGCTGTCATACCCGTCGATGGCGGATTCCTCGCCTGGGGCATATGATGACAAAGAAATCCATATTGATACTGGCGCGGGTCCATGCAGGGTCCCTCTTATAAAAAGGCCGGGGCATGGGGCTCTTTACCGTCGCCTCTGACAGGGCCTGGAGGCAGAGGGCTTAAAGATGCAGACCTGCCGCTTGTGCTGGATATAAAGACCCGAAGCGCACGTCAGATGGGCGCTTGAGAATCGGGAACGCTCAATCTGGGCGGCGTTGTCGCTGGCGCTGACGTGGCCATAACCGCGGCTTCTGTTCGGACGCCCTCAGCCTTCCAGGCATCCGTGGAAGTCGCCGAGAGGTCGAATAACCAATGGCTTATGAAGAAGAGGTGGCTTGCGGACGGTGTTCCGACCCCTTATGCCGAGAGGCGGCAACCTAACAGAGGCCCGTGAGGCGGCAGCTTTGGTCGGTTTCCGTGCATGGTGAAGGCCATAGACAACGCAGCGTCAAGGGGCCGCGCAGGATAGATTCTCTGGATGAGCTCCCCGAGGCCCTTGAGGACGCAAAACCATTCATCCACCCGGACCGCGCTCAGAGAGTATGTAGAGGGAGACGAGCAGAGTGTGGAGCTTGTCGTGCACAAGGGCAGGCATTACAGGTTCGGCATAGTTGACAGGCACTTCGGCTCCGGCCTTCCCAGAGACAGGCCATACGAACCCCACGTCCCTCACGGCTTCGGCCCAGGAAGGCCTTTACGGGCTCGTGACAAGGGCCGCGACCTCACTTGGCATCGAATTCGGCCCGTACAAGGCCGACACCATAATGACGAAAGGGCCGATGGTCATCGAGCTTCCGGCGAGGCTCTCAGGCAGCTTCCATTCGCAGTATACGACACCGCTCGCAACCGCCTTGAGCCGCAGAAGATGCCATTGCCCTCGCAGCAGGCTTCCGGTCAGGAAGTATTCACTTCCACCTCGACAGGACCGCAATCTGCAGGCTGTCTTTCCGAGCCGGGAGTTGTAAGCTCGATCGAGGGCCTTGAAGAGGTGAAAGCTACCGGGCTCGCGGAGGTCTTTCTCATGGTAAGGCCAGGCGATGAGATACTTCCACAGGAACTGCGGCCACAGGGTCTGTTACATAATCGCTATAGGTAGCACCCGGACCGAAGCGCTGGAGAACTGGGACAGGGCGGCAGGACATTGAGGATTACTACCGTTCCCGCGAGGAAACATGCTTAACCCGGTAAATAAAGGGCCGCTAAAGACAAGGGCTCAATATGGTATTCAGCGGCTCCGAGCTTGAATACCTTGCGCTCGACCTCCTTGTGCTCGACGCCGGAGATTCCTTTACCCTTGAGACAGGCGAGTACGAAATAGCCATAGTCCCGCTTACGGGCGATGCCGCCTTTTCCTCAGAGGGCGGCGCGTACAGGCTTCAAAGGGAGAGCGTCTGGAAAACACCAGGCTCTGCCCTGTACGTCCCGAGGGATTCGAGCGTTGCGATAAAGGCCTCAAGATACAGCGAGCTTGCGTTATGCAAGGCCAGGACTGATGAAAAGAGGGCCGTTTTCCACGTGCCTTCCGGCAGGGAGAAGACGGTTGGAAAGGACGCCTGGAAGAGGAAGGTCGTGGATATAATCGGCCTTGAGGAGGGCGCGTCGAGGCTAGTCCTCGGCGAGACGTTCAACCCTCCCGGGGGCTGGTCGAGCTTCCCGCCACATAAGCACGATACCGAAATCCCCGGCCAGGAGGCCAGGATGGAGGAGATATATCTTTTCAGGCTCGACCCGGCGGGCGGGTTCGGCACCCAGACGATATACGGCGGGGAGGGGAGCCATTCCTTCATGGTCGGCGACTACGACGCCGTAACGATACCCTGGGGCTATCACCCGGTATCGGCCATGCCCGGACATTCTCTTTACTACCTATGGTTCCTCGCCGGGAGCGGCAGGGCCTTGAGGCCCAATACGGACCCGAAATTCAAATGGCTTGAGGTTTAGCCCGTGCTTAACCTGTACACGATGTTCCACTGTAACCTCGCCTTCTCCTCCATCCCGAGGGAGCATTTCCCGCTCGTGGTCGAGAGGTGTTATGCCCCGCTCCTTGGCCTTGCCGAGAGCGGCATACCCGTCGCCATCGAGATGACGGCGTGGACCCTTAAGGAGGTCAACACCATAGACCCCTATTTCATCGAGAGGCTCCGCGCGCTCTGGGACGAGGGGAGATGCGAGTTCATCGGCTCGGGCTATTCCCAGTCGATATTTCCGCTGGTTCCGACGGATGTAAACAGGTGGAACCTGGAGCTGGGGAACAAATATTATCTGGACCTCCTGGGGAGGAGACCGAACATAGCCCTCGTAAACGAGCAGACCTTCTCAAGGGGCCTCGTGGACCTTTATAAGGAGGCCGGGTACGAGGCGATAATCATGGACTGGAACAACTCGTTCCAGCATAACAGGTACCCTCTCCGGTACAAGTACCTCCCGCAGAGGGCAGCCGGGCTTTCCACTGAAGTGGAAATCATATGGAGCCATTCCATAGCCTTCCAGAAGTTCCAGAGGTGCGTGCACGGCGAGATATCCGAGGCCGAGTACTTCGAGTATCTCTTCTCCCACGCGCCAAAGGACGGGGACGAGGAGAGGGGGTTCACGGCCTACAGTAACGACGCCGAGGTCTTCGGCTACAGGCCAGGAGGCGAGCCGACGGCAGCGGATGAGTACGCCAGGATGGCGGGCTTGCTCAGGAAGGCGGCTGAAGACCCGAGGGTAAGGCTTACGACCCCGGGCCGCATGCTCGAATCACTCAGGGGACGCGAGGGCGCAGGGAACCTCGTAAGGCTCGAGTCGGTCGAGACCCCGGTAGTCTGCAAGAAACAGGAGAAATACAACCCGCTACGCTGGGCCGCCTCGGGCAGGGACAGCATACACGTGAACACCGAATGCCACAGGGTCTACGACAACCTGAAGGCCCTCATCAGGCAGGGCGCCCTTGAGAAGGAATCGATAGAGGACTTCAAGGAGGTGCTCTGCGACCTCTGGGGGAGCGATTACAGGACCAACACGATAGACGAGAAGTACGCCTGGTTCCAGAACAGGCTCGGCTGGCTCAAGATGGAGACCGAGAGGCTTCTCGGAAACCACCAGCACAGGACCCCGCTCCTTGCCTGGGTGTACGGGGGAAACCCCGTGTCCCCGGCTCTTGCCCTTAGCGGGGAGGAGGGGCGCGCGGACGGCGCATCAACTGGCGCCGAAGGGCGCTCAGAGGTCCGGTCTTCCGAGAGCGAGCTCAGGATCTCGACGCCTGGCGTTGTCGCCGAGTTCATGCCTAACAAGGGCTATGCGATAAAATCGCTCGTCTTCCCGTCGGTCTCGAACGCGCCCCTTCTCGGGACCCTGCCTCACGGCCATTACGAGGACATGAGGCTCGGGGCCGACTACTTCAGCGGCCACATGATACATACCTCGCGCGAGGGGAAGCAGACGACCGACCTCGGCCGTTCGCACGTGGAGGTAAAGGAGGAGCGCGAGAAGGTAGTCGTCCTCATAAAGAGCCCGCTCGACATCGGGGTCCTCTGGAAGAGGTACGACATATCGAAGACGGAGCCGGAGGTCGGGATATCCTACAGGCTCAAGGTCAACGGCCTCGCGGCGTCGTCGCTTCGGGCGGGGATATTCACCCTCGTCCCTTCGAGCTTCGACCGCGAAAGCCTCTGGTTCGAGACCGTCAACGGCGGCCCGGGCCCGGAGAGGTTCATCCTCGGAGGGCATTCGCTCGCCCACGAGGAGCCCGTCAGCCAGGGTGTTTCCGCAAGCTCGTGCCTCGGCGCTACCGAGGGCTGGCTGAGGATAGGCGACAGGGATAAGGCGGTGGAGATATCGACCGACAAGTCAAGGCTGTATACGGTACCCATGCTGAGATACACGGAGCTTCCAGGCGAGGACTCCTTCTTCCTCCGGGTCTAACACTCGCTCGGCGAGTTCGACGATACCGCATGGTGGGTATGGAGGGGCTTTAACGAGGCCGTCTTCACGATAAGGGCGGTGAGGAGCTGACTGATATGGGGCTGCTTGAAAAAAACATCGAGGCCATAGGGAAGAAGGACAGGGCCCTTGCCGGGCGCGTAGCCGGATGGAGCGGCGAGGCCGTCAAGGTCGAGGCCGCCAGGTCCGGGGAGCCGACATTCAGGCACATGGGGCGCCTCTTTCATAGCGCGTACGACCCGGCAAAGGAGGCAGGGGCGCAGGCCGAGGAACTGGTCTCAAAAAAGGCGCACTGGGTGCTCCTCTTCGGCCTGGGCTGCGGGTACCTCCTCAGGGCGCTCGTGGAAAAAGGACAGAAAAATTTGGTGGTCTACGAGCCTTTGCCTGAGGTCCTTAACGGGGTCTTGAGGCAGGTAGACCTTTCCGACATCCTCGCTCTCGACGATGTCTTCCTCTGCGACGACATGCAGGGCGTGGTCGCGAGGGTAAGAAGCATGGACGGCTTCGACGACCTCCTCTGCTATACGACCAGCCCCTATAAGACGGGCTTCCCGAAGGAGTACCTTGATTTCATAAACAAGGTCAACAACGCGCAGGTAAGCAACAAGGTCAATATCAGGACCGACATGGACTCAAGGGAGGCCTGGATAAGGAACTACCTTGAGAACATCCCGCAGATACTCGGCTGCACGCCCATAGACGCCCTGAGGGGCAGTCTCAAGGGGATGCCGCTCGTCATAGCCGGCGCCGGGCCGTCGCTCCATAAGAACGCCCAACTCCTCAGGGAGGCCAGGGGCAAGGCCGTCGTCATCGCGGCCATCACCGCATATAAGCCGCTCCTCATGCACGGGGTCGTGCCGGACTTCATAATAGCCTCCGAGAAGGTCGATCTGCCCGAGTATTTCGCGTATGACGGAAACGACCGGCAGACCAGGCTAATACTCGGAGAGGTCTCGCACCCCGGCATGTTCACGAGGGAGGTGAAGGAGAAGTTCGTCTTTTTCAGCCCGTTCATGACGCTCGGCAGCGAGCATGCGGGGTTTTTCGGCTCTGACTACTTCCCGGCGAGCGGCGGAAGCGTTACCACGGCCGCGCTCGATATCGGGGTCATGCTGGGGTGCAGCCCGATAATCTTCATAGGCCAGGACCTGTGTTTCGGCGAGAGCGGCACTCACGCGAAGGGCGGGGTCTACATGGCCCAGGACGTCAGGATAGACGAGGAAAAAGGCGAGGTGGTAATCGAGGAGGACTATGTGACCCTGAGCGAAAAGGCAAGGAGCGCCTTCAAGCTCATGTGGCTCAAGGGCGTTGACGGCAAGCCGGTGCCGAGCAAGTACGACTGGGTGACCTTCCACCAGTGGTTCGAGAACTACCTGGCCGTGATGAAAAAAAAGGGTGTTTCATTGAATGTCATAAACGCGACGGAGGGCGGGGCCTATATAGAGGGGATGGAGCACCTCCCTCTTTCCCAAGTGCTTGAAAGATATGCAAGAAATGACGTGCAGCTCGATGAGGTCATTAAAGCGGCCAGGTCCTCGGCCAAACCGGCCGACCTCAAGGGGCTTTCATCATCGCTTGAGGCCATGCAGATGAAGCTAAAGGAAGCAGGCCGATTTGCCGATTCTATACTCAAGGAGGTATCTTCCATCAGGAAGCTCCTGAGGGACCACTTGGACCCGCGCGAGATAGAGTCAGGCGTTGCGAGGATTAAAAGGCTGGAGGAGAGGCTTTTCAAGTCCGCCGAGAGCTCGCCTTTCATATGGGAGGCCCTGATGGAATATACGTACAGGCTCAAGGAGCGCCTGCGGGACGAACACGACGAAAACGACCCGGAAAAGCTCATAAGGCGGGAGCTCGATTCCATGGCCTCCTCCTACGGCAAGGTAAGAGAGACCTGCGGAAAATACGGGCCGGTCCTCATGGCAGCATCCAGGGCGCTCAAGGGCCATACCGGGCACGGACGCCCCTTTACGAACCTGAGGAGAATACAGACATGACAGAGGTATACCTGGACGACACAAGGCTGGATTTCGAGGACCGCGGCAGGAGCTCGACGATAGGGGAGCTTATAGACGCGGTCGAGAAGGACCTCACGTCCCACAGGCGCTTCGTAATGGAGCTCTGGGTCGACGGGGAGAGGCTTTCGGGGTGGAGGGGGAGCGAGGTCATGAAGAAACCCCTTTCCGTGCACAGGGGCTTTGTCCTCAAGACCGCCTCGATGGAGGAGGTGGCCCTCGAGGGCCTCGACCTCGCCCAGGAATACCTGAGGGTCACCGGGGACAATATAAGGCTCTGCATAAGCGATCTCAGGACCGGGAACACCAGGGCGGACGCGTCGTTCTCGTCGGTTTTCGACGGCCTTGTCGAGGTGGTGAGGACCATAGACGCCCTGGTCAAGGGCGGAGAGAAGTACAATATGGACCTTTTCAACGTCAACCCGGCCTCTTACTTCGGCCCCATAGTCAATTTCCTCGAGGACATGAAGGAGGCCAGGGAATCCGGCGACCATGTCGCGCTCGCCGACCTCATGGAATACGAGCTCTCTCCCTTTGTCGGGGAGATGGAGGAAAAACTTTTCCACTTCAACGCCTGAATTTTCCCCTAAAGGATTTCAGACGGCTTTCCGATAATACCATCAAGAGGGCTTCAGCCCAAGACAGGCCGAAAGGGAGGCAGGTCGGAAAAGGCCGGGGCAGGACCCGAAAAAAAAACGGCAAGGATGCCGAACCAAACACTAAGGAGGGTAACAGAATGTCACTCGTAATCAATACCAACGTATCCGCTCTTGTAGCGCAGCAGAACCTCGCAGTCACCAACTCCCAGCTCAAGGTAAGCGTTTCCAGGCTTTCGTCAGGCTTCAGGATCAACAGCGCCGCCGACGACGCCGCCGGCCTCGGCAGGGCGGACCAGCTCCGCAGCCAGTCCAGGATGATACAGGCGTCCATCAGGAACATCAATGACGGCATAAGCGCGATGGAGATAAGCGACAAGGCCGCCGAGCAGATAACCAACATCGTCACGAGGATGGGCGAACTCGCCGCCAGCGCTGCCCAGGGCACCCTGGACGACGACAACAGGTCCTACTACAGCGACGAGTTCAACACCCTCATCAAGGAAATCGACAGGATCGCGGCCACCACGGAATTCGGCGGCTACAAGATCCTCGACGGCGGCACCGCCGCCCTCACGATGTTCATAGGCTTCAAGAACACCACGAACGACGAGCTGAGCGTAAGCCTCAATGCGCTCACCACCGGCGTCCTCGGTCTTGTGTCCGGGGCCATATCGACCAGGGACGAGGCCTTCCAGACCCTGAGCGCCATAAACTCCGCCCTCAAGACCATAAACGACGCCCGCGCCATCTACGGTGCGTCCAGCAACAGGCTTACCGCAGCCCTCTCGAACCTGCAGGTCACATACACCAACTTCCAGGCCGCGGAATCGAGGATAAGGGACGCGGACTTCGCGATGGAGACCGCCCAGTACACTCGGAACCAGATAATGGTCCAGGCCGGCACCTCGGTCCTCGCGCAGGCGAACCAGCTGCCTCAGAACGTACTCGGTCTCTTGAGGTAATCAGCCCGTAATCCGACGGGTCCGTAGCAGGGGCGGGGATGGGTCTGCCATCCCCGCCCGCTATGAGGCGCGACATGAGCATAGAAAAAATAAAAGGCGTCAACGCAATAGACATAGACATCGAGCACGCGAGGCGTCCCGAGCCGCAAAAGCCCGCTGAAAAGGAGAAGGCGTCAGCCGGGCCCGGCCCGGATAAGGCCGAGAGCGCGCGCGAGATCGACAAGGCCGCATCGGATGAACGGATATACCTGAAGAGGATGAACACCGAGCTCAGGTTCGAGGCCGACAGCCGCCTGAAGGAGGTCCTCGTGAAGATCGTCGACCCCGAGACGGACGAGGTAATACGGCAGATACCGTCCGAGGAGATGATCGCGATCAGGAAGAGGATGGATGAGCTCCTGCGGATGCTCAATAAAAGCCACGCCTAAACGCCCGGACGGGAGGGCACCATGAGCATAAGCGCCACTTCGGGTGTCGTGAGCAACATCGAATACCAGTCGCTCATAACCCAGCTGCTAAGCATCAGAAGGCAGTCCATAAACCAGCTTGAGTACGACAAGACAGTCCTCAACAAGGCCAAATCCGCGTATTCGGAACTCGGCAGCAAGGTTTCGGCGCTCGTAACCGCCGCAAACGCGCTAAGGACCGAAAACGCTTTCAATTCCTTCAAGGCGACCGTAAGCGACAGCACGTACTTCACGGCGTCCGCAAGCCAGTCCGCCGAAGCGGGCACCCACGAGATAACCGTAAACACACTTGCCAAGGCCCACAAGATCGCCGCGGACGGAGTGAGCTCCGATACGGCTGTAATATCGTCGGGAGCCGGCTCCTTCAGCTTCCAGGTTGGCGGTGGCGAAGTGCAGACCGTCTCTGTGGACTCGACCACCACCCTTGCGGGCCTCAAGGACTCCATAAACGCCCTCAATGCCGGGATAACCGCCTCCATCGTAAACGACGGCTCGGGCGGGAACTCCTACAGGCTCGTCCTGAAGAGCGACACTACCGGGACAGCCGCCGCCATAAACATAACCCAGAACGACACGGACCTCGTCTTCTCTACAACGCTCCAGGCAGCCCAGGACGCCACGCTGACGGTCGACGGCCTTTCGGTCACAAGGTCCTCCAATACGATATCGGACCTCATCACCGGCGTTACGCTAAATCTCAAGGCGGCCGACCCGGGGGCCACCGTAACGCTATCGGTCGACAGGGACGCGGAGGAGGCCGAAAAGAAGGTAAAGGCCCTGATTGACGCGTACAACGGTGTCGTCAGCTATATCAAGTCCAACAACAGGTACGACAGCGAGACCAAGAAGGGAGGCCCCTTCTTCGGCGACAGCGTCGCCAGGAGCGTCTGGGAGGACTTGAGAAGGGTGTTCGGGTCGGCCATAAGCGGGCTTCCCGAGGACATGAACAGGCTCATGCACGTCGGCGTAAAGACCGGCGAGGACGGGCTCCTTACGCTGGATTCCTCGAAGTTCACGAGCGCCCTCTCGGAGAACTACGAAGGGGTGGTGGACCTCTTCACGAAGGGGGACGTCTCGGGCTTCGGCGAGCTCATCCACGAGATGGCCAACGGGATAAACGACATCGTGGACGGCAGGATAAAGAACCGCCAGAGCGGCATAGACAAGAGCATAAAGAGGATAGAGGAAGGCATACGGAGGAAAGAGGACCACCTTGTGACCTACGAGGAGCAGCTGAGGGCGCAGTTCATGACCCTTGAGACCATGCTCGCGAGCCTCAAGAACCAGGGGGCCACTCTTTTGAATTATTTAGGCGGGGGGTCGTTTTGAGCGTAGCCAAATACCAGACCGTGCAGGTAATGACGGCCGACAAGGTCAGCCTTATCATAATGCTCTACGACGGGATTTTGCGCTTCAACAAGCTCGCCCAGATGGCCATCGGGAATAACGACATAGGCGGGAGGGGCAGGTATCTCAACAGGTCGCTTGCGATAATCGGCGAGCTCACGACGGCCCTCGACGGCGACGAGGGTGGCGAGATCGCCGCGAACCTCGCAAGGCTGTATGAGTTCTGCACCATAGCCATTACCGAGGCGAACCTCAGAAACGACGCATCGAGGATAGAGCCCGTAAACAGGGTGATATCCGAGCTCAAGGCCGGATGGGAGGCCATCTCGACCGAAAGGCAGAAGCAGGAGAGGGCGGAGCCGAGGAGCTTAAGCTGTGGAGCCTAACAGGGTCCCACCCCTTGAAAAACTTAATAGACTCCATGAAATATCCACCCTACAGCTTCGATTTATAAGGGAAAAAAGGATAGAGGAGTTTGCAGCTTGCCAGGCCGAAAGGGAAAGGCTTTTCCTGGACCTCGATGGCTGCAATGACCCGGAGGCACGCCTCCTTGCGGAAAGGCTCCTCGAAAACGATAACCTTCTTGTCTCAGAGGTGCGGGCCGTCATGGGCGGCATCTCATCGAAGCTCAATCAGGTCAAGACCGGACGGAGCGCCCTAAAGGCCTACTCCAGATAATGTGAGCCGGGCCGGGCCTTAAGGCCATGCCCCCCTTCAGATTTTTCTTCCTTCCTGAGCACTTGAAATGTTAAAAAACGCCTCAAGTATACCTCTTTAACGGTCGATATGAACATGTCGGAACTGCGGGGAGGGGAACATGATAAAAGTCGACAGGACTGTTATCGCGGGGATGGGCTTGCCGGAGCTTGAAAAGGGTGTGCGTAAGGAGCCGGAAAAAAGCACCGGGGCGGTGGACAAGGTCCATATATCCGAGGACGGCAAGAGAAAGCACATACTCTCTCAGATACAGGCCAGGATTTCCGGGCAGGGGACGGACAGAGGGTGCTGACCGGTTTCCTTGGCCTGTAACATGCCTGGCCGTGCAGGGCAGGCAGCGACTATCCTGATTCAACCAGGAAAAATTAAATTCCTTTTGCCCGGCTAATCTTTTCCGGGCCGGGCCGGGCGCTCGCGGCGCCCGCTCCGGGGAGCGCGGCTGGCCGAAGATGTCCGAAGAGAAATTCAAGATACTCATAGCAGACGACGACCTCGATCTGAGGGAGCTCCTTATCGAAGCGGTCAGGAACTGGGGCTATGAAGTGTCTCTCGCCAGGGACGGCGAAGAGGCATTGAAGAAGCTCAGGATGGACCACTTCCACATGGTCATAACCGACCTCATGATGCCGGGCATGGACGGCCTCCAGCTCCTTCAGCGCATAAGGGAGCTCGACGGCGACATACTCGTCATCATAATAGCCAGTTACGCCACCATAGAGACCGCAGTCAAGGCCATGCAGTCAGCGCGTACGACTATCGCGAAGCCTTTCAGGCTCGACGAGCTCATGATAGTCATAAAGAACGCGTGCGAGCGCCTGAGGCTCATGCTCCAGAACAGGAACCTTCTGGAGGAGCTCCGGACCGCCTACGGCGAGATAGCCGTCCTCAAGAAGGCGCTCGGGACGGGCGCCGAGGCTCAAGGATACGGGCGGGACCGGGAGGCCCTGGCCGAGGCCGCGCACAAGGACGGGCCCAATCCGCTCAAGTACCAGGAGTACATGAGGGAAGCCGACAGGTTCTCGAAGAAGACCGCGCCCAAGACCTGAATGGAGGGGATTGCAAGTTGCAGGCAGCAAGATTGTTGCAGATAGAACAACTGAGGATAATGCTCGTCGACGACGAAACGAGCGTGCGCGAGGCGCTCTCCGAGATACTTTCAAGGCGGGGCTGGAGGGTGTCCGGCTTCGGGAACGCCGAGGAGGCCATAAACGCGCTGAGGCACGAGCATTTCGACGCGGTCCTGGCGGACATCAACATGCCCGGTATCGGCGGTATGGATTTTCTCCGCATGGCGAAGGAGTCCGCCCCCGCGGTGCCGGTCATCATGATAACCGGATACCCCTCCATAGACCTCGCGGTCGAGGCCATAAAGTTCGGGGCAGTGGATTTCCTGCCCAAGCCGTTCAAGGCCGATGAACTGGAGATAATCGTAAGAAAGGCCGTGAGGAACGCCGGGAACGAAGCGGGCAGGCCCGTTGACAAGACGAGGGCCATAGGCACCCTTCCGGAGCTTGCGAGGAAGAGGCTTGAGGACAAGATAAAGGAGCTTTCGATACTCCACACGATAAGCGAGTCGCTGGACGATGTGAACGAAAAAGAGGACATCTTCCGGAAGACCATGGACATCGCGCAGATAATCGCGGACTCCGAACGGGCATTCGTGCTCGTCGCGGAGCACGACACGAACGAACTCGTGGTCAGGGGGGAGGCCGGGTATGAAAGCGGCCCATCCATAGCCGGCATGAAGCTCAGCACGAAAGACGAGCCGTTCCGCGAGGTCATCTCCACAAAGTCCTATGCGTATTTCGCCTCCGGGGGCGGGGCGCTCGGGAGCCTGCTTCCGGGGCCCGGCTCCGTGCCGGTGCTCCTTGCCCCGCTCGTCATAAACAGGGAGGTCGTGGTCATTCTGGGCCTTGCCGGAAAAACCGGCGGCAAGGAGCTTACGAACGACGCCCTGTCGCTCCTTCTGAACCTGACGGCCAAGGCGGCGCTCAAGCTCGAGAACATAGCCCTTTCGGAGAACATATTCCTGAGCATCATCGCCGCCATGAACTCGCTATTGAACGCCCTGGACGCCCGCGATACCTACACGAAAGACCATTCGCACAGGGTCACCCAGTACGCGGTCAAGATAGCCAGGGCAATGGGGTGCCCCCAGGACGTCATAGACAGCATAAGCTTCGCAGGCCCCCTGCACGACATAGGGAAGATAGGGGTCCGCGACGACATTCTCCTCAAGGCCGGCAACTTCACGGTCGAGGAGCGCGAGGTAATGAAGAGCCACGTGGTCAGGGGCGAGGAGATACTGAGGCCCTTGAATCTCCTCAACTCCGAGAAGGCTGTCGTCCTCTACCACCACGAGAGGTGGGACGGGAGCGGCTACCCGATGGGGCTTGCCGGGTGCGAGATACCGCTCGTTGCGCGCATTTTCAGCGTCGCCGACACCTTTGACGCCATGACATCCACGAGGCCGTACAGGCGGGCGCTCGGGATAGACGTGGCCAGGGACGAGATAACGAGGTGCAAGGGCACCCAGTTCGACCCGGAGGTCGTGAACGCGTTCCTCGAAAGCGAAATACTGAAGGCGTAGGACATGAGCGAAGAAGAGAAGGAACAGGACCCCAGGCGGGAGTTCGTAAGGACGAGCGACGTCATTCCGGTCTACTACGAGGCCCTCGGGGAAGGCGACGAGGAGCCGAAGACGGTCTTCGACTGGGAGCTCCTCTTTGACGAGATAGAGCCCAAGCCAGAGGAGAACCCGAGGCTTTACGAGCTCCTTTTCGACATAAACCAGAAGCTCAACATACTCCTCAACCACCTCTCCGAGAAGAACGGCTTCAGCATGCCGGAGGCGAGGGAGGTCAATATAAGCGGCGGGGGCCTGAGGTTCATAGCCAGGGACAAGTTCGAGGTCGGCGACAGGCTCGTGCTCAAGACGTTCCTCCCGACCTATGCCCACGTCATAAAGCTCAAATGCGAGGTCGTGAGGTCGGTCCCCGCTGCGGACGGGTTTGAAACGGCAGTCAAGTACACGGACATAGACGACACTACCCGCGACAAGATAATAAAGTACATATTCGCCCGCCAGAGGCAGATGCTCCGGAGCGAGAAGAACAAGCCCTGAGGGCGGGGAGGGGCCGCGCCTGCAGTCCGCGGCACACCAACCGGCCGTCGTTTCCGCCATCCCATCAATATTCTCCGGTAAGACACCCGGGAAAAATCCTGCTATAATTTTCTCAATACTTTCCGCTACTTGGCTCGGCCAGCATGCGCGCCCCCGTGGATTGCCCGCGCATCCTCCCCGGCCGAATGAAAAAGTTGTTGACAGGGTATTTTGAAAAGATATTCAGAATCAAATAAAACATTCCGGGGCTTGCAATGCGTTCTTTCCTGAATAGACTCTCTAAAGCCGCGCTTACGATGCTCGTTCCGGGCGTGCTGGCGCTCTCGCCTCAGCCTGCCGGTGCCGACGAGCTGCGGGACTTAAGCGACCGGGTCCTCAAGATCGAGAAGTCGCAGTCAGAACTGTACCACCGCCTCGAGGAGAAAAAGCGGCCAGGGCTCAAGTCCATGATATCGGACAGGATCAAGTTCAGCGGTCTTCTGGAGATCGAGGCCAACGTCGACAGTAACGACGTCGCCGGCAACTCCTCGGACATTACGCTTGCGACCGTCGAGCTCGCAGTCGACGCAGAGATAAGCGAGCGGGTAAGGGCGCACGTCCTCTTCCTCTGGGAGGAGGACGATACAGATCCCATTGCGCTCGACGAGGGCACTATCACCATTGACCTATCAAAAGGCGTGAGCCTCACTGCCGGGAAGATGTACCTGCCTTCAAGGTGTTCGAGAGCCATTTCATATCCGACCCATTGACGCTCGAGCTCGGGGAGACTAACGAGACGGCGCTCCTCCTTTCATACTCGGCGGGCCCGCTCAGGTTTTCCGCCAGCGCGTTCAGGGCTCGGTGGCCGAAGAGGGCGACGAGGACGATGTGAGAGACTATGTCCTTTCAGTTACGTATGCACCGAATGACGATATAGTCCTCAGCGCCTTCTACCTTTCCGATATCGCAGATAGCGATGCTTAGCCTTCAGTCGCAAACGCTCCATTCATAGCGGATACCATCGCAGGATGGAGCGCCTTGCCAACGTCTGGGAGCGCGGTCAGGCCAGCGCGGAAATAATTTCCGCTGTAAAGAGGTTCGACCCGCGGACCTCGCCTCGGTCAATACGGGCGGAGACAAGCCAATGGCGTATAATCTCGAGGTCGCCTACGACGTCTCGGATAAGCTTGAAATAGCGGCCAGGTACGAGGGGAGCGACGACCTTGCCAGAATTGCCCAGGAAGCAGTACGGGGTGGCGGCCTCGTACGCGCTCTTCGAGAACGTGACGACATCAGAGTTCCTGCATGGCGAGTTCGCGGACGACGCCGGGGACAGGGACCTCGTAACAGTCCAGCTCGCGGTCGAGTTCTGAGCCACGCAAACCGGGCATAAGCATTAAGGAAGGAGGCAGCCATGATGCCTTTGGGGCTTTTCATGTCGGGCGAGAGGGGTGAGGTTCTGGAGATCAAGGCCAATGCGGCGGAGCTCCAGGCCGGGGCGGAATGCCGTGAGAAGGAGAAGAGCCACTGCCATGCCGAGAACATGGGCGCAAGGGACGGCAAGGTGGTGGAGGTGCTGCGTAACGAGGCAGCGGGCCCATGCTCATCAAGGTGGACGAATCGAGGATAGCGCTCGCCGGGGCATGGCAGTGAAGATATTCCTGGGAGGATACTAGCGATGAACCCTCCATGCTCAAGCCAGGGAAAAGGCAGGATAATCTCCATCGGGTAACAGGCCTGCTCAGCTTAGGCTCATGGACATGGGCGTAGTCCACGGCGAGGTAAGGGTTGAAAAGGTCGCGCCAGCTCGAGGGATCCTGGAGGTGACCATAAAGAGCTACAAGCTCTCCCTGAGGAAAAAAGAGGCCGAGGGCATAAGCGTGGAGTGCTGAGATGAGCTCTGTTGAGCTTGCCGAGAAAGGCGCCGGGTGCGCGCTCTCTCGAAAGGAAGGTGGCGATCGCGGTCGCGGGGAACCCTAACTCCGGCAAATCGACCCTCATAAACGCGATAGCCGGCACCAGGCTGCATGTCGGCAACTGGCCTGGGGTCACGGTGGAGAAGAAGGAGGCCGCCTTCTCCTTCGAGGGCAGGGACTGAAGCTCGTGGACCTGCAGGCACCTACAGCCCTGAGCCCTTGCCCAGGAGGAGATAATAGCGCGCGTTACCTCGTCCACAAAAGCCTGACGTCATAATAAACGTCGTCGACGCGACCAACCTCGAAAGGAACCTGTACCTCACCGTCCAGCTCCTTGAGCTCGGCATCCCGGTCGTAATCGCGCTCAATATCTACGACGAGGCCGAGAAAAAGGGCATGAGCATCGATATTGCCAAGCTCAGCGGCCTCCTCGGGGTGAGCGTCATCCCGACCGTCGCCACCAGGAAAAAAGGGCTCGATGAGCTATTAAAGGCGGCGCTTTCAGCGGCCAGGGACCAGGAAGCGCACAGGCCGCGCGCCCTCAACTACGGGGAGGACATAGAGGCCGTAGTAAAGTCGCTCTCTTCCAAGATGCAGGAGTCGGTACCGCGCCTTGCGGAGAAGTACCCGGCGCGCTGGCTCGCGTTCAAGCTCCTGGAGGGCGATGAAAAAATTGGGGGGGAGGCAGCCATCGGAGACCTCCTTTCAAAGGACGAGGGCATAGCGCACCTCAAGAAGGCGCACGGCCCGGACATGCAGTCGGTAATGGCCGACGCGAGATATGCGCAAGCCGCGGGCCTATCGCGGGAGGTCCTCAAGAAACCCGAGACGAGGAAGAGGGAGCTTACGGAAAAGATAGACGCCATTGTCCTTAACCGCGTCCTCGGCATACCCATATTCCTCGCGGCCATGTGGGTGATGTTCAAGCTCACGTTCGACATCTCCACTCCTTTCGTCGACTGGATAGACGGCGTCACGGCGGGGCCGTTCAGCAGGTGGGCGGCCGCGGTCATGGGGGCCATTTCCGCCCCGGACTGGACGGTCTCGCTTGTCACGGAGGGCATAATCGCGGGCGTCGGTTTCGTGCTCGTATTCGTGCCTGTCATCTTCGCCATGCTCTTTTTCATAAGCTTCCTCGAGGGGAGCGGCTATATGGCCAGGGCCGCTTTCGTCATGGACAGGGCCATGCACTCGATGGGGCTCCACGGCAAGTCCTTCATACCCATGCTCATGGGCTTCGGCTGCAACGTTCCGGCCATATACGCGACGAGGACGCTCGAGAACCCGAGGGACAAGGCCCTTACGGCCCTCCTCATACCCCTCATGTCCTGCGGCGCGAGGCTCCCGGTATACGTCCTTTTCGTGGGCGTCTTTTTCGCGGCGAGCGCGGGCACCGTCCTCTGGTCGCTCTACGTCTTAGGGATAGTCCTTGCCGTGCTCGCTGGCATGGTCTTCAAGAGGACCCTTTTCAGGGGAGAGGCGCCGGTCTTCATAATGGAGCTTCCGCCCTACAGGATGCCGTCCCTCAGGAGCCTCTTGATACACACCTGGGAGAAGGGCAAGCACTTCCTCATAAAGGCGGGCACCTACATACTCGCGGTCTCGATACTCATCTGGTTCCTCCTTAACCTGCCCTGGGGCGTCGAGCAGAAGAAGGACTCGTATCTCGGGCAGATGGGGCAGGCGGTAGCGCCGGTTCTTGCGCCGCTCGGCTTCGGCAACTGGGAGGCCGCCTCGTCCCTCATATCCGGCCTTATCGCCAAGGAGATAGTCGTCGGGACAATGGGAGAGATATACATATCGGAGGCCGCTGAGGAGGACGAGGGCGAGCCGCCCACCTTCGGCGAGGACCTTGCCGAGGTCGTGACCTCCTTCGGCGGGGCCTTGAGGGACGCCGGGGCGAACGTCTTCTCCACCTTCGGGATAGCCAGCATCTCAGCCGAGGATGAAAGCGGCGAGTCGTTGAGGAAGGTCGTGCAGGGCGCGTTTACGCCTCTTACCGCGTACGCCTTCATGGTCTTCGTGCTCCTTTACATGCCATGCGTGGTGGTCGCCATAGCCATGAGGCACGAGTTCGGCACGTGGAAGTGGTTCGGCATAGCGTTCGCCTACCAGAGCGCGCTCGCCTGGACAGCCGCGTTCATTATCTACCAGGGCGGCAAGCTCCTGGGGCTCGGGTAGCCTCGAAAGGGGGAATGTCATGGGATTTCCGGATATAATCATAGCCGCCGCCATCATAGGCGGAGCGCTCTATCTCCTCTATCGCTCGCTCTGGAAAAAGAAGGGCCACTGCCAGGGCTGCTCGACCGGGTGCGACAAGGATGAGTAGGGCAAGGCTCCAAACCCGCTAAAGGGCCCGGGCCTCAGACCGGCTGAACGGGGCTGGATTTGACGAACGGCCATTGCGCACACGCGCTTTAGCCTATCGAGCCGGGTTTATACCCGGCTCGATTCATTTCACCTCAGGGATTCCCTTGTCTTAAGCCCCTCCATGCAAGTATAATCAGGAAGGATTCCCGGCATTTCACAAGGATGCCGGAAAGGCACTTCATTCCTTTTTAAAGGTAAATTCCAGATGTTAGATCTTCTCGCCCGCGTAAGGGAAGAGATACGCCGTAGCCGGATGCTATCGTCCGGCGATGTTGTAGTCGCCACCGTCTCGGGCGGGGCCGATTCGGTAGTATTGCTCCATCTTCTCTGGAGGATGAGGGAGGAGAAACGGTTAAAGATAATCGTCGCCCACCTTGACCACGGCCTCCGGGGCCGGGAGTCAAGGAGGGACTACCTTTTTACCGAAAGGCTCGCCAAAAGCCTCGGCCTGTTGTTCGAGGGCCATAAACTGAAACCCGGAGAGCTTAAGAATATTCCCGGCTCGCCGCAGGAGGCCGCACGGGAGAAGAGGTACGAGTTCCTCGAAAGGGCTGCCGCAATCCACGCGGCAGGGAAGATAGCGCTCGGCCACACGCTCGACGACCAGGCCGAGACAATCCTCATGCGGCTTCTTAAGGGAGCATCCCTTTCAGGCCTCGCAGGGATCCCCGCAAAGAGGGATAGATACATAAGGCCGCTCCTTTCCGTAAGCAGGAAGGAGATCGAGGGGTACGCCTCGGCGGAGGGCCTTTCATTCGTCATTGACTCAACCAACCTCGAACGCAAATACCTGAGGAACCGCATACGCCTTGACCTCATCCCCGGGCTTGAGCGGGAATATAACCCGAATATCAGGGATACGCTGTCGCGGACGGCCGCGCTCCTCCGAGCCGACGACGATTACATCGAAATGGCCGCGAAGAGGGCCTTTGGCTCCATCTGCATCGAGGCGCGCCCCGGTTCAATTACGCTCGATAGGCTTAAACTCCTGAAGGCCCACGGGGCGATAATCTCCAGGGTCTTTCTCCTTGCCGTAAGAACGCTCGGGAAAGAGGGCCCTGAGCTCGGGAGCGCCCATGTCGAGGCCTTCGCGGAGATGGCGAAGGGAAAAAAGCCGAATGCCTCTATTTCGCTCCCTGGCGGGATAAGGGCCGAACGCGTCTATGACAGGGTCGTAGTGACGGCGGAGGCGGCCCGTGAAGCGCCTGCCTTCGAGGCGGTCATTAACATCCCCGGGAGGACCGTAATCGAGGGCATAGGAGAGTTCAGGGCAGAGCTCAGAAAGCCCCCGGCAGGGGGCCTTAAGGAAGGCGAGAGCGTTGCCTGGTTTGATTTAAATGCGCTTTCCAGTGGGCCGCTCGTTGCGAGACAGGCGCGCCCTGGGGACAGGCTCGCGCCCTTC
This sequence comes from Deltaproteobacteria bacterium, assembly GCA_015075075.1. Taxonomy (GTDB): domain Bacteria; phylum Desulfobacterota; class GWC2-55-46; order GWC2-55-46; family GWC2-55-46; genus UBA5799. The sequence continues at coordinate 12,938 of JABTVA010000006.1, read as the reverse complement.
GGCATGAAGGGGCGGAGGAAACTTAAGGACCTCTTCATAGACATGAAAATACCGCCTCCGATGAGGCGCCGGACGCCCGTCGTCTCTTCGGGCGGCGACATAATCTGGGTAGCGGGCTTAAGGCGCTCAGGCCTCTACAGGGTGGAAAAGGGCGTGCCAAGGGCCCTGAAGATAGAGTTCATACCGGCCTGAACCAGGACTAACGTCGATTTCGGCTGGACCATTTTCCCTTTGTGGTTTCCGGCCTTTTTTGGGATATTAACTGAATTTACCAGGCATTTTTCGCGGGGGTGGAAATGCTCAAGCCTTACAAGGGGATATGGCCCAAGCTCCATGAGAGCGTATTCGTGGAGGAGAGCGCGCAGGTCATAGGGGACGTGTGGATAGGCGAGGGCTCGAGCATCTGGTTCAACGCCGTGGTACGGGGCGACGTCAACTATATCAGGATAGGCGACAGGACCAACGTCCAGGACAACTCCACCCTCCACGTCACCAAGGACACCTGCCCGCTCGTAATCGGAAGCGACATCACCATCGGACACAGCGTAGTGCTCCACGGCTGCACCGTCAATGACAGGTGTCTTATCGGCATGGGCGCGATAATCCTCGACAGGGCCGAGATAGGGGACTGTATCGTCGGCGCAGCGCGCTCGTCACCGAAGGGACGGAAGGTGCCGCCAGGGCGCTCGTGCTCGGTATGCCGGCTAAAGTCGTAAGGGAGCTTAAGCCCGAGGAAAAGGCCCGGATACTCAGGTCGGCGAAGAATTATATCGAATACACCAGGAACTATGTCGGCCCGGATGCCATCGAAGAGTGCGCGCCGCGGGCCGCAAAGACGCCTTCGGGGAATTAAGTGGCAGGTTGCTGAAAAACTAAAACCTCATTTTTTGCGCTTTATTAGCAGCCTTTATGAAAAGGATGTTCGAAGACCTGTCATTCATCGGCCTCATGCAAAAGGGCGGAATAACCGTAGCCGTCCTGGCGCTCCTTTCCGTCCTTTCAATTGCCATAATATTAGAGCGCGCCTGGGCGCACAGGAAGTTCTCAAGGGGCGTCGAGGAGTTCTTCCCAGCCTTGAGGAGGGCGGCCCGTGAAAGCGGCATATCGGCGGTCTACCAGATGTGCAAGGCCAGTAGCTCCCCCCTTGCCCCGGTACTCCTTTCCGGCTTCGAGAGGTCTGGGAAGGGCAAGGAAGAAGTGGCGGAGGCCATGGAGCTTGCCGGCAGAAGGGAGCTTTCCAGGCTTGAACGCTACCTGGGGATCCTCGGCACAATTGGTTCCACTGCCCCCTTTATAGGACTTTTCGGCACGGTCCTGGGCATAATCCATGCCTTCAGCGACCTTGCCGTAACCGACGGCGCGGGCCCGGCTGCCGTAGCCGACGGCATAGCAGAGGCGCTTGTAGCGACCGCCGCGGGGCTTTTCGTCGCGGTCCCGGCGGTAGTGGCGTATAACCTTTTCGTCAGGTCGGCCTCCAGGCGCATGCTCGACCTCGAGTCTTGCGCCTCGGAGTTCGCCGACCCCATAGGCAGGCATGGGCTGGAAACTGAGGCAAGGTAACGAGAGGACGATGGCGGAGATAAACATCACGCCGCTTGCGGACGTGATGCTCGTCCTCCTCGTCATATTCATGGTGACGACCCCGCTCATCATGACCGACTCGTTCAAGGTGAGGCTCCCGAGGGCGGCAAGCGCGGACGCAGAGCCCGGAAAGGGGGCTGTCGTGGCCATAAGCGAGGCCGGGGAGATTTCATTAAACGGCAGGGCCGTGGCCCTTGACGGGCTTAATGAGGCCCTCAAGGCGGCGTTCGGCCAAGGCAGCGAGAGGACCGTTATAGTAAGGGCCGACAAGGGCGTAAGGCACGGTGTCGTGGTCAACGTACTCGACAACGCGAGGCAGGCCGGGGCGGAAAGGCTCTCAATAGCGACCGAACAGGACATGCGCTCTCCGCTCCCATGAGATACGCCTCCATAGATATCGGGACTAACACCCTGAGGCTACTCATAGCAGAGCCTTCTGGCAGGGACCTCCGGCCCCTGGTATACAAGAGAAAGATAACGAGGCTCGGCGGCGGCTACAGGGAAGAGACAGGCATAAACGCCGCCTCCGCCGAGAGGACGTTCGCGGCCCTCACGGAGTTTAAAGAAGAGATAGACTCAACCGGCGCGGAAGCCGTCACGGCCTTTGCGACGAGTGTTGTAAGGAGGGCAGTAAACCGCGGCTGGTTCATCGAAGAGACAAAGAGGCGGACGGGGATAGACGTTACCGTCATATCGGGGAACGAGGAGGCGCGCCTCTCGCTCCTCGGCGTTCTTTCGGTCCTGGACCGGACCAATGGCAGGAAGCTCGTGATGGACATAGGCGGCGGCTCTACCGAGTTCATCGCCTCGTCCGACGGGGTAGAGATAGGCGCGTGGTCGATGGAGCTTGGGGTAGTCCATTTGACCGAGAAGTATCTTAAAAGCGACCCTCCCGCGGAAAGCGAGCTTGCGCTCGTCGCCGGAGAGGCCTTGAGGACTATAAACGACCTCAAGGCCCGCATGAGGGCGGACGGAGTTGACCCCGGGGAGTATTCAGGCAGAGGCGGGGCCGAGTTCGTCGGCACGGCAGGCACCATAACCACCCTGGCCGCCATAGACCAGGACCTGAAGGAGTACGACAGGTCCAGGATAAACAGGCACACGCTCAAAAAAGAGAGGGTTGCCGGGATACTTAAAAGGCTTTCGGGCCTCCGGCTTAAAGAGCGCGAAGAGGTCCTCTCCCTTGAGAAGGGGAGGGAGGACCTTATAATACCGGGGACCGCGATAACCCTCCTTGTAATGGGGGCGTTCGGTTTCGATGAGGCCAGGGTAAGCGACGCGGGCCTCCTCGAAGGAATTATAATAGACAGGCTCAAGCCGGGCGTAAGTTCAATAAAGTACCAATAAGGCGGCTTCTGCTTCCTTATGAAACGGGAGGAGGTTTTAAATAGATGGAATCAATCAAGGTAAGGAACGCCCTTACATTCGACGACGTGCTCCTCGAGCCGGCTTTCTCGCAGGTGCTCCCGAGGGACGTCGACATCTCGACGAGGCTCACTAACGAGATACGGCTCAACATGCCGCTCGTAAGCGCTGCAATGGACACCGTGACCGAGTGGAGGATGGCCATAGCAATCGCGCTCGAAGGCGGCATAGGCATGATTCACAAGAACCTTTCCATAGACGAGCAGTCGGCCATGGTGGACAAGGTCAAGAAATACGAGTCGGTCGTCATCACGAAACCGCTCACCCTGAGCCCCGACCAGCTCGTCTCCGACGCCCTCGATATAATGAAGAAGGAGAACATCTCCGGGTTCCCGATAGTGAAGGACGACGTGCTAGTCGGCATACTCACGAACAGGGACCTCCGCTTCGAGACGAACCCGTCCCGGAAGATATCTGAGATTATGACGAAGGAGGTCATAACCGCGCCCTACGGCATAGCCATAGAAAAGGCTAGGCCCTCCTTCACAAGCACAGGATGAGAAGCTCCCGATCGTCGACTGAAGAGGAAGCTCAAGGGCCTCATAACCGTCACTGACATCGTAAAGCGCGAGAAGTTCCCCAACTCCTGCAAGGACGGGCAGGGAAGGCTCAGGGTCGGCGCCGCGGTCGGGGTCTCCTTTGACAGGGAGGCAAGGATCGACGCCCTCCTGAAGTCAGGGGTGGACGTTATCGTCATAGATACCGCGCACGGCCACAGCAAGGGCGTGCTCGACGCCGTGAGGTCCACAAAGAAGAGCTTCAACTGCCAGCTCATAGCAGGTAACGTGGCCACGGCCGGGGCAGCCGAGGCCCTCATAAAGGCCGGGGTCGACGCAATAAAGGTCGGCGTGGGCCCGGGGTCCATATGCACGACGCGGGTCGTGACCGGCATAGGGGTCCCGCAGATAACGGCGGTCGCGGACGTTGTGAGGGTCGCGAGGAAAAAGGGCATACCCGTCATCTCGGACGGAGGCATAAAGTATTCCGGGGACCTTACCAGGCCGGTCGCCGCGAGCTGGATTCTGTGATGATAGCCGGCCTTTTGCCAGTACCGGCAAAGCCCCGAGACCATCCTTTACCAGGGCAGGACCCAAACTATACAGGGTATGGGTTCCATTGAGGCCATGAAAAAAGGCAGCAAGGACAGATACTTCAGGAAGATGTTGAGAGCGACCTTAAGCTCGTTCCGGAAGGTATAAAGGCAGGGTGCCCCACAAGGGCCGATTGCCGCAACCATATTCCAGCTCGTGGGAGCGGCCTCCAGGGCCGGCATGGGCTAATGCGGGTCAAAGACCATATCAGAGCTGCACAGGAAGGCGCGTTTGTAAAGATAACCCCTCGGGCTTGAGGAAAGCCACGTGCACGACGTGACCATCACCAAAGAGGCCCCAAGCTACAAGCAGGAGGTCTGAAGCCGTTATCGCCCTTGCCGGTTTCGGCAGCGGCATTTCCGGCCAGCAATCGAAATGGACATACATTCACAGAAGATACTCATACTCGATTTCGGCTCCCAGTATACCCAGCTCATAGCCCGGAGGGTGAGGAGGCGAAGGTCTACTGCGAGATACACCCCTATAACTGCGGCAGGTTCACAGGAAGTTCAGCCCCAGGGGCATAATCCTCTCAGGCGGCCCTTCGAGCGTCTATGACAAGGGCGCGCCGACCCTCCCAAGGTCTTTTTTCGACGGGCTCAAGGTGCCGCTCCTCGGAATCTGCTACGGGATGCAGCTTACCGCGAAGGCATTGGGCGGCGAGGTCGAGAGGTCAGGAAAGGAGTACGGAGCAGCAGACCTTGAGATAAAAGCCCGACGCCGTCAGGGGGCTCGGAAGGGCCCTGTCCAGGTCTGGATGAGCCACGGCGACAAGGTTAAAGCTCCGCGGGCTTCGTCTCCATAGCGCAAGCGGGAACTCAGGCATCTGCGCCATGCGCGACGGCAAAGGGCTTGTCTACGGGGTCCAGTTCCATCCCGAGGTCGTACACACGCCCAATGGTACGCGGATACTTAAGAACTTCGTCATGGATATCTGCGGGTGCAAGCCCAAATGGACCATGAAGTCCTTCATAGACACGTCCGTCGAGGCCATCCGCGAGAAGGTGGGCGATGCCCGTGTAGTCTGCGGCATAAGCGGCGGCGTGGACTCGGCCGTTGCAGCGCTTTTGGTCCACCGGGCCATAGGGAGCCGCCTCGTATGCATATTCGTGGACAACGGGGTCTTGAGGAAGGGAGAGGCCGACAAGGTCGAGGCGACCCTCAAGAAGAGCTTCCATATGAACATACGGAGGGTGGACGCCTCCGAACGGTTCCTTAAAAAATTGAAGGGCGTAACCGACCCCGAGAGGAAGAGGAAGATAATAGGCGGCGAGTTCGTGAGGGTCTTCGAGGAGGAGGCCGGGAAGATAAAGGATGTAAAGTTCCTCGCGCAGGGCACGCTCTACCCGGACGTCATAGAGAGCGTCTCGTTCAAGGGACCCTCGGCCACCATAAAGAGCCACCACAATGTCGGCGGGCTCCTTAAGAAGATGAAGCTCGGGCTCGTCGAGCCGTTAAGGGAGCTTTTCAAGGACGAGGTGCGCCTCCTCGGAAAAGAGCTCGGCATGCCCGAGGAGATAGTCAACCGCCAGCCCTTCCCCGGCCCCGGGCTCGCCATAAGGATACTCGGAGAGGTCACGAAGAAAAGGTGCGGCATACTCCGCGAGGCTGACGCCATTGTACTTGAGGAGATTAAAAAGGCGGGCCTCTACGCCAGGATGTGGCAGTCCTTTGCCGTGCTTCTGCCGGTAAGGACCGTGGGCGTCATGGGCGACGAGAGGACTTATGAGAACACGGTGGCATTGAGGGCGGTGGAGAGCGTGGACGGCATGACCGCGGACTGGGTTAGGCTCCCGTACGGCGTGCTTGAGCGCGTCTCCGGAAGGATAATAAACGAGGTGAGGGGCGTAAACCGCGTCGTCTACGACATAAGCTCCAAGCCTCCGTCAACCATCGAATGGGAGTAACCGGGTATATGGTCGAGGACCTCAAGGGCAAGGAGACGTGGCGCGTCTTCCGCATCATGAGCGAGTTCATCGAGGGGTTTGACGAGCTCTCGGACGTCGGCCCGGCGGTGTCGATATTCGGCTCGGCAAGGATCGAGAACAACAAGAAATACTACAAGCAGTGCGTCGAGGTCTCGAGGCTCCTCTCGAAGGGTGCTACGCGGTCATAACCAAAGCGGCGGGCGCCAATGGAGCGTAACGGGCGCGTCCCAGAACAGGGGCTCTCGATAGGGCTGAATATTACGCTCCCCAGGGAGCAGAAGCCGAACAGATACCAGAACAGGGCCCTCCACTTCAAATACTTCTTCGCAAGGAAGGTCATGTTCGTGAAGTACGCCATCGGGTACGTCTGTATGCCCGGCGGCTTCGGCACGCTCGATGAGCTCTTCGAGGCGCTCACCCTCATCCAGACCCACAAGATTTACCCCTTCCCCCTCATACTCTTCGGCAGGGAGTACTGGGAGCCGCTCATGGACTTCATAAAGAACACGATGCTCAGGCACAAGACCATCGACCCCGAGGACCTGGACTACATCGACATAACCGACGACCCGAAGGAGGTCCTCGCCATCATAAACAGGCACATGGCGAAGAAGATGAAGCTCATAAAGAGCTCAAAGGCTTCCGAGATGGAAGAGGGGATGAGCAAGGTAAAGAACAGGAAACCGGTGCCTTAAGGAGGATGACATGGGTTCTGGACACGACCACAGGCACGGACACGGCGGAGGCCACGGCCACTACCATGACGAGGAGCTCCGGGAGGTTACGGTCACACTCGAAGAGGAGCATATAGAGGCCCTTGAGGAGATGGCCGCCGAGTACAGGGAAAAGCTCGGGCAGGACTGGGACCTGAGCGCCATGCTGAGGGTCGCGGTCGGGCACTTCCTTACCAAAATGGGCAAGATGACCTGAGCGATGGGGCTGCTGAAAAAGTCCATCTGCTTCGTTGTCATCGTCGCTCGTCACTGCGGCGTATACAAAAATACGCCTCATTCCTCGCTTCTCGACGCCTCGCAGCTGGAGCTTTTTGAGCAGCCCAATAGAATGTTGCAGTTTTCGCAAACTGTAGCCGGATTTCTGGATTATTAATCGGTTTCCCGCGCTTCCTCAATACCCGTTCGACTTTTTTCTCTTCCTTGACCTCCTTTCATGTATCTGTATACTATCCTCAGTGTCCAAACTTGCCTGGCGGGGGTACGCCGATGCCGAAGCGGTCATTTATCTTTATCGTATTCCTTCTCATATTCGTGCCGGGGTGCGTCTTCATAACGCTTCCGGGGCCGCGCCCTCTTTCCGAGAAGGTAGTGGGCGGGAAGGGCGACGACAAGGTCCTCCTCCTCGAAATATCGGGGATGCTCACGGACGAGAAGCCCGGAGGGGTGCTGGGACTTGATACGGCCCCCAACCTGACGGCCCGCATAAGGGAGGAGCTTGAGCTCGCGGCTGCGGACCCGAAGGTAAAGGCCGTCGTCCTCCGGATAAACACCCCGGGCGGCTCGGTCACGACGAGCGACATCATCGCCCACGAGATAAAGAGGTTCAAGGAGAAGAAGAAGGTGCCGATCGTTGCCGGTCTCATGGACCTCGCCGCCTCCGGCGGCTATTACATCGCCTCGTCAGCGGACAGGATAATCGCCCAGCCGACGACGGTCACCGGGAGCATAGGAGTCGTGGCCTTGAGCGTAAACGCGAGCGGGCTCATGGAAAAGCTCGGCATAACGAACCAGACGGTCAAATCGGGAGAGATGAAAGACCTGGGCTCGCCCATACGCCCCATGACCGAAGAGGAGAGGAGGGTCCTGCAGGCGGTCATAGACGGCCTTTTCGAGAGGTTCCTCGACCAGGTCATCGAGGGTAGGCCCGGAAGGTTCACCCGCGAGGAGCTAAGGGCCATTTCGGACGGACGGATACTGACCGCGCCGCAGGCGCTCGATCATAAGCTCGTCGATTCGATAGGCTATCTCGATGACGCTATCGAGGCCGCAAAGGAGGCCGCAGGCATAAAAGAGGCAAAGGTCGTGACTTACGCCGCGCCGAGGGCGTACAAGCACAACATCTATTCCCTTGCAGAGCCGCCCAAGGCGGGGATAAGCATCGTGAACATCGATACAGGGCTTGCCAGAAGGTTCGGCATGGAGTTCATGTACGTTTGGATGCCGTAAGGGTCTGGCTGTAATAAATAAAAAAGCCCACAGGATGTGGGCTTTTTTTATCGAAACCTTTAGGTTGGATTGTCATTGCGTGGAGCTTTAGCTCCGTGGCACTCCCATTTTTTTACCCCTCCTTCATAAAGAGGGGGCAGGGGAGATTATCTGAAAAGCATTTTGAAAACCACCTGAATCCCCTTTGGAGGGGGAATTTTGAGAGCGCGGTGTTGCGCTCCGTGCCCGCCTTTCTCAGTCCTTTACCGCTGCCGTCGGCCCCACGACCGATATTGCGTAGGAATCGAGGTCCAGGTATTTCCTTGCCACCCGCATTACGTCCTCGGCTGTAACGGCCTCGATCTTTCCCGGGAATTCCTTGTGGAAGCCGTACCCGAGCCCGTAGAGCTCGTTATTCGCCATGTCCGAGGCCTGGTTCGATACCGACTGAAGGCCTATCTCGTAGCTCCCGATTATCGAGCGCTTCGCCCTGTTCAGCTCCTCGCTCGTGACCGGCTCTCTTCTTATCCTTTCGAGTTCAGAAAGTATCCCTTTCAGGGCCTCTTCCTTTTTGTCCGGCGCGGTCGCGATGTATGCGCCGATTATCCCGCGGTCGACCCCCTCCCTCGCAAAGGCGCTTACGCTGTATGCGAGCGACTTCCTGTCCCGCAGCTCCACAAAGAGCCTGCCGCCCTGCCCGGAGAGGACCTCCGTCATTACCCGGAGGGGGTAGCTGTCCTCGTCGGTAATGGTAGTGCCGAGGAAGCCTATCCCTATATGGGCCTGCTCTTTTTCCTTGACCGCGCCCGTGGACTCAATCGACGTCCTTGCAGGCTCAATCGGCGGCGTGGGCAGGGGGGGCGCGTCGTTTTTGAACCCACCGAAAAGGGCCTTGACCTTCTCATGGGCCTGGTCGGTATCGACGTCGCCGGCTATCGTAAGGACCATGCGCCCGGGCGCGAAGAATTCCCGGTGGTGCCTTACGAGGTCGTCCCTGGTAAGCGAGCCTATCGACTCCTTCGTTCCGATGACGGGCAGGCCGTAGGGATGTTTGGAGAAAAGCTCGCGGTAAAGGAGCTTGAAGGTGTAGCCCGGGAGGTTGTCCTCCTGCCTCTGTATGGCGGCGAGGGTGTCTGTCCGCAGTTTCTCTATCTCCTTCTCGGGGAAGGTCGGGTTTAGGAGCACGTCCGCGAGCATGCCGAGCCCCTTGTCGAAGAAGATGGAGAGGAACTTGCCGGACGCCCCGGTCGAGTTCCAGCCCGAGAAGCCGCCCACGCCCCCGGCCATCTCCTCCATCTCGCGCGAAAGCTCCTCCCTCGTCCTTTTTACCGTTCCCATCGTGAGCATCCCGGCCGTGAAGTTCCCGATGCCGTTTCCGGCCTCGTCCTCGAACCTCAGGCCGCCGGGAAAAGCCGCGTAAAAGGCCACCGTCGGGTTCGAGTGGACCTCCTTTACTATCAATGTTATGCCGTTCTCCAGCTCGAAACGGGTGGTCCGCTCCTCTTTCCGTATCTCGCGCGCGGCCTCGGCTTTCGCTCTCTCTGCCGCGGCGCTCACCGATGCGGCTATCATTTCGCTCGTAAGCGCCTCTTTCTTGGAGGCCGGCAGGAGGGCCGTGACGGTCATGTTGCCGGGGGTGAAATACTCCCGCGCGACCCTCTTCACGTCCTCAGCCGATACCCTCCGTATGCCTTCGATATACTTTTTCTCGTAATCGAGGTCGCCGAGCGTTGCCTCGAAGTAGCCGAGCTTCCCGGCCAGCCCGCTCATGGTCTCGCGCGAGTATACGAAGTCGCTCTCGAGGTTGAACTTGGCCTTCTGGAGCTCCTGGTGGTCCGGCCCCTCGGAGGCGAGCCTCCCGACTATGTCGAGTGTCGCGCCTATCGTCTTCTCGGCCTTTTCGGGCTCGAGCACGGACGTGATGAAGAATATCCCGGGGTCTCTCAGGGACATGGGGTAGCCGGAAACGCTGTGCACGAGCTCGTCCTCTATCTTAAGCTTCCTGTAGAGCCTCGACGTCTCGCCGCCGGAGAGGACCATCTGCAGGACGTCTATGGCATAGGTGTCCTCGTCCTTTACGGGCGGGATGTGGAAGGACATGCCGAGCCTCGCGTCCTGGACCTGCATTGTGAAGACCTCGGTCCTCAGCCCCTTCTGCGCTGGCTCCGCGGGCCTGGTCCGCCTGGGCGGGGATTTCCTCCTCATGTCCTTGAACGCGGCCTTCACTTCCTTTAGCGCCTCGCCGTGGTCGACGTCTCCGACGAATACGAGCACCATGTTCCCGGGGACGTACCATTTCCGGAAGAACTCGACCATGTCCTTCCTCGTAAGGCCCTTGACGGTCTCGATTGAGCCGATGACCGGCCTCCCGTACGGGTGGACCTTGAAGGCGGCGCCGAGGGCAGACTTGAAAAGCCTCCTCCCCGGGTTGTCCTCGTTCATCCGTATCTCTTCAAGCACTACTTCCAGCTCCTTCGCGAGCTCTCCCTCGTCGAGCGATGAGCGCTGTATGGCGTCGCTTATGACGTCAAGCCCGGTCGGGAAATGGCGGCTCGGGACGGTCAGGTGATAGACCGTATTGTCGAAGGAGGTATAGGCGTTTATGTCGCCGCCGACCGACTCTATCATCCCGGCTATCTCGCCGACCTTCCTCTTCTCCGTGCCCTTGAATAGCATGTGCTCGAAGACGTGGGAAATGCCCGCAATGCGGTCAGGCTCGTCCGCGCTCCCGACTTGCACCCACATCTGAATGGATACTACCGGCGCCGAGCGCTCCTCCTCTATTATCACGGTAAGGCCGTTGTCGAGCTCGTGCCTGTGGAGCTTGGACGGCTCTGCTGATGCTGCGCCGGCGAGCATGGTGAAAAGCACGGCGAACGCGAGTAGCAGGGTATTTATCCTTTTTACGACCATCAAGGCCTCCTTATGTCGATGGCTTGCGATAAAGGCGCTAAAATCGAACGCCCGGCGCATAGGAAAGAATAAAACAAAAACGGGTCTTTTGCAACCCCTATGCGGCAAAAAAGCCCGCAAAGTCAAGAGCTTCGCTTCCTTGACAGCGCCGGCTAACCTGTTATTCTCTCTTTATGCGGGAAAAGCGACGCGGGAAAAAAGCGCTTGTCATAGCCGATGTGCAGAACGATTTCTGCCCCTCCGGCGCCCTCGCCGTGCCCGAAGGCGACAGGATAGTCCCTGTAGTAAACAGATATATCAGGCTCTTCAGGTCAGCCGGGCTCCCTGTCTACATAACACGGGACTGGCACCCGCCCGTAACGGTCCACTTCAGGGAATTCGGCGGCACGTGGCCGCCCCACTGCGTGATGGGCACAAAGGGCGCGGAGTTCCACCCCGGCCTGGAAGTCCCTGAAGACGCCCTGGTCCTCTCAAAAGGCGATACGCCGAATGCCGACAATTATTCGGCCTTTGACGGCCATGACGAGAAGGGAAGGCGGCTTATGGAAATCCTTGAGGACGACGGGGTAACCGAGATCTACGTCGGGGGCCTTGCTACAGACTATTGCGTAAGGCAGACCGCGCTTGACGCGCTCGGGATGAAGTTCAAGGTCACGGTCCTTCTGGACGCGGTCAAGGGAGTGGACCTTGAGCCGGGCGATTCAGAGCGCGCGTTAAAGGAGATACAGGAAAAGGGCGCAGGTTCTACCGAAATAGACAGGATAGATATTTCCGAAAAGTAGTACGAAGGCCCCGGAGAAAAAAGGCGCATCAGGTCAAGGCCCGATGCGCCGAGCCTGGAAAAAGCCTATCTCTCCGCGTGCGCATGGTGCGCGTGACGCCTCTGCGAAAAAGCCCAGCCCGAAAGGAAGCCGGCTGCAAGGAAAAAGAGGAGCCTGGCCCTCAAGCCGATAGGTATGTAGCGGGTCTTTTTGTCGGTGACTTCGATGACCCCGACGGGCCTTACCATCATCCCGCCTCCGCCGCCCTCTTCCCGCTCGGCCTTCCTGTTTCCTTTCTCGACCCCTTTTTCCGTCTCGCCCCCGCCGCCGAAGCCGTAGGTGACCTTCGCAACCGGTATTATCGTCCTGTCCGGCGTCCTCACCGGCTTTCCGTAAGCCGCCCGCACGGTGGCGCTCGATTTCAGCGTCCCGGATATCTCCCTTAAGATGTTTTTCGTCCGCTCAAGCCGTAATAGACCCATTTTATCCCCCCTTAGGATTCAAGGTGTACGCATGGCCATCATGATTAGAGTATGCCAGAAAAGGGGAGGGCGGGGAGGTACTGCGGGCCGATGGCCTTGACTCAAAGCATCACTTCGTTTGCGGGCCGCCTGGGGGTGGGGAGCACTCCTGGGCCGTAGCCCATCCTCATGAGGAGCTGCGGGACCCCGTCTCCGACAAGCTCGCCGAGCCTGGGCCTTAGCTCGGCGACCTCTATGGGCTGGTTCAGGTACGAGCCCCAGACGCCCTCGGACCTTGCAAGGAGTAGCACCCTCGAAAGCGCCATGCCTGCGACGAGCCAGTCCCTCGCGGAGTCTCCCTTTGTGCCGAGCACAGCCAATAGAGGCGAGCCCGATGCGAGCTGCTTGTCCTTTGCGGCCCGGCCCTTGCCCCAGTCGAATGTGCGGATTAGGAAGGGCCCGGCGCTCGAGGCGAGGTCGCCCATGCCGAAGGCGTACCCCGGCATACCGTCCCTGCTCCGGCTCCGGTTCGGGTGTATCCAGGCGGCAAGCTCCCGCCTGAACTGCCTGTTCGCGGCCTGTATCCTGTCTCCCTCGGCTATGAGCGCGGCTATCCTCG
>JABTVA010000005.1 GCA_015075075.1 Deltaproteobacteria bacterium | reverse complement strand
GGTCAGGAGCAAAGCGACTTTAGGGGCCCGTTTACGGGGTCGGGGAGGAGGTTAGCAAGCGAGCCTTACCCTCGAACCGCACGGCAGTGCGGAAAAGGCCTTTGCATATACTAAAAACTCGGCAGAGCAACAGTCTTTATCCAAAGAGTATCTGGCAGGAGAGTCCGGCATAGGCGTGAACTGAAATATTTGCAGCTGAATTCAGGGGATCATCTTTTGAGGCCCGCCGCCAGGTCCAGTATCCTTTCCGCCACCTCGTCCTTCATTAAAGGCGGCAGGACCGCCTTCTTCCCGTCGCGGTCGATGAGGGTCACCTGGTTCAAGTCGCTGTCGAGCCCTGCGGGGGTGTTGCCGACCACGAGGTCGAGATTTTTATCCTTGAGCTTCTTTCTGGCGTTCTCCTCAAGGGCGTCGGTCTCGAGCGCGAACCCCACGAGGAGCTGGCCCTCCTTCTTGTGCTTCCCCATGTATTTAAGCACGTCCGGCGTCCGCTCCATCTCAAGGGAAAGGGTCTTCGCCTCTTTTTTCACTTTCGTCGGATAGCTTTTGGTAGGCCGGTAGTCGGCGACCGCCGCGGCCATTACGACTATCGTCGACTGGGCGAAGTGCCTTTCGCAGGCGTCGAGCATCTCCTCCGCAGTCGTGACCGGCACGTGCGCGACCCCGGCGGGTTTCGGTATGTAAGTCGGGCCTGAGACGAGCACAACCTCCGCTCCCCTCCTACGGGCGGCCCGCGCAACCGCATACCCCATCTTGCCTGACGAGGCGTTCGAGACATAGCGCACGGGGTCTATGGCCTCGCGCGTCGGCCCTGCCGTGACCAGCACCTTCTCGCCCTTAAGGTCCTTGGGGCTCAAGGCCTCCATCGCTGCGTCGAGTATGTCCTCCACCTTCGCGAGGCGGCCCTTGCCCTCATAGCCGCAGGCGAGCGCCCCCTCTTCGGGCCCTATGAAGAGATACCCCGCCCTCTCAAGCTTTTTTACGTTTTCGCTTACGACATGGTTCTCCCACATCCGTGTGTTCATGGAAGGGGCAAGGAGTATCGGGGCCGAGGCGGCCATCGCTATGTTCGTCAGTAGGTCGTCGGCTATTCCGGCAGCGGCCTTACCGATAAAATTCGCGGTAGCCGGGGCGACTATTATGAGGTCGGCCTTTTGCGCAAGCTCTATGTGGCTTATCCGGGCCTCTCCGATGGAATCGAAAAGCTCCATCGAGACCGGGTTGCAGCAGAGAGTCGATAGGCTCAGGGCGCTGATGAACTCGGTCGCCGACCTCGTCATGACGGGACGGACGATTGCCTCCTCCTTCACGAGAAGGCGCGCGAGCTCGAGGGCCTTGTAGGCCGATATGGCCCCTGTAACCCCCAGGGTGATCTTTTTACCTTTAAGTAAACTCATGTTGTGCCTTTACGAGGACGCAATAAATGTCTTTATACTGTACGCCTTGTCTAAAGCCATTTCTTGCGTCCTTTATTTCAAGTGGACCCAACCGCCTGACTACCAGGCTCAAATTTCTGTCCAGTCTGAATCCGGGTTAATATCCCCCTTTTCTAAAGAGGGACAAAGGAGGATTTATTAATGGTGCGCATAGCGCCCCTACAAGATAATCTCCCCTGGCCCCTCTTTAAGAAAGAGGGGAACTAGCAAACTGCCTTTCTCTACTTTACCCTCATGACCCCGGCGATGAAAGGATTAATCTCCTCTCTTCCCCTATGGTAGACTCCGGGCCATGCCCCGGAAGCACCTGACATTACTACCGAGCGGAAGTATCCTCTCGAATATGGAATCAATCAGCTCATCCATTGAGCCCCCCTCGAAGTCCGTCCTGCCGATTGAGCCGGCAAAAAGGGTGTCGCCGGTAAAGAGGACCCCTTCATTCTCCATGTAAAGGCAGACGCCGCCTTTCGAGTGTCCCGGCGTGTGTATCACCTTTAGGCCCAGGGGGCCGAAGCGGAGGAGCACACCGTCTTCGAGGTATATGTCCGGTTTCGGCTGCTTCGGGGTCTTCAGGCCGAACATGACCGCCTGCTCGTGGGCGTATTCCAGAAGGGGCTCGTCTTCCGCGTGTATGGCTATCTCGGAGCCGATTGCGGATTTAAGGAGACCGTTCCCGCCCACGTGGTCGAAGTGGCCGTGGGTGTTTATTATGTACCTTACCTTCACGCCATCCTTCTTAAGGGCCGACTCTATCTCTTCCACGTCCCCGCCCGGGTCGATAACGGCCCCTTCGCCGCTCTCCCTGTCCCATACGATGTAGCAGTTTACCTCGAGCGGCCCGACGGGCAATGTCAGGATCTCTGCCATCCTTTTATCTTCTCCGCGTATTTGTTTACGAGCGACCGGGCCGCCTCTTCGGTCGAGGCCTCGGCCACGAGGTTGAAGTACGGCATGTCCTGGCTCGGGTACGCCACCAGCCAGTCCTCGCCGAATTTTATTTTTATCCCGTCGAGGAGCACGGTATCCAGGTCCCGCGAGTCCTCGGCAAGCCTCCTCATCACCATGCCCTTGCTCTCGAACGAGCACGAGACCCTGTCCTTTATTATTATGGAGGGCGGTATCTCCCTCATGAGCCTGTGGAGCCTCGTGCCGTGCTTCGAGAGCATCTCCAGCAATTTCGCTATCGCGTACATGCCGTCGAAGTTCGGCTGGAAGTCCGGGAATATGAAGCCGCCGGACTGCTCCCCCACGAAGAGCGCGCCTTCGCTTGCCGCGGCCTCCATCTGCCCCCTCGGGGTGGTCTTGGTCCTCCGCACCCCGAAGCCGTAGGTCTCGGCCATCCTGTCTATGGCTCGGGAGGCGGTCACGGGAACCGCTATGTGCCCCTTTCTCCCCGCTTCCTTGTTGAACTTTAGGACAAGGAGCGTGACTATGTTGAGGGCCGTGTCGCCGTCGAGGGCCTCGCCGGTCTCGTCGAATAGAAATACCTTCTCCCCGCCCGCGTCGAGATAGAAGCCCATGTCCGCGTCGAGCGAGCGCACGATGGACGAGAGCTGGTCCATCGCCCTCTGGAACTCCTCCGGGCTCTTGGTGGTCTTGCTTCCGTCGAGGTTCGCGTTAAGGGCTATGACCTCGCAGTTGAGCTTTCCGAGTATGTAGGGGAATATCCGCGATGACGAGCCGTAGGAATAATCCACGACGAACCTGAACCCGGCCCTGGAGATGGTCTCCGAGTCTATCATGGACAGGAACCCGTTCTGGTAGGATTCGAAGCCGTGCACAGGGAAGCTCATCTCGCCAGTCTCTTCCATCGGGGCGCGGAGGAAGTCCTCCTTGAAAAAGAGCTTCTCTATCGTCTTCTCGTATCCGGGGTGGAGGTCCAGGCCCTTGCCGTCGAAGAACTTCAAGTCAACGAGCTGGGGGTCGAAGGGCGACCTCCTGGTATGCACCCCCCCGGCCTCGGTCCCGCTCCTCGCAAGGAACCTCACGACCGGCATGGGTGTCACTCCGTAGTCGTGGACGTTTACGCCGGTCGAGAGAATGCCGGTCATTATGGCCCTGTTTATCATCCGAGACGTCTTGTGCGCGTCCCTGCTGGTCGACACTGCCGCGCCCTTCTTGAGGGAGGCCCCGTAGGCGGCCCCGAGCTTGGCCGCGAACTCCGGCGAGAGCTCAATGTTCGCAAGCCCCGTAACGCCGTAGGTCGAGAATATGTTCCTGCTCCACTTCTCGCCCCAGATGAGGCTTGATGCGAGTGTTGCGTCGTCCTCCACGACCTTGTAGGGCCATACCTTTACGTTTGCCTTTATGGTGGAATTTCTCCCTATGCGGCAATGGTCGCTTACGATGACGCCCTCGGCCAGGTGCGCCTGGTCAAGTATTTCACTTCCGCGCGCGACCACGTTCTCGTGGAGCGAGGCCCCGTGGGCCACTTTCGTCGAGTCCCAGATTACGGAATCGAGGATCACCGCGCCCTCCTCGACTATGGAGCCGGGCCCGATTATCGAATTCGATATCCTGGCCTCGGCCCCTATCCGGCAGTTCTCGCCTATGATTATCGAGCCTTCGAGCTTGGCTGTAAAATCTATGCGCGAGCCCTTGCCGACCCAGAGCCTCCTGCCGTCTATCCTCTCGCCCGGCACCTCCACGTGGACGCTTCCCTGGAGGATGTCCATGTTCGCGGCCCTGTACTCCTCGAGGCTCCCGACGTCCTTCCAGTAGCCCTCGGCTATGTAGCCGTAAAGGGGCTCCTTCTTGTCGAGCATGAGCGGGAAGAGGTCCTTGCTGAAGTCGAACTCCCTGTCGGCTGGTATGTAATCGAGGACTTTCTGCTCAAGGATGTATATGCCGGTATTTATGGTGTCGCTGAAGACCTCGCCCCAGCTCGGCTTCTCGAGGAACCGGATTATCCTCCCCTCCTCGTCGGTTATGACTATGCCGAAGGGGAGCGGGTTCTCCACCCTCGTGAGGACTATGGTTGCCGCGGCCTTCCTCTCCCTGTGGAAGCTTACCGCCTTCTGGAGGTCTATGTCAGTAAGCACGTCGCCGCTTATGATGAGCGTCGTCCCGCCCCCGCCCATCTTCCTCATGGCGCTCCCGACAGCACCGGCTGTGCCGAGGTCAACGGTGAGCGTTATGTAGTCGAGCTTCACCCCGAAGGCGCTCCCGTCTCCGAGGTGGCCGGATATCATCTCGGGCTGGAAATAAAGGAGCGCGGTAAGGTCCTTTATCCCGTGGGACTTGAGGAGCCCTATTATGTGCTCCATCATGGGCCTGTTCGCCATAGGCACCATGGGCTTCGGGAGGTTGTTCGTGAGGGGGCGGAGCCTGGTGCCGAACCCGCCAGCCATTATGATGCTCTTCAAGCTCTCTCCTTAGATTTAAGGAAGGTCTGATTAATTCCGTTTCTTGCGGTCATTGCGAGGAGTGAAACGACGAAGCAATCTCAAAGTGCCTGATATTCAAAAGAAGAGATTGCTTCGCTACGCTCGCAATGACGAATGCACGAATTAATCAGACCTTCCTTAATTGGTATTGACGAAGGCCCGGGCCTTGAAGCAAGACCGGGGCGACAGATTCAGGGACTGCAAAAAAACTCACGCATGGAAACCGGGCTGAACGGATGGAAGGCCTGAAAGCCTTAGGATTTTACCATATCTGACCGGGGCGTCAAGAAAACCGGAAAGAAATCCATGTCCGGCCACATACCCGGGAAAAGCCCCGCTTCACTTGAGACTGGAAATCAAAGTATAATCGGATAAAAGGGGGACCGGCTGCATATGGTTCATCCGGTTCCGGGGGCGCATAACTCCGTCCCGTACGTGATAGATTTCCTTTGACTTTCTTTTCCCCCATGTGATAATGATTTCCGGTTGCATGGGCCGTCCCCCTCAAAAATCAGCAGGTAAATCAAATGCAAGGGGGACCTATGCCTGAAGAAAACGGCCGGGGTTTTTACAAGGGCCTCGCCATGCTCGCATCAATGGGCATAGCGATGGTGGTCTCGACTGTCATAGGGCTCGTCATAGGCATATACCTTGACAAGTTCTTCGGCACCAAGCCCTGGCTCACGATAATATTCCTGCTCTTCGGCATAGCCGCGGGCTTTAAAAACATGTACGAGACGGCCAGGAAGTATGGACTATAGCCGGGAGACAGGGGACGTAGAGGCCTTTTCAGCAACGGTCTCGCTTAAGCTCCTGGGCGCGAATTTGGCGGCCTTCATCGCGGCCTCCGGCCTGGCGCTGGCCTTCATCGGAACGCACGCTTTCCCCGGCATCGCTGCCGGGTTCTTCATAGGGACGGCGAGCACGCTCTGGCTCCTGAGGATAGCCCGGAAGGGGGTCCGAATGGACCCGGAAAAGGCCGGCAGGTTCATCCCCGCCGCGTACCGCCTGAGGTTCGCGGTGGTAGCGGCGCTTCTCGCGCTCATCATGTATAAAGGCATCTTGAGCCCGTGGCCCCTCATAGGGGGCTTTTTAGGATCAGCTTTTATAACGGTATGCACCACGATATACCTTGCCAGGGAGGAATCTTCACATGCATGACACGATAGTGCCGACCTTCGGGCTCCACGCCCATACAGCCTTCATGATATACATAACCATAGGGCTCGCGATATTCTCGCTGCTCCTCGCGAGGAGGCTCGCGCTGGTGCCCGGCAGGGTCCAGTCGATAGTCGAGCTCACCGTGACCTCCTTCGAGGGCATGGTCGACGAGACCATGGGGCACAAGGGCAGGAAGTACTTCCCCTTCATAATGACCTTCGCGATATTCATCTTCATATCGAACCTCCTCGGCATGATACCCGGGCTTCTGCCGCCGACCGCGAACCTCAACACCACCGCGGCCCTGGCGCTCATCGTATTCGTCGCAACGCATGTGATAGGCATCAAGGAGCACGGGCTTAAATACTTCAAGCACTTCACGGGCCCGGTCTGGTGGCTCATGCCGCTCATGATACCAATAGAGATAATAGGCCACCTCGCAAGGCCCGTCTCCCTCTCGCTCCGTCTTTTCGGGAACATCATGGGCCACGAGCAGGTGGTGGCGGTGCTCCTGATACTCATGCCGCTCGCCTACCCGCTGCTGGCCTTCTCGACGGTGCTGGGCGTGCTCGTCATTTTCATACAGGCGTTCATCTTCGCGCTCCTCTCGATGATGTACATAGGGGGCGCGCTCGAAGAGGCGCATTAAAGATATTTTCAAAGGGAGCCCGCGCCTGCCCCTGGCGCCGTACGGGGCCGGGAGTCAGCCGGGGAAGATGGCAATCCCCGGCCTGTCCGACAGGAGGCTACGCGGTCAGGCGGAATACGGACTCCCTAATCTCAAGGAGGTAGTCAAAGATGAGGAAGTACGCGGTAACCGTAGTATTGGCTTTGATTGCCGTCGTCGTCGGCTCCAACCTGGCTTTTGCGCAGGAAGCGGCCGCTGAGGGCGGGAGGAGCGCGCTCGTGCAGGCCGCCATATTCATCGGCGCCGGTCTCGGCATGGGCCTCGGCGCAATCGGACCCGGCATCGGCATGGGACACGCCGTGAGGGGCGCCCTCGAGGGCATGGCCAGGAACCCCGGCCATTCGAGCAAGATCATGACGACCATGCTCGTCGGTCTCGCCATGATGGAGTCCCTTGCCATCTACGCGCTCGTCGTAGCCCTTATACTCCTTTTCGTCGTCTAAAAGATAAGGACCACGGGAAGAGAACGGGGCGGCAAATATGCCGCCCCGTTTTTTTTCGCATGCCGCGTAGTTTCTCCCGCCGTCTTCCCTAACATATTCAATTCACTATGAAAAACGCGACGGCCTTGACAAAATTCAACATGCTCTTTATAATATTAGCACTCAGTAAATGGGAGTGCTAATCAAAAGGAGGATGTGCCTGATGGGTCTTCCGGTAGTAACAGATTCGGTCCAGAGCTATCTCGCTCAAGTGAGCCGTTATCCAATGCTCTCAGCCGAGGACGAATTCCGGGTAGCCGAGCGCTACTATAAGACCAGGTCCATCGAGGACGCGCACACCCTCGTCACCTCCAACCTTAGATATGTAGTGAAAATAGCCCTTGAGTTCAGGAACTACGGCTGCAGGCTCGCGGACCTCATCCAGGAGGGCAATATAGGCCTCATGACCGCGGTCAAGAAGTTCAACCCCTACAAGGGCTTCAGGCTAATCACCTACGCGACCTGGTGGATACGGTCGTTCATACAGGACTATATTCTCAAATCCAGGGGGCTCGTGAGGAAGAGCACCAAGGCCCTCAAGAAAAAGCTCTTCTACAAGGCCCCCGCGCTCGCGGACGGGTCGGCAGGCGAAGAGCCCTCTTACGTCTCCCATGAAGAGCTTGAATTGAAGAGCGACCTCTCGCTGGACGCCCCCATAAGGGATGACAACTCCACACACCTCGACCTTTTGAGGGACGAGGGGCCGGGCCCGCTCGAATCCGTTGCCCGGAGCCAGGAGAGCTTCCTTGTCAGGCAAGAGGTTTCCAGCGCCCTCGCGCTCCTTAACGAAAAGGAGCGGGTGGTCGTGGAGAAGAGGCTCATGTCCGACGAGCCGGAGAGCCTGCAGGTCATAGGCGACGCCCTCGGGATAACGAGGGAAAGGGTGCGCCAGATAGAGAGCCAGGCGATGAAGAAGCTCGAAAAGTCCCTTCTCAGGATAAGGCAGCCCCTCCCCCAGGGCGCTTAGGAGCCCTACACCCCCGAATTACTACTCACGAAAGGCCACCACACCTCGCCTCGCGTATGGATAAGGTCTTTTCCCCTCTCTTGATGCCATGCTGAAAAGACCTTTTAACGCGCTGCCGCGCTCTTTTTGGGCATAAGGCTTCGCTCTCTTTCCGCCTCCATCCTCCGGGCTCGGCCCTTATGTCGCTCGGCCCTTTGGGGACTCGCTCCTGCTGCCCCGCCTCGCCCGCCCCTCCCCCATCCCTATGTTCGCTCCGCCTTATGCCCCTGGGCTGTTTTAAATGCAAAAACAAAAGTGCTGTGAGATTTTTTGTCTTTAACAAACCCCGGAGGGTAAGGCGAGCGCTGCATAAGGGAGGAAGAGCGTGAACGGGCCGGGGAAGTCAGGAGCGAAGCGACTTTAGGGGCCCGTTCACGGGGTCGGGGAGGGGGATAGCGCGAGCCCCTCAAAAACCGCACGGCAGTGCGGAAAGGTGTTGTTTTTGCATATGACCGAAAAACTCGGAACAGATAGGATGTCTTTTGCCATCTGCGCCGACGACCTGACGATTTCCTTTGCAAGCTCAATTCAAAAATGTTATTAAGTACCCGTTAAAACTTGCTTTTTTCTTACCGGAGAATGCTTTTGGAAAAAAGGCCGACCTCCGCCTTTATCGACAGGGAGGCGCTCAGGTTCAATTACCGCCAGTTGAGGAGCCGTATCCCTGCCGGAACGGCCATGATGGCCGTTGTAAAGGCCAATGCCTACGGGCACGGGGACATTGAGGCGGCCCGCGTCCTCGAAGCAATGGGTTCAGAGTTCCTGGGGGTCGCCATCCCCGAGGAGGGGGCGTGGCTCAGGGACGCCGGTATGAAAAGGCCCATAGCCGTCCTGGGCGGCATTTTCCCGGACCAGGCCGGTGGTGTATTCGACTTTGACCTTACCCCGGTAGTCTTCGACATGAGGACCGCGCGCTCGCTCGATACAGAGGCGCGGAAAAGGGGAGCGGTTAAAAAAATACATGTTAAAATCGATACCGGCATGGGGAGGCTGGGCCTCCTGCCCGATGAGGCGGGCCGGTTCTTTGCCGGGCTCAAGGAACTGCCTAATCTGGACGTCGAAGCGGTGCTCTCGCATTTCGCCGAGTCCGAGAGCGAGGACAAGGGGTTTTCCGAGTCGCAGCTCTCGGGATTCAAGAGGTCCCTGGAGGAGATACGGGGGATGGGCTTCGACCCGTTGTTTACCGAAATCGCCAACAGCGCGGCGATCGTGGACCTCGAAGGCTCCCACCATAGCCTCGTAAGGCCCGGCATAATGCTCTACGGCTCATACCCGGCCGAGCGCCTGAGGGAAAGGCTTGAGCTGAAGCCTGTCCTTCAGCTCAAGACGCGCATACTGCACTTGAAGGGCGTGCCCCCGGGCTTCAGCGTGAGCTACGGCAGAAGGTTCGCCACAAAAAGGCATAGCACTATAGCGACCCTACCCATCGGCTATGCCGACGGCCTGCCGAGGAGGCTCGAAGGGAAAGGCGAGGCGCTGGCCGGCGGGAAAAGGGTGCCGCTCGTCGGCGCGATATGCATGGACCTGGCAATGGCCGACGTGACGGACGTTCCGGACGTGAAGGCCGGGGACGAGGTCGTCATAATCGGCTCGCAGGGCGCGGAGACGATAACTGCTGAAGAGGTCGCCGGAAAGGCCGGCACCATAAGCTACGAGATATTCTGCGGCATCTCCCAGCGGGTGCCGAGGGTATATCTCTCCTGAAGGGGCTATGATAAGGGCATACCTCGAAAGCATAGGCCGGAGCGCGCAGCGCTTCGTCGAGGCCGCGGGGCTAATGGCGATCATGCTCATGCGCGCCGTTGTCCTCGTCTTCACGCCCCCCGTAAAGTTCCGGAACATCTTCAAGCAGATGGAGTTCGTGGGCGTGCAGAGCCTTTTCGTAGTCGTCCTCACGGGCTCATTCACGGGCATGGTCCTCGCGCTCCAGGGTTATAACGCCCTCAAGAGGTTTGGCGCGGAAAGCCTCGTGGGGCCGACGGTCGCCCTCAGCATGGCCCGGGAGCTCGGCCCTGTCCTCACGGGCCTCATGGTGACCGGACGCGCCGGGAGCGCGATGGCCACCGAGCTCGGCACCATGCGGGTAACCGAGCAGATAGACGCCCTCGTCACCATGGCGGTGAACCCCGTCAAATACCTCGTCGTCCCCAGGATAATCGCGGGCGTGCTGATGTTCCCGCTCCTTACGGTTGTCACCGACTTCGTGGGCGTGGTCGGCGGCTACGTCATAGGCGTACAGCTCCTCGGCATAAACCCCGGGGTCTACGTGGGCCGCACCATAGACTTCGTACAGGTGAGCGACATCATGACCGGACTCTATAAATCGACCGTTTTCGGCCTCATAACCACGATGGTGGCCTGCTTCAACGGCTTCTACACGACCGGCGGAGCCGAGGGCGTGGGAAGGGCCGCGACCCTGTCGGTCGTAACGGCGAGCGTGATGATACTCGTCTCCGACTACATCATGTCGTCTTTCATGATCTGAGGCCCGATGCCGCCGTCCGCCCTCATAAAGATAATCGGGCTTAAAAAGTCCTTCGGCCCAAAAAAGGTCCTCGACGGCGTGGACCTCGACGTGGAAAAGGGCAAGATAACAGTCATCATCGGGCGGAGCGGAGAGGGCAAGAGCTTCCTCTTGAAGCACATAATAGGCCTCCTCCGGCCTGACGAGGGGCAGATATTCCTCGAGGGCCAGGAGATAACCGCCATGCGGGAGCGGGAGTTCAATGAGGTGAGGAAGCGCTTCGGCATGCTCTTCCAGGGGGCCGCGCTATTCGACTCCATGTCCGTGGGCGGGAATGTGGGATTTCCGCTCAAGGAACACACGGACTTGAGCGATGAGGACATAATGAAGGTCGTGGGGGAAAAGCTCCGGAGGGTGGGGCTCGTCGGTGTCGAGAAGATGACGACCGCCGAGCTATCCGGGGGCATGAAAAAGCGGGTGGGGCTCGCGAGGGCCATAGTCATGGACCCGGAGATAGTCCTCTTTGACGAGCCGACGACCGGCCTCGACCCCATAATGAGCGATTCCATCGCCGACCTCGTCCTCGACACCCAGCGGGAGCTCAAGACGACATACGTTCTCATAACCCACGATATCCCCTTCACCTACAAGATCGCCGACAAGATCGCCATGCTCCACGAGGGGAAGATAATCGAGCAGGGCTCGGTCGAGGAGATGAAGAAGAACCCCAACCCCGTACTCAGGCAGTTTCTCGAGGGCAGGGCCGAGGGACCGATAAGGGTATACTGAGGCGGGGCGGGCCGCCTGCCGGGAAAAGGACAAAAGTCATACCGGCTTGAGTGTTTTTCGGTTTAAAAGCTTGCTGAAAAACTCCGTTTTATCAGGCTGCTCAAAAGCTCCAGATGCGAGGCCCCAGTTGGAACAGGGAACTGGGAATGAGGCGTACTTTTCGTGTACGCCGGGTGTCAAGACGTAGCCTTCGACGCAGATGGACTTTTCAGCAGCCTGTTAAATGCGGGGACTGAGATTAGAAATTAATGGAACTTCCAAAACTCAGTTCTGGCCAAGGTAGGGCTCTTCGTCCTCCTCGGGTGATACTCCTGGCCTATATGTCGTTGAGGCTCGGGGCATACAGCTGGGCCGCGCCGAAGGCTACACACTTTTCGTCGAGTTCGACTCCGCAGCCGGGCTCGACCCCAATGCCGCGGTGCGCGTGGCGGGCGTCGAGGTGGGGAGGGTCAAAAAAATATCCCTCGTGGACCACAAGGCCCTCCTCGAGCTGCAGATACGGCCGGATATCAATATCGGCAGGGACTTTACCGCCGTCCTCACCACCAAGGGCCTCCTCGGCGAAAAATATCTGGAGCTCCTGCCCGGCCACCCCGGCGCGCCCCCCCTGAAGGAGGGCGAATACATAACCCGGACCAGGGCCTATGCGGACATAGACAGGCTCATAACCATCCTGAGCGACGTCTCCCTCGACATCAAGAAGATAACGGAGTCGCTGAGCAACGTCCTCGGCGGCGAAGCCGGCGAGCAGACCTTGAGCAACATAGTGAAGAACATCGAGGACCTCACGTTCCGCCTGAACAGGATAGTCGCCAAGAACGACGACCAGTTCGAGAACATCATGCGGAACCTCGATTCCTTCACGGCCTTCCTGACCAGCGAAGGCCCCCAGGTCACGACCGAGCTAAGGACCGCCATAAAGAGCCTGAGCGAGTCGCTCCTTGCGACCTCCGAGAACCTGGACGGCATGATATCCGAGAACCGGGGGAACCTGAAGGAAGGGGTCGAGAACCTCAAGGCCGCGTCCTTGAGCCTCCAGCAGGCCATGGACACGCTGAACAAGGTCGCCGGGGAGCTCGGCCCGGACATAAGCACCACCATGAGCTCGGTAAAGAGCATAACGCAGAAGATAGACCAGGGCCAGGGCACGCTCGGGCAGCTCGTGAACGACAAAACGCTCCACGAGAACATAAACAAGACCGTCTCGGGCATAAACAGCTACATAGAGCGGGCCGAGAGCTTCCAGACCTTCATCGGGTTCAGGGGAGAATACCTCTTCGACGCGCGCGACACCAAGAGCTACCTCACGCTCCGCATACAGCCCAAGGCCGACAAGTACTACCTCCTCGAGGTGGTCGACGACCCGAGGGGCAAGATTACCGAGGAGTCGCGGGTGGTCGTAACCGACGGCGTCCCGTCCACCATATCCGAGACAAAGACCTCGGACCAGATTAAGATATCGGCCCAGATCGCCAAGAGGTTCGACAACTTCGTCGTAAGGGGCGGCATAATCGAGTCGACCGGCGGCGCGGGCCTGGATTACTACATGTTCCGGGACAGGCTCAAGCTCACCCTCGAGGCGTTCGACTTCAGCCGCGACGGAGGCGCGCACCTCAAGGCGGGCAGCACGCTCTACCTCAACAAGTTCTTCTTCCTCACCGCCGGATACGACGACTTTACGAACAACGTCGGCCTCAGGTCCGCGTACGTGGGCCTCGGCTTCCAGTTCAGGGACGAGGACCTGAAGTTCCTCCTCTCCAGCGCGCCGCCCGTGTCGTTCTGACAGGCTGCTCAAAAAGTCCATCTGCTTCGAAGGCTACGTCGCTTGACACTCCGGCGTATACAAAATACGCCTCATTCCCAGTTCCTGTTCCAACCGGGGCCTCGCATCTGAAGCTTTTGAGCAGCCTGAGCGAATTTTGCATTTTCCGCACTGCTAAGGCGCCCGCGCCTGAAAACCTTGATTTAAGCCTTGAAAAGGATAAAGATTAAGGCTGGCCGCCAGGCCAGCCTTAATCTTTAGAACAACAGGCCCTCCCGCCAATTGAGCAAAAAAGCCGATAAACGGGTTTAGGCATAGCCATAGACCTCAGGACGACAACGATCGCTGGCGCGCTCGTGGACCTCAGGTCAAATTCCATCGAAGTTTCCGCAGCGCTCCCCAACCCGCAGGCCGCATGGGGCGGGACGTGATATCGAGGATGGATGCGGCCCTGGCCGGCCAGCTCCCCTCCGGGGGATTGCAGAGGCGGCCAGGAACGCCTGCAACGGCCTCATCGAGGAGCTTGCGGGGAAAGAAAGTCCCTCGTGCAGGAGGTGTCCATAGCCGGTAATACCGTCATGGAGCACCTCTTCCTCGGCATCTCGCCGGAGCCGCTCTCGAAATCCCGTACAGGCCGGTATTCAGGGATTCAAGGCCTTACCGCCTCAGAGGCCGGGCTCGATTGCGATGCGGGGATTTTCACCTCTTTCCCTTATCGGGGAACTTTGTCGCGGCGACGCGGTCGCGGTCGCGCTTGCACTGGGGCTTAGGAAAGCGGAGAGGCCCGCGCTCGTCATAGACGTGGGCACGAATAGCGAGATACTCCTCGGCGTAAGCGGGACTATATTCGCCACTTCCGCAGCACTGGCCCCGGCATTCGAGGGCGGAGAGGTCGAGCAGGCATGGTTGCCGGGCCCGGCGCAATCGAGGGCCTCGGATAGAGGGACGCGCTCCGCCTCGAAGTCATCGAAATATCGCCGCGCGCTATATGCGGTTCGGGGCTTGTAGATCAATGCACAGGCTCATAAATGCCGGGGTGATAGACAAATCCGGGAGGATCCTCGACAGGGACGAGGTAAGACTAACCTCGCGTCCAGGATACAGCCCGGAAAGGACGGAAACTCCTTTGTCCTCTCAGGGACGCCCAAAAGAGGTGCGGATAAACCAGCCGGACGTGAGGGCGCTCCAGACCGCAAAGTCCGCGACCAGGGCAGGGATGGCCGTACTGCTTGAAAAAGCCGGAATAAGCCCCGGGGAGGTCGAGCGGGTATACGTCGCGGGCGCGTTCGGGGCCCATTTGAGCCCTGCGGCCCTTAAAGGCATAGGGCTCCTGGATGAGCGGTGGGATGAGGTCAGGTATGTAGGGGACGCCGCGCTCGAAGGGGCGGCCCTGGCCCTCTCCGGCCGGAAAAAGGAAGAGGCCGAGGAGCTTGCGGAATCGGCCAGATACGTGCCGCTTTCAGGGAGCCCCCGGTTCGAGCGGGAATTCATAAGGAACATGGGGTTCTGAGCTTTAATAATATTCAGAAGGAAAAACATGAACGTCTTAGATACCTTTTCTGGTGCAGGCGGATTTAGTTTAGGGTTTTATCTTGCTGGCTATAGAATAATTGGCGGAATCGAAACTGACAAGTGGGCTGCTGAGACGTTTTTATTCAATCATAAAAATGCCATAGTGATTATTGATGACATAAGAAACCTTTCAGATGATGAGCTAAAAAAACAATTCAGGGGTACTCGCAAACCTGACGTAATATTGGGTGGCCCACCTTGCCAGGGATTTTCGATTTGCAGAAAAGGTGCTGGGGATCCAAAAGATCCAAGAAACTCTCTTTTTATTGAGCTTTTAAGAGTTGCCGACATTTTGAAACCAAAAATATTGATATTAGAAAACGTGCCCAATTTGGTTAATATAAAAACCAAAGACAACAAATATGTTATAGGAATAATAGAGAAGGAATTGAATGGACTCGGATATTATGTTTATTATGATATCTTGGAAGCCACTAATTATGGTGTCCCGCAAATAAGGAAAAGACTTTTTGTTATTGCATCAAAAAAGGAATTAAAAAAACCCTTTCCAGTGCCAACTCACATAGATTTATCAAGGCAAAAAGGTACTCTTTTCGATACTAATTTAAAGCCGTGCCCTGATCTATGGGCTGCAATTTCCGACCTACCTGAACTGCAAGCAAGTGAAGGCGCGGAGGAAATGGATTACGAAAAAGAAGCACAGAATGAATATCAATTATCTTTAAGGAACGCGGCTGGAAAAATCTATAATCACAAAGCCATGAATCATTCAAAAAGAATGGTTTTACGATTTTCCACGATGAAATGTGGCGATTCAATTTCCGATGTTCCATTCCATCATTGGCCTTTAAAGAGGAATGGAAATGGCGAGATAAGCAAAAAAATCTATGACCAAAATAATCGAAGAATGAGGCCTGATAAGACCTGTCATACAATTCCGGCATCTTTTTATGCAAACTTTGTCCACCCCTATCAGCATCGCAATTTTACTGCGCGGGAAGGAGCGAGAATACAATCTTTTCCTGATTGGTACGTGTTTAAGGGGAAACCTACAGTAGTATCCACTCGCTTATTAGAATCGGAGGGTCGTTTTAACGAAAAGTTCCTCTGTCAATACAACCAAATTGGAAATGCTGTTCCTCCGTTGCTGGCAGCGTCAATTGCAAAAAATCTTCTTTCCAATTTAGGAGAGTAAAATGTTTGTGCATGGAGACAACCTAAAGCAAAAAGAGACTCATAGATCAAAATACTGTGATAAGGAATCAAGATTATTTCTTAAAGAAATCAGGAAGCACTATAATATTTGGCAAAAGGCAAATATGGACTTAATTGGTCCAAAAGCAACTCCATCAGATGCTGATAATAGCGTCCTTGCGAGAAGAGTCGCCCTTTTTTCAGGCTACAAGGATTTTATTGATCAGCAAAAGTATGCCGAAAAATTCGATGCGCGTTCAAATTTGCATTCTACTGTTCTTGAGGAATTTATGTTTTATTTGTTTAAAGATCTGGTTCGGGATTTTTCCAGGTCTGTCTTGATTGGAAAGGCAAAAACATTTAAGGATATTTTTTTCTCATATAGAAATTTTTCTGAAATGGTCACAATTCCAAGCGCACAGCTCGAGACTAAGGATCATGACTTCGTTATTGGAATCAACATAGAAACACAAATGCAAGTATTGGGAAGTGAAAATAGAGTTGATTATTTGCTTCAAATTCCAGCTGTCGCAATAGAATGTAAGACATATTTGGACAAAACAATGCTTGAAGGTTCTTCTACTGCGGCAGAACAATTAAAATTCTGAAATCCTAATGCATTATATATTGTTGTTGCTGAATGGCTTAAATTAACAGAACAAATTAATCTAAAAAAATTTAAAGTTGATCAGATTTATGTTTTAAGAAAACAAAAAAATACTGATAGAGAATTTAGATTTTTACCTGATTACGAAAAAAACCCGATCTTCTCGGATGTGGTGTGTCATCTTTTCAATTTTGTAAGAGATTATCTTACATCAGATTGGGATACAGGAGTGCAATATGGACTAGATCGCGGTTTTTTAATCTGAGCGTATTTTCAGGAAAAATACTCAGGTACGTAAAAGAAAATAATCTGTTGCTTTTAAAAGGACCTGACTTCTCTTAAGGAGGATACGTTTATTTAAAATGAAAAGGATAAGGCGAGCGATAATAAGCGTAACCGACAAGACCGGCGTGGTCGAGTTCGCAAAGGAGCTCTCGGCAGCCGGGGTGGAGATAATCTCGACAGGCGGAACGGCAGAGCTTATAAAGAACGCCGGGGTGACCGTGATCCCCATATCTTCCTACACGGGTTTCCCTGAGATGCTCGACGGCAGGCTCAAGACCCTCCACCCGAAGATACACGGCGGCATACTCGGCATGCGCGGAAACCCCGCGCACCAGAAGGAGATGGAGACGAACGGGATACTCCCCATCGACATGGTGGTCGTGAACCTCTACGCCTTCGAGGACACCATCGCCAAAGGCGCGACCATCGAGGACGCCATAGAGAACATAGACATAGGCGGGCCGACCATGATACGGGCCGCGGCAAAGAACTACGAGGACGTGGCCGTTGTCGTCGACCCCTCGGACTACGCTGGCGTAGTCTCCGAGATGAAGGAGAAGAAGAACTGCCTTTCGAAGATGACGAGGTTCGCGCTCGCTAAAAAGGTATTTCAGCTCACGGCCCGCTACGACGCGGCCATCTCGAATTACCTCGGCACCGTGCCCGACATCCCCGAGGCCGAGCCGAGGAAGGAGTTCCCGGACACCTACACCATCCAGTTCGAGAAGGTGCAGGACCTCCGCTACGGCGAAAACCCCCACCAGAAGGCAGCCTTCTACAGGAGGCGCCTAAAGGGACAGGCCGGGCTCGCCGGAGCCAGGCAGCTACAGGGGAAGGAGCTTTCCTATAATAACATCCTCGACCTCCACGCGGCCCTCAACCTCGCGGCAGAATTCCACGAGCCGGCGGCGGTGATTGTAAAACACAATAACCCCTGCGGCACCGCAGTATCGAAAGCCGGGCTCCTTGGCGCCTACAGGCTCGCCTACGAGTGCGACAAGACCTCGGCGTTCGGCGGAATCGTGGGCCTCAATAGAAAGGTGACCAGGGAAGTCGCCGAGGAGCTGGGGAAGATATTCCTCGAGGCCGTGATAGCCCCGGAGTTCGCGCCAGAGGCGCTCGAAGCGCTATCATCCAAGAAGAACCTCCGCCTCCTTGAGATGGGCGATATCAAGCCGGAAGTCCTCTCCTTCGGCCCTGCTGACCTCGACATAAAGAGGGTATCCGGCGGCGTGCTCCTACAGGGGCTCGATATCGAGCGCCTCAGACCTTAAGACCGTAACGGAACGCGGGCCGAATGACAAAGAGCTCGAGACCTCCTCTTCGCCTGGAACGTCTGCAAGCACGTTGAGAGCAACGCCATCATATTCGCAAAGGGACACGGACGATCAGCATCGGCGCAGGCCAGATGTCCCGGATAGACTCGACCGCATAGCCTCGCGAAAGCGGCTGACGCCAGGCTCTCCGTAAAGGGGTCTGTCATGGCCTCTGCGCCTTCTTCCGTTCAGGGACAACGTGGACCTCGCTGCAGGGCACGGCGTGACCGCCATTATCCAGCCCGGCGGCTCGATACGCGACGAAGAGGTCATAAAGGCGGCGAACGAGCACGGCATCGCGATGGTATTTACAGGCGTAAGGCATTTCAGGCACTGACAGGTGCTGAAAAACCCAAAATCTCACAGGCTGCTCAAAAAGCTCAAGATGCAAGGGTCGAAAAATGAGGAATGAGGCGTACTTTTTGTACGCTGCAATGACAATTTGAAAACGACACAACAATTGAGCTTTTCAACAACCTGCTAAAATCACCGGAGAAGGGCAACAGATGAAGGTACTCGTGGTAGGCGGCGGCGGCAGGGGCACCCTCGCATGGAAGCTAAAGGAGAGCCCGAAGGTCGAGAAGGTGTTCATCGCGCCGGGAAACCCAGGGACGGCGCTCCACGGCGAGAACGTCCCCATATCCGCGGATGACATACCTGGCTTGAGGGACTTCGCGTTAAAGAGGGGGTCGGGCTTACGGTAGTGGGCCCGGAGCTTCCGCTCACGCTCGGCATAGTGGACGAGTTCGAGAAGGCGGGCCTCAAGGTCTTCGGGCCCTCGAAGGCCGCCGCGGAAATAGAGGGGAGCAAGGCTTTCAGCAAGGAACTCATGACCCGCTACGGCATCCCCACGGTCTTCTACCAGTCGTTCGAAGCGGCAGCCCGGCAAAGGCCTTTATCCAGGGCACGAGCCGCCCTTTGTCGTAAAGGCAGACAGCCTCAGCAGCCGGCAAGGGCGTCATAATATACCAGACCAGGACGAGGCCATTGACGCGGTCGACCTCATAATGACCGGAAGGCCTTCGGCGGCGCGGGAAAAGATAATTATCGAGGAGTTCCTCAAGGGCGAGGAGCGTCTTTCCCTGGCCATAACCGACAGGAATACCGTAGTGCCCCTTGCCCCTGCCCAGGACCACAAGGCGGTTTATGACAACGACACCGGCCCCAATACCGGAGGCATGGGCGCGTACTCCCCGGCCCCTGTCGTTACGCCGGAGATGGAGAGGTATATAACCGACACGGTCATGCTCCCGGCGTGCAGGCGCATGGAGGCCGAAGGGCCCTACAAGGGCGTCCTCTATGCAGAGTCTCATGCTCACGGAGGCGGGCCCCAGGGTGCTGGAGTTCAACTGCAGGTTGGGAGACCCGGAGACCCAGCCCATACTCATGCGGATGGATACCGACCTCCTTGACGTGCTCATGGCCGCGGTCGAGGGGAGGCTCGATAAAACCCGCATCCGGTGGAAGGACGAGGCCGCGGTCTGCGTGGTCATGGCCGCCGCAGGCTATCCCGGCGACTACATGAAAGGGACCGAGATCAAGGGGCTGAAGGAAGCGGCGCTACTCAAGGACACGATGGTCTTCCACGCTGGCACGGCCCTGAGGGACGGAATGGTCGTCACATCGGGCGGCAGGGTCTTGGGTGTCACCGCCCTCGGGGGCACCATAAGAGATGCCATCGCCAGGGCCTATGAGGCCGTTTCGATGATAAGCTGGGAGGGCGCGCACTACAGGAAGGACATCGGGCGAAGGCGCTCCGTACCGGGACTGACGCGCCCTGATTTAAATGAACGCCCGTAACTTGCTCCAGGGTATGTCAAACCTCCCTCCCCTTGACGGGAGGAGGTCAAAACAAAACGCGCCGCAAGCGGGGAATTCAACCCGTAGAGATTAATTACCGATTTGGAAAAGGAGATTTCGCATGTCAAATACACCTCTCGTAGGCATACTCATGGGGAGCGATTCAGACCTTCCCGTCATGGAAGAGGCCGCAAAGGTACTTAAAAGTTTCAACGTCCCTTACGAGATGACCGTCTCCTCTGCGCACAGGACCCCAAAGAGGACGCTCGAATACGCGAGGAGCGCGGAAGGCCGCGGCATAAAGGTCATCATAGCCGGTGCAGGGAGCGCCGCGCACCTTGCGGGCTTCCTTGCCGCCGAGACAACGCTTCCGGTAATAGGCGTGCCCATAGACTCAAGCCCGCTGAAAGGCCTCGACTCGCTACTCTCGACCGTCCAGATGCCTGGCGGCGTGCCGGTTGCCTCCATGGCCATAGGAAAGGCCGGTGCAAAGAACGCAGGGATCTTCGCCGTCCAGATACTCTCAACCGGAGACGCTTCCCTGAGAGACGCCCTCAAGCGGCACAGGGAGGAGATGGCGGGCCAGGTCGAGGAGAAAGCGAAGAAGCTCAAGGCATGAGAATATGCCCGGAACTTCTATAATCCAGGCTCAAGCCGATTACTCGGGCGCGACAGAGGTCTTCAGGGCCGGAGGGGTCATAGCTTACCCTACAGAGACCTTCTACGGCCTCTGCGTCGACCCTTTCAATGAAAATGCGGTAGAAACCCTTTATCAAATTAAAGGCAGGCCGCTATCGAGCCCCATCCCCCTCATAATCGGAGATGCCGGGATGCTCGGTAGCGTCGCTTCCATCATCACCCCGCTCGCCCATAAGCTCATTCAAAAGTTCTGGCCCGGCCCGCTGACCCTTGTGCTCAAGGCCGGGCCGGGCCTTCCATTGAGGCTCACAGCCGGGACCGGCACCATCGGGGTCCGGCTCTCAGGGAGCGCCCTTGCCCAAAGGCTTTCCAAAACGCTATCCTCTCCCATAACCTCAACGAGCGCAAACCCCTCCGGCAGGCCGCCCGCCACAAGGCCAGAAGAGGTGCTCTCTTATTTCGACGGCTCTATCGACATCCTCATAGACGGCGTGGCGCTAAAGGGAGGGAAAGGGTCCACCATCGTGGACGCCACAGGGGAGCGACCGATAGTCATTAGAGAGGGCGAGATTCCTTCCTCATTGATAATCGAATAGAGCCGCCAGATCGTTTGTCGGGTTTCGCTCCGCTCAATCCAATCCGGCTGATTCATATTGTTCTGTCATTCTGAGGGAGTGAAACGGCCGAAGAATCTGGTATTCAAGCCCCGTCGCAAAAGGCCTTTTTATCGCACTGCCGCGCTTTTTTGGGCACAAGGCTCGGCTCGCTTTCCGCCTCCAGCCTCCGGGCTCGGCCCTTATGTCGCTCGGCCTCCTTCGGGGCCTCGCTCCTGCTTCCCCGCCTCGCCCCGCCGACCGTCCACCCCTTTTGCTCGCTATGCCTTGTGCCCTAGGGTTGTTTAAGAAACTAAACCAATAAAATGGCGCGCACAGCGCGCTAACCGGCTTTTTTTAAAAAAAGCCAACTTAACCGGGCCCGACCACTAACCAAACCCTTCGAAATGCCTATAAATTTTATCGGGTTTCAAAAAAAATTCTTTTTCCGAAAAAATCCCTAAAGTCTCAAGGCGGCCTGCCGATAATCTATATAGGAGGTCTGCATGCTCCGTCCTGTCGGCATATCGTCATCTGGTATCTTCGCCTCTCTCAAACTCCTGGATACTACAGCCCACAACGTCGCCAATTCCAACACAGACGGCTTCAAGCGCCATTCGGTATCGTTCAAGGAGGCCCCTCTGGGAGGGGTGCAGGCTTCGGTCTCAATCGACCCGAGCCCCGGCGCGCGCTACCTGGACATGGGCATTGCCGAGGCCTCGAACGTTGAGCTTGCTTACGAGATGGTCTCTCTCATGACCGCGAAGCACATGCTCTCGATAAACGCGGCGGCCCTCAAAACCGGCTTTGAGATGGAAAAGTCCATCATCGACATAATCGCCTGAGCGGTTTCAACCGTCCAATCGTCTAATCCTTCCTGAGCCGCGCCGCGAAAAAGCCGTCCATCCCGTGCCTGTGCGGAAAGGTCCTCAGAAAACCATCCGCGTCCACAAGCTCGCTGCATTGGGGCGGAAGATAGCCGGAAGCGTCCTCTATCGAAAACTCCCCGTGCTTTTCAAGGAATCCGGAGACCGTCCCCTCCGTCTCCTCGGGCTCGAAGGTGCAGACCGAATAGACGAGCCTGCCGCCTTTCCTGAGATACCCGGCGAGGTTGTCGAGAAGCCGCGCCTGTATCCCGGCAAGCTCCTTTATATCCTCCTCCTTCCGCCTGTACTTGGAATCAGGAGCCCTTCTGAGCACCCCGAGGCCCGAGCATGGCGCGTCGCAGAGTATCGCGTCAATTGTGCCCTCTTCGATGAAACCAAGCGGCGCTGAGGCGTCCGCCTCGAAGGTCTTTATTATCTTATCAACACCGAGCCTCGAAGCCGTTTCAATGACGGCCCGGAGCCTCGCCGCGTTCCTGTCCAGGGCGTATATCGAGCCCCTCTTCTCCATGAGCTGGGCCATGTGCGATGTCTTTCCCCCCGGGGCGCTGCAAGCGTCCAGGACCGCCTCTCCGGGCCCTGGGGCAAGGAGGAGAGGCACGAGCTGGGAGGCCTCGTCCTGGATATAGTACCTCTGGTCCTTTGCCCCGAGCGCGCCGCCTCCCCTCACATCAAGCCCGTAAGGGGAATAGCGCGTCTCTGCCGCCTCGAAGCCCTCGTTTTTCAGCTCAAAGGCAAGCCGCTCCCGTGTCGTCATAAGGGTATTCACCCTTATTGTCCTCGGGGGCGGCTCCTGCCCCGCCCTGCAGATTTCCGCTGCCTCCTCGGGTCCGTACCTCTCCACCCACCTTCGCACCATCCACTCGGGATGGGACCAGGAAACCGAGATG
Organism: Deltaproteobacteria bacterium; assembly: GCA_015075075.1. Classification (GTDB taxonomy): domain Bacteria; phylum Desulfobacterota; class GWC2-55-46; order GWC2-55-46; family GWC2-55-46; genus UBA5799. Next base: position 163,028 of record JABTVA010000005.1, on the reverse strand, counting down.
CGCCGGCCAGGGTAGTCCTCCCCGGGCATGGCAATACTCTCTTTTTCGGAAAGGATTTTTCTCAGGACCGCGTTCACGAACCCGGCCCTTTTCCTGTCGGGCTTGACGAGCTCGACCGATTCGTTGATGGCGGCAGAGGCAGGCACCCTGGTGAGGAAAAGGAGCTGGTACGCGCCGAGCCGCAGGGCGTTCAGGACCTTCCTTTCGAGCTTCGCAACCCTTATGGACGAGAATAGGTCTATGGTGTAGTCGAGCCTCAACTTCCACCTGAGTACGCCGTATGTGAGCTCGGTTGCGAGCCCCGCGTCAGTGGCGCTCAGGTTCTTGAGCTCGGAATCAAGCAGTATGTCCGCGTACGCCCCTCCCTCGACCCTATCGAGCACTCTGAGGGCCGCTTCCCTCGCGCCGGTTTTCTCATGTTTTTCAGCCAACTCACCCTCCTAAGTTTCAAAGAGTTTACCACGCGTGACCGGCAATTCAATCGGTTTTAAGAAGCGGCCCCGCAGCCTTGCTTTTCACAACAAAACATGAAATTTATTAAAGTATCGGCGCTGACCTCCCGATAAACGAAATATCGCGTCTTACTATTTCCCAAAAAACGCAATTCTTTGTATTAGGACCTGAGGAGGGCTGTATGAGATTTTTAGACCGTATCAGCATCAAAAATTTCATGTTGGCTGCAATAGGCTTCCTGGTTCTGGCTCTCGCAATCCTTTCCGCCTGGAACACCCTCTGGAGCTACCAGAGGTACAAGGAGACTACCCGCATGGGGGAGGCCAACGAGCTTTCCGACCATCTCCTTGACGCCGCGGGGTTCGCCGCCCTGGAAAGGGGGACGACGTTCATGGCCCTCTCATCCGACAAGCCGGCGGAGAACGCGATAGTTCTCAGGATCGAAGGGGTAAGGAAGCAGCTTGACGGTTCGCTTAAGGCCGCCCAGGACCTCTCCAGGCTGCTGATGGACGCGGACCCGGGGAACCATCTTCTGATAGCCAGGATAAAAGAACTTGAAAGGCTCGGCTCGGAACTCCCGAATACGAGGGCCAGGGTCGATTCAAACATCGCCAGGCCGGCCAAGGACTACACTGCCCAGGAATGGTTCAAGTTCGCCACCTCCCTCATAGACGCCGCATCGGAAGCCAGGCTCGCCGCCTTCGCCTCAAGCGCCAGCACGGACACCAACCAGGAGGCCCTCAGGATGAACCTGGAAGTGAAGCAGGCGGTCTGGCTCATGGGCGAGTACTCGGGCAGGGAGCGGGCCACGCTTGCGGGGGTCGTCTCAAGGCGGGTCCCGGTTGACGACGCGACCCGCGAAAAGCTAAATACCTTCCGCGCCATTATCGATATCAACCTTAAGCCGGTCCTCCGCCTGAAGGAAACTCAGGGCATCGACCCGAAGGTGATGGAGGCGGTCTCGAAGATGGAGGCCACCTTCCTCGGAAGCTTCGCGAGCGTGCGGAGCTCCGTCATGGCCGCGAGCGCCACGGGCGAATACGGCATAACCGGCAGGGAGTGGATAGAAGAGAGCACCAAGGGCATAGATACCATACTCGAGGTCTCGGCTGCCGTGGGCGAGATGGTCAATACCCGGATAGGCGCGGACCTGAGGGCGTCGAAGGCCATCATGGCCGTCTCCGCGGCGACCCTCCTTATCGTGATAGTCCTCGGGACAGGCTCCGCCCTTGTGATAAAGGGCAAGGTGGTCATACCGCTCCATTACCTCTCGGAGGCAATGTCAAGGTCAGGCGCACGAACGACCTGACCCTCAAAGCTCGACCTCTCGTCGGAAGACGAGAGCAGCAGGAGCTGCCGACGCCTTCAACCGCATGCTCGAAGGTTCCGCTTCATAGTGAACAGGCTGCATACGTCAATAGCGCAGCTCGCGGTCGTCCTCGGAGGCTCTCGGCGACCGCCGTCCAGATATCCGAGGGCTCGCGGTCGCAAACTTCAAGGCAAACCGGGTCGACCGCAGCCCAGGAGATGAGCGCCACCATCATCGAGGTGGTAAGGAACGTCTCCGGCGCGCAGAGCCGCAAAAGGGAGCGACGAGGTCGCCGTGAGCGGGGGATAGTCTCAGAGACGATCAGGTCCATGAACGGCATAGCCGAAATCAGCGCGTGAATCGAGCGAGACGATATCCAAGCTCGGCAGCCGCTCCGAGGAGATAGGGAACATAATAAGCGTCATAAACGACATAGCCGACCAGACGAACCTCCTCGCCCTGAACGCGGCCATAGAGGCCGCGAGGGCCGGCGAGCAGGGGCGCGGCTTTGCCGTTGTCGCCGACGAGGTCAGGAAGCTCGCGGAAAAGACCATGAAGGCCACCAAGGAAATAGGCGTGATGATAACCGCCATGCAGGAGGAGACCGGCAAGGCGATATCCTCGATGGAGCACGAGGTCAAGGCAGTTGAAAAGGGGGTCAAGCTCGCCACGGCGGCAGGCCAGTCCCTCCATGAGATTGTCGAGAAGGTCGGCGCGGTGACATCCAGAATGCACCAGGTCGCGGCAGCGGCCGAGCAGCAGTCGACCACGACCGACCAGATAAGCGGCGACGTTGCCACGATGGCCAACGTGATAACCGACACTTCCGCAAGCGCCCAGCAGATAGCCAGGGCGAGCGAGGAGATAGCTGAGCTGGCGACCGGCCTCAAATCGAAGGTCGAGGTCTTCCATACCAGCAACAAACGCCGCGAGAATGAGACCGCCGCGTTTACCCGCCACAAATCGGAAGAGTACGCGGCTTAGCTCTCGGCTGCCGGTGAATAGACAAAAAGCAAAAAGCCCTCCCCGCAAGGGGCAGGGCTTTTTTTTGAGCCCCGGCGTTTCTTGAAAAACAGCCCCTTATTTGTTACGATTTAAATTGATGGAAGAGCATGGGACTGTAATACGGAAGGACGGGGACAAGGTGGCCATACGGGCGACGAGGACTGGCGCGTGCGAGAGCTGCTCCTCGAAGAAATCGTGCGTAACTGGAGGCGCGTCCGATGCCGAGGTCATCGTCGAGGCCATAGACCCGGTCGGCGTGAAAGTGGGCGACAAGGTCGTATTCTCGGTGAGCGCCGGGTCGGTCCTGAAGGCAGGGGCGCTCCTGTACCTCTTCCCCATACTGAGCTTCATAGCCGGGGTGGCGCTCGGGCAATCGGTATTCCCGAGGTTCCTGCCGGGCTACCACCCCGACCTCGTCTCCGGCATCTCCGGGGTGGCATTTTTAGCCGCCGCCTTCGGCTTGCTCAAGGGCTTAAGCGTTCTTTCCGAGCACGGCAGGTCTTTCAGGCCCCGCGTCCTGAGAATAGAATAACCACCGTCTTTTTAAATGCTCCCTTTCATGCATTTTCAGAGGGCAAAGAGCCCATGTACCCTGATCGGTTCCGGAGTTAAAAAGCCAGTGTCGATAGATATAGTCACCCGGAACAGGAAGGCCTACCACGATTACTTCATCGAGGGACGACTTTGAGGCGGGCATTATCCTCACCGGCACGGAGGTAAAGTCGCTCAGGGCCGGGAAGGCCAACCTGAAGGACGGCTACGCCAAGATAATAGGCGAAGAGGCGTTCCTGCTTAACGCCCACATAAGCCCGTACTCTAAGGCTGACGGGTTTAAGCAGCACGAGCCGGACAGGACCAGGAAGCTACTCCTCCACAAGAGGGAGATAAGGAGGCTTCTCGGCAAGACGCGCGAGAAGGGCTACACCCTCATACCTACCAAGCTATATTTCAAGGACGGCAAGGCCAAGGTGGAGCTGGGGCTGGCAAAGGGAAAGACCTTCTACGACAAGCGGGAGAGCATAAGAAGCGGGACGTGAAGAGGGAGATGGAGAAGGCACTCGGCAAGCGCGGGAAGAGCTGAAAACTTGCTTTTAAGCCGCCGGCCTGTATGGTATAATTTAAATAAGCTCTGACTAATTCAATGTGTTCGTCATTGCGAGCGAAGCGAAGCAATCTTATCTTTTTGGAAAATCAAGCATAGAGATTGCTTCGGGCTAAAGCTCCTCGCAATGACAACAGAAAACAGAATTAATCAGACCTTCCTTAATAAGGTCTGAAAAGGAATCGTGTTCTTTGAAAAATGGGGGCGACTGGCTTCGACGGGACGGTCTGAATCCGGGTGAAGCATGCCGAGCTCTATCTCCTCGTAAATCAGATAGACAAAAACAGTCGGCAACGACTACGATTACGCCCTGGCCGCTTAAGCCGGCCAGCGTCTTTCAGGCTTTCTCCTGCGGGGCCTGAAGGACGACACTCAGCAGGATGGCTTCCGGGGCTCTGTCCGAAGGACCTGGGAGCGAGACTCAACCGGGCTGGCTTTCCGGAATTCATGCCTTAAGGGGGCCGGAGAGCGAGACTTACCCTGACAGGATAAGCATGTAGAAGAACCGGATAAGCGTTGCCGGACGCGGGTTCGATTCCCGCCGCCTCCACCATTTTAAATAAAGAAGGGGCTGCCGTTACAGGCAGCCCCTTCTTGTTTTCAGGTCTCATCCGGATACTGCCGGGTACGCATCCCCGGAGGCCTTTACGGTCTTCGAGGGTGAATCGCCCACATTGCAGACCGGCGGGACCCTTGCCTCCATTATCGACCTTGCGGCTCCATCGGGCGGCGCGGAGATCTTAAGCGCCGTTCTGCCGCACACGGCCTTCAGAGGATCATCCCCGGACGATACTGCCTTCGAGCGCCCGGCATCCTTTGCGATCCTATAGCTTGTTGCCGCCGGGCTTATCCCGAACGCATGGCAGGGCTGCTGCACAAGGAGGGCAACTGCCCCTGCATGGGCGCATGTTGAAATAATGTGCCCCTGGTGGACGAGCCTACCAACGGCCATTTTTGGCGCGATAGCGTCGTGACGCTCCCAGCCTGAAAACGCGGGCTTCAGATACCCGGACGACCACCCGTGGAAAGCCGGGGAGATGCTCATGTCGCCTTTTCCCTCGTCTTCTCGGCGGTCCTGTAGGAATAGGCAAGGACGGGTGTAGTGCCGTCGTCGTCGAAGTAGGTGAAGGTCCTTGTGCCGTCGCCGTTGTCGGCCTCAGTCATCCTGTTTGTCGCGTGCTTGCGGAGAAGCGTTACGGCCTCGCGGACCGCGTTTATGCCCATGTTGTCGGGGGCCTCATACCCGAGCGAGGCAAGCCTTGTCGATACGGCCGTATCGAGGTTGTCGAGCCTCGCGTCATTTTCCGGAAGCCTGGTCGAAGGGTTCACGTCCAGCACGACTTCCCTGTCGTCCTTTATCGTAAACCTCCCGCAGCCGACTACCGGGTCGGTGTAGGCCGGGGCCTCTCCGGTCTGCCTCCGTACGGCAAAGGTGTATTCCCCGTCCTCCCACTCCTCTCTCCCCTCCGAGAGCGCATACTCCCCTTTTCTTGTGCCGTCCTCCGGCATGGAGAAAAGGGCGTTGCCAGCGGCCTTGAAAAGGCCGTCGACGAGGTCGAGCCATGAATCGAAAGGCGCAAAACCCTCAGGTGCAAAGTGATCCCGTATCTCCGTAATGCTCGATGAGCTTGATATTCGCCATTATCCGGCCACCGCTTTTTCAATAGCATCCTCAGTATCTCGTCCTCCTGGGGCGTCCAGACCAACCTTCTCAGGAGCGCCTGAAGCCTGGCCTTGTCTCGTCCCTGGCGATGATTACCGGCCTTTCAGCCATCGGTATGCCTCCGTCATTTCCCCAGCCCACCCTTCCTTTCGTACACACTGTCCCGAGCCCACGTAATGCCCCTGCCTTCAGATCAGTCTTCCGGCAACGCGCCTCAAGTCCATGCAGATGTCCTTATTCTCCGGCGCGACCTCGTCTATATCGAATTCTGCGAGGGGGATGTTGGTAGTGTGAGCGAACCAGAACCAGTCCGCGTCCCTTATCGCATAAAAGATTTCGCCGTCCGCTGGATTAAAAAGCAGTCTCACATTCTCCCCCTAATCTATGTACGCCGGGTCGGATGCGCCTGACGGGTTCTTGTCCGTGGTATTGCCGGAGAAGATGATTTGCGAGGTCACCCCGAAGGCCGCGCCCGTGTCGGCGAATATTCCCGTGGAATTGTTCCTGATTCTCGGCTTGCCCTGTACGGCCGGGCTGCCGACGAAGCTCCCTATGCCGCCGAAGCGCATGTTGAAGGCCCTGTTGCAGTTCTCGAAGATGCCGCTCAAGACCCTTACGGTCGCGTTCTGCTGGCAGAATACGGCCCAGCTGCTGCCTGCCGTCCCGTTCCCCCTGACCTTGGTCCCTTCGATGTCGACGGTGCTCCCGACAAGGACCGATACGCCCCTGCCGCCGGACATGTCCGTGAGGACGTAACAGTCCTTGAGCATCAGGGTGGCGGTATATGCGTAAATATTGAGTATCCTCGTCGTCAATACGTCCGAGCAGGCCTGCATGACGACGTTCGAGCCGACGTCGCAGACGATGAAGTATGACGGCGGGGCGAGGACTGTTTCACGGAAGCCTATCCTGTGGAAGACGACATTGGCCTGATAGGGCTTGACCCATATCGGGTAGGCCTGCCCGCTACCGCCCATGCCCCATTTCGTGCCTTCCTTGTATATGGAAAACTTCTCGCCGTTCACCGGTGTTGCGGCGGTCGTGCCCCGCATCCCAATCTGGAAGGTATTGCAGATCGTGAGGGTGTCCGAAGTGTTCGTGTCTATCAGATATTCCTGCCCGCGGAGCGCGTTTGTGGGCGTATCATCCGTGAAGCGCACCCACATGTTCTGGAAACGGTTTGCAGTCCACCCTGCCCCGGTCTTTACGAGGGTGCCCTGGCTGTCGGCGTTCCCGCTCGTTCCGCCGGTGGCAACCGTCTCGGGAAGCTCTATCGCCTGCTCGCCCCTTACGGTCAGCGTATACGGGCCGGTAAAATACTTTCCTCCGAGGGCCACGTCCTCGGTAAACGTAGCGTTGCTCAAATTAACGAGGACGTCTCCGTTCAATACTCCAGGGATGGAATCCACCGCGTATTGGATGGAAGCGAATGCATTGCTGCCCGTCCCGAAGCCGTGGTCCGCGTCGTCGGTCCCGTTCTCGGGGTCGACGAAGATATTCATTCCTGAGAAGGATCCTACAGGCACCCACGCCCCCGATGAGTTCCGGGTATATGCTATGTCCCTGTCGGTCCGGTAATGAGTTTTTCCCGCATAGGCGACCTCGGGCCATGACTGGCCAGCCGACATCCGGGGCACCCAGATGAAGCCGTTCCATTCGAGGGATTGTCCCGGGGCAGACCCGGCTGTCATTCCGCTTGACGGGATTGAGAGCGCCATCCGTTCACTTCCTTTCCCGGGCCCACTTTTCGAGCCCCCTGGTGCCAGCGGCAACGCCCAGTATCACCAGCATCGACTCCCATATGCCGGAGGGTATGTCGATAGGCTGCAGGCCGAGGTTTCTGAAGTAAGGCAAGAGTATGTAGTTATTGATGACGACCGCCGCGAACGTGAACCCGATAAGGGGACGCCAGGCCCACTGCATCCAGTGCTCGCTTCTGCCCTCTTCTCTGATAGTGGCGTTGACCGACTCGATGGCCCTTGCCTCTGCCTCGGCCTCCTTCAATGCGAGCTCCCTGGCCCTTATGCGGAACTCCTCCCTCTCCTTCTCGCTTACCGATGAAGGGAGGTACTTGTCCGCAAGCCTGTCTATGACCCTTCCGAGGGTGCCCTGGACTATGCTGGTGACGACCGGCTCAGGCATCTGGTATGCGTCCTTCTTTTTGCGGCTTGATAGGAACCTGGTGCATAAATTCTTCCCCGCCCCGGAAGACCGCTCGTATTTCATGGCCTTATCAGGATTTTTATTAAGGGGACAGGCTGGGCGGGAATGCGGGGAGGATTGAAATACAAGCGGGTGAAATCGGCTATAATAAGTGATGCATAAATCGTGAAAGGAGTCTTTTGCCCGAGAATGAGCCAGAGGATCCGCCAGAAGATGCGAAGGAACGCCTTCTATCTTTTCGCGTCCCTGTTTGCCTTGATATCAACCCACGGTAGCGCGGGAGCCGGGGTCTCCGCAGGTTATGCCGCCGACTTCATAAAGGCGTCCTGGACAAACGCCGTGGTGCTCAGGTACGACCACAGGAAAACGCGGCTCGGCGCGCAGGCCATGTACTGGGACGGCCCGTTCAACTCCAACTCATCATTATCAATCGACTATGACGTCCTGCCGAGCGAGAAATGGGACCTGAACCTCGGGGGCGCCTACTTATCGAAAATAAGCGAGGTAAACGGGACGCACTTCAATTTCTCGCTCGGGGCCGGAGTAAACCTTGGAGAGCGGTTCCGCGTACAATTTACGCATCTTTCCAATGCGCATGACAACCACAATATGGGATGGAACTTCCTTGCCTTCCTCGTGAGGTTCTGATTAGGACATGGCTAAAAGCGCCAGCCGCCGAACAGGGTCTTGTTGCGGTCGTATTTCTTCCTGAGGCTCCTTTTGATATGCAGGAACTTCTTGCCGACCCTACGGAGGCCCATCGGCCCGTGTCCGTGCTCGATGTCCATGTATGTCCCGGGTGCCGGGGACTTCTCTTCCGGAGCGCCCCTGTACTGCCCGGGAGACTCTACCTTCGAAAGGGTCCCGGTTTCGTCGAATTGCCCCTTTACCGTATTTTTTCTAAGCCTGGGCATACTGCCCTCCCGCCTTGTCTTTATCCGGCCTTTATCCCTTCCTTCCGTTGAAGGCAGCTCCCTGCCGCTTAAGCTGCTCGACTACCTGCTGGGAAAAGCCCGGCACATTCCTTACATCGTCCCAGGTCCTGAATTCCCCGTACTCTTCCCTGTAAGCAAGGAGAAGCTGGGCCCTCTCCCTGCTTATACCGCCGATATTCGCAAGGTCTTCCATGCTGGCTGTGTTAAGGTTCAAAGCCATCCGCCCCTCCGCCCGCTCGGGCCTTTGGAATCCATAATGCCTTCTATCCATTGAATTTTCATGCCTATTATAACTATAGACAGGCCCCTGAGGATGTCAACATGGCCCGGAAGAGCCGGACTCCATGCCTGGGGCGAAAGCCTTGTCAAAAACCCATTGTTTTTAAAGGAGTTTTATTGTATGATTTTCGGATGGAATCTACTTGCCACAGGAGCTTCCAGGATTTCACAAGTCCCACCTTCGGCCGTCTGGGCATCGATGAAATGTTCGAGAAGGTCATAGAGTACGTCACCGAGAGCCCGGACCAGACCTACAATGTAATAATCGGCACCGATTCCTTTCTCAACAGCGAGACGCTCTTCGTAAGCGCCGTGGTCCTCCACCGGGTCGGGCACGGCGGCAGGTACTTCTACAAGAAGTCGCAGCGGCGAAAGATGGAGAGCCTTAAGCAGCGCATCTTCTACGAGGCCACCATGAGCATAGAGCTTGCGTCAGTGCTCCGGAAGATGCTGAATGAAAAGGGGCTCAAGGACCTGCCGCTCGAGATACACCTCGATATCGGCGAAAACGGCGAGACCAGGGAGATTATAAGGGAAGTGGTCGGCATGGTCACAGGCTCCGGCTACGCCGCAAGGACCAAGCCCGACTCCTTCGGAGCGAGCAAGGTCGCCGACAGGCACTCTAAATAAAGGCAACCTCTAAAATTGATTTTTTCCCCGAACTCTGTATCAGGCCGGGAATAAAATGCTCACATATTATCATATATGCTCCGCTTTTTATTCCCGGCCTTCCTTGATTGCGGGAAAAATCTCTAATTTTTAGAGGTTGCCTAAAAACACCTCTTCCAAACCCGACGGCAATACCCGAAAAAAACCGAAATCCGACAGGGAAACCTCATGCGATCCAGGCCCTCACAGCGTCCCTTTTCGTTTTTCCTTTTCGCTGCGCTACTCTTCTCGATACTCGCGCCCGCAGTCTCCATCCATGCCGGAGCCGTGAAATACGCCTTTCAGGAGACGTTCTCAAACCCCGACCCCGCGACCGGGCTGCCCGTGGACTGGAGCCCTTTCGAATTCCCTCAGAAAAAGGGCACAACGTACAGGATAGTCGAGAATAGCGGGAACGGGGTCCTGATGGCGGAGAGCGAGCACGGGGCTTCGGCCCTGTTTATGAAGTTCAGCGCGGACCCGGTGGAGTTTCCCATCCTCTCCTGGAGATGGAAGGTCGAGAACGTGCTTTCCGGGGACGAAAGGGTGAGGGAAGGCGACGATTACGCGGCAAGGCTCTGCGTTATATTCGAGTACGAGCCCGAAAAGGCCAGCTCTTATGATAAACTCAAGCAGGCGCTCGCAAAGACCGTCCTTAGCCTCGAGCCTACAGGGAACACCATAGCCTACGTCTGGGCGGGCGGGCTCGGGAAAGGCGAGGCCATCAGGAGCCCCTTCACCGAGAGCATGATGATGGTGGCCGTCGAAAGCGGCCCCGAGCTTTCCGGCAGCTGGGTGCATGAGCAAAGGAACGTACTCGAGGACTACAAAAGCCTCTTCGGGGAGGAGCCGCCGCCCATAGCCGGGATAGCGGTAATGACGGACACCGACAACACGAAGAGCAGGGCCGTGGCATACTATGACGACATAACGCTCGGAAAACCGGACGGAGGCGCGGATGTCAAGCGTTAAGGAGGAGATATCAAAGGCGCAGGGCCTCATAAGCCACGGGGTATATGTCATAAGCACCGTTTATCAGGGCAGGGCCAACGCGCTCACGGCAGCCTGGGTCGCGAGGGCCTCGTTCGTCCCGCCCCTTGTGACAGTCTCGGTCGGCAAGCCCAGGTTCTCTCATGACATGATACGGGACGCGGGTATTTTCGCAATAAACATCCTCGGCCCGGAAGACATGGCGATAGGCAAGCACTTCGGCCTCAAGACCGGGAGGAAGACAGACAAGTTCGAGGGCGTCAGATACGAGACAAAGGCCACGGGCGCGCCGGTCCTCATCGAATGCGCCGCATGGCTCGACTGCAAGGTCGTCTCGTCCCATGATGCCGGAGACCATACCCTCTTCATAGGCGAGGTCCTGGAAGCCGGCGTGAGGAGGCAAGGGGCGAAGCCGCTTATCTACGAGAGGGAAAATTTTTTCAAATAAGCCAGCATATCCCGCCTGCCGGCAATCCTCCCCGCCCGGGCCTGAAATCTTTGCTACAATTAGGGAATAGCATGCAAGCGGCGCATCGCCGCGCCTTCCGGTATCTGCGACAACAAAGGAGGTCGGGATGAAAAAGCTCAAGGCCTTGCTTATTTTGCCTTTTTTCGTAGTATTCGCGCCTTCGGAGAGCGGCGCCTATTATTTCGGCGAGCCGAGGACTATGGGCGGGCGTGCCCTCTCAGGTCCAGAAGCCCTCCTTCCTTGAGCAATTCGGGGGGGAGATATTCTACGAGACCATGTACGCCGGGAGCCTCGGGGAGATGGACCCTGAAAACCGGACGATGGTGATACAATCCGAGGTCCCGGGCTTCCTGGGGCCAGAGGGCGTTTCAGTGCCCTTAAGCATAGGGAACAGGGCGGCAGTTGACTTCTGCACCCAGGGGGAATGCAGGAGAATAGGCGAAGAGGGATGGAAGAGCCTTGCGTCCCTTCCAGCCGAAGACCTCCAGGGCTCGCGGATAATCGCGCTCGGCTCGCCCGAGGACCCGGCAAGGATAATAACGGTCATACACGAGTAGGCGATAGGCCGGGGGCGAAAGACGGAGCAGAGATAGATGGGGCGGCGTACAAGGGGCTTTTATGGCTGCCCACCTACTTCCTCCCTACCATCCTCCTGAACTCGCCCTCGTCTATTATCCTGAGGCCCAGCTCCCTGGCCTTGTCGTACTTTGAGCCGGGCTCCGCGCCTGCCACGACGAAATCGACCTTTTTCGAGACGCTCCCGGCTGCCTCGGCGCCGAGGGATATTACGAGGTCCTTTGCCTCGTCCCTCGTAAAGGATTCAAGCGCCCCGGTAAAGAGGAAGAACTTGCCAGCGAGCGGGCCTCCTACCTTCTGATCCTTGGGGAATACCACCCCGGCTTTCCTGAGCTTCTCAATCACCTGACGGTTGTGCGGCTCCCTGAAAAAATCGACCACAGCCTTGGCGGTGCCCGGGCCTATCTCCGGCACGTTAATAAGCTCTTCCTCGTTGGCCTTCATGAGGTCTTCAATCGACCCGAAATGTTTTGCCAGGACCATCGCGAGCCGCTCGCCCACACCCTTTATGCCGAGGGCGTAGATGAGCCTCTCAAGCGTCGGGTTTTTACTCCTTTCGATGGCCGTTATGAGGTTGGATATGGACTTGTCCTTCCATTTGGCAAGGTTACGGAGGTTATCCGGCGTAAGCTCGATGTAGATGTCGGCCACGTCCCTGAGGAGGCCCGCCTCGACGAACTGCTCTACGTGCTTATCCCCCATGCCTTCGATATCCACGGCCCTTTTGGAGGCGAAGTGCCTTATGCTCTCCCTTAGCTGCGCCGGGCAGAGGAGCCCGCCCGTGCAGTAATGTATGGCCCCGACCCTCTCTACCCTTGAGCCGCACTCCGGGCACTCCTCGGGCATACGGAACTCTTTCGCGCCTGAAGGCCTCTTTTCCTTTATTACCGTGAGGACCTCTGGAATCACATCCCCTGCCCTCTGCACTATGACGGTATCTCCGGGCCTTACGTCCTTCCTCTCTACTTCGTCGAGGTTGTGGAGGGTGGCGCGCTCTATGGTAACACCCCCGACCTGGACAGGCTCAAGGAGCGCTACAGGCGTCAAGGCCCCTGTCCTCCCCACGCCCACGGCTATGTCCTTAACGCGGGTCGATTCCTGCTTTGGCGCGAACTTATAAGCGACAGCCCAGCGCGGGCTCCTCGTGAGCATGCCGAGTCTTTCCTGAAGCGCGATGCTATTCACCTTCAAGACCACGCCGTCGAGCTCGTAATTTATCCCCTCCCTCTTCTCCTCTATCTCGCGATGGTATCCGAGGGCCTCTTCTATCCCCAAAAGGCGCCTTACGAACGGGTTCACCTTCAGCCCAAGGCTTTTTATAAGCTCAAGCGACTCGAAATGGGTCTTAATCTCCACTCCTTCGGCAAGGCCCAGCCCGTAGCAGAATATATCGAGGGGCCTTGAGGCCGTGGTCCTCGGGTCAAGCTGCCGCACCGACCCTGCGGCCGCGTTCCTCGGGTTCGCGAAAAGCGGCTCGCCCTTTGATTCGCGCTCCCGGTTTATCTTCCTGAACGCCTCAAGGGGCAGGAAGACCTCGCCGCGCACTTCGAGATACGGAGGGGCCTTGCCAGTTAGCTTAAGCGGCACCGAGCGTATGGTCCTCAGGTTCTGCGTAACGTCCTCGCCGATAACGCCGTCGCCCCTGGTGGAGCCCCTGGCAAATGAGCCGCCTTCGTAGACGAGCTCCACCGCGAGCCCGTCCATCTTGGGCTCGCCCACGTATTCAATCTTTTCGCCAGGAGGGAGATTGGCCTGTCTCTTTATCCTGGCGTCGAACTCTATCGCGTCCTCGTCGGAAAACGCGTTCCCGAGGGAGAGCATGGGTATGGAATGCTTGAGGGTCCCGAAGGCCGCCAGCGGCTTCTCCCCCACCCTCTGGGTCGGGGAGTCCGGGGTTATGAGGCGAGGGAATGCCGCTTCGAGGTCCTGGAGGGTCTTCATGAGCCGGTCGTACTCGGCGTCGGTCACAACCGGGCTATCCAGGATATAATAGCGGTAATTATGGTAATTTATTTCTTTTCTCAGCCGGTCTATTTCGGCCCTGGCGGCTTTTTCGTCCATGGACGATATACTTAGCATACACCCGGCCTCTGGTCAATCGAGGGCTTTGGCGAGGGCTTTTGGAGGGGGTCCGGGAGCTGGCCGGACCGGGCCCGTAAACGGCCCCGGGTTCCCGTCTGGAAATTAACCCTTGACAAAGCCCGCCGAATACTTTAAATTTTAGAATTCAAATTGATATTTGGGGACTAAGATGAAGACATTCATTCCAAAAGTAGACGCAAACGCGAAGAAGTGGTACCTTGTAGACGCCAAGGGGAGAACCTCAGCGGGCTCGCGACCCGCATAGCCACAGTGCTCAGGCAAGCACAGGCCCGCTTACACGCCCATAGACACCGGGACTTCGTCGTCGTGGTGACGCCGAGAAAATAACCGTTACCGGCCAGAAGATGACCGGCAAGGTCTATTACCACTACAGCATGTACCCGCGGGTTGAAATCCATCCGGCTCGAGAAGCTCTCGACCGGGAAGCCGGAAGAGGTCATAAAGAAGGCGGTATGGGGCATGCTCCCCAAGGGGCCGCTCGGCAGAGACATGTTCAAGAAGCTCAAGGTATACACCGGGGACAAGCACCCCCATCAGGCACAGGGCCCGGTCGCCCTCGCCAAGTAAAGCATTCATTTTATTTCGGGAGAAAGTTAAATGGCAGACACATTCAGCGCAGTCGGCAGACGCAAGACCTCGGTCGCAAGGTAAGGCTCCTTGCCGGGGCCGGCGATATAACCGTAAACAGGAAGAGCGTGACCGAGTTCTTCAGCCGCGAAACCCTGAGGAGCATCGTAAGGCAGCCCCTTAACCTTACCGAGACCTCCGGGAAGTTCAGCGTAATCGCCAACGTGAACGGCGGCGGCGAGAGCGGCCAGGCGGGCGCCGTAAGGCACGGCATAGCCAGGGCCCTCTGTCTTGCCGACGAGTCCTTCAGGGGTGTTTTGAAGAAGGCGGGCCTCATCACCAGGGACCCGAGGATGAAGGAAAGGAAGAAGTACGGACAGAAGGGCGCGAGGAAACGGTTCCAGTTCTCAAAGAGGTAATTACCTGTATTCGTCCTTTAGGGAAAGCCGTTCCGGCCTTGCACCCCTGGAGAATCGCATTCTTGAGGGGGTTTCTGAATGAAGGTCGCCATATTCGGTGCGAGCGGATATACGGGGTTCGAGCTGCTGAGGATACTTGCCCAGCACGACGGCGCTGAGGTGGTTACGGCCACATCAAGGCAATATAAAGGCAAGACCGTGCCCGAGGTATTCCCTGCCCTCAGGGGCTTTTACGACAAACTTGTCTTCAGCGACCCCGGGGACGTGAAGGCAATAAAGGCCGACCTCGCCTTCAGCGCCATGCCTCACGGCGCATCCCAGGAGGTCGTGCCGGAGCTCATGAAGGGGTCGAGGGTAATCGATTTGAGCGCGGATTTCCGCCTCCGCGACCCCGGCGTATACAAGGCGTGGTACGGGGAGCACAAATCCGTTAATCTCCTTTCGCAGGCGGTCTACGGGCTACCCGAGCTTAAGAGGGAGGAGATAAAAGGGGCGCGCCTCGTGGCAAACCCCGGGTGCTATCCGACGAGCGCGGTCCTTGCACTTCTGCCCCTTGCGAAAAAGGGCCTCCTTGCCGAAGGCACTGTCATCATAGATTCCAAAAGCGGCGCATCCGGGGCCGGAAGGAGCGCAAGCGTTGAGACCTCTTTCGTAGAGGTCGCCTCGGGCTTCAAAGCCTACAAGGTCGGCTGCCACAGGCACACGCCGGAAATTGAGCAGGAGCTTTCAGCCGCGGCAGGAGGCGCGCTCGGTGTGCGCTTCACGCCCCACCTCATTCCGGCGTCGAGAGGTATACTCACGACCGCCTACGCGGGGCTCAGGGAAGAGCTTACATCATCCGCCCTCTCTTCGCTCTACAGGGAATTCTATTCGGGTGAGAGGTTCGTAAGGCTCCTGCCGGAAGGCTCCTTCCCGGACATAAGCCAGGTGCGCGGGTCCAACTTCTGCGATATCGGCCTTTATGCCGACCGGAAAAGGGTCATCGTCGTTTCCGCCATCGACAACCTCGTCAAGGGCGCGTCAGGGCAGGCCGTGCAGAACATGAACCTGATGTTCGGCTTCCCCGAGGGAAAGGCCCTCCTAACGCCGCCCCTTTCCGTCTGAAAAAGCCGGGGGCAAAAGCCCCCGGCTTTTCAACTTCTTTGTCATTCTGAGCGCAGCGAAGAATCTCGTTTCCGGATAAAGAAATACCTGATTCTTATCTCGCCCTGTCACTGAAAAACTCAAAATCACATGAAGGCTGCTCAAAAAGCTCAAGGTGCAATGAGTCTAAAAGTGAGGAATGAGGCGTACTTTTTTGGTAAGCCGGAGTGTCCAACTTTGAAGACGACGCAGCAGATTGGGCTTTTTGAGCAGCCTGTCAGAAGAGCGTCTCCAACCCCCTCCGTATCATCATAACGGCGATTGCCGCAAGGAGAAGGGATATTACCTTCGAGACCCCAAGCGCGCCGTTCTCCCCTATGTAGCCCACTATTTTTTCGGCAAAGAAGAATACGAGCCAGACGATGAAGAGGTTAACGAGCAGGGCCGCGAGCGTTACGGTGAAGCCGTAGAGGTCGCTTATCATGAGGAGAGTAGTGAGCGCCGCGGGCCCCGCTATGAGCGGCGTTCCAATGGGCACTATCCCGACCCCGATAGTCACAGGCACGCCCGGCACCATCCTTGCGGTATGGACTATATCGACGATGGCTATCGAAAGGAGTATGAGGCCGCCGGCTATCTGGAAGTCGGATATCGTTATGCCGAGGGCAAGGAATACCGCCCTCCCGACAAGAAGGAAGGCTATGGTTATCGCGGCGGCGGTCACGACCGAATAGAAGAGGACGTTCCTCTTCTGCCCCTCGTCCATGGCCCTCGTCATCGCGAGATAGATGGGTATCAGGCCCACGGGCTCCATTGCGACGAAGAGCGGGATCAGGGCGAGGAAAAAATCCTGCATGAGTGATGCGGCTGGTTCCATCGGAATAAGTATCTCCGCTTATTTTTTCTTCAAAGGATACCAGAGTGCGGGGGATGATTTCACCATTTTTCATGGCTTTGGAAACGAGACCCCTTCCACCCTGACCGAGCCCTCGCCCCCGAGGGCCCCTTCCACATGGAAGCGGGCAGGCAGGAACTTACCTATGACATGGATGTTTGCAAGGAGGTGCCTGGTCACCTCGGAAGCCGTAAAGATAGACGTGCCGCCTGCCAGCGCAGCGAAGAGGACAACCTGGTCCGAAAGGTGCCTGTCGAGTGCGCCTCTTCTCCCCGCATACTGAAGGAAACTTTCCGCCGCATCGCTTCCGACGGTCTCGGCCCTCTTGCCCCTGGCCCCGAGCGAGGTGAAGCCGGCGTTTACGTTTTCGAATTCGGCAAGGACGAAGACATAAGTGCCCCTTCCACCCGAAGGCGCATCCAATGCCCTGGCCTCGATAAGGCCTGAGAAATCATCATGCAGGACGGACAGAGCCGCCTGGAGCTGCCTTTCCGCTATCGAGAGCGGCAGGCTGGATACGGCTGAAAGTATCTTAAGCCGCTTGAGCCTGCCTCTCTCATTTATAAATAAAGGGGAAAGGGGGTTCTCTACCGGGCTGATATCCGCTTCAGGCGAGCCGCCCCGGCAGGATAATATCCGCGCCGGTGCATTTCAATGAGACCTCAAACCCCATGGGCCGGACGGCCCTCAGGAATACCCCTTCGAGGTATTCGGGCACCGGACTCCAGGGCACGTGCGTGCCGCCCTTTATGCTTAATGATGACGGGCCGCCCGCAAAGAGCAGCGCCGGCAGGACCCGCCTGAAGACAGGCCCGGTCGACCCTGCCGTGCCAACGTCAAAGAATACCTGCCGGGCTTGAGGCCTGCCCGGCAGGTATTCGAAATCGATGAGCCAGCTCCGGCCTATGAGCACCCGCCGTTATATTCGCCGCGGCCCTGGCGCTCAGGAGGTGCTGGGGCTTGAGGCCCTGGCGACTCGCCTTCCAGCCCGGATATTATAAACCCTCACGGCGAGGCCTGTAAGGGAAGCGAGCGTCAGGGCTGACCGGACCATCTGCCCCCCGCCCTCGCCGTAGCTCCCGTCTATCTCTATTATTTCTTGACCTCCCTGCCGAGCCGCCTCTCAACGCTTTTGGGCCTTTCGACAAGGCGGTCGTCGGGCTTCGCAGGCCTGATATCGAGAACATGGTGCTCGTGGCCCTGGGCGCGGTCTTAAGCACCTCCTCGTGGCATTTCTTTATGGGCCCCATGACCTCGTCCAGCCGCCCTCGACGACGGTACCCATTGCGTTCGCCTTGCGAGGCCGCTCTCGTCCACGATCTTCAAAACACTCGCGATCGAGTCGCCCATGCTCTCGCCGCGCTATCGGCTTATCGAACTCAACAAACTCTCGCCCCTCCTTCCGCCCCGCAGGGCACAGGCTATTGGTTAGTCGGGTGCGTATTAGCCCCCTACGCCAAATCAGATGCGCAGCCGTTGATTTAATTATAGCAGGTGGAATAAGAACGCGGTTTTTGGAAGGATTTGCGGGATTATTCTCTTGAATGGCGTGTAAAGGCTTTTGCAAAAGGCGCTTTTAACGCGCTACCGCCTCTTTTGGGCATAAGGCTTCGCTCTCTTTCCGCCTCCATCCTCCGGGCTCGGCCCTTAAGTCGCTCGGCCCAAGGGCCAGACTCCTCTCTATCCTCGCCTCGCCCGCCCTTCCTCCATCCCTATGTTCGCTCCGCCTTATGCCCCTGGGTTGTTTTGAAAGACAAAACCGAGTATGGTGCGCTATGCGCACCTTTATTTACATTCAAAAAAAGCCGGAGGTAAGCGAGCGTAACAACAAGGGAGGAAGGCGTGAACAGGCCAGGGAAGCAGGAGCGAAGCGACTTTAAAGCCGTTCACGGGGCGGGAGAGGGATAGCAAGCGAGTCTTACCCTCAAAAATCGCGCGGCCAGCGCACAAAGACGCCCTTTTGAGAAAATCTAAAAGCTCTACCCCGTCTATCACAACGCCGCACTTCGGGCATTTCGAGTCGGCTATAAAATTATTTTTGACCCTGAAGCCCAGCCGCTCGATTAGGAGCGCGCCGCAGTTATAGCAATAGGTCGATTCGCCCCTGTGGCCGGGGATGTTCCCGGTATATACGTACCTCAGCCCCTCTTCGAGCCCTATGTCGCGGGCCCTTTCAAGCTTCTCTACGGGTGTCAGCGGGACGTCCGTCATCTTGTAAGCCGGATGGAACGCGCTTATGTGCCAGGGCATCCTCTTGTCCGTCCGGTGGATCCATCCGGCGATTTCACGCAGCTCGTCCTCGCCGTCGTTTACGCCGGGGATTACGAGTGTCGTAACCTCCACCCAGATCCCCAGCTCGCGCATCCGCTCTATCGATTCCAGCACAGGGGCGAGCCTTGCGCCGCACACCTTGCGGTAAGTCGAATCGCTGAAGGATTTGAGGTCCACGTTAGCCGCGTCCAGCAGGCCCTCGAGCTCGTCAAGGCATTCGCGGGTCATGTATCCGTTCGTCACGAATATGTTCTTAAGGCCCTTCGCCTTTGCCAGCACGCCTGCGTCCTCCGCGAACTCGAAGAATATCGTCGGCTCGGTATATGTGTAGGAAACGCTCGAACAGCCCGTCTCGTAAGCCTCCGAAGCTATCTCCTCGGGCGAGGTCTCCTCGCCCGAGGGGAGCTTCCTCTCCCTGGGCGCCTGCGATATCTCGGAATTCTGGCAGTGAAGGCACCTGAAATTGCAGCCCACGGTCGCTATCGAATAGGAGAGCGACCCCGGCTGGAAATGATACAGGGGTTTTTTTTCCACGGGGTCGATGTTCTCGGCAACGACCCTCCCCCATGTCCGCGTGTAAAGGACGCCCCCGATATTCTCCCGCACCCCGCAAACCCCGTGCCTGCCGTCTTCTATCCGGCACCGGAAAGCGCAAAGGCCGCAGACTACGCGGCCTCCCTCGACCTTCCTGTAAAGCCTCGCTTCCATCGCCATCTTTTGCAAACCCTTCTCCGGGACTAAGAATCGTCCCTCCTCCATACGACCCTTGCGGTCCTGTTGTCAGTGCTCCACTTGTAGGTTATCTCGCCGTTGAACGCCTTCTGGATAATTAGGCCTATCCTCTGGGCGAGCTTGTCCGTCGTTGTCTCGACCTCAATCCGGCCGTCCCGCCGCCTTATATCCATGACCTTTTCGAGCGGGTTTATGTATATCTGCCTGTCTTCCTTGTTCTCTATGAGGCGCACTATCTCGTCCCCGTGCTCCTCGACGAAGCCGCCCTCTATGGTAAGATAGCCGCCGGGATACTTGTCCCGGAATTTCTGGCACCCGGGGCAGAAGACCAGGCCGGTATTCGGCTTGTTTTCCAGCTTCTCCGGAAGGTCCTCCCTCTTATACCACCTCTTCTCGTGGTACACGGCACCGCACCTTTTGCAGAGTGCCATGTCCCTTGGAGGTTCCCTGTTGAGATACGGGTCCCCTCCCGGGTCTATGGCCTTCCTTCTTACCATGTGCGCGGCCTTCTGCATCAGGCCCTTGCCAGCCTTTTTTGGCATAATTAGGCTCCTGTTTGATTATAACAATATTTTGTAATCTCGTCTCTATCGAAAGGCCGAAGGGGTCCTTGATTTCCCAACTTCCCGGAACGCCGCCTTTCCGACCAAGGGCTCACCGTGTCCGCTTAACGGTTTGCTTAATCGCATCCGGCCTGCTCAAAAAGATGCAAGGAATCGAAAAATCAGGAATGAGGCGTACTCTGCTTGTATGCCGGAGTGCCCATCGGAGATGACGCGGCAGATTGGTTTTTCGGCAGCCTTGCTAAATCTTCCTGAATCTTTCCTTGACCTTTTCGAGGATTATTGGCATGGAGGAGAACTCGAGCTCCTCCTGTGGGAGCCTGTGCGGCCTAAATGGGCCGTGCCTCCGGAGGTAGTCGGCCGTCTCGTTCGCGACCTTCCTGGCCCGGTCGAATCCAGGGTCGTCGAACATATCGAGGGGCCCTATGAGGCGGCCTCCCGAGAGCTGGAACCCGGCAGCGATGACCCTGGGCGGGCCGTCGAACCTCGTCGCGTGGGCCTCGTAAAAAGGCACCGGCATGAGCGGGCCTATGTGGGAATACCGCATCCAGCCTGCCACGAGATAGGGGAAAGCGAACGCCTCGACCGCCTCACCGACCGCTGGCATGCCGGCCTGGCACCTTACGACCATCGCCGGCTCGCACCCCGCGCATACGGTCCCGGCGAGGACGTCGAACTTCTCGGAGGATATTACGGCGGCTATCTCGCCGTCGGTGTTCCTGGTTACGGATGCGATGACGTATCTCGATGTGGAGCCGATGAGCGCAAGGAGGAGGTGCAGCTCTTCGGGGGTCTTGAGGTCTATCGCGTGCCTTTCCCTCAAGTCAAGCACCCTGAAGGTGAATCCGTTCAGCATGGCCGGGTCGGATACGAGTCCGGAGGTATTGAACGGGTCGCCGAAGACCCTGAAAAGGGGCAGGTTCCACGAGCCTGAAACTATCTTGTTGGCGAGGAAGACTATGACGGGTTCGCTTGTGCGCTCGGCAAATTCCATTTCGGCGACGCCGGGGCCCATGGACCTCACGTTCCCCGCGAAGTCCTCGAGCATGCCCCTCCGGGGGGCGTAGAGCTTGAGCTCCTCGGCCGTCTCCCTGCAGGCCGTGAAGGTGTCCCAGACGAGCCCGTGCACCGCCCTGTCATTGAGACCGCCCGAGTGGGAGATAATGAGGTTCAGGTCGTCGCCGCACCGGAGGATGTGGAAGTCCTTTATCCTGCCTTTTCCGCGGGCCGCCTGGAGCCTTTCCCTTGCCGTGTCGAGCACGTCGGGGTGGCTGCTCGCGTGCCCGACGAACCCTCCGACGTCAGCGGTGAAAACGCTCAATGTGACCAGCTCGTCAGCCATCAGCCCCCGCTCCTCGTTTTAGGCGCACTTCAAGGCAGGCCGGCACTCCACTGGCCGGTCAGGTTCCGCTCTGGCGGAGGTGTGGGGCGATGCATACGCGTGAGGAACGGGGCCCTGCCAGGATTCCGCGCTTTTGAATGCTTGTATGCCAGGGCCTTTTGCTACGATTCCCTCGTAAGCCGCTCCTTGCCCTTCTGAAAGGCCTCTTTGCCGGCCTCGAAGGCTGACTGGAGGTCCTCTTTCTTCTCCCCTATGAACTGCTTTACCTTGCCCGACGACTCGGCCATTTTATAGCGCGCGTCCTGGTACCTGTCCACGGTCCAGTCGCCCGCGTCTTCAACGCTGTCCTTTATCCTCCTCCTGGTCTCGTAACCGGAAGACGGGGCGAAAAGCAGGGCAAGCCCCGCGCCTATAACCCCGCCTATGAGGAAAGCCATGGCCACGCCCTTAGAGTTGTTCATCTTTTTCCCCTCCTTTTTTTTCTGCGTCCCTGCGGAAAAACCTCCTCAGGCCTTCCTCGGCCCCGAAAAGGAAACTGAGGAAACTTATGAGCGGAAGCTTGACGTTGTCGACCAGTAGTTCGCCAAGCCCGGTGACCTTGATGCCCAACTCCTTTACCCTTGCCAGGAGCTCCTCTATGTCCGCGGCCTGGTCCTTGGCCTTTTCACCGATGATGTTCATTATCTCGACGGTCTTCCTCGCCTCGAGGGTAAGGTCCTCGACCGCCTTGAAGGTCCTTTTAAGCTGAAGAACGGCTGGGGTCAATGCTATTGCTAAAATGAAAAAACCTAAACCGATTAAAAAGATAGCGAGGTCGAAAATATCCGCACTTATCGTCATCTCCCCTCCTGTTCTCAGTATATCTATGATTAAACTTATGTCAAGTCTTCCGGGAACGCGCCTTGCGCTCGTAACTATTCAAAATTATTAAATTTTTTAGAAGGCAGCAACGCGTTCGAGAACGGGCCTTAACCGGATGTTGAAAGGCTTGGGTGATTCGCGCGCCTTATTAAGACGGGATAAGCGCTTGACAGAATTCGTTTTGGTACTGTATCATGTTTGAGAGCGGCAGTCATCCGTTTATCGTCAAAGGCATCGGCTCAAAGCGCTCGGGGCTCATAAGGGAATAATAATGAAAAAGATTATAACACTCTTCATGGCAGTCGCCTTTTTCGCCTCCGCGACCGGCGCTTTCGCCGAGGACACCATGCAGAGGACCCTCAGGGACTCTATATACGGCGGCCTCATAGGCGGGCTCTTGGGCACTGCCGTGATGTTCCTTACAGACGACCCCGGCGACCACATCGAGTACATACCGACCGGCGCGGCCATAGGCGTCCTGGTCGGCGCCGCCTACGGCATCGGCCGGAGCGTACATGACTCGTCCTTTGCCGAGGTGGAAAAAGACGGCACGATAAAACTCGGTCTTCCGGTTGTCAAGGCGCAGAAGCTCTATGACGAGAAACTCGACATGGTCGAGGAGATAGAAAGCATCGACCTTGTGCGTATAAGGTTTTAGGGGGAATTCAAAAAAGCCCTGCATGCCTCAGGCATGCAGGGCTTTTTTGTTTCAGGCGGAGGTTTCAGGTCATTTCGTTATCTTCTTGTACCCGGAATACCCGAGGAACAGGAAAACCAGGAAGATTACGAGCGCCATGACGAAAAGGACCTGTGCTATCCAGGCTGCCGCGCCGGCAATGCCGGTGAAACCCAAAAGCCCCGCTATTATAGCTATTATAAGGAAAGTCAAAGCCCAGCCGAGCATTTCCCTCACCTCCTGATTTAATTATACCAAGACCCTTTGTACCGCGCCTGCCCTGCCCTCCTCCGCCAAGCGAGAGCCGGGTAATTTTGCTCCGGTTTGGCTGTTGATGCGTTCGGGCAGGAAGATGATTAACGTCATGGAAAGGCGCGCTGGAATAAGATATATTATACGCATACTTGTTCAAGGAGGCACTTCGGATGATCCTTCAGGCAGCTCTTCTCCTCCACATACTGGCCGCCATATTCTGGATAGGGGGCATGCTCTTTCTCGTGCTCGTCATAGCGCCGTACCTGAAGAGCGTGCCTGACCCCAAGGCCAAGTCGCAGATATACCAGGTCGTGGGCAAACAGTATCGGTTCTGGGGCTGGGTGGCGATAATCACGCTCCTCGTGACCGGCCCTGTGATGCTCTATTACCTCTGGGCGCTCCCGCCATCCGCAATAATTGCACCGGATATCCATTCGGGCTTCGGCCAGGCGCTTGCCGCAAAGCTCGCGCTCGTCGCGCTCATAGTCGTATCGAGCCTCGTACACGACTTCTGGCTCGGGCCCAGGGCGCGGAGCTCGCCGGGCTTTTCGAGGCTCGCCAGGATATTCGGCAGGACAAACCTCATAATAGCCCTCCTTATCGTCCTATTCGCCACCTATCTCAGGACCGGGGGCTTCTGATGCACAAATTCAACCCGGAGCACCTCGAAAGGCTCATGAGCGAGGAGAGGGAAAAGGACCTCTCCCCCGAGCGGCTTCTGCGCGAATCAGGTCTTCGGGCAGGCCAGGCCTTTGCCGATATAGGCTCGGGCCCGGGCTTCTTCACCATACCTGCCGCGAGGATAATAGGCCCGACCGGCATGGCCTTTGCGGTAGATACCCAGGCGGACATGCTCATATACCTCAGGGACAGAAAGAACCCTCCTGACAACGTCATCCTCATGAAATCAGAGGAGTACGTGGTCCCCCTGGCCGACTTCACCGCCGATTTCGCGCTGATGGCCTTCGTGCTCCACGAGACCGGGGACAAGGTCCGGCTGCTACGCGAGACAAGGAGGGTATTGAAGCCCGGAGGCACGCTCCTTCTCCTTGACTGGGAGAAAAAGGCCGAGGACAAGGGCCCGCCTCTCGAAGAGCGCGTATCGGCAGGGGACGCCAGGTCCTTTATCGAACAGGCCGGCTTCGACGTGGTCCAGTCCTCGAAGCTCAACCCCTCTCATTACCGTATCCTTGCGAGAAGGCCTGTCTGATATAATAATGGCAACCTCTAAAAATTGATCTTTTCCCCGGACTCTGGGTAGTTACGTGAATAAAAATGCTCACCTATGGCCATATATGCTCCGCTTTTTATTCCCGGCCTTCCGGGAAAAGCGGGAAAAACCTCTAATTTTTAGAGACTGCCTAAAGTAAAAACCGCCGGAGGACCGGATTGGAGATAATCATCGAAGGCGCCACTATCTCTCTCCTCAAGGGTGATATAACCCTTGAGGAGACTGACATTATCGTTAACGCCGCGAACTCCCGGCTCGCTGGCGGAGGCGGCGTCGACGGCGCTATACACAGGGCCGGCGGCCCCGCCATAATGGAAGAATGCAGGAAGATAGGCGGCTGTCCGACCGGGAGCGCCGTAATGACCACGGGCGGGAAGCTCAGCGCCAGGTTCGTAATCCACGCCGTCGGCCCGATATACAAGGACGGCCTCCATAACGAGCCCATGCTCCTTGAGAGCGCATACCGGGGAAGCCTCAAGCTCGCCGTTCAAAAGGGCGTCGGGTCCATAGCCTTCCCGTCCATAAGCACCGGCGCATACGGATACCCCGTCGACGCGGCCTCGAAGATCGCCCTTTCTACTGTCCTGGACTTCGTAGGGGATAACAAGGGCAGCCTGGACCTCGTCCGTTTCGTCCTCTTTTCCGATCCCGACTACGGCGTATACAGCCGTACCCTCCGCTCGCTTACGGAATAGCCCAGTTACATAGGCCTGCGTTGAAATGCCCTCCGGAAGGGTCTATAGTCAATTAGGGAAGCTCTGATTCATTCATTTATCCGTCATTGCGAGCGAAGCGAAGCAATCTTGTCTTCAAGTAAATCAATCACTTGAGATTGCTTCGGAGCTAAAGCTCCTCGCAATGACAGCAGAAACGAGAATTAATCAGAGCTTCCTTAGAACTAAATTTTCGCTTCGGGAGGCTTATCTTACGCTGCATTCCCTTCCGGGCAATCCGAAGGGTTTCAAGCGCAGCAGGAGGCAACCGGCCATGGTAAGGGACCTGACAAGGGAAGAGCTCAAGGAGATGATGGACAGCGGCGAGAGCTTCGTCCTCGTAAACGTGCTCGACCCGGAGGACTTTGAATACGAGCACATATGCGGCTCCATAAACATCCCTGCCCCGACGATAGGCAGGGACGCGCTCAATATCCTGAACAAGGACGACACCGTGGTTCTCTACTGTTCCAGCCCTCGGTGCGTCGCGAGCGCCATAGCGGCCGACAAGCTCGACTCCCTCGGCTTCAGCGACATCTGGAGGTACGAGGGCGGCATAAAGGAGTGGAAGGAAGCGGGGTACTGCATCGAGGGGCAGGCATACAAAGGGAAGGCGGCATAGCCCCTTCCCGGGCCGTTCCGGCTGGTCTCGAAAAAAAGCGGCCGGCCGGAACGGCCTATTAGCAGGCTGTTGGCTCAAAATTCATTCGCCAACCTTCGCAAGCAGACCCTTCCTCCTCACCACCTTGAAATTCCAGTAGAAGAAAAAGACTGAAAGCGCGATGTAGACGATGTTCAGCGCGGCTGCGGCAGCAACTTCCCTGGCCGGAAACTGGCCCGTATTGAGGACGAACCGCATACCCTCGAAGACGTGCGCCGCTGGTATGTAGTTGGCGATCGCTCGGAGGAACCACGGCAGGACCTCGACCGGATAGAAGACGGCCGATACCGGCTGAAAAAGGAGCGCAACGCCCCAGGCGAGCACCTCTGCCTCCTGCCCGAACCTGAGTATCAGGGAGGTCGTCAGTATGCCTATGGCCCACCCCATTACGATAAGGTTCAGGACGAGCGGCACGAGCGTAAACCCCAGCGCGAAGATGTTGAAGGCGTAGAGGAGCCATGCGAGCGTCACCATGACCGTCGCGGTAAGGACGAGCTTTATGGTGCTCAGGAATAGGAGCGACAGTATGTATTCCGTCGCGCTCAGCGGGCTTACGAATATGTTGAGGAGGTTCCTCGACCATACGTCTTCGAGAAACGACACGGATATGCCCTGCTGGCTCCTGAAGAGGAGGTCCCAGAGTATGAGCGCGCCTATGAAGAAGGTGACGAACCCCGGCACCGCCCCCTCCTGCCGCGACAGATATACGGTCACGAAACCCCAGACAAGGAGGTCCAGGACCGGCCAGTAGAGTATCTCCATGAGCCTCGGGAGGCTCCTCTTGTATAGATAGAGGTGGCGTATGGTGTAGGCCAGTATCCTCTGGTGCCTGCGGCTCACTTCCCGGGCCTCGCTATCTTTATGAAGACCTCCTCAAGGGTCCTGCCCCCGAACTCCCTTAGAATGCTACCCGGGTCTCCGGCGGCGATTATCCGTCCCTTGTCCATGAATATGACCCTGTCGCACATCTCTTCCATCTCCTTCATGTTGTGGGAGGTATAGAGTATCGAGAGCCCCTCCTCTTCCTTTATCTTCTTAAGGAGGCTACGCGTCTTGTCGGCCATGTCCGGGTCGAGGCTCGCGGTGGGCTCGTCAAGGAATAGCACCCTGGGCCTGTTGAGGAGCGCCTTGCAGAGGCACACCCTCGTTATCTGGCCGGAAGAGAGCCTCCGCGTGGGCGTGTCCTTTATGTCGATTATCTCGAAGACTGTTAATAGCTCCCGTATCCTCTCCTTCCTGTCGCTCACGCCGTAGAGGCGGGAGAAGACCGTCAGGTTCTCCTCGACCGTGAGAGAATACGGCAGGGATATGTAGGAGGACGAGAAGTTGACCTGCCGGAGTATCTCCTCCCTCCGGATGTTGATGTCGAGGCCGAATACCCGTATCTCGCCGGAGGTGGGTGTCGTGAGGCCGAGGAGCATCTGAAGGGTGGTGGTCTTCCCGGCGCCGTTCGGGCCGATAAGGCCCAGTATCTCGCCCTCGCGCATCTCGAAGGAGATGCCGTCCACGGCCTTCTTCTGCCTGTTGAATACCTTGGTTAGCCCTCTTACCTCGACTATCGCGCTCATCCGATAAACCTTTTGCCCGGACCGTACGGCTACTTCATGGTATCTGCCGGTCAGGCGCATTGTATAACCTATTCTACCGCAAAACAAGGCGTTGGCTCGAAGGTAGCCCCGTCTTGCGGCGCCACCGCCCGTCTGATAGACTCTAACAAGTTGCTTAGGAACTCGAAATCACATTCAGGCGGCAAATAAAGCCGGGGGCGGTGAAATGAACGGCAGGGGAATAAAACTCCTCAAGGTGCTCGGCATCCAGGTTTCGATAGACTATACCTGGTTCATAATATTCGCCGTCTTCGCCTGGTCGCTCGCCTACGGCTACTTTCCTTTCACGCTACCCGGCCTGGGCCCCGGCACTTACGTCGTAATGGGCATTGTCTCGGCCCTGCTGCTTTTCGTATGCGTCCTTATCCACGAGATTTCGCACTCCTACACGGCCAACAGGCTGGGCCTGGACATAAAGGAGATTACCCTTTTCATATTCGGCGGGGTCGCGCAGCTCACAAAGGAGCCCGAGGACGCCAGGACCGAGCTGAAGATCGCCATAGCAGGCCCGGCGGCAAGCCTTGTGCTCGCGGCACTCTTCTGGATAAGCGCCAGGGTCGTGAGCGGCGAAACCTACCCGGTACTCAATTCCATTCTAAGCTATCTCGCCCTCATCAACCTCGTGCTCCTGGTCTTCAACATGATCCCCGGCTTCCCGCTCGACGGGGGCAGGGTCTTCAGGGCCCTCTGGTGGCTCAAGACCGGAGACGTCAACAGGGCCACAAGGGTGGCGAGCGACATCGGCAAGGGCTTCGCCCTCTTCCTCATAGTCGCGGGCTTCATGCAGATATTCGTGGGGAACTTCATCGGAGGGCTCTGGTTCGTGCTCATCGGCGTCTTCGTAAGGCAGGCCGCGGAAAGCGGCTACAGGCAGGTCGTCATCAAGAGGGCGCTTGAGGGGCTTAAGGTCAGGGACCTCATGTCCTCGCCCGTCATTACCGTGAGCGAGGACAAGACCGTCTCGGACGCGGTGGAGAACTATTTCTTCAAGCACCACCACGCGAGCTACCCGGTGACCTCCAACGGCCGCATATCGGGGCTCCTTACGCTCAACAACGTCCGGTCGGTCGAAAGGGAAAGATGGAGCGGGACGAGGGTCGGCGAGGTCATGGAGAGGCTCGGCCCCGAGGACTCGCTGAGCCCCGACGACAACGCCCTGGACGCCCTCACCAGGATGATGGGCAATAACCACATCGGGCGCTTCCCGGTCCTGAAAAACGGCGAGCTCGTGGGCATCATATCGAGGCGGGACATAATGAAAATGCTCGAGTTCAAGACCGGCCTCGAAGGATAAGCTATTTAAGAAGCACCACTCCCCCGACGACGAGGGCTATGCCCGCGAGCTTCTGCAGGGTGAAGGCCTCACCCAGGAAAAGGACCGAGACGAAGAGGGCCACGAGCGGGTATGTGGCGGCAACCGGCACCACGACCGAAGCCTCACCCGCCTTCAAGGCCGAGTAGAAGGCGAACTGGCCGAGAAGGCCCGCAAGCACTCCGCCCGCGGCAAGGAAAAGGGCGCTCCTCAAGTCGATATTCGCGACCTCGCCCATCCTCCCCATGAAAAAGACGCCTGCGACGACTATGGCCGCTATGGGTATCGTCCTTATGAATACGCCCAGGAACGGGTCTATGGGCCCCTTGAGGCCCACCTTCTCGAATGCCGGCGCAAGGCCCCACACAAGGGCCGCGAGCACGGCGAAGATAAAAGACTTGTCCATTTAAAAACCCCTCCTTAAAGCCTGTCTATAACGCCATATTCTACCGCAACGCAACGCCTCTTATAAAGCCGAAATAAAAAAAACCCTGCCGCAGAAAGCGGCAGGGGTGGACAGGCGAAACCTGCTTGCCTATTGGCTGACCTTAAGGACCCTCTCGTTCAAGGGCTGCACCGGCCTGTTGTTCTTGTTCATTATGTCCCGTATCTCCTTTATCTGGGCGGCGGACATCTGTACGGGGCTCTTCAGCACTATCCACTTGACGCTCTCGCTGCACGGAGGGGTGGTAAGCGACCCGGCGTAGGTGAAATAGCCGCTCTCCGAGGGTATGAGCTCGCCGGCGTTTATGCTCGCCTCGACCGACCTCTCCTCTCCGGCCTTTGCCGGGAGGTTCGACCATATCGTGCTATATGCTTTATTCTCATCCCCTTCCTCTACAAGCACCCCCACGACCGCGAGCTGCCCCTTGTCGTTCTTGTGCACGAGGTGCATCTCGTTCCCGTAGGACTTCCCGTCAACCGTGTGCTCGCTCGGCGTATGGAAATGGAACTGCACAAGTTTGTACTCGGAGCCGTCCACGGCTATCGAGCTGCCCCCGTCATAGTTCACCTGAACGGTGTGCCCGTTGTTCACGATATTGAGCCTTGATGAATCATACCTGAATTCGATTTTTGGAAGCGCCTCGGGCGCGGCATTCGAGAGGTCGATTGGGGACTGCGTCTTGCCCTCGGAGCAGGCCTGGAACTCCTTCGAAACGTGCCCCCAGTGCTCGGGGCCGTGCTCCCCCTCGTAAGCCCAGTGCGGGCCGTGCTTGTCCGCCGCCGTGAGGCAGGCCGGGAAGCTCAACCCGAGCGCGACGACTGCGGAAATTAGAACCTTCCTTGCAGAGACCATCATAGACGCTCCTTTCATGTGTTTTGAACGGGATTATACAGCCGGAATATCGTCGGCGCAATCATGCGAGCGAGCAGAGGCCCTACCTGTCCGGCTTCCTGAAAAGGAGGTCGTGAAGGGTGTATAGCTCGGTCACTTCGTATTCCTTCCTGCCCGAAGGCAGGTCCACCACCACTTCGTCCCCTGTTTTCTTGTTCAGAAGCGCCCTCCCAATGGGGGAGCTCACGGATATCTTCCCGTTCCTGGGGTCAACCTCCTCGGGGGTGACGAGCTCGAATATGGATTCCTCCCCGCTGGAGAGGTCCTCGAGGTGTATCCTTGAGCCGAAGCCCGCGGAGCCCTTGGGTATGTCGTCGAGCTTAAGGGAACCCAGCGTGTTGATCCTCGCGGAGAGGTGCGCGGCGCGGGCCTGCAGGAACGACTGCCTGTGCTTGGCGGCCTCGTACTCGGCGTTCTCGCGGAGGTCGCCGTGCGCGGCGGCCTTCTGGAGCTCCTTGGGCACGTCGACCCTGAGCTCCTTCTCAACCTTCTGAAGCTCCTCCTGGAGCTGTTTTATTATGGGAAGCTCGTGCATTGTCCTCTCCGTTTAATCTGAAAAAAAACCTTATTCAGCCAGCCTCAAGCCAGTGATGCTCTCGATAGCAATATGTGCGGGGGAACATGTCGATCAGAACGGCCCCGGATACCCTGTATCCGGTCCCGCAAAAAGTAGAGGTCCCTTGCGAGGGTCGGCGGGCTGCATGAGATATAGCCACGGCTCCCCGGCCTTGCCCCTGAAAGGGATCGCGCGCTATTCGGTTCTCCACCTCTCGGTGGGTCCAATACTAACACAGAGTTCCCTTCCCCTTCAAGGATATTCAGGTTGCGCTTGAGCCAGAGGATAGAGTCCTCGGCATGGAAGCGCGCGTTTTCAATCGAGTTTCTAACGGCGTTGCCGGTCCCTTGCCTTGCGGCCTCCCGGTCCGCCTCGACACCGATGGCCTTTTTTGCCTTCCGCGCAAGCGGCAAAGTCAGGTTGCCCGCCCCTGAGAAGAGGTCGACGACCGTCTCCTTTCCGGAAAGCGCCGCGAACTCGATCGCCTTGGCTGCAAGGTTCCTGTTCTGGAGCCTGTTGACCTGCGAGAAGATCCCGGCAGGGGCGGAAAAATCGACCCCGCTGAGCGAATATGATACCGTGATATCGCCCTCAATCGCGACCCTCTTCCCCTTCCTGCCCCTGTCCGCAGAAGCCCTGACCTCGAACCCCTTAAGATGCCTTACCCCGGCAAGGGCCCCTGCCCATGAAAGGGGCCTGGCCTCATGCGCGTTGAAGACGGCTACGGTTTTCGAGTCACGCTCGCTCAAGACAATCTCGAAAGAGGATATGCCGGGCTTGGCAATCGACTTGAGCACGTCCTTTATGTCGAGATAGCTTTCATTTATGAGCTGGTCAAGGAGCGGGCATCCATCCATGTCCACGACCCTGTGCGAGGCTGCCGCAAAGAAGCCCGCTCTCCTGCCGTCGAAATGGAACCTCGCCCGCGACCGGTAGTTGAACTCCCTCGGCGAGGCCATAGGCTCCTCGAACCGCACGGCCTCCGGACTGGCAGGGAGGCCGTCACCGTAGTGGCTTTTTACCTCAAGTTTCCCAACCCTCCTGAGCGTCTCTTCGAGCATCCTCTGCTTCCATTCGAGCTCAGCTCCATATCTCATGTGCTGGAGGCTGCAGCCCCCGCACTCGCCGTAAACGGGGCACACTGGCTCAACGCGTAGCGGCGAAGGCCGTTCAATCCGCCGTATCTCGCCTTCCGAGTAGCCCTTCTTCTCGGATACGAGCTCGACCTCGACGACGTCGCCAGGCGCAGAATAGGGCACGAAGACGACCTTGCCGTTTATGCGGCCCACGCCCTTGCCCCCGTAAGCCAGGGAGGTTATCTCGACTACTTCAGCCATTTATCTCTAAGTTTAATTGCATATCCCCCCTTCTAAGGGGGATATGGGGGATTATGAATTATCAATGGATAATCTCCCCTGCCCCCTCTTTGGAAAGAGGGGGACAGAGTTATCAGCCTTTATGATGGACGGACGACCTGAAATCCCTTGCCTGTCAGCCCTTCCCAAAATAAAAGCGGGCCCGAGAGCCCGCTGGTCGCGGTCAAAACCATGCAACTCTTATGTGAGCGTTTTTATCTCCGGCCCGACGCAGAGTCCGGCTAAAAAAATCCGTTTAAGAGGTTGCCGCCAAATCAGGCGTGAGTGCCTATGAGCCTCTTTATCTTCTCTATGGCCCCGAGCGCGTCTCCGCCGTACTCGTCGGCCCCTATCTTGTCGGAAAACTCCTTTGTCACTACCGCGCCGCCGACTATCGTGAGGGCCTTTATGCCCTTTGCCTTGAGCCGCTTTATGACAACATCCATCTCAAGGACCGTCGTGGTCATGAGCGCAGAGAGCCCGACTATATCCACCTTGTTCTTCTCCGCTTCCTCGACGATACGGTCGGCGCTCACGTTCTTCCCCAGGTCTATTACCTCGAAGCCGTGGTTCTCAAGGAGGGTGGCGACGATGTTCTTCCCTATATCGTGGATGTCGCCCTCGACGGTCGCAAGGAGCACCTTGCCGAGCGATGGCCCCTTCCGTCCCTGCATCTCCTGCTTTAGCCGCGTAAAGGCCTTCTTCATGGTGTCGGCTGAGAGCATGACCTGCGGGAGGTAATACCTGTTGGAGGCGAAGAGCCTCCCGACCTCTTCGAGGCCCGGCACAAGGGCTTCGTTGGATATCTTTATCGGCTCCCAGCCCTCCTTGAGGGCCTCATCGACGAGCGCGGTTATGTTCTCCTCGTCCCCTTCGATGACGGCGCGCTTGAGCCTGCCGCCTATGGACTGGTCCGCCGCATTGGGAGCGGCAAATACAGGAGCGCCCTCCGCCCTTACCGCCTGGGTCTCCGTAAGCGCCTGGTGCCTCCTTATGTACCTCTCGGCCCGGACGTCCTTGTTCATGAGGACGAGCGAGGCGTGGAAAGCGTCCATCATGGCCTTGTTGTTCGGGTTTATGATGGCCGCGTCCAGGCCGGCCGCAAGGGCCATCGTAAGGAAGTTCGCGTTTATGACCTCCCTTGCCGGAAGGCCGAAGGAGATGTTGCTTACGCCCAATACGGTCGCGAGGCCGAGCCGCTCCTTTACGAGCCTTATGGCTTTCAAGGTCTCCTTCGCGCTCTCGGGTGCCGCGCTGACGGTCATGGCCAGGCCAGTCTATGACAAGGTCTCTTTTCTCATGCCGCCTTTATTACCGCATTAAGCATCTTCTCGGCTACCTTCAGCCTGCCTTCGGCGGTATCGGGTATGCCGTCGTCGTCAAGGGCAAGGCCTAAAAGCGCGGCCCCGTACTCCCTCGCAAGGGGGAGGATGGATGAAAGCTTCTTCTCTTCGCCGCTTATGGAGTTTATGAGCGGCTTGCCGTCAACGGCCTTAAGGCCAGCGAGGACGGCATTGGGGTCGGAAGAGTCGATTACTATCGGGAGCCTCGAATTCTCGTTCACCGCGAAGACGGCCCTTGCCATGGCCGAAGGCTCGTCAATGCCCGGCACCCCGACGTTCACGTCGAGCGCGCCGGCCCCTGCCGATTCCTGCCCCCTGGCCTCGTTCCTTATGCCTGCCGTCTTCCCCTCTTTTATCTCGGCTGCAAGGAGCTTCCTTCCTGTCGGGTTTATCCTCTCGCCTATAATAATTGGCGAGGACCCGCCTCCGAACGATATGAACGAGGTCCGGGACGAAAGCGCGGTAAAGGCGGCTTTCCTCGCGGGCGCGGGTTTCGAGTTCCTGAAGGCGTCGCCCATCTTCCTTATGTGCTCGGGGGTGGTGCCGCAGCAGCCGCCGAGGACCCTTACCCCGGCCTCGACGAGCCTGGGCACGAACGCGGCCATCTCCTCGGGAGAGGCCGGGAAGACGGTCTCCGTGCCCTTTAGTACCGGTATGCCAGCGTTGGCCTGGGCTATCAAGGGGATGGAAACCACCTTCGACATGGCGAGTAACGCCTTGTATATGCCTTCAATGCCCAAAGAGCAGTTCGCTCCGACGCAGTCCGCCCCGAGAGAGGCGGCTGCAATGGCGAAAGACTCCGGGGGAGTGCCGAGTACCGTCCTCATGGTCTCGTCAAAGGTCATGGTGGCGACGACCGGAAGCCCGGCCGTCTTCGCGCCCCGTATCGCGGCCTTCATCTCGCGGAGATCCATCATGGTCTCGATTATTACGAGGTCCGCGCCTCCCTCCTTGAGGGCAAGGGCCTGCTCCCTGAAAATCTCCTCTGCCTCGTCATAGGCCAAGTCCCCGACCGGCTCGACAAACTTTCCTGTGGGGCCGAGCCCTCCGGCCACGAACCTTTCAGCGCCGACGGACTCCCTCGCGCATCTGGCTGCCGCGACGTTTATCTCCTTAAGCTTCGGTGCAAGGCCGTACTCGTCGAGCTTCACCCTGTTCGCGCCGAAGGTGTTCGTGGTCACGATATCCGAGCCGGCCTCGACATATAACGAATGCACCTTCTTGACGAGTCCCGGCTCCTTAAGGCAAAGCTCGTCCGGGCACCCGCCGGGCTTAAGCCCCAGCCTCTGGAGCATTGTCCCGGTTGCGCCGTCGAAGACGAGCGGCCTTTTGGCCATTTCTGAAAGAAAATCGCGCATCATACTCTCCCGAATGGAATCAGACTATAAGGTCGCAAAAAACTCAAAATAACATTCAGGCTGCTCAAAAAGCTCAAGATGCAAGGTCGAAAATAGGAACGGGCGTACTCTTGCACGCCGCAGTGACATTACAAGGCAACACCAGATGGGCTTTTCAACAAGCCTATCAATCATAATCATTTATGCCGAAGTCCGCAGACATGCTCTCAACTGAATCTCAGCCTGAAAGCCGCTAAGCACCGTTCCAATACGCCGAAAAGCCGAAAATGTAGGCACCCATATCTTTCGAAGCGGGTGGAGCATCGCCTCTTACGGCGTATCTCAATAGCCAGCGTCTTCTGCGGGATGCGCGCCCTCGGGATGAGCGAGGCCAGGGCCCTCATGCTCTCTCGCGGCTCTGGGAGGCTCATACACCCCTACATCTACAGGCGCGGGTAAACTCAGCCGACCCGTATCTCCATCGCCTCGAGCTCCTTTATCCTGTCCCGGAGTTCCGCCGCCTTCTCGAAGTCCATCTTCTTCGCCGCCCTCTCCATTTCCTTCCTCAGCGACCTTATGAGGCGCGGCAGCTCGTGAGGCGGCACGTATTCCCCGGCCTTTTCCGCCGCAACCGGGACCGTATAGTAGTCGCTTTCGTATATGGAGCTCAGGACGTCCTTTATCCTGCTCTTTATTGTCTCTGGTGTGATGTTGTTCGCCCTGTTGAACTCGGACTGCTTCTCGCGCCTCCTCGCGGTCTCGCCGTTCGCGGCCTGCATGGACCTGGTGACGGTATCGGCGTATAGTATGACCTTCCCGTTCACGTTCCGCGCGGCCCTGCCCGATGTCTGTATGAGCGACCTCTCCGAGCGGAGAAACCCTTCCTTGTCCGCGTCGAACACGGCGACGAGCGAGACCTCGGGTATGTCGAGCCCCTCCCTTAAAAGGTTTATCCCGATGAGCACGTCGAACTTCCCCATCCGGAGGTCCCGGATAATCTCCACCCTCTCAAGCGTCTCGATGTCAGAGTGCAGGTACTTGACCCTTATCCCCAGCTCCGAATAATACTGCGTAAGGTCCTCGGCCATCCTCTTGGTGAGTGTCGTAACGAGCACCCTCTCGCCGGCCTTTACCCTCTTTCTCACTTCCGAGAGGAGGTCGTCAACCTGGGCAGCCGCGCTCCTGACTTCTATCTCCGGGTCCATGAGGCCGGTCGGCCTTATTATCTGCTCGACGACGCTCCCCCCGGCCATCCGGTACTCGTACTCCCCCGGAGTGGCCGAAACATATACCGCCTGGCATATCTTTCTTCCGAACTCCTCGAACCTTAGCGGCCTGTTGTCCAGGGCCGACGGGAGCCTGAAGCCGTACTCCACGAGCGTTTCCTTCCTCGAGCGGTCGCCGTGGTACATGCCGTTAAGCTGCGGCACCGTTATATGGCTCTCGTCGAGGAAGAGGATATAGTCCTCGGGGAAGTAATCCATGAGCGTATATGGCGGCTCGCCTGGGAGCCGCCCCGAGATGTGCCTCGAATAGTTCTCTATGCCCGGGCAGTAGCCCATCTCCTGCAGCATCTCTATGTCGAATAGCGTCCTCTGCTCTATTCTCTGCGCCTCCAGGAGCTTCCCTGCGGCCTTAAGCTCCTTGAGCCTTTCCCGGAGCTCCACCCTTATGCCCTCGATGGCCCTCGTCAGGTTGTCCCGCGTTGTGACGAAGTGGCTCGCAGGGTGTATGAGCGCCTTTTCGGCCTTACGGAGGGGCTTCCCCCGGAGCGGGTCTATTTCGGTTATGGATTCTATGGTATCGCCGAAGAACTCGAACCGGAGGGCCGTCTCGGCCTCGTAAGCCGGGAAAACGTCCACCACGTCACCCCTCACCCTGAACGTTCCCCTGTGGAAGTCCACGTCGTTCCTCGAATACTGCATCTCCACGAGCTTTTTAAGGAACGCGGCCCTGTCGGTCTCCATGCCCCTTTCAGCGTATACGTGCATGGAGCCGTAGTCGTCAGGCGAGCCTATTCCATAGATGCAGGAGACCGAGGCGACTATGATGACGTCCCTCCGAGTAAGGAGCGAGTGGGTCGCAGAGTGCCTTAATTTGTCTATCTCGTCGTTTATGGAGGCGTCCTTCTCGATGAAGGTGTCGGTCGTGGGCACATAGGCCTCGGGCTGGTAATAATCGTAGTAGGAGACGAAGTACTCTACCGCGTTCTCCGGGAAGAGGTCCCTGAACTCTGCATAGAGCTGGGCCGCGAGGGTCTTGTTCGGGGCTATGACGAGCGCGGGCCTGCCGAGATCCTCTATTACCTTGGCGGAGGTGAAGGTCTTGCCCGAGCCTGTGACCCCGAGGAGCACCTGGTATTGCTCGCCGCCCCTCAGTCCCTCGACAAGGGACTCTATGGCCCGGGGCTGGTCCCCTTTTGGGGTAAATTCCGATTTTATCCTGAATGGCGATTCTTTTTTTATCATCTAACGCCTTATAATTACTCGAATTTTACAAAAAAGTTTACCCTCTAAGATACCACGAAACCCGCATGGAGTAAACAGGGCCGGGCATGAACTAACCTGAACAGATATCAGCAAAATGAATGTCTTTCTGAAATACCAGGGGCATAATGCGTAGCGAGCATGGGGCTGGAGGCGGGGCAGCAGCAGCCTGTTAGGGCTTTCCGCGGTTTGTCTCGCCTCTCTGGCCAAAAAATATTTTTATTTCCCGCCTCCTTGTGCTATTTTTAATATTTCGGGCAAAAATGCGGAAATGACAGGAGCAACATCAGATGGACTACAAGGAGACCCTTAGCCTCCCCAGGACCGACTTCCAGATGCGGGCCGAGCTCCCCAAAAAGGAGCCGGAGACGCTTAAGGCCTGGGAGGACTCGGGCCTTTACAAGAAGATAATGGAGGCGGGGAAGGAAAGGCCAAAGTACACCCTGCATGACGGCCCGCCCTACGCGAACGGCAGGATACACATAGGCCACGCCCTCAATAAGATCCTCAAGGACTTCGTAGTAAAGAGCAGGTCCATGGCCGGTTTTCGACCGACTACGTCCCTGGTTGGGACTGCCACGGCCTCCCCATAGAGCTCCAGGTCGAGAAGGAGCTGGGCAAGGAAAAGCACGGCGTATCCAAATTGGAGTTGAGAAAGAGGTGCAGGGCCTACGCGGAGAAGTTCGTCGAGGTCCAGCGCGAGGACTTCAAGCGCCTCGGCGTATTCGGCGAATGGGAGAGGCCCTATCTCACGATGGACTACGGCTACCAGGCCTCGATTCTCCGGGAGCTCAAGAGGTTCGCCGAGAACGGCATCGTTTACAAGGGCAAGAAGCCGGTCCACTGGTGCCCTTCCTGCATGACTGCCCTTGCCGAAGCGGAGGTCGAGTACGCTGACAAGACCTCGCCTTCGGTCTATGTGAAATTTCAGGCAAAGAAACTTCCGGAACGTCTTGAAAACGAAAAAAACCTTTCAGAGGATATCGGCAAAAATATAAGTTGTTATTTTGTAATATGGACGACCACGCCCTGGACCCTTCCGGCAAACCTTGCCCTTGCTGTGGGGAAAGGCATTGCATATGAGGCAATAAAAGTAAATTGGAAAGGAAATGAAGAGATTTGGTTTTTGGCAACTGACCTTTCAGACATTTTCCTTGAAAAACTCGATCTTAAAAAAGAAGCGGGTAGTATTCGTTATGCCGGTACAGGAGACACTTTAGAGGGTACTATTTGCAAACATCCTTTTATAGAAAGGGAATCCAGAGTCTTTCTCGGTGATCACGTAACTACAGAAGCCGGAACCGGTATCGTGCACATAGCGCCGGGCCACGGCCAGGACGACTATGAGCTCGGGCTTAAGTACGGCCTTGACATATACAACCCGGTTGACGACGCGGGAAAGTTCATGCAGGTCGTGCCCGAGTTCGCGGGGCAGCACGTCTTCAAGGCCAACGACGCCATAGTGGAGCTTCTCCGGAATAACGGCTCGCTCCTCTTGAAGGAGGACATAAGGCACTCGTACCCGCACTGCTGGCGGTGCAAATCCCCCATAATTTTCAGGGCCACGGAGCAGTGGTTCGCATCGATGGAGGCAGGGGAAGCGGGGGAGGCAGGCGGCTTGAGGAAAAAATCCCTGGAGGCCATCGCCGGGAAGGTCAGGTGGATACCCTCATGGGGCAAGGACCGCATCTACAACATGGTTCAGAACAGGCCGGACTGGTGCCTCTCAAGGCAGCGCGCATGGGGCGTGCCCATACCGGCCCTCAAATGCGTGAGCTGCGGTAAATCCGTACTCGACGCGGGCCTTATCGAGAGGCTCGCCTCCGTGGTCGAGAAGGAAGGCGCTGACGCATGGTTCGGAAGGGACTTAAGCGAATTCGCGCCCGAGGGCATCTCCTGCCCTGATTGCGGCAAAAAAGAGTTCCGGAAGGAAGAGGACATCCTGGACGTCTGGTTCGACTCGGGCGTGAGCTTCGCTGCGGTGCTCGAAAAGAGGGAGAACCTCAAGTTCCCGGCGGACCTCTACCTCGAAGGGAGCGACCAGCACAGGGGCTGGTTCCATTCCTCGCTCCTTGCGTCCGAGGCGACCCGCTCGGTACCTCCCTATTCTGCGGTACTTACCCACGGTTTCGTGGTCGACGGCTCAGGCCGAAAGATGAGCAAGTCCACTGGGAACGTTGTCGCCCCGCAGGAGGTCATCGGAAAGTACGGGGCAGAGGTCCTACGGCTCTGGGTTGCGGGCGAGGACTACCGTGAGGTCGTCCGCATCTCCGAGGAGATACTTAAGAGGCTTTCCGAGGCCTACAGGAGGATACGGAACACCTTCAGGTTTATCCTCGGCAACCTCTACGACTTCGACCCTGAAAAGGACCAGGTCCGCTACGAGGAGCTGGAGGAGCTGGACAGGCTGACGCTTCACAAGCTCACCCGGTTAACCGAGCGGATACAGGCCGCTTATGACGATTTCGAGTTCCACGTCGTATACCACTCCGTGCACAACTTCTGCACCGTCGACCTCTCGGCCTTTTACCTCGATGTCGTGTCAGACCGTCTTTAGACGGCAAGTGCCGACTCAAGGGGAAGGAGGGCGGCCCAGACCACGATATACCATGTGCTCGACCATCTGCTCCGCCTAACGGCGCCCGTGCTGGTATTCACGACCGACGAGGCCTGGGCCTTCATGCCCGGGGAAAAGGCCGGGAGCGTGCACCTCGCGTCCCTGCCCGAGCCTCAAAAAGGGTGGCTCGACCCGTCGCTCGAGGAGAAGTGGGATAGGCTCATGGAGTACAAGGGCGAGATATCAAAGGCTTTGGAGGCCGCGCGGCAGCAGGCAAAGATAATAGGCCACCCGCTCGACGCCCAGGCCGTCGTATACCCGCCGGAGAAGGACCTTGACCTTCTCCGTAGCGAGGAGAAGGCGCTCGAAGAGGTCCTCATCATATCGAGGCTCATAGTCTCCGACCAGCCGTTGGTCGGCGCCGCCTTTGGCGGGGACGGAAAATCCGTCATGTTCCAGTCCGAGGAGATACCCGGGCTCAATATCGTAGTGGGCAGGGCAGACGGCGGGAAATGCGAGAGGTGCTGGCACTACAGCACCTATGTCGGCAAGGACCATGAGCACCCGGCCATATGCGAAAGATGCGTGGAGGCGTTGAGATAAGGGCCAATTACAAGATATTCGCCTCGGTCTCGGCGGGAATAGCCGTACTCGACCAATTGACTAAGCTCGCCGTCACCCGGAGCCTCCATCCTTACGAGGCCGTGGAGGTAGTGCCCGGCTTTTTCAATATCGTGTACTACCTCAACAAGGGCGCGGCCTTCGGCATACTGAACCAGGGTGGCGTCCTGAGGAAACTCTTCCTCATAGGCGTCTCCCTTGCCGCGCTCTTGCTCCTTGCGGTCCTTGCAAGGCAGTCCAGGGACAGGCTTTCCATCCTGGCCTTCTCGCTCGTCGCGGGCGGCGCCATCGGCAACCTCGTCGACAGGATACGGTTCGGCTCGGTCGTGGACTTTCTGGACTTCCATGTCGCCTCCTGGCACTGGCCCGCCTTCAATATGGCTGACTCCGCCATAACCGTCGGGGTGGGGCTCGTGATTTTCAGCTATTTCTTTTCCAGGCACGAATAAAGCTCGCCGTATTAAAGACTTATTCTGTCCGATTTACCCCTTGAAAACCTGCCTGAAAAGTGGCACAATCAGCACTCCTTTAATCCAGAGAATGGAATGGCAAGTCGGGCAATGGAAGCTCCCGGGCCGTTCGTTCCCGTCTGCCATTGACTCCGATCAGCCTGGCCATCCCTGTAAAAATTAAAATTCCGGCATTAATGCCTGAACAGGTAAAGCTCCCGGCACCGTGCTTCTTAAGCCGCCTGAGCCCTTTGAGTTGAACCAGGACAGGTTAGGGCTATACTTAACAAAAAAGCGCGGAATTCCCATGCACTGGTCTCTACGGCGGAAACCAGCCACGACCCGTGTAATCAAGTATAACCAAGACCCCCGAGGTCGTTTTTTCCTATCCCGACGCGGAACAAATACGCACCGGAGGTCGTGATGAATAAGTCAAACGAGAAGATGCTGGGCTGGGGAGACCTGCTGGATCTCAAGCGGATGGACATACGCGTCCTCCACAAGACCTGGTTCGCTTTCTTCCTTACCTTCTTCGTCTGGTTCAACATGGCCCCGCTCGCGACTGTAATAGCGGAGGAGACCGGCCTCACCATGCAGCAGATGAAGCTCCTGGCAATCTGCAACGTGGCCCTTACCATGCCCGGCAGGGTCATAATCGGCATGCTCTCGGACAGGTTCGGCCCCAGAAAGACCTTCACGGGCATAATGCTGGTATTGGCCCTCCCCTGCTTCGCGTTCGCATTCGGCAGCTCCTATACCCAGATGCTCGTATCAAGGCTCCTCCTTTCGGTGGTCGGCACCGGTTTCGTGGTCGGCATCCACATGACCTCGCTCTGGTTCAAGCCGAGGGACATAGGGTTCGCCCAGGGCGTGGAAGCGGGGCTCGGCAACTGGGGTTCCTCAATAGCCGCCATAACCCTCCCGGTCCTGGCCATCAATATCTTTCACGGCGCGTGGGGCTGGCGCTACTCCATAGCCGCAAGCGGCGTGGTGATGATGGCCTTCGGCCTCTACTATTATTTTTCCACCACCGACGGCCCGCCCGGCACGACCCGCCACAGGACGAGGAAGGCCGCGGCCATAGAGGTGAGCACCTGGGGCAACATGATTAACGCCATCGTCTGGACCGTGCCCATAATAGGCATCCTCGCCCTTCTCGCCTGGCGCGTCTACGACATGGGCTTCATGGGCGTGAACGCCCTTATTATCTCGCTCGCGATAATCGGGACGGTCGTCCTCTACCAGACCATCCAGATAATACGGGTGAACGTGCCCATCCTCAAAAGGGGGGTCCCGGCTGACGACAAGTACAGGTTCACGGACGTCGCCTGCCTCTGCACCTGCTACATGGCGTCTTTCGGCGCGG
The DNA here is from genome assembly GCA_015075075.1 of Deltaproteobacteria bacterium. Taxonomy (GTDB): domain Bacteria; phylum Desulfobacterota; class GWC2-55-46; order GWC2-55-46; family GWC2-55-46; genus UBA5799. Next base: position 120,739 of record JABTVA010000005.1, on the reverse strand, counting down.
AGCTCGGGGTGATATCCATGCTCCCCGCCTTCTTCCAGAACACCTTCGGCCTTACGCCGCAGTACGCGGGCATCATAGGCTCGCTCTTCGCGTTCATGAACTTCTTTTCGAGGTCGCTCGGCGGGTATATCTCGGACAGGTCCCCCTCGCGCCGGGGCGTCATGCTCGTGTACCTTGCAGGGATCACCATAACCTTCGGCCTCATGGGCCTCATAAGCCCTGAATGGCCGCTCTGGACGGCCGTGCTCGTTACCATACTCTGCGCCATCTTCGTTACAGGCGGCTGCGGGACCACCTACGCACTCGTGCCCCTCATAAAAAGACGCATTACAGGGCAGGTGACCGGGTATGTCGGCGCTTACGGGAGCGTCGGGGCTACACTTTACCTCACCGCCTACACCTTCATGAGCGACAGCGCTTTTTTCTTTTTCATAGGCGGAACGGCCCTCTTTACGTTCATCTTCTGCCTCTTCTTCCTTAAGGAGCCCAAGGGCGCTTTCGCGCACGAGTACCAGCTCTCCTCCGTCGACAGGGAGCTTATGAAATCAGGGAAGTTCTGAGCTGATAGCGGTTTTCAGAAGAGATGCCGAACGATGACTTGACCCGGCCCGGCTGCCGGGTCAGTCTTTCTCCAGCCCGAGCCTTTCCGACTCCCCGGAGATGAACTCCCTGAGGACGTTCAGGTCTTCATCGGATATGGACGTGAACATCACCCCATAGCCTCCGAAAAGGGTCTTGGTCGAGACGTCCGAGGTGGACCACTTGACCGTAGCCCTGGTCTCGATAACCCTCGAAGAGCCGGGCACCGAGAACCGGAGCCTCAGGACCGCCCCGGCCAGGAGCTCGGCCCTGGCATTGAGGAAGGCGCCCGTCTCGCTCACGTTCAGGAGGTATCCGGTCTTCACGATTTCCCCGACCGAAAAGTCCGCCGGGATGGAGACCGGGACCCTCAGCCGCGGCTTCCCCGAGGCCTTTTCAGGGAAAAGCAGCCTGTTGACCCTGAAGATTATCTGCTCCGGCGTAAGCCCCTTGGTCATGAGCCCGTCCGCGCCCAGGCTCTTGAGCTTCTCCATCACCTCTCCCGGCTCGTATGCGCCGGTTATGACGAGCACCGGGAACCTGCCCTTCAAGCCGTTTTGGCTTATCCAGTCGAGGACGCTGAAGCCGTCCATGTCCGGCATCTGGAGGTCCAGCATCAGGAGGTCTATGCCGGAGGCGTCTATCTTAAGCTCCCCTATAAGCTCCCTTCCGTCCTTCACGAGCCTCACCTTGTGCCCGGCTTCGACGAGTATGTCGCTCAGCTTGGTCCTGAAAAAGACGGAGTCGTCCGCCACGAGGACGGTCCTGGAGTCCCTGGTTATCATCCCTCTCCTTCCTTTCTGTGAAAGGCCGGCAGGGGCCCCGCATTGGAAAGAGGGCCGCCCGAAAACTGGTTAGGGAAGGTCTGATTAATTCTGTTTTCTGTTGTCATTGCGAGGAGCTTTAGCTCCGAAGCAATCTCTAAGTGCTTGATTAGATAAGGGTGGCTGCTTCGCTCTGACGACGATGAATTAAGCAGAGCTTCCTTTAGCTTTTGATGCGTTTACGAGGAGTAATCTCTGGTGAGGAACTGGATGGAGCCGGCTTTACCGAGGAAACAGTCCGGCCTTTCAGGAAATTATACCTGAAAGGCCGGTAACAGGTCAATCCGGGGTCACTCCTGCTTGGGGAGCTCCCATGTGGCATAGGTGCAGGAGGGGTACTTCGAGCAGCTGAAAAAGACCCTGCCCCTCTTGGTCCGCCTCTCGACGAGCATGCCTCCGTCCTGGTTCGGGCAGGGTATTCCGGTTGAAACCGACATCGTGGTCTTGCAGCTCGGGTAATCCGGGCAGGCCAGGAACCTTCCGAAGCGGCCGCTTTTGACGACCATGTTCTTCCCGCAGGTCGGGCATGGCGTGTCGGTCGCCTCGGCCGTCTTCTCGACCGCCTTGACCTTGCCGTCCTCGCCTATGGTGAAGTCCTTGGTGTTCTTGCATTCGGGATACGCGGAGCAGGCCAGGAACTTGCCCTTCCGGCCCCATTTAATGACCATCATGCTCCCGCACTTTTCGCAGGTTATGTCGGTCGGGACCTCCTCGGCCTTTACGTTCTTCATCTCCTTCTTGGCGCGCTCGAGGCTCTCGCTGAACGGGCCGTAGAACTCCTTCATGGTCTCGCGCCACTCGGCGCGGCCTTCCTCTATCATGTCGAGCTCCTCCTCCATGTGGGCAGTGAACTCGACATCGAGTATGCCGGGGAAGCTCTGTATGAGCAGGTCCGTGACCGTAAAGCCGAGTTCCGTGGGCTTGAGCTGCTTATTGTCCTTTACGACGTATTCCCTGTCCTGGATGGTCGAGAGTATGGCGGCGTAGGTCGAGGGGCGGCCTATGCCCTTTTCCTCAAGCTCCTTTACGAGAGAGGCCTCGGTGAACCTCGGGGGCGGCTGCGTGAAGTGCTGCGCCGGGTCGAGCCCCAGGAGCTTCAGGTCCTCGCCCTTTTTGAGGGCCGGGAGCCTCTCCTCCTTCTCCTCCTCCACGTCCTGCCCCTCTATGTAGACGGCCATAAACCCCGGGAACTTCACGGTCGAGCCAGAGGCGGAAAATACATAGCCCTTTGCCTCTATCTGGGCCCTGGTCTGGTCCATCACGGCGTGCGTCATCTGGCAGGCGATGAACCTGTTCCATATGAGCTGGTAGAGCCTCCACTGGTCCCTCGACAGGTGGGCCTTGACGGCCTCCGGCGGGTACTGGAAATAGGTCGGCCTTATGGCCTCGTGCGCGTCCTGGGATTTCTTCTTGGACTTGTATACGTTCGGGGACTTGGGGAGGTACTCGGCCCCGTATTTCTCCTGTATGAAAGCGCGCGCCGCCGCGACCGCCTCTCCCGATATCCTGGTCGAGTCGGTCCTCATGTAGGAGATGAGCCCGACCGGCCCCTCGCTTCCGAGCTCGACACCCTCATAGAGCTGCTGCGCGAGCATCATGGTCTTCTTTGCGGTGTAGCCGAGCTTCCGGGCCGCCTCCTGCTGGAGCTTGCTCGTGGTGAACGGGGCCGCGGGGTTCCTTTTCGTCTCCCTGGTCTCGACCTCGGATACCCTGTACGAGGCGCCGTCGAGGTCCGCGAGCGAGGCCTTCGTCTCGGATTCATTATTGAGCTCTATCTTCTGCCCGTCTTTTTTGGCGAGCTTCGCCGTGAACGCGGCCCCCCCGAGCGTTTCGAGCCTCGCGGATATCGACCAGTACTCTCTCGGCACGAACGCCTGTATCTCGCGCTCCCTGTCGCAGATTATGCGGACCGCGAAGGACTGGAGCAACCCGGTGGAAAGGCCCCTTCTCACCTTGTCCCAGAGTATGGGGCTCACCTGGTAGCCCACGAGCCTGTCGAGGACGCGCCTTGCCTGCTGCGCCTCGTATTTGTGCTGGTCGAGGCCGATCGGGTGGCCTATGGCCTCCTTTACGGCCTTCTCCGTTATCTCGTTAAAGAGGACCCGGAAGGTCTTCTCCTTCTTCTTGTCTATCTCCTCGGCTATGTGCCACGCTATGGCCTCGCCCTCCCGGTCGGGGTCGGGCGCCAGGAATATCCTCTCGGCGGCCTTTCCGGCCTTCTTCAATTCGCGGACGGTGGCGGTCTTCCCCTTTATTAGCTCGTAATGCGGCTCGAAGCCGTTGTCCACCTCGATGCCGAGCTTGCTCTTGGGGAGGTCCTTTATGTGCCCCACGGAGGCGAGCACGTTGAAGTCCTTGCCGAGGAACTTGTTTATGGTCTTGGCCTTTGCGGGCGATTCCACTATGACAAGCGATTTTCCCATCTCTCTATCTGTCCTTCGTTTTCCCTTCTCAAGGTTTTACGACACAGCCCTACGGCTGCATGCCTTTAAAAAATAATCCTTTCAGGGGAGTGTGGCGCGGTCTGCCCTGGCTTCGCGCCTGCGGGTTTCAAGCGGCCTGAAGGCCGAGTTTATTATAACATAATTCAGGGCCGATGCATGGGCAATCGCAAAAACCCGGCTATACCCTCCGGAGGAAGCACTTACCGGGCTTCTGCTCGATGAAGCCCTTGAGCTCCATCTGGAGTAGAAGCGTAGCGGCCCTTGCCGCCGTGAGCCCGGTAGCGTGGAGTATGCCGTCTATGTGCTCCGGCCCTTCCTTAAGCGCCTTCAAGATCAGCATCTCATCCCCTTCGAGCTGGACCGGCCTCTCCTCGGATTTCCCTTCGACTCTCGCGGGGCTTATGGAAAGCGCGCCTGCTATGTCGGCGGCGCTCTCGACGAGCCCTGCGCCGTCCTTTATGAGCTTGTTCGTGCCGCTGCTTCTTAAGGACGTCACCTGGCCGGGGACGGCGAATACCTCCCTCCCGTACTCGAGCGCGAGCCTCGCGGTCATGAGGGAGCCGCTCCTTACGGGCGCCTCAACCACGACCAGCCCCCTTGAAAGCCCGCTTATGATCCTGTTCCGCCTCGGGAAGTTATGCTTAAGGGGCGGGGTTGAAATGGGGTACTCGGATATGAGCGTCCCCTTCTCCGCTATCTCCTCGTAGAGCTTCCTCGACTCGCCCGGGTATACAAGGTCAACGCCTGTGCCCAGGACCGCCGCGGTAAACCCGCCCGCTGAGAGCGCGCCTTTGTGCGCGGCAGAGTCGCAGCCCCTTGCCATTCCGCTCACGACCGAGGCTCCCATCCCCGCAAGCCCCGAGGCGAGCGTTTCGGCCATCCTGAGCCCGTAGGGCGTGGGGCGCCTCGTGCCTACTATGCCAACGGACGGAAGGTCGTCCCTCCACTCAAGCCCTTTCATATAAAGAAGGCATGGCGGGTCGTATATGCTCGCAAGTGCCGCGGGGTAGCCTGGAAAACCGTACGGAACTATTCTTCCGCCGTGCTTCGAAGCCAGCAGAAGCTCCCCTTCGGCCCGGTCCCAGGAATTGAAATCCCTTATCGACCTGGCGAGCTCTGGAGAATATGCCTCAAGAGAGCTCCCCGAGGATGAGAACACGCCCTCCGGACTGCCGAATCTTTCAAGTAAATCGGCTATATTGAACCGCTCAATGCCCTTAAGGAGGCTCAGGGCAAGCCAGTATACGAGCCTATCTTTACCCAACCATGACCCCTGAGGCGCATCCGATGCCCGGCTTGTGAAGGGAGCTTGTGACCGGGGCGGCGGATGCCGCCCCGCTTGAAAAACTTACTGGTTATTGACGGTGGAGACCTTGTCTCCCCATACTATGGGTCTCTGGCTTTTAAGGACCACACCCGTGGAAGTGGCCTGGCCCGCTTCCAGTATGACGAGGGTGCCGAGCTCAAGCGGCGGAAGGCTTACCCTTTTCTTCTTATTGGCCATGGGGTCAAGCTCCTCCGGGACCGGCCTGAAGATGCGCATTATGTTCCCGGCCTTTACGCCGTCAGCCGAGCCCTTGTCTATGTAGGCTATGTCTCCCTCGGAGATGTTCTCCCTCGCTTCGAGGGCGGTCACTATATGGCCGTTCACTTCGGCGTCGGTCTCGGTGAGGGCCACTTCGAAGACAGGCCGGGTGTAAGGCTTGAGCCTGGCCTTTAGAGGGATTTCCCTGACCGACCTCTCTACCACTCCCTCGGCAGGGGCCTCGGCCCTGGTTATCCTCAGGCTCCCTATGACCTCCACCTCGCTCCCCATCTTCTTCTTGGTCTCTGGGTGCCTGATCTTTTTCCCTTCCACGAATACCGTGAAGCGGTCGCCGGCCTTTACGTCACTGGCGTCCCCGAACGAGACATACACCTTGTCGCCCTCGCTCATGAAGAGCTTGCCTTCCTCCTGCTTCATGATGGCGCCGCTCCCCTTGAGCTCGGCTTCTGATATAAAGCCGCTCCGGGCCATTGCATGGTCCTTTACCCTGGGCGCCTGGGCCGCGGCCTTCTCCGCCTTGTCCGCCGCCGGAGCTTCCGCCCGGGCTTCCTCCTCCTCGGGCTCGAGAACGATAACCTGCTCCCCGTCCCCGCTCAGTTCGACCCTGTAGAGGCCCTCTGCCCTTTGGTCGGGGCTCAGCACTTCAATGCCTTGGGGGGTAATTCTCACGATGTTGCCCGGGTATATGAGATGCGGGTTCTTGATATAGGGATTTATCTCCCAGAGGCCCGGCCATTTGAACGGGTCGTCAAGGTACTTTCCGGAGATGTCCCAGAGCGTGTCCCTCGGGACGATCCTGTGATACACCTCTTCACCTTCAGCGCCATCCGTTTTTCCGGCCTCTCCGGCGATGAGCCCGCCGCCGTACATAAGCGAGATCGAAAGGGCGAGGGCCGAACAGCCGAGCTTGATCGCGAACCTTTTGGAGTACATACCGTACCTACCTTTCGCCTTTCAGGCCTCCGAGGGCCTTCGCTGCAATCGAGGCCGCATGGGAGCCGGGGTATCTCTTCACGAGCCTTTCAAGGGCAGCCCTTGCCTCGCTGTCGCGTTTCATCTCCTGGTACGAGAAACCGACCTTGAGGAGCGCATCGGGCGCCTTGTTCTCTTCCGGGTACTTATCGACCACTTCCGAGAATTTCTCAAGGGCTTTTTCAAATTCCCTTGCCGAGTAATAGGTCTCGCCTATCCAGTAGAGGGCGTTGTCAGAGAGGGTATGCCTGGGATAGGAGCCGAGGAAAGACGAAAAGGCCATTCTCGCGTCCTCGTATCTCCCGGCCATGAAGAGGTCCTGCCCCTCGTTGTACAGGGCCGAGGCGTCTCGCAGCACGTCTCCCTTGTCCCAGCCGTGCCCCTTTTCCTTGACGGCCGGGACGCGCTTACCGCCTTCTTCCGAGAGCGGGACCACCTTAAGGCCCTCCGGAGGAGCGGCCGGGACCGTGCCCAGGTTCTCGACCTCGGCCCTGGTCTCCTCTATCTTCTCCTGCAGGAGCACTGTTTTGTTGCCGATGTCGTCTATCCTCGAGTTTGCCTCTGACACGGAAATCCTGAGCTCGGCGACCTGCCTTGAGAGCTCGTCTATTGACTTCTGCTGGCCGAACCCTGCGCATCCGGCAAGCGGGAAAAGCGCGATAACGAATATAAGCGTACTCAGTCTCATGCCGGAAAAGTAATCTCCCTGGCCCGGGTTGTCAAGCAAAAAACATCCTGCCCCGCCGGAAGCTCCTGTTTTCAAGGACAAAAAACGTATACTTTCAGCTGTCCTGACGGCAAAAGGCCTGTTTCGCGCAAGGCAAGCTCTAAAAAATTTGAGATTTTTCCCGCAATCAAGGAAGGGCGGGAATAAAAAGCGGAGCATATATGTATAATATGTGAGCATTATTATTCACGCCCTGACGCGGAGTCCGGGGAAAAGATAAATTTTTAGAGCTTGCCCAAATATCTTTACGCCAGAGCGGCCCTTGCGTCAGTGACCCGAATCACCCTCGAGCATCTCCCTTATATTCCTCCCCAGGAGGTCCCTGCCCGCGCCGGTCACGGCTGAGAAAAATACCGGGCCGGCAATCGACGATTCTCTTTTCAGCCTGGCTGCCCTCGATGAAAGCTGGTTTGCGGAGAGCTTGTCGGTCTTGGTAAAGACCACCTTGCAGCCTATGCCGCGCTCATTCAGCCACTCGAGCACGTTCGCCTCCTCCTCGCCCATGTCCCGCCTCGGGTCGAGTATGAGGAGCGCGCCCTTTATGCTTTCGCGCCTCCTGAAATATTCCTCGGTCATGCCCTCCCAGCTCTTCCTTTCCTCCCGGGAGACCTTCGCGTACCCGAAACCCGGGAGGTCGACGATGTAGAACCGCCCGTTTATGAGGTAGAAGTTCATGGTGCGGGTCTTGCCGGGCTGGGAGCTTGTCTTTGCGAGGCCCTATTTCCCGGTGAACGAGTTTATGAGAGAGGACTTTCCGACGTTGCTCCTGCCGAGGAGGACTATCTCCGGAAGGCCGGTCTTCGGGCACTGCTCGATCTTGACCGCGCTGGCTATATACTCGGCGCTCACGATTTTCATGAGGTGACCGAGACTATTTCCTCGTAAGTGGTCCCGCCCTGGAGCATCTTCCTCACGGCCGACTCCCTCAGGGTGGACATGCCGTCCTCCCTGGCGGCCTTGAAGACCGCGTTGGTGTCGCTCGTCCTGGCGACCACTGATTTCACCCTCTCGGTGAACTCGAGCACCTCGAATATCCCGGTCCTGCCCTTGTAGCCGGTGCCCCTGCACTCGGGGCAGCCCTCGCCGTACCAGACCCTGTATTCGCGGTCGTTCTTGAGCCTCAGGTTCTGGACCTCCTCGGGTTCGAGCGCCCGCTCCTTCCGGCAGTGCACGCATATCTTCCTTACGAGCCTCTGTGCTATTATGCCGGCTACCGTCGAGTTTATGAGGAAGTTGGGCACCCCCAGGTCCGCAAGCCTCGTTACCGTCGAGGGCGCGTCGTTCGTGTGGAGCGTGGAGAAGACCAGGTGCCCGGTAAGCGCGGCCTGGACCGCGTTATCGGCCGTTTCCCTGTCCCGTATCTCGCCGACCATGATGATGTCCGGGTCCTGCCGGAGGATTGTGCGGATGCTCCCGGCGAAGTCCACGCCTATCTGCTGCTGCACGCCCACCTGGTTGAACTCCTCGACTATCATCTCTATCGGGTCCTCTATGGTCACTATATTCACCTCGGGGGAGGAGAGCGACTTCAAGGCCGAATAGAGGGTCGTGGTCTTTCCGCTGCCGGTCGGGCCGGTCACGAGCACTATGCCGTTCGTCTTCTTGAGAAAGGAGTTGAAGGTCTGAAGCTCCCTCGCAGTAAAGCCCAGCGAGGATATGTCCTGGAAAAGGAGCTCCGGGTCGAATATCCTTATGACCACCTTTTCGCCGAAGGCCGTGGGGAGGGTTGAGACGCGGAGCTCTATCTCCCTGTCCTTGAACTCGGTCTTTATCCTCCCGTCCTGCGGCCTCCTCTTCTCGGCTATGTCCATCCTCGAGAGCATCTTTATCCTCGATATGACGGACGGGTGGACGGCCTTGGGCACGGTGTGGATGTAATGGAGGACCCCGTCTATCCTGAGCCTCACGACCGACCTGTCCCTCTTGGGCTCTATGTGTATGTCGCTCGCCTTCTGCTCGTACGCGTAGTGGAGGTGGTACTCGACCGCGTTCACTATGTGCTGGTCGGTAGCCTCAAGCTCGACCGAGCCCTTGAGCCTCACGTACTGTTCGAGGTTCCCCAGGTCGCCTATCGCCGAGGACTCCTTCTCGGCGGCCCCGACCGAGTACCTGAAGCCGTAGAACTCCCTTACTATCTTAAGGATGTCGCTCTTTGAGCTCAGGACGAGCTCTATCTTCATCTTCCGAGTGGACTTGAGGCTCTCGACCGCCTCGAGGTTGAAGGGGTCCGCGACGGCGAGCGTGACGACACCCCCTTTTTCCTCGACCGGCACAACAAGATAGCGCTGGGCAAAGGGCCTCGGGATGTGGGAGGTGACGATATCGAGGTTGAGCTTAAGGGGGTCGATCTTGAGATACGGCAAACCAACCTCGGCGGCTATGGCCTCGGTTATGGCGTCCTCGGTCAGGTATTTCTCGGTGCCGGGTATCTGGATCTCGAAAGAGGCTATTACCTCGGCGGGGGAGACCGTCTCGGATATGGTCTGCAGGCGCTTTGAGGAATAGAAGGAATCGTGGGATTTCCTGAGGCGCGCCCTCTGGGCCTCGCCCTTTATTGCGACCTCCCTCTCCTCCACAGGGCTCAGAAGCTTCCTTTTGACGAGGAGCCCGGTTACGAAATCCAGCGTAAGCGCCTTTTTATCAGTCATACTTCCTTATTCCGCCCTGGCCGGAAAACGGCCGGCGGCTCTTTGGGACTTGCCCGGCTAAAACCCGGGCCCTTCGCTCTTTTCGGCGGGCCCCGGCTTTTCTTTATCCCTCAAGGCCGCCAGAAGCTCGCCAAGGAGCCGGTTCGTCTTCTCCTGCTCCCCTATCAGGTCCCTTATAAGGCCCTTTATGCCGAATACCGAGAAAGGCAGGGCTATCCAGAGTATAAGGAGTACGCCTATGGAGACGGCGATGAATATGGCCGCGGCGCTGAAGACCACGAGGAGGCTTTCGCTGAACGGCAGGCCCATCATCCCCTATTCCCTCCGGAGATTACAACGGCAGCCCTCTGCCACTCGACATCGGCCTGCTCGGCCTTCTTCATGTCCTTTATAGTGACGGTCCCGGTCCTGAGTTCGTTTTCTCCGAGTATGACCACGAAGTCGGCGGAGAGCCTGTCGGCCTTCTTCATCCTGTTCTTCAGAGCGCCAGTCGAGAAGTCCTCTACGACCCTTATGCCGGCCTCCCTCCAGGCAGAAACAAGCTCTATCCCCTTCCGGGCCGCCTCGTCGCCCAGCGCGATGAATACCGTAAGGGGTTTTCTCGGCGCGCCGCCCTTCATTATGAGCGCGAGCCGCTCTATCCCGACCGCAAACCCGAAACAGGGCGTATCAGGGCCGCCGAGCTCGGATACGAGGCTGTCGTACCTGCCTCCAGCCGCGACCGCGTTCTGCGAGCCGAGGCCCGTGTCGGCTGTTATCTCGAAGGTCGTCCGGGTGTAGTAATCGAGCCCCCTTACCATCCTCGGGTTCAATACGGGCGTTACGCCGTAGAGCGACAGGAAACGCCTGACCTCGTTGAAGTGCGCTTCGCAAGGCTCGCATAGCGATTCGAGTATCGACGGGGCGTTCCTCGTAGCCTCCATGCAGCCCGGGACCTTGCAGTCGAGCGCCCTGAGAGGGTTCGCGTCTATCCTCTTCAGGCAGTTCTCGCAGAGGTCCCCTGTCCTCTCCTTCAGGTAATTATACAGCTTCTCCTTGTAGGCGGGCCTGCAGTTCCGGTCTCCCAGGGAGTTTATCTGGAGCGCGGCCCCCTCGACCCCGAGCTTCCCGAAGTACCTCATGAGCATGGAAATGGTCTCGGCGTCCGCCCTCGGGCTCTCATCGCCGAAGACCTCTGCCCCGAGCTGGTAGAACTGGCGATACCTGCCCTTCTGGGGCCGCTCGTAGCGGAACATGGGGCCGGTATAATAAAGCCTCGTAACAGGGGCGGTGTAGAGCTTCCTCTCGATATAGGCCCGGACCGCAGGCGCGGTGCCCTCGGGCCTCAGGGCGATGGAGTCGCCGTGGCGGTCGGTAAAGGTGTACATCTCCTTCTCGACTATGTCGGTCGTCTCACCTATGGAGCGGAGGAAGAGCTCGGTCTTCTCCACTATCGGGAGCTTTATCTCGGAAAAACCGTAGGTGCGGAAGACCGACCAGGCGGTCTCCTCAATGTGCCTCCAGAGCTCTGTTTCGCCTGGAAGTATGTCGTTAAAACCCCGTACCGAGGCTATGCTCATCAAAAAAGCCTTTCATGTCCCCTGGGCTTAAACGGGACCGGATTGCGTTCAAGAACCTCAGGAATTCTTAACACATGCGCGGTTTTTATGCAAGGCCGGCCAACCCCGCGCCCTTGACACCCGGTTGGCGTTAAGTTATCTTCTCTGAAGGCTTGACCGGGCCTAACCCTTCGGAGGTGCAGCGATGCAGAACGACAGGTCCCTGGAAGTGCTCCTTAACGAAAAAAGGCTCTTTCCGCCGGCACCGGAGATTATGGGGTCGGCCCATATAAAGGGGCCGGGGGAGTACGAAAGGCTCTACAGGGAGTCTATCGAGGACCCGGACGGCTTCTGGGGCCGCATGGCCGGCATGCTCGACTGGACAAGGCCCTGGGACAAGGTCTCCGAATGGGACTTCAAGAAACCGTCCGTCAAATGGTACCTGAACGGCAGGCTCAACGCCTCCTATAACTGCCTCGACCGCCACCTTAAGGGCCCTCGGAGGAATAAGGCCGCCCTCATATGGGAGGGCGACGACGGCTCCTACCGCACCTTCACTTACCAGCAGCTCTCCTTTGAGGTCAACCGCTTCGCGAACGTGCTCCGGGCCAACGGGGTAAAAAAAGGCGACCGGGTCACCATATACCTCCCGATGATACCTGAGCTCGCCATAGCCGTGCTCGCCTCGGCCCGGATAGGCGCGATCCACAGCGTCGTCTTCGGCGGCTTCAGCGCCGCGTCCCTGAGGGACAGGATCCTCGATTCCGACTCCAGGCTCCTTGTCACTTCCGACGAGGGCATGAGGGGCGGCAGGAACATCCCCATGAAGGAGAACGCCGACGCGGCCCTTGCCGAATGCCCCGGCGTAGGAAGGGTGATTGTCGCCAAAAGGACCGGCGCTCCCGTGCCGATGAAGGCAGGGCGGGACGTCTGGTGGCACGAGGAGACCGGAGCCCCTGGCATAACCGGCGTCTCGGAGCCAGAAGAGATGGACTCCGAGGACCCGCTCTTCATCCTCTATACGAGCGGGTCTACTGGCAAGCCCAAGGGCGTCCTCCATACTACCGGCGGCTATCTCGTATTCTCCGCCCTCACCTTCAAATGGATATTCGACTACAGGGAAGAGGACATCCACTTCTGCACCGCCGATATAGGCTGGGTGACCGGCCACAGCTACATACTATACGGCCCGCTCGCCTGCGGGGCGACATCCCTCATGTTCGAGGGCATACCCACCTGGCCCGACCCTGGGAGGTTCTGGGATATAGTCGAGAAGCACAGGGTCAATATATTCTACACTGCGCCTACCGCCATACGGGCGCTCATGAGGAGCGGGCCGGAATGGGTCGAGAAGCACGACCTTTCAAGCCTCCGCGTGCTCGGCTCGGTCGGTGAGCCCATAAACCCCGAGGCATGGATGTGGTATCACCTCCACGTAGGGAAGGGCCGTCTCCCTATCGTGGACACATGGTGGCAGACCGAGACCGGCGGGATACTCATCTCTCCTCTCCCTGGCGCCACGACCCTCAAGCCCGGCTCTGCGACAAGGCCCTTTTTCGGGATAGCGCCAAAGGTGCTCCGCGAGGACGGCAGCCCGGCAGGGGTAAACGAGGGCGGCTATCTCGTGATTGAAAGGCCCTGGCCAGGCATGCTCAGGGGAACTTACGGCGACCCGGAGAACAAAAGGATAAAAGAGGTCTACTTCAGCCGTTTCCCGGGCTATTACACGAGCGGCGACGGCGCAAGGGTGGACGAGGACGGGGACTTCTGGCTCATGGGGAGGATCGACGACGTACTTAACGTATCCGGCCACAGGCTGGGGACAGCCGAGATAGAGAGCGCCATAGTCTCTGACGAGGCCGTGGCAGAGGCGGCCGTGGTGGGGTATCCCCACGCCGTCAAGGGCGAAGGCATATACGCCTTCGTGGTCCTGAAGGAGGGGGTAAGCCCCTCTCCGGAGCTTTCGAGGCACGTCGAAGACCACGTGAAACAGGAGATAAGCCCCATTGCCAAGCCTGACCGCATACTATTCGCTACCGGCCTCCCCAAGACCAGGAGCGGCAAGATAATGCGGCGGATACTTCGGCAGATAGCCCAGGGCTCTACAGACCTGGGCGATACATCGACCCTCGCGGACCCCGCTGTCGTGGATACGCTTTTAAGGGAGAGCGCGAAGGGGCTGGAAGGCAAGGGATAATGAGCTTCCAGAGTGTCAGGAGAACTGATTGGTTTGAGGCAGCCTCTAATTTTTAGAGATCGCTGAAAAACTCAGTTTTTGTTCAGGCTGCTCAAAAAGCTCCATATGCGAGGCCCCCGTTGGAATAGGGGAGCGAGGAATGAGGCGTACTTTTCGTGTACGCCGCAGTGTCAAGCGACGTAGCCTTCGACGGAGAACGACTTTTTCAGCAGCCTGATAGAGGTTGCCTCCATAAAAAAACGGCCCCGGTAAACCGGGGCCGTTCCAAGTTTCCGAGAGGGGGCTTAAGCCGCTTACTCCTGGACCCTTCTGGCGCTCTTTTTCGACGCCTTGGCGCGGCGCTTTGCCGCTTCCTGGCGCTTTCTCTTCTTCTTGACGCTCGGCTTCTCGTAGAACCTTCTCTTCTTTATTTCCTTGAAGGTCCCGTCCTGAGCGAGCTTGCGCTTGAGGATCTTGAGCGCCTTCTCAAGCTGGTCGTCAAATACCTTGACCTCTGACAAAAGTTAACACCCCCTCCATAATGGAAATTAGTTCGGGTTTCGCGGGCTTCGATGAAAAAGGCCCAGTCAGTAAAAAGACACAAAATTATACCAGAACGCTGAGACAAGTCAAATACTTTCCCCCGCCAGGCATAAGGCCCAATTCCCATTATAGCAGACGGCACGCGCAATTCTCTTCAAAGCGGCCGCTCCGTCTGGTATAATCAGACCCGGAAACGAAACGGTACAACGGACACGCAACGCGCATCACGGAAAAACAATGAAAAAACACATAGGTATAGCAATACTGGTCCTCGCCTCGGCCGGGCTTTTCACAGGCTGCGTATCCAAATCGGCGTACGAAGGCAGGGTGGCCATCCTCCTTGAGCAGCTCCACAGGGAGCGGATGGAAAAGAACGCGGAGATACAGCTCCTTGAGACAAAGGTCCGCGAGCGCGGCAGGACCCTTTCCGGGCTCACCGAGATGTACATGAAGATAAAGGACCAGAACGACACGGCCCAGGAGAAGCTCGGCGGGTTCGAGGGCGACCTGAATGCCCTCCAAAACGACCTCTCTGAACTGAAGCTCATCGTGTATTCCAACCTGAAGGGCTCGCAGGCTAACGAGATGATACTCAAGCTCAACGAGATGCAGCGTAGAATCCAGGCCATCCTTGAAAAAGGCGCCGGGCCCGCAAGGGAGGTCCCTATAGAGAGCGCCGCCGAGGGCTGGCCGGAGCCGGCCCAGTTGGAATAAGGCTCAAGGCTGGCGTAGCTCCCTGTCCCTCAATCCCGACCAGTCGAGCCTCTCACTCAATAGCCCTGCCTTCCTTTCCAGCTCGTCGTATTTGGACCGGGCAAAGGAGAGGTGCCGCCCGAGGGTTTCGAGGTCTGCCGAGAACTTCTCGAACTCGCCCTTCAGTCCAGAAAGATGGGCCAGCATCTCCCCTGCCCTCGCCTCTATCTCCATGCCCCTTAAACCCATCGCTATGGTCTGGAGGTACGCGTAGAAGCTGTTCGGGGAGACCGGCACCACCTTCTTCGATACCGCATACTCGGAAAGCGCGGCCCCGGCCTCGTCTCTGCCGGTTATAAGCTCGTAATAGACGCTCTCCGACGGGACGTACATGAGGGCGAAATCCAGCGTGCCTTCCGATGGCCGGATATAGGCCGAGGCGATGGAATCGATGTGCCTCCTGCAGTCCGAGGAGAACCTCTTTGAAGCCGCGCGCCTCTCCTCGTCGGTCAGGGCGTCGATTAAGCGCCTGAAGTTCTCGAGCGGGAACTTGGAGTCTACGGGCACCAGCCCTTCCTGAACCTCACGACCGCGTCACCGGGCGCCGTCCCTGAACCCGTACTGGAACTCGAAGCGCTTCGAGGGCAGGCACTCGGAGAGGAGCTCGGATAGGAAAAGCTCGCCGAGGCCGCCCCTTGCCTTGGGTGCGGACAGGACCTTCTCAAGCCCCGATATGCTCCTTCCCACCTCGTAGACCTGCTCGGTCGCCTTCGAGAGCTCCCCGAGGGCCTGCCTTATCTCGCTTACCGTCCTGTGCGAGTTGTCCATCCTGGAATTCATCTGGCCGGAAGAGGCGCTCATCTGGGCCGTAACGGCGGAGAGCTCCTCCGCCACCTGACCGGAAAGCATACTGAGCTGGCTGTTTATGTGCCTTACGCTCTGGGATATGGAGTCCTGGAGTTCGGACCTGATGGAAGAGATCTCGGCTGAAATGGAGGCGCGCCTGGCCCTCGAAGCCGATATTATGGCGAACGCAGCCGCAAGCGCGACGAGGAGACCGAGGGCCGCAAGGACAAGGACCATTAGCGGGCCCTCGGGCATGGACTCAGACCCTTCCGTCCGCCTGGGCCCCGGGGGAGCGCCTATCCTTGAACTCCCTTGCCTGGTGGACGAAGGCCTCCATCCTGGTCATGGAGTTCGTGTCCTCCGAGCCTTCGTAGACCATGTGGAGGTAGGGTATGTTCTCGTTATTCTCGCGTAGCCTCTTAAGTATAGCGTTCACGACCGTCCCCGGCATGCAGGTGAAGGGCATGGCGTTCACTATGCCGTGGGCGCCGCGGCCTATGTAGTCTATGGTCTTGCCTATGGAGAGCACGGCCTCGCCCTCGAAGGAATCGTCAAGGTACGGCGCCGCGTTACGGAGGAGGTCCTTTGTCGGGACCTCGTGCCCGCTCCGCAGGTCGCCGTTAAGGATGTTCTCCATTTTCTTTTCGTCCCTCTTCTGGAAGAACTCGCTCGCTATGGTCCGGATATAGTCCCCCATCTGCCCCCTCTGCCAGGTCTTACGCTTGTTGCAGAAGTTGGTGTAGTATATCCACTCGCCTATGGTGGGCATCCGCACCTCCGCGCCGAGGGCCTCGAGCTTCTTTATGAGGTTCTCGTTCGAGAACCTGTTGCTCCGGACGTATATCTCGCCGACGATCCCTATGACGGGCTTAGTGCCGGGCTCGTGGACGGGTATCCTCCTGAAGGCCGCCTTGGCCTCCTTCAATTCCCTTTCAGGGAACCTCTTCTCCCTTATCGCCCCGCAGACCTTGTGGACGCACTCCCAGTAGACCCTCTCCGACTCTCCCGTGTTCTTCTCGTAGGGCCTGGTCTCGAAGAGCACCTTCTCAAGGAGGTCCACTGAGGCTATTCCCCACCATCCGAGCCTGGAGAAGTTGCCGCCGACCATGTTCAATTCCTTGTAGAAGTTCCCGTCCTGGTCCGGCGCGTAGACCGGGACGTCCTTGAAGCCGAGCTCGTCGAGTATCATCCTGTGGTAGCGGTTGTACTGGCCGAACCTGCACGGGCCGTTACCCGACGGCATGAAGAAGGCGCTCCGCTCGGGCGAGAAGCCCTCCTGCCTCACTATCTTCACCATGTCGCCGGTCGTAAGTATGCAGGGATAGCACTCCCTGCCCGAGGTATATCGCCTGCCCCACTTGAGCGATTCCTCATCCGGCTCGGGCATGACCTCGGCGTCGAGGCCGCAGGCCTGGAAGGCGGCGGCAAGCGCGTGCGCGCCGTCCGACATGTTCGGGAGGTATATCTTCTTCTTTATATTCGTTCTCTTAAGGACGTGCTTCTCCTTCGACTCTATCTTGAGCTTCCCCTTGGTGTTCCTTATGCTGTCGAGGAAGGCCTCGCACCTCGTTATTGCGCCGGCGTCAGCCGAGTGCTCGTCTATCTCGAGCTGGAGGAAGGGCTTCCCGGCCGAGGCCTCCTTGTAGAAGTGCGATATCATGGAGTCCGGGCCGCAGCCGAAGTTCGTGATGTATATCGAGAAGAGCCTCGGGTCGTCCTTTATGAGCTGGGCGGACGCGAGTATCCTCTGGCCGCTCCTCCAGTACATGTCCTCGGAGAGCGCGCCGTCGATGATGCTGTCCGCGTCGAGCATGTCAAAGGGTATGGCCAGGGTGCCCATCTCGCGGAGCTTCTGCGGAAGCTCCAGGTTTATGCCGGAGTCCATGGTATTATAGGCCCTTCCGACTATGACGAGGGCGGTGTCGTCGGGTTTGAGGGCGGCTATGGCCTCCTTCCCGCGCTCGAGGAGCTTTCTCTTGAACTCGCCCTGCGCCGCCCAGGCGGACTCAAGGGCCTTCTCCACCGCGGCCCTGTCCTTGCCGAGCGATTTCCCGAACTCGACGAACTCTTTCCTTATTTCCGGGTCCTTGGCGTTAAAGTGGAAGACCGGAGAAAGGACCTCCACGCCCTTGTCCTTGAAATCATAAGCGGACTTGCAGAGATAGGGTATGGTCTGCACGTAAGGGCATAGCGCCGTGAAGAGCTGCCCTTCCTTCGCGGGCTTCAGGTTTATTATCGAGGGCATGAATATCCTCTTCACGCCCTTTTCCATGAGCTCGTTCACGTGCCCGTGGGCTACTTTTACAGGGAAGCAGGTCTCGGTGACTATCTGCTCTATGCCGTTCCGTATGATCTCCTTGTTGGTGGGCGAAGAGAGCTGGATCCTGAAGCCCAGCACGTCGAAGAAGGCCTTCCAGAACGGGTACATCTCGTACATGAAGAGCATCCTCGGGACGCCTATTACCGGCGCGTCCTTTCCAGCTGCCTTGCCCGCGTAAGCGGAATAGAGGAGCTTCTCCCTTTCCTTGAAGAGGTCGGGGATGTGGCTCCCCGATTTCGTGTCCCTCTTGACGTCGTATTTCTCGCACCGGCCGCCGTAGTAGAGCGGGTCCTCGCCTTCCATGACGACCTTCCGGACCTCGCAGATGTTCGAGCAGTCCCTGCACTCGAAGGACTCTATACCGAACTTCTTTTTGCTCAAGTCCCAGCCCTTGAATTTTGTCCTGGCGCCCGGCGCCATCTCCTTGGCCGCGAGTATGGCCGCTCCTATGGCTCCGGTCACGTCATGGTTCTCTGGGACGCTAATCTTTTTCCCGGTGACCTTCTCGAATGCCGCCACGACCCCGAGGTTCGCGGCCGTGCCGCCCTGGAAAAATATCCTGTTCCCGATACGCCTGTCGCCTACGACCCTGTTAAGGTAATTCTGGACTATCGAATACGAGAGCCCTGCCACAAGGCCGTCCTTCTCTACCCCCCTCTGCTGATAGTGCACCATGTCGGACTCGATGAAGACCGTGCACCTCTCGCCCATGGGCGGGGGCGCGCCGCAGCCGAGGGCCAAATCGCTAAACTCCCCTTTTATGCTTATGCCGAGCCTTTCCGCCTGCTCCTCCAGGAACGAGCCGGTCCCGGCAGCGCAGACCTTGTTCATCTCGAAGTCCACGACCACCCCGTCCTTCATGGCTATGTACTTCGAGTCCTGGCCGCCTATCTCGAATATGGTATCAACCTCGGGGTCTATCGCGGCTGCCGCTGTTGCCTGGGCCGTTATCTCGTTTCTTATAATGTCCGCGCCGAGGAAGTCGCCCGAGAGGTACCTGCCGGAGCCGGTCGTGCCGACGCCGACGACGTCCACGTAATCGGCGCATTCTTCGGCTACCGAGGTTATGCCCTTCTTTATCGCGTCCAGCGGGCGCCTGGCTGTCGCGAGATACCTCGCGGTTATGAGCAAGGTCTGCCCGGTCTATGAGTATGACGTTCGTGCTGGTCGAGCCGACGTCTATGCCGAGGTAGGCGGGGATCTTCTTCCCGGTCTCGAGCGTGTAGCCCGTGGCGCTCCTTCTCTCCGAGGGGTGCCCCTCGGGCTTCGAGAGCTTCTCAAGGGACCTCTCCTTCGTCCTTCCGGACGCGAGGAAACTCTTAAGCTCATCCACGCCCTTGAACCCGTCCAGGGCCTTGCCCATGTCGAGGCAGGTGTAGACGGCGCCGAGCGCGCCCATTGAGCAGAAGTGGGCCGGTATTATGTAGTCCTTGTCCTCGAGCTCGAGGACGTCCTTGAAGGCCTTTCTGACGCCGAGATTGGCGGCCACGCCGCCCTGGAAGGCCACGGGAGTCAAGAACTCCTTGCCTTTCCCTATGGTTGCCTTGAAGTTCCTGGCCACGGCGTAGCAGAGCCCGGCAACGATGTCGTAGTCGGGCGTGGCTATCTGCTGGAGGTGTATCATGTCGCTCTTGGCGAAGACCGAGCACCTTCCGGCGACCCTCGGAGGGTGTTTGCTCTTGAGCGCGAGGCTTCCGAACTCCTCGATGGTCAACCCGAGCCTGTAGGCCTGCTGGTCGAGGAAAGAGCCCGTGCCCGCCGCGCAGACCGAGTTCATCTGGAAGTCGGCTATGCGGAGCTTGCCGTCCGCCCCCTCGGGCGCAAGGAAGATGAGCTTGGCGTCCTGTCCGCCCATCTCGACTACAGTCCTCGCCTCTGGGTGGAAGGTTTCGGTGGCCCTGGCCTGGGCAATGACCTCGTTCGTGAACCCGGCCCCTATTAGGGGCGCTATGAGCTTTCCGCCCGAGCCGGTCGTGGCCACGAGCCTTATGCGTGATTTTCCGTATTTTTCGATTAGTTCGGCAAGGATTGCGAGGGCCGTTTCGAGAGGTTCGCCTTTTGTCCGCGTATAGTGCTCTTCGAGTATGTTCCTGTTCTCATCGAGGACTACCGTGTTTGCGCTTACCGAGCCGATGTCGATGCCTACGTATACAGACTTTGACCCAGACAACTCACACCTCCGAGGTTTGCATGTTCAGCAGAAGAATAGTCCAGTATTCCGTTTTCAGCTACGAGCCGCGGCTTGCTTGTAATGAGTCTGTATTAAGTTAAGGAAAAGAAAAAACCTGTGGAATAATGGGTTTCATTGGGGAAACCCGATTTTTTATTATCTTCGATTTCCAAACCGATGTCAATACGAGCTTTGCCCTGAATGGAAGCGAAGCGTTCTATGGATTAGCGGGCCGTATGCGGGCTATCTTGCCGGTGCCGGAAAAAAGAAAGGGCCCGGAGACCGGGCCCTTTCAGGCGTTTCATGGGGTAAAGCTTACTTGGCAAGCGATTTCAGATGCTCGACGACGGCCTTTACCTCGTCATCGGAGAGCTTCTGCTTGGGCATGCCCATCGCGAAGTTCTTGTAAGTCTTGGCAGCGCCCTCGCGACCGTTGGTGATGACGGAGGCGATGTCCGCGTCAGCCGTGGCCTTTACCCACTCGCTGCCCTTGAAGGCGGGCGCCATCGCGGTGCCCTGGCCGTCCGCGCCGTGACAGGCAACGCACTTGGCCTTGTAGACTGCCGCGCCGTCTGCAGCCATTGCAGGCACGGTGAAAGCGGCCATGCCGAGAGCGAGCACGCCTATACCGAATAACTTACGCATGTTGGATCCTCCTTGGATAAAGAATTTGGAAAACGAGAATACCGCTGGAGCACCTTATTGTCAAGAACTTTATCCGCCGCTTTTCCCGGTAAAAACCGGGCTTCGAGCCTTCTCTGGCCTGATTATCACATGTTCCTCATCGCCATGTCAACGACAACCGACGTAAAGAGCGCGCCCAGATAGACCATTGAAGCCCGGAAATTGCTCCTCGCGGCCTCCTTTTCAGGGCTCAGGAGGAGCCTGATATTCCAGTAGATGAAATAGGCCCCGAGGACCAGGGCCGCCGCAAGATAAACCGGGCCGGCGTGGCCGAAAAACCATAGCGCCAGCGAGGAAATTACGAGTAAAACCGTATTTATCAATATATACAAGGCCGTCCTCGAGTCTCCCACCCTCACAGGCAGCATGGGCACCCCGGCCCTCTCGTACTCCTCGCGGTGGCAGATCGCGAAGCTCCAGAAATGCGACGGCGTCCAGAAGAACATCACGACGGCCAGGAGCATGGGCGGGGCGCAGAGCTCGGGGCTGGCCGATGCCCCGCCCGCAAGCACGGCGAAACTCCCGGCAAGCCCGCCTATTATGATGTTAAGGCTGCTCCTCCTTTTGAGCCAGACCGTATAGACCACCGCGTACACGAAGGCGCCGAGGGCGAGATGAACGGCGACCATGTAGTTGAGCGCGGCCAGCGAGACGGCTATGGAAAGGAGGAAGAGACCGGCTGCCGCCGCGAGCACCCCCCTGGACCCGGCTACCGCGCCCGAAGGGAAGGGCCTCTTCCTCGTCCTTTTCATTACGGAATCTATGTCGCTGTCGAAGTAATGATTGAACGCGCTCGCGGCGGCGGCGGCGAGCATGGTGGCGGCTACGAGAAAGAGGGCCGTGCCGAGTGTCGCTCCCGGCGATGAAGCGGCCACGAGGCCCACGATGGCGCTGAAGGTTATGAGGCTGCATATCCTGAGCTTGAAGAGCTCAAGGTACCTGCCTATTCCCATAAAGAAAACCTCCTAATGGATAAAACCTTAATTTGTATCCGAATGGATTCAGGCCCGGCCAGAAAAGCCCCTCCTCAAGGGGCGCCCTGAATGCCGGGCTCGGGGGAACGGGCTTTCCTGCCGAAAAGGGAGAGTAGCGCGTTAAGGACGAACGTAACTCCCCCGGCTATGGCCACGAGCCCCCCGAGGCCCATGACCGACATGCCGATGAGCTTCCCTATCGTATTGAGGTTCTGCTCCCCTCCGTAGGTCTTCCTTGCCACCCCGTGCGAGCCGGCCATGAAGAGCCCGACCGCGAAGAGGACGATGCCCGCGCTATAGAGCCAGGGCTGGATAGCCGCCATCCTCCTCCCCCATACGGCCTTTCCGAAACCGGGAAGCACCTCGTAGAAAAGGCCCATGAAGGCTATTGTAACGGCCCCGATGACGCAGTGGTAATGGGCGGGGATGATGGTGTTGACGCCGTCTATGCTCAATCCTATGAACCCGCCGAGGAGAAAGATGGAAATGGACAGGACCAGGGACGAGAAGGCCGGGTCCTTCCAGGGCCTCGGGCTTGTCCTGGCGATCGCCGCTATCGAGGCCAGGATGAATACGGCTATGAGGGGGCCGATGAACCATTGCATGAGCCAGGTGAAGCTCTCCTTATGGGCCTGGCTCGATATGTCGTGCAGGAAGTATATGCCGGGCGCGGGCAGCACGGAGATGATGAAAAGGGCGTACAGGGCCTTTGCCGTCCTCGGGCCTATGGCATCGCTCCCAAGTACGAGCTTCACGAGAAGCAGCCAGACGGCCGACATGGCCATGGTGTTCGCGAACTGGAGTATGTGGCCGCCGCCCCAGAAAAGCCGCTCGAAATCCAGGTGCATCTTCCCTCCCGCGTACTGGAACCAGCCGGAAAGGGCGAAGCAGGCGAAGGCCACCGTTACCGCCGCGCCGGCTGCGAGCATGCCGAAGGTGAAGGCCCCGAGCCTTTCCTTTGCGGAGAATACCGTAAGGAAGAAGTTGACGAGCGAAAGGAGCACCCCGGCCCCGAAAGACAGAAGCCCCGCGTAAAAGACCGGCGTAAGGAGGACCGGCACGTAGTTGGCGAGTTCGGCCTCGCCGAGCCCGAATACCGCGGCTACGACTACAAGGGCCACGCCGAGGCCCGAGAGCGCGAGGGAAGCCCTTCCCAGGGCCGGGGAGAATACCGCTGATGGAAGCGAATAGACCCAGAGGAAGCCCTTGAAGGCAAGGAACCAGATGACTACCGCAAGCACGACGTGCCCGACCAGGGCCACATAGATATAGTCCCTCCCGAGCGGGAGCATCTCCTCTATGACAGGGGTCCTCGCGAGCGCCACAAGGAGGGCGAAGACACCGGCAAATACGAGTGAAAACACCGCCAGGATGAGCCAGCCGTGCGCGAGCGAACGGTTTTCGTCTCTCATCAATCGGCTATGGTTCGTGGTTTCTTCTCTCATCTTCTCCGCACCGGCCCGGGTGTACGCACCGGGCCCTTAAGGGCATAAACCCGGAAAGGGCCAATACAAAAGTACCAGAACACGGCGCCCAATTCAAGCAGGGCGACCGTAGTGGCCCCCCTGGGCAGTAAATAATAGGGTAGTCCCCCAACATGACGGAAATCATTTATTATGGCTTGAAAGGGCCGTATACTCTAAGCTATAATATATTGTTCCAATAACCACTTACGGAGGAGTATATTATGATCAGGGAACGGGTCGAAGAGGCTCTTAACGGCATAAGGCCGGCCCTTCAGGCTGACGGCGGCAACGTGGAGCTCGTGGACGTGGACGAGGCCCAGGGCATAGTTCGTGTACAGCTCCAGGGCGCCTGCTCCGGCTGCCCCAGCGCGCAGATAACGCTCGCGATGGGCATCGAAAGGGCCATAAAGGAGCGCGTGCCGGAGATAAAGCAGGTACTTTCGGTCTAAGCCGGAAAAACTGATAATTTCGGCGGCAGCACGGCCATTCCGGCCGGATGCACGGGTGCGCGATCTTCCCGGAAAAGAAATCGTATTCACTATCAAGCGGTTTCCTGCGAGGGCCGATGTCCTACCTTATTCTTGAAGAATGCATCGCTTGCGGCGCTTGCCTGCCAGAGTGCCCTGAGGGCGCGATATCCGAAGGGACCCCGTACAAGATAGACCCCAGGCTCTGCACCGAGTGCGGCGCGTGCGCCGAGGTATGCCCGGTCGACGCGTGCCGGCCCGCTGCTCCCGGGGAAAAAATGAATAATACAAAGCAAGGCAACTTCTAAAAATTGGAGATTTTTCCCGCAATCGAGGAAGGCCGGGAATAAAAAGCGGAGCATATATGATTAATATGTGAGCATTTTTATTCACGGCCTGACAAAGAGTCCGGGGAAAAGATCAATTTTTAGGGGTTGCATTATTAAATGATAGCACCTTTTTTCTACCCATTGCCTCCCTGCTCATTCCCGCCGTCGCTTACGACCTTCCTTACCACCCTGCTGAACTCGGCCACCCTGTAGGGCTTGGCCATGACAGCCGAAAACCCGAACTTCCTGTAGTCGGCCATTATCGGGTCTTTGGAGTAGCCGCTTGATACTATGGCCCTCACGCCGGGGTCTATTTCCTTTAGTTTCTGCATGGTCTCCTTGCCGCCGAGGCCTCCGGGGATCGTCAAGTCGAGTATCACCGCGTCAAAAGGCCTGCCCTCGTCCCTGGCCTTTATGAAAAGCTCTATGGCCTCGCCGCCGCTTACGGCGAAGACCGCCTCGTATCCGAGGAGCTTGAGCATCTCTCCGGAGACGTCCCGTATAAGCTCCTCGTCGTCCATGACGAGGACCCTGCCCGCGCCCCTTGCTACCGTGTCGTCGGAGGCCGCGTCAGCAGGCTTCCCGGCGGATGCCGGCAGGTACACGTGGAACGAGGAACCCTCGCCCACTTCCGAGTCCACCCCTATGTGGCCGTTGTGCTTCTTGATTATGGAATAGGTGACCGAAAGGCCCAGGCCGCTCGCCTTCTTACGGGTCGTGAAGAACGGGTCGAAGAGCTTTGGGAGGAGCTTTACGGGAATGCCTGTCCCGTAGTCCCTGAAGGTCGTCTTTATGTATTTGCCGGGCTTAAGCGGCAGGTGCGCCTGCTCGTCCACCTCGATATTCGAGGCGCTCACCCGGAGCCTTCCGCCGTCCGGCATGGCCTGAAGGGCATTGAGGACTATGTTGCTCACGGCCTGGGCCATCTGCCCCTGGTCGACCTCGACGGGCCAGAGCCCATCCGGGAACGAGTACTCGCAGGCCACCTCGGAGCCCCGCAATACCAGAGGCGCCGAGTCCCTCACAATCTGCTCCATCGAGGCCGGCTCCCGCACCGGTTCCCCTCCCCTCGAAAATGTGAGGAGCTGGCGCGTAAGGCTCTTTGTCCGTAAGGCCGCCTTCTCTATCTCGTCGAGCACGCCGGCGACCCTGTCAGCCTGCTTAACGAGGTTCTTGGCAATGGAAACGTTCCCCAGTATTCCGAGCAGCAGGTTATTGAAGTCGTGGGCTATGCCCCCGGCAAGGACGCCGATTGAATCGAGCTTTTGCGCCCTCAGCATCTCGGCCTCGAGCCTCTTGTGCTCGGTCACGTCCTGGACGGTGCCGTACATGCGGACGGGCTTTCCGCCGGGGTCCCTCACGACCTCGGCCCGCTCGGTCACGATGCGCTCGGTGCCGTCTGGCCGGAGCACCCTGTGCCGGATTTCGTAAGGCTTGCCGTGCTCAAGCGCCTCCTTCACCGCAATCTGGACCTCGTCCCTGTCGTCCGGGTGGACGAACGAGAGAAAGGCGTCATACGTGGCCTCGAACTCCGCTGCGTCGAGGCCGAATATCCTGAATATCTCGTCCGACCAGTGCAGCCTGTTGCCGGGTATGTCCCAGTCCCAACTCCCGATGTGCGCTATGGCCTGGGCCTCCTTGAGCCGCTCCTCGCTCCTCCTCAGCGCCTCTTCTATCTTCTTCCGTTCGGTTATGTCGGTCGAGATGCCGCAGATGGCGCCCGGCAGCCCCGGCACCGGAAACTTGACGGACAGGAATGTAAGGAGCCTGCCGTCGGGGTTCAAGACCTCCTCCTCGAACTCGACGGGCCGGCCCGCCTCGAGCGCCTTTATGTCGTTCGCCCTGAAGACCGCAGCAGTCAGCGCCGGAAAGAGGTCGTGGTCCCTTAAGCCGAGTATCTCCTCTTTTTTCCTCCTGAAGAGGTCCTCGAACGACTTGTTTACGAATATGTGCCTGCCTTCCGAATCCTTGATCAATATCGCCGCGCCCGAGTGGTCGGAGATGATATTGAGCATCTCGATGGACTTCTTCCTCTCGTCCTCGGACCTCTTCCTTTCGAGCTCGAGGGCCGCCCTGAGCGCAAAGAGGCGCATGAGCGCCCTCGCGTCATGCTCCACCGCGAGGGGCTTGTCGTCTATGGCCACGAGGAGGCCGAGCGCCTTCCCGTCAGAGCCCACGAGCGGCACGCCCACGTAGCTCTCGGCCTCCATCCGGACGAGATACCGGTCCCTGGGAAAGGCCCCCTGCACGCGGCTCGGGTATACGCAGAGCTCGCCCTGGGCGACGCTCTCGCATGGCGTGCCTTCGAGGGCGTATTCGAAATTATCCGCGAAGCGCCCCTTGGCCCAGAACGCCAGTGTGCGGGCCTTCATCCCGCCGATGTACTCCGCGACGAGGGCGTATTTGAATTCCAGCGCTACCGCGAGATGGCGGACGAGGGTACGCAGGAACTCCTCGCCCGCTACCGACGAGGTCGCCTTGAGGATTGTGTGGAGGAGCTCTTCGGTCCTCACCCTCTTCGATATCTGCATCTCGAGGGACCTGTTTACGGTCTTGAGCTCTGCCGTGCGCCTCCTGACCTTCTCCTCCAGCTGCTCCTTCGAGGTCCTTATCCCGTCGAGGTACTTCTTCCGCTCTGTGACGTCCCTCTTGACGGCGAGCTTAAGGACCTCGCCGCCTGCCTGGACCGTCTTGATGGTCATGCCAACCCAGACCTCGGACCCGTCCTTCCTCCTCATCCTGTAGCTCGGGTGAAAGACCCCGTCATTATTCCTTATCTCCTCGAAGGCCCCTGGCGCGTCCTCGGGGAAAAGGAGGAGGCTCGTATCCGAGATCATGAGCTCTTCACGCGAGTACCCGAACATCATGCAGCCCGCGGGGTTCACCTCGCGGTATCTCCCGTCCATGCCGATGACGAATATCCCGTCCATCGCGGAATCGAAGATGGCCGAGAGGAGCTCGATATCCGCGCCGCCGGGCCAGCGTTTCGCCTCCGGGTTGCCCGGGCCCTTTTTTATGTCCTTTCCGTCTTTCATCAGACGAGCTGCCTGTCGAGGCTCCTGTACTGGATGGCCTCGGATACGTGGTGCGAAAGTATGGCTTCCGAGCCGTCGAGGTCGGCTATTGTCCTTGCGACCTTCAAGACCCTCGTATACGCCCTTGCCGAGAGGCCGAGCCTTTCGACGGCGGTCTCAAGGAGTTTCGAGGTCTCTCCCTTCACCTCGCAGAACTTCCTTACGAGCCGTGCCGTGAGCCTGCTGTTCGAGAATATGCCCAGGCCCGTGAACCGCTCGGCCTGCGCGGCCCTGGCATTGTCGACCCTCTCCTTTATGTCCGCCGAGGCCTCTCCCGACCTCGAGCCAGAAAGCTCCCTGAACCTCACGGCAGGCACATCGCAGTGTATGTCTATCCTGTCGAGAAGCGGCCCGGATATCCTGGACCTGTACTGCTGCACCTGCAAGGGGGTGCAGACGCATTCCTTGTGCGCGTCTCCCAGATACCCGCAAGGGCAGGGGTTCATGGCCGCTATGAGCATGAATTCGGCCGGATATGTGAGCGAGACCGCGGCCCGGGAGATGGTGACCTTGCCGTCTTCCAAGGGCTGCCTCAGGACCTCGAGGACGTTCTTCTTGAACTCGGGCAGCTCATCGAGGAAAAGGACCCCGTTATGGGCGAGGCTCACCTCGCCGGGACGCGGGACCCTGCCGCCGCCGATAAGTCCGGCGTCGGATATCGTATGGTGCGGCGACCTGAACGGCCGCTCGGTAACGAGCGCGCTCCCCGGCAAAAGAGTGCCTGCCACGCTATGCACCTTTGTAGTCTCGATCGCCTCGTCGATGGTGAAGTCCGGCAGTATAGTCGGGACCCTCTTTGCGAGCATCGTCTTCCCGGAACCTGGCGGGCCTATCATGAGGACGTTGTGCCCGCCGGCGGCCGCGACCTCAAGCGCCCGCTTTACGTGCTCCTGCCCCTTGACGTCGGCGATATCAAGGCGGCTTCCGGGTTCAGGGCTCAAGGCCGCGTTCTCATCGACGGTAAACGGCTGAATGGTGGAGTTGCCGTTCAGGAACTCTATAAGCTCGGCAAGGCTCCCTACCCCGAAGACGTCCACGCCTTTCACGATGGCCGCCTCACTGCGGTTCTCTACCGGCAGTATGACTTTCTTACGCAGTTCGCGCGCGAGCACGGCGACCGGGAGCGCCCCCCTTATGGGCCTTATGCCGCCGTCGAGCGAAAGCTCCCCCATTACGAGGTAGTCCTCTATGGATTCGCTCTTTATCATGCCTTCGGCCTTCAGTATGCCGATTGCCACCGGAAGGTCGAAGGTGGTCCCTTCTTTCTTGATGTAGGCCGGGGCGAGGTTTACGGTAATCTTCTTGGCCGGGAGCGCGTAGCCCGAGTTCTTGACAGCGGCCCTTACCCTGTCCTTGCTTTCCTTGACTGCGTTGTCAGGAAGTCCGACCGTTGAAAAGGAAGGGAGGCCCCTTGAAATGTCGACCTCTACCTCTACAAGCAGGGCATCAACGCCGAGAGTCGATGCCGTAAGCACCCTTGAAAGCATATGGCGGAATCCGTCTGAATTGTGAATGAGCCCAAGTGGAACGGAAGGATATAGTACCAGAAAAAAACGGCTGGTTACAAGCGGAACGGGATGCTCCCGGGGATTAGGCCCAAGCCATTGATTAACATACGTTTACTTTAATTCCGGTGAGCCTGTTTTTTCCGGTATAGCATCGCGGTACGGAGAAAGGCCCCCGGGAAAGCCGGGCCGTTTCGCGAAATGGGAGGTGGATATAGCTCGCAAGGGCGTTCCCTTTGCTGAACCCTTCAGGAAAGATTTCAGGGCCGCCCCTGGCCATGTACCCCATGCCGACCCCCTTTGGGCCGGAAGCCATCTCCGAGTAATGGAACTCGTGTCCCCGGACCCTGCCCCTCTTGATGAAAGGGCACTCCGGCGTAAGAGAGACCTCCCTGTAGCCGAGCGCCTTTCTTCTGGGAAGAAGCCGCGTGGTCCAGGGGAAGACCCCTGCCGCGGCGAATTTTTTCCCCTCGCGCTCGATGGCCTTCCCGAGATACATGAGGCCGCCGCATTCGGCATATACGGGAAGCCCTTTTTTCGCAAGCCCTCTTATCAAATCCCTCAAGGGCCTGTTCGCTTCGAGAGCCGGGGCATGCAGCTCCGGATACCCGCCGCCGATATAGAGGCCGTCAACGCCATCGGGCAGCGTTTCGTCCCTTAAGGGACTGAAGGGAAATATCTCCGCCCCGAGCCTTTCGAGGATATCGAGGTTTTCCTGGTAATAGAATGAAAAGGCCTCGTCCATTGCGACCGCTATCCTTGCCTTCCCGCCTTTAGCGGCCTCGATTTCAGCAGAGCAAGATACCTTTACGGCAGGGCAAAGGAGCTTTTTGAGGTCGATTGAGGCTTCTATGGCGTCCGACGCCTTTTTAGCCACGCCTCTTACAATGTCCGGGTCTTCCGAGGCGGTCACAAGGCCCAGGTGCCTTTCCTTTATCCCGAGGGCATCATCTCTCTTTATGCACCCCAAGAGCTTTATACCCGAGCCCCGGGGCATGGAGTCCCTCAATATTTCAGCGTGCCTCTGGCTCCCGGTCCTGTTGAATAGCGCCCACCTTATGTCCACTCCGGGGTCATACGCCTCGAAGCCCTTTATGACCGCGCCCATGCTGCGGGCGGCCTTTTCGGCATTGGCAACGAGGAGGACCGGCACGCCGAGCGTCTTTGAAAGGTGCGCGGTTGAGCCTTCCTCGCTTTTCCCGTCCCTGCCGTCGAAGAGTCCCATTACGCCTTCTATTACCGCGCAATCCGCGCCTTTTACCGCGCGGGCAAAGGTCTCCCTTACGCCCTCTGTCCCCATCATCCATGTGTCGAGATTATAGGAGGGGCGTCCGAGGACAGCCCTGTGGAGGCCGGGGTCTATATAGTCGGGCCCTGCCTTGAAGGCCTGCACCCTGAGCCCGCGCCTTTTAAGCGCCTCCAATATGCCGATGGTTACAAGCGTCTTGCCTGAGCCGCTCGTTGCCCCGGCCACGATGAATGCGGGTATCTTTCGGGTCTTTGACAAAGAGATGCCTAAAGGGTTTTGAAAACTCGGTTTTAAGGCTGCTCAAGAAGCTCCATATCATTGACGAACGATGGTGACATAGACTTCTGGCAACCTCTAATATATCTCCGTGGGGCGCATATCCTGGTTCGGCCCGCCGTTAAGTAGCTTCACTACCTTCAGGCCGTCGTCCAGGTAGTCGATTATATTGAGGCAGCCGTAGTCCTGCTCGATGCTGAAAAACCTTTCGAGCGGCAGGCCCATTGCCTCGCTCAAGACAACCCTATTCACTCCCCCGTGCGCGACGACGCATACGGACTCGTGCCTGTGGCGGTCAAGTAGAACAGATAGGGCCGGGACCACCCTTGCCCGCAGCTCCACGAGGCTTTCGCCTTCCTTCACCTTGCTCGTCGCAAGGTCCTTGAAGCTGAAGTCAGCCTCCTCGGGGTATCTGGCTACGGCCTCCTCCCTCGTAAGCCCCTCCCATCTCCCGAGGTTAAGCTCGCGGAGGTCGTGCACCATGACCGGCTCGATCCCCAGGGCCTTGCCGATTATGCGCGCGCCCTTCACGGCCCTCTGGAGGTCGCTCGAAAAGACCGCCTTTATGGGTTCCCGGGAAAGAGATTCGGACACCCTCCTCATCTGCTCGACCCCGGTCGGGGTTATGTCGATATCGAAGTGGCCGTTATAGCGGTACTCGTGGTGGTTCACCACCTGGCCGTGCCTGATGAGGTAAAGCCTTGTAGCTCTCATATTCCGATGCCTCCGGTAGATCTCGTGCCGGCGATAGCGAGCGCCCCGAAAAGGAAAAGTAGCTCGGCAATCTCGCTATGAAACCCGAATACGTCCCCTGTCACGCCGCCGAGCTTTCTTTTGAAGTACAGGGATGACATATAGATTATAACCCCGAGAAGAGCGAAGACGAGAACGGAAAACGGACCGGCGAACGGCGCGGCCATGACTAACGCGATCAATGTAGCGGCTGCGAGGACCCCTTTTGTATTCCCGGCAAACGCCGCGCCGAGGCCTCCCGAGGGCCTCGCGTAACCGGCGAACGCTGCAAGCGGCACCATCGCCCACCTTCCCGCGACAGGGAAGAGGAATATGGCCCAGGCCTTCTCGTTGGGAGGGAGCTCGTATAGCGAAAGGAACTTTAAAAGGATGATGAGCGTAACCCCTGCCGCGCCCATGGCGCCCACGGAGCTATCGCGCATTATGCGGAGGATGTCCTCCCTGTCCCTTCCGCCCGCGAGCCCGTCTATGGTGTCTGCTAAGCCGTCGAGATGAAGGCCCCCGTTAGTAACTAGGAGGACCGGGATGAGGGAGGCCAGGGCCACACTCTCTGGCAGGAACGCCTTGAGGACGGAATACGCGACGACCAGTATAAGCCCCTGGAGCGCCCCGATGATTGGGAACCAGGCCATTGAGCGGGCAAGCTCCCGGGGCTCTGGCTCTTTTCCAGACTTCCCTATCCTGAAGATGGTAAGGAACTCGAGGGCTAATTTTAGGCCTTTCATTTTTCTCCCGCGCCAATCAGGTTGCGGAAAACGCAAGATGACAACGAAGCAGATTGATTTTTTGAGCAGCCTGCTACGCGTTCTCCTCAGAGACGCCCGCGTCCCCGAAGGTCGCCATCTCGTTATACGCCCTTAGCGCGGCTTCGATGAGCGTTATTCCTATGGCCGCGCCGGTGCCCTCCCCGAGCCTCAAATCCAGGTCAACGAAAGGCCTCATGCCCATCCTTTCGAGCATCGCTCCGTGCCCCTTCTCTACAGACCTGTGCGCCGCGAACATGTACTGGGCAGTAACAGGCTCAAGCTCGCGGGCCATGAGAGCGCCTGCGGTGGAGATGAAGCCGTCCACCACGACAGGCACCCCCTTTGACGCCGCGCCTATTACAAGCCCGGCTATACCGGCTATCTCAGCGCCCCCGAGCTTTGCGAGCACATCGAGCGGGTCCGAAGGGTCGGGGCTGTTGACGGCTATCGCGTCCTCTATGACCTTTACCTTGTGCCTGAATATCGCGTCGTCTATGCCGGTGCCCCTTCCGGTTACCGCCTCGGGCGGAAGGCCCGATAGGGCGGCTATTATGGCGCTCGCGGGGGTGGTATTCGCTATGCCCATCTCCCCGGTGCCGAATATCGCGCCCTTGCCTGCGTAATCCCGGGCAAGGGAAATGCCGACCTCAAGGCACTTCACCGCCTCTTCCCTGGTCATGGCCGGGCCCTTCCGGATATTCCGGGTGCCCCGGACGACCTTCCTTTTAACCAGCCCCGGCGCGTCGTCGAATTCAAAATCCACTCCTATGTCGACCACCACCACATCCGCGCCCGCGTGCCTGGCAAGGGCGTTTATCCCGGCCCCGCCGCCGAGGAAGTTATAGACCATCTGCCGGGTCACTTCCTTCGGGAATGCCGAGACACCTTCGTCGGCCACGCCGTGGTCCCCGGCAAAGGTGAATATCGTTTTCCTGTCCAGACAAGGCCTGAGCTCGCCGGTTATGGCGACCATCCTTCTCGCGAACTCCTCGAGCCTTCCCAGGCTGTCCCTGGGCTTGGTAAGAGAGTCGAGCCGCTTACGGGCCTCTTCGATAAGCCCGGCATCGACCGGCCTTATGCCCCTGAGGGCCTCCTCAAACATCGACATCCGCCGTCTCCTTTTTCTTTTTACCGAAAATAGCGCTCCCGGCAAGGCCGCCGAGCGCGGTCATAGCGATGAAAAGGATTAGATAAAGAAACCTTTCATGTCCTCCGCCCGACTTCACAAGGAAAAAGAGCGAAAGGGGAAGGGCCGCGAATATTGACCAAATGGCCGCGAGCCGACTCTTCTCCGCGAGCATTGCCCCTGCAAAGAGCCCCATCACGAAACCGGAAGCCGGCGTGAGGAAAAGGTTCGCGAACGTCGAGGCCTCGGCCAGCATCGAGCCGAAAAGGGCCCTATCCGATTCTATCCGCGCCGCCGTCTCTTCCCTGGTCCTGCCCCTGAAGAAGGCCGCCACGAACCTGCCGTAAGGGGTGATATTGAAAAAGGCCAGGGCCCAAGAGATTGCCGCGTTAAAAAAGACGAACAAGAGATTTGCGCCGAATACAGCGGCGAAGATGCGGGTCTTTTTCATAGGCTTTCTTTTATGGGTGCCTTATTTCATCTTAAGGGGCAGGCCCGCCGCCAGGAACCATACCTCTTCCGCAGAGGAAGCCATCTCCTTATTGACCGCGCCCGAGAGGTCCCTGAACCTCCTTGCGAGCGCGTTCTCCGGCACTATGCCGAGGCCGACCTCGTTGGATACGGCGACCACGCTTGAGGCGGACTCTTTGCACGCCCTTGCAAGCGCACCTGCCACGTCCAATATCTCCCTGTCCGAAAGACCCGCGCTCAGGAGGTTCGTTATCCATAGCGTAAGGCAGTCTATTACCACTGCGCACCCCGGGCCGAGCGACGATACCCTTTTGCCCAATTCACTGCCCTCTTCGATAGTCTCCCACTCCGCGCCGCGCTCTTCCCTGTGCTGCCGTATCCTCTCATGCATCTCCGGGTCGAGGGCCTCGGCTGTGGCGATATATATCTTCCTCCCGGGCAGGTTCGAGGCGAGGCCGAGCGCGAACGCGCTCTTACCGGAGCGCGCGCCGCCTATAACGAAAGAGAACCTTCCCGGCATCAGAACTCTATCCCCTTCCTCGCCTGCTTCCCGTGGTCGAACGGGTGCTTGATCTTCAGCATCTCGGTTACATAGTCCGCCGCCTTCACAAGCTCCGGGGGCGCGTTCCTGCCCGTAAGGACGACTTCAAGGGAGGCAGGCCTTGAATCGAGAAAGCCGAGTACGTCGTCCGCGCTTATCCAGCCGCCGTTCACAGCCGACATTATCTCGTCGAAGACCGCAAGGCCGTAGCCGCCTTCCGATAGCCTTTCCTTTGCAGCCTCGTAAGTCCCCAGAACCGACGCCTTAACCGCCTGGAGGTCGGTCTTGCCGCCCGTGAACATGGGATGACGCACATCGGAGCGGACAAGCTCTATACCGAGCCTCCTCAGGCTCTCTTTCTCGCCGGACGAGGCCTTCTCCTCCTTGAAGAACTGGATAAAGAGCACCTTCATGCCCTGGCCGGCGGCCCTGGCCGCGAGCCCCACCGCTGCGGTAGTCTTGCCCTTGCCTTCGCCGGTGTATATGTGCACAAGCCCCCGTTCCATGCGGACCTCCTTTTACAGTCTCGAAACGCCAGAAATGAGAAAACCCGGCCTTCTCTTCCGAAGGACGGGTCACGGGCAAGCCATGCGCCCCAATCATGCTTCCAGCGCCTGCCGACCCTCTCCCTCGGAAGGTCTTCGAAAAAGCGCCGGCAGGTCTCCTGGCTCGCGGGTCTTTCTACTCCCTTGCCCTTCCCGGCCAAGGCCAGTGGGTTCGCAAGGTTTCGTCGCCGCTCACAGTTGCGGGGCAGCTCCCGTTTTACGGGAATTCCCTATTGGCCCGGCTGCGGGCCGATTGAGGTTTCTTGAGAGAACCTTTTTATAAAGGTTCTCTCAAAATCCTTTATCAGCCTGCGCGGGGCACCAGCGCGTCGAGTTTCGCGTAAGGCTAACAGGTTGCCCGGGGGGCAGTCAAGGGAAAAGCTATTAAAGGTAGCGCCTGACCGCCTCGATGGCCCGGAGCATGGCATCTTCGCCGTGCGGCTCGATCGTGTAGACGGGGTCTTTCGCATATTTCGAGAGGAGGTCCATGAACCTCCCGAAGTCTATCGAGCCCTCGCCTATGGGGAGGTGGTCGTCGTGCTTCCCGTGGTTGTCGTGCAGGTGGACCTCGGCGACCCTCGGGCCGAGCGCGGCGAACCATTCCTCGATGTCCACCTCGGAGAAGACCCTCATGTGCCCGGCGTCCAGGCAGACCCCGAAGTTAGGGGAGGTTATCTCGTCCATGAGGAGCCTCAAGGTCGAAGGCTCCCTCTCGAAAATGTTCTCCACTGCGATAACGGTCCCTGTCCGCCCGGCCCTTTCGACGAATTCCGGCCAGGTCTTGAGGCTCTGCGAGAGCCAGAGGTCCTTATCCCCCTTGTATTTGCGCTCGTGGTAGCCTGCATGGAGGACCACTGTCCTGGGCTTCAGTATCTCCAGCACCCCGAAGAGCCTGTCATAGACGCCGACGGTCATTAGCCTCGTCTTCTCTTCCCTGCTGCCTGGGTTAAGGTCCATGTACGGGCCGTGGACGGTTATCGTGAGCCCCTTTTCCGCGAAGGCGTCGCGTATGCGGTAAAGGTCCTTTGACCTGGCCGCATCGATGAAGAAGGCGTCGATGAATATTTCGGGGTTAATGCCAAGCTCTATCAGGCGTCCGGTCTTTTCGAGCAGATACGGATAGGGCACATGTACCTGCGCTGTTTTCCTGTTTCTCATGAACTCAATGCACCTCTCCGTACAGGCTCAAAATAAATATTAAACCTGAAACGAGGGCCGGGCGCAAGCAATTCCGGACGCCCGTCAAGTCAGGGCCCCAGGGCTGTGCTATACTTTAACTGGTATGCGATTTTCGAAAACCAGACACAAAGAGGAGGGAACATGAAGAAAAGGACCACTTTCATTTCAGCGCTCCTTGCCTTCGCGGTATCTCTCCCGGCCGTTGCCGCAGAGACCAGAGGGACCGGGAGCGGGATACATGGCATGTCGGACGACGAGATTATACGCATAGCCGAGAGCGCGGCCCCGCCGCACATATCCGGGGAGGCCACCGTACTCGTGCCCGGCCCCGACAAGAAGCTCCGGACCGTGCGGGAAGGCACCAACGAATTCACCTGCATAGCGGACTTGAGCGGCCAGGAGACGCCCGACCCGGTCTGCGCGGACAGGGCCGGGACCGAATGGTTCATGTCGTTTTTCAATAACGAGCCGCAGCCCTTGAATACCGGGCCAGGCATTGCCTACATGGCCCAGGGCGGATGGCACTGGGAACGGGACGGCCAGATAGTTATGGGTCCGGCAGAGGATGCGACAAGGGTCAAGGAGCCGCCGCACTGGATGCTTCTCTGGCCTATCGAGGCCGACAAGGCAGGGCTTCCCGAGAGCCCGAACAGGTTCGGCACCTTTATCATGTACGAGGGGTCGCCTTACGCACACCTGATGGTATATCAGGACCCGAAGACACTGCCCGCAGGATAGTCGTTGAACGGGGGTCTTTCCGGCCCCCGTTCCCCTTCCATCAACAGCTGTCCTTAGCCCCGAAAACGCTTGACTTTTCGCTATGTATACAGTATACATTAATAAAAATGGACTGTGTTCTTGCCGCAAGCGCTGGGCATAAGGACTCCCGGAAGGGGCCCGCACGGCAAAAAGCGGGCGATTGGGCCTGCTTCGTCTTTAAAAAGTCCCGCCCGGAGAGCAGGGAGGATAACCCTGAATCTACCCACCAGAACCCGATTGACTGAAATGGAAAAGATAAAGGTGCTTGATTACCCGGTGGAGAGGCCCCTCACGCTGAGGGAACGGATCGTGGACTTCATAAAGGACTCCATCGTCACAGGCCGCCTCAAGCCCGGCGAAAGGGTCCCGGAGCAGGAGATCGCCGCAAGCTTCGGCATATCGAGGACACCCATCCGCGAGGCCTTCCGGCAGCTCGAGAGCGAGGGCTTCATCTCGGTCGTGCCCAGGAAGGGCGCCGTAGTAAGCCCCATAACCGACAAGGACGTAAGCGAGTTCTATGAGATAAAGGGCCTCCTCGAGGGCTACGCCGCGAGGACCGCCTGCGTGAAGCTCTCGGACAAGGACATCGAGAAGCTCGAAACACTCAACGCGAAGATGGAGAAATGCGCGGAGAGGGGCGACGTAAAGAATTTTTTCCGGCTCGACAACCAGTTCCACGACACCTTCCTCGTCTCCTGCGGGAATGAAAAGCTCTGCGCCACGGTGCACCACCTCGTCCGGCAGTTCGAGAGGTTCAGGATAACCGCGCTCTCGCTCCCGGGCCGCATGTCCGACTCGGTGCGGCAGCACAAGGACATAATAGAGGCGTTCAGGCGAAAGGACTCTTCGCTAATAGAGTCTCTGGTGAGGGCGAACGCCGAGAGGGGCAGGGACGTGCTCGTAAACGAGATCACCCAGAAGAGGGTCCAGGCATGAGCCTTATAACCAACCGCGAGGCGGCTGCAAGGCTCGCAAGGACCATAGTCTCCGACATAGCCATCTACAACAAGGAAAAGATCCTCCAGGCATAAAGAACGACAACATCTTCGAGCTCCTCGAAAGGAGATCAACGAGGGCTCGAGCTCTACAGGAGCAGGGTGGCCCCGGACCTCGACAAGAAGAACGGCCTGTACAACCGGGCCATCGTGGACATCCTCATAAAAAGGAACGGCAATATCGAGTCCGGGATCTGGTAGCCCTCCCCACTTGCATCAAGGCCCCATACCGGACATTGCGCATGGTACCGGCAGCCGCCCGTAAAACTCTCTCCAGCGGTCTTATTCTTTGATGGGAAAAATCAGCACCTTCACGGTAACGCCCGAGGAGTCCCGGCAAAGGGTCGACGTCTTTTTATCGTCCGTGATGCCCGAAGTCACCCGTTCGCGCATGAAGGCACTTTCGGAGGAAGGCAAGGTCCTTGTGAACGGGAAGCCCGTGAAGGCCGGCTACAAGGTCCGCGAGAACGATTCAGTACAGGTCTCCCTGCCAGAGCGGGCCCCGGAGTACCCGGAGCCCGAGGACATGCCCCTCGACATACTCTACGAGGACACGGACGTAATCGTCGTAAACAAGCCCGCTGGCATGGCGGTCCACCCAGGCGCCGGGAGGATTAGCGGGACGCTCGTGAACGCGCTCCTCCACCACACCGGCGGCCCCAACGGACTTGCCCTGACCGGCGCTCCGCTTCGCCCCGGAATAGTGCACAGGCTGGACAGGGACACGACCGGCTCGCTCGCGGTAGCCAAAAACGACCGTAGCTATCTTTCCCTTGCAAGGCAGCTTAAGGAGCGGAGCGCGAGGAGGAAGTACATCGCGCTCGTCTGGGGCTCGTTCAAGGACGACGAGGGCTCAATCGACCTCGCGATTGGCAGGGATCCCGTTCAGAGAAAAAAGATCTCCACGAGGGCGAGGATAAAGAGGCGCGCGGTCACTCGGTACAGGGTGCTCAAGAGGTTCCCACTCATGACGCTCCTTGAGCTTAAGCTGGAGACCGGGAGGACGCACCAGATAAGGGTGCACCTGAACGCCGTGCACCACCCCGTGGTAGGCGACCAGGTCTACGGGAAACGGGCTATCCCGCCCGCGCTCCCAAAGGCCGCTACTGACGTCCTCAAGGGCATAAGACGGCAGATGCTCCATGCGTGGTCGCTCGGCATAGAGCACCCGGCAACAGGCGAGCATATGGAGTTCAGGGCGCCTATACCGCCCGACATGCAGAGGCTACTTAACGCGCTTGAAAAGGGAACGGAAGCCGAATGCGGACACTTAACGGCATAACATACCTCTCGTCGCACGTATTCGACAAAGGCGTTGCCCACGGCTTCCTTACGAGGAAAGGGGGCGTGAGCGCCCCCCCGTATGAAAGCCTCAACTTCGGCGAGAGGGAAGCCGATAAGAGGGATAACCTCGCGGAGAACAGGAAACGGGTGCTCGCCGCATTCGGCGCGGCCTCGCTTTTTACGATAAACCAGGTGCACGGGAGCGGGGTATTTTGCCTGGGGCCCGACGCCCCCCTTGCCCCGCCCGAAGCTGACGCGATAATCACGGCAGAGGAAGGGGCCGCCATAGGCATACTCACGGCCGACTGCCTTCCGGTGCTCCTCTTCGACCCCGTGAACCGTGCCGTCTCCGCGGTACACGCGGGATGGAGGGGGACCGCGCTCGGGGTCACGCTAAATGCCGTAAGGGAGATGGGGAAGGCCTTCGGCACAAAGCCCCGCGACCTCAAGGCCGCCATAGGGCCGTCCATAGGGCCGTGCTGCTATTCGGTCGGCGAGAACGTCTACGAGGAATTCAGGACACAGGGCAGGTCGCTCGATTCCTTCATCTCGCTCGACGACGGCCTGAGGCTCGACCTCGGCGCCGAGAACATAAGCCAGCTCCTTAGCCTCGGCGTGGACCAGCGCAACATCAGCGGCTCGGCCCCGTGCACGGCCTGCTCCGCAGACTTCTTCTCGTACAGGCGTGACCAGGGCAGGACCGGCAGGCAGCTGAGCTTCATAATGCTGAGGGTACGCGACTGGGCGGCAGGACGATGATAGTAGGCCTGACCGGCGGCATAGCCACAGGCAAGAGCCTCGTCTCGGCGGAGTTCAAGCGGCTCGGGGCAAGGGTAATAGACGCGGACGAGATAGCGCGCGAGGTGGTGGAACCCGGAAAGCCGGCCTACGGGGAAATAGTAGCGGAGTTCGGAAGCCCGGTCCTTAACCCCGACGGCACCATCGACAGGAAGGCGCTCGCGGAAAGGGTCTTCTCCGATAAAGAGGCTCTCGCGAAGCTTAACGGGATAACCCATCCGAGGATACGGGCGAGGATACGGGAGGAGATAGCCAGGGCAGGGAAGGACGAACTCGTCGTCATCGACGTGCCGCTCCTCCTCGAAGGGCCCCTGAAAGACGCGGTGGACAGGATAATAGTAGTCTATGCCGACGAGGAGAAGCAGCTGGAGAGGCTCGCTAAAAGGAACGGCACGTCAAGGGAGGAAGCGCTCAGGAGGCTCGCCTCCCAGATGCCCGTAACCGAGAAGCTTAAGTACGCGGACTACGTGATAGATAATAACGGAGCGATAGAGGAGACCCTCTCCAGGGCGCGGGAGCTCTTCGGGGAGCTCGCAAGCGCCCTTAAAACCGGAAAAAAAGGCACTTGACAGCCCATTTCAGCCGTGTTAAAGTTGAGATACCTTTCAAATATAGTTCAATATTGCTGCTGCCCTCAAAGCTACAATCCGAAAGATTTAAGCCCAGAGGAAAACAAACCCATTACATGACCCGCTTCAAAATCGCAAAAGGCCTGGAGTAAGACCGCTACCCCTATTTCATCTTCACAACACCCTTCACAGGAAGTACATGAACCTCAGGAATTCAGGAAAAGATCAACGAGCTCACATCGCTCGCGAAAAAATATAACATAGAATCCGCGTCCAGCATGAGAAAGCAGGACCTCATCTTCGCGCTCCTCCAGTCGCAGAGCGAGCAGAACGGGATGATTTACGGAGAGGGCGTGCTGGAAACGCTCCCGGACGGCTTCGGCTTCCTCCGCGCG
The DNA here is from genome assembly GCA_015075075.1 of Deltaproteobacteria bacterium. Lineage (GTDB taxonomy): Bacteria > Desulfobacterota > GWC2-55-46 > GWC2-55-46 > GWC2-55-46 > UBA5799. The sequence goes on along the minus strand of JABTVA010000005.1, from coordinate 80,528 downwards.
CCGGACTACAATTACCTGCCCGGGCCTGACGACATATACGTGTCTCCGTCGCAGATAAGGAGGTTCAACCTCCGGACCGGCGACATAGTCTCGGGCCAGATAAGGCCGCCCAAGGAGGGCGAAAGGTACTTCGCGCTCCTCAAGGTCGAGAAGGTGAACTACGAGGACCCCGAGGTCGCAAGGGACAAGATCCTCTTCGACAACCTCACCCCGCTCTATCCCCAGGAGAAGATACACCTGGAATTGAAGAGCGAGGCAAAGGGCGCCCCGAGCGACATATCGATGAGGATAATGGACCTCTTCACCCCAATCGGCAAGGGGCAGAGGGGCCTCATAGTCTCCCCCCCGAGGGCCGGCAAGACCATCCTCCTCCAGAAGATAGCCAACTCCATCACCACGAACCACCCGGAAGTCGTCCTCCTCGTACTACTCATAGACGAGCGGCCCGAAGAGGTGACCGACATGCAGCGCTCCGTGAACGGCGAGGTCATAAGCTCGACCTTCGACGAGCCCGCGCAGAGGCACGTCCAGGTGGCGGAGATGATAATAGAGAAGGCGAAGAGGCTCGTCGAGCACCAGAAGGACGTGGTGATACTCCTCGACTCCATAACCAGGCTCGCGAGGGCCTATAACGCGGTAGTGCCGCCGAGCGGCAAGGTCCTCTCGGGCGGCGTCGACTCGAACGCGCTCCACAAGCCCAAGAGGTTCTTCGGCGCGGCGAGGAACATCGAGGAGGGCGGAAGCCTCACCATCATAGCGACGGCCCTCATAGACACCGGAAGCCGCATGGACGAGGTCATCTTCGAGGAGTTCAAGGGCACCGGCAACATGGAAATAGTCCTCGACAGGAAGCTCGCCGAGAGGAGGATCTTCCCTGCCATAGACCTCAACAAGTCGGGCACGAGGAAGGAGGACCTCCTCCTTACTAAAGAGGCGCTCAACAGGATATGGATACTCCGGAAGGTGCTCCAGCCGCTTAACCCCATAGAGTCGATGGAGTTCCTGCTCGATAAGATCCAGAGCACGCCCAGCAACAAGGCCTTCCTCGATTCCATGAGCAGGTAGGCGCTCCGGCGGAGGCGCCCGGGCGCACCACGCTAAAAAAGAGGCAATCCAGGCCTGCCCGCGCCTTTTCGGGCAGGCCTTCCTTTTGTGTTGAAATCCAGGCATATAGTTGCTAATATGTGCTATTACGCCTGGCCGGGAAGGGTCTTCCCCGGCATTTCCGCCCCCGGATAACGGGGCGGGTATTAGCAGAGTTGCCGAAAAAAAACATTTGCTCGCCCGCACATCGAAAGAGATGGAAAGCGCTGCGAGGCATTATCAGGAGGGAAGAAGATGAAAGAGGGAATACACCCCGCCTACAACGAGACAAAGATACACTGCGCGTGCGGGAACGTGGTCGCGACCGGCTCGACGAAGAAGGACATATCTGTCGAGATATGCTCCAACTGCCACCCCTTCTACACCGGGGAGCAGAAATTCCTCGACACCGCCGGGAAGATCGAGAAGTTCAGGAAGAAGTACCAGAAGCACGCGAAACAGGCCTGAGCCCGGAGGCCCGGTGAAGGTTATCCTCCTCAGGCACACGCCGGAGCCGGAGAAGACCGTCGCCATGGCGGCCCGGCTCTGCTATTCGGACTCCGGCATCCGCGAGATTGAGGAGAAGGTCTCGGGGATCTCCATCGAGAAGTTCCTCGGGAAGATCCTCAGGATGGGGCACCTTTCGGTCCTTGAGCACGCCTCTTTCACCTTCGGCATAGAAGGCATCTCAAGGGCCACGTCTCACCAGCTCGTGCGCCACAGGCTCGCCTCCTATTCCCAGCAAAGCCAGAGATACGTGACCGCCTCCGCCCCGGAGTACGCGGTGCCGCACACCATTGCCTCGGACCCGGAAAAGAAAAAGCTCTTCGAAGGGGCCGTAAAGCGGGCCTACAGGGATTACAGGAAGCTCGTTGACGCGGGGATCCCGGCAGAGGACGCGAGGTACCTTCTCCCGAACGCCGCCTGCACCAAGATAATCGTCACCATGAACGCAAGGGAGCTCCTGCATTTCTTCAGCCTCCGCTGCTGCGAAAGGGCCCAGTGGGAGATCCGCGAGATGGCCGTCGAGATGCTCCGGTGCGTTAAAAACGCAGCCCCGTTCATATTCAGGGACTCGGGCCCATCGTGCGTAAGCGGCAAATGCTCAGAGGGCGAGATGACCTGCGGCAAGCCCAAAGAGACCAGGGAAAGATTCAGGGGCCTGTAGCCCGGTAGCGCGCTTCCTTTTCAGCCGTCCCGCGGCGCATGGAATACGCGGCCCTTTCAGTATCCCCCTTTTCCAAAGGGTCTTAGGAAGCAAACAGGTTATAGGGGGGATTTTAATGGCGCGCATGGCGCACCCTACAAGATAATCTCCCTACCCCTCTTTTGAAAAGAGGGGGACTTAATATTCCAAAATGATTGAAAAAAGACTTGAAGACATAGAAGCCCGGCACGCCGAGCTTTCAGATATGCTGGCCCTCCCTGAGGTGGCCGGAAACCCCGAGGTCTATCAGAAATACGCCAGGGAGCAGGCCGCCATCAACGATATAGTCGGGGCCTACAGGGAACTTAAGAGGCTCGACCGCGAGATAGCGGAGAACAGGCAGATTCTCGAAGGCAAGGACGCCGAGCTTAGAGAACTTGCCAAGGAGGAGCTTCCTTCTCTCCAGAAAAGGAGAGAAGAGGTATCAAGGGCCATAAAGATAATGCTCCTCCCAAAGGACCCCAATGACGAGAAGGGCATAATCCTTGAGATACGGGCCGGGGCCGGCGGCGAGGAATCATCATTATTCGCCGGAGAGCTATTCAGGATGTACACGAGATACGCCGAGCGCCTGGGCTGGAAGATCGATGTCATGAGCTCAAGCCCCACGGGCCTTAACGGCCTTAAAGAGGTCATAGCCTCAATCGAGGGCAAGGGCGCGTACTCGCGCTTCAAGTACGAGAGCGGCGTCCACCGGGTGCAGAGGGTGCCCGAGACGGAGGCCTCCGGCAGGAGGCACACCTCCACCGTGACGGTCGCGGTCATGCCCGAGGCAGAGGACGTCGAGGTCGATATCCGCATGGACGATATAAGGGTCGACACCTTCAGGTCGGGCGGGCACGGCGGCCAGAACGTCAACAAGGTCGAGACCGCCGTCCGCATGACCCACATCCCCACGGGCGTGGTAGTCGCCTGCCAGGAGGAGAAGAGCCAGCACAAGAACCGGGAAAAGGCGTTCAAGGTATTGAAGGCCCGGATACTCGACATGAAGATACAGGAGCAGCAGAAAAAGATAGCCGCGGACAGGAAAAACCAGGTCGGCACTGGCGACAGGAGCGAGAAGATACGGACCTACAACTTCCCGCAGAACAGGGTCACGGACCACAGGATAGGCCTTACGCTACACAGGCTCACCGAGGTCATGGAAGGCGGCCTCGACGAGCTTACGGACAGCCTCATAGGCTATTACCAGACCGAGGCGCTTAAGGAGCAGGGAGCGGCCTGACGCCGCACCACATGCGCACGACCCGCGAGCCACTCGGACCGCGCGGAGGCGCGGAAAAGGTTTTCGCAGATTCGAGGGTGCGCATAGCACACCCCCTCTTCAAAAAGTTTTTAAATTCTTTCGTTCCATGATATTAATATCCGGCAGGACACCAATAAAAAAGGGCTTTTCGTAAATGGATAAGATACTCATCCGGGGCGGCAGGCGCCTCGTAGGGGAAGTCACGGTCGGAGGGGCGAAGAACGCTGTCCTGCCGCTCATGGCAGCATCCCTTCTCGTAGACGGCTGGATGACCATAACGAACGTCCCGAGGCTCAGGGACATAGACACCTTCAAGGTGCTCCTTGCCCACCTGGGCTCCGAGATATCCGGGGACGACGGGAACCGGACCTTGCGGATACGGACCAGGGACGTGGCAGTCCCCGAGGCCCCCTACGAGCTCGTGAAGACGATGCGGGCAGCCGTCCTCGTCCTCGGGCCGCTCGTGGCCCGCTTCAAGAGGGCCAGGGTGTCGCTGCCCGGCGGCTGCGCCATAGGTGCGAGGCCCATAGACCTTCATCTCAAGGGCCTTAAGGCAATGGGCGCGGAGGTCGAGATAGAGCACGGTTACGTGACCGTCTCCGCCGAGAGGCTCCGGGGAGCCAAGATATACATGGATACCGTGACGGTCACTGGCACCGAAAACCTCATGTTAGCTGCCGTCCACGCGGACGGAACCACCATCCTCGAGAACGCGGCCCTTGAGCCCGAGGTCGTGTGCCTCGCGGACGCGCTTAACGCAATGGGAGCGAGGATAACCGGGGCCGGGACGGACACCATAAAGATAGAAGGGGTCGAGAAGCTCCATCCCATAGAGACGAGGGTCATACCGGACAGGATAGAGGCGGGCACCTTCATGGTGGCCGCGGCCATGACCAAGGGCAACGTCCTCATAAAGGACTGCCCGCACGAGCACCTCCATGCCCTTAACCTCAAGCTCAAGGAGGCGGGCACGGAGGTAATACAGGAGGACGGGGGCGTAAGGGTCATAGGCGACATACCCATAAGAAGCGTGGACGTAAAGACCCTCCCCTACCCCGGTTTTCCGACGGACATGCAGGCCCAGGTCATGGCCATGATGGCGATAGCGAGCGGGCTCTCGGTAATAACCGAGACGGTATTCGAGAACAGGTTTATGCACGTGGGCGAGCTTAAAAGGATGGGAGCGGACATAACCATAGACGGCAGGAGCGCGGTCGTGAAGGGCGTAAGGAGATTGAGCGGCGCGCCCCTCATGGCCACCGACCTCCGCGCGAGCGCATCCCTCATATTGGCCGGGCTCGTGGCGGACGGCCTTACCGAGGTATCTCGGATATACCACCTGGACCGCGGGTACGAAAAGATAGAAGAGAAGCTTATGGCGCTGGGGGCGGACATAGAGCGGGTAAAAAGCAGGGAGACCGCAGCCAGGGCCTCGAAATACGCAAAGGCGGAGGCGTGATGCCGGGCCGGGACGTACTTACCATAGCGCTCCCAAAGGGGCGGATACTCAAGGAAGCTGCCTCGCTCTTCAAGGCCGCGGGCGTGGACATCACCCCCGTGATGCAGGACGACCGGAGGCTCATCTTCGAGGACATCGCGGACGGCCTCAGGTTCATGGTCATAAGGAGCCAGGACGTGCCGACTTACGTCGAATACGGGGCCGCGGACATAGGCATAGCCGGAAAAGACGTGCTACTTGAGCAGGCACAGGACCTATACGAGCCGCTCGACTTGAACATCGGCGTATGCAGGATGATGGTCGCCGAGCCTGTCGAGCTCTCGGCCAGGGACAACCCGAAGCAGTGGACCCACATAAGGGTCGCCACCAAGTACCCGAATATCACCCTCAACCACTTCCTCGGCAAGGGCATACAAGTAGACATCATAAAGCTCTACGGCTCCATAGAGCTTGCGCCTCTCCTCGGCCTTTCCGAAAGGATAGTGGACCTCGTCCAGACAGGCGAGACCCTTAGAAAGAACGGCCTTACCGAGGTCGAGCACATAATGCACATCTCGTCGAAGCTCGTCTGCAACAGGGCAAGCCTCAAGACCAAGCCCAGGCGCGTAAAGGAGCTCGTGGACGCGCTCGGGAGGTCGGTCGCCCAAAACGGGCAGGCCGCCGTAAAGTCATGAAGATAGTGTCTTCCAGCGATAAGGGATTCAAGGCCCTGCTCGCCTCCATACTCCGGCGCGGCGACGAGGACACCTCGGCTGTCGAGGCCGCGGTAAAGGAGATAATCGCGGCCGTAAAAACGCGCGGCGACAAGGCCCTCATAGAATATACCAAGAGGTTCGACAGGGCGGCTATCGGCGGGAGGATCGAGGTCTCCAGGGCCGAGATACAGAAGGCGGCCCGGTCAGTGCCCAAAAAAGAGCGCGAACTCCTTGAGCTTGCCGCCTCGCGCATAAAGGCCTTTCACGAGCTCCAGAAAGAGAACTCGTGGTTTACGACAAGCCCGGACGGGACCCTGCTGGGCTCAAAGGTCACGCCCCTTGAGCGCGTCGGCATCTACGTGCCGGGCGGCAAGGCGGCGTATCCTTCGACGGTCCTCATGAACGCCATTCCCGCGCGGGTCGCCGGTGTGGGCGAGGTCGTCATGGCCACTCCCCCGGGTAAAAACGGCATAAACCCGCTCGTCCTTGCGGCAGCCGGCATAGCCGGGGTAGACAGGGTCTTCAGGGCAGGCGGGGCGCAGGCAATAGCCGCCCTCGCCTACGGAACGAAGACCGTGCCGAGGGTCGATAAGATTACCGGACCGGGAAACATATACGTCGCCACCGCAAAGAGGCTCGTCTTCGGCGCGGTCGATATAGACATGATAGCCGGGCCGAGCGAGATACTCATCATAAACGACGGCACCGGCGACCCGTCCTGGATCGCCATGGACCTCCTCTCGCAGGCGGAGCACGACGAACTCGCATCCTCAATACTCGTGACCACCTCGCGCCGGATGGCAAAGGCGGTATCGGAAGAGCTCGGAAGGCAGCTTAAGAAGCTCAAGAGGAAAGATATAGCGCGGGCCTCGATAGAGCGTTACGGCTTCACAATAATCGCGAAAGACCTCGCTGAGGCGGCGGAGATATCGAACGGCATAGCGCCAGAGCACCTGGAGCTCTTCATCGAGCGTCCATTAGAGCTACTCGGCTCCATAAAAAACGCGGGCGCGGTATTCCTCGGCACGCATACGCCCGAGGCCGCCGGGGATTATATCGCGGGCCCGAACCACACGCTCCCCACGGGCGGAACGGCCCGGTTCTCATCCCCTCTCGGGGTGTACGACTTCGTAAAGAGGATGAGCATAGTAAGCTTCTCGCGCTCGTCTTTCGAGAAGCTCGGGGGTAGCGTAAAGAGGTTCGCGGACCTCGAAGGGCTCGAGGCCCACGGCCTGAGCGCGGCGATGAGGCTCAGGCCGGGAAAGAAATCATTATAATGTCATTCTGAGGAGCCGAAGGCGACGAAGAATCACTGGGCTTTATCGACTCGCCGGCCCGGAGATTCTTCACTTCGTTCAGAATGACCTTTTATCTCTGATACGGAGTGCATCCATGGCCCGCAAGGCGAAGATCGCAAGAAAGACCCGGGAGACGGACATAACCGTCGAGGTGAACCTTGACGGCTCGGGAAAAGCGGACGTAAAGACGCCGCTCCCGTTCTTCGACCACATGCTCTCGAACATGGCGAGGCACGGCCTAATTGACTTGAAGGTCCGCGCAAAGGGCGACATAGAGGTGGACTTCCACCACACTGTCGAGGACGTGGGCATAACCCTCGGCGAGGCCGTAAGGAAGGCCCTCGGTAAGAACGCCGGCATTAGGAGGTGCGCCTCCGCGACCGTGCCCATGATGGACTCGCTCTCGACAGTGGTGCTGGACGCAAGCAACAGGCCCTACTTCAAGTTCAACAAGGTAAGCGCCTCTTTCGCAATCGGCCAGGTCTACTCCTCAATCAAGGGCAATAGCGTCGAGAAGACCTTTGATATGGGCCTCATGAAGGAGTTCATGAAGGCCCTCTCGAACAGCGCCGGGCTCGACCTCCACATAACCCTCCATTACGGGGAGGACATCCACCACGCCATCGAGTCCGTGTACAAGGCCCTGGGCAGGGCGCTCGGCGCGGCGATCGCCATAGACCCCAGGATAAAAGGGGTGCTCTCTACAAAGGGCAAGCTCTGAGGGGCGGGCCTTCCGCTTTCCCAATCAGATTCGACTATGATAGCGATAATTGATTACGACATGGGGAACCTCCGAAGCGTTGCAAAGGGGTTCGAGAAGGTCGGCGCCGACGCGCTCGTCACAAGGGACAGCCGCGCCATAATGGACGCGAGCCACGTGGTGCTTCCGGGCGTGGGCGCGTTCAAGGACTGCATGAGGAATCTGGAAGAGTACGGGCTTGTGGAGCCCATCCTCAAATCCATAGAAAAGGGCAAGCCCTTCCTCGGCATATGCCTGGGCCTCCAGCTCCTTTTCGAGGAATCCGAGGAGTTCGGCCCTCATAAGGGCCTCGGGGTCATAAGGGGCCGGGTGAAGCGCTTCCCGAATACTCCGGGGCTCAAGGTGCCGCACATGGGCTGGAACGAGGTCAGGAAAAAAAAGGGCTCGGCCCTTCTCGAAGGCATAGAGGACAATTCCTTTTTCTATTTCGTGCACTCGTACTACGCCTCTCCGGAGGACAGGTCAATCGACCTTACGACGACCGACTACGGCGTCGAGTTCACGAGCGCGATAGAGAGGGATAACGTCATGGCCTGCCAGTTCCACCCTGAAAAGAGCCAGAAGACGGGCCTCAAGGGGCGCGATAATTTCCGCAGGATGCGCTAAAGGGGGGCAGGAAATGATAATTTTCCCTGCAATAGACATAAAGAACGGAAGGTGCGTAAGGCTTACGCAGGGCCGGATGGAGGACGAGACCGTCTACTCTGACGAGCCCTGGGAGGTGGCGAAGAGGTGGGAGTCCCTGGGCGCGTCGGTCATACACCTTGTCGACCTTGACGGCGCGGTCGAGGGCAATGCCCGGAACCTGCCGGTCATAAAGAAGATAATCTCCAATATAAGGATACCCGTGCAGATAGGCGGCGGCATAAGGGACGTAAAGACCGCCGAGACCTATGTTTCCATACCCGGCGTAAAGAGGATAATAATCGGCACGGCAGCCTACGAAAACCCGGCGCTCGTCCACACACTTACCCGCAAGTACCCGGGGAGGGTCGCGGTCGGCATAGACGCGAAGAACGGGAAGGTGGCCATAAAGGGGTGGGTCACCGTCACCGACGAGCGGGCCTCGGAGTTCGCGAAGAAGCTCGAAGGCGCGGGGGTCGCCTGCATCATCTATACGGATATTTCGAGGGACGGGATGCTCGCCGGGCCGAACGTAGAGGCTACAAGGGAGATAGCCGAAAGCGTCAATATCCCGGTCGTGGCCTCGGGCGGCATATCGTCCATCGCGGACATCGAATCATACAGGGGCGTACCCCTCGAAGGCATGATCATCGGCAAGGCGCTCTATTCCGGCGCAATCGGCCTCGGAGAGGCGATAAAAGCCGCGGGAAATCTTTAGCAGCTTGATGAAGAACTCTATTTTTATTCAGGCTGCTCAAAAAGCTCCAGATGCGAGGCGTCGAGGAGCGAGGAATGAGGCGTACTTTTCGTGTACGCCGCAGTGACGAGTGACGAAACAACGACGCAGATGGACTTTTTGAGCAGCCTATAGATGCTTACAAAAAGGATAATACCCTGCCTGGACGTGAAGGACGGCCGGGTGGTGAAAGGCGTAAGCTTCCTCGAGCTCCGTGACGCGGGCGACCCGGTCGAGTCTGCAAAGGCTTACGAGGAGCAGGGCGCGGACGAGCTCGTCTTCCTCGACATCACCGCCTCCCACGAGGAGCGGAAGACAATACTGGACGTGGTCGAGAAGACAGCCTCCGAGGTCTTCATGCCCCTTACGGTCGGCGGAGGCATAAGGACGCTCGGCGACATAAGGGAGCTTCTGCACGCGGGGACCGACAAGGTCTCGATTAATACGACCGCGGTCGAAGACCCGGACTTCGTAAGGCGCGCCTCCGAGCGCTTCGGCAGCCAGTGCATAGTCGTAGCCATAGACGCCAAGAGGAAGGCTGGCAGCGGCTGGGAGGTCTTCACCCACGGCGGGAGGAAAGCGCGCGGCCTCGACGTTGTAGAATGGGCGAGAAAGGTCGAGTCCCTCGGCGCAGGGGAGATACTCCTTACGAGCATGGACAGGGACGGGACCAAAGACGGCTACGACATCGAGCTTACGAGGGCCGTATCGCTTGCGACCTCGATACCGGTCATCGCCTCGGGCGGGGCAGGCACCCTGGAGCACATGTACGAGGCCTTTGAGGCCGGGCTCGCGGACGCGGCGCTCGCGGCCTCCATCTTCCACTTCGGGGTCTTCACCATACCGGAGACAAAGGAATACCTTAAGAGGAAGGGCATAAGGGTGCGCCCGCCCGGGAAGGGATGAAAAAGAAAGGCGACGGGTTCCTTAAATTCATCATAGCCTACAAGGTCGTCCTCGGGGTAGCCGAAGTGGCCGTGGGCCTGAGCATCTACAGGCACCTCGGGGCGGACATCCACGAGGCCCTGACCGTAATGGCAGTGAACCTCAACCTCGACGCTGACAACAGGTTCATAGGCGCGGTCATAAGCAGGGCCGGCATGATGGGGAGCGGTACCCTGAAGCTCATGATCGGGGTCATCCTCTTCCTCGGGATCTTGAACTTCTTCGAGTGCGCGGGGCTTTACCTCAGGCAGCGCTGGGCCGAATGGACGACCGTCTTTACGACCGGCGTATTCATCCCCTTCGAGATATATGAAATACTGGACGAAGCGACCCTTTTCCGGACGGCTATCCTCCTGATAAATATAGCGATTGTCTACTATCTCGGAAAGCACAAGGAGCTTTTCGGCAGGAGGGCCCGGCCCCGTGCCGCGCACAACCCCGGTTAAGCCGCTTTTGTAACCCCTCCCGCCGGCAAATAAGGCTTGCGCATTTCCGGCTGAAATAGTATAAAATCTGTTTCCATAAGTGCATAGGGGCTATGCACCCGGCCTTAGGAGAATGTTGAAAGCTCTTGAGAGAACCTTTCTGTAGAAAGGTTTCCCCCAAAAGAGTCTTCCGACAACCCGCAAAAGAAGGCCGGCCAATATCAACCGCCACCTTGTCCCGTAAAAACGGGAACAGACCCGCTAAAAAAAGCGGGGGACCAGAAGGAGGGAACATGAACAGGTACGAGACGGTCTGCATTGTCCGGCCCGACATCGCAGAGGATGCCATAAAAGGCATCATCCAGAAGGCCTCGTCGTCGCTCGAAGGCGCCGGCGGGACAGTAATAAGGGTCGACGAATGGGGGAGGAAGAAGCTCGCCTATCCCATACAGAAAAAAGGAGAGGGCTACTATTTCGTCCTCCAGTACATGAGCTCGCCTGAGGCCAGCAAGGAAATCGAAAGGCTCTTCAAGCTGAGCGAGGACGTGCTCCGTTACCAGACCATAAGGATCATCGCCACGAAGAAGGCTGAAGAGAAGACGGCAGAGGCCCCGGCGGCCGCTGCCGAAGCAGCCCCGGCAGAAGGAGGTCAGGCAAATGGCTAACGAAAGACCTGCGAGGCCGGAAAGGCCTGAAAGACCCTCAAGGCCGGGCGGCGGCAGGCCCGACAGGCGCGAAGGCGGCGGCGGACGGCCCGATAGAAGGCCCTATCACAAGAAAAAGGTCTGCCGCTTCTGCAAGGACAAGGCCCTCGCGATGATAGACTACAAGGACGCAAAGGCCCTCCGGCCGTACGTGACGGAAAAGGGCAGGATAGTCCCGAGGAGGATCTCAGGGACCTGCGCCAAGCACCAGAGGATGGTCAGCAACGCCCTGAAGAGGGCGCGTAACCTCGCCATCCTGCCGTTCACGACTACCAGCATATAGGAGCTATTGCCATGAGGGTGATACTTAAAAAAGACATGGATAACCTCGGGGCTTTCGGCGACGTGGTCAAGGTGGCCCCGGGATACGCAAGGAACTACCTCATACCGCAGGGCATCGCGGCAGAGGCCAGCAGGAGCAATCTCAGGCAGTTCGAGGCGGAGAAGGAGGCGCACCTCCGTAAGCTCCAGGCGAAGAGAGATAAGGCCGAGTCGCTGAAGGCCAGGCTCGACGCCGTCTCATTGAGCTTTACGAGGAAGACCTCCGAAGAGGAAAAGCTCTTCGGCTCGGTAACTGTCCACGACATCGAGGAAGGGCTGAAGGCCCAGGGCTTCGAGTTCGAGAGAAAGGACATCGTGCTCGACGAGCCCATAAAGAGCCTCGGGGAGCACGCGGTGAAAATAAAGCTCCACCCCGGCGTTTCAGCGGAAATCAAGGTCAGCGTCCTTAAAGAAGAATAACCTCCCAACTCGGGCGGCCGCCCAGGCGGCGGCCCCTTTTTTTCTCCCCATGGCTATACAGTCCCCGAAAGAGATCGCCACCAGCAGTGTGCCGCCGCACAACATCGAAGCGGAGCAGTCGGTCCTCGGCGGCATACTCCTTGAAAAGGACTCCATAAACAAGGTCCTCGAAGTCCTCTCCCCCGACGGCACGGATTTCTACCACGACGCGCACGCCAAGCTCTTCAAGGGCATGGTCAAGTTCTTCGAGAAGACCACGCCCATAGACGTCGTTACCTTCAGACCTTCAAGGGCCTCGGACGAGCTCGCGTCCGTGGGGCTGCCCACATATCGAGCTCGTGGAGACGACACCTACGGCAGCCAACATCATGCCTACTACGCCCGGATCGTGAAGGGCAAGGCGGTGGTGGCGTTACTCATAGGCGCGGCGACCGAAATCGCCACCCTGGGGTATGAGGGGGTCGAAAACCCCGACGACTTCGTGGACCAGGCCGAGCAGAAGATATTCCAGATATCCCAGGACAGGGCCAGGAAGTCCTTTTACGCGTTAAAGGACCTCATAAAGGGCGCGTTCGAATCCATTGAGAAGCTGTACGAGAGGAAGAGCCACGTTACAGGCATCTCCACTGGATTCAGGGAGCTCGACAAGCTCACCGCGGGGCTCCAGGATTCCGACCTCGTGATCATAGCCGGAAGGCCTGGCATGGGTAAGACCTCCTTTGCCCTAAACCTCGCCGAGAACGCCGCAATCGACTCTAACGCGCCTGTGGCCGTTTTTTCGCTCGAGATGAGCAAGGAGCAGCTCGTCCAGAGGATGCTCGCCTCCAGGGCCAGGATAGACCTCCAGAAATTGAGGAACGGGTTTCTGAAGGACGAGGACTGGGGAAAGCTCACTACCGCCGTGGGCACCCTCTACGAAGCCCCCATCTACATAGACGACACTCCGGCGCAGACCGTACTCGAGATGAGGGCCAAGGCCCGGAGGTGGAAAGAGGAGTTCGGCCTTAAGCTCATAATGGTCGACTATCTGCAGCTCATGCGCGGCAGGAAGGGCGCGGACAGCCGCGAGCAGGAGATATCCGACATATCGCGGTCATTGAAGGCCCTTGCAAAAGAGCTCCACGTGCCTGTGGTTGCCCTCTCGCAGCTTTCGAGGCGGGCCGAGCAGCGCGAAGGTAGCGTGCCGCAGCTATCGGACCTCCGCGAATCAGGCGCGATAGAGCAGGACGCGGACGTCGTAATGTTCGTCTACAGGGAAGGCGTATACAAAAAATGCGAGTGCCCCGCGGACCTATGCACCTGCGGCGTGAGGAAGAGCGCGGAGATACGGGTCGAGAAGCAGAGGAACGGCCCCACCGGGGTGGCCAGGCTCACCTTCATGAACGAGTACACCCGGTTCGAGGACCAGGCCCCGCACGAGTACGATATACAGGGCGAGTGGGTCGAGTAGGGCATGCGTTCTCTTCTGTCGTCCTGAGAAGCAAAGCAACAGAGGAACATAATTCAGTCTTTGTAGGGCGCGCTGTGCGCGCCATGATTTCTCGGGCCGCGCTCCTGCTGCCTCGCGCTTGCCGCCCCCCCCATCCCTAAGTTCGCTCCGCCTTATCCTCCTATGTATATCGGAAAGACCTGTTGCTTATGTCATTCTGAGGGAGTGAAACGACCGAAGAATCTCGTATTCAAGCCCTGTCGCAGAAGGCCCTTTAACGCGCTGCCGCGCTCTTTTTGGGCATAAGGCTCCGCTCTCTTTCAGCCTCCATCCTCCGGGCTCGGCCCTTATGTTGCTCGGCCCCCGTCCGAGCCCGCTTCCCGCCTCGCCCGCCCCTCCCCAACCTTAGGTTCGCTTCGCCTTATGCCCTGCAGGTTGTTTTGAAGAACAAAAGTGCTTTGATTCTTTTTTGTCTTTAACAAACCCCAGCCGGTAGGGCGCGCTGTGCGCGCCATGATTTCTCAGAATTTCTCAGTTTTGGGCTCGCTCTGCCCAGTTTATTCACGCTGACTCGAATGACAGACTGAAATAGTTTTACCTCGCCTTCCTCGCTCTCCCCGGTTTATAATCCAACCCATGCGAAAGCCATTTGCCGAGATAGCCGTAGCCCTCCCCATCGAGTCCACATTCACGTACAGCATCCCCGAAGAGCTTGAGGGTGACGCCGCGCTCGGCAAGCGCGCCCTCGTGCCTTTCGGGAAAAGGCTCGTAACCGGATACATCATAGGCCTTCACGCCTCCCCTCCCCCCGGAATAAAAGAGATTAAGCCAATCACAGATGTATTGGACGCCTACCCTCTTTTCGACGAAAAGCGCCTCAAGTTCTTCAAATGGCTCTCATCCTATTATTTCGCGCCACTTGGGGATGCGCTCTCCCTCATACACCCCGGGGCCGCCAACCTCAAAAGCTCCCGCCTGATACGGGCCGCTGCGGACGTGGAGGTCCCGGGCGGGCTCGGCCCGCTTGAAGCCTCCATCCTTGAAGCGGTTGCCGGAAAGGGCGTCTCGATCCCGGCATTGAAAAAGAGGTTCAGCGGAAAACCCGTGTATAGCGCCGTATCGAGACTCGGGAAAAAGGGCCTTATAGTCGAGGAAGGTTCTATCGAGGGCGGCGGCTCGAAAAAGACCGAAAGGCTTGTGAAGCTCCTGGACAAGGGGGCAGATGAGGCTGTCAAAGCCCCTCTCCAGAAAAACGTATTGGCTTTCCTTAACAGTGCTGGCGGCGAGGCGACGCTCGGGGCGCTCGTTAACGGGCTCGGGAACGGCGCAAGGAACGCCGTGGCGAGGCTCGAGGAAAAGGGCATGGTCAGGATAGAGGAGCGCCGTGTCCACAGGGACCCTTTCTCGGCCATTGCCCCGAGGCAGGTCCTCTTCGAGCCCAACGCCGAGCAGAAGTCCGCGATAGACAGGATAGCCGAGGCCATAGTCGCGGGCGGCTACAGCCCCTTCCTCCTTTACGGCGTTACCGGGAGCGGGAAAACGCTTGTTTACCTCAAGGCCCTTCAAAAGGCCGTGGAAGCCGGCAAGAGGGCCATAATACTATCGCCGGAAATAGCCCTCACCCCCTGGCCAGCAGCATACCTTAGCGCGCTCTTCCCGGGCAGGGTAGCGCTCGCGCACAGCGGCCTTTCCGACGGCGAGAGGCTTGACGAGTGGCAGAAGGCCGTGGAGGGCAGGGCCGATATTGTGGTCGGCGCCCGCTCGGCCCTTTTCACGCCTTTAAAAGACCTCGGCCTTATCATAGTGGACGAGGAGCACGAGACCTCCTACAAGCAGGAGGACGGGGTGAGGTACAACGCCAGGGACTCGGCCCTCATGCTCGCAAAGCACATTGGAATAACGGTGGTCCTCGGCTCGGCCACGCCTTCAATAGAGACCTTCCATAACGCAAACACCGGCAAGCTCGCGCCGCTCGTTATAAGGAATAGGGTGGATTCAAGGCCGCTCCCCACGATGGAGCTCGAGGACATGCGGGGGAAAAAAGAGGTCGTCTCAGAGAGGCTATCGTCGCTCCTTTCCGAGACCCTGGCCGCGGAAAGGCCGTCGCTACTTTTCCTCAACAGGCGCGGCTTCGGAAGCTCCATAATATGCAGGGACTGCGGAAGGCGCTTCGAGTGCCTGAACTGCTCGGTGCCCCTTACGTTACATAAAGGTAGAAGGAAGCTCCTCTGCCATTACTGCGACCTCTCCATTGAGGCGCCCTCGCTCTGCCCGGACTGCTCCGGTGCAAACCTCGCGTCTATCGGCGCGGGGACCGAGAAGGTCGAGGAGGAGGTCCTGAGGATCCTGCCAAATGCTCGCGTCGGCAGGATGGACCGCGATACCGCCTCACTTAAAGGGGCCGCGCGGAGGATAATCGAGGAGGTGGAGGATAAGAGGCTCGATGTCCTCATAGGCACGCAGATGGCCTCGAAAGGGCACCACTTCCCGGGTGTTACGCTCGTGGGTGTGGTCTCCGGCGATACGTCACTCAACATCCCGGATTTCAGGTCTACTGAAAGGACATTCCAGCTCATAACCCAGGCCGCCGGGCGGGCCGGGAGGGGGAGCGACCCCGGTCATGTAGTCATACAGACGCTGAACCCCGGCCATTACTGCTTCAGGGCCATAATGGCCCATGATTACGATTCCTTTTTCAGGGACGAGATAGAGAACCGTAGAGAGCTCCTGTACCCTCCGTTTACCCGCCTATGCGTCTTGAGGTTCGACGGCTTGAAGGAAGGAGAGGTGGTAAAGAGCGCAAATGCCGTAAAGAGAGCGGCAGAGAAGATTATCGCAGCAAAAAAATTTGAAATATTTGCGCTCGGGCCTGCCCCGGCCCTTGTCCAAGTGGTAAAAAACCGGCATAGATGGCAAATCCTGTTGAAAAGCAGGGAAATAAACCCCCTCCACTCGCTGGTCCGGGCGCTCAAGGCCCATTTCGAGGCCGGCAAAAGCAGGGTTGCCCTCTCCATAGACATGGACCCGGCAACCGTGGTCTAACAGGCTGCTGAAAAAGTCCATCTGCTTCGAAGGCTACGTCGCTTGACACTCCGGCGTATACGAAAAGTACGCCTCATTCCCAGTTCCCCTATTCCAACGGGGCCTCGCATCTGAGCACTTTTTGAGCAGCCATATTAGAGTTTTAAGCAGTCTGATAGTCTGGCACGAAAAAACGCCCCAGAACCCTCCCAAGGCACAAATTGACACCCCCACACCCGGGTATAGACTTAAAATAGGTACTCTAAGTAGGTGTAACATATATGTTTTAAGGAAGGAGGCAATATGGCATACGTATCGGACACCGGTACTCCCGGCATGTATAAATACGAGCCCTGGTACTACCGTGTCTCATGGGGCGGGATCTTTGCCGGCACGCTGGTAGCCTCGGCGTACAGCTACCGCTCATGCTGTTCGGTATGGGCATCGGCTTTGCACATCAGCCCCGAGGGTTTTGAGGCGTAGGGGTCGGCACAGGCATCTATGTCCTTCTGGCAACGCTGGTGTCGCTCTTTGTGGGCGGCTGGGTTGCCTGCAGGATTTCCGGGATAACCGATAAGCTCAAAAGCGGCCTCATGGCCTTGTCGTCTGGCGCTTTTCACATTTACGGCGTTCTATCTCATGACCACGGCTGCCGGCGGCTGACCAGCCCTTTGCAGGCATAATCGGCAGGAGCGCGGCGATAGCAGCCGGCGAACCCAGGCGTAACCCCTGAGATGACACAGGCGGCCCTTGACGCGGTTTCACGGACTTCGCTCTGGGCTTTCTTCGCCCTTATACTGAGCGCCGTAGCAGCGGTGCTTGGCGGATGGGTGGGCCGCTCCAAGGAGGTAACCACCATAGGCGCGGCAGCTGCCGAGGAAAGGGAAAGAGGCAGAAGGGCCGCGTAACGGCTGCGTTCGCCTCAAGAAGGCCCGCGTGCAGACGCACGCGGGCTTTTTTAACGGTTTTTAGCAGGTTGCTGAAAAACTCAAAATCACATTCAGGCTGCTCAAAAAGTCCAAGATGCACGGAGTCGAAAATGAGGAATGAGGAGCACTTTGTAGTACGCCGAGTGACGAATTTTGGAAGACGACACAGATTGGGCACACCAGCCTGTTAGTTAAAATACCGCCTTTACAAGGGCCGGGCCCGTGTATTATCATATTCTATAAGGCCTTTAGCGGCCTTTGGCTTAAAAATTCAATGTATTCGCTAAAAATCGGAGATTTTCCCGCTTCTCCCGGAAGGCCGGGATAATAAGCGACATACGCATGATGCTCAGCCGACACAAAATATCCGGAATCCGTTCCTCAAGACAAAGGCCAGGCCCGTTGAGGCCGTTGACGACGGCATAAGGAAACCTATAGACGATATGGTCGGACCATGTACCACGCGAAGGCATCGGCCTCGCCTCCGTGCAGGTCGGCGTCGACAAGCGGGTCGTTGTCCTCGACGTCCCCGATGAAGAAGACCGGGAGCGGGTAAAGGGGAAGAACCTCCTGGCGCTCGTGAACCCCGAGATAACATACAAGGAGGGTCACCACCTTCGAGGAGGGCTGCCTGAGCGTCCCTGCTTACACCGCGGACGTCGAGCGCGCCTCGGTCTTGAAGGTCAGTGCCCTTGACAGGAACGGCAGCCCTATCGAGATAGAGGCCTGGCCGGACTTCTGGCCATCGCCATCCAGCACGAGATAGACCACACATAGACGGGTTCCTTTATCGACAGGCTCTCGCGCATAAAAGGGAATGCTGTAGAGGAAGATAAAAAGGCGCTGGAGTCGGAGGAGGCCTCTGACCGATGCCCGGCTTTCTTCATCAACCGACCTTTCAACAGGATGTTGAAAAGTCCTTCCTGGACTTTTCAGCCACGGTCAACCGGAATGAATTCGGCCAAACCACAAATTGCCTGACTTTCCAAGCCTCGCAATTTGGCAATCCATCCATGGATTGATTAGCAGGTGTTTTCAACACCCTGCTAATAACCAATTTTAGTCAAACCTCTAAAATTAGAGATTCTCCCTTTTCCCGGAAAGCCAGGAATAAAAGCGGAGCATATGACAATATGTGAGCATTTTATTCGGCCTGACGCAGAGTCCGGGGAAAAGATCAATTTTAGAGGTTGACTTCCGCCCAGGAGACCTCGCTATTGGCCGGGCCGGCAGCAAAGATAATATTCATGGGAACCCCTCTGTTCGCGGTGCCTTCGCTACGCGCGCTCACGGATGCGGGGCATGAGATACTCGCGGCCGTTACCCGGCCCGATAAGCCCCGCGGAAGGGGACTCGCCCCTCTACCCTCTCCGGTAAAGCTCCTTGCCCTTGAAAAGGGCATACCCGTGCTCGAACCCGTGAAACTTAGAGACGAGTCTTTCATGGAGGGGCTCAAGTCGCTCAGCCCCGACCTCATAGCGGTCGTGGCATATGGAAAGATACTCCCCCCTGCGGTACTCTCGCTCCCCCCGAAGGGGTGCATAAACCTCCATGCCTCGCTTCTGCCGAAATACAGGGGCGCGGCCCCATAAACCGGGCCATATGAACGGCGAAAAGGAGACGGGCGTATGCACCATGCTCATGGACGAGGGCATGGATACCGGGGATAAGCTCATCTGCGAACGCGTACCCATAGGAGAGGATGATACGGCAGAGGACCTCGCGAGGACGCTTTCGGAAAAAGGGGCCGCAGTGCTCCTTAAAACCATAGACCTCGTCGTAAGGGGCGCCATAAGGCCGGTTCCGCAGGACGATAGCCTCGCCACGTACGCGCCTGTGCTAAAAAAGGAAGACGGCAGGGTCGATTGGACCAGGAGCGGCATTGAGATAAAGGACCAGATGAGGGGGCTCTACCCGTGGCCCGGCGCTTTTACTTGCCGGAAGGGATCGCTTTTGAAGATACACCGGGGCGTCGCAAAAGAGTCCTCGGCCCTTGCTGGCGAGCCCGGGACAGTGCTGGATGCGGGCAGGGACGGCATCTTCGTCGCCTGCGGGAAAGGGGCCTTCCTGATAACAGAGCTTCAGCCCGAAAATAAAAAACGGATGAGCGCGGCAGAGTTCGTGGCCGGCTACAGGATCTCAAAGGGGGAACGGCTTGGCTGACGGGCGCACGCACGGCAGGACGCATAGCATTGGGCACGATAGCGCCGGGAGCATTTCCTACAGGCCCGGGCGGAGCCTCTTTGCTCTCCTCATAGTACTCCTGGCATTGGCGGCGGCGTCCTTCGGCTTTCTCCTGTGGTATGTGCCGACCGTGGGGCTCAGGAACATCCACCCGGCGCTTCCCTGGCTCCTGGGCTTGATAACGCTCGTCCTTTCGCTTGCCATATTCGGGGGCGGCGCGATAATACTGAACGCGGCGCTCAGGGCAAGGTCCCTTCTACACCGGGTGGCTCGCTGGCTCATAATGAGGTTCTCATTCCGGCGTCCACGTTTGCGCTCCTCAAGATGCCGAAGATACGGGTCGAGCAGGCCTTCATAGAGCTCAATAACCAGATGGTCAGGATGGCTAGGGCTTGAAACCACGGCGGCTTCTTCACCATGCCGCATTGCATACAGTTCGACAACTGCAAGATAAAGGTGCGAGAAACGTCAGGAACTGCGCCGGCTGCGGGAAGTGCGAGATAGGAGAGCTCGTTTCGCTTAGCGACGAGTTCGGCGTGAACCTCTTCATCTCTACCGGCGGCACCGTCGCAAGGAGAAAAGTCCAGGAGGAGAGGCCGGACGCGGTCATAGCGGTCGCCTGCGAGAGGGACCTCGCGAGCGGCCTTCAGGACGCCTATCCACTTCCGGTCCTGGCCATAGTGAACGAGAGGCCCCGGGGCTACTGCATGGAGACAGGGGTCGCCGTTAAAGACGTGCGGCAGGCCGTCATAGAGCTTGCAGGCCGGGCCCCTTAGCCCCCTTTCGAATGCGGTAGTTCGAAGCATATCCATTCCCACGCTCGCCTTCAAACAGTACTCCATTAATAAGATATAATCAAAAGAGGGTCCGGCCGCTTCCGCGGAGCCGTAATCAGTTCGTTTTCCGGCGGGCAGGCCCGGGCCGGGAGGGGCCTTATGAGCTATTTGAAGACATTTGCCCTTTTAGCGGTGCTTACAGCCTTGTTGATCTTCCTCGGAGACATGCTCGGCGGACGCCAGGGCGCGGTCTCCGCGCTCATCTTCGCCGGAGCCATGAACTTCGGTGCCTACTGGTGGAGCGATAGGATAGTCCTTCGGATGTACAGCGCGAGGAGGGTGGACGAGGGTAGCGCGCCCGGACTCTACGGCATGGTGGCGGAGCTTGCGGGAAGGGCCAAGATGCCGATGCCGGCGGTCTATGTAATAGAGAACGACACCCCAAACGCCTTTGCAACCGGCAGGAACCCCGGCCACGCCGCGGTGGCCGTGACCACCGGCATCATGGGGATACTCGAGAGGGAGGAGCTCGAAGGGGTAATAGCGCACGAGCTTTCGCACGTAAGGCACAGGGACATACTCATCTCATCGATCGCGGCGACCATCGCAGGCGCCATAATCCTCCTTGCGCGCCTCGCGTACTTTTCGGCCATATTCGGCGGGCGGCGCGGACGGGACGGCAACCCCCTTGCGCTGCTCGTGATGATGATAGTCGCGCCGGTGGCCGCGATGATAGTGCGGCTCGCGGTCTCGAGGTCGAGGGAGTACGGCGCCGACGACGGAGGGGCCGTCCTTACCAACCCCCTTTACCTGGCGAGCGCCTTAAGGAAGCTCGAATACCAGAACAGGCGCCATCCCATGCAGGTGAACGACGCGACGGCGCACCTCTTCATCGTGAACCCGCTAAGCGGGCAAACACTGGCGAGGCTCTTCTCGACCCACCCGCCCATAGCGGAACGGGTCCGGCGGCTTGAGGGGAAAGCCGCGGGCATGTGAGGCCGGGACGCGAAAAAGGCGGCCCGTAGGAAGGACCGCCTTTTGGTTTCAAACAGCAGCGTTTGGCAGGGGCCTGGTTGGGGATCAGGTCCTCTGGTGCTCATTCCTTTTCCTGTAGAAGGTCAGGAACTCGTCCATCGCGACCCTGTCAGAGTCGTTAAGGTCGAGGAACATTATGCCGTAGCGGAGTATCTTCCTCGGGGTTTCGCCAGAAGGCCGTACCCTCCTCGGCGCATCCGTCACGGCCTCTACGCGAATAATCTCGCCCGTTATCTCAACGGACCTGTCGGTGCCCGGCAGGGTGAAGGCGTACTTCACGAGGGAGCCCTTGGGGACGATGAAGCCGGTCTCCACGAGCGCGCCGCTCGTGCTTATGTTCACGGTATTGCAGAGGCATGATTCCGCCGGAGCGGAGCTCCCTTCGAGCTTGAGCTTGCCGAGTATCTGAAGCTCAAACCTGTCCGCCCTCGCCAGCTCCTTCAGGTTGCCCATCTCGAATCCCCTCTCGTGGCTGATGCGTAAAAGGCTTTTCTACCGTCTGGAATCCAAGGATTTGCACTATATATCACGAATGAAAGCTGAGGTGAAATCTTTTTTTCATGCGCCCCGCCGGGCCGCCTTTATGCCGAATATGATTTGCGTTGCTTTTCAGGCCCTATTTTGTTAGTATCCGAAAAATACCACTGTCTAAGCAATAGGAGGAATATGGGCAGCTCAAACGCATATGATAGGTTTTTAAAGACGGCATTATTGTCCCTGGCAGCTCTACTGCTCGTTGCGCCTTACGGCTGCTCCAAGGCCGAGAAGGAAGCCGCCGCTCCCGCTGAACAGCAGCAAGGGCAGCAGACCGCCGACCCTTCGGACCCGGCAAAGGCGCATTTCGAGAAAGGCGTGCAGCATCTCCTCAAAAAGGAATACGACCTCGCCATAAAGGAGTACGAGACAGTGCTCCAGTACAATCCCAGGAGCGCCGAGGCCTACAACAACCTCGGGTTCGCTTATTTCGACACCGGCGAGTTTGAAAAGGCAGCGGGGTCCCAGAAGAAGGCGATCGAGATAAAGCCCGACCTCGCAAACGCATACTACGGCCTCGCAATGGCCCAGGAAAAGACCGGCGACCTTATCGGGGCGCTTGAGAGCTGGAAGGCCTTCTCCGGCCTTACACAGCCGAACAGCAAGTGGTGGACCAAGGCCCAGGAGCGCATACAGGTCCTGGAAAACTACAAGTCAGCCCACGGCCAGGACGGGGGCAAGCCCGCCGGGCATTAAAACCCGCAAGAGTTGAAAACGAAAGAGGCAGGCCGGAAGGCCTGCCTCTTTTTTTGCTTTTGATGAAGGATGGTGTGAGGCGCCGAGTTTACCTGAACGGGTCCTTCATTACGATCGCGTCCTTCCTGTTGGCGCCCACGGAGACTATCACGGCCTCCACTCCCGAGAGCTCCTCAAGCCTCCTCACATAGTCCCTTGCCTTTGAGGGGAGCCTATCGAAGCTCGTAACGCCCTGCGTGGGCGCGCGCCAGCCCTCGATCTCCTCGTAGACCGGCTCGCAGCCGGAAAGGACCGAGCCCTCGGTCGGAAAATCGTCCATCAGCTTCCCCTTGTACCTGTACCCGGTGCAGACCTTTATCCTGTCGAGCTTGTCGAGTACGTCGAGCTTGGTTATGACGAGCCCGTCAAGGCCGTTGACCCTGGCCGCGTAGCGCAAGGCCACCGCGTCGAACCAGCCGCACCTCCTCGGCCTGCCGGTCGTCGCGCCGTATTCCCCGCCCTGCTCGCGGAGCCATTCGGCCTCGGCCCCGGAAAGCTCGGTCGGGAAGGGCCCCTCGCCCACCCTCGTGCAATACGCCTTTGTTATGCCTATGACCTTGTCTATCCTTGAAGGCCCCATGCCGCTCCCGGTGGCCGCGCCGCCCGCCACGGTGCTGCTGGACGTGACGTAGGGATACGTCCCGTGGTCTATGTCGAGGAGAGTGCCCTGGGCGCCCTCGAAGAGTATCTTCTTGCCGCTGGACGAGGCGTCCCAGAGAAACCTTGATGTATCGCTTATGAAAGGCGCGATCGCCTTCGCATAGGACATGTACGTCTCATGGACCTGGCCGGCCTCGAAGCCTTCCTCGCCCAGTATGGTCCTTATGAAATGGTTCTTCTCTACGAGGTTGGCGTCGAGCTTCCGCCTGAAAGCCTCGCCATCGAGGAGGTCCCCGCATTTTATGCCGCACCTTGCGACCTTGTCCTCGTAGGCCGGGCCGATGCCGCGTCCGGTTGTGCCTATTTTTGCGGCTCCCCTCAGCTTCTCGCGCGCTATGTCGAGCATCTTGTGGTAGGGCATTATGAGGTGCGCGTCCTTGCTTATAAGGAGGTCCTCGGGCCTGAACATGCCCTTCGCCTTAAGGAGCTCTATTTCCTTCACGAGCACCTCGGGGTCGAGCACCACGCCCGCGCCGATCACGCAGGTCTTTCCCGGATGGAGCACGCCGGACGGAAGCAGGTGGAATATGTACTTTTCCTCGCCGACTATGACGGTATGACCCGCGTTATTCCCGCCCTGGAAGCGGACGACCACGTCCGCGCTCTCCGTGAGTATGTCGACTATCTTCCCCTTGCCCTCGTCCCCCCACTGGGCGCCTACTATTACTATGTTCCTGGCCATCCTTCCCCTGTCCTTTTCCGAATTCTTCATTTTACGCCGGGCCTGGCCTCCAGGCCGGTTGAGAGCTGCTCGACGTCGAAGGCGAAGCCGGTTGCCCTGCACGGATACCCGTACTTCTCAAGCAGGCTGTCGTATCTGCCGCCCGAGAGTATTGGCTTTCCGATGCCCGGGGCGAAGCCTTCGAATATGATGCCCGTGTAATAATCGAAGCCCCTGACCTCGCCGAGGTCTATGGTTATCCAGTCCTTCAGCCCCTTGGACGCTATCGCCTCAACGACGTTCCCCAGGTAATCGAGCGAGGCAAGGGCAGAAGGGTCTTTAGTGAGCGAGGCGGCCTTCTCTATGACCTCTTCCTCGCCGTAGAAGGTGGTGAGGTTCATAAGGAGCTCCTTGTCGCCAGCGCCTATGCTGCCGGTCCCGCGAAGGAGCGCTTCCAGCCCCGAGGTGTCCTTTTTCTCGAGGAGCCCCTGCACGGCCTTCCTCAAGCCCTCGTCGAAATGGCTCTCAAGGACCTTCTTGAGGAACCCGACGTCGCCGATGTCTATCTTGAAGTCCTTGAGCCCCACGGCCTTAAGCGCCTCGACGGCCATTATTATCATCCTGGCGTCGTCTTCCGGGGAGGCCTCGGCGGATATGTACTCCGCCCCTATCTGCAGGACCTCCCTTTTCCGTCCGTCCCTCGCGTCCTGGTACCTTACCACGCTTTCGTTATAGCAGAGCTTCAGGGGGAGCGCGTGAGCGCGCATCCTGGTAGCGGCCACCCTCGCTATCTGGGGCGTTATGTCCGGCCTTATGGCTATGACGCGGCCGGTGGGCGGGTCTATGAACTTTATTACGCTCTCAAGGAGGTCGGCCCCGGCCCCGATGGAAAGGACGTCCGCGTACTCGAGGAGCGGCGTTATCACCTTCCTGAAGCCGTACCTTGAGAAAACCGAGAGTATACCGGACTCGACTGCCCCGATCCTCTCGGCCTCTTCAGGCAATATGTCTCTTACGCCCTGCGGCAGGGATATGGTAGGCGTGTCTATCATCTTTTTCCCGGAAAAAAGCCGTGTTACGCATAACATAACACGGCTTTATCCGGTGGTCTATTGATTTTTATTAACTGCTTTTCGTGCGGCTCAGAGCTCCACCACGTCCGCCTTTATCATGTGCGGGAGCTTGAGTATCTTCTCTATCAGCCCCTTGGATATGGGGGTGTCAACGCTCCAGACCGAGACGGCCGCGCCTCCGACCGCCTGCCTCCCGAGGTGGAGCCTCGCGACGTTTATGTTGTTCGCGGCAAGGAGCGTGCCCACGTCTCGATGACGCCGGGCTTGTCCTCGTTCTGGAGAAGCAGGAGATACCTTCGGGCACGGCGTCGAGGAGGAACTTGTCTATCCTCACTATCCGCGGCTCCTTCTTGCCGAAGAGCGCCCCCTCGACCACGTTCTCCTCGTCTTTGGTGCCGACCTTTATGGTAACGGAGCTTGCGAAGTCCGTGGACCTCGAGCTCTTTATCTCGACCACCTTTATCCCGCGCTCCTTCGCGACGAACGGGGCGTTCACGAAATTGACGTACATGTCGAGCACCTGGTCGAGGAGGCCCTTAAGACAGGCTATGGTTATGGGCGCGACGTCGTAGTTTACTACGTCGCCGCTGTACTCGATGGTGACCTCCTCTATGCCGCCCTTAAGTATCTGCCCCTGAAAGCTCCCGAGCTTCTCGCCGAGAGAGATATAGGGCCCGAGCGCAACGAGGAGCTCCGCCGGTATGGAGGGCACGTTCACCGCGTTCCTTATGGTGCCGTTCACGAGGTAGTCGACGATCTGCTCGGCTATGGCCACGGCCACGCTCTCCTGGGCCTCCTGGGTGGATGCGCCGAGGTGCGGGGTGAGGATCACCTCCTCGAGGTTAAGAAGCGGGTTATCGGCCGGGGTGGGCTCCTTCTCGAAGACGTCCATTGCCGCGCCGGAGACTATCTTGTCTTTTATGGCCTGCGCGAGGTCGGCCTCGTTCACGATCCCGCCCCTTGCGCAGTTTATTATCTTTACGCCCTTCTTCATCTTCCGGAAGGCGTCGGCGTTCACGACGTTCCTGGTCTCGTTCGTAAGCGGCACGTGTATGGAGATGAAGTCGCTCCTCCTGAAGAGCTCGTCCATTGTGACGAGGGCGAGGCCCATCTTGTCGGCGGCCTCTTCCGATATGAAGGGGTCGTAGGCTATGACGTTCATCCTGAGGCCCAGCGCCCTGCTCGCGACGACGCTCCCGATGTTGCCCACGCCGAGGATGCCGAGGGTCTTGCCGGTTATCTCGGTCCCCTCGAACTTCTTCTTCTCCCATTCGCCCTTCCGCATGGAGGCGGTAGCCTGGGGTATCTTACGGGCAAGGGCCATCATCATGGCGATCGCGTGCTCGGCCGTCGTTACGGTGTTGCCGCCCGGGGTGTTCATGACGACTATCCCCTTTTTGGTCGCGGCGACCGTGTCTATGTTGTCCACACCGGTTCCGGCGCGGCCTATGACCTTCAGGTTCTCGGCGGCCTCGATTATCTCCGCGGTCGCCTTCGTGGCGCTCCTTACGACAAGGCCGTGGTAGTCCTTTATCTTCGCCTTGAGCTCGTCGGGCTTCAAGTTGGTTATTACGTCCACTTCGAGGCCCGGGGTGTTTTTGAGGACGTCCACGGCCCTGGAAGACATGCTGTCGCTTATGAGTACCTTCATATCACTTGTATCCTTCCGCGAGAATTTGAAGGGCGGCCGCAACACCCTTCCCGTACTGGGCCTTGTACCCGAATTTATTAAGGGCTATCTCGAGGGCCGAGACGGCCGTTACTACATCGAAGGTGTCCACGTATCCGAGGTGCGCGACCCTGACTATCTTGCCCTTCAAGTGGTCCTGGCCGCCGGCCATTGTAACCCCCATGTCGTCCCTCATGTATTTCACGAGCTTCCCGCCCTCGACCCCCTCGGGGACGAAGATGCCGGTGGTTGCGTTGGAAGGGCTCTCGGGAGCGAGGAGCTTTAGCCCCAGGGCAATGGCCGCGGCCCTCGTGGCCCTGGCCAGCCTGTCGTGCCTCGCGAATACGTTCTGGAGCCCCTCCTCCTTTATCATAAGAAGGGCCTGCCTCAGGCCGGTTATGAGGGAGACGGCCGGGGTATAGGCCGAGGTATTGTCCTTGAGGTTCTTCCTCTCCTTCTTGAAATCGAAGTAGAACCTGGGGCACTTGGCGGTCTCCTGGAACTTCCAGGCCTTCTCCGAGAGCGCTACGAAGGCGAGGCCGGGCGGGAGCATGAACGCCTTCTGCGAGCCCGAGACAAGGACGTCAATGCCCCAGTCGTCCATCGGGAGGTCGAAGACGCCGACGCCGGTTATGCCGTCGACTATGAGGATGCATTCCCTGTCCTTCGTAAGGGCCGCGAGCTCCTTTATGGGGTGGGCCACGGTCGTCGAGGTCTCGCTCGCCTGGACGAGCACTGCCCGCGATTTCGGGTTCTCATCAAGGACCTTCTTAACGAAAGCCGGGTCCACGGCCTTGCCCCATTCTACGTTTATCCAGTGGGCCTTCAGGCCGTAGGCCTCGGAGATCTTGCCCCACCTCTCGCCGAACTTTCCGCCGTTTATTACTACCACCTCGTCCCCGGGGGAGAAGAGATTCGTGATGGAGCCTTCCATGGCGCCGGTCCCGGAGGCGGCGAGCATGAGGACGTCCTGCCTGGTCTGGAACACGTATTTAAGGAGCTCCGCCGTTTCTTTAAAGACCTCCGAGAACTGGGGGGTCCTGTGGTGGATTATGGGCTGGGCCATAGCAAGGAGCGCCGACTCGGGCACAGGTGTCGGGCCGGGCGCCAGAAGGTAACTCTTTCTCATGACTTAAGATTCCTCCCTTTCATCTTTTAAAAAATAATTTTGGTATCAGAACACAAAGAGGGCCGCCCCGTTACGGCCATAATGGCGGCTTACCGGCTGCCCGCCCTTAAAGGCCGGCTCGTAACAGCTTGATCATAAAGGCATTTAATGGCCTTCTGCAGCCAAAAAAAACCGCCTGGTGCCGTTCCACACTACCTCGTTGGAGGTAAATGCGATGCCCAGACGGTCGACAAGTATATGAATCCTTCGCTCCCCGGTGGTCACCCACCTTGATTCCGTCAGTCACGAAGGAGACTGCCTCTGTATGGGGTCTATACTAATCTTACTCCGGGGTTTTTGTCAAGCGGGATTTTGGGACCATAAGCCGGGAGGCTTTGGTCTTTTGGTTTACTTATTATGGCGAAAAAGGTTATGATTAGGAACTGCCCGGGCCTTGAATGCCCGGGTAATCGACGACAGGATGTCTTGGAAATGCCAAAAGGCGTGACAGTAGTGCTTCCCACCTATAACGAAAGGGAGAACATAGGGAAGCTGGCCCGCGGGATACTCGATTCGGTCAGGACGGACGTAGAGGTCATAGTGGTTGACGACGATTCCGAGGACCTCACGTGGAAGGCCGTAGAGGAGATGAAACTCCCTTCGGTAAGGGCCATACGCAGGGTCGGCGAGAAGGGTCTGACCTCGGCCATAAACCGCGGCATAAGCGAAAGCCGTTACGATATAGTGGTGTGGATGGACGCCGACCTTTCGATGCCGCCCGAGAAGATAAACGACCTCCTTGCCTGCCTTGAGAGCAATGACATAGCCGTTGGTTCCCGGTATGTTCCCGGCGGAAGGGACATGGGGGACTCCAGGACCGCCCGCTTCATGAGCCGGCTCCTGAGCATAATCGCCAAGACGGTCCTGAATGTCCCGGTGAACGACATGAACAGCGGCTTTGTCGCAACGAAAAAAAGAATAGTCAAGGAGCTCGGGCTGAGGGGCGATTACGGCGAATACTGCCTCGACTTCCTCTACAGGGCACATAAAAAAGGATACAGCATAGCCGAGGCGCCGTATGTGTGCGTGCCGCGGCTTAAGGGCGTATCCAAGACCGCCACCGGCCTCCTGGGCTTTTTCTGGCGCGGGAGGAAATACATATACGCCATAATGAAGCTCCGGCTTGCACGGACATAGAGAAAGGGGCGAAGCCCTCCCCGATTTCCGCCCCCCTTGCGCTCCGGCAGCCTTACCCTTCTTACGGGCCTGCCTCCTGTTCCATTTTTTACAATTGTCTTGAATAAACCCCGTCATTTGGAGTAAACTACCGCTTATAGAGGGGAATTCGTGCTGTTTTAATCCTTTCGCGCCATGCGCGCCGACCCTTTCGAGCCTGGACCTGCTCGAAGGCGCAGAGAAAGGCAGGTTGAGGCATGCTTAAAAAAACCATCCAGCCGCAGGATTACGCCCCTGGAAGCAAGCTGGATATGCTGCCGGACAAGGACCCTGAGGTAAGGATAACCCTCAAGCGGATACCGGTGGTCGAGGAGAACGGGAAGATGATCCCGGTCTGCGAGCCTACGCTCCAGGGGAACGAGCTCAAGTACCTGAAGGAGTGCGTGGAGACTAACTGGATATCCTCAACCGGCCGGAAGATAATCGCCTTCGAGGAGACCTTCGCCGGGAAGGTCGGCGCAAAATACGGGATATCCTGCACCAACGGCACGACAGCCCTGCACCTGGCCCTTTACGTCGCGGGCATCGGGCCGGGAGACGAGGTGATACTCCCGACCTTTACGATGATAGCCACGGCCAATGTCGTCACGCACCTGGGCGCCAGGCCCGTCCTCGTGGACGCCGACCCCTACACCTACACAATGGACGTAGGCAAAATCGAGGAAAAGATAACGAAAAAGACCAGGGCCATAGTGCCGGTGGACATCTACGGCCACCCGTGCGAGATGGACGCCATACTGGAAATAGCCGATAAGCACGGCCTCGCGGTCATCGAGGACGCGGCTGAGGCGCACGGCGCGGAATACCGCGGAAGGAAGATAGGCTCCATATCCGACGCCTCGACCTTCAGCTTTTACGCCAATAAGATAATCACCACCGGCGAGGGCGGCATGATAACTACCGACAGCCGCGAGTTCTACGACAAGGCCAGGAACATAAGGGACCACGCCTTCTCGGAGGACAGGCACTTCTGGCACAAGTACGTGGGCTTCAATTACCGCATGACCAACCTCCAGGCCGCCGTGGGGCTTGCGCAGGTAGAGCGCTTCGACGAGCTCGTGGGCGCCCGCATAAGGAACGCCGCGCTCTACAACTCGCTCCTCAGGGACATCCCTGGCCTCAGGCTCCCGCCGGAGGCCGAAGGGGTCAAGAACGTCTTCTGGATGTACGCCCTCCTCGTCGAGGACGAGTTCGGGATGAGCCGCGACGAATTGAGGAAACAGCTCGCGGACAGGGGCATCGAGACGAGGACGTTCTTCATCCCCATACACCTCCAGCCCATATACCACAAGCTCTTCAGCAATGAATCCTTCCCCGTTTCGGAGTCCCTCTGCGCCAGGGGCCTTTACCTGCCCTCTTCGTCGGGCCTGAGCGAGAACGATATCCGGTATGTCTGCAGCACGATCAAGGACATCCTGGAGGGAGCCCGCCTCTAAAGTGGAGGAGCAGGAATACGGAAAGATGTACGAGCTGGAGGACTCCTTCTGGTGGTTCAGGGGGAAGGACGCGGTTCTCCTGGGGCTTCTGGAAAAAATCGGGGCCGGGGCGAAATCGGAAAAACGGATACTCGACGAGGGCGGCGGCACCGGGAGGGTGCTGGCCGGCCTCGAAGGATACGGG
Organism: Deltaproteobacteria bacterium; assembly: GCA_015075075.1. GTDB lineage: Bacteria > Desulfobacterota > GWC2-55-46 > GWC2-55-46 > GWC2-55-46 > UBA5799. The sequence continues at coordinate 49,935 of JABTVA010000005.1, read as the reverse complement.
AAAGCCTACGGGCTTGATTTCTCTCCAATAGCGCTCGAGTTTTGCGGCAGAAGGGGCATCGAGAAGGTAGTCCGCGGGACCGGAGCGGCCCTTCCTTTCCGGGACGGCGCTTTCGATTTCGTGACCTCGGTCGATTTCCTCTACCACCGGAACGTGCGCGACGATAGAAAAGTGCTTGCCGAGATGGCGCGGACGCTCAAAAGCGGCGGACGTCTTATCCTGAGCGAGCCGGCCTTCATGTTCCTCTACGGCCCGCATGACGAGGCGCAGCACGGTAAGAAACGCTACAACGCCTCCGAGATAAAAGAGCTCATGTCCTCCTGCGGCCTCGTAATAGAAAAACTCTCCTACTTCAATTTCATCCTCTTCCCCTTTTTTCTCGCACACAGGCTCCGCAAGAAATGGAGCGGCATCAGGTCAGAGTCCGACGTGCGAAAGATAAACCCGCTCCTGAACCGGCTTCTTTTCTCATGTCTCAGGCTCGAAGCCGGGCTTCTCGGGTCCATAAACCTGCCGGTCGGAAGCTCGGTCATCTGCATGGCCAGGAAGCCTTAGCCGGCACCTTACCAAAGCACGACCACTTTACGCAAGCGGCCGGAGAGTTCTTCTGCCGAAGGGGTATTTTATTCTTTCAGCGGGGCGGGTCAGTGACCCTTAAGTATGAAGGTCTTTATGTTCATCAGGTTGTTCCTGGCTATTATCCAGAACTCCCTGGCGCTCATTTTGGCCCTTAGGACGCGGCTTATCCTCCAGTTGTCGTAGAGGCGGTTGAAGAGCACGTAAAACCGGTTGGGCGGCAGAAGTATGAGGAGCTTTATTATCGGCAGTGCCCGCGGGTGCTGGACGGCGAAACTGAAGAATTTCTGGAAATTTATGAGCCGCCTTTTCTCCCTCTTGGAATCGAAGCGCAGGCAGGAGTCGAGAAGGAATGACGGCGGGAGCTCGTCGACCTTCCCGTCGAAGTAGTTGTTCTTCACGCAGTAGTCGTGGACGGTGGTCCCGGGGTACGGCATGAGAAGGAAGCATTCCCCGAAATCGACGCGATGCCGCTGGCTCAAGCGGTAAGTCTCCATGGCCATCTCGAAGGTCTCACCGGGATTGGCCATAATGTTCTGGGTCCAGACCCTTATGCCCTCTTTCTTGAGGATGGTTATGGCCCTGTCCAGCACCTCGGCCGACAAATTCCTGTTCAGGACGGTATTGCGGATGAAATCGTTGCCTGACTCGATTGCGAGCGTAACGGCAACGCAGCCGGCCTTTTTGAACCACCTTATTTTTTCCTCGTTTATGACGTTCGGCCGCATGTTGCCGATAAAAGGGAGGCCGACCTTCGAGCCGTAGACCTCGGCGAATTCTTTTGCGTCCATATTCATGCCGAAGATGTCCTCGGCGAACTTGAGGAAGGTGAACGGGTACTTGCTCTTAATGTCCAGGATTTCTTCGACGATGTTGGCAACGCTTCTCTGACGGTAGATCTTACCCTTGCCGTGGTAAAGGTCGTTGTACATCCAGTTGAAGCAGTAGGAGCAGCTGAAAGGGCATCCGCGGGAGCCTAGCACCCGTTTTATGGGGTTCGCCCTTAGGGCGCTGTTCTCAGCGTATATTATCTCCCTGTTCGGGAACGGGAGCGTATCGAGGTCGGGCCGCTTGTCGGAAACGGGATTTTGGTATATCTTGCCGCCGACTCTCAGCCACCAGTTGGGCGTTGCCGAATAGTCCTCGCCGCGCTCAATCCTGCCGAGGAGGTCCACCATCGCGTCCTCGCCGTCGCCGCGGCATATTCCGTCGATTTTGCCGTTGCTTTCAATGAACTCGGGGCTGAATGTGCAATGCGGCCCCCCGAAGAGGGATATTGCATTTATCTTCTTCCGGAGCTCGGCGTTGAGGGCGCGGCAGACGCTGTGCTTCCCGGTAGTGACGCTGTACGCCAGCACGTCCGGCTTGAACTCCTCGAGCCTCGCGGCCAGGTTAGGCCTCGGCGCCTCGAAGTACCTGACAACGTGGCCCGCGTCTATAAGCGCCTGCGAGATATACGCTATGCCGAGTGGCTCGACATTGGCGATCACCGGCTCGATAAAGGCAACTCTCATTTAGACCTCCATAATCCCGCCAGCCCGGGAAAAATCGCGATAACGCCTCCATAACCTGCCGCTCACTTGAGCTCGAATATGGCAAAAAACCCGTTTATCTGGCCCTTGAGCTGGGCGAAGGACTTTATTGAAAAAAGCCTTCTCAGTATGTAAGAAGGCCTCAGGTAGAAGCTCCTGTACATGTGGTCGAGGTATTTGCTGTAAGTTAGGGCGTCTATGCCCTCGGGCACGTACAGCAGGGCCGAGTGGTCGAGTATGCTCGAGCTCTTCGTGAAATCGAACCTGTATCCCCTGGCCGTGAGCGCGTCGTACAGCTCCGTGCCGGGAAAAGGCACGAACTTGTTGAAATGGGCGTAATCTACCCTTAGTCTCTTGGCGAACTCGAGGGTCTTCTCCATACTCTCAATGGTCTCGCCCGGGGTGCCCACTATGAAGTCGGCCCTCACGCTCAGGCCCGCCTCCCTGGCCCACCTGGTCGCGTCCTCGCTATGCTTGACGGTGATGCCCTTGCTGAGGAGCTTCAGCATCCGGTCGTCGCCGGATTCGAGGCCGTAGAGGACCTGCCAGCAGCCGGCCTGCTTCATTCTCTTCAGCATCTCGGGGGTGACGGCGCTCACGCGCGTAAGGCACGTCCACGGTACCCTTATCTTTCTCCTGTCGAACTCGTCGCAGATCTCGAAGACGCGCTTCTTGTTCATGGTGAGCGTGTCGTCGAAAAACCTTATCTCCCTCGCGCCGTACCTGCCGATAAGCTCCTCGACCTCGTCCATGACGTTCTTGGCGCTCCGCACCCTGTAAGTGGTGCCGAAGACGGACCGGTCGCAGAACGTGCACTGGAAGGGGCACCCCCTCGAGGTTATCATGACCCCGAGCGGCAGCTTCCTGTAGGACGCAGGAGTCGGCCTGTAGGCCGAAAGCGGGGGCAGCAGGTGCCTTGCGGGAAACGGAAGGCTGTCGAGGTCCTTAATGAACGGGCGCCTCCCGGTCGAGAGGACCCTTTCACCGTCCCTGAAGACTATGCCCTGGACGTCTCCCAGGTTCCTGCGCCCGTGCTCCTCGAAGTGCCGCACCAGCTCGACGAAGGTCACCTCGCCCTCGCCGACGACGCCTGCGTCAAAGGTCGCGGATTTCATGACCTCGTCAGGGACAGCCGTAAGGTGCGCGCCGCCGGCCACTATGAAGGCATCGGGGAGGAGGCTCCGGACATCACTCGCGACCCTGTACATGCTGATAGAAGAGGGGGTCGTGCCGGTTATGCCGACGACGTCGGGGCGTTCCCTTTTCAGGGCCTCCGCGAGCCCGGCATGGGACATGCCCAGGGTGCAGTCGAAGATCCTTACCTCGTAGCCGGCCTTCTCCGCGGAAGCGGCCACATATGCGAGCCCGAGCGCCGGTATGACGTTCAACACCCTCTGGATGCTCTTGCTTCCGCCGACGGAAAGTTCTTCTTCAAATGGAGGGTCTACGAGTGCTATTTTCATCACTGGCCACTTCCAGCATTCTATGCCAACAGGCCCAAAATGGCAATAAAAAACAATAAAAACGCCCTCATAAGGAATTGATGCCGCTTTTTCCGGCTTGTCTTTTTCCCCGAAAAATCGTATAAAAATACAATGCAGAACTGTAAAAAAAGGAACCTCGAACGCCTGCTCCCGGCCTTTCTGGCCGTTTTCTTCATTCTATTCTCCTTGACCCTCTTCAAGCACATTTCATACCCGCTCCTCTGGAATGACGAGGGCGACACCGCCATGTTCGCAACCCGCATCCTCGAATACGGGTTCCCCAAGGTACACGACGGCAAGAACGTGCTCTATGTCCATACTGTCAACATGAGCATCGGCGTGAACAAACATGACATGTACACCGCAGACCTCTTGCTTACCTATTACTGGGCGGCCCCCGGCGCCTGGCTCGCCTCGAAGGCGAGCGACATCTATACAAAGACCCTCCTTTTCAGGCTGCCTTTCGCCCTGACCGGCCTCCTGGGTGTGATTGTGATGGCGCTCGCCGCGGCCCCACTCTTCAAAGAACGGCCACAAAAGACCCTTTACCTGGCGCTTTATTTCCTGTTCGCGGTCCTTTCGGTCTCGCTTGCCCTGCACCTCCGGGAAGTCCGCTATTACTCGCCGGTGATGCTCTTTTCCGCCTGCATACTCTATGCCTACATAAGCCACAGGTTCCTTGGCAAGTTGAGCTTCAAAGCAAATGCCCTGGTCCTCGTATTGATGCTCCTTTTCATCTACCATAACTTCTTCCCGCTCTATATCATCTTCATCGCGTTCGTCGGTTTATACGAGACAATCGAGCTACTCAAGAAAATGCGCACGGAAAGGGCCCCGGGCCGGGCCCTCGCGCTCCCTGGCATAGGGGACCTCAAATACTTCCTTCCGCTCATAATATCGGCCATCACCATAATCCCCTTCGTGATCCTCTTCAGGACCGTAGAGATTATAATGGCCACCTCCACCCAGGGCGGCGGGGTAACCGGCTATATAGAAAAGCTCTTATTCGCCATCGGCTATTTCGCTAAATTCGAGTTCCTCTATCTCGCGCTCTTCGTAAAGGCGTTCCTTGCCGGGCTCGTCCTGCGGTGCCGGTTTTCAGCTTCCGGTCTCTCGCCTGATACTGCCGTGAAGATACGCGCCTCCAATTTCCTGACGCTCTTTTTCATCGTGCACGTGATAGCCATCGCCGGGATGCCTTACTTTTTCACGCGTTATTTCCTGGTCCTTCTGCCGGTCCTGGCCATAATCCTCATCCTCGATTCCTTCTCGGTATCCGAGCTCCTGGGGCAAAAGGATTCCGGGCGGAGATGGCAGAGGGCATTCCTCGCAGTTTCAGCCGCGATATTTTTATTTACAGCCGTCGGCAAGGCCGAGGACCTGAGGGGGCGCGTATACGAGCTCGCCCATCAGTACAAGGGGCCCCTGGACTATGCTGTAACTTATATAAGGGGGAATTACGAGAGGCCCGAGGACCTCGTGATAGCCACCAACTATGAAGAGGCCGCCCTCATGTATTACCTTGGGAGCAGGGTGACTGTCGGGCATGCGTGGAACAATCTCCAGGAAGACCTAAAGGTGCAGCCCGACATAATAATCTACCGGGATTACTGGTCGCATAACCGGAACCTGTTTCAGCGCATGATAAAGGCCGGCGATTATGAAAAAATATCCCTTGAGGTGCTTGATTACCCGGTGAACAATATCCCCGATCTCCATTTCCTTATCCCGCACCTTTACCGCACGCCAATCGCCGAGGACGAGGCAGGGCGCCTGAAGATATACGTCAGAAGAGATAACCCGCTCGGGGGAGCGCAGAAAAGCATGGAACCATCACCTTTCTTCCCGAGATAAGAGGCAAACGGCCCGACCCATGCAGAACGAAAAAGAAAAAAACCTGAACCGGATCCTGATCGCCGTCGCGGCGGTAATGGTCGCGCTATTTTCGATCACCCTTTTCAAGCACATTTCATACCCGCTACTCTGGAACGACGGGGGCGACACCGCCATGTTCGCAACCCGCATCCTCGAATACGGGTTCCCCAAGGTACACGACGGCAAGAACGTGGTCTACGTCCATGTGGCCCCCATGAGCATCGGCGTGAACAAGCATGACATGTACACCGCAGACCTCTTGCTTACCTATTACTGGGCGGCCGGCCTGGCTCACTTCAAGGCGGGCGACATCTATAAAGACCCTCCTTTTCAGGCTGCCTTTCGCCCTGACCGGCCTCCCTGGTGTGATTGTGATGGCGCCCGCGGCCCACTCTTAAAGAACGGCACAAAAGACCCTTACTGGCGCTATTTCCTGTTCGCGGTCCTTCGGTCTCGCTTGCCGCACCTCCGGGAGTCCGCTTTACTCGCCGGTGATGCTCTTTCCGCCTGCATACTCTATGCCTACATAAGCCACAGGTTCGCCAGCAGTTGAGCTTCAACAAATGCCCTGGTCCTCGAATTGATGCTCCTTTTCATCTACCATAACTTCTTCCCGCTCTATATCATCTTCATCGCGTTCGTCCGGTTTATACGAGACAATCGAGCTCCTCAAGAAAATGCGCACTGAAGGGCCGGGCGAGGCCTCGCGCTCCCTGGCATAAGGGGACCTCAAATACTTCCTTCCGCTCATAATATCGGCCATCACACCATAATCCCCTTCGTAATCTCTTTAAGAACGCTCGATATAATAAACCTAGCACGCCAGGCCCAGGCGGCGACAGGCGCGAGACTAATGACAAAACCTGCACTTGGTCAGCTACTTCGCTAAACACGAGTTCCTATACTGCACTCTTTGCAGGCCTTCCTTACCGGTCTCATCCTGCGATCGTTTTCAGGGCTGGCCGTCAGATAGTCTCTCATAAACCTGTCCGAATTTCGTGACCTCTTTCCATACGGCAATCTCCGGGATACCGTACATTCACGCGCTACTCTCGTCCTTCTGCTGTCTGGCCATCATCCTCATCCTCGATTCCTTTTCCGTATTCGAGATACTGGGAAAGAACGTCCGGCAGAAAATGGCAGCGCGCGTTCCTCGCCGTGTCAGCCGCGATATTCGTATTTACGGTCGTCGGCAAGGCCGCAGACCTGAAGGGGCGCGTGTACGAGCTAACCCACCAGTATAAGGGGCCCCTCGACTATGCTGTTTCTTATATAAGGGAGAATTACGAGAAACCCGAGGACCTCGTGATAGCCACCAACTACGAAGAGGCCGTCCTCATGTATTACCTGGGGAGCAAAGTGATTATCGGCCATATTTGGAACAACATCGATCAGGACCTGATGGAAACGCCGGATGTGCTAATCAATAGAATTTACTGGTCCAAAAACGATTGGCCCTTCCCGCTCAAATATTTATTAAAAAAAGCCGAGTACGAAAGCAGCACGTTTCCTGTTGCGGACCATTCCGTAAATAACATTCCGGAATTGCATTTTGATATTAAACACCTTTACCGCACGCCAATCGCCGAGGACGAGGCAGGGCGACTTAAGATATACGTTAGACGAGATACACCGCTCGGGGGGGGCCAGGACAGCATGGACCCGGCATTTTTATTCCCGAGATAGAGACAAACATGCATAACGTAAAGGAAAAGAACCTGGACCGCATCCTGATCGCCGTCGCGGCGCTCATGGTAGCGCTCTTTTCGGTCACCCTTTTCAAGCACCTCTCATACCCGCTCCTATGGAATGACGAGGGCGACACCGCCATGTTCGCGACCCGCGTCCTCGAGTACGGCTTCCCCAAGGTCTATGACGGAAAGAACGTGGTCTACGTCCACCCGGTCGACATAAAGATAGGCGTAAACGAGTTCGGCATGTTCGTCGCAGACCCGATACTCATCTATTACCTGGCAGCTCCAGGCGCCTGGCTCGCGGAGAAGGCGGCAGGCGTATACGACAAGACGCTCCTCTTCAGGCTGCCCTTTGCGCTTGCGGGGCTGCTGGGCGCGTTCGTAATGGCCCTCGCCGGGGCGGGCCTTTTTGAAAAGGGACGTCCGGCCAGGCCGCTTTTCATGGCCCTATTCTTCCTTTTCGCCGCACTCTCGGTCTCACTGGCCCTCCACTTGAGGGAGGCCAGGTATTATTCGCCTCTCGTCCTTTTCTCGGCCGTCCTCTTCTATTCCTATTTCAAACACCGGCTCCTCGGGGAATCAGGCTACAAGCCGTACTTCGCCGTGTCCGTATTCATGCTCTTCCTCGTCTACAACACCTTCTACCCGCTCTACTTCATGCTGCTCGCCTCTATCGGCCTCTACGAGATCTTCACGCTATCGGGGAAGATGCGTAGGGAAAGGGCCCCGGGCCGGGCCCTCGCGCCCCCTGGCCTCAAGGACCTGAAGCCCTTTGTCCCGCTGATCGTCTCTTTCATTACCGTCATCCCCCTCATGATATTTTTCAGGACCATAGAGGTGGCCCTCTTGAAGGGGTCTACCGTCGGGTTCAGCATGGAACGGTACATCGCGAACCTGCAGTTCATCTTCGGCTACTTCGCAAAGCACGAGTTCCTGTATATCGCGCTCCTCATGAAGGCTGCCCTCGCCTTTGTTCTCATACCGGGGCGCATAAGCGGCGAAACACTGCCGGAAGCAACAGCGAAAAAGGCAAGCGCCTCAAATTTCCTGACCCTTTTCTTCCTCGTCCACGTCTTCGTGACCGCGGCCACCCCTCTCATGTTCACCCGTTACTTTATAGTGCTTCTGCCGGTCGTGACGGTCGTAATGCTCCTTGACGCCTTCACCGTTTTTGAAATTACGAAAAAATATCCCGGCACGTCACGGAAGGCATGGCAGGGGGGCCTGATAGCCGCCTCGGCCGCGCTATTTATCCTTGGTCTTGCGGGCAAGGCCTGGGACCGAAGGGGCGCGCCTACGAGCTCACCCACCAGTACAAGGGGCCCCTTGATTTCGTCGTGCCTTTCGTCCTTGAGAACTACGAGAGGCCCGAGGACATCATCATAGCCACGAACTACGAGGAGGCCTCCCTCATGTACTACACGAAGAGCATGGTGATAATCGGCTTTATCGGGATAAACCTTACTGAAGACATGAAAGAGACGCCAGACATCATAATCCACAGGGATTTCTGGCCCAATATCCCCTATCCCTTCCCGGCCCTCCTTCAAAAGGCCGAGTACGGGAAGGTCGCCTTCCCTGTAAGGGACTATCAGGTAAACAACATACCCGACCTCCATAACTCGACCCGGCACCTCTACAAGACCCGGACCCCCCGGACCGAGGCCGAGAACATGACCATATTCGTCAGGAAATAGCCCCGGTCCGCCGAGCGCCGCATAATGAGGCCTTGCCCCGGCCCGTCCATTTGACAACCCTGCCTTCTTGAGCTATCGTTTCCATATCTCTGCGTCTGCCGTCCTTTGAACGGTTTCCCCGGTCTGCCTTTTGTTATTTCTAAGCGCCGCATTGAATATTTTAGGCAACCTCTAAAAATTTGAGATTTTCCCGCAATCAAGGAAGGCCGGGAATAAAAAGCGGAGCATATATGCAAATATGTGAGCATTTTTATTCCCGGACTGACGCAGAGTCCGGGGAAAAGACCAATTTTTAGAGGTTGCCTTAACAACCTGCCTATAAGGAGAGACCTCATGGCCCTGACTGGCGTCCTCAAGCTCGCTATTCTCGCCGTTTCCCTTGCAGCATCCGCCCCGGCCTTTGCGGAGGAGGCCGCGCCCAGGCTTTCAGATTCGGAATTCGCCAGGGCCAAGCAGATATACTTCGACAGGTGCGCCGGATGCCACGGCACCCTTAGAAAGGGGGCGACCGGGCCAAACCTGGAGCCCGAGAAAACGCGGGTGATACCGGTCGAATCGCTGGCGATCGTACTCGCCGAAGGCACCGCCGGGGGCATGCCGCCGTGGAAGGGCATACTCTCGAATGAGGAGATGGAGCTCGTATCCAGGTACCTGCACCTCGACCCGCCGCTTCCGCCTGAATGGAGCATGGACCAGGTAAGGGAGTCCTGGAAGCTCGTGGTCCCTGTCGATAAGAGGCCTAAAAGCCCGCCGAAGAGGAACTGGCAGAACTACTTCGGGGTCATACAGAGGGACGTGGGCAAGGTGAGCGTAATAGACGGCGACACCAAGGAAGTCCTCTCCACCCTTGATACGGGGTTCGCGGTCCATATCCTCCGCACATCGGCATCGGGCAGGTACATGTACTCCATAGGCCGGGACGGGAAGGCCACCATGATAGACCTCTGGATGGACCCGCCGGGCATAGCCGCCGAGATAAAGACCGGCATAGACGCGCGCTCGATAGACACGAGCAAGTACAAGGGCGAGCTCGGGGACTTCACCGACACCTACGCGGTGGTCGGCAATTACTGGCCGCCCCATTATGTGATCATGAAAGGAGACACCCTCGAGCCGCTCAAGATCGTAAGCACGAGGGGGTACACCTACGACACGAACGAGTTCCACCCCGAGCCGAGGGTCGCCTCGATAGTATCGTCACATAACGCGCCGGAGTTCGTCCTGAATATAAAGGAAACTGGGGTCGTCCTCCTTGTCGACTACAGCAAGCTCGACGCCGGCACGGTGACCGAAACCAAGATAAACGCCGAACGCTTCCTGCATGACGGCGGCTGGGACTCCACCAAGCGCTACTTCCTCGTTGCCGCGAACATGAGGAACAAGGTCGCCGCCATAGACACCCTCGAAAGAAAACTTGCCGCCCTCATAGAGACCGGCAACAAGCCGCACCCCGGGAGGGGCGCAAACTGGACGGATCCCGAGTACGGTCCTGTCTGGGCCACCCCGCACATGGGCGAGCCAATGGTGGCCGTCATAGGCACGGACCCAGAGGGGCATCCCGAGCACGCCTGGAAGGTCGTAAGGAAGATACCGGTTGCCGGGAACGGGCTCTTCATCAAGACCCATCCGAAGAGCGACAATATCTGGGTTGACAATATCCTCAGCAAGGACGCGGAGGTCGCCCAGACGCTCACGGTCATAAGCAAGAGCGACATCGGGGCTGAGCCAATAAACCTCCGGCTCAGCGACTGGGGCAAGCTGGTCCATATGGAGTACAACCGGGCAGGCGACGAGGTGTGGGTCTCGGTCTGGGAAAGGAGGGCGAGATAATCGTAATACGACAAGACCCGTAAGATAAAGAAGAAGATCAAGCTCGCCACCCCCACGGGAAAGTTCAACGTCTATAATACGATGATGGACATATACTGAAAAAAAGAGGGGGGCTTAAAAGCCCCCCTCTTTTGCCTGACGTGAATTTCCTTGCAATGCGCCCCGTCCATCACCTGCACGACGCCGGATATGAAGCCGCCGCCTCTCCGAGGAGGTCCGCGTCGATATGGACGCAACCTGCCTTAAGCACGCTGAACCTCTTCCTCTCCATTATCGCCGAATACATTTCCGGGGTGTATCTGTCCTCAAGTGCACTGAATATGCTCTCCTGTGAATGGATGTTCCTGTAGGATACCGGGGCGGAGAGGTCAGCGCCTTCGCCGCTCTCTTTTTTATCCTGTTTATCCATTTTATCCCGGGCCGCGCCCCCGTCGCTCTCCTTCTTATCCTTATCCAGGGCCGCGCTCTCGCGGTTGTCTTCCAGGGCGGATACGAACCTCTGGAAATTGGTGTAGGTCGATTTATCAAGGTAAGCGACCTGCACCTCCGATGACCCGTCCTTGCCGGAGATGTTCCCGGATGCGGATACCTGGGAGGCAACCGAAACTGCCGTGAATGCCGCAAGGGCAAACGATAAGACTGTAAACCTTTTCACTTTCTGCCTCCTTCCTAAGTGATATGCTTCATACAATAGAACGCCGCGCCCACGGATTGGGGCCTTTTTGCCGATTGGTCCGGTTGATGGTGATCGCAAGAGAGAGAAGCGAGCTGCAGGAGGGTACATCTATAATACGGAAAGGGCGCCCTTGTCAAGGCCAAAGTTCCAAAGGGCTCTTAAATAGCGGGTGAAACGGGTATTCAGAACCGCCTGTTCGAGGCGTTGTACTTGCCGACAGGCCTTTTGAAGGGGATCCCCTTTACAGGCTCAAGGGTCCTTGTGTCGTAGACCTCTATCCTCCCGTCGTCCTCCGAGACGCTCACGAGCGCAAAGGCCCCGTCACCCGTGAACTCGATGTGCATGGCCTTTTTTCCGGGCTCCGGGACCACCTCGCCCGCGACAGCTAAGGTCTTCTTGTCGATAAGCTGGATCGTGTCCGTTCCGGTATCGACCCAGACGTGAGGGACGCTCTCATGCGTGCGCGCGAAAAAGCCAGGCCCCTTCACCTTTATTTCGGCCAGGAGCTCCCAGTCCCCGAGCTTGAGGACGCTCAAGACCGGCTCGCCTATGTGCGGGAACGCGGCGAACATGGCCCCGTCAGCCTCCCAGAACGACGCCGCGGCCAGGTGCGGCATACCGGATCTCAAGGGAAGCTCCTTTACGGTCCTCTCTTCCTTCAAGTCCACTATCCATAGCTTTCCGCTTCCCCTCGATGTGGCGGCCATGTACCTTTCTCCCGGCTCGATGAAAAAATCCGTTACGGGCATCGGTGTCTGCATGAACTTTTCATCAAGCGTCCCGTCATCGATAAAGACAAGGCCTGCCCTGTCCCTTGCGGCAGCCACGAACCTCCGACCTTCTCTCAAGGAGTAGACAGCGCTCATGGCCCCTGAATCCCGGAACGACTTCAGCGGCAGGAGGGTGGCGGCGTCGAAGACCACGAGCCCGGCCGGCAGAAGTGACGCAACCGCCACCTTTTTGCCGTCAGCCGAAATTGCCAGGTTCCTCGCGCTTATGCCTGCCCGTATCCTGCCGGCCTCCCTCAAGTTCAGGAGGTCGTATTTAATGACCCATCCGTCCCTTGACGAGATGAACGCGTGCTCAAGGGCCGGGGCGAACTTTGGCCCGCCGTGGACAGCTCCGGCCTTTACGCTCCCCATGACCTCGAACCTCTCTCCGTCCATGAAATGGACCGTCCCCTTCCCGGCCTCGACGACCATGAAAAGGTTTTCCCTCCCGTGTTCAAGGCCGTGCCCTGGCCCGTACCCCTCCGATGAGATAACACGGGTCGAGAGCATCTCCTCAAAGCCCCACTCAGGGGCCTTTGCAGGCGTCTTTATGAAGTGGACGGTATCAAGGACCTCTTTTTCGGAGAGAACGCCCTTGAAGGCGGGCATGTTGGTCGCCTCAAGCCCGTTTCTTATTATCGAGGCGAGCTCGGTTTCATTTTTAGGGCCGAGGTACTCTGGTATGAGGGGCGGCCCCGATAAGCCGTGCCTTTCCGCATGGTGGCAGGCGGCGCAGTGCTTGAGATACAGGGTTTCTACCCCGGCCAAAGCGCTTGAGCATAGCAGTAACAGGCCGATTAAGGCGGTAAAGGGGAGTCTCATGCGGTCGTGCTTCCAGCGGGCTCGGCCCGGTAGTTAATGAAATAAACAGGGGAGCTTTTTTTAAACTCCCTCAGGGTATGGAGGGCCTTCCGCCTGGACGCCCCCGCCCTTTCCGCCAGCTCTGCTATCACGGCCTCAAGGTCTTCGCGCGAGCTCCCGTGGACCATTGTGTAGACATTGAAGGGGAAGCCCTCGAACCTGGGCCTTATGTAACAGTGGCTCACCCTGGGGTGCCCGGAAAGGGCGCTCCCGGCCTCCTCCGCCTTTTTGTCGTCGACATCCCAGACCACCATCGCGTTATGCCTGAACCCCGCGTTCCTGGGGGTAAGCGCGGCCCCGAACCTCCTTATGACGCCGCGCTCAAGCAGCGTTGCCGAGCGCGCGAGCACCTCCTCCACGCTCCAGCCGAGGCGTTGCGCCGCCTCGTGGAAGGGCCTGGCCGTAAGGAAGAGGCCCTCGTCCTGGAGGACCCTTATAAGCGCTATGTCCCCGGGGTCGTGTATCATTCCACCTTCAAATCCACCTTGACCTTGAACATCCTTGCAGCCGGGATATTATGCACCAGGCGTATCCCGGCCCTTTCGCATATGTCGGATACGACCTCGCCTATGGCCTCTTTCGAAGGGGCGATTACCGTGAACCAGAGGTTCGGGACGCCGTCACGCTGGTAGTTATGCGTGACCTCGGGCCGGGAATTTACGACCGACGCGACGTGCTCTATCCTCTCCAAAGGCACATGGACCGCGCAGAGCGTTGATGCGGAGCCCATCTTTCTGGCGTCGAAGAACGGCCCCACCTTGCGGACGACCCCCGCTTCAACGAGCCGCCTGACCCGGAAAAGCGCCTCGTCCCCGGACACTCCCGCCATTCTCCCCAGCTCCTCATAGGGCTCTGCCTTCAGTGGAAAGCCGCCCTGGATGATATTGAGGAGCGCCTTGTCGATGCTGTCGAGCATATGTTTTGCCATACCTCCCCCCGGGCCGTGCCTAAGGAAAGTAGAACACCACAAACGCGGCATGTCAACCGGGCGCATGGCCGTGCGGATTTCCCTTTTTCTGCTATGCTGACTATATCCATGCCGGGGGCCGGGTACATTGGCGGCCCCCTTGGGGGTGCGATGCTATCGGTTTCAGGGCTACTTTCCGGAAAGGCCTTTTGCGGCAGCCCGGCGGAAAGGCTCCGCTATTCGCGGGAGCCCAGGCCGGTGGTCGTCTGGAACCTGACCCGGAGCTGCGCCTTGAGGTGCCTGCATTGCTATAACGATTCCCGCGACAGGACGTTCGAAGGGGAGCTTGCGGCTGAAGAGGCTGCCTCGGTAATCGACGGGCTCTCCGCATTCGGCGTACCGGCTATTATCTTCTCCGGCGGCGACCCGCTTACGAGGGCCGACATATTCTACCTGGCGGAATACGCGGGCGCAAAAGGGATACGGACCGTCCTCTCGACAAGCGGGGTGCTCATAGACGGACCGGCGGCCCGAAAAATAAAAGAGGCTGGGTTCTCGTATGCCGGAGTAAGCATCGACGGAAACGAGGAGACTAACGACAGGCTCCGGGGCTCGAAGGGGAGTTTCAAAAAGGCCCTGGACGGGATAAGGCGTCTGAAGGAGCAGGGCATACCCACTGGCATACGCCTGACCCTCAGCAGGGGCAATATCGGGGAACTCCCCTTCATATTCGACCTTATTGAAAACGAGGGGCTTGAAAGAGGATATTTCGCGCACCTCGTCTATTCCGGCAGGGGCAATGCCTTTTCCAGGGAAGACCTCGGCTACGCCGAGACGAGGGCGGCGCTCGATTATATATTTGAGCGCGCGGCAGGCTTTATCGAAAAGGGCGCCCGTAAGGAGATAGTCACGGGCAGTAACGACGCCGACGGCGCCTATCTGTATTTAAAGGTTAAGGAGAGCGACCCGGAAAGGGCGGAGGCAATGCGTAGGCTCCTTTTCGGAAGGGGCGGCAACACCGCGGGCGTGAACATAGCCTGCATAGACAACCTCGGCATGGTGCACGCCGACCAGTTCTGGCAAGGGCATCCGCTCGGGAGCGTAAGGGAGCGGCCCTTCGGAGAGATATGGAAGGGCCCGGAGCCGCTCCTTAATGCCCTCAGGGACAGGAAGGCGTTCATAAAGGGACGGTGCAGCTGGTGCTCTTTCTTCGACATCTGCGGCGGGAACAGCAGGGCAAGGGCCGCTTCCGCATACGGCGACTTCTGGGCAGAGGACCCTGCCTGCTATCTTACGGACGAGGAGATAGGGATACGGCTCGGCAAATGAGATGGCCCGGGCAAGCGGCGGGGGATTCACCATTGAGGTTAAAAGGAGGTGGAATGAGAATTTCAGGGATAATAATCGGGGCCCTTTTCTTTCTCTTTTCAAGCGCGTGCCAATCCGCGGCAGAGGAGGGCTCCAAAAAGATTTACGGGACCGCGGCCCTGATGGTCGTGGTCGAAAGGGAGGACGGCAGGGTCGCGGTCTTCGATTCCGTGAACCACGAGCTCATAGGGAGGATAGCCGGGCTCGGCAACCTGAGGCACGCCTCGATGGTATTTTCAAGGGACGCGCGGTTCGCGTTCGTAGCGGCAAGGGACGGCACGATAAGCAAGATAGACCTCCTGGGCATGGAGCTCGCCGCCCGGAAAAAGGCTGGCGAAAGCTCCATCGGCATCGCCATATCCAGGGACAACAGGTACATAATGGTATGCAACTACGAGCCGGGCGGTGCCGTCGTAATGGACTCCGCGACCCTTGAAGTGGTAAAGGAAATCCCGGCGGAGTTCACCCTCCCGGACGGCAGTAAATCGAGGGCAAGGACCGTCGGCCCTCTCGACACCGCAGACAATCTAATGATATTCGCACTCATGGAAGGGAACGCGGTCTGGGTGGTGGACATGAGACAGGAAGGGTTCCCGGCTATCAGGAAATTCGAGGACGTCGGCGATACCCCCTATGACCAGCTAATAACGCCCGACGGCAGGCACTATATGGTCGGCCTCCTCAATTCCGACTGGATGGGGCTCCTGGATACATGGAAGCTCGACGGGATGAAGAGGATAGACGTACGCGAGAGAAGGGGCGCGATAAAAAAGGACGGAGAGAAGGTCCCGCTCCATCACATACCGCATCTTGAGTCATGGGCCATAGCAGGGAGGCTCGCGTTTGTTCCGGCCTTCGCTGAAAAGAGGGTGATAGTCTACGAGACGGACGGCTGGACGGTGGTGAAGTCCATACCTGTATCTGGCACGCCGCTTTTCGTGGTGGCGCGTCCGGGCGGCAGGGAGATATGGGTCGATAACGTCGGAGAGCCCGGAAGCAATGAGGAGCGGCTCATTGAAGTCATAGACGTGGAGAGGCTCGAGGTCAAGAAGACCATAGACGCGGGCAAAGGGGCCATACACCCCCAGTTCACGCCCAAGGGCGAGGCGGTCTATATATCGATACAGGGCGAGGACAGGATCGCGGTCTATGACGCCGACACCTACGCGCTCATAAAGGATTTCCCGGCAAAGAGGCCCTCCGGGATATTCTCGTCGGACAGGGCCTCGAAGTTCGGCCTCTGATACTGGGTTTTGATTTCAATCGCATGGGTGTTATAATAACGGGGCCATGGCACAGTGCTTCCACTGCAAGAAGGCCATCGAGGCCAGGTACAGGCCCGGAAGGGGCGAGGCATGCCCGGTCTGCGGCTCGGACCTCCTCGTATGCCTGAACTGCAGGTTCTACGATCCCTCCTCATATAATGAATGCAGGGAGCCGGCCGCCGAACGGGTGCTCGACAAGGAAAAGGCCAACTTCTGCGAGTATTTCGAGTTCAGGGAGGCTGCGGGGAGCGGCAAGGCAGTAGATCCGGTGGAGGAGCTAAAGAAGCTATTCAAGACCTGAAGAGCCGCTGCGCTTCTTTAGCAGGCTGCTCAAAAAGCTCCAGATGCGAGGCCCCCGTTGGAATAGGGGAACTTAGGAATGAGGCGTCCTTTTCTTGTACGCCGGGTGTCAAGCGGCGTAGCCTTCGACGCAGATGGACTTTTTTCAACAGCCTCTTAAAAGTATAGACCGGGTAAGGAAACGGGTCAAAGGATGGCACAATCCCAGGGAAAAGCCATGCAGTTCAGCCCGGCAGGAGCTCGCCCCAGACCTTCGCTGGATCGGGGGAAAAGATCGCGTCCGGGACAGCGTCCATCACATGCCAGCCGCCCCTGAGGAGCTCCCTCTCGAGCTGGCTCGGTGCCCATCCGGCGTACCCGGCATAGATGCGGAAGGAGTCGGAGGGCAAGCCGGCCTCCATCCCCTTTTTAAGGTTTATCTCGCTCGTGCTCACGCAAACGCCGGGAAGGACCGGCCCGCAGCCTTCCATCTCCCCTTCGGTCCGGAATAGCATCCAGACATTACCGGGCTCGACCGGGCCGCCGAAGAAAAGCGGGTCGTTTCTGCGGGACTCGGCAGCACCCGGGACGCTGTCAGCGAGCTTAAGATGCAGGGGGCGGTTGATAATCAACCCCGCCGCGCCGTGGCTCCCGTATTCAAAGAGGAGTATAACGGTCTTTTTAAAGACCGGGTCGTTCAAGCCGGCCTCTGCCACGAGGAACTTGCCCTTTGCGAGCCGGTAATCGTGCCTGTAGGTCTCGGGGTCGAGCCTTTCAGGCGCCTCGGGCGCTATATGCGCGTGGATGGAAGGGAGAAGAATGCTCCAGATGAGGAGCGTAAGAGGACCGTCTTTAATGCGGAGGACTTCATGACTGAGACCCCTGGAGGTATATCGAAAACCACCGTATCCGGCCACTCGGGAAATAAAGGCCATATTACCTTAGAACGGCCCGGTTTGCACCATCAAACAGGCGGGCGCGCGCTTCCGATGCATCTCGCCTTCTCCGACAAAGGCCTTTATAACCGGCCCCTGAAGTGTTAACCTCGTAATGCAGAAAAGATTTTCCTGGGAGTGAGCCCTAATGCCTCATTTCGATCTCCGTCATTTCCTTGAAACGCTCGGCCAAAGGCTCGGGAGCCGCGCTTTCGTAGTCCAGGTCGGCGCCATGGACGGCAGGACCTTCGACCCGGTGCACGAA
Source organism: Deltaproteobacteria bacterium (assembly GCA_015075075.1). Classification (GTDB taxonomy): domain Bacteria; phylum Desulfobacterota; class GWC2-55-46; order GWC2-55-46; family GWC2-55-46; genus UBA5799. The sequence continues at coordinate 31,921 of JABTVA010000005.1, read as the reverse complement.
TTCATAAAGCGGTTCGGCTGGGGCGGGCTGCTTATTGAGCCCGTAAGGGAGCACTTCGAAAAGCTCAAGGAGACCTATCGGGAAAACCCGGGAATAGCCTTTTCCAACGTGGCTGTTGCCGGGCATTGCGGGACCATAGAACTCTTCAGGGTCCCTTCCGAGCATGTCGCGGAAGGGCGCGTGCCGAGATGGGGGCTTGGGGCCGCCTCGGTCTACGCTGACCGGAACGCGCTCTCATTCCCGGAGATCCGTCCGTTCGTGGTGAAAGAGGAGGTGCCCTGCATGACCCTTCCGGAAATACTGAAGCAGCATGGTGTCTCGAAAATAGACATCCTGCAGATCGATACCGAAGGTTTCGACTACCAGGTTTTGAAGCAGCTCGACTTCAGCGCCTTCCATCCCAGGGTCATAAACATGGAGATAGTGAACATACCGAAGAGCGAGCGGACCCCCTGCAAGCGCCTTCTTGATTTGCACGGATATACCTATGTAAAGGCCGGGTATGACCTGCTGGCAATCTCGCTTGAAGACTTCGTGAAGCAAGAAGAGAGCCGGAAATCCTGACAGCTTGCGGAAACGCAAAATCCGCTTAGGCTGCTCAAAAAGCTCCAGATGCGAGGCCCCCATTGGAATAGGGGAACTTAGGAATGAGGCGTACTTTTAGTGTACGCCGCAGTGACGAGCGCCGAAGACAACGAAGCAGATGGATTTTTTGAGCAGCCTAAGGCCTTTTCCCGAGCCTCCAGTCGAGCGTAAGCCTCAGCCCGTCTTCGAGTCCTACGAACGGGCCCCATCCAAGCCCCTCTTTCGCCTTACCTATACGGAGGCAGCTCCTTTTGAGGTCTCCCGGCCTCGCCTCACCCCTTGCAGGGTCTTTCAGGGCCTCGGAGAGGGGCCTTATTCTGCCCAGGGCTGATGCGATGCCGTTAAAGAGGTCCAATGTGTGGGTCGGGACACCTGTGCCGATATTGTATATGCCCCCGCTCCCCTTTTCGAGGGCAAGGAGGTTGGCCCGTGCAACGTCCGAGACGAAGCAATAGTCCCTGGTCATGCCCCTCGGCTCGTCCTGATAGGCGTTGACCGTGCAGGGGAGCCCCGATATGAGCCTGTCCATGAATATGGCGACAACGCCCGCCTCGCCGTGCGGGACCTGCCTGGGGCCGTATATGTTCGCGTATCTCAATACCGTGTAGTCGAGCCCGTACTGGTTCCTGTAGAAGTCGAGGTACTTCTCGGAAACGAGCTTTGTTATGGCGTAGGGCGACGCGGGCCTGGGGGGGTAATCCTCCCCGGTCGGGTATTCCGCGGCCTCTCCGTAGACGGCCCCTCCCGAGGATATGAATACGGCCTTTTTCGTCCCGTTCCTCCTTGCTGCCTCAAGGACGTTGAGGAAACCCCTGACGTTCACGTCCGCGTCGAAGAGCGGGTCCTCTACCGAAGCCGGGACAGACATCTGCGCCGCGTGGTGGCTGACGACATCGGGCCTTTCGTGCTCGAATACCTTTCCGACCTCGGGCGAGCGGACGTCCATGAGGTAGAACCTGGCCCTCGGGTTCAGGTTCTCCCGCCTGCCTGTAAAGAGGTTGTCGAGTATGACCACCTCGTGCCCGGCCTCTATGTACGCGTCGGCCACGTTCGAGCCGATGAAACCCGCGCCCCCTGTAACAAGTATCTTCATATCACCCCTCTGGAATGGAATTCAGCAAGTCCGTCTGCCTCGCGTTCAGCGCAATTCCCCTTTTATCCCCCTCAGGTAGTCCCTGAAGCCCTTTGTTATCATCTTAGCGCCGGGGGCCGCAGGGGTCTTCATGGTAAGAAGGCTTAAAAACGAGGCGGCCAGTATCGAAAGATATCTCGCTTGCCGCAAGGGCAAGGGTAAGGGCCTGTTCAGGTCAACGCACCTCAGGGTGTTCCGGGTCGAGTAATAGAGCGACGCGGCCACCCCGACAGACCCGCTCGATGCCGAGACCTTGTGCCAGACCCTTGAGGATGGCACGTAGAGCACCTTGAACCCGGCCCTTTTAGCGCGCATGCCCCAGTCGAGGTCCTCGGCGTAGCAGAAGTAGTCCTCGTCGAAAAGGCCGGTCCTCTCGCAGAGCTCCCTCGTGACCATCATGGCACAGCCTGTGGGCCGCCCTGTCTCCATTGCCCCGGAACCGCCGGAGTCCTTCTTATTGAAACCCAGGTGCCTGCCCCAACCCAAAAGACTGTTGAAGTACGCCCCCGAGTACCATACTACATCAGGCCTGTCATGGAAATACACCTTTGAGCAGAGTATGCCGGCCCGGGGCTCGCCTTCAGCGGCGGTAACGATCTCCTTTACGAAATCCGGCGCTACGACCGTGTCGTTATTGAGGAGCAGCACATAATCCGCCCCGTTTTCAAGCGCCTGCCTTATGCCCGCATTGCAGCCCCCGGCAAAGCCCAGGTTTTTCCCGGTCCCGATGAACCTTATGCCGGATGGGAAACGCCTCTTGAGGGCGTTCAAGGAGCCGTCTACGGAGCCGTTATCGACGACTATTATCTCAAGGGCCGGATAGACTACATCCCTGAGCGACTGTACGCATTCCGCTGTATCCCTGTACCCGTTCCAGTTGAGGACGACTATCGAGACCTTCGGGGCCATTTCAGTCCAGCGCCTTCCGGTTTCCAGGGGCCTTTCCGGCCTTTTCCTGGAGGAGCTCCTTGTATTTCCCTTCAAGCCCGGCCGCAATTTTTTCCCAGGAATACTTCTCCGTGACGAGGGCGTGGCCGCCCCTCCGTATCCTGTCAAAGAGAGAGCGGTCTTCCATGAGCCTCTTGCAGGCCTCCGCGAACTCACGGGGCGTATCGGCTATGAGGATGTTCTCGTTATTCCTTGCCTCTATCCCCTCGCACCCGATCGAGGTCGAAACGACCGGCGAGCCCGCTGCCATCGCCTCCAGTATCTTAAGCCTCGTGCCGCTCCCTACCCTGAGCGGCACGATGGATATGGCGTTTTTCAGCATGGGCCCGGTCTCTTTGACGAACCCGTGCAGCCTTATATCCGGGTCTGACTCAAGGGGCTTAAGCGCGCCTACAGGGTCGCTCCCCGCCACGTCCAGCTTAACGCCCGGGCATATCTCCTTGAGTATCGGGAATATGGCTTCATGGAAATAAAGGAGGCCGTCCCTGTTCGGCCAGTGGCCGGTAGAGCCGATATAGAGTAGCCTTTTCCCGGGCTCAAAGGGTGCGAGCGCCTCTTCGGGGCTCAAGGGGTTCGCGCCGTTCGGCGTAACCAGAAACCGGTCTTTCGGACAGAGCTTCCGGAGCGTTCCCGCGTCGGATTCCGACATCGTTATCCTCAGGTCGAAACGGCCGGAAACATGGCGCTCAAGCCACCTGCTCTTAAGCCACTGGATGTAGAAGAACGCCTTCCAGACCATGCCGGAGGCGTTCCTGGCGCGGCGGTACTGGGTCACGAATGAAAGGTCCTGCTCGGTAAGGGCGCTTACTCCAGAGAACGATTCAGGGAGGTACGGGGCCATCTCCGTAAGCTCTATCTGGACGACGTCGAAGGGACCCGAGGCAATGAGGGCGTTAAGCCTTTCAGCCATCCGCGTCGAGCGGTAGGCGAGGGATATTATAGGGTAGGGCGAGAGTATGTGGCGCATGTTGAAAAAGAGGGAAGGTAGCCCCGTGAGATCCCTTCTTTCCACTCCCTCGACCCTGCAGTATCTCTCAAGCTCCTTGAGGGCGGAAAGCTCGCCATCCCCTCCGTAGAAGCATAAGAGCGTGACCTCATTCCTTTGCGAAAGCTCCCTTATGAGGTTAAAGACCCTGACCTTGCCGCCGTCGGCAGGCGGAAAGGGCGGGAAAGGCGATACGACGAGTATCCTCATCAAGTCATTCGGCCTGATTGACGAACCTCCCGCTGTACTGGAGGCTGTAGTATTTCGTGTACTCGCCGGAGATTATCCGCTCCCACCAGTCGCGGTTGGCGATGTACCAGTCTATGGTCTTCGCTATCCCGTCCTCGAAGCGATGCGCCGGGGCCCAGCCGAGCTCCTTCTCCATCTTCGAGCAATCGATGGCGTATCTCCTGTCGTGGCCGGGCCTGTCCTTGACGAAAGTGATTAGCCTTTCCCTGCTCCCATCGAGCGGATACTCCTTCAATGCGCCCTCAGAGGCCTTCCTGTCAAGGACCGAGCAGATGAGCTTTACTATCTCGACATTCTTCTTCTCGTTCCGCCCGCCTACGTTGTAGGTCTCGCCGAGCATCCCTTTTTCAAGGACAACGTCCACGGCCCGGCAATGGTCCTCGACATAGAGCCAGTCCCTTACGTTAAGCCCGTCGCCGTAGACCGGCAGGGCCTTGCCCTTAAGGGCGTTTATGACCATCAAGGGGATTAGCTTTTCCGGGAACTGGTACGGCCCGTAGTTGTTCGAGCAGTTGGTCGTAAGGACCGGCAGCCCGTAGGTGTGGAAGTAGGCCCTGACGAGATGGTCGGACGAGGCCTTGCTCGCGGCATAGGGCGAGTTGGGGCTGTAGGCGGTCGTCTCCGTGAAATAGCCCGTGGGCCCGAGCGTGCCGTAGACCTCGTCTGTCGAGACGTGGAGGAACTTTTTCCCTTCTGGATTATTGCCCCAGTGCTTCCTCGCGGCCTCAAGGAGCGTAAAGGTGCCTAAGATGTTCGTTTCGATAAAGTCCCTGGGGCCGAGAATGGAGCGGTCCACGTGCGATTCTGCCGCGAAGTTGACGACCGTATCAATTCCCTCTTCGCTAAAGAGCGCGTCCACGAGGTCCATGTCCGTTATGTCGCCCTTAACGAACCTGTAGAGCGGCCCCTCCTTTAAAGACGCGAGGTTTTCGAGGTTGCCCGCGTAAGTGAGTTTATCGAGCACCACGAGCCTGTCGCCGGGGTGGGCGGCCCTCATGTGGAGGACGAAATTTGAGCCGATGAAACCTGCGCCGCCTGTTATGAGTATCTTACGCATTGCCGCCCCCCTTGAGTTCCTTTAGCATCGACCGGAGCGAGTCTCTCCAGTACGGGATCCGGAGCCCGAAGGCCCCCTTTATCTTCGCCTTGTCCAGGACCGAGAAGGCGGGCCTCCTGGCCGGGACAGGATATTCAGCCGTGAGTATCGGCTCTATGGCCGAGCACTTGAGCGCCGTGCCGAGCATGCGCGCCTCCTCGCATATCGCAACCGCGAAGTCGAACCAGCTCGCCACACCCTCGTTGGAATAATGGTAAGTCCCCCACGGGGCCTTGCCCGCTCTGACTGACTTTGCGGCCTCGACTATCGCGGAGGCCAGGTCAGCGCTCCAGGTGGGCGAGCCGACCTGGTCGTAGACAACCCTGAGCGTATCGCGCTCGGATGCGAGCCTCAGTATCGTCTTTACGAAGTTATGCCCCGTTACCCCGTAGACCCACGAGGTGCGTATGACCACGCGCTTATCGAGGAGGGCCGCCAAAGCCGCCTCGCCAGCGAGCTTGGATTCGCCATAGGCGCTCTGGGGGTTTGTCGCGTCGTCTTCCCTGTAAGGGAGCGCCCTCGACCCGTCGAATACGAAATCGGTCGAAATGTGTATTACCGGGACCCCGGCCTCCAGCGCGGCCCTGCCCAAGTTTGCAGGGCCGTCGGAATTTACCGCGAACGCCTTTTCCTTTTCCTTCTCGGCGAGATCCACCTTCGTATAGGCGGCCGCGTTTATGATAAGGCCGGGCTTAACTTTCCGGACTGTGTTAAAGACCGCCGCGCTGTCCGTTATGTCGAGCTCCGTGGAGCCGAATGCGGCGGCCTCGAAACCGGCGTTACGCAATAGCGGCCCGAGGTCGCTCCCGAGCTGCCCTTTCGCGCCTGCAAGGAGTACCTTCATTCAGTCCAGCCTGTAAGGGGAGTTCGGGTCGTGCTCGTATCTCACCTCGTCCACGGGCTCCTTCTTTCCGTTGCCCTTAAAGAGCCTGTTCGGGCAGTTTATGACGAGCCCGTCCTCGCTCCCAACGTTCCTGTAAGCGTGCACTACCTTCTTGGGCACGATGACTACCGAGGGGCTGGATTCGCCGGCGACGAACGCCATCCTGTTCCCGTATGTCTTCGAATCGGGCCTGTTGTCCCAGAGATACACCTTGAAGTCCGACGGCCCGGCAAAGCAGAAATAATCGGCCTGGTCCATGTGCTCGTGCGGCCCCCTCGCCACCCCCGGCCTCGTAAGCGAGACGTAGGTCATGACCGGAACGTACTCCGCTGAAATCTCGTCCGTCCGGAATAGCTCCATAAGCCACCCGCGGTCGTCCGCATACCTCTTGAGCTCCTTTATCACAATTCCCTCGATCGGCCCGTCCTTGAACATGCCCTACACCTCCACAACGGAATCATCGCCTATCATCAGACGGAGCGCCTCGTGCTTCTCATGGCACCTCCGGACCTTCGCGTTCCTGCCGATAAGGCTGTCTTCGAGCCTGTCCACGTGGTCAACCTCGGAGCCGGAGAGTATGACGCAGTGCTCTATTATCGACTTGAAGACCCTGGTCTTCGCGCCGATGCTCGTGAAGGGGCCGATGAAGCTCCCTTCTATCAAGGCCCCCTTGCCTATGACGATCGGCCCCCGGAGCGTGCTGTTTACTACCCTGGCCCCTTCCTCGATGGTCACCCTTCCGGTTATTTCGGAATTCTCCACCTCGCCCCTTATGTCGCGCTTGTACCATTCGTCAAGTACGATGGTGTTGGCGGCCAGGAGGTCGTCTTTTTTTCCCGTATCGAGCCACCAGGTGTCGAGGACGTGGCTGTGCACGGGCCTCCCCTGGTTTATGAGCTCCTGTATGGCGTCGGTTATCTCGAGCTCCCCGCGCGCCGACGGCTTGATGCGGGATATGGCCCTGTGTATCTCCGTCGAGAATATGTAGACGCCGACGAGCGCGAGGTTGCTCTTCGGGGCCTTGGGTTTCTCCTCAAGGCAGATGATGCGGCCCGTGCCGTCGGTCTGGGCTACCCCGAAGGAGGACGGGTTTTCCACTGGCTTCAAGAGGATGACCGCGTCGGCCCCGGTTGACCTGAACGTGCTTACGAAGGATTCTATCCCGGTCCCGATGAGGTTGTCCCCGAGGTACATGACAAAGGGGCTCCCGCCGAGGAAGGCGCTCCCGGTGATGACCGCGTGGGCGAGGCCGCCGGGCTTCTCCTGCATGATGTAGGTGATGGCGACCCCCCAGTCGGAGCCGTCGCCCATCGTGTCCTTCACCTCCTGCCCTGTCTCGGGGGAGATGATTATGCCGACCTCCTTTATGCCCGCCCTGGCGATGTTGTCGAGCACGTAGGCGAGTATGGGGCGGTTCGCTATGGGGACGAGCTGCTTCGCGCCCGTATGCGTAAGGGGCCGGAGCCTCGTGCCTTTGCCCCCGCTAAGTACCAGGGCTTTCATCTCGGACATAAACTCTCTACCTCCTCTTTCAGGCTGCTGAAAAAACCCAATCTGCGGTGTCGTCTTCAAAATTGGACACTCCGACGTACTGAAAAAGTACGCCTCGTTCTTTCGACTCCTCGCATCTTGGCCTTTTTGAGGAGCCTGAATGTGATTTCAAGTCTGCCGGATCGATTTCTTCCTCAGCCCGGCAGCAGCGACTTGTACCACTCTATCGTGTTACGGAGCCCTTCCTCGAAGCCTGTCGCGGCCCTGAAGCCGAACTCCTTTTCGGCCCTCGTTACGTCGAGGCACCTCCTGGGCTGGCCGTCGGGCTTGGCGGTGTCCCATATTATCTCGCCCTTGAAGCCCGTAAGCTTCGCTATGAGCTGGACGAGCTCCCTTATGGAAATCTCGAAGCCAGCGCCGAGGTTCACTGGCTCTGGCTTCTCATATTTTTCGGTCGCGAGCGCTATGCCCTCTGCCGCGTCCTCGGCGTAAAGGAACTCCCTTGTGGCCCTGCCAGTGCCCCAGACGGTTATGGAGGGCGCGCCGGCATCGATGGCGTCGAAGCACTTCTTTATGAGGGCCGGTATCACATGGGATGAGGCCGGGTCGAAGTTGTCGCGCGGGCCGTAGAGGTTTACGGGCAGAAGATAGATGGAGTTGAAGCCGTACTGCTCCCTGTACGCCTCGGACTGCACAAGGAGCATCTTCTTCGCAATGCCGTACGGCGCGTTCGTCTCCTCGGGGTAGCCGTTCCAGAGGTTCTCCTCCTTGAAGGGCACCGGGGTGAACTTGGGGTAGGCGCAGATGGTGCCGAGCGCCACGAACTTCTCTATGCCGAATAGCCTCCCCTCCTCCATCATGAGCGCGCCCATCATGAGGTTGTCGAAGAAGAACTTTCCGGGGTTTTCCCTGTTCGCGCCTATGCCGCCCACCTTTGCGGCAAGGTGTATGACGATATCCGGGCGCGCGTCCTTGTAGAGCCTTTTGCAGGCGTCCCTCTCGACGAGGTCGTATACGGCGCTCCTCGGCACGAAGACCCCGGCGCCCCTCTCCTTGAGCTTGTCAACGACAAAGGAGCCCAGGAAACCCGCGCCTCCGGTCACCACGATCCTTTTCCCCTTCAAAACCCGCATCCGACTAAGACCCCCTGCCTAAATTCAAATCTGTATCAATTCCTGTGTAATTGCGAAGGACGAAGCAATCTCGCGCTTCCTGTCATTCTGAGCGGAGCGAAGAATCTCGTCGTATTCCATCGCTCAAGGCCATTTTCTTTTCTTCCTTTTCTAAAAAGGGAGAGGGGGTTTATCTGATGCCTTTATAATAATCTCCCCTGCCCTCTCTTTATTAAAGAGGGGTTATCAAAAAAACTCACGCCGCCGGGCCCTCTATCTTCTTGAGCCATCCGCCGGAGCTTATGGAGAGGACCTTCTTCTCATCGACCCCGGCGCGCACAAGCCCCTTCCGCAGTGCCTCGTCGTCCTTGAAATTCGTTATAACCACCACATCAAAGGGAATGCTCTTTATGTCCGCAATGGCCCTGACCTCGTGGCCGAGAAACCTCTGCTTGGCGGGCTCGGCGTCCACTATGCCGGTAAGCTCAAGGTCGGTATCCTTCAAGGAAAGGTAAGCTATCTCTGTCACCTCGTCAACCCCGGAGAAGGCGACCCTCTTAACTCCCGAGGCCGCGAGCCTGGTGAAAAGGGCGCTAAAGTCCCTCCGGGCCACCCTGTAGAGGGCCGTGAAGTTCTGCAGGTGGCGGTAAGTGAGACGGGTCTTCTCGGCGAAGCCGTGAGGCGTGAGGTAATAGGCGTATCTTTTCCGGGGTATGGTGGATATGGTTATGTAGCCCTTTGCGGCAAGGTTCTTGAGGTATGAGTTTATGAGGCCGAGCGCGACCCCGAGCTTCCGGCTCAGGTCCCGCTGGGTAAGCTCGTGGTTACGCGATATCTCGTCAAGGAGCTGTAGCGAGCGGTAGTCGTCTGTCTGCTCGTCCTTGTTGTTCATGAAATGAACATACCATAGGAATGCTGGTGCGGTCAAGGGGGGAGTGCTTGCGATTACCGGCTAAAAAATACGTCAGATAACACTGGAATACGGTCTTCCATTTTCGGGTAAATACCAAAGCGAGTGTGGATATTCATTATGGCAACTTCTAAAAAACAGGGGAGTTCTGATTAATTCTCGTTTGTGCGTCATTGCGAGGAGTGAAGCGACGAAGCAATCTCAAAGTGGCCCGATATTCCAAAAGATGAGATTGCCACGCTCCGCTCGCAATGACGAATACACCAATTAATAAGATTTTCCTTAGAGGTTTTTCCGCTCTCCCTTAAGGCCGGGGATATAAAGCGGGAGCTTATATGACAATATGTGAGAATTTTTATCCCGTAACCGCCAGAGTCCGGGGATTTTGGGTTGCCTTATCTCAAGGGCGAACGGACTATGAATCTGATATCAGAGTTCGTGGCCTCAAGCACCTCAATCTTCATGTTCCTGAAGCCGATGGTCCTTGATTCCGAAAGGTCGTAGGAGAGGTCCTGGTAAAAGGCGGGCCTGGCGAGGTCGTCATGATACTCCCTGTAAGAGAGCCTTATCGTATCCTGCGATTTGCCGTTATAGACGATCTCGGCCTTGAAAGACCCCTTCTGGTAAATCCTCCCTGGTTTGAACGGCGTGCCGGAGAGGTTCCAGTCGCGCACAAAGCCGAGCACGCATTCCGCGTCGCCATAGACCTGGTTCATCTCGTTCACGGCGAGGCAGTAGTTCCAGCTGCCCTTCTGGGAGATGATCTTATTCGGCTCCCTGTAGAGCGTCGCCCCGCTCGTCAATTTTCCGTAGGCCTTGAAACCGGCCCCTGCCGGAATGATTGGGTACGGCGGGGAGCCCATCTGGGCGGGCGGCTGGAAGTCTTCTGTCGCGATTATGCCCTCATAAAAGGAGGCGTCCTCTTCGACTATCATTGGATTGCCTACTGCGGCTTCCTGGACCTCGCCTATCTGAAAAGAGGTAAAGCTCGCACGCTCCACGGGATTAGAAACCATCGAGACCGCGGCACACCCGGAAATAAAAATTATGGACAGCAAGGCCAGTATCCGCTTCATGCCTCCTCCGCGATTCCGTGATGCCGGGTCATGTAAGGCTGGCTTTGGTTGCATACGAGACGACGCACGATTGAGACCACAAAAAAACCGGGAGCGAAGAAAAATATGCGAATAGATCACAAGAAACTACATAGCCGTAAATAGACCCGGATGAATGCGGTAAATGAGACGGGCCTTCTCGTCGTGAGGCGTATGTAACAGGCTATCTTTCCCGGGGGTGTGGTGGATATGTTTATCGAGCGGTAGTCGTCTGCCTGCTCGCCCTTATTGTTCATGAAATGAACATACCATAGGAAAGCTGTTGCAGTCAAGGGGGGAGGGGGGATATCTGAATTACTTGAAAAATTTTACAAGTTATGTTAAAAAAGCTTCTTAGTTCTTTTCTCTATTCCGAATATCTGGGCACATTGTATTCGAATTTCAAATTTCTATTTTCCCGAATAAATAAGAGGCCTAATGACTAAAAATTTAAGCACAATAGGACATAAAAATTTCGAAGATATGAAAAAAACAAACGAGCATGGCTCGGAATATTGGAGTGCGAGAGAGCTACAAACCCTGTTGGGATATACTCAGTGGCGTCGTTTTGAGGACGCAATAAATAGAGCCATAACGTCTTGTAAACGGTCAGGAAATGAGCCCTCATATCACTTTGCCGGCGCCGGCAAACCGATACCGGGTGGCAAAGGTTCCGTTCAAGTAGTAACTGATTACCATCTTTCCCGCTTTGCCTGCTATTTAATTGCTCAGAACGGTGACCCCCGTAAGCAGGAAATCGCATATGCTCAAAAATATTTTGCTATCCAGGCACGAAGGCAGGAACTTTCTGACGAAATGGCGGCAGATCTGGAGCGACTTGAGATCAGAAAACAAACTGCTGAAGAATTTAAAGCTCTTTCAGGAGCCGCCAGGAACGCCGGTGTGAATGATAAGATGTTCGGCGTCTTCCATGATGCAGGCTATAAAGGCATGTACGGCGGGATGGGGCGAGATGAAATCAAAAGCTTTAAAGGCGTTTCTGAAAAAGAGAACTTATTGGACCGTATGGGTACAACTGAGCTTGCGGCAAACCAATTCCGCATGACCCAGACCAGGGACAAATTAGCTCGCGAGCGCGTCCATAATCAGCAGAAGGCCATAAAAACCCATGAAGAAGTGGGAAAAGAGGTACGCGCAGCAATACAGCGTATTGGTGGCACACTACCTGAAAATATACCAGCGGCGGAACATATTAAGAATGTAGAAGAAAGAATAAAGTGTGCCTCCCCAAAATTGGAACTAGAAGAGAAAGACGCAAAAGGGTTAAAGGGACCCTCTGAATCAGAATAATAAGCAAATTAATCGCCGGGGCTGCTTTAAATCTGAATGTGGTCGTAATGACTAAGATTCACGTCTACGAATGAGAAAATTAAAAGGCACTGGGGTTCATGCAGTCCCTTTTCACGCTTGTTAAGCTTCCCTACCTCCCCCCGAACACCTCCTTTAAAAAATCCTTCATCGCCTCCCAGGAGCGTTTGTCGGCCTTTTCGTTATAGGCGAGGCCGCGTCCGAGGGGTCCGTGTCGTTATTCGGGTTTGAAAACCCGTGAACCGCGCCGCCGTAGCTTGTGAAGACCCAGTCCACTCCTGCCTTTCGCATCTCGTCCTTGAAGGCGCGCACATCCTCGGGCTTTACATGCGGGTCGTCAGCGCCGTGCAGCACCGGGAATGCATGGAAATGAAGCTGATTCGCTTCTGCTCGGAGTTCAAGATCATAGATTCCAGGATAATCTGCCGGTCAGCAGAAATCCCTCAGAGGTGTTCCTTGTCCCGAACTCTTTAAGAGCGCCGATAGTGACGCTGAACCCGCTGCCTATCCAGCATATCGACGTGCCAGCCTGATATTTACGTATGCCTGTACCGGGGTCGGCCTCGCCGTGAATGGTCCGATTCCTGCCCGCAAGCGCGTTAAAGACGCCTCCGGCAATCAAATTGGGCCTGAAAAAGTATCCGGCGAAACCCTCGCCTATTATCTCGTCTCCGGCCTTGATGCCGGTCTTAGGCTCTTTACCGTAGATATTGTATTTAAGGGCCACCTCGGCATGGAACCTGTCGAATGACTTGGTCAGAGCCACTATTGGCCTTAACTTGAATACGTTGGCGCCCAGATTGACGACATTATCTTCATCGAAATTTCCCGTTGGAAGGTCAATGAACGTACCGACCAGCAGGCTCGTCCTTGATGTCTTATCATCCAGGACCCAATAGCCAGCTCCAATGGTAAGGTCCCCAATGCCCGAATCACTGTGCTCCTGGAGCTTCACCCTGCCAACCGGCAGGAATGCGGTCAACGCCCATGTATTGGAGAAAGTTGTAGTGTTATAATATGTGAGCCTGAAAACGCCCAGGTAACTGCTTAGGTCCAGGTCGTTCGTTACGGTCCGGCCGTCTCTGTCGGTAAGTTTGGAAGCATCGTAAACTACCGGGTATACCGTAAAATATGCTCCCTGAGGGGCCGGGGTCCATTCAAAGCGGGTCTCCGGCGTAGCTGAGTTCACGCAAAGCACAAAAAGCAAAACAAAACCAGGATTATTCTCAGATGCTGGCCTGCACTATATCTTTTTCGCGGCTCGATTCCGGCTTGTTTGACTTCGACGAGAAAAGCTCTTTACCATTGAGCTGAGAACACAATCCAAGAGCCGAGCCAACTATTCTTTTTCGTTTTTTGTTTATACCTACTTACCATATTCCTTCATGTCTGCAAATAAAAACTTACCTCCCGCACGCCCATTTACCTCTACACGAATTATAAAAAATGGGCTACGGTATCCCGCAGCCCCTTTTGCAATCCGAATCGAATCCCTATCCCCCTACCTCCCCCCGAACACCTCCTTCAAGAAATCCTTCATCGCCTCCCAGGAGCGTTTGTCGGCCTTTTCGTTATAGGCGAGGCCGTCCGATGGGTCCGCGTCGTTATTCGGGTTCGAAAAGCCGTGCACAGCGCCGCCGTAGCTTGTGAAGACCCAGTCGGCCCCGGCGGTCCGCATCTCGTCCTTGAAGGCGCGCACATCCTCGGGCTTCACATGCGGGTCTTCCGCGCCGTGCAGCACAAGGACGCTCCCCTTTATGTCGTTGGGCCTGGCAGGGTTTTTCGTGGCGAGGCTGCCGTGAAAAGTGACTGTGCCCGCGACCGGCGCGCCGCTTCTCCCAAGCTCAAGGGCCGCGCCGCCCCCGAAGCAATACCCGATGGCTGCCATGCGCGAAGTGTCCGCGAGCTCAACTTCCCTCAAGGCCTCAAGCCCGGCCATCGCGCGTGAGCGCATGAGGGCGTTATCTGCCCGTAGCTTTCCGGCGGCCTCCCCGGCCGCCTTGGGGTCTGTCGGGCGCACGCCTTTTCCGTACATGTCAGGCGCGAAGGCCACATAGCCGAGCCGCGCGAGCTCGTCAGCGCGCCCTTTTATATAGTCGTTTATCCCCCACCACTCGTGAAAGACGAGCACGCCCGGCCTCGGGCCGCTCACCTCGTCGTCGTAGACGAGATAACCCTCAAGGACGGTATCGTTGGCATTATATTCGATCGTCTCGCCCACTATCTTCGCCTGCGCGTTGGCAGAGAATAGGAGGAGCGCTGCCGCAACCGCGATAAGGCTCTTCATCATGACCTCCTTGAAGGCCGGCACACCTACAGCCTCATTATCAATCAGCTTTAATTCTATGTCTGGCCATAATAATGGCCGATATTGCCGAGCCGATAAGAAAGAAAGTGCCCGGCTCTGGAGCTTGCACATTTTTTCGGAGAGATACATTATCAACACCCGCAAGGTCTCCCCTGAGACTACCCAATCCTTCGGCATTAAAGACGACCGCGATGAAGTCATACTCCTGATTTATCGGAAAACCAGCACCTGCTGAGACCCATTGATTCCTTAAGCTCGTGAGATTCAGGAGATTTTGTGAGAATATGACGTCTCCCGGAGGGAATCCGTCTCCGGTGAAGGGAGAGACTCTTACCGGACCGTCTGAATCATTAAGCCCAAGGACATACAATTCACTCTTAGCAATTTCCGGCAAATTCAGTTCTGCAGGACTACCATTAACCGGGAAAAAATCAAAACCAAGGAATAAGGGCGTACCCGGCGGGATATCGCCAGGGTTTAAATCAATTCCCTGTACAAGTCTGGCCGCACCTAATTCAGTGGGGTCAGCCGGAAGCTCAAAAGCCGCGAAAAAATCCCCGGCGCTTTTTCCTGTGCCGTTTTCCTGTATACTCACATCCCCCGGACCGAGCCAAATGTTAAAAGGCCCTGTGGACGGGTTGAAATCGCTGTGTGCAATTGGAGTTCCGTCTTGGAAGTCACCATTCGTAAGCAGGTTTTCAGACGGAACGGCATAAGCGGCGTCAGTCGAAAGCATCATCATTGCAGCTGCGGAAGCAAAAAATAATAATCTTTTCATAACACCCCCTTTTTTTTGCAGATAGTAAGCGGCAGGAATATCACTCTCTTTTAGTAAGGCTTGCTAATTAATGAATGTCAAACTTTATACTTTCCGTAACCAACTAATGACCCCCGGCCTTAAAAGACCGGGGATTTCTGGCCGTTCCAGTTCAACCTTTCGAAGGCCTCGATTACCTCCTAACTTCGAATCACACCATTTCGTGGGACACTGTCAGGAGTTCCCTCATCACCATGGTAGTCCCTGAAATAAACCGCCAATGTCCAGAGGATGACCAGAGGGATACCCAACTCCAAGGATTCCTCGAGATAGGTGAAATAGTCCGCCCAGGTATCCGGCAGATATACTCCCAGAGACTTCAGCTTTCGCTGGGAACCGTCCAGGGTTTTCGCCAGGGCTGCCAGCAGGAAACCAGCTATGGACAATATGTAAAGCCTGCGATGAGCGGCAAAGCCCCGGCTGAAATGGATAAGGTGCCGCCTCAGGATCGTCACGGCAATCCACGCCAGTACCATCAGCACCAGGCTCCCCAATAACTTTTCCGCTAAAGGGGTATGCCCCGTGTAAAACTCGAGCTTCAGCAAGCCGACTGATGTGAATCTTCTGTTGAAATCCAACTCTCTCAATGCGCAAAAAACAAACAGGGCAATAAAGTAAAACCGGGTACGGACGAACCGAATACCCCCTTTGAGAAAAGCGTAAGCCGTTGCCAGGCCGTATCCCAGCGCCGACAAGCTCTCGATTAAATTATCTTCCTCGAATAATGCGGCAGAGCCAGGCTGGAGATAAGGCAGAAACGAAATTCCAAACAGGATAAGCGCCAAAAACAGACAAAACAGGATATCCTTGCCTTGCATGGCAACAAACAGCCTCCGCGCGTGAAGGTTTCACCGCTGACAAAAACAGTGCAGGCCGTTGAAGTGCTTCAGAGGCTATAACCGGATATCGACTATACAAAAAGTATACAGTACAAAAAGAAAAAGGGGTTGCAGGACTATAAAAAATCCTGCAACCCCTTCAATTTGGTGGGCCGCGTAGGGATCGAACCTACGACCCGCTGATTAAGAGTCAGCTGCTCTACCAACTGAGCTAGCGGCCCAAGAAGAAATCTTTTTGAAAGTCAGCGCCTGTACAGCGTTTTTCCTTCCCGGCCCGCCCTGAATCTGGCGCGCCTGAGAGGATTTGAACCTCCGACCCTCGGCTTCGGAGGCCGATGCTCTATCCACTGAGCTACAGGCGCGTAAAACCGAATCTTTTCAGGTTACAAAAAAGAGGGCTTTTTGTCAAGGCAAAATCCATATTCTTTGAAAACGGGGCCGTACCGCCCTTTATGCCCTGAGCTCCCTGCTTGGCCATTCTTTATCCCAGGCGTCCCCTCCCGAAGCACCGGGTACACTCCATTAAGCCCAAAAACAGGGCGGCTTGTCAAGCCATTCAGAAAAAGGCGCTCAAACGGCTTTATTTTTTACCGGATTTTGCTAATATGTTCATTAGCCCGCCTCGCGGCGGGGTTCAAGACCGAAAGGGCTTTAATTAAGATGACCGAGAAGAAATACGGCGCAAAGGCCATTGAGGAAGCGAAGCTCGAGGCCTGGGACAACGCCAGCCCGGACAGGGACTATACGATAGAGATAAGCTACCCGGAGTTCACCTGCGTTTGCCCGCGCTCGGGGTATCCCGACTTCGCGACGATCAATGTAACCTATGTGCCTGACAGGAAGGTCGTGGAGCTTAAGTCGCTGAAACTTTACCTCAACTCCTTCCGCGAAAGGGCCATCTCACACGAGGCCGTAACGAACCTCATCTTCGACGACCTAAAAAAACTACTCTCCCCGAGAAAGCTCGACGTAGTCGCGGACTTCAATGCGCGGGAATGTGAGACCGTCGTAAGGGTGAGCTTTAGGCTCTTTCGCGGCTGAAATTTTGTGATATCTTCCTTTTGGAAGGGGGATTATAACTGATTTTGAATAATCTCCCCTGACCCCTCTTTAGGAAAGAGGGGGACTAAAGACTCTCTTACGAACTGCATCCTGGAATGCATGAGATTGCTTCGGGACTAACGTCCCTCGTAATGACGAAGGAATCCCTCACGCGGTCCGCTCGCCCCGCTTCCTTGCGCCATTTTTCCGCGCGCCGGCTTCGCTCACGGCCTTACCGAGGGAATCCATAAGTAGCCTGTTCGCATCCCTTCCGAGCACGGCCACCCTGAAGAACTCAGGGCCGAGCCCCCTGAAGGCGCTCAAGTCGCGTATGAGCAGCCCCTCCTTAAAGAGCCTGGAAGCGAGCGCCCTGGCATTAAGGCGCGGCTTCGATATCCTTACCGTCAGGTAATTGGCCGACGTCGGGAAAGGCTCAAGGCCGTTTATGGATGCGATGCCTTTCGAGAGCGCGTCCCTCTCCGCTGATAGCCATTCTGCCGTCCGCTCCCTGTATCGCGCGTCAGCGAAACAGGCGGCCCCTGCAAGGGACGAGAGCGTATTTACCGACCAGGGCGGCTTCAGCCCTTCAAGCCTTGAGAGGATTTTCCTTTCAGCCGCCGCGTACCCGAGCCTGAGGCCCGCGAGCGCATAGAACTTGGTCATGGAGCGGAGCACTATCGCATTGCCAGCCCTTATTGCCTTTTTAAGCACGCTACCGCCCGAGAAGTCTATGAAGGCCTCGTCGAGCACAGCCAGCGCGCCGCTCGTGCGCGCGAGCTTCAAAAACGAAAGCGTCTCTTTTTCGGAATAGAGTACGCCCGTCGGGTTCGCCGGGTTTGCCATGAAGACGAGGCCGAAGCCCTTTGAAAGCCTTCTCCCGAGCTTCTCAAGGTCGAGCCTGAAGCCGTCGTCTTTATCCAGGACAAAGCCCTCGGTCTTCCATCCCGCGAGAGCAAGGGCCTTTTTGTACTCGCTGAAGGCGGGCTCTATGATGAGCGCCCTGCCGGGCTTCATGAGCCTGGGGATTAACCTGGGGATTAAATAGATAAGCTCGGTCGAGCCGTTCGCCGGGAGTATGTTTTCCGTTGATATGCCATGATGTGCAGCGAGCGCCTCCCTGATGGCGCTCGCGGAAGGGTCGGGGTAAGGGGGTATTAACCTCAGCCCTTCCTCTATCGCCTTTATTGCCGAAGCCGGCGGGCCGAGGGGGTTTATGCTCGCGCTGAAATCGATTATCTTTTCAAGGGGCTTCGAGGCCTCTTTCGCCGCCTGCCAGATATTCCCCCCGTGTATGTCCTTGACCAACGACCAGACCTCGAAAATTTGTGAATACCTTAACTCTGATGCCCTTTCCTAAGGGGAGAAAGGGGGATTTGTAATGGTGCGCACAGCGCACCCTACAAAACTCATGATAACATTCAGGCTGCTCAAAAAGCTCAAGATGCAAGGAGTCGAAAAATGAGGAATGAGGCGTACTTTTCATTGTACGCCGCAATGACGGGAATTTGACGACGCCGCAGATTGAGCTTTTGAGCAGCCTGATATCGCGGACCCTGGCATCCATGCGCCAGGGCCCTCTCTTACACCACAAGGGGTTTATCTCAAGCTCTTTTATGGCGCTGACCCCCTCCATTATCCAGCCGATTCATATATAACGTCGGCTATGGCGTTGAGTTCCGCTATCGCCTCTGAACCCAGCAAGGAGCAGGGAAGCTCTTTACCTCGGATATCATCTCAGGCGGCCTGCTCTCAACTGGGGCGAGCCTGAAGGGATACGTCCTTAAGGGAGCTCGACGGCCACCGCCGAGGCCGGAACATCACTGCGGGGCTGAACTGCGCATCCTGTGCGCCGACGATCACCTGTCCTTTTCCGGCCATCTCCTCGATGAGGAAGCCTCGATAACGGAGGCCGGGGCCTCGTCCGCGGCGCCGGTATCATCCGCGACCAGTTCGATTTCTAAGCTCCCCGCGTCCCTTATGATGCGCGCCACGCCGCTATGTCGCTTGTGCGGTATGTCAGGCGATACGAGCTTAGCGCGACCGGATAGCCTATCTCGGATGCGGCCTCGATAGCCCCGGCCATATCCTTCACCACCTTGTCGCCTTCGGGACCGGGATGGACGCGAGGCTTATGACGGCCTTTGCCTCGGCTCGATGAGCGCCTTTCCCCAGGCTCAAGGTCTGCCCTTTACTATCTTTTCTATCGCGGCCTTTCGGCCATAGGCCTCCTATCGTCCCCTTCTGAGGACGGCCAGCGCGCACCGCGCCCTCTGGCGTCGTGAATGCCGGAAGGCCCTGCCCGAAGAGCCTCAGGCGCGACCTCGAATACTCGCCCCCCGGCGAGCAGATTATGATGGGCTTCTCGGAAAACCCCGGCTTCTGCGCGAGCATACCAGGAGAGCGTCCGTAGGCGGCGGCCCCAGAGCGCCGCGACTATGGCGATGTCGTAATGGCTCGCCATCGTCTTCCTGGACCGAGAGGGCAAAGGACTCGTCCGTCGGCTCCCGGTAAGGGTCAAGGGGTTTGATATGGAAAAATATGGCGGGAAGACGGCCTTGAGCTCGCGTTCCAATTCCCGCGGAAGCGGCGCGGCATCGAGCCCGAGGGCGTGGCAGGCGTCCGCAATGCCCACGCCCATGCCGCCGCCGTCGGTTATTATCATAACCCGCCTGCCGGAAGCCCTCCCCTGAAGCCCGAAGGCCTTGCAGGCGGCCTGGAACTCCTCGTAGCCGTTAAGCTCCGTAACGCCGGCCTTCTTGAAGGCGGCCCTGTATATCTCGTACCTTCCGGCGATCGCGCCGGTGTGGGAACGCGCGGCGGCAGCGCCCGCGCCGAACTTCCCGACCTTGACGGCCATGACGGGCTTTTCCGCGGCGCACCTTGACGCGGCCTCGACGAACCTCCTGCCGTCGGCAACCGATTCCATGTATAGGACGACGGCCTTCGTCTCCGGGTCTGAGGCAAGGAACTCGAGGCAGTCCGACTCGTTGACGTCAACGGCGTTCCCGTAGCTTACTATCTTTGCGGCGCCGATGCCTTCCGCCGCGAGCTCGTCCATCGCGACCGCGGCGAAGGAGCCGCTCTGCGAGAGTATGGAAAGGCCTCCTTTGCCCGGCCTGCCGGCCCTGTCCGTGGGTATGAAGAAGGTATCCACCTTCGAGACAGCGTCGTAGATGCCGAGGCAGTTCGGCCCGATTACGCGCACCCCGCTTTTTCGCGCAATCTCCAGGACCTCCTTTTCAAGGGCCTTCCCCCTTTCACCGGCCTCCCCGAAGCCGCCGCTCACTATTATCGCGCCCCGGACCTTGCCTTCGGCGCGCCTGAGCGCGGCAGGGACGGACGCAGCGGGGATGGCGAAGACGGCAAGGTCCACTACCTCCCTCGACTCTTCGAGGGAGGGCAGGCACTCAAGCCCCATGATGGAGGCCTGCCCGGGGTTCACGGGGATAATCCTCTTGCCGAAGCCCGCGCCGATTAGGTTCCCGAGTATGATGTTGGATATCTTCCCTGGCTCGGGCGATGCGCCGACAACGGCCACGCTTTCCGGCTTGAAGAAGAACGATATGTCACCGCCATTCGGCATCAATACGGCCTGCCTCTCCTAACAGGATAGGGTGCTTTTTCAACACCCTCCCTAATCGTCGAGCTTGAAGGCCACCCTTATGACAGCCTGGAACTCGGCTATCTTGCCGTCAGCTATCCTGCCGTGCTGCTCGACGACCTCGAACCACGCGAGCCCGTGGAGGGTCTTGGAGGCCTTTTCTATCGCGTGCGTAACCGCGTCCTCGAAGCTCTTGGAAGAGATGCCGACAAGCTCTATCTTCTTGTATACCCTGTCCATGTCGCCTCCCTTTCTATCTGCCTGTCTTTTACGGACTGCCTTTACAGCCTGAGGTTCCTCGAAACGAGGAATACTAAGACAACGCCTGCAACCATGACCACCAGGTTCATGGCAAAGCTCGTCCTGTGGACGCCCCTGAACTCGCTCCGGAGCTCTTCGAGCCTCGGGGGGTCCTCCAGAACCTTCATCTGGGCCTTTACGGTCTGCGCCTCCGGAGCCACAACAAGCCCCGAGTAGAAGGTGAGCGCGGTCATGAGCGCCAGTATGAGTATCCTGGCCATGGGAAAGACCTTCTCAATGAACGACATCGCGATGAGGGAAGCAAGCGAGAGTATGGCCGCCACATAGCCGATGCCCCAGTATTTGGGGAATATGTGAGAGACCACGTCACCCGCGAGCTCCCTCGGCAGGGCCCTGAATATGCTCGGGGTCACGAAGAGGGTATAGAAGATTATCATCCCCACCCATGTCACGATGCTCATGAGGAAGATGAACCTTAGCGCGTTAAGCATCGACATCCTCTTTCTGCCCCGGACACGGCCCGACGGGCGGCATTCAATTGAAAAGGAGCATTATCATGATTACGGTCCCGGCCATCACGAGGCCCGCGGCGCGCATTATCCTGACCGAGGACAAAACCGTCCCGGCTTCAAGGCCGTTAACCGGGTCGCCGATCCAGGGCTTTCCCGAGAATACGCCGCCGTAGAACGACCCGCCGCCGAGCCTCACTCCCAGAGCGCCGGCCATCGCGGCCTCCGGGACCCCGGAGTTGGGGCTCGGGTGGTTCCGCCCGTCTCTCGCCAGCATGGCCGCGGACTTCATCCAATTATATCCTAAAATGAAAGAGGCCGTGACTATGAGCGCGCCAGAGAGCCTCGCGGGCATGAAATTCGCCGCGTCGTCCATCCGAGCCGAAAACCAGCCGAAGTGCCTGTACCTTTCGTTCCGGTAGCCCACCATCGAATCGAGTGTGTTGACGGCCTTGTAGGCCATCATGAGCGCCGGGCCGCCGAGCACAAGGAAAAAGAGCGGTGCGATGACGCCGTCAGAGGCGTTCTCGGCAACTGTCTCGACCGCGGCCTTGAGCACCTCTTCCTCCTTAAGGTTGCCGGTGTCCCTGCCCACTATGCGGCAGAGGCGCCTTCTCCCCTCATCCAGCCCATGCCCGAGCGCCCTTGCGACAGCCAGGGCCTCGTCCCCCAGGGTCTTCATGGAAAGCCCGGCCCATATGAAAAAGACCGAGAGCGCAAAAGAGAGCGCGGTCGAATGGAGGCTCGCATAATGGAGGACAAGGGCCGTTGCCGCGTAAGCGCCGCCCACGACGAGAACCCAGAGGAGCGCTCCGCCGAGCCTCTCCCATCCGGCGCTCTTTGGCAGGGCCTTTCTTATCGGGGCCTCAAGAAAGGCCGCAAGCCGACCTATCCACCTGACCGGATGGGGCGCCCTCTCCGGGTCCCCTATCAAAAGGTCTAAAAAGAGCGCCGTAAGGAACGCGAACGCTGAAAGGGGCACGATATCAAGCACGCCTTCAAGCGCCTCGGGGCCCGTCATACCCCTATTATCCGGAGGACCCGCTCCATGTCCACGCTATCCTCGAATATCGAAGCAAGCGAATCTATCGCTCTCTCGCGCACGGATTCGAAGCTCGCCACTGTCCCGCTCCCGCACCTTCCGCCGGAGAGCGCTGATACGACAGCCTGCCTGAAGACGTCGTTATCGAATATGCCGTGGACATAGGTGCCCCAGACCATGCCGTCCTGGGACGCCGCCCCGTCAGGGGCATAGCAGGTCTTGCCGTTCCGCTCAAGTATCCTTGAGAACGGGCCTCCCTTTACAATGGTCTCGCCCATGTGTATCTCATAGCCCCTGACCTCGTAGTCCCTTCCCATGAGCCTTGCCACAGCCGAGACCTCGAATGTCTTTTTCTCCCTGTGTAGCACTGTCACGGCGTCCACGAGCCCGAATCCCTCGGCCTCTCCTGCGGATGATTCAACGCCTTGCGGGTCCTTTACAGCCGTCCCGAGCATCTGTAACCCGCCGCATATGCCGGCTATCATGCCGCCTTTCTCGATGTGTTCCCTTATTGCCGGGCCGAAGCCCCTGGATTTCATCCACATGAGGTCGGCTATCGTGCTCTTTGTGCCGGGTATGATGACGAGACCCGCCCCGGCCATCTCGCGGGGGGAGCTTATGAACGAGAGCTCTATCCCCGGATCGCCCCTGAACGGGTCGAAATCAGTGAAGTTCGAAAGGCGCGGCAGCTTAACGACAGCTATTTTCAACCCGCCGCCTTCCTTTGAAGCCCCCCTCTCGTCGAGGGAGACGCTGTCCTCGTCCGGTATGAGGAGACCCGAAAAGCTCGGCACAACCCCCAGAACACCTTTCCCGGTCCTTGCCTCCAGGAAATCGAGCCCCGGCTTAAGGAGGCCTATGTCGCCCCTGAACTTGTTTATTATGAACCCCTTTACCATCTCCCTTTCTTCCATCGAAAGGAGCTCGAGCGTGCCCACGAGCGAGGCGAATACCCCGCCCCTGTCTATGTCGCCGATGAGGACGACCGGGCTCCCGACCGCGCCGGCCATGCCCATGTTGGCTATGTCGTTTTCGCGGAGGTTCACCTCGGCGGGGCTCCCGGCCCCCTCGATTACGATTACGTCGTAATCAAGGGCAAGCTTCGAATAGCTCTCCCGCACATGGCCCAGCGCCTCTTTCTTGAAGGCGTGGTACTCGGCTGCGGTCATCATGCCGACAGGCTTGCCGTGGATTATGACCTGGGACATGGAATCGCCGGTCGGCTTGAGGAGCACGGGGTTCATGTGGACCGAGGGCTTGAGGCCAGCCGCCTCGGCCTGAAAGGCCTGCGCCCTTCCTATCTCGCCTCCCTCCACCGCGACAGCCGAATTCAGGGCCATGTTCTGGGCCTTGAAAGGGGCGACCCTGAAGCCCCTGTCCCTCAAGGCCCTTATAAGCGCAGCCGAGAGGACGCTTTTCCCCACATGGGAAGAAGTTCCCTGAAACATTATATTTTTCGCGTAGTTTGCCATTGAATCCGTACCCGGACCGTGCTAAAATAACCGGCTGATGCGTATTTTCCTTAAAAAATCCGTTCTATCCATCCTCATTACGGCTTTCATCATGGCCGCCGCGACCTTTTCCGTGGCGAACGCCGGAGAAACCGCAGACACCGATATGGCGATGATAACCGGCGTCCTCTCAAGGATAGAGGCCGTAACCGGCTTAAGCCCCAGGGTGGTCTTAAGCGAGGACGCCTCAAGGAGCGCCTTTGTCATGCCCGACGGAACGGTCGTCCTCTCGTCCGGGCTTGTCTCCGCCGCCGTGACCGACGACGAGATGGCCTTCGTCATCGCCCACGAGACATCCCACATACTCGCCGGGGACCAGTCTCCGGCGCTCGCAGGCAGCGACACCCCCCTTATGCGGGAGATGGAGGCTGATGCAAGCGCCATCAGCATCATGAAGCGGGCCGGGTTCGACCCCGGCGCCTCTGTCGATATCCTCTCCAGGCTCTCCGGAAGGGCCGAGATTAAGTCCCGCATACTCGCCATCTCAAGGCTTCTCGGCCTGAATTAGCCGCTTTAAGCAGCCCCATATCGCCCCTTTCAAGCCCCCGGGCGTTGGTGTAAGATTATACTACTTCACTCCGCTTCAACAAGGAGAAACTGGTGCTTTCCGGCCTCGGAGAGATAAGAGTAGAAAGGGTTCTCCTCCCCGGTGACGCCTTTACGCTCGACAAGGAAAATACGGGCAGGCTCCTTTTATGGGAGCCCAGGCCGGGCGAGGCGTTCACTATAATCGACGGGCGGGGCGGTCTTGTCCGCTGTAGGCTCCTGTCCTTATCGGATGGAAAAGCCGAGCTCACGGCCTTCGAGGAGACGGGGGCAATAGAGCCAGGCCACGGGGTGCTCCTTATCCAGGCCCTGCCGGAGAGGGAGCGGCTGGAGACCATAATACAGAAGACTACCGAGCTCGGGGTCACCGCCATACTCCCGTTCAAGTCAGAAAAATCCATTTCAATCGAGGAACTCGACTCAAGGCAGAAGAGGTCACATAACTGGCAGCGGATAGCCCTCAAGGCCGCGAGGCAATCGAGGAGGCGGGACATACCTCGAATCCTCCCCTATGCGACCTTCAGGGAAGCGCTGCTCGAAACCGTAGCTACGGGGCTTAAGATAATGCTCAGTGAAGGTCATGGCCTGAAAGGCTTGAAGGCTTTCTTAAGGGATATCAAAAAGCCGGTCAGGAGCGTTGCGCTGCTCGTGGGGCCTGAAGGCGGCTTTACCGGAGAAGAGGCGGCTCTGGCAAGGGAAATGGGTTTTATACAGGCAAGCCTCGGAAGCAGGGTCTTACGGACTGAGACCGCCGCGATATTCGGGGTCGGGCTATTGAGGTACGAGCTGGGCGGATAAAGACCGCATCATAATAGCCCTTCCCCGCCCTCTCCAATTACCTGGTCCTCGATGAACTTATGGAGGCCTGCCTGGATGTTCGGGTCGAGGCCGACAAACCTTATGCCCATGCCGGGCTCCGAGAGCTTGTCCGGCATCTCCTTGACCGCATAGAGCACCTCTCCGTCGAGCACAAGGGGCTTGGGCGTCGGGAGCTCCAGCGAGACCCTGACCTTCGTGCCCTCGGCAAAGGGCTTTAGAGTCCTTATGAAAACACCCTGCTCCGAGAGGGCGGTCGCGAAGGTTGCGCGGCCCGTAGCGCCTGTTATGACCGTGGCCTTGAAGAGGACCCGTATCCTCAAAAAGTTCCTTGGCCGGGGCTCGATGAGCTTCTGTATGGTCCTGTAGAGCTCGGTCGGGCTCACCGGCCTTGTGACATATCCTGAGGCGCCCCTTGAAAGCGAGGCCAAGAGGTCGGTTGTGCGCCCCACCTCAGAGGTCGTGATCCTTTTTATAATGCTAAGGCTCCTGTTAGACCTCAAGGCCTCCAGGCATGGCTGGCCGGATATCGGCGGCATATCGAGGTCAAGGAGCACGGCATTCGGTATTATGCCGGAGGTTATCCGTACCAGGTCAGAGCCGTTCGAGGCAAGAAAGACGTTGTAGTCGAGCCTTTTGACCATCGTGGCGAGCTTAAGGCACCTTGAAGCGTCCGGGTCGGCCACGACGATTGTCTTCGGTGGAGTAAGAATGGGTGCGGCTCCTTTTTAGGATTCCAATACTTTTAAGGGATTTCCATCCTTTTGTCAACACCCCGGGCACCCGGGGCCGAGATTCCGCTTGAGGAACCGCGCATAAGGCATTAAAATCCATTTCCATGAGCGAGCCTTTAACCTGCATAGAATGCGTCCACGCCGTTTTCCTGGACCCGAAAAAAGAGATCTGCTACAAGACCGGGGGCCTTTACTGCAAGAAGCTCAAGGCGATAGTAGGGAAATACGACCCGTGCCGGATAAAGCCCTTGAGGAAGTCCAAAGGCAAGGGCAGGCAGCCCTAACCGGCCCCGGGTCTCACAGCCTATAAACGGGTTCACGGCGCGCCGGCCCTTCCCATTTCCGATTCTGGTATATTATATAATTCGCCCTTGTTTTTACGCATACCTAAACAACTGAAAGAGTCCGAATGGAATTCAACGCGACATTAGCCAAATCGCTCGGGGCTGCAGGGAAGCTCAGGAACCTCATCGTATTCTATGCCGCAGTACATTTGATATTCCTCTTCTTCGGGCAATGGATGGTGGCCCAGGGATATCCGGGAGTAATTGAGCTACGGGAGGAACAGCTTAAGGAGATACAGGAGCTCCCGTATCTTAAGCCGCTCACGGGCGCGCTCGCCGAGAACCTCCCGCTCAAGATCCTCTACACTTTCTCTTTCAACCTGGTCTTCGGGGCGTTCCTCAGCACCACATTTACCGGGCTCGTATTCTTCCTGCCTTATATCGTAGCCGTCTGGAGGGGGTTCATCATAGGGATACTCATTGCCGGGATGAACGCGGACTCGACCATGCTCATCGTATTCTACGGCACTTTTGTCCTCGAATTCGGGGCATACTGCCTTTCGTCCTCGGTAGGCACAGACCTGGGCCTTTCCCTCATCTGGCCTGACCGTAAGGGCACGTCCTCGAGAAAAGATGCTCTCCTCACTGCCGGTAGGAACGGAGTGAGGCTGTATGTGCTTATAATCATTATTCTTTTTATGGCCGCCATATGGGAGATGACCCTCCTGCATTACCTGCGGCCGATAACCGGCCCAGTAGCTTCCTGATTTTTTCCAGCAAAATCCGCCTGAAAACCAAGATTTCTCTTGGACACTTCCCCCATATATGCTATAAGGTCTCGTAAACAACAGGTGATAAGTTTTTCCAGCGATGTCGCTTCTCTTCTCCCCGCTCGGTTTTAAAGGGCCTCGGCCCCTAATACTGTTTGCCGGATTTCCTGATGGCTGGAAACAATATTTCTGAGAATACCCTCAACATTTACGACCGGATAAGGAGGGCGGCGCGGAAGGCTGGCCGCGACCCCGGCGAGATAACGGTCGTGGCTGTCACCAAGATGGTGGAAGCCAAAAAGGTCAAGGAGGCCGTATCGGCAGGCCTCCGGGTCTTCGGCGAGAACTACGTGCAGGAGGCCCAGGAGAAGATAAGTAAGGTCAAGGACAAGAAGATAAAGTGGCACTTCATAGGCCATCTCCAGAAGAACAAGGCAAAGCTCGCCGTTGAGCTTTTTGACATGATCGAGAGCGTGGATTCAATAGAGCTCGCAAAGGAGCTCGACAAGAGGGCTTCCGCGCCGCTCGATATCATGGTAGAGGTGAACATAGCGAGGGAGAAGACCAAGGGCGGGGTTAGCCCGGACGAGGCCGTGAAGCTCGCCAGGGCCGTATCGGGCATGGCGAACCTCCGGCTTAAGGGCCTCATGGCCATACCCCCCTTCTTCGAGGACGCCGAGATGTCGAGGCCGTACTTCGCCATGCTCCGCCGGCTTGCCGAGCGCATCAATAAGGAAAGGTTCCCCGGCGTTTTCCTGAAAGACCTCTCGATGGGCATGTCCAACGATTTCGAGGTGGCCGTAGAGGAGGGCGCCACGATCGTCCGGATCGGGACCGCCATATTCGGCAGCAGGGAAGCCCAAGGTAAAAAGGCCGCCAAGTCCGCCTGAACAGGCCGCTTAAAAAGTCCAGATGCAGGGAGTCGAAAAATAAGGGCCCCGGCGTGTTTTCACGTACGCCGGAACGTCCGTATTTGAAGACAACGCATCGAGGGCTTTTCAGCAGCCGAATTAAATGGCAACCTCTAAAAATTGAAGATTTTTCCCGCAATCAAGGAAGGCCGGGAATAAAAAGCGGAGCATATATGATAATATGTGAGCATTTTTATTCATGGCCTGACGCAGAGTCCGGGGAAAAGATTAATTTTTAGAGGTTGCCTTAATCCTGCAAACAAGATGCTCACAAGGAAAACAATAGGCTTTCTCGGAAGCGGGAACCTGGCCGAGGCCCTCATAAAGGGGCTCCTCGCCTCATCGAAAATAAATCCCGGGCAGATAATCGCAAGCGACAGGATAAACGAGCGGCTCATCCACCTCGCCGAGAGCTACGAGGTGAAGGTCCTCAGCAAGAACTTCGAAACCGCCAGAAATGCTGATATAATATTCCTTACGGTCAAGCCCGGCGACGTCGAAGGCGTATTGAGGGAGATAGCCCCCGAGATAGAGGCCGGGAAGCTCCTTATCTCGACCGCCGCCGGCATCACCACCTCGCGGATACTTGAGGTCCTGAAGGAAGCGGGCCTTCGCATTTTCTGCCGGTAGTGAGGGCCATGCCCAATACCCCAGCGACAGTCCGTGAGGGAGTTACGGTCCTTTGCGCAGGGCTCGGCACAGGCGAGCGCCATCTCGAGTTCGCAACCGAGATATTCGGGTCTATCGGGAAGGTAGTCGCGGTAAAGGAAGAGTCCCTTATGGACGCGGTAACGGGACTGAGCGGCAATCATGGCGTTTCCTCTTATCGAGGCGCCTATTGAAGGCGGTGGCGCGGCCTTCCGGATACGTCAAAAGAGCTCGCCTTTCAGACCGTGCTGGCGCCGTAAAACTGGCGATGGAGAGCCCGATGGGGCTCGACGCGCTCAGGCGCATGGTCGCCTCCCCCGGCGGCACCACGATAGAGGGCCTCAGGAGGCTTGAGGAGGGCGGCTTAGCGAAATGGTCAGCCGTAATCGCGGCTACGAAAAGGGCGAGGAGCTTGTGGTGTTAGGCCCGCGCCCCGCATTATCAAACTTGGAAAGAGACAAAAAACAAATAATAAGGAAGACTGAATGTTCATGCTGGCCAATATCATAATCGGGCTCACAAAGGTCCTGGACACCGTCCTTACCCTCTACTTCTGGATAATAGTCATAAGGGCCATCATCTCGTGGGTGAACCCGGACCCCTACAACCCCATAGTAAGGTTCCTGTACCAGATAACGGAGCCGGTCCTCGGAAGGGTGCGGAGGATACTACCTCAGATGGGCGGGCTCGACATCTCCCCCCTCATTGTGATTTTAATCATATATTTCGTACAGGCCGGCATAATACCCTCCCTATATGAACTCGCCAACAGGCTCAAGACCGGAGGAGGCTTCTGATGAGGATAACCGCGCTCGAGATAAAGGGGCACGCATTAAGGAAGCGCTTGAGGGGCTATGACGTAAAGGAAGTGGAGGAGCTCCGCGATGCCGCTTCCGAGGCCCTGGGCGAGGCGACGAAAGAAATAATGGACCTTAAGGAGAAACTCGAAGACGCAGGGGAGCGCATACATGCGTACGCCTCCAACGAGAACGTCCTCAGGGAGGCCATCACAACGGTGCAGAGGATGGCCGAGGAGATGAAAGCGAACGCGAGGAAAGAGGCGGAAATACTCCTTGCCGAGGCAAGGCTCCAGGCAGACGAGATAATCAGGCAGGCGCAGTCCCGCTCATCCGCGCTCCAGGACGAGATATTCCGCTTGAGAAAGCAGAGGAAAGAGCTCGAATCCTCCATAAAGTCGGTGATAGATTACCACTCATCCATCCTACTCCTTGAAGAGGAAGAGGCCAGAAAGGCCGATGAGGAATCGGACAAGCTCAGGTTCCTCCCGAAATAGCGCTTCGTATGTGACGCCCGCCGAAGGAGGCGCGTTCATCAGGGTGAGGCTCAAGCCGCGCTCCTCAAGAAACGTGGTCGAGGGCGTGGAGGAGGGCTCGCTCAAGATACGGATTACGGCCCCGCCTGTAGAGGGCGAGGCGAACAGGGCCCTTATAGAGTTCCTCTCCGACCTGACCGGTATTAGGAAAAGCGCCTTCCATATAGAGTCCGGCCTCAAATCCAGGGAAAAGAAAGTATTCGTGGCAGGGGCGACCGCAGCCGAAATAGAAGAGGCCGTCTCGTCCAGGATTTCGTAGATTCAAAAACCCAACCAGACCTGAACCCGCTGTGATTGAGAGAAAGGCCTTTTAACGCGCTGCCGCCCTTTTCTGGCATAAGCGAAAGAACCTTTCCGCGCTGCCGCGCGGTTTTTGAGGGTAAGGGCTCGCTTGCTGTCCGCCTCTCCCATCCCGTGAACGGGTTCCTAAAGTGCTTCCCTGACTTCCAGGCCCGTTCACGCCTTCCTCCCTTATGCTACGCCTGCCTTACCCTCCGGGGTTTGTTTCAAGACAAAAATCTCATTACACTTTTGTTTGCATTTAAAACAACCCCGGGCATAAGGCGGAGCGAACCTGGAGGGGAGGGCGAGCGAGGCAGCAGGAGCGAGGCAAAGGCCGAGCGACAAGGGCCGAGCCGGAGGATGGAGGCGGTAGTGAGGAGCCTTATGCCCAAAAAGAGCGCGGCAGCGCGCAAACGGCCTTTGCATAAAAACCGCACGGCAGTGCGGAAAAGGCCTTTTGATACCGGCTTGCCAGTGTGAATTGCCGGTGGTAACAGGGTTTGTACGATGGTATAATGTATTCTGCCCGGCCTTCCTCCTGCAGGCGGAAGCGGCTCCGGTGTTTTCAAGGAGATGCTAATGGACGGCATAATCTGCCCCGCGCCCTGGAATAGCCTCCATTTTTTCGAGGCCGGACGCGTATACACCTGCTGCACCGGATGGGTGAAATCCCCGGTAGGGAGCCTCAGGAGTCAGACCATCTCCGATATCTGGAACGGCCCGGAGGTCCAGTCCATGCGGAAAAAGATGCTCGAAGGGGCATGGCAGGAGATATGCCGCCCCTCGTGCCCTTTCATCCAGTGGCACCTCTCGGGAGGGAGATACGTAAAATTCGCCGACCTTGAAAAGCACGGTGTTATACCCGCCGCCGCTGACGAGATACGGGCCGGGAAGACCGTCGTCTCGACCCCGCCAACCGTCTTCAACTTCTCCAACTCCGGCTACTGCAACCTGAAGTGCATCATGTGCAACACCAATCTCAAGGAGGACAATGACCTCCTCGAGAGGGCCTATAACGACTTCATAACCTACCTGCCCACGGCGCGGAAGGTCATTTTGAGCGGCTGGGGAGACCCCTTCGCGAGGCCGGATACGCGGAAAATCCTCACCGAGTTCGACGGGAGCCGCTACCCTGACCTGAAGTTCAGCCTCATCACGAACGGGCTCCTCCTCAAGAGGTACTGGGAGAGGATAAAACACCAGAACTTCGCCGGGATAAACATCTCGGTGGACGCGGCGACAAAGGAGACATACGAGAAGATACGGGTGGGCGGCAGGTGGGAGGACCTCATCGAGAACCTCGACCTCGTAAGAGAGAACCGAGGCAGGTTCAGCGAAATCGTCATAAACATGACGGTCATGAGGGCCAACTACAGGGAGATACCTGCCTTCGTGGACTTTGGCGAAAGCTACGGGTTCAACGTGGTCTTCCAGAAGATAACCGGGAGGTGCGGCGACCAGAACTTCTTCCTGCACGGGGACAGGAAGCTCATCGCAGAGGTAAAGGCGATGCTAAAGGAGATACAGGCGTCCAGGAAGGCGCGGAAGATTTCCGTGGACGTCGAATCGAACTTCGGGAACCTCCTTTCAGGAGAAGACCCGGATGGGGAAAGGCGCCTCCACGCGCTCCTCAATTACTGGGGCTGGAAGCTTACGGCCCCGGTATCAAAGGCAGTGGAGCTCTTGAAGGGGAAGCCCGGAACACCTGGCCACCCTGACTGACGCTACAACACGGGCACCTTCGAGCTCCCTTCTTGACGGGGAGGAGTTAAAAACAAATGCGACCGCAAGCAGCGGGGAAAAAGAGTCAAAGAGGTTTATTACTTGGCAGCTTGCTGAAAAACTCAGTTTCTA
>JABTVA010000004.1 GCA_015075075.1 Deltaproteobacteria bacterium | reverse complement strand
TGAAGCTCGTCTCGGTGGGGTTCATGCTGGACGAGGAAACGCCCCTCATATGGCGCGGCCCGCTTGTAATGCAGCTCGTAAAGCAGTTCCTCGTGGGCGTCGAATGGGGAGAGCTCGACTATCTCGTTATAGACCTGCCGCCGGGCACCGGGGACACGCAGCTCACGCTCGTCCAGACCATACCCCTCACAGGCGCTGTCATAGTGACCACGCCGCAGGACGTGGCCCTAATAGACGCGAGGCGGGCCATAAGGATGTTCAAGGAAGTGAACGTCCCTGTCCTCGGAATAATAGAGAACATGAGCCAGTTCGTCTGCCCGCACTGCGGCGGAAAGTCCGAGATATTCAGCCACGGCGGCGGCGAGAAGACGAGCGAAAGGTACCAGGTGCCGCTACTCGGGAAGATCCCCATCGACATGGCCATAAGAGAGGGCGGCGACACCGGGATGCCCATAACGCACGCGGACCCGGGCTCGGCCCATTCTAAGGCCTTTGTCGATATAGCTCAGTCGGTCGCCGCAAAGGTGAGCGTACTGGATCTGGAATAGCCGGACGGATGTGGAAGAAGAAAAACCGGGAGGGCCATCGCCTTCCCGGTTTTTTCAATTTCACGGCTCTGGTATACCTCAATTCCGCCTATCGGGATTGCAGCAATTCGTTCTCATACCGCCCTTTTACGACCGGCGCATAAAGCAGTACAAAGAGCTTTAGCATCTCGAAAGCCGATTTGAAAAAATCGAACCAGGTGACCTTCGAGCCCTTTATGTCCGTCCATTTCCCGAGCGGCGACTCTATCCAGCCCTTGATGAAATCGGAATTATCGTTCCTCCTCTCCAATATAGAGATACGGGCGAGGAGCTCGACATCGAATATCCATTTGACTTTAAAGGGCTTGCTGAATGCCCCTCGGGCCTCGGGCGTGTTCCTGAAAAGCTTCGCGCCGCACTGGGTGTCGTATACGGGTATCCTCAAGAGGAGGCTTGCAAAAGTCGCGAAGACCCGGCCCGCGTAGTGCCTCATCTCGTTCCGAGTTATTTCCTTTCCGAGGAGCTTGACCCTTGAGCCGATGACGATCTTCCATCTCTCCTCCTCAAGCAGCCTGCGAAAGACCGTGATTTCCTCAAGCGGGGTAGCGAGGTCGGCGTCCCAGTAGCCGAAGTTCCGGCACCCGTCCCCTATGGCCTTCAATACGCCGCGCCTTACGGCCTCGGCTTTTCCCGAATTCCTCTCCAGATGGAGGCAGGATATCCTTTCGGGGTCCGCCTTCCTCATCTCCTCGATTACGGACGAGGTCATGTCGCTGCTGCCATCGTTTACAAAAAAGAAATGGAGGTCCTCGCTTTTCGAGGCTGCTTCTAAAAAGGCGCCCCGGTTGAGCCTCTTCTCCTCGTTGTAGCACGGCACTACTATGACGGTCTTATGCATGGCTCGTTCCAGGGCTTTTTCAGATTAATATGCAACAGTATCTATCTCGTCTTTTTTGCCGGGTTCAACGGAGGGGAGCCTGAGCCTTCCGTCCCCTTCCACTTGAAAACCGAAAGCACGGCCTCGCCGCCGACCTTCAATTCGTAGAAGAGGTCGTACTCCTTTCCATATTTTGACTCAAGCGGCTCCTTGAAAAGCCGGTAGTTGTTCAGGACATAATAGGGGGCAGTCATCTCATCTGTTTCCCTGATGCGGACCCTTTTATCCGGCTCCAGCATATAGATGCTCAATTTCAGGGGTGTGGCGCTGTCAGCCCGGACGTTGACTACCGGGCTCTTGTCGTTCTCAAGTATATACTCAAGCGCTTTCCTGTTGCCCAGGCCCCAGTAGTCCATCTCGTATCGGTCTTTTATATCCTTGCCGGCAAAGAAATTGAAATACACGTTTTGCAGAGGATGCGCCTTCCACATCCAGGCGGCCGTAAAAAATATTGTCGCCGCAGTAATGACGAGCAATAACGCCTTATTCATATTCCCTGGCGAACGGAAACCCCAAAGAGAAACCCATCCCCTCACCGCAAGGAGCAGAAAGGCCGGGTAGATGAAGTACAGCTGCCTCCATCCGTCGTAGAGGGTCGAGTTGAGCGCGATTACAGCCGCGACCGGCGCCGCGAACAACCCGAGGAACATCACGTCCTGGAGCTCGGCTTCGCTGGTCCAGAGCCTGAACCGGCGCGCAGCAAGGTTCGAAAGCATCCCCTTGAGGACGGCAGCCGAGCCGATAAGGAAGAGCAGCAGATACAGGACCGGTGTCGTAATGGAAATCCAGGTGGGGATGTAGTGCCATGGGACTTCCGAGGCCGGGATGAAGCTTCCCATATAAAGGACATCGTTCTTCCACCTGAACTTGGACATGTTGCCGAATGCCTGCGCGAAATTCCCGAACGGGTCAGACCAGAGATTCGGCCATATGGTTACGAGGAAAATGCCGGATGATAACAGATAGACCGAAGCCGCCATAACGGTTTTACGGCCCGGCAACTCCCTGTTGATAAGCCTGAGCGCAAGCATGGACATTGTAGCCGCGGGCAATATGACGGCCATGATCCGCACGTCCAGGGCGAGGGCCGTCGCTAACGCGTGCAAAAACGCGGTACTCAAGCCCGGCCTCAAGAGGAATGATATCCCTGTGTACATCGCAATGGCGAAAACAGCCATGAATACCGCGTCTTTCGAATTATAGAACGACTCGGCAAAGAGGCGCGGGGTGAGCACGAGGAAGAGCGCCGCCAGAAGCCCGATCCTCCAGTCAGCGAAGCGCCGGGAAGCGAGCCTGTAGACCGCGTAGACCCCGGAGAGGCAGACCAGGAACGTGAGTATGTGGCGGAAAAAAATCGCCTCTCGCGCA
Organism: Deltaproteobacteria bacterium; assembly: GCA_015075075.1. Lineage (GTDB taxonomy): Bacteria > Desulfobacterota > GWC2-55-46 > GWC2-55-46 > GWC2-55-46 > UBA5799. The sequence goes on along the minus strand of JABTVA010000004.1, from coordinate 191,065 downwards.
CCCCGGATTTTGAAGAGCACCTCCAACGCTACGGCCGGCGCTTCGAAGGCGACCCCATAGTCCTTGTCTACGAATTCTTCCAGGGGTGGCAGGCTGGCAAACCTGCCGTCAAGGAGGTCGATACCTAAAATCCCGGAGACGTGCTTTACAGTCGCCGCGCCTATGTCGCGCTGAAGCGGCTCGTCCCAGGACACATTGTAGTCCCGGTAGCCGCCTAATCCGATGGCCAGCAGTATTGCGAAGAAGAGGCCTACGGAAATGCGCCTTGCGTTTTCATTCTTAGTTGGTTCCATATGCGGGAGCCTTGACGGACTGCTCTATCAGGCCGATTCCAGGAGTGCGAGCGCACGGACGATACACGGACGCACTGCAGGCACTAAAAAAGGGCCGGCAGTCCTGCCGGCCCTTGGTGGAGCCACTCTTACTTCCTGAGTTTCGCCATCGCGAGCTTGTAGTCCTTCTTGACCACTTTCATGAGGGCGTCGGCCTTCTTCTGGACCTTCCTGGCGAGCTTCTCGTACCCGCCCTTTTTCCAGACCTTTAGCTGCTCCGCTGCCTTGAGCTTTTTCTTCGCTATCTTCTCCGCCTTGGCGAGGTCCTTTTTGAATTTCTTCCCGATTGCGTCCATATCCTTGTCGAGCCTGCACCTGAGCTTCGAGAGCTTGTGATACATCTCGGAGGTGATGCTGGACCTTTTGAGGATCTTTTCTATCGGGTTCTTCATGCTTCCTCCCTTCAACCGGTTTTGGATAAATTAACCTTTAAGGGATGAAAATTCAACCCTAAAGAGATTAGCGGGGTATTGGATAACCAATCCACGGATGGATTGCCAAATTGCGAAGACTGTCCAGGTCGAGCAATTTGTAAGGCCTGGTCGTATTCATCCCGGCCAAGCCGTGGTTGAAAATCCAGGAAGGACTTTTTAAGGCAATCCCTGAAAATTAGAGGGTTGCCTCAACAACCTGTTAGAGAGGGATTGCGTAGCTTCTGAAACGCATTGCAGGCGGGGAACTGGCTCAGGCGGTCCTTAATGAGCCTATGAGGTCTTGAACGGTGGTTTCGTTTTTAGAGAGGTACTCTTCCAGGCCTTCGGCCACCTTCACGGCGGCGTCCGGCTCGATGAAGCTCGCGGTGCCGACCTGGACGGCAGTGGCGCCGGCTATTATGAATTCGAGCGCGTCCCTTGCACTCATTATGCCGCCCATGCCTATTACCGGGACGCTCGCGGCCTGGGCCGCCTGCCAGACCATGCGGACGGCTATGGGCCTTATGGCCGGGCCCGAGAGCCCGCCTGTCGCGGTCGCAAGTACCGGCCTTCTCCTCTCCACGTCTATGACCATGCCCGTGATGGTGTTGATGAGCGAGACCGCGTCCGTGCCGCCGTCCTCCGCGGCCCTCACCATCACCTTTATGTCGGTGACGTTCGGGGAGAGCTTCGTTATAACGGGGAGACTCGTAGATTTGCGTACCGCCGAGACCACCTTGAAGGCCTCCTGCGGGTCGGTCCCGAAAACGATGCCGCCCTTTTTGACGTTGGGGCAGGAGATGTTCACCTCAAGGGCCGAGACCCCTTCCGCCCCGTCGAGCCTCCTCGCAACCTCCATATAGTCCTCGACCGTTTCGCCGAAGATGTTCGCTATTATATGAGTGCCTGCGTTGCGGACGAGCGGGAGCTTCCTCTCGATGAAATCGTCCACGCCCACGTTCTGCAGCCCTATGGCGTTCAGCATCCCGCATGGCGTTTCGGCTATCCTCGGCCCGGGGTTCCCCTGCCTCGGGTAGAGGGAGAGGCCTTTTACCACTATGCCCCCGAGCCTGCCGAGGTCCATATAGGGCGCGAACTCGGCACCGTACCCGAAGGTGCCCGAGGCGGTCATCACAGGGTTTTTGAACTTCAAGCCCGCGATCGTCACCTCGGTCGCGGCCTTTGTCTTTTTCACAACAGGTCCCAATCTATCTCCTCGCCCGGGAATACCGGCCCGTCAGAGCAGACCATCTTGTAAAACCGGTTCTCCTTCTCTTCCTTGTGCGCCTTTGCCCTTACCGCGCACCCGAGGCACACCCCTATGCCGCAGGCCATCGAGCGCTCAAGGGAAACGAGGCAGCGCGCCCCGGCCTTCCCCGAAATGGCCGCCGCGGCCTTCAGCATCCCGACCGGCCCGCACGCGTATACAATAGACTCCGGCGTAAGCTCGTTTTCAAGGAGGCCGGTCACGAGCCCCTTTATGCCGGCGCTCCCGTCCTCGGTCGCGGTCTTTATCTTGAGACCGAGTCCCCTGAAGTCCTTTAAAAGGAAGGTCTCCGCCTTTGAGCGCGCCCCGAAAAGGAGCGTCCCCTCCCCGAGCCTCCTTGCCAGGAGGTAAAGGGGTGCTATGCCCATGCCGCCCGCGACGAGCACCGGGTTGCTGCCCTCGGCCCGGTCCGGGAAGCCGTTCCCGAGCGGGCCCAAAACCCCTAGCGTCTCGCCGGGCCTTTTTCCCGAAAGTATTGCAGTGCCCTTTCCCACCACCCGGTAGAGTACCTCTATGCCCTTACTCTTCGAGGACGAGCCCCTGGTCCCGAGCGTACGCCCGCGCGTCTGCCCGAGCGTCCTGTAAATGCCGAAGGGCCTCCTGAGGAGCGGGTCAAGGCCGTCCGAGACCCTGAGCATCACGAACTGTCCGGGCCTCACCTCTGGGACCGCGCACGCAAGCCCGAGCTTGAAGTACCCCTTGGCCATGCTGTCGTTATGGATTATCTCTGCCTTTATTTCCAAGCCTGCCGTTTCCGTTCAGAGGTCGAGGACCATGATTATCGCGTCTTCGTCCCCGTAGTAGTTCTTCCTTACGAACGCCTCCCTGAACCCGAACTTCTTATAAAGGCTCCTGGCTGCGTCGTTCGACACCCTGACCTCGAGGAAGACCTCGTAGACCATGTTACGCTTCATGAGCTGGAGCATGAGGCTGAGGAGCTTGGAGGCCACCCCCCTGCCACGGAGGGCCGGGGAGACCGCGATATTCAGTATGTGGGCCTCTCCGTGGACTATCCAGAAGACTATGTAGGCCGCGATCTCTTCCCTCTCTTCGGAGCGCACCCGCAGGGTGTACGCGAACGAGACCGGGTTCTTGAGCTCCCCTTCGAACATGGCCCTGGTCCAGGGCTTCGGGAAAGAGGCCTTCTCTATCCTGAGGACGTCTTCGAGGTCCCCGGAGGACATCGGCTGGATCGAATGGCCGGATAGGATATTGTCCTTGGAACGCAAATGCCCCCGGGGCTTACTTCTCGTTCGTTGCGAAGAGTATGTGCCAGAAGTCCAGTTTCTTGAGCATGTACTTCTGCCTGACGTTGAGTCCCGAGCGGTTTATGAACTCGTTAAGGCAGAGGTCCGACCTCCACCCTATCTTCTTGCAGACGGGGTTTATGAGCTTCTCGACGACCTCCACCACCTTGTTGCTCGACTTGAAGTGGTTCACTATCACCACCTGCCCGCCCTTCTTGCAGACCCGCCTGACCTCGGACATGAGCTTGTAGGGGTCGGGCACGACGCTCACCACGTGCGAGATGAATACCTTGTCGAAGCTGTCGTCCCTGAAACCTATGCTCATCGCGTCCATGCTCATGACGTTTATGTGGCCGAGGCCGTGCTTCCGTATCTTGTCCCTGGCCTTTTTGAGCATGGCCGTGGAGAGGTCTATCCCCACCACCTTGCAGCAGCCCGGGAACTCCGAAAGGGAGAGGCCCGTCCCGACCCCGACGTCGAGCACCCTGTCCCCGGGCTTGATGTCCATATAGTTGATGGCGTGCTTTATCCTCGGATAGAATATCCCCTTGAAGAGGACGTCATAGACGTTCGAGTAACCGGCGTAGATCTTCTTTATGCTCTCCAGCTCCAATTCAGGCGTCCCCGTTTGATTTTTGTAAGCGTTTGGTATAGAAGACGATGTCGTCTCCGGGCTTGTAGAACTCCCTTATCCGGGCCTCTTCGCAAAAGCCGCTCCTGAGATAAAGCCTCCTCGCGGCCTCATAGGCCGGGAGCCCCGATGTCTCGGCCACCAGCATCCGGGCCCCCTCTTCCCTGAGCAGTTTTTCAAGCTCCTCGATGAGCCTGGTCCCTATGCCACCGCGCCTCCTGCGGCTGTCCACCACGATCCAGTAGAGGTCATATACGGCGTCCGTGAGCGGCCTTTTCCCGTAGCAGGCGTAACCCGCGGGAGAGGAGGAGGGGTCTACCGCCGTAAGAAAGAGGTAATCGGTCTCAAGCGGGTTTTTAAAGTATATATCAAGGAGTTCCGAGGCGCAATCCATCTCCTCCCTGCTCAGGTTCTCCGAGTTTTCTATGATGGCGACCAGGGCGGGCCTGTCGCCGGGAAGCGTTTTCCTCACGGTTATCCCGCCTCCGTTCCAGCTCATGTCCTTGCCGAGACCGTTCCGGCCTGCGGCGTGTACCTCGATACGGCCGCATCCACTATGGCGGCTATGAGGTCCGGGTAATCGAGGCCGGCGGCCTTTGCGGCCCTTGCGAACCCCGCGTCAGAGGATATGTCCGGGTTCGGGTTGACCTCCAGGACCTTGGCCTTCCCGTCCTTCCCGAGCCTCATGTCCACCCTGGCATAGTCCCTGCACCCCATCATTCCGTAGGCCTTGAGCGCGACCGCCTGGAGCTCTCCCTTGAGCTTCTCGGGTATCTCCGCCGGGCAGGAGGGCACGGTCTTGCGGTAAAAAGGGCTCTCTTCGACCCATTTCGCCTCGTAGCAGCATATCTTGGGCTTGCCCTCGGGGAAATCGACGAAGAGTATCTCGGAAGGGGGCAGGGCGCGCCTGCTCTTCCCGTTCCCCATTACCGCGATATTGAATTCCCTGCCGTCCACGTACTCCTCGACTATCGCGGGCTGGGCGTAAGTTGAGATTATATGCTCGACCCTTTCCTTGAGCTCAGAGGGGCTCTCGACGACGGCCCCGGAATCTATCCCGATGCTCGCGTCCTCGCGCAGCGGCTTGACGATAAGCGGGAACTCGATCTCCCCGGTTTTCCCGGACGCCTCGGTCATTACCGCGTATCCGGGGGTGGGCACGCCCCGCCTCGAGAGTATGTCTTTTGTAAGTCCCTTATCCAGCGCGAGCCCGAGCGTCAGCGGGCCGCTCCCCGTGAACCTGGCGCCGTGGAGCTCGAGGAGGGCGGCCACGTGCATCTCGAGCGAGCTCCTGTTGAACGCGCCCTCGCAGAGGTTGAAGATGACCTCTTCCGGGTCCCTTATCTCCTTCGTGAACCGCTCGAGGTCTTCGCGCCTCCGCAAGGGCACCCTTGCGGTCTCGTACCCCTTCGAGCGGAGAGCGCCCTCGACGTCGCTTACGGTCGTTAGTATGTTATCCAGGTCTACGGTCTTTTCGCCGAGTGTATAGGTATCGCTCCCGTCGTCGTTGAAGATTATCTTTACCCTGGCGGGGGTCATACCCCGTACCTCTCGCGCGCCGCGTCGAGAACCCCGTTCACGAGCGCGCTGAAGTCCATGCCCGCGGCCCGGGCGGCCTTGGGGAAGCAGGAATTGCACTTTGGGTCCATGAGTATACCGGGGAGCGGGTTGAGCTCTATTACGTGCGGCAGGCCGGAGGTATCGAGCCTCACGTCTATCCGGCACCAGTCCTTGACGTCGAGCGCCGTAAAGGCGTCCCTTGAGACGGCCTCTATGGCGGCCTTGAGCCTTTCGGGTATGTCAGCAGGGCAGCTGAAAATATCGAGAGGGGCATCGGGGGTGTCGAGCACCCATTTGGCCTCGTAGGAATAGATGTGGTTTATGCCGGCAGGCAGGGCCGAGTAGTTTATCTCGACTATGGGGAGCACCTTGATATTGCCGCCGTTCCCCATGAGGGCCACCGTGAACTCGCGTCCCGGGAGGTACTCCTCGACCAGGGCCGGCTGGGAGTATTCCTCAAGAACGGAAGCCACTTTCTTTTCGAGCTCCTCGGGCCCCGATACTATGGAATCATTCTTTATACCCTTGCTCGACCCCTCGAAAAGGGGCTTCACTATCATGGGAAATGAGAGGAGCCTGTGAATTCCGAGGCCGTTCGTCCGCGCGACAACGAACCTGGCGGTCGGGATGCCGTAATAGGCCAGCACCTCCTTTGCGCGCGCCTTGTTGAGGCAGAGGCCGAGCGTGAGCGGGTTTGAGCCGGTATACGGTATCCGGAGCATCTCGAGCATGGCAGGTATCTGAGATTCCCGGCTCTCTCCCCAAAGCCCCTCGGCCATGTTGAAGACGATATCCGGCCTCTCGCGCCTGAGCTTCTCGAACGCGTCCTCGTCCGCCTCGACCATGAGGATGTCCCCGTGGCGCCCGGCCAGGGCGTCCCGGACGGCGTAGACCGTCTCGGGCTCGTCGCATTCGGCATAGAAGTCCCTGGGGAGGATTTGCGCCTCCCCGAGCTCTTTCTTGAGGTTATAGGTAAGTGCGACTTTCATGGTACCGGGTTCAGGCTCAGCATCAACTCGGGTTTGCGCAAAGATGGCGCGGGCAGGGTAGGATCACGGCTTGTCCTTCCGCCCGGCCGATGGGGCAGGGCCCCGCAACCGGCTCCTTGCGCCTCTATTTGTCCAATGCACCGGAATGCGCCGGACAGTCCGGCGCTTAAGCCGGGCTTAAGGTATGAGGACCGCCGCGGCCACGACGGTGGTGAACTTCCCGTCGCTCTTTACTATCGCCGACTGCGTTATGTTGGTCGTCTTTACTATCTTGTCGCTTATCCTGTATATCTCTTTCTTCTCGTCCCAGCCGAGGTTCTCGTCCAGGTCTATGCCGAGAGTCGAGGCGAGCATCGCGGCCGCAAGGTCCTCGGCGTAGTCGCCCGCTGCGGTGTCGGTCTCCCCGTAGGCGTGGTGCTCGCTAAGATAGCCGTAGAGCTTCCTGTCCATCGGTATCGCGCAGCCGACCGAGGCCGCGAGGAGCCTCCGGGGCTCGTTGCTCGAAAGCCTGCTCATGACGCAGAAGACTATCTGGCCGGGGGAGAGCTTCTTAAGCCCGACGGTCTTGGGCACTATCTTGGCGGCAGGCGGGAAAATGCTCGAGACCTGCACCAGGTTGAACTTCTCTATCCCCGCGTCCCTCAACGCAAGCTCGAAGGACGTGAGCTCCTCTTTGTGTATCCCTACGCCTTTTGTAAAAAACACCCTTTTCGGAACGAACATTTTTCTATACCCCCGGAATAGCGGATTATGTGGTTGAGGCCGCTTTTGCGGCCGTGGAGCGCGTCTTAAGGCAGGCGCTGCCTCCTCCTGCCGCGGTTCATGTAGCCCATTATCTTGTATACGAGTTTAGCGGCCAGGAAATCCGGCGCTATGTTGCCCGGAAGCGGGCAGAGCTCTACGACGTCGAACCCTACCACCTTTTTCCTTGAGACTGCCTCCCTGACTACGTCCAGGACGTTATACCACCCGAGCCCGCCGGGCTCGGGTGTGCCTGTGGCCGGCATGATCGAGGGGTCGAAAACGTCCAGGTCGATGGTGATGCAAACGTCATCTGTCAGGCTTGAGGCTATCTTTTGCGGGCTTGCGCCCTTCAGAACATCGAGCGCGGTGAACGTCTTTATGCACGTCCCGGCCTTCCTGCCCGCCTTCCTTTCACCTTCGAGGAACGAGGCCTCCTCGGAAGAAAGGCTCCTTATCCCCACCTGGACTATGGGGCAGAGCTCGGATATCCTCCTGGCAACGCAGGCGTGGTTGAAGGGGGTGTCCTGGTAGGCTTCCCGCATATCGGCGTGAGCGTCGAGCTGCAAAACCGACAGTCCCGGGTATCTTTCCAGGAGGGCCTGCACGAGCCCGAGCGTTATCGAATGCTCGCCGCCGAGCATTACGGGCACCTTGCCTTCGTCAAGGATGGACGCGACCGACTCCCTGACCCTCCGTATCATCTCCTCGGGCCCGAGCGCCGTGGCCTCGAGCTGGGGCAGGGTCTCTATCCCGGCCTCGTACGGCTCGCACCCGAGCTCCTCGTCATAGAGCTCCATGGGGTGGGGCGTCGATTATGGCCCTGGGGCCGCCCCTCATGCCGCTTATGTACGAGGCCGTGAGGTCATAGGGGACCGGCAGCACCGAATATCTGGGGCTCTTCCCCTCGAATACCTCGCTTGAAACCCCGCCGAAGTTGAACATGGACTCGGCCGGGCCCGCCTTTCTCTTGACGCTCATTTCTCCGCCTTTACCTTCGTATTTCCATAAAAACTCAAACAACGCGCCTGCAGGTTGCCTGAAAAACCCGGATGCTAAGGAGTCGAAAAATGACGGGTGAGACGAATTCTTATAGTACGCCGGAGTGTCCGGTTTTGACGACTCCCTTGAACGGGCTTTTTCGTGGCCGGTTAATTGTATTCGGCCCTTTCCCGGAACCTTCTGTAGTTCTCCAATACCCTCTCGGCGTAAAAGGCATCCGGCTCGCCCCCGTCCTTCACCCACGCGTCCACCTTGCCGGGGCCCGCGTTATAGGCGGCGAGAGTCAACCCGACGTCCTTGTACCGGCGCTTGAGCTTCGAGAAGTAATGCACGCCCATCTTTATATTGGTATAGGGATCGAGGAGCGTTTCCCCGCCCTTCCATTCAAGCCTGAGCTGGCCGGCTATCTCCTCCCCTGTCGAGGGCATTATCTGCATAAGCCCCATTGCTCCCCTCAATGACCTCGACCAGTTGTAAAAGGCGGACTCGGTCTCTATGAGGGCGAGGACGAAAAGAGGGTCGAGCTTGTGCTCGACGCTCTCCATTATTATGACCTCCGCGAGCTTAAGCTCCTCGAGCGCGCCGAGCCCGGTCCTGTTCTCGCGCAATACGTCCAGCACATAGTGCCTGGACGAGTTAAGCGACCTGTCGCCCTCAGGGAAGGCCCCTGTCACGAACTTGCCGCTCGTAAAAGACGGCGCGAAAACGGCCCCGAGGACGAGGGCGAAGACGAAGGCGGCCAGCCCTTTCCGGAGGAACATTTTATGTGATTTCCCGAGATGCATCAAGAGGATATCTCCCAAAAAGAAGCAACATGAAAATATATTTTGTTTCATGTTTCATGTCAAGGGATTTACAAAGCCCTGCTTGACGTCCTTTATCCGCAGCCTCAAGCTCGTATTGCCCTGCCATTCGTCCATGTAGGGCGAAAAAGCTATGCCGTAGCCCTTTCCCTGCACCGGGTGGAGGCCGGCGAGCCCGAACCCTATGCCGCGCTGGAGGCGCCCGTTATGCTTCACCTTGAACTTCAGGTGCCTTGCGCCCACGACTTCGGTTTCCACTATGTGCGTGTCGGGCAGGCACAGGAGCGGCTCGTGGTTGGAGGCGCCGAACGGGGCCAGGCTCTCTATCTCGGAGACGAGCCTCCTGCCCACTTCCTCGAGGGAGACGACCGCGTCGAGCGTAACCTCGTATACGAGGTCCTCGTCCGTAAGGGCGCCGTTCACCTGCCTGATAAACTCTTTTCTGAAGGCCTCGACCATCCCGCCGGAGACGGTCAGGCCCGCCGCTGCCTTGTGCCCGCCGAAGCGTTCGAGGAGGACAGCGCAGCCCTTGAGCCCCTCGAGGATGTTGAAGGAGCGTATGCTCCTGGCCGAGCCCTTGCCCACACCGTTCTCAAGGGCTATGAGGACCGCGGGCCTCGAGAACCTGTCCACGAGACGGGACGCGACTATGCCTATGACGCCCGGATGCCAGCGCTCTGAGTAGGACTATGCCCCTGTCCCTGTGCCCTTCGAGGCATGGAGAGGGCCTCCTCCAGGGTCTCGGCCTCTATCTCTGGCGCGAGGAGTTCTTTTTCGAGGGCAGCCGCAGGGCCGAGGCCTCTTCCGGGCTTTCGGTCGTAAGGGAGCCTGAGCGCCGTGTCCGCGGTCGATATCCTCCCGGCGGCATTGAGCCTCGGCTGCCATCTGAAGGGCGATGTGGCTTGCGGAGAGCTGCCGCCCTTGAGCCCGGCCCCTCCGGGGCCTTAAGCCCAACGGCTCTTCATCGCCTCGAGCCTTCGACGCCGTAGTGCACGAAAACGCGGTTCTCGTCACATAGAGCGGGACGAGGTCCGCTACCGTCCCCAGGGCCACGAGGTCGAGTACCTCTTGAGGTTCGGTCGCCTTCCTGAACCACCCGTCTCGCGGAGATATGCCTGGAGCGCAAGCGCGAGGTTGAATGCGACACCCACCCTCGAGCCCTTTGAAAGGGAAACGGCAACTCTCCTGGCCTGGATTGAGGACCGCGAGCGCGGGAGGCGCGTCCTTGGGCATTTCATGGTGGTCGGTCACGATGACGTCAATGCCGAGCGAGTTTGCCAGTTCCACCTCGGCCCTGTTCGATGAGCCGCAGTCCACGGTTATGACGAGGCGGCAGCCCGAGGCGGCGAGCTTCTTCACGGCCTCGGGGTTCAGGCCGTACCCTCGGAGAGCCTCTCGGTATGTACGTGGCGGCGTCCGCCCTATTTCCGCGGAGAAAGAGGAAGAAGGGCCGTCGAGGTCGCGCCGTCGACGTCGTAGTCGCCGTAGACGGTAATCTTTCCCTCTCGCGAAGCCGCGGGCTATGCGCTCGACGGCCCTGTCCATGCCTTTCATGAGCATGGGGTCGTGGAGGGAGGCGAGGTCCGGCTTAGAAAGAAAAGGCCTTGTCCGCGTCGACAGCGCCCCTGTTTACGAGAAGCTGCGCCGTAAGGGGCAGTATGTTCAATTTCCTGCCCAGCCGCTCCTGCAGTTCCCTGTTAGCCGGGCTGATTTTCCACCGTCTTCCGAGCATCAATCAATCTTCACCCTGTCCGAAAATAAGTAAACGGGTCGGTCGGAGACCATTTTACTTTCAAAAGGAGCAAAGGTCAGGAAAGGAACGCCCGTCAAAAGGACTGAGGCCGCGCCGAAATCCATCTGTGTGTAGGGGGGATGTCCTGTTAACGGACGATATGTGCAGCTTCGCGGAGAGTGCGGGGATTTTGGTTCGGCCTTTTGCAGCTTGATGAAAAAACTCCGTTTTTATTCAGGCCGCATAGTCTCTGCAATTCGGCAATCCATCCGTGGATTGCCTGGCAGGTGTTTTTCAACACCCTGCTGATCCACCGGCAGGGGCGCGACGCTGATCTAGGCCCGGGGAACCCTTCGAGGATCCTGTTAAGCGACACTGCGTCCAGCTCTTCCTGAAGGAGCGGCACTATGGTGGGGTTGTCCGCCTCCCTCCTCACTTCCTTCCTGATGACCGATATGAAGGGTTGTATCACCTCGGGGTCGAACTGCCTGTTCCAGTTCTCCCTGACCTCGCATATCGCCTCCTTGAAGGAGAGCTTGGGCCTGTAGGGCCTGTCAGTGGTCATTGCGTCGAAGGCGTCGACCAGCGCCATTATCCGGGCGCCTATCGGTATCTCGGATTTCCTGAGCCTGTCGGGATACCCTGTGCCGTCCACCTTTTCGTGGTGGTTCCTTGTCATCATGGGTATGCCCTTCCAGGGGAACTTTATCTTCGAGAGTATCTCGTAGCCTATGACCGGGTGGGAGTTGAGTTCCCTGCACTCGTAGCTCGTAAGGGGGCTGGCCTTGTTTATTATGGTCTTATCGACGGTTATCTTCCCGATGTCGTGGAGGAGCCCGGCTATCCTTATGCCTTCCACCTCCTCGTTGGACCAGCCCATCTCGCGCGCGAGCGCGGCGCTGTAGGCCGAGACCCTGTGGGAATGGCCCCTCGTGTACGAGTCCTTGGCGTCGATGGCTGCGGCGAACGCGTGTATGGTGTCGTAGTATATGCGCCTCAGGTTCTCGTAGAGGCCCTTGTTCTCGGTGTACTTGTGCATGAGCTTCATGAGAAGCGAATGGCTGTGGAGCGAGAACGATATGTGCTGGGACATGACCGAAAGGAGCTGGTGGTCGTAGAGCGTGAAGGGCTCCCCGGAGAACTTCCCGTTTATGGCTATGAGGCCCAATAGCTCGTCCTTTACCGTCAGGCAGGCCAGGACCTTCGCGTCGATCTTTTCGAGTGTTTCCCCTGCGGCGCCGAGGAAACCTGCGTCCTTGCCGCCCCCGAGCTCGACCGGCTCCCTGCGCTTCAAGAGCTCGGCTATGGTCTCCGGGGCGAGCTTGAGCCTCAGGCCGCCTATGTCGCCAAGGCCCTTGGACGCGATCGGTATGTAGGAGCCGTTCCCGTTCTCGTGCTGGAATATGGCCCCCTTGGACGACGAGAACGTGCCCATGACCATGTAGAGGGAGGACTTCACCACGCGCGTGAAGTCCTTCGGGGAAGTTATCTCTTCCCCGAGCTCGGCAAGGGTGTTAAGGTTGAAGAGGAGCCTTTCGAGGCTCAGTTCGGTCTCAGACATCCATACCTCCGGGGGGTTGGTGTTTATTCATGAAAGCTATGAAAATTAGAGATTTTCCCCGCAATCAAGGAAGGCCGGGAATAAAAAGCGGAGCATATAAGCAATATGTGAGCATTTTTATTCCCGGCCTGACACAGAGTCCGGGGAAAAGATCAATTTTCATCACAGGACCGCCTGGCCCGCCGTCTTGGGACCAATGCCGAGGGCATCCTCTTCGGTCTCGAATATCCTGATGTGCTTGGTTAGCCCCACTATGCTGAATATGTCGTAGTTCACGCGCTTCAAGCCCGAGAAGTAGATGTTCGCGTCCCTTTCCCTGACCTTCTCTATCACCCCTATCAGTATGGACACGCCTATTGAGTTGACGAGCTCGGTCTCCGAGAAGTCCACGACTATCTTCCTGAATCCCCGGTCGAGGTAATTTGCGCAGAGGTCTTCGAGCTTCTCCCCCTCGATATCGTTTATGTAGTCGTCGGGATACAGGACGACCGTATCGCCAAGCTCCTTGAAGTTCCTATATCTCTTGACCATTCCCGCCGTCTCCTTTTCTGACAAGGTACTTCACCAGGACGACCTTGGCCCCGCCCCGGACCTTTTCGACCCTTACTTCATCCATGAGCCCCTTCATGAGCTCGAAGCCCCAGCCGCGCTTTTTGGGGAGCTTTCCAGCCTCGGCAGGGGCCGATGCCGCCTCGGAGAGGCTGTCGAAGTCCACCCCGCCGTTCTGGACGTGGATGGTTAGCCTCTTTGCCGAGGCCGCGAATTTCAGGTACACCTTCGCCGTCCTGACCCTGCTGTGCTCGAAGGCGTTTATGCAAGCCTCGACGAGGGCGGCCTTTATCTGCCCTATGGCGGCATCGTCAAAGCCCATCTCGGTGCCTATCTCCTCGACGGCCCTCGCGGCGACGAGCTCGGCCTTTGAGGCCGAGGGCAGGACGACCTCGAATTCCTTGACCGGCGCTATCCCGTTTATCTCAGCTGCCCCGGCGCCCTTGCCCCTGCTCTCAAGGTTTTCCCTTATAATCTTAAGCTGCACGGAATCGGAAGAGAGGACGCCCTCCGCCTCGGCCCGCTTGAGCGCCTCAGCAGTGAAGCCCTCCCTGGATACTATCCACCTGACGACCCTGGCTGCCCTGAAGTTCTCCCTGAGTATCTGGGACCTCCTGAGGAAGTTCTCGACGTCCCCGATGTTCACCGGCGAGACCGAGTCCTTTACCGCGGCCATCCAGACCACCTCGTTCCCGGAATCGTACCTGCCGTTCTGGAACCCGTGGGCCACGATTATCGGAGGGCCCGCTTCATTGGCCTCGAGCCGTTCGGAATCGAAGCAGCCCACGACCTGCGGGAAGGCAAGCTCTCCGTCATCCACTGCCCCGGCCTTCTGCGCCCCTTTCTGGAACCGGGCGGCAAAGGCCTGATGGCTGAAAAGGACCTTCCGGGACTTCTGGCCGTTAAACGACTTGAGGGCCTCTGAGACCTCGTCCTGAGGATTGACCGCTATCTTGGAGCTCCTGAAGTTGAACCCCTCCTTCAAGACCTCCCGAGCGAGGTAAGTCCGCACCTCTTCCGTTGACCTGCCCTTGACCCTCGTCTCGTAGGCGAAATAAACGAAGTCCTTTACTGCCGCGTCCCCGGTCCATTTGAGCGACCCGAGGCTCGCCTCGAGGAGGCCGGCGGCCGAAAGTGTTCTTATGATGGAATCGAGCTCGGATTCGCCCTGCCTGAACCTTTCCGAGAGTTCCTCGCTCGTTAGGGGTTTCCTGGCGATTGAGCAGGCATGCAGCACGCGGAGGGCATTGATGCCCCGTAGACCCAGTGCGGATTTCAGCGCAAACCCGGTATTGCCCTCAAATAGCTCCTGCGTATATATGTCGGCGAAGTCCTTGAGCGTCGTAAGCCCGGTGCCGGCCTTTGACGCGGCCCAGACGAGGTTCCTCATGTACATGGGGTTGCCGTCGAGCCTGTGGGCCCCGAGCTTCACTATCTCCGCGTCGAACCCCACCCCGTAGAGGCGGCAGAGGTCCATCATCATTGAAGATGCGGTCTCCTCGTCGAGGCCTTCGAGTTCGATGGCCTCAGCCGGGCCGTTAAAGACGCCTCCTTCGATGAGCCGCCTTGCCGAAGCCGAGGCCACGAACGAAGACGGCCCGAGCGAGTCCATAAGTTCCCTGGCCAGCCTGGCCTCGTTCTGCCCTGCGCCCGAGACCGCGCGGTCAAGGTCGTCGAGGATGAGGTAGACCGGGATCCCTGAGCGGGCCGATACGGCCGTCGGCGCCTGGAGGGCATTCCTCAGGGCCGCGGTCTCGTCACCGGCCTTTTTCGCCTCCCGGTGGACGGCAGCGAGGTCGGCGAGGTCGTAGAGGTCGTTGTCGACGAGCAGGCTCTCGATTTTATCGAGCGTTAGCTCGTTCCTTACGAGCCTTGAATCACGGAGCCTGAACGCCAGGTACTGCTTAAGCACCTCTTTAAGGTAGTCCTCTGCGAACTCCTCCCCGGGCCGCCCTCCCCTGAACTGGTAATACAGGGGCACGACCCTGGCCTGCCCCCAGAAGAGGTTCCTGAAGACCCTCCGGAGGACCTCTGTCTTCCCGGTCCAGCGCCTGCCGAAGAGGAATATGGCGGGCGCCGGCAGGGCGGCACCGGCCCTCCCGCAGATATATTCAATCTCGGAAGCCCTGCCGAAGAACTCGCCGTCCGGGCAGGTGCTGAAAAGCGTCTTATCTTTCATAAACGACAACCTTGTTCTTTCCCATCCTCTTTGCGAGATACATGGCCTTGTCGGCCTTGTTTATGAGGTCGTCTATGTGGCTCGCGTCCACCGGGAACTCCGCGACCCCCAGGCTTATCGTAGGCCATACGTCGTGGTCGGCGTTAGGCGGCCTGTAGTCCTGCACGCCCCTCCGTATCCTCTCGGCGATGACATAGGCGTCCTTCTTGTTCGTGTGGGGCAGTATGACCGCGAACTCCTCGCCCCCGTAGCGCGCGACCACGTCCATTGACCTGACCGCGTCCCTTATGGCCCTCGCGACCCCCTTCAGGACCTCGTCCCCGGCGAGGTGGCCGTACCTGTCGTTAAAGGTCTTAAAGTTGTCTATGTCTATAACAAAGGAAGTGAAGCACTCGTTGTGCCTCTTTACCCTCTCGACCTCCTCGAAGAGCCTTTCCCTGAAGTACCTCCTGTTGAAAAGGCCGGTGAGCGGGTCGGTCATGGAGAGCATCTTCAATTCCTCGCTCATGCTGTAGTACGCTCCGCGCTCGAGCGCTATGGAGGCGTAGTTGGCGAACGAGGTGAGGAGGTGGAGGTCCTCCTCGGAGAAGACCGCGCCGGAAGTCTTGTCGGAGACGTTCAGGACGCCTATCACCTTCCGCTCCAGCATGAGCGGGATGGATATGAAGGACTTCGTCTTGTACCTCGGCCTGTTCTTCCAGGCCGGCACCTCTCTTTCGATGTCCCTTACGAAGACCGGCATACCCTTTGCGGCGATTGCGCCCGAGATCCCCTCCCCGACCTTTATCTTAAGGTTCTCGACCGCCTTAAAGTCCATGCCCCTGGCGGCCTTGACCGAAAGGACGTTGTTTTTCTTGTCGAGTATCATGAGCGAGCCCCTGTCGGCGCCCACGAGCTCGGACGATTTCGCGAGTATCGTCTCGTAGAGCTCCTCCCTGTCCAGGACCGGCGCGAGCGACTTGTACACCTCCTCGAGCGCCTTGAAGCCCTTGAGGCCCACGGGGGCGGGCTCGCCGAGGCAGGAGCCTGCGGACGTCACGACACACCTCAGAAACGGCGCCGCCATGCCGTTCACGATGGCCGGGACCATGAATATCGAACCGGGCGGGACAGGGTTTATCTCCTGCCGGAGCCCGAATACGGCCTGCTCGTCCAGGCCGTAGCCCATCACCCCTTCGTAGAAATCCCGTATCTCGGTCCCCTTAAGATAGGTGCGGCCCCCGAGTATCACGAACGAGTGGCCGGAATCGAGCAGTACCGGGATCCCGAAGATGTAATTGTTGGCGTGGCATTTATGGATATGGACGCTCTTCTTCTCAGCGCGCCTCGCTGATTGCAGGCTATCGCTGCCGAGATAGCTCGGCGCCCGCGGCTTCCGGCTATCGACCTGCGCACGGCTCCCCAGGCGGGCGGACGAGCAGCGCCCCGGAATCATGGAGGAGAGCGGCATGCCAGCAGGGACGATAGCCCGTTCTGGAATTCGCGCCAGCCGGACAGGTCCAGGGGCGGCAGGACCTTCGGGATGCAGTCCTTGTTTTCCATCTGCTTGAGAATGGCTGCTCCTTTTCAAGCAAAAAAAAGACGCCGAAAATACCTTCAGGTTTAACGGCATCTTAGCCTGGCGCGGCCCATCGTGAGCCCCTATGCGGCAAGGAAAACAATCCAGCGCCGGTTGCTTTCCTTCAACTTCCGATTGATTTGACCGCCGCAGCCGATAACTGTGAATAGCACAAATGCCAAAAAATTACAACCGTGATTTTTAAGGTTTATCGGGGGAAAATGGCGTGAACCTGGCGGGATATCCGCGACCTCAGGGCAAACCGAGGCCTCAAGGCCTGATGCCTGCCAGGACCGGAACAGGGATGATGGGAATGGGGCCGGTCAGGCCTTTGCAAGGGCCGGTTTTTTCTTGTTTTTCCACAAAAGAAGGAGCGGGCTCGCTACAAAGATCGAGGAGAAGGTGCCGACTACCACCCCGAGCGAGAGGGCGAGGGCGAAATCGTGTATGACCTCCCCGCCCAGGAAGGTGAGCGAAAGTGCGGCAAGGAGGGTGGTCGAGGATGTCACTATGGTCCTGCTAAGCACCTCGTTTACGGACCTGTTCAAGAGGGACGCGAAGTCCCCCTTGGCCTTTTTCCTCATGTTCTCGCGTATCCTGTCGAATACGACGACGGTGTCGGTGAGCGAGTACCCGGCGACCGTAAGGAGCGCCGTGACTATAAGGAGGCTCATCTCCCTGTCGAAGAGATAGAATATCCCGAGGACGGCCAGGACGTCATGGAAGGTGGCTACGACCGCCGCGACCCCGAACCTCAGCTCGTACCTCCTCGCGACATACAGGAGTATGCCTATAAGCGCGACTATTACCGCCCAGAGCGCGTCCTTCTGGAGCTTCCTGCCGACGGTCGGGCCTATTTCTGAGGTGGAATCTATAATGAAGGGGTTGTCGGGCATGCTCTCGGTAAAGGCGCTCCCGATGGAATTCGATACGGCCCTCAGGTCGCCCTCCCCGCCCTTGAGCTTCACGAGGAGCTTGGTGGGCTCGGCGAACTGCTGGAGGTTGGCGTCCTTGAAGCCCTTTTCCGCAAGGACCGTCCTCATCCTGTCTATTTCAATAGGCTTCTCGAACCTGAACTGCACGGCCACCCCGCCCTCGAAGTCTATGCTCAGGTTGGCCTTTCCCAGCGGTATCGACACCGCCGCGACAAGGCCGATAACCGCGAGCACGACGGAGATGACGAAGGCGATCCGCCTCTTGCTCATGAAGTCTATATTGGTATTCCGCACGAAATCCATCTATCCTCCAGGGGGCCCGGGCGTTCCCGCCGCGTAAACCCCTTTGTTTCAAAGGCCGGGTTATCTACCCGTCATATGCTGAGCCTCTTGACCCTGAACCTCTCGCTCTGTATGTCGAACATGAGCTTTGTGCCGACGAGCGCAGTAAAAAGGTTTATGAGTATGCCGAGGCTGAGCGTCACGGCAAAGCCCTTTATGGGGCCGCTCCCGAACTGGAAGAGGACGGCCGCCGTGATGAGTGTCGTGACGTGCGCGTCCACGATGCTCCAAAACGCCCTGTCGAACCCTGCGTTTATGGCCGACCTCGGTGTGCGCCCGGCATGGAGCTCCTCCTTTATCCTCTCGAATATGAGGACGTTCGAGTCGACCCCCATGCCAATCGTCAGGACTATCCCGGCTATGCCAGGGAGCGTAAGCGTGGAGCTAAGCCACGCCATCGCGCCGAGGAGCATTATGATATTAAGGAAGACGGCAAAGTCGGCTATGACCCCGGAGGCCCTGTAATAAATAATCATGAAGAGAAGGACGAGAGCCGCGCCGAGGAGACCGGCCTTCAAGCCCGCCTCAATGGAGTCCTGGCCGAGGCTCGGCCCCACTGTTACGTTCTGAACGATATTGACGGGCGCGGGGAGCGCGCCTGCCCTCAATATAATGGCGAGGTCGGTCGCCTCCTCGGGGGTGAACCCGCCGCTTATCTGGGCCTTGCCCCCGGCTATGGGCTCCCGTATCTGCGGCGCGGAGTGGAGGTTCCCGTCCAGGACTATGGCGAGCCTTTTCCCGACGTTCTGGGTCGTGAGCCTCTCGAATACGCGCGCTCCGTTCGAGTCGAAGGTGAGGGAGACGTAGGGCTCGTTATACTGGGTGTCGAAGGCCATCCGGGCGTCGGAGAGAGAGTCGCCTGTGAGCGCGGCATCCCTCTTTACGAGGAACGGTGTTTTCTGGACCGTCCCGGTCTGGCTGTCGTAGCCCTGCTGGTATACGATCTCGGAGCCGAAGGGGGCCCCCTGGGTCTCGGCGGTGTACGGGCTCATGGACTCGTCCACGAGCCTGAACTCGAGGACCGCGGTCTTCCCTATGAGCTGAATGGCCCTTTCAGGGTCCTTCAAGCCCGGGAGCTGCACAACGACCTCGTTTACGCCCTGCTTCTGTATTATGGGCTCGGCCACCCCGAACTTGTCTATCCTGTTCCTTATGGTCTCGAGCGCCTGGGAAAGCGACCACTCCCGTATGCGGTCGCTCTCGCCCTTGTCCAGCGTGAAAAGGAGCCTGCCGTTCTGGTCGGAAGGCGAGCCGAAGACGCCCAGCTCGTCCTTTACGACCCGAGATATCTCACTTTTTGACCTCTCGTCCGGGTAGGAGACCGCTACGGAGTCGAGCCCCTCGCGGACGACGTTATAGAACGCGGCACCCTTTCTCTTGAGCGCGTCCTCGACGGAGCCGGCGAGCCTCTGGGTATGGTTCTCAACGGCCTTGTCCTGGTCAACGTCAAGCACCAGGTGCATGCCGCCCTGGAGGTCGAGGCCGAGGTTTATCTTGGGAATACTGTCGGCCCAGAAAGAGGGGAGCCTCTTTGAGACCGGGGTAGAGGGCAGGAAAAGGACAAACGCCAGCGCCGTAAACACGACTACAAGGATGACACGCCAAAAGATGCTTCTCATTACGTCTCCGAATGAAGCCGGCAACCGGCTCCGGAATAGCCGCCCTCGCCCCTACCGGAACGATTTGCAGCGGGATTCTCTCAAGAAAAACCGCCGCGCATCTCTCAGGCAGGGGCGGCGGCCTCCATTATTATTTGAATACTGACAATCTCTAAAAATTAGAGATTTTTCCCGCAATCAAGGAAGACCGGGAATAAAAAGCGGAGCATAGATGACAATATGTGAGCATTTTTATTCACGGCCTGACACAGAGTCCGGGGAAAATATCAATTTTTAGAGGTTGCCAGCTATGACTGGGGCTTCCTGACGGTGACGGCCTCCTTCGAGACCTTTACCCTCACGCCCTCGGAAATCTCGACTGTCACGGAGTCCTCGTTCACGGCGGTTATCCTGCCGTGTATGCCGCCCGAGGTGATGACGCTGTCGCCCTTCTGGAGGGCCGATATCATCTGCTTGTGCTCCTTGGCCCTCTTCTGCTGCGGCCTTATGAGGAGGAAATAGAAGATGACGAAGAGGATTATGAGCGGGGCTATGCTCATGATGCCGGAAAACGGCGCGGCAGCAGGGGCGTCCTGGGCGTAAGCGGTTGCAACGGGTAGAAACAGCACTATACGGTCCTCCTTGTTTGGTCTGCCTCCGAAACCGGAGGGCGGTCTTTAATGCTTCCTAAGCGCGGCTACAGGGCCGCGATCGCATCGGGCTCCGACCTGTCGGCGTGGAACCTCTTCCTGAACTCCTCGAACCTGCCCTGCCCTATGGCCTCCCTCATCTCATGCATGAGCCTGGTGTAATAGAAGAGGTTGTGCATGGTATTCAGCCTGGGCGCGAGCATCTCGCCGGCCATGAAGAGGTGCCTGAGGTATGCCCGCGAGAAGTTCCTGCAGGTGTAGCAGCCGCAGTCCTCCTCTACGGGCCTGGGGTCTTTCTCGTATTGCGCATTCTTTATAACCAATTTTCCCCGCCTGTAAGGGTTCCGTTCGGCGTTCGGGTCGGCATGACGCAGTCGAACATGTCTATCCCGGCCCCTACCCCGAATACGAGGTCCTCTGGCGTGCCCACCCCCATCAGATACCTGGGCTTGTCCGACGGGAGGTGCTGCAGGGCCGAAAGGGCCATCTCCTTCATGAGCCCTTTTTCCTCGCCGACGCTCAAGCCCCCTATGGAGTAGCCGTCAAAGCCGATGTCCACAAGGGCCCTGGCGCTCTCCTCCCTCAAGTCCGGGTACATCCCCCCCTGCACTATGCCGAAGAGGGCCTGCCCGTTCGGTACCTTGGACTCCTTGCACCTCCTGGCCCACCTGTGCGTGAGGTTCATGGATTCTATCGTATACTCCCTGTCGGCAGGATAGGGCGTGCATTCGTCGAGAGGCATTATTATGTCAGCGCCGAGCGCCTCCTGTATTGCGACCGCGCTCTCGGGGGTGAGCGTGTACCGGGTGCCGTCTATGTGCGAGCTGAACTGGACCCCTTCCTCGGTTATCTTCCTCAGCTTGCAGAGGCTGAATACCTGGAAGCCGCCGCTATCGGTAAGCACCGGGCCGTCCCAGCCCATGAACCCGTGCAGGCCTCCGAGGTCCCTTACAAGCTCGTGCCCGGGCCGGAGGTAAAGGTGATAGGTGTTAGCGAGTATCACCTCGACCCCGATTGACTTAAGCTCCGACGGGGTCATGCCCTTTACGGAGGCCTTCGTGCCCACGGGCATGAAGACGGGTGTCTTGAACGTGCCGTGCGGAGTTGTAACGCGTCCCAGCCTTGCGGATGAATCTTTCTTCTCAAGCTCGAATCCGAATCCCTTCACTACGGGCTTCCCTCTCTTCAGATGAACTCGACTTCTGATGCCGGACCGGAAACCGATGCAAAATATTATAGCAGACTTTTTTAGCTGATAAACATCGCGTCGCCGTAGCTGAAAAACCTGTACTCCATGCGGACGGCCTCAGCGTACGACCTGAGTATTAATCCCCTCCCGGCGAGAGCTGACACCAGCATTATCAATGTCGAACCCGGCAGATGAAAGTTAGTAAGGAGCGCGTCCACCACCTTGAACTCGTACCCGGGGTATATGAAAAGCCCGGTAGAGCCGGAAAGAACAGCCCTATCGAGCCCGTTCATCACGCTCGACTCAAGCGCCCTTGTAGCGGTCGTGCCGACCGCGACGACCCTGCGGCCCTCTTTTTTGGCGCTTACGACCTCCTCGAACACATCCCTTCCTATCGAATACCGCTCCCTCATCATCCTGTGCTCTTCTATCCGCTCCGATCGTACCGGCAGGAATGTCCCGGGGCCCGTATGGAGCGTAAGGGTTCTTACGAGCACGCCCTTGCTCCTTATCTCGTCCAGAAGCCCGGGCGTAAAGTGGAGGCCGGCGGTCGGGGCGGCTATGGCCCCGTCCTCTCCTGCGAATACGGTCTGGTACCTGGTCCTGTCGGACTCGTCGGCCTCCCTCCTTATATAAGGCGGGAGCGGGATTTTACCTATTCTCTCAAGATCGACCGGGCTCTTGAACCTCACCGTAAAGAGCCCTTCCTCGTCCTTTCCGGTTATCTCGCCTTGAGTCCCTTCGAGGAAAACGGCAGACCCGGCCTTAAGGCCCTTTCCGGGTCTTGCCATGCACCTCCATTCCTCGCCTCCTGTAGAGGCAATTCTTTCGACCAATAGTAGCTCAAGCTTCCCGCCCCCTGCCCTCTTTCCAAAGACCCTTGTTGGTATGACCCTCGTATCGTTAAGGACAAGGAGGTCGCCTGGCCTTAGATACCCTGGGAAGTCCCTGAAAGACCCGTGCTCTATGGTCCCGGCCTCCCTTGAGACTGCCATAAGCCTTGATGAGTCGCGCTCGGGGAGCGGGCGCTGGGCAATTAGATGCTCGGGCAGGTCGAACAGGAAATCCGTAAGCTCCATGCAAAACCGTCCCTTATATTCTAAACAAAAGGAAAGTAGGATAAAACCTTTATTTTACGGCTGGTTACGGAAAGAGGGGCCCCGTTGGAGCTCGGTGCCCGGATAGAAGTGCCTGAGTATGTCCCTGTAGGAATACCCGTTCTCGGCCATGCCCTTTGCCCCCCACTGTGAAAGGCCTACCCCGTGGCCAGACCCCCTCCCCCTGAATACGAAGACCTCGCCTTCCTTCGCCACCTCGAAGATCGTTGACCTAAGGCTCGAATAGCCCAGGACCTTCCTTAGCTCCTCCCCCGAAAGCCAGGCGTCCCTGCCTTCGCGGTCGCGGACGCTCAAGGTCCGTATCCGAGCGGCAGAGGTGGTCTCTATAACCCTGAGCTCTTCGGGCGCGCCTATCTGATGGCCTGCCCTGGAGAGCGCCTCGCCGAGCGACTCGGCTGAAACCGCGAACTCCCAGATGTATCTCGGGGCCGACTCGTCGAACGGGCTTTCCACTGGAACGAGATACGGATAGCCCTTGAGCCAGACCTCGCTTGCCGCTTCCGTCATGCCTCCGGCATTGGAATGGTACACCGTAAGGGCAGGCTCGCCCTCGAAGACGAGTATCTCGCCCCTGGTATCCATGACAGCCCGTATGGAGGCGCTGTCCTCGCTCGATGCGCCGCCGTAGACCTGCCCCATGACCGAGCTTTCGAGGTGGTACGGAAGGTTCGACCTCTTCCTCATGTTGTATACGGCATAGGTCCGGGCAATGACCGCCTGGGTTTTAAGCACCTCTTCCGGCCACCTGGAGGATATCTCGTTATTGATTATCCCTGCCACATAGGCTTCGAGCCCTATTTCATTTATGACAAGCGCCTGCCCCTCGCCGGCCGCTATCTTTATAACGCCCCTGTAGGGTTTCCCGTTTACGGATATGAACCTGCCTTTGGGATAAAGCATTACCGGGAGCGCCACCCTGGAGCCGTTTAATAATATCGTGCCGTTCGTGCCGGAGCGCACTACGATATCGCCCTGTCAGTGCCCTTGAGTTCGACCTGTCCGCCTGTTCTGAGTATCAGGACTACCTTCTCATCGCCGCCCGCCTGCCCTGGCGCGGCATGGAGGCAACCCCGATGAAGGCGCAAGTACCCATATGGGCCTGGGCGGGCTTGTCTTGAGGTCAGTCATTTTCCGGGATTTGTGCCAGGGACGGCGATACGGCAAAGGTCTCGCGTATTCCGCATGCGCATCCGCGCTCAACGCCAGATGTCCCTGATGGCGAGGAGGTTATGCCGACCGCCATTATGATTAAGCCGAAGGGCATCACCTCTTCTCCGGGGCCTGTGAAGAAACGCTGCCCATTCCTTACGGCCTTCAGAGCGAAATACGGGATGCCCTCTATAACGAGGACCGCCCGAGGACCATAAGGAGGATGCCAAACTTTTCTGAAGCCATTTCCGTTCTCTTTTGTTCAAGGCGGCGTCAGGGCCGCCTAAAGCTTCTAGAAGGTTTACCTGCCTTGCAGTTGCAGAGCTTCCTCAGATAGTCCTTCAATTCGAGGTATCTCGTTTTTGAAAGTGTTTTCCGTACGGCGGCATGAGGCTCGACTTGCTTGTCGCCTGCCGCCGTCCGTTATGGCGTTTATTATGTCCGCGTCCGTAAGCTTTCCCATCTCGAGCGCGCTCGTGTGGTCTCTCGGGCTTACGGGCATCTCCCTCGTAGCGTTTATGCCGTTCCCCTTTCCCTCAAGGCCGTGGCACTGGGCGCAGTGGAACCTGTAGTTCTCCTCTGCCGTCGCGGCGTAAGCGGGAATACCCGCCCCGAGCGCAAAAAAAACCAAAGCCGGCATAAGGAGTCTAATAGTCATTGCAGCCTCTAAAAATTAGAGATTTTTCCCGCTTTTCCCGGAAGGCCGGGAATAAAAAGCGGAGCATATAAGACAATATGTGAGCATTTTTATTAACGGCCTGACGCAGAGTCCGGGGAAAAGATCAATTTTTAGAGGATGCATCATCTCAGGCTCCCCACATACGCGGCAAGCCCCTTCATCTCCGCGTCATTGATTATCCCGGCGTAGACGGGCATCATCTTTACCGGCTTGAATACGGAGGGCTTTGAGAGATACGCGTACACCCAGTCGGGATTCAGCCTCTCCGAGGCCTCGGCGAGCGAAGGGCCGGAGAAGCCCCCGACAAGACTGCCCCTCGTCCTCACCTGGTGGCAGCCATAGCATGAATGCTTTCTTACAAAGGCGATCCTGCCCTTTGGGTTGTCCGCCGCCTGTATGCCGAGCGGTTTCACATCAGCCGACTTGAGGCTCATCAGATAGGCCGCGACGTCCGCCTTCTCCTGCCCGGAAAGCATCGGGTGGCCGCCCGTGTTCCTCTCGGTCACGGAGTTGTAGGCCAGGGGCCTTATGGGCCTCGGGTCAGCGCGCCATTTCTCGAGGAACCCGGCCTTGAACTTGCTCCCGGAATACCACAGCTCAGGGCCCTTTTTTGAGAGCTGGTCCTTTATGGTCTTTTCAGCCGCCGGACCGGCGACCTGGTGGCACGAGGCGCACTTTCTGGCCTCGAACGCCTTTTTGCCCTCTGCCACCCCGGCATGGGCGCCTGTCGATATGAAGATTGCCGCAGCCAAAACCGGAATGGCGGATAGATAAACGGCTCTACGCATTTCTACTCCCGGAAATGATATGCAGACTCATGGTAACGGGCCGGGTTTCTTTTGTCAAGGGTTTTGAGCTGAAAAGCCCTTTCAAAACACGGGCTTCTGGAGGCGTCAGATGATTTCGTACCTTTCCTGATGAAACCTCTCGACCGGCTTCACGAAGACCTTTTTCCCGAATTTGCGCTCTATGTCCTGTATGGGGGCGGGGTCTTCCTTTATGCGCTCGGATATCGACGGGCTCACGTAGATGGTCGCCTTCTTCTTCCTCAAGGGAAGCTCCCTTGCAAGCTCCCTGTATATATCCATTATTATGGTGTCCTTGGCCTTTATCTGGGCGTTCCCGTCGCAATAGGGACAGGGCTCGCAAAGCGACTGCGAGAGGCTCTCCCTCACCCGTTTCCTCGTCATCTCGACTATGCCGAGCTCGGATATCTTCAATATGTTGGTGCGGGCCTTGTCGGCCTTCAACGCCTCCTTGAGGGTGTTGTAGACCTTTTCCCTGTCTGACTGCCTTGCCATGTCTATGAAGTCTATTACGATGATGCCGCCGATGTTACGGAGCCGGAGCTGGTAGACTATCTCCTTTACGGCCTCGAGGTTGGTCTTGACGATAGTGTCCTCGGAGCTCCTCTTGCCCACGTATTTTCCGGTATTTACGTCAACGGCCGTCAAGGCCTCCATCTGGTCTATCACGATATGCCCGCCGGAGCGGAGCCATACCTTCCTTTCGAGGGCGTCGGTGAGCTCTATCTCGACGCCGTGCGCGTCGAATATGTCCTCCTTGCCCTCGTATAGCGCGAGCCTGCCCGCGAGGTGCGGCATGAACTCCTCGAGGAACTTCCTGGCGCGCTCGTACTCGTCTTTCGAGTCTATGACGAGCCTTTCTATGTCCTCCGAGAAGAGGTCCCTTATGGTCCTCAGTGTCAGATCCAGCTCGGCCCAGATGAGCCCCGGCGTCCGCACCTCTTCCTTCTTTTTCAGGATGGCCTTCCAGAGCTTTATGAGGAACTCCATGTCGGCCTGCACGTCTTCCTTCCTCATGCCCTCGCAGACGGTCCGTATGATGAAGCCGTACCCTGCCGGGCGTATGGAAGAGACTATCTCGCGGAGCCTCTTTCTCTCCTTCTCGCTCGATATCCTCCTCGATATGGCGATCTTGTCGTAGGTGGGCATGAGAACAAGGTAACGGCCCGGGAGAGAGGCGTAGGAGGTCACGCGGGCGCCCTTTGTGCCGATGGGCTCCTTCGCGGCCTGCACCATTATCTCCTGGCCCTCCTTCACGATGTCCTGGATGCGGACGTTCGCGTGCCTCTTGTGCTCCTCCTCGTCCTCCTCAAAGCCCTCGGGCGGCTCCTTTATGTCAGAGACGTGGAGGAATGAGGTCCTCTGGATGCCTACCTCGACGAAGGCGGACTGCATGCCCGGAAGGGGCCCTCACTATCCGGCCCTTGTAGATGTTTCCGGTTATGCCCCTGTCCTTGGCGCGCTCCACGTAGAATTCGGAGAGCCTGCCCTGCTCGATAAGAGCCACCCTGGTCTCAAAGGGGTTCGAGCTTATCAAAAGTTCTGTTCTGGTGTTTTTCATACCCGCGATGGACGCTCTACGTAGCGGGAAAGAGCGCCTTTACTGGACGGACCTGGTCTTCAGGATGGGTATTAAGGAGGCGGATTCCCTTGGCAGGCCGAGAAGGCACGCGAGCACGTCGTGAGGCCGGACAGACGCGCCAGAGGCCTTTTTGAGCATAAGCCTGAGCGTCAGGCCGTCGGTGCGGGAAAGCCCGTTGACGAGCGGCCTCAAGTCTACGTCCTTTGTCCTGCCTTCCTTTTCGATACTTACCGGAATGGAGTCCCTGCTTAGAAAATCCCTTAAAAGCCCATCAATTCTTTCAGAATCTATATCCAAGCCCAGAGGGCCGTCCTTCAATGTAATAATATACTCAGTCATGATACCAGAGGGGAGCGGAACTTTCAAGGGCAAGAAGGAAGCGGAAAGAAACCTTATCCCCTCGGGCATCTCCCGGTTGAGCTTCTCAACGAGCCCGGCAGGGTCAGTTTTCCCTGACAGCTCCATATCCATGTACTCGTCCACTGACTCGATACCTACGGGCAAGGGCTGGCCGAACGAGAGCCGGGGCATGGGATGGAAGCCCTGCGAGTACCTTATGGGGAGGCCGGCCCTCCTTATGCCCCTTATGACAGCGGCCATGAGCTCAAGGTGGCTCAAGAGCCTGGACTCGCCGGTTTTAGAGTACCTGAGCCTCATCCTGAAGACCTCATCGGGCAGAACGGGCGTTTTCGCCTCATCCGCGCACCCTATCGCGCCGGAGGCGGACCTGGGCCTTATGGCCTTCCAGTCGCAGAGGCCGCAGTCCGAGCACTTGCCTGCCTTGCAGTCCGGGGTCCCCGCAAGCTCAAGGGCCTTCTCGTACTCCTTTATGAGGAACTCCTTAGTTGCGCCGGTCTCAAGGTGGTCCCAGGGGAAGACCTCGTCAAAGGGCCTCCTCCGTAACGTATAAAAATGGGGGTCCAGGCCTGCCTCGGAAAGCCCCTCCTTCCATTTCGCGAAGTCGAAGAGCTCGCTCCAGCCGTCGAACCTGCACCCTTTCCTGAAGGCAATGAGGACCGCCTTCGAGAGCCTCCGGTCGCCCCTGGAGAATACGCCCTCGATGAGACTCATGTCCGCGTCGTGCCATTTGAAGCCGAGCTTGAGTTTCGCAAGCTCGCGCCGGAGGACCGCCTGCTTCTGAATCCCATCCTCCATCGTGATCTGCGGCTCCCACTGGAACGGGGTGTGGGGCTTGGGGATAAAGGACGACGCACTCACGTTTATCTGCGGCCACCTGCCCGAGGCCTCCTTGCCGATGTTCTTCACGCACCCGGCAAGCCGGACTATCTGGAGTATGTCCTCCCCGGTCTCGGTCGGGAGGCCTATCATGAAATAGAGCTTTACCAAGCTCCAGCCGAGCGTGAATATGTCGCGGGCCGCCGCGTGGAGGTCCTCCTCTGTTATGCCCTTGTTTGTGGGCCGCCTTAACACTTTCGGCTCCTGCCTCGGGCGCGAGGTAAAGCCTGTCTTTCTCACCTTCCTTGTTTCGGAGGCGAGGCGCGGGATTCAAGGTGCCGACCCTCAAGGAAGGCAGCGATACCGCCACCTTCTCCTCGGAAAACCTCCTCATCAGGCCTGAGAGGAGCGCTTCTATGTCCGTATAGTCGCCGGTACTCAAGGAAAGGAGCGATACCTCGTCATAGCCGGTATTGCTCAAGGTCTCGTCGATTATCCTCTTTATGAGCGCCGGCTCCCTTTCCCTCACCGGCCTGTATATCATCCCGGCCTGGCAGAACCTGCATCCCCTTGTGCAGCCGCGCGCTATTTCGACGCTCACCCTGTCATGGACCGTCTCCATGAAGGGCACTACGGGCCTCGTCGGAAGCGGCAGGGCGTTTATGTCCGGGACGGTCCTTTTTACGACCCTTTCGTATCCCTCAAGGAGCGGGACTATCCTCTTTACAGTGCCGTCGCCGTTATATTCCGGCTCGAAAAATGACGGCACGTAGACGCCCGGTATGCGGGCAAGGGCCTTCAAGGCCTCTTCCCTTTCACCGCCTTTCTCCTTCCATTCGATGACGGCGTCTGCTATCTCCAATACGGCCCCTTCGCCGTCTCCCAAAAGAAAGGCGTCGAAGAACTCGGCAACCGGCTCGGGGTTGAAGGTTGCCGGCCCGCCGCCTATGACAAAGGGGTCGTCTTTCTTTCTCTCTTTAGCGAAAAAGGGGATGCGGCCCAGGTCGAGGATATTGAGGACATTGGTATAAGAAAGCTCATACTGTAGCGAAAGGCCCAGAATGTCGAGCTCATTTAAGGGTATGCCGGATTCGAGTGTGGATAGCGGCATGCCTCGCTCCCGGAGGAGCGCCTCCATATCGGCCCAGGGCGCGAACACCCTTTCGCATGCGATATCCTCTCTGCCGTTCAGTATCTGATAAAGTATCTGGATGCCCAGATGGCTCATGCCTATCTCGTAGGCGTCAGGGAAGCCCAGGCCGAAGGCGAGCTTCACCCTTGAGAGGTCTTTCCTTATTGAATTGACCTCCCCGCCCATGTACCTCGAAGGCTTTCTTACGAGGGGAAGGAGTTTTTTTATGTCAATGGCCATTTGATTTAGTTATGAGGCTCTGATTACTTCGCAAATATTGTCATTCTGAGCGGAGCGAAGAATCTCGTATTCAGAAAAAACTCGCTTACGTTCACTCAGATAACACTAAACGGATTAATCAGACCATCTTGAATGTAAAATCCCTTAGCGCGCTGCCGCGCGCTTTGGTGCAGGGCTCCGTTCGCTTTCAACCTCCAGCCTCCTGGCTCGGCCCTTAAGTCGCTCGGCCCCTTGGGCCTCGCTCCTGCCCCCCGCCTCGCCAGCCCTTCCTCCAGCCCTATGCTCGCTCCGCCCTGCACCCGTATATCTGGAAAACAAATGGATACGCATCCTCCGCGCTTAAGTTGTTTTTAATGCGAAATCAACACACCCCGCACCTCGTGCATTTGCCGACAATACACGGCGGGGTCGTCTTTCCGGCAAGGCCCTTCTGGTACTCCTTCCAGAGATAGTCTTTTTTTATGCCGTGGTCTATCATGTCCCAGGGGAGGACATCGCCCCTTCCCCTCGGGTGGAATACCGATTCCCCGACAAACTCCTCCTGCCCCCTGATCGCCCTTTTCCAGCCCTTTTGAGAGGCCGCCTCGATTATCCTTCCGGCCCTCCTGTCGGCCCTCGAAAGATAGGCCTGCACAAAGGCCTCTTTGGCGGGGAGATCCCTCACGGTTATTCCGGCCTTTCCCAATGCCTTCTTCACCCTGCTCATCCTCTTCTCAATGACTTCAAGGGGCGCGAACGGGTGCCACTGGAAAGGGGTGCAAGGCTTGGGGACAAAGGGGTTGAGGCTCAAGTTGACCTCCCCGCCCCTGAGCGCCTTCCTTATGTTTATCGAAAGGTCGATTATGCCCTGCACATCCTCGTCGGCCTCGCCGGGGAGACCGACCATGAAATAGAGCCTTACCCTCCTTAAACCGGCCTCGCTTATGAGCCGGACCGCCTCCATTATCTCGGCGTCCGTAATGCCCTTGTTTATTATGTCCCTCATCCGCTCGGTCCCGGCCTCCGGGGCAAGCGTTATGGTCCTGTATCCCGCTTCCTTAAGGAGCGAGAGGAACCCCTCGTCAAGCTCGTCGAGCCTGAGGGACGAAAGTGTGACGGTCGCTTCCTTCCCAATGCCCTTCTTAAGGAGCTCCTTTATCTCCGGGTACTCTGATACTGCCGCGCCCACGAGCCCTACTTTTCCGGCCCGCGCCATGCCTTCGTCCATCGCTTCGGCAACAGCGCCTCTTTCGCGCATGCGGGGCGGCAGGTACAGGAACCCGGCTGCGCAGAACCTGCACCCCTTGCCGCAGCCGCGCTCGACCTCCAGGCAGTATGTCTCCTTGAACTCGGTACCGGGCGCGTAGACGAAGCTACGCGGGACCGGGAGCCCGTTTACGTCCATTGCCTTGGCCGCCCTTACAAGGGGTTTCGCGTTCGGCCTGGGCCGTATCTCCCTTATCGCCGCCCCCTCATAAGTGAACTCATAAAATGACGGCACGTAGACCCAGATGAAAGAGTCGAGGGCCTCGAGCGTTTCGTCCCTGCCCCGGCCCGTTTCAATCCCTTTCCCGATGTCCTCAAGGACCGGCCTTAACGAGCCCTCGGCCTCGCCTATGAGAAAGAAATCCATGAAATCCGCCAAAGGCTCCGGGTTGAGCGAGACCCCGACCCCGCCTGCGGCAATTAGCGGCCCGCGGCCCCGCCTTTCAGCGGCCATCGGGCTTATGCCGGCGAGACTCAGTATCCTGGGGACATTTGAGTAGTCCTCTTCAAAGGGGATCGCGAAGGCGATTATGTCGAAATCCGCCAGAGGGGTCTGCGACTCGTAGGACAGGAGCGATGTTCCGGTCCTCTCATGCTCAAGGAGGGCGTCCTTATCAGGGAGGAAGGCCCTCTCGCATGCGCAGTCCTCCATGTCGTTCGCGAGCATGTAGACCGACTGGAAGCCCAGGTTCGCCATGCCCACGCCATAGGTGTTCGGGTAGACCAGGGCGAGCCTTAGCCTTCCGCCGTGCTCCTTGTAAACGGTCCCGCGCTCAAGAGAGAGCGCCTCCCTTATCTTTTTTTTAATAGACCAGGATATCGGGCTGCCTCCGGGCGACAATAGAACGCATCCTTGAAATTATCCCATAGCGGTGGCGGGTTTACAAGGCGGGAAGGAGGGCAGGCGCGCCCCCGGAAAAGCGGGCAAGAGCGCGGCAAAGGCCGTCCTCACCGGGCAGAGCGGCCTTTGTCCTTTTCCACGTTATGACTGGCTGGGCCTGGAAGCGCCCCGTCCGGAGGCGGACTGGTTTCGGCGACCTCTGAAAAACCTTTCCCGCAACCACGCAGAGTCCGGGAAAAAAATCAATTTTAAGAGTCAGTCCGCCTGCTTCCGGAGAAAGGTCGGCGTATCATAAAGGTCTTCGTCGTCCACATTGAAGCCGCCGAGCTTGCCGAGCCTCCTTATTTCCGTGCTCTTAAGCTCATAGCCGCCCCTGTCAAATCCTTTCCTGAGGACCGTCGGCACGTCGAGGTTGTCGTCGAGGACCATGGCAGGGGCGATCACCTCTTTTTGGCGGCCTTCCCTTCCGAAGCCGGTGGCGATGACCGTTACCCTTACTTCCTCGCCCATGGACTCGTCGATGACCGCGCCGAAGATGATGTTCGCGTCATCGTGCGCCTCCTCGTGTACGAGGCTCGACGCCTCGTCAACGTCGTGTATGGTCATATCTGATGAGCCGGTGATGTTTATGAGTATGCCCCTGGCCCCGCTGATGGAGATGTCCTCAAGGAGCGGCGAGGATATGGCCTTCCTTGCCGCCTCGGCCGCCCTGTTCTCGCCCCGAGCCGAGCCGCTCCCCATGAGGGCCTGCCCCATCTCGGACATGATGGTGCGCACGTCCGCGAAGTCCACGTTCACGAGCCCGGGGATGGTGATGACGTCGGATATGCCCCTTACGGCCTGCAGGAGCACCTCGTCGGCCCTCCTGAAGGCGTCCTTGAGGGAGGTGTTCTTGTTGGAGACGGAAAGGAGCCTCTGGTTAGGGATGGTGATCACGGTGTCGACGACTTCGCGGAGCCTCTTCAGGCCTTCCTCTGCCTGCCTCATCTTCTTCTGGCCCTCGAAGGCGAAGGGCTTGGTTACGACGGCCACGACGAGCGCGCCGGCCTCTCTCGCGGCCTCGGCGACTATCGGGCCGGCGCCTGTGCCCGTGCCGCCGCCCATCCCGGCGGTCACGAATACCATGTCCGCGCCCCGCACGGCCTCGACGAGCTGGTCCTTGCTCTCGATCGCCGCGTTCCTTCCGACCTCGGGGTTTGCGCCCGCGCCGAGGCCCTTGGTGAGGCTACCGCCGAGCTGGACCCTTATGCTCGCCAGCGATTTTTCGAGGGCCTGGCTGTCGGTATTGGCCGTCATGAACTCGACCCCGTCAAGCCCGCTCTCTATCATGGTGTTCACGGCGTTCCCGCCGCAGCCCCCGACCCCGATGACCTTGAGTTTCGCGCCGCAATTAAAGTTCTCGTCCATTTCAATCACCATCGACCACCTCCTTGATATCCGCCGCCGAGAGTATTTTTCAAATCCGTTTATCCGCGCTCAAAAAAACTCCTTCATCCAGCCTTTCATCCTGGACGAGAGCTTGTTGAAGAGGGTGCTGTCCGAGCCCCTCATGAACTGCGTGCCGTTAAGGTGCTTTCCGCCGTAGAGGACGAGGCCCACTCCGGTCGAGTACATGGGCCCCTTCACCACGTCCACGAGCCCGGTTATTCCTATGGGGAGCCCCCTCCTGACCGGCAGGTTGAAGACCTGCTCCGCGAGCTCGGTTATGCCCTCCATCGCGGCGGTGCCGCCCGTGAGGACAACGCCAGAGGAGACCAGGTTCTCGTAGCCGGACTTCATTATCTCGCGCTTCACGAGCTGGAATATCTCCTCTATCCTCGGCTCTATTATCTCGCAGAGCATGTACCGCGAGACGGTCTTCGAGGTGTTCCCGCCGACGCTCTGGACCTCCATGACGTCGTCCCTCGATACCATGGCGGTCATGGCGCACCCGTGCTCGCGCTTCAATTTCTCAGCCTCGTTCGCGGTAGTCCGCAAACCCACCGAGATGTCGCCCGTGACCTGGTTCCCGCCGAGTGAAATTACCGTAGTATACTTTATTGTCCCGCCGTGGTAAAGGGCAATGTCGGTGGTGCCGCCGCCTATATCGACCAGCACCACCCCTATCTCCCTCTCGTCGGGGTTCAATACCGCCTCGCTCGAGGCTATCTGCTGGAGGGCGATGTCCGCGACGTCGAGCCCGGCCTTGTTCGCGCATTTCACGATGTTCTGCGCCGAGGTTACGGCGGCGGTCACTATGTGCACCTTGACCTCGAGCCTTATCCCTATCATGCCCAGCGGCTCCTGTATGCCCTCCTGGTCGTCCACTATGTATTCCTGTGGGATGACGTGTATCACCTCCCTGTCCGGGGGTATGACGACCGCCTGGGCCGCCTCTATCACGCGGTCTATGTCCGCCTGGTTTATCTCCCTGTTCTTTATGGCGATGACGCCGTGGCTGTTGAAGGCGCGTATGTGGCCGCCCGCTATGCCGCAGTAGACCCTGTTTATCTCGCACCCGGCCATTAGCTCTGCCTCTTCGACGGCCTTACGGATGGACTCGACCGTGCTCTCGATATTCACGACCACGCCCTTACGGAGCCCCTTGGAGGGGTGGGTGCCTATCCCGATTACCTCGACCCCCTCCCGGGTCTTCTCGCCGACTATGGCGCATATCTTGGTCGTGCCTATGTCGAGCCCGACGATTATGTTATCCCTCTTTGCCATTCGCCTCACCGCCTCTCTTTACGACGTCGGTTGCAAACCTCACCACCACCTCGCGGTGGTTTTTGAGGTCGAAAGCCTCTATGCCCCGGAGCACCCCGTCCCTCGTCCCGAGTATCCTCTCAAAGGAGACGAGCTTCTCCTCGAACCCGTCCAGGCCGATGTCGAGCCTCACCCCCTCGTCGAGCGTGTATATGGAAAGCCCGTGCGCCGGGTCGACGCTTATCTCCGATACGCCTGTTATATTGAAGCCGCTCCGGTTATTCAACAGGGATATGAGCTCAAGGAGCCTGCCTTCCATCTCCTCTTCCCTCTCCCCGAGCCTCCCGGGAAGGAAGCCGGTGACGACCGGGAGGTCAAGCCCCTCGTCCTCCGCCGAGTACCTCTTGAATATTATCCCGCGCGCGTCCATAAGATATAACGCGTCCGTCTTTACGAATACCGCGGGACGCCTCTCGGTTATTTCTATGACGACCCTGTCCGGGAGCTTCCTGTCGATGCTCGCGGACTCTATCCACGCGTTGGCCTTGAGGCTCGATATGACCTGGTCTTTGGAGAACGAGAAGAGGTTCTGCCCCTCCTTGAGTCCCGAAAGCCCTATTACCTCCTCCTCGGCCACCCTCTCCGCCCCGATAACGCTTATGCCTGTTATGCTCAAATAGCCGGCGGTCGTGAGCTTCCCGTACGCCCACCATGAGCCGAAGGCGAGGAGAGGCAGGGGTAGCGCGAAGGCAAGGACCCTGGCCGCGCCCCTTGCCGCGCGGGCGGCCCGGAGCCTGAAGGGCTCCTTAAGCCTCCTGTTCCTCTTTTTCATTATCCTCTTCATCAGAACTTATTAAGCCCGGCTCCCTTCAGTATCTCTTCCACAAGCGCGGGATAGTCCATGCCTGCCGCCTCTGCGGCCCTCGGAAGGAGGCTCAGCTCAGTCATGCCCGGGACCGTGTTGACCTCCAGCACGTAAGGGGTCCCGTTTTTGCCGAGCATCACGTCCACCCTGGCCGCGCCCGAGCACCCGAGCGCCCGGTAAGCGGCAAGGGCTTCTCTGGCCGCCCTTCTATCGATTGCCTTCGGAATCGGCGCGGGGACCAGGAAGTCGGTCATGCCTTTAGTGTACTTGGCCTTGTAATCATAAAAGCCCTTCCTGGGCCTTATCTCGATTGTCGGCAGGACCGCGCCGTCCAGTATGCCTATCGTGATTTCCCTTCCCTCTATATACTTCTCGACCAGCACGCCGCCGCCGAAGCCCGCCGCGAGCTCAAGCGCCCTTTTGAGCCCGGACCTTCCCTTCACGATGCTTACGCCTATTGCCGAGCCCTGGCACGCGGGCTTTACGACGAGCGGGGGCCTGAGCGTGACGGCGCTCTTGCCGTCATGGACAAAAGACCTCGGGGTCGAAACATCATGGCTCTCCATCACCTTCTTGGCGACCGCCTTGTCCATGGCCATTGCAGAGGCCCTTACGCCGGAGCCCGTGTACGGTATGCCCATGACCTCGAGGAGGCCCTGCACGCATCCGTCCTCGCCAAATCTACCGTGGAGCGCGATAAAGGCCACCTCTATCTTCCCGGCCCTGAGCCTTGCAGGCAGGTCTTTCCCAGCGTCGATGGCAACGGCCCTGTAGCCCTTTTCAAGAAGAGCGCCCAGGACGGCCCTGCCGGTCTTAAGGGAAATCTCCCTCTCCTCGGAGGTCCCGCCCATGAGGACGCCTATCTTCTTCTTTTTGAGTATGCCGGGCTTCAAGGCCTAATCCTCCCCTATCACCTTTATCTCAGGCTCGAGCACGATGCCCAATGAGCTGAATACCTTGTCCCTTACGAGGGCCATGAGCGCGAGAACGTCCTTTGCCTTTGCCCCGCCTGCGTTGACTATATAGTTGGCGTGCGCCTCGGAGACCATCGCCCCGCCCGAGCGCTCGCCCTTCAAGCCCGCCTCCTCTATGAGCTTCCCGGCTATCCTGCCCTCGGGGTTCTTGAATATGGAGCCCGCGTTGGGGTAAGGTATCGCGCTCGATGCCTTTCTCCTCTCCCTGAACTCCGCCATCCTCCCCCTTATCCCCTCGGGGTCGCCCTTCCGGAAACGCATATGGGCCCGCGTTACTATCGCGCCCTTCGGGAGCACGGCCTTCCTGTATGAGAAGTTGAGCTCGCTTTTCGGTATGAAGCCCTTCTGCCCCTTCCGGCCTATCACCTCTATACCTTCCACCACGTCCGCCATCTCGCCGCCGTACGCGCCCGCGTTCATCATGACCGCGCCGCCGACCGTCCCCGGGATATTGACCGCGAACTCGAGCCCGGAAAGGCCCCTGTCCCTGGCCTGATTGACGAGCTCCGGAAGCCTCACCCCCGCGCCGACAACGGCCTTGCCTTCATCGAGCCAGCTTGTGTCCTTGAAACCCTCGCACATGTTGACTACTATGCCCCTGACGCCGCCGTCTCTCACAAGTAGGTTCGTGCCCGCGCCGAGGACGTGGAACTGGAAGCCCTTGGACTCTGCAAAGGCAACTAAGTCCTTGAGGTCTCCGTCGTCCTGCGGGAATGCCATGACGTCCGCCGGGCCGCCTATCCTGAACGAGGTGTGCTCGCTCATGGGCACGTTGAAGAGCACCTTGCCCTTGAAGCGCTGTATGAAAAATAACGAATACTGCATGGAGTTCCTGTCTTCCCTGCCCCTTCCGGCCTGCACGGCTACGCGCCCGCCCTGCTCTTAAGCGTATTTACGAATGCCACCCCTGCCTTCCAGACGTCCCCGGCCCCGAGAGTTATGACCATGTCCCCGGTCTCGACCACGCCGGAGAGGTGCTCCGGGAGCCTGGCAAGATCGGGGACGTACGAAACGTCCTTGTGGCCGTAGGCCTTTATGCCCTTGTAGAGCGCCTCGCCCGATGCGCCCTCTATCCTTTCCTCGCCCGCGGGATAGACCTCGGTAATGATGAGCTTCTCAGCGTCGTTGAAAGAGGAGAGAAATTCGTTAAAGAGGTCCCTGGTCCTCGTGAACCTGTGCGGCTGGAAAACGGCAACGACCCTCCTTGTCCAGCCCATCCGAGCGGCCCTGAGCACTGCCTTTATCTCCTCGGGGTGGTGCCCGTAGTCGTCGACCACGGTTATGCCGGCGGCCTCTCCCTCAGATGGAAACGCTTCAACTCGGTAAAGCCTTCGGGCGGTACTTATCCCGTCGAAAGGTATCTCCAGCTCCTTGCCCGGCGACCGCGGCAAGCGAGTTATATACGTTGTGCTCGCCGGGCATGTTGAGGTAATCTCTCCCAGGCGCGCGCCGTTCCAGACCTCGAAAGAGGTCCTCATGCCGTCCGGCGCTATTTTCTTCGCATGGAAGTCGGCCTGGGCCGTGAGCCCGTAGGACCTGAACCTCCTCGTTATCTTAGGTATTAGGCCCTGTATGACAGGGTGGTCCAGGCATATTACCGCGCACCCGTAGAACGGGACCTTGTTCATGAAGTCGAGGAACGCGCCCTTGACCTCCTCCATGTCCCGGTAGTGGTCCATGTGCTCCCTGTCGATATTCGTGACCACGGCTATGGTGGGCGATAGCTTAAGGAAGCTCCCGTCGCTCTCGTCGGCCTCGGCGACGAGGAAGTCCCCGCCCCCGAGCTTCGCGTTCGCGCCGAGGCTATTGAGCTTCCCGCCGGTGACGATGGTCGGGTCCATGTGCGCTGCCGCGAGTATCATCGAGACCATCGAGGTCGTCGTGGTCTTCCCGTGCGTTCCCCGCTATGGCTATGCCGTATTTCATGCGCATGAGCTCGGCGAGCATCTCGGCCCTGGGGATTATGGGTATCTGGCGGGATTCGGCCTCCTGAATTCCGGGTTCCCTTTTCACGGCTGAGGATAGACCACGCAGTCAGACCGAGGACGTTTTCCGCCCTGTGGCCGATGAATATGGCCACCCAGGCCCTTGAGGCCTCTGGTGGTCTCGCTCTCGGCGAGGTCCGAGCCGGTCACATTGGCCCATGTTGACGAGGGACCTCGGCTATGCCGTTCATGCCGCTGCCGCCGACCCCTGGTGAAATCTTGTCTTCGTATCCTGCCCCTGTACACCGCTTCACCTCTTTCGCGGCCTAAGCCGCCCTAATAACCTCAAGAAGGTTCCGCTATCTCCTGCGAGGCCCTGGGCCTCCCCAGCTTTCGACCTCTCCCGCATGAGCCTGGGGCCTGGCGGTCGTGGTGAAGCCTCTTTGGCCTCCGCCAGCGTCGCTCCAGTAAACGTCCTGCCTTATCATCCGCTGCCCCGGCCTTCTCAAGGCGCCGCGTTGACGGTCTGGTGGTCGTCCGACGCGAGACGGATGCAGTGTCAGTATTGCCGCGAGCTGACGCAGTTATCTCCGCGAGCGACGTCGCGCCGGCCCTGCATACCACGAGGTCGGCGGAGCTGTACGCGGCCCCCATGTCCTCTATGAATACCGAGACCTCGGCCTTGAGGTTCTTCCTCCTGTACGCGGCGACCACCGCGTCGTAGCCCTCCTTGCCGGTCTGGTGCGCTATCCGGAGGCCGCTCCAGATGTCGGTGAGGAACTCTATGGCGTCCAGGAAGGCCGCGTTGACGGCCGTGGCGCCCTGGCTCCCGCCGAAGACGAGTATGGAGAACTTGTCCGCCACCCTCCTGTCCTCGAGCTTCCTCGCGATCTCCCTCCGTACGGGGTTGCCGCTCAATATCGTGCGCCCGCCGGGGAAGTACCTCCTCGATTCCTCGAAAGAGATGTAGACCCTGTCTACGAACCTGCCGAGGACCCTGTTCGTGAGCCCCGGGAGGGCGTTCTGCTCCAGTATGGCCGTCTTTATGCCCAGGAGCCTCGCCGCGGTCACGACCGGCGCGGACGAGTAGCTTCCGCTACCTATGACCCCGTCCGGCCTCGTCGAGCGGAAGTGCCGGAGCGCCTCCATCGTGGAGCTCGCGGCCTTCAAGACCGCCCTTATCCGCCCGAGGCCCTTCTTCCTCTTCAGCCCCTCGACCCTGAAGACCTTGAGGGGGTAGCCGTATTTCGGGACGACCTTCTCCTCGAGGCCGCCCCTGCCGCCCATGAAGGTTATGTCGATGCCCGGATCCCTCCGCCTGAACTCCTCGGCAAGCGCGATCGCCGGGAAGAGGTGGCCGCCTGTCCCGCCGCCCGCGAAGACAAGCCTTAAGCCCTTTTTCGCCTTTTCTTCACGGAGCGCCATTCCCCCCTCAGGCCTCGTTTTCCCTGATGTAGATGTTGAGCAATATCCCGATTGCTATGAGGTTCACCATGAGCGACGTCCCGCCATAGCTTATGAACGGCAGCGGCAGCCCCTTCGGGGGCAGTAGCCCCGTCACGACCCCCATGTTCATGGCGGCCTGAAAGACGATCATGAAGGTGAGGCCAAGGGCCAGGTACTGCCCGTGGAGGTCCTTTGCCTTGAGCGCCACCTTTATCCCGCAGACGAGTATCACGAGAAAGAAGGCCGCTACACCGGCAACACCTATGAGTCCCAGCTCCTCGCCTATGACCGAGAGGATGAAATCCGTATGCGCCTCGGGGAGGAAAAAAAGCTTCTGCCTGCCTTCGCCGAGGCCCACCCCGTACAGTCCGCCGGAGCCGAAAGCGAGGAACGACTGTACCATCTGGAACCCCTTGCCCTCCGGGTCTTTCCAGGGGTCGACGAATATCATTATCCTGTCCATCATGTACTTGAAATTGTGCACCACGACCCAGATGGCGGCCCCCAGGAGCGCGAGAGAGCCGAGCAAATACCGGAGCCTTACGCCCGCGGCGAATATCATGAGAAATACTATCGAAGCGAGCGCGAGCGAGGTGCCGAGGTCGGTCTCGAACATGATAAGGCCTATTATCACCCCGGGTATGAGCACGTTCGGGAGAAACCCCGGGGAAAAGGTCTTTATGAGGTCCTTCTTGGCGGCAAGCGAGTACGCGAGGAAGAATATCACCGCGAGCTTCGCCGGCTCCGAGGGCTGGAAAGCGACGGGGCCGAGCCGTATCCACCTCCGGGCGCCTCCGGCGGAGAAGCCTATGCCCGGTATGTAGATGAATATGAGGAAGAGGGCTGCCAGTATGAGTATGGGGTAGGCCATCTTTGTAGACGACGTAGGGCACCCTGGAGGCGGCTATCATCATGACGACCCGGCCAGGGCATAGGTTAAATGTTTTTTCACGAAGAAGTACTCGTCGCCGAACCTCTTCATCGCCACCACGTAGCTCGTGGAATAGACCATCACCACCCCGAGCACCACGAGGAGAAGGGTCGAGATTATGAGGACCCTGTCTATGTCCTTTATCTTTATCAGAGCGCCTCCACGAGAGACCTGAACCTCTCGCCCCTTTCCTTGTAGTCCCTGAACATGTCGAAGCTCGAGCAGGCCGGGGAAAGGAGGACCGTGTCCCCTGGAAGAGCGTTTTTATGCGCGGTCCTAACAGCCTCCTCGAACGACTCCGCGAGGACCGTCCTGCAGCACCCCCCCAGCGCCTTTTCTATCTTGGGCCTGGCCTCCCCGATGAGGACCATGAGCTTCACCTTTTCCTTCACGAGGCCCGCGAGCACGCCGTAGTCGCCGCCCTTGTCCACGCCGCCGGCTATGAGCACCACCGGCCCCTTCAGCCCCTTGAGCGCCATCATGAGCGCGCCGACATTGGTGCCCTTGGAGTCGTCTACGTAAGTTACCCCGCCCGTTTCCCTCACGACCTCCATCCTGTGGTGGAGGCCTGCAAAGGACGAGAGCGCTTCCAGCACCGCATCCCTTTCAGCGCCGGAAAGGCGCGCGGAGGCTATGACCGCCATGACGTTCTCGATATTGTGGAGTCCCTTGAGCTTAACGCCGCTTACCGGGTACTCCTCCGTTCCGCCGTCGTGCCGGAAGACAATAGACCCGCCGTCGAGAAAAAGCCCTTTGTCCACCCTGCCCTCTATGGTGAACGGCACGGCCCTTCCGTGCCCGAGGAGGCGCGCCCTTTGGGTTATTGCCGGGTCGTTAGCGTTATAGACCGCGAAGTCTCCCGCGGCCTGGTTCTCGAATAGCCTCATCTTGGTCTCCGCGTAATGGCCGAAGTCCCTGTACCTGTCGAGGTGGTCGTCGGTAATATTCAATAGCGCCCCCACGCGGGGCCTGAAATGCCTTGTCGTCTCGAGCTGGAAACTTGAGACCTCGAGGACCACAAAGTCCGCGCCCCCGTTCTTCTCGACGTACTCTATCGCAGGGGTGCCGATGTTGCCGCCGACGAACGCGGAAAAACCCGCCTTTTTCATCACCTCCCCGAGGAGGGCGGTGGCGGTCGTCTTCCCGTTGGTCCCGGCTATCGCTAAGACAGGAGCGTCCATGAACCTCCACGCGAGCTCTATCTCGCTTATGACCTCTGCCCCGTTCTCCCTTGCCCGCTCAAGGAGCGGCAGGTCCGAAGGCACCCCCGGGCTTACGACCACGAGGTCCACCCCGTCAAGGCCCACCCCGTCGTGGCCGCCTGCCCTTACCTCGACGCCCATTGAAAGGAGGCTATCGGCCCCCTCTATCTTCCCGGCGTCTTTCGAGTCGGTCGCAACGACCCTGGCGCCTGAGCCGCGGAGGAACCTGGAAACCGAAATGCCGGTCCTGCCGAGCCCGACCACTACCGCGCTCTTCCCGTCAAGGTACGTCCTGGCTGCGTCGATGCAGTCCCCTTTCATGACGGCGCTCCGTATCATCTTATCTTGAGGGTGCTTATCGCCACGAGGGCGAGTATTATGGATATTATCCAGAACCGCACTATTATCTTGGGCTCGGCCCATCCCTTGAGCTCGAAGTGGTGGTGGATCGGCGCCATCGCGAAGACCCTCTTCCCGGTGAGCTTGAAGGAGGCCACCTGGAAGATGACCGAGAGGGCCTCGACCACGAATATGCCGCCCACGATAAGGAGAAGGAACTCGTTCTTGGTGATGACGGCTATGGTGCCGAGCGCGCCACCGAGCGAAAGCGAGCCGACGTCCCCCATGAAGACCTGCGCCGGGTAAGAGTTGTACCAGAGGAACCCCAGCGAGGCGCCGACCATCGCCCCGGCGAATACGGTAAGCTCCCCGGCCTTTGGCACGTACATGACATGCAGGTAGCTGGCGATCTTCACGTGCCCCACGAGGTAGGCAAAGAGCATGAAGGTGGCCGCCGATATTATCATGGGCCCTATCGCCAGGCCGTCCAGTCCGTCCGTCAGGTTCACGGCGTTCGAGGTGCCCACGATGACGAAGACCACGAACGGGATATAGAAGGCCTTCAGGTCAAGGGAGGCGTTTTTGAAGAAGGGGATGGACACGACCGTATCGGCGCCGTTGTAGTAGAGGAAGAGCGCGGCGGCGAGCGCGACGGCGACCTGCGAAACGAACTTGGTCCTGGCCCGAAGGCCGCCCTTTTACCTTACGACCTTGTCGTAGTCGTCAACGAACCCTATGGCCCCCATGCCGAGGGTGACGAAGAGGAGGAGCCATACGTATGCGTTCATCATGTTGCCCCAGAGGAGCACCGATATTATGACGACGAGCAGTATGATGGCGCCGCCCATGGTCGGGGTGCCGGCCTTGCTCTGGTGGTTCGAGGGGCCGCAGTCCCTTATGACCTCGCCGACCTTGAGGGACTTAAGCTTCCTTATTATGTACGGGCCTATGATGAAGCTCAGGACGAGCGCGGTTATGGCCGCGTAGATGGTCCTGAAGGTGATATACTGGAATACGTTGAATATAGTATGGTACTTGGCCAGCGGATATAGGAAATAATAGAGCATCTCTTCCTGTTTCTCTTTCCTGGCAACCTTAAAAATCGATCTTTTCCCCGAGAGAAAAATCTCTAATTTTTCAGAGGTTGCCTCCTCTTGATTTCTTATCCGCAGGCCCTTTCGGAGTCCATGCGTTTAAGGAACTCCACGACATCTTCGAGCGCGACACCCCTTGAGCCTTTTACGAGGACCGTATCGCCGTCCGACACGACGGCCCGGATGGCATTTAACGCCTCTCCCTTTGAGGCGAACCCGAACGACTTCTCGACCCCGGCCGCTCGCGCCGCCTCCGCCGTGCTCCGTGAGAACTCCCCTATGGCGACGAGCGCATTGACCCCGAGCCTGGCGGCGAGCGCTCCGATGGACGCGTGCTCCGCCGCGCTCACGCCGCCGAGCTCGAGCATATCGCCGAGCACCGCGACCTTTCTCCCCCGCGCCCCGGCCAGGGTCTTAAGGGCCGCCGTCATCGATTCGGGGTTGGCGTTATAGGTGTCGTCAAGCACAACGACCCCTCCCGCTTTTACCACCGCCATCCTCCCCTTGACCGCAAGGGGGGCAGAAAGCCCGGCCGCCATGTCCTCGATAGGAGCCCCGAGCGCAAGGGCCGCGGCAACGGCGGCAGCGCCGTTCACCACGTTCGTAAAGCCTGGCGACGCGAACCTGGCTTCCACCTTTTTTCCGCGTACTTTATAGACAACGCCGGGTCCTGAGAAGGGGCCCTCGGAGTCCCAGCCTTCGGCCTGTACGTCGGCCTTCCCCGATATTGAATAAGTGACGGTCTCGCCGGGGCCTTTTGCCGCCTCGACGACCCTCGGGTCGTCGAGGTTCACGACCTTCACCCCGTGCGGAGGGAGGAGCTCGAATAGCCGTCCCTTCTCCCTTTGAACGCCCTCGATGGAGCCGAGGCTCTGGAGATGGCTCCTTCCGATGTTAGTTATGAGCGCGACGTCGGGCCTGCAGATATTCGCGAGGCGTTCCATCTCGCCCTCCTCGCTTATGCCGAGCTCGAGGACGGCCGCCTCGTGCGAGGCGTCGAGCCCGAGGAGCGTAAGCGGAAGGCCGATGAGGTTAT
This sequence comes from Deltaproteobacteria bacterium, assembly GCA_015075075.1. Classification (GTDB taxonomy): domain Bacteria; phylum Desulfobacterota; class GWC2-55-46; order GWC2-55-46; family GWC2-55-46; genus UBA5799. The sequence goes on along the minus strand of JABTVA010000004.1, from coordinate 147,322 downwards.
TCCTGTTCCCCTCGGTCTTCAGCACCTTCCTCGATACCGAAAGGATCGAGGCTATCATCTCCTTGGTGGTCGTCTTCCCCGCGCTCCCCGTGACGGCCACGACCGGTATGCGGTGGAGGTTCCTCGCATGGGCCGCAAGGGAGCCGAGCGCCTTAAGCGCGTCCTTTACGCTTATAACCGCGGCCCCTTTGGGAAGCTCCGCGATATTGTCCTCTTTTTCCACGACGGCAACGGAGGCGCCTTTTGCGAAGACATCCTTGAGGAACGCGTGCCCGTCAAACCTCGGCCCCTTAAGCGCGAAGAAGGCCTCGCCAGGCTTTATATTCCGTGAATCGGTGGATACGCCGCTTGAGAGCGCATCCATGCCGCCCCTCACAAGCTTCCCTCCGATTACGGAGGCCATATCCGCGGCCGTCATGGGCCTCACAGGGCCTGCCTCGCGGCCATGCCGCCCGGGTGGATAAGGGAGCGGAGCTCCTCGTAGTCGTCGAAGCGGTGCTTTACGCCCTTTATTATCTGGTAGTCCTCGTGCCCCTTGCCCGCGGCGAGTATGGTGTCGCCCTTGCAGGCGAGGCTCACGGCCTTCCGGAGCGCCTCTCTCCTGTCGGGGACCACCATGTAGCCCTTTCCGGAGGGCCTCTCCCCCGGGCCGAACTTCCTTATTCCCTTCATGCCCGCCTCTATCTCGATTATTATCTCCAGCGGGTCCTCGTCCCTCGGGTTGTCGGACGTTACTATGACCAAGTCCGAATGCCTGGCCGCGGCCTCTCCCATCATGGGCCTCTTTTTCCTGTCGCGGTTTCCGCCGCAGCCGAATACGGTTATGAGCCTGCCGCTCGTAACGGGCCTCAGGGCCGTGAGCGCGCGCTCCAGCGCGTCCGCAGTGTGCGCGTAGTCGACATAGGCCCTGAACGCGTCCTCGCCGCCGGATACGAGCTTCTCAAGCCTTCCGGGCACGCGTTCGAGCCTGCCTATGCCCCTGGCCGCGACAATCGGGTCTATGCCCATCGATACGGCAACCGCCATCGCGCATAGCATGTTCTGGAGGTTGTATTCGCCGACCAGGTGCGCGTCTATCGCGGCCTCGCCTGCGGGGGTCGATATGACGGCCTCGGTCCTGCCTTCTAAGAGGGAGTAGCTCTTAGAGCTGACCTGGGCGCTGCCGTCCCTCAGGCTAAAGGTGATTGCGCCCGGGTTGGCCTCCTTGAGCCTTCTCCCCCAGGGGTCGTCGATGTTTATGACTTGTATTCCGCCTGTTGAGCGGAGCATGCCGAAGAGGATTGATTTGCACCTGAAGTACTCGTCCATCGTCTTGTGGTAGTCAAGGTGGTCGTGCGTGAGGTTGGTGAAGGCCCCGGCCCTGAATCTCAAATGCGCCGCCCGCTTCTGCTCGAGCGCGTGGGAGGAGACCTCCATTACGCAGTGCGTGACACCGGCGTCCGCCATCTCCCGGAGCATCTTCTGGAGCTCCGGGGCCTGCGGCGTCGTATGCGGGGCGCTGAAGACCTGTCCGTTATAGCGGTAATTGACCGTGCCTATTACGCCGGGTTTCATCCCGGCCTCGAGGAGTATGGACTCTATGAGATAGGTGGTGGTCGTCTTACCGTTCGTGCCCGTAATGCCGATTACCGCCACTTCCCTTGACGGCTCGCCGTAGAAGACGTCAGAGGCCCTTGAGAGGGCCTCCCTTATGTCAGGCACTATGAGCTGGGTCGCGGATATGGAAGGGGTCTCCCTTTCGGCAAGGACGGCAAGAGCGCCGGACGAAACGGCCCCGGGTATGAAGGAATGGCCGTCAACGTGCTCGCCTGGAATGGCGGCGAAGAGGACCCCTTCGCCAGGGCGGCTGCTTCTTACGATATTCCGAGAATCAGAGGAGATGCCGGTAATCTCTATATCGACGCTTCCGAGGACCTTGCAGCCCAGGGACGGTGTTAACTGGCCAAGTTTCATGCTGCCTCTTAAAACTTAAGGAAACCGGCGGCTTACGCTCCCGAAAGCCGGGGCCTGAGCGCCTGCTTCAACGCGGTATTGTCTCACAAGAGGGGCTTTCTTTTCAAACCTTCTTTTTACCTGAACTCCACTATGACCGGCCCTTTTGACGGTATGGACGAGCCCGGGGTCGGGCTCTGGCTTACGGCCCTGCCGCTACCCCGTATCTCGACGTCAAAGGACCTCTCGCTTGACATCCTCATCACCATCCTCACGGACTTCCCCTTGAAGTCCGGGACGGCCATGGGCCGTATCCCGGAAGGCTCCTCGGCATCCCCGTCAACAGGCGCCGCGTCCTCATGCATGAGGGCCCTTTCGACCCTCATCGCGCCCGGCCCTTCCCTGAAGACCCCAAGGTACGCCAATGACTCCTCGGCTATCTCCCTGAATACAGGGCCGGCCACCCGCCCGCCGTAATACTCGCCCCTGGGCTCGTCAACGGTAACGAGTATCGCAAGCATCGGGTCATCCGCCGGCACAAAGCCCATGAAAGAGGCTATGTAGGCCCCTCTCGCATAGCCGCCATTTTTGAAGTCGGGCTTCTGCGCGGTCCCGGTCTTCCCGGCGACCTCGAAATCCGGAAGCGCCGCAAGCTCGCCCGTGCTTTTTTTCCCGGTGGCCTCAACCATCATATTCGTAAGCTTCCTCGCCGTATCCTCGGAGATAACCCTTTTCACGACGACCGGATGGGTCTCCGCGACCGGCCTGCCGCCGGGCTCCTTGACGGATTTCACCACGTAGGGCTGCATGAGGAAGCCGCCGTTCGCTATCGATGAAAGCGCCGTGATCATCTGAAGCCCGGTTACCGACACGCCCTGGCCGAAGGAAATGGTATGGAGAGAGACCTTCGACCAGTTCTTCGGGTGCCTGAGTACGCCCGTAGCCTCGCCCGGCAGGTCTATGCCGTTCCTTGCGCCGAAGCCGAACGCCTTCAGATACCTGTAAATCTGCTCGCTGCCGAGCTTCTCTCCTATCTTGGCGGTCCCTATGTTGCTCGAATACTTGAGTATCTCGGTGACGGTCAGCCAGCCGTACTCCTTGGTGTCGTGGAAGACCCTGTCCGCCACCCTGTACTTGCCGTTTTCACAGTAGAAACGGTTTTCCGGCTTTACTATGTTCTCCTCCAGGGCGGCAGCTATGAGAAAGAGCTTGAAAGTCGAGCCCGGCTCGAAAACGTCGGCTATGGCCCTGTTCCTCCAGCTCCCCGAGCCGTAGCGACGTATGTCGTTCGGGTCAAAGGAGGGCTGGGTCGCCATTGCGAGTATCTCGCCCGTCATGGGGTCCATGACTATGGCCGTCCCGCCCTTCGCGTCGTACTCGTCGACCGCCTTCTTGAGCGACTTCTCGGCTATGTACTGGATCGACTTGTCGATCGTAAGCTCGACCTCCATGCCCTGAAGCGGCACGGTCTTGTCGAGGTCCTTGTAGAGGAGGCCCCTGCCCATCGCGTCCCTCTCGCCGGTGAGCCTTGCCGAGGAGCCCTTGAGCATCGTGTCGTAGTACTTCTCGACGCCTTCAAGGCCGCTTGCGTCCAGGCCGGTGAAGCCTATGAGGTTGGAGGCGAGCTGCCTGTTCGGGTAAAACCTCCTGCCCTCCTTTATTATCCCTATGCCTTCGAGGCCGCGTATCATGTCGCGGTCTTCGCCCTTCAAGTCCACCTGGCGCTTGAGCCACACGAACCTCCCGTCCCCGGAGAGCTTCTTTTCGAGCTCGAAGGAGGACACCCCGATTACCGGAGCGAGCGCCCTGGCCGTAGCCCTGGGGGATTCTATCTTGTCGGGCTGGGCAAAGACCGAGTCCACATCAATGCTAACGGCCAGCTCTTTAAGGTTCCTGTCGTATATGTCCCCCCTCTTGGACTGGAGGTTCAGGGTCTTCCTGTGCTGCCTTTCGGCCATCTTCTTAAGCTCCGGCCCTTTCACTATCTGGAGCTGGACGGCCCTGAAGACTATCGCGCCGAATGCCGCAAGGAAAAGGCCCAGGATGACATACAGCCTGAGCTTGAGGTAAGCATCTCCCTTCTTGGCCTGCTTTCGCCTCCTCATCTGAGGACGATTATCTGCCCGCTCTTGGGGTTGTCGAAGCCCATCTCCGCCGCGATCCTCTCTATCCTCTCCGGCGACTTAAGGCGCACGTACTCGAGCTTAAGCCTTTTATTCTGCTCTATGAGGGCCGCCCTGGCGCTATTTGCCCTTGATATCTCGTAGCCGGCGTTCACGACCATGAGCCTGCTCCAGACGAAGCCGAATACGATAAGCATGGCGGCGAGCGAGGCGGCTACGGCGAGGTAGATGAAATTCAGGTCCTTCGGGTCCCTCTTGGCCTTCACGTCCTGCCCTAGGAGCACCCCCGGGAAATCGAGCTTTTTTCTTACCACTTGAGCCATGACCGCCTCCTTCTCTTTCTGCCTCGCACCCTTTCCGGCTTCTGGCCGGAACACCGGATTGTATATCGGCACCTCTAAAATTGAGGGCTGCCATTTTTCAGAGCTTCTCGATGGCGCGAAGCTTTGCGCTCCTTGCCCTCGGGTTCCCGTCGACCTCTTCCTCCGAGGGCGCGACCGCCTTTTTCGATACGAGCCGCGCCTGCGGCGTCCTCTTGCATACGCAGACCGGGAACTTCGGAGGGCATATGCAGCCGGTCGCGGCCTTCCTGAACGCGTCCTTCACGATCCTGTCCTCGAGCGAGTGGAAGGATATGACTACCATCCTGCCGCCTGGTTTAAGCGACTCCATGCCGGCTGCGAGCCCTTCCCTGAGGCTCCCGAGCTCGTCGTTCACCGCTATCCTCAGGGCCTGGAAGACGCGCGTGGCCGGGTGTATCCTGCCGCCCCTGGACTTCGCCGGGACCGCCTCGACGACAATGCGCTGAAGCTCATTGGTCGTCTCTATCGTTCCAGCCGCCCTCGCCTTCACGATGGCCCTGGCTATCCTCCTCGAGTGGGCTTCCTCCCCGTATTCCCTGAAGATGCGGAAGAGCTCGCCTTCGTCGAGCGTATTGACCAGGTCGCGGGCAGTGAGCCCCGAGGACCTGTCCATCCTCATATCGAGCTTTGCGTCGAAGCGGAAGCTGAAGCCCCGCTCCGGGCTTTCGAGCTGGTATGACGAGACACCCAGGTCCATGAGCATGCCGTCCACAGGTCCCTCGTCGAGTCGGTCGAGGACCGCGCTTACGTTCCTGAAGTTCTCCTTTACGAGGACGAACCTTCCGGCAAAGGGCGCGAGCGCCTTTTGGGCCGCGGCCAGCGCATCCGAATCCCGGTCCAGGCCTATGAGCCTGTTCCCCGGGTTCGCCTTGAGTATCTCGGAGGCGTGGCCGCCGCCGCCCACGGTGCCGTCCACATAGGCCCCGGCCCGGGCGCAGCCGAGAAAATCAACGACCTCGGCGGGCATCACGGGAAGGTGCGCGAACTCCGCCATTCCCTAAAGCCCCAGCCGCTCGAGGGTGTTCACTATCTCGTCATCCGAGGCGGCTGCGGCAGCCTGCTCCCAGAGCGTCTTGCTCCATATCTCCATGTGCCTGAACGCGCCGATGAGGACGACCTCTTTTTCCAGCTTCGCATAGTCCCTGAGCGTCTGCGGGATGAGGATCCTCCCGAGCTTGTCGATTGCGCAATCAGCCGCGCTGGAGTAGAAAAAACGGAGGAACGCCTTCGTGTCCTTCTTGAACTCCGGCAGGGCGGATATCTTCTCTTCGAGTTTCTGCCATTCGGCAAGGGGGTAGGCTATGAGGCAGCCGTCGTAATTGGTCACGACGAGGCGGGAATCGTATCTCTCGTTCAGCGTCTCCCTGAACCTCGAGGGTATGCTGATCCTGCCCTTGGAATCGATTAGGTGCTCGTACCTGCCTTTGAACATCGCTTATCTTCCCCGGTCTGCATGAGCAGGCTTAAGGAATGCCATTTCATTCCACTTGGGGGCCTCTTATACCACTTAATACCACTTTATACCACACGCTGGTCAACTATATTCCCGATGAAATTCTTTGTCAAGGGAAATCTAAAAAGGTAAGGCTTCAGAAATTCTCGGGAAATCAGCAGTATTCAACTTATAGTAGAAGAGATTTCAGGGCATACTATTAGTGGGGGCTTGATTAGGGCGGTTGGCAAAAATCCCTCGAAAAATCAATCCAAAGAGGGGGTATCGCGGCCAAAAGTGGGATTTCCGCGCTGGTCTGTAAATTTTTAGACAGATTTCAGGCGAGCGGGCTTCGATACAAAGAAAAGCACATTGTCTTGAAAAATCACGGGACTCTTAGCGTATGTCTCTTGCTAAGAGGCCTTTTCCGGGCGCATGAGACAGGGAAGGCGAACTCAGGCTTACCCCTCGCGCTGGTTTCCCCTTATCCTCTCGAACCTCTCGAGTATTACCTCGGCCCTGTACTTGTAATCGGCGGCCACCCTGTTAGAGGGATCGAGCTCCAGCACCATATCCCATTCCTTTATCGCTAACTCCATCTCCTCGCTCTGGAAATACGCGATCCCGTTTCTGAGGTGCTTCTCAACAGCCTTGTCCCGCTCGGATACGGCCTTCTCAAGGAGATCCTTCGCGTTCATGTACGAGGGGACTATCCTCAAGGCCGCCGTAAACTCCTCGATGGCCCTGTGGTATGCGCTCGATTCGAAATAGACCTTGCCCTTCAGGTAATGGATGTTGGCGAGGTCCTCGGGCGCGTCGTCCTTGGACAGGATCCTTTTCGCCGCAGTGGCCGGGTTCGCGGCGGCCTTTTTCACGGCTTGGGGAGGGGCGCCGCGTGAGGCCGCCGTCCTTTGCGGCGCACCACCGGACCTCATCGCCTCGGTTACGAGCTCGAGCTTGCGCTTGGCGAGGAGGTTTTCCGGATTATGCCGGAGAGAGTCCCTGTACTCTGCCGCGGCCTTTGAAAGTATTCCGGCCCTCTCGTAATCCTCGGCCAACTCCATGTGCCTCCTGGAAAGCTGCATTGAAATGGAGTTTATGTCCTGGAGGAGCTTCCTGGACGCCTTGTAGTTCGGGTCGCCCTTGGGTATCCTGCCCGCCTTCTCCCTGGCCTCGGAGAGCCTGCCGCTCTCGTACAGCAGGACGGCCCTGTCGTACTCGGTGCCCTGCGCGTACCGCGAGGACATCTGCACGCACCCGGCCATGAAGACGAGGAGCGCTATCATCGACAGCCTAAATAACAAAGCCTTCCTCCCTGAGCACGCTGCACGCGAGGCTTACGACCCCTTCCACCTCGTCCTTCCAGCGCGGCCCGAGCTCCTTTATGTTGTAGAGCGTAACGGGCTTGTCGAAGCCCTTAAGGTACACGCCCCGCATCTCCTCCGCGGCCACGTCAGCCGCCACCCTGCCGTAGATGAATTCGCTTACGAGTATCTCCCCTCCCCTCGCGAGGTCGGTGAGCCTGGAGGCCGTGTTTACCGGATCTCCCACGGCGGTGTACTCCATCCTTACGCTTGAGCCCATGTTCCCGACGATGACCTCGCCTGAATCGAGGCCGATGCCCATCTCGAGGGCCGTCTCCCCGCGCTCGGCCCGGAGTGAGTTCATCCTCTCGACCGCGAGCTTCACGGCCATTGCCGCCTTCACGCCCTGTTCGAGGTGGGAGAGATTCCTGATGGGCGAGCCGAATACGCTCATGACCGCATCGCCTATGAACTTGTCTATGGTGCCCTCGAACCTGAAGACGATATTGGTGACCACGGTGGAAGTACCTGTTGAGGAGGTCCACTATCTCCTCCGGCTCCATGTTCCGAGACATGGAGGTGAAGCCCCGGATATCCGCGAAGAAGACCGATACCTCCCGCCTGTGGCCCCCGAGCCTTACGCGCTCCGGGTCCCTGAAAATCTCGTCGGCCACGTGCCGGCTCACGTAGCGGTTCAACACCCCCCTCAGTATCTCCTTTTTCTTAAGGTCCGATGCCATCCTGTTGAAGGAGGCCACCAGGTCCCCTATCTCGTCCTTCCGTATCTCTGGTATGCGGTAGTCGAAGTTGCCCAGGGCTATCTCCCTGGTGCCCTGGAAGAGCCTGAAGACGGGCCGGAGGAGCCCCGAGGCGAGCGGGATGGAGATTAGCGTCACGGCCCCGGCCGCCATGAAACCCATTATGGTCACCCTCCTGACCGCGCGCCTTACCTGCTCCCTTATGAAGGCCTTCGAAAAGGACACTACGGTATAACCGACAGTCGTGTCCCTGAACACTATGGGCGAGGCGAAGGTTATGGACTCCTGGTCGCCGTGGTCTATGGTCCACGGGGCCGCCTCGCCCTGCCTTGCCATTATGAGGCCCGTGTCGAAGAGGACGAAATCGCCTCCGGCCTCGAGCACGTCCTTGTGCGCCTCGACCTCGAACCTGTGGTTGAGGATATAGGCGTCGTGTATGCCGGGGTACTTGAGTATGTTCTGGACGGCGAGCGTCATGCCAAGCGTGTCCTTTTGCATGAAGGGCATCTTGGAGCCATTCGCGAATTCGTGGGTTATGGTCCCGGCCATGGAGCGGAGCTGCTCCTCGAGGTCGGACTTGTGCTGCAATACGAGCATCGCGCCTATGGAAACGGTGGCCGCGAAAAGGAGGGTCGAGAGTACGACCGCCAGCTTTATCTTGATGCCTATCTTCAAGTCCGACCGCCCACGGATGGAAGGAAAACGCGCCGCAATGCCGGCGGGCCGCGTCGAGAGAGCCGATGCCCTGGCGCGCTAAAAAAACACAAATCGCCTGTAATGCCCGTGACCGGGGTCACGGAAAAACATCTACGGGAAATGGGAGACTCTCGGAGAGATTAAGGCCGGTTTATTAAACCACGGGGGCGCGGCTGATTAAATCCCTTTAAGAACGGGGCAGGACTGCCGGATTCGGAGCGAACGCGTGCCGTACCTCTCCCTTGTTCAAGTGCATTAAATCCAGAATACCTTATTTGGAAAAAAACGCCGGAGGCTGCCGTAAGCCGGATTCTGTTCCCGGTAAAACCGGGCGGCGGCCATTCGTCTAGGCCTGCCGTTGCCGGCAGGCTCGAGCGGCCAACCCGTTCCGCCCTCCCGAAGGAAAAGGACGGGCAGTCCTTGATGCGGAACCTATTTGGCCTTGCACCGGGAGGGGGTTGCCAAGCCCTGCCGGTCGCCCGGCAGGCTGGTGGGCTCTTACCCCGCCTTTTCACCCTTACCGCCCTTTCGGGCGGCGGTATCTTTTCTGTGGCCCTTGTCCCTGGGGTCGCCCCCGGTCGCCGTTAGCGACCTCCCTGCCCTGTGGTGTCCGGACTTTCCTCCGGCCCGAAGGCCGGCGGCCGCCCGGCAGCCTCCTGCGGATTAATATTACACTATTCGGATGAAGATTTAAAGACCGATAAGGCCGGTCGCTCCGGACTCGAATTCGGCAACTCTAATTTGGCAGGAAAAACACCCTGCCAAGCAATCCACGGATGGATTGCCAAATTGTGAAGACTATCCAGGCCGAGCAATTTGTAAGGCTTGGACGGGTTCATTCCGGCCAGCCGTGGTTGAAAAAGTCCAGGAAGGACTTTTTCAACCACCTGTTAGAGATATTTCCCGAAATCAAGGGAGGCCGGGGATAAAAAGGCGGAGCATGCGAATATGTGAGCATTTTTTATTCCCGTAACTACCCGAAGATCAATTTTTACTGCCCCCGCCGCTCTATGGCCTCGTTGGCCAGCTTGTCCGCGAGGCTGTTCTCTTCCCTGTAGACGTGTACTATCTTGGCGGTCCTGAAGCCCTTCATGAGCCGCAGAGCTTCCTCGAAAAGGGACTTAAGCTCTTCGCTCTTTACCCTGTATGCACCGGTCATCTGCTTAACGACCAGCTCGGAATCGGCGAATACCTCTATGTCCCGTATGCCCATTGACCCGGCCTCGGTAAGCGCCATTACGAGGGCCCTGTACTCGGCCATGTTGTTGGTCGCGATGCCGAGGTATTTCCTCAGCTCCCTTACGACCTTCCCTTGCGGGTCTTTTATGACCGCGCCAGCACCGGCCTCGCCAGGGTTGCCGCGCGACGCGCCGTCCACGCGGAGCTCATAAGGCCCTGAAAGCGGGGGCGCGAAAAGGGGCTCCTGGACCGGCTCGCCCGCAAGGCCCTTAAATATGGCCCTCGCCTCGTCTTCAGTTATCGAGCCTTTTGATCGCGGCCCGGACGTCAAGCGTGCTGGAAAGTTCTTTAAGGAATCGTTACGAGGGCGCTGTCCCTTCAGGACATCTATACGGCCTCTAATTCGGCCTGGGGCAGCTCTGCGTACAGGAGCCGGTGGCAATGGGGGCAGGAATGGATCTCTTCGGTGCCTTTCTTAAGCATTATGAAAATCTGCGGGGGGATGTGGGTGAAGCAGCCCTGGCATATCTCGTCTTTTACAAGTACAAGCCCGAGGCCGCCCCTCTTTGACCGGATCATCTCGTATTTCCTCATTATATCCGGCCTGACCGGCGCCTTCTTCGCGTCCCTGGACTTGAGCTTCTCTTCCTCGGCCGACCTCCAGCCGTCCTTCCTGGATTCCAGCTCGCCCGCGAGCCCGTCGAATTCCTCCTGACGGGCCCGGAGCTCCTCTTTTCTGACGGCGAGCGCCGCCTCTTTATCCTGGACCTTTGTCATAAGGGCGGCCTTCTCCTGCTCGGCCTGCTTCCTCGACTTGTTGGCGCCGTTTATCTCCTTGGTTATCGCGTTGAGCTCCCTGTCGTTCTTTACGGAGTTGAGCCTGCCTTCGTCCTTCGTTATCCTCTCGGCGCTCTCCCGTATCCTCTCCTCGATGCCCCTCAGCTGCTCCTTCATGCCTGAAAGCTCCTCTTCGAGGGCGCCTGCGGCTTTCCCGGCCCTTTCGAGCTCGGCCCCGAGCGCCTCCATCCTTCCGAGGTATTCCTTTTCCTCTTCCCCCAGTGACTTTATCTCAAGGTCTATCCGCTGTATCTCTTCAAGGACTCTCAACGTCTCTATCAATAAAATGCCTCCAGGGCTGGATTTTTGGTGGGCCCACCTGGACTCGAACCAGGGACCGACCGGTTATGAGCCGGTGGCTCTTCCAACTGAGCTATGGGCCCTTATGGGTGGAACTTGCGGCAAAGCAGGGGGGCCCTGAACGGATGCGGGCTGATGATTCGCACCCCCGTTACTCAATATGTCATTTTAAGAAATAAAAGCTTTCCTTGTCAAGGCGTTTCTTGGGATTTCAAGCTGGAGAAGGCACATTTCAGCGCCTTGACAGCGATGATTAAAAGATTAAGGTTTAAATATGGACTTATAAAAGCCCTGGTCCGGCAAAAAAATAAACCCCGTAGAGCCCTCCTTTCCACAAGCCTCCTCAAGCTCACGCCGCCTTAACTCGATGGCCAGGGCCCTCCCGAACCGAGGGCAAAATACATGGACGACGGGCAGGAGAAAAAGAAAATCCTCCTTGTGGACGACGACGAGAGGCTCCGGAGCTTCTGCTCCGAGGTCCTGGTGGGGGCCGGCTACGCTGTGGAGGTCGCGTCCAGCGGCACGGAGGCGTACGGGAAGCTCAGGGAATCGAAATTCGACCTGGTCATAACTGGCATGCGGATACCCGGGCTCGACGGCATGGGCCTTTACCTTAGCACCCTCAAGGTCTATTCCCATATGAAAGAGCGGTTCCTTTTCATGACCGAGGACACCTGCGCCGATTTCGAGAGCCAGGAGGTCATAACAAGGCAGTATGAAAAATATATCATAAAGCCGTTCGACATAAAGGAGCTTTTGAAGAAAGTCGAGAGCCTCACCGGCGCCAACCTCTCGGCGTTCTTCGCGAGATACAGGGACATGAACGAAAACAGGCGCGAGGAGAGGCGGCTCTGCTGGGCCGAGGACTGCAAGGTCTTCGAGGACGGCCCGACAACATCCAGGCCCTTTACACAGACGACCGACATATCCAGGCACGGGATGAGGATACGGTACATGGGGAGCCCGATAAAGGAGGACTCGACAGTGCGTATAATACTCAAGCACCTCGATGTGAGGAGCACAGGCCGAATAGTATGGTCAAGCGCGATTAACGGCATCGAGGCCGCCTCAGGCCTCTCGCTTTTCGAGCCCATACCCGCGACCGCCATCTCCATAGTCCTCCGGGGCCGGAAGGCCTTCATACCGCCGCTCGTGTCGAGGGAGACGGAATAATATTCCCGAGGTAGCGCAAAACGACAGACAACGCGGCAAAAAACCATTAACGCGCTGCCGCGCTTTTCGGCATAAGGCTCCGCTCTCGTTCCTCCTCCTTCCTCCGGGCTCGGCCCTTATGTCGCTCGGCCTTTGGCCTCGCTCCTGCTGCCCCGCCTCGCCCGCCCTCCTCCATCCCTATGTTCGCTCCGCCTTATGCCGGGTTATTTATGAAACAAAACAGAAGATTTTGTTTTTCAACAAACACCGGAGGGTAAGGCGAGCGCTGCATATGAAGGAAGAGCGTGAACGGGCCGGGAAGTCAGGAGCGAAGCGACTTTAGGGCCCGTTCACGGGGTGGGATAGCGTGCCTTACCCTCGAAAACCGCACGGCAGTGCGGAAAAGGCCCATTTCTGAAAACCGGAAATCATGACCGGTCATCGCATTTCAACAAAATCTAACTGCATTCACTATTTAAAATAGGTTGAAAATAACCGTGGCTCTGGTAAATTTGTCTGCAACTTCTAAGTGAACAGAGGGAAAATGGCGAAAGACCTGCTTTTCGAGTTAGGAACCGAAGAACTCCCGGCCGGGGTGGCGCCAAGGGCGCTTTCAGCGCTCGAAGGTTTTCTCAAGAAGGGGCTTGAGTCAAGGAAGCTCAAGTTCGGCGCTGTCCGGGCGCTCGGCACTCCGAGGAGGTTGGCACTCGTTGTCGAGGGGCTCGATGAAAGGCAGCCGGATTCGCGCCTTGAGGTCAAGGGCCCGAACACGAAGGCCGCCTATGACGCGGACGGAAAACCCACCGGCGCGCTACTGGGCTTTGCGCGGAGCCAGGGAGTTCAGGTCTCGGAGCTTAAGAGCGTAAAGACCGACAAGGGCGAATACGTAATGGCGATAAAGGAGGTCAAGGGCGAGGAGACCTCGAAGATACTCCCCGAGGTCATAGCCGACATGCTCTCAAGGGACTTCCTCCCCAAGTCCATGAGGTGGGGCTCCCACGACATCTCGTTTTCGCGCCCCATACACTGGATACTCCTCCTCTTCGGGGGCGAGCCGGTAGATTTCAGCTACGGGCACATAAAGAGCTCGCGCGTCACATACGGCCACAGGTTCCTTTCGGAGCGCGAGGACTCGAAACTCAAGCCGATAAAGGCAGACTCCGTCGGCTCTTATCTCGAAGGGCTCGGGAAGGCCTTTGTCATTGCCGGCCAGGACGAGAGGAAGCGCCTCATAGCCGAAGGTATCGAAAAGGCCGCCGGGGAAGCGGGCGGGAGCGTCATGCCGGACGAGGCGCTCCTTGAGGAGGTGGCGTGGCTTGTAGAATACCCTGTAATTGTGAGGGGCTCATTCGACCGCGAGTTCCTTGACCTGCCCAGGGACATCGTCGTGAACGCCATGAGGGAGCACCAGAGGTACTTCTCCGTTCTCGACGCGAAGGGCGGGCTCCTCCCCTATTTCATAACAGTCGCCAACACGCTCGCAAAGGACATGGACGTCGTAAGGAAAGGCAATGAGCGGGTCCTCCGGGCCAGGCTCAATGACGCCAAATTCTATTACGAGCAGGACATAAAAAAGCCGCTTGCAGCGATGGCCGAGAAGCTCAAGGGAGTCGTATTCCAGGCCAGGCTCGGCACGTCATACGAGAAGGCCGAGAGGTTCGCGGCACTCGCCCTGACGATAGGCGCAAAGGCCGGGCTTTCAAGGCCTATGGAGGAGGGCGAGAACCCCTCCGACTACCTGACGGAGAGCTTCAACCCCGCGAAGTTCGAACGGAGCGAAATCGACCCCGGCCTCTTCGAGAAGCTCGTAATAGGGAGGGCCGCCATGCTCGCAAAGGCCGACCTCACGTCCGGGGTCGTAGGGGAGTTCCCCAAGCTCCAGGGCATAATGGGCTCGGTATACGCCAAAAAAGAGCGCGAGGCGCCGGAAGTATGCGCGGCCATCCTCGAACATTACATGCCGGTCTCCTCAGGCGGCGCGCTCCCGGCCTCGATCGCCGGCTCCGTCATCAGCATAGCCGACAAGGCCGACACCATAGCCGGCTGCTTCGGGGTCGGCCTTATCCCGTCCGGCGCGCAGGACCCTTATGCCCTCCGGAGGCAATCGCTCGGCGTCATAGCGATAATCCTCGAAAAGGACATCCGCCTCACGATAGACGAGCTGGTGGACGAGTCTCTCAAGCTCCTTGCACCGAAGCTTAAAAGGCCAGCCTCCGAGGTCCGCTCAGATGTGCTGGAGTTCTTCAGGGAACGGCTCCGTAACCAGCTCCTTTCGCAGGGCCTTTCGCACGACTCCATAGACGCCGTGCTCTCCGCCCCCTGGTACGACCTCCCGGACGCGGTAAGGAGGATACGGGCGCTTGAGGGTTTCAAGTCGCACCCGGATGCAGGAAGGCTCGTCACCGCCTTCAAGAGGGTCTCGAATATACTTAAGAGCGTCGAGCCGGGTAAGGGCGGACCTGACTCCGCGCTCCTCGCCGAACCTGCGGAGGTCTCCCTTTACAAGGCGAGCCTTGAGATAGCCCCGGTCATGGAGGAACGCCGAAAGATCGGCGAGTACGCAGGGGCCTTCGAGGCGCTGGCCTCGATAAAGGACAGGATAGACTCCTTTTTCGACGAGGTCATGGTCATGGTGGAGGACGAGAAGATAAAGGGAAACCGGCTTAAGCTCCTCGCCTCCGTAAGGGAGCTCTATTCCGGCATAGCCGACCTGTCGAAATTGGCGATATAGGCGAGGCATAAGCCCAGGGCGGGTTCCTGACATATATCTTAAAGTTCATTTCCCGTTCATGGTATCCTGGAGTACCTTGAAGGAGGGGCCTTATGGATTTCAAGCTTCTGGCTGCGGCTGTTTTGCTTGCCGCGGCCCCGGCGTCCGCAGAAACACCCCGGATGGAGGAGGCCTCCAATGCCGCGGCGGAAATAATTGACATGCGCTCAAGCCTTGCAAAGGCCTTCATAGAGCCTGGCGCGGAGATAACCCCGGAGACCTTTAAAAATGTATGCGGCAGGGTGGGGGCCCGCGTAAAGGAACTCTCCGAGACGCGGGGCATGAAGATACGCCATGCCGCCGAAAAGTACAGGAACCCGGCTAACAAGGCGGCCTCTGAAGAGGCCGCGCTTATTGCAAGGTTCGCCGGGGACAAGGACCTGAACGAGGTCCGTGACGAGCTCTTTATCGACGGCGCGTCCTATTCGCGCGTAACCCGTCCCATATTCGTCGAGGAGGCCTGCCTCGCCTGCCACGGCGACAGGGACGCAAGGCCGGCTTTCATAAAGGAGAAGTACCCGGACGACAGGGCTTTCGGATACAGGCCCGGCGACCTCCGGGGCATCATATCCGTGACCGTACCTGAAAACCCCGCGGGAGAAAAGAGATGAAAAGAGCTTTGGCGTCGGTATTATTTGCAGGCCTTCTGGCGGCGGCGGGAATATCCCATGCCGCCGACCACTCGGCCATTCACGATAAGATGATGAAGACGGGCGGGCCAAAGCCGGACGAGCGGGTGGAGCTTAAGCTTCCCGGCCCCATGAAAGCGATGCAGAAAAGGATGATGCGCCAGCACCTCGATACGGTGAGCGAGATAGCCGCCGCGCTTGGCGCAAACGACATGGGCAAGGCCGCTTCCATTGCGAGGGGGCTCGGCTGGACGCCTGAAGAGGAGGAGCGCTGCGAAGCAGTAGGTGAAATGACCGGCGAGCCGGATTTCCTTTCGCTCGGGAAGGCGGTGCACGTTACCGCCGACGAGCTCGCGGCATCGGCTGAGGCCGGCAACAGGGACAAGGCCCTCATGGACCTTTCAAGGCTCATAAAAAGCTGCAACGCCTGCCACGAGAAGTTCAGGCACTGAGGCGCGCGATCGGCTTTAGGCAACCTCTAAAAATTGCTATTTTCCCCGGACTCTGCGTAGGTTACGTGAATAAAAATGCTCACATATTCGCATATATGCTCCGCTTTTTATTCCCGCCCTTCCGGGAAAAGCGGGAAAAATTTCTAATTTTTAGAGGTTGCCTTTAATCAAAGGGGCGGGAGACCGCCCCTTTTCTTATTTCGATTCCTTGATGAACTTTAGCGCCTCTGTAAGCGCCGGTATTCCTGCCCTGCCCCCGAGTTCCCTGCACTTCATTGCCGAAACCGCAGAGGCGAACTCAACAATCTTCTTGATGTCCCATCCCTGGATAACCCCGTACGCGTAGGCGCCGTGGAAGACGTCGCCCGCACCGGTAGTATCGACCGCCTTCACCTTGAAGGCCTTCTGGAGATAGACCTTGCCCTCAAAAAAGGTAAAGCTCCCCTTGTCGCCCACGGTAACGGTTATGGCCCTGGTCCTGCCGGTCCTGAGCTTCTTGAAGGCCTCCTTTATGCTGAGCTTAAGGTCCGAGACGAACCGGTCCGAAGAGACCACATAATCGCACATGGACGCGAGCTTCAGCATCCCCGGTCTCATGCTCCCGGCATCGAGCATGACGGGGATGCCGAGCCGGGCCGCGCGCTCCGCGGCCTTGTACGAGGCCTCTGTCATGAGGCCGTCCAAGAGGAGAAAACCAGCTCCCTTGAAGAAAGCGGGGTCGACCTCGCGCTCCGAAAGAGGCTCGACAGTGGGCCTCTGCCAGCATATGGTCCTTGTGCCGGCCTTTTTGTTTACAATGACGACAGCCTGCTGCGACCTTCCTCCGGGCTTCGTAATAAGGCCCTTCACGTCCACGCCCTCGGCCTTAAGCCCCCGCCGTATCTCGTCGCCTGCCGGGTCGTCGGAGACCCGGCCTATCATGGCGGTCTTTACTCCGAGGCGGCTCAGTGTCACGAGGGCCGTGGCTACCGGCCCGCCGCCCTGGACCGTGAAATCGAGGACCTCTTTTTTGGCGTCCTCCGGCGGGAACCCGTCCAGCAGCGTTATGTAGTCCAGCGAGCACTGCCCGAGCCCTACTACCTTCATCTCTCTCCCGTTGCCTGCACTACCACCCTGCGATTTCTCGGCCTGTTATCGAAGTCTATGAGCACCACCTGCTGCCATGTCCCGAGGACCATCGAGCCCCCGATAACAGGTATGGTTATGCCGGGCTTAAGAAGTGCCGCGCGCACGTGGGCAAAGCCGTTGCCGTCGCCCCACCGGCTGTCGTGCTTATAGGGGATGCCCATCGGGGCCATGCGCTCTATGGCGTCCTTCAAGTCCTCTATGACGCCCTTCTCGTATTCTATGGTGGTTATGGAGGCGGTCGAGCCGACGACGAAGACGGAGACGATGCCGTCCCTCATGCCCGACTCATTGAGCGCGGCTTCGACCCTTGAGGTGATGTCGATTATGTCCGCAAAGCCCCTTGAGCTTATGTCGATATGGGAGGAGAAGGTCATGGTGGGAAAGATAGCACCATAAGGCAGGGCTGTCAAACCGGGCGGGCTTAAAACCATCTGAGCGAACTTGCAAAAGGCCTTTTGCGCGCTGCCGCGCTCTTTTTGGACATAAGGCTCCGCTCGCTTTCCGCCTCCATCCTCCTCGCTCGGCTCTTATGTCGCTCGGCCCAAGGGGCCGAGCTCCTGCTTCCCCGCCTCGCTCGCCCTTCCCCCAACCTTATGCTCGCAACGCCTTATGCCCCTGGTTATCTTGAAATACAAAAACAAAAGGAGCAGCAAGATTCTTTTGTCTTGAAACAAACCCCGGAGAGTAAGGCGAGCGCAGCATAAGGGAGGCTGAGCGTGAACGGGCCGGGGAAGCAGAATGAGGCCCTTCGCTTCGCTCAGGTAAACTCCGCGACTTCAGGGGCCCGTTCACTAGGTGGGGGAGGGGGCTAGCGCGAGCCCCTCAAAACCGCACGGCAGTGTGGAAAAGGCCATTTGCAAATACGATGGTGCGCATAGCGCACCCTACGGGGTTTATGCCGAACCGCGCGGCAGCGCGGAAAAGGTCTTTTCAACAATGGGAACATATCCCCGAGAAAGGCTATAGCAGACTAAAAACCTTTCCTGCTGTCAAGGATGAGCGTGACGGGCCCGTCGTTCACCAGCCTGACATCCATGTGCGCCTGGAACTCGCCAGTCTCCACCCGGGCAGACTCGCCCAGCCTCTTTAGGAGCGCCTCGTACATCTCCCTTGCCCTTTGCGGCTCCTCGGCCCTGTCGAAGGAGGGCCTTCTGCCCTTCCGGCAGTCCGCGAGCAGGTTAAACTGCGAGATGACGAGAAGCGACCCGCCGGCCTCTTTGACGTCCAGGTTCATCCTGCCCTCGCGGTCCTCGAATACCCTCAGGCCGGTTATCTTGGAGGCCGTGTATTCCAGGTCCTCCGGGCCGTCGCCCTTCTCTACGCCGACGAAGACGAGGAGCCCTTTTTCAATGGCCCCTGTTATTCGACCGGATACGGAAACCGATGCGGACGCCACCCTCTGCACGACGGCCCTCATTTATTCACGGCCCTCACCGCGACAGTGTCGCCCACGCGCGCCCCGATTGCTTCTGCGGCGCTTCCGCAATTGACCGCGACCTCGAGATACCCTGTGCTGCCTATGAGGGCCGCGGCAACGCCTTTCTCGACCATGGCGTATGTCTTTTTGAGGCCGGAGAGCGCGGCGTTCTTGACTGAAACCTCCACCGCGGCCCCGTCAAGGCCGGAAAGCTCCTCGCGCCGGATGTTCGTTATGAGGTTTCCGAAGGAATCTATATAGACGACCTCGCCCCTTATGCCGCCCGCCTCCAAGACCGTCCTCGGCAGATCGAGCGCCCGGATCTTATCGAGAGCCCGCCCCATCTCCTCCGGCTTTGCGCCGAGGCTTAAGCGGGCCGCGACAGGGCCGAAGATGTCCCGTCCGTGAAAGGTGCTCGTTACCTCGTCCCTGAAAAAATCCCTATTTGTAAGCTCTATGGCCCTTACGATGCCGTCCTCGCGGACCGAGGGGCTAAGGAGCCCGTTATCAGGGCCGATATAAAAAAAGCTCCTGGTCTCGACCAGTATCGGTTTCCTGTCCCCTCCGACGCCGGGGTCCACGACCGCCACATGTATGGTCTTTTCAGGAAAATACGGGGAAGCGCCAAGCAGCACGAACGCGCCTTCGAGGATGTTCCCCGGCTGGACAAGGTGGGTTATGTCGACGATCCGGGCCCCCGGGTTGACCGACAATACGGCCCCCTTCATGGCGCCCTGGTAGGGGTCCTTGAGCCCGAAATCGGTCGTGAGGGTGATTATCCGTTCCATTGCGGGAATAGTCTATTACACGGGGGCGGGTTTTTCAATCCCGGCCTTCCGGGAAAAGCGGTAAAGATCTCGAAATTTTCCGGACGCCGCTTAAGGACCGGAGAGAGAGGAGGCCAGGCAAGCGGCGGCTGGAGGGCGTTCATACCCTCCAGCCGCTTGAATATTTGAAGCCGTCAGCCCCTGGGGGAGAAGGTCTTGCAGTCCGCGTGCTCGCTGTGGTGGGAGACGTTTATGCCGGGAGCAGTGCACTCGTAGGACTTGTTATAATTGCATTCATAGGCCCTGCATGCCCCCACGCCGCCGACGATGTCAGCCCCGCCCTTTGTCGGGGCCCTGTAAAATGTGTCGCATGTGGCGTGCCCGCCGTCGCCGACCGTGATGGCCATAGTATGGCATTCGCTGTTTGTGTTGTACGCGCATTCAAGCACCGTACAGCTCATTATCTTCGGCATGGTAATGGCCATTGCATTCCCCCCTTTTTTTATGGGATCCGAGCAGCCCTTTACCCCTGTCAATTCTGAGTATAACCCCGTTCCGGGTCGTGTCAATCCGCCCGATAAAAGGCTAAAGATTTGCTTCCGGTTTCCGATAATATGAGTGGATAAAATCGCCCTTCGGACGGCTTAAACATATGATGATACAAATAAGACTCAATGAGTTGGAAAAAGGCATGTATGTCTGCGGCGTCGAGAAACGCGGCATGAGCCCGGTTTTCCTCGTAAACGACATATTGGTACGCTCGGATGACGACCTGGCGAGGATGTCGGCCAGGGGATACGCCCATGTATACATTTCACTGAATGAGGAAGCTCCGCCCAGGAGCCACGAAAAGAAGGTGGCCGATTGCGGGCCAGCCGCAGCTCCTTTTTACCCGGAAACCGCGGAGCTGGCCGGGACCGATGAAGGGGCCCGGCAGGCCGAAGGCGTCAAACCCGACGCGCCTCTTCCCTATAGCGAGTTCAAGAAGGAGCTTGCGGAGGCGGAGAACATCCGGCACGACGCCGAGCAGGTGGTAAGGGACTTCCTCCATAACGCGAGGACAGGGAAGAGCATAGACTCAGAAAAGGTGCTCGAAACCGTGGGCCGCATGGTCGACTCTGTAATCAGGAACCAGGACGCGCTCACGAGCCTTGCGCGCCTTAAGAGCTTCGACGACTACACCTTCGCGCATTCCGTGAACGTGTGCATACTCTCGCTTGCCGTCGGCAGGCATCTCGGGCTCGAGAAAGACGAACTCGACCAGCTCGGCCTCGGGGCCATACTCCACGACATAGGCAAGATGCTCGTGCCGGGAGAGCTCCTTAACAAGCCCGGCCGCCTCAGTGAAGGCGAGTTCACCGTCATGAAAAAGCACACTGAGCTCGGCAAGGACGTGCTCGCGGGGATGAAATGCGTGAAGGAGCCCGCGATGAAGGTCGTGCTCGAGCACCACGAGCGTTTCGACGGGAGCGGCTACCACATGCGTCTTTCGGGGGGCGGCATACACCTCTACGCGCGCATAGCGGGAGTGGCCGACGTGTACGACGCAATGACCAGCAACAGGGTCTACCAGAAGGGCATGCGCCAGGAGGACGCGCTCAAGAGGCTCTACCATTCACGCGGCTCGCTCTTCGACCCCGAGCTCGTCGAGAGGCTCATAAAATGCCTCGGCGTCTATCCCATAGGGACCTGCGTTGAGCTCAACACCGGCGAGGCGGCCATCGTCAGGATGATAAACCACTCGCACCCGCTTAAGCCCCGCGTGCTCCTCATAACCGACGGGAAAGGCCTGCCCTTCCACGAGCCGATGGAAACCGACCTCCAGGAGGACGCCGGGAGGTGGATAGTCGGCTCTAAAAGACCCGAGGAGTTCGGCTCGCATATCCCTGCCCTCTGCGCCATCTGACATCCGCCGCTTCCGAAAAAGAGTTCCCCTCTCCCGGTCCTCTCTTTCAGGGGCGGAGGCGCGTTGCCTCCGCCCGGATATCCCATTGCACGCCTGACGATAATCAGTGACCGTTCCGCGGAAATATTGTATATTGTAGTCCTGGAACGGAGGGAGCCATGAGCGGACCATTAAAACTTGACCTGAGGGGCGCGCCCGTGCACGAACGCCACCCCATGATATTCGACGGATGGGAAGGGCTCGGGCCCGGCAAGGTCCTGCAGATAGTGAACGACTACGACCCGAGGGCCGTAAGGTATATGCTCGAATCCGAATACGCCGGGAAGTTCGAATGGGAGTGCGTATCCGACGGCCCCGAGTGGGTGGTGAACATAACCAGGACCAGGCTTCCGGAGGCGACCGGCGAGGAGCTCAAAAAAAAGGTCATTGCCGGGCTCGACAAGGTGAGGCCGCACCTGCAGGCCGACGGCGGCGATGTCGAGCTTGTGGAGATAGACGAGGCCGGGAAGGTCGTGAAGGTGCGGCTAACTGGCGCGTGCGGGGGCTGCCCCTCGGCGGCCATGACCTTGAAATCAGGGGTGGAAGTCCAGGTGAGAAAATTCGCCCCGGAGATACTGAGGGTCGAGCCGGTTTAGGGCTTAGAAGTTTTTGCTTACTTATTTGTGGCAGAAACTTTATGCGGACAGGAACAAACTTTTTGGTCTAATCGCAACAGACCTTTTCCGCACTGCCGTGCGGTTTTTGAGGGTAAGACTCGCTTGCTGTCCACCTCCCCCACCCCGTGAACGGGCCTCTAAAGTCGCTTCGCTCCTGCTTCCCCGGCCCGTTCACGTTCAGCCTCCCTTATGCTACGCTCGCCTTACCCTCCGGGGTTTTGTTTCAGGGTAAAGAAAGACTTTGCGAATTAGCATTCGTTCTGATGAGAAGGTCCGATTCCTTCACACCTATTTAAAACTCACGCCGTCTTTTTCACGAAACGCTCGGGCGCGTGCTCAAAGGCCTCCTTGCACGCCTCGCTGCAGAAGTAATATGTCATGCCCTTGTACTCGGCCGTGGCCTCGGCGTCCTCTTCGCTAAGCTCCATCTTGCATACGGGGTCGGCAGGCATGGCGCACCTCCTTATGGCCACCCGGTTTGAGCCTTTCGAGACGGCCGCGCTCAACGGGGCCGGTTATGCGGAATTTTTCGGAAGGCAGGCTTCCCTCCAGCAGCAATGAAGCTGGTCGCATGAATCGCCTGCCGTCCCGAAGCATGGAAAATTCCCCTCTGCCCTCTGTATCTCCCTTATGAGTTCCCCTTTTCCCTTCCTCGATGTCTTAAGCCCGAGCCTCTTCGCTTTTTCCCTTACCTTTTCCATCTGCATCAGCGGCCTTCCTCCTTCCGTCTTCTTCCCGTGAAAACCCCCTGTGTATGTGCTTCAAGACCCACTCAAGCCCCCTCGAATAGGTGTTGTAATAATGATAGACCTGGTAGTTGCATGTGGAGAGGCACTTGGGGTTGCACTCCTTTTTCATCTCGCGGAGCCTGGCATGATCGAATGCCGGCTCCCAGACCCTGCCCCAGTCTTTCTCGGTCGAGTACAGCTCGAAGCAGGGGGCGAGCGTGCCGTCGAGCCTTATTACGAGCGAATTGATGCCGGCCCTGCAGTCCCAGGGCCCGCCCTTGCCCCTCACGAACGACTTCATGGCCCGGAGATGCTCGGCGGAATTGACCATCGGCCAGCCTTCGAGGTTTCTCTCGACGAGCCAGTCTATGAGCTCGTCAGTCTTCCTGAAGTGCTCATCTGAAATCCAGAAGCCCTGCTCAAGGTACTTGTAATGCTTCTGCTCGATGACGGGGTGCTCGTTCATGTGATAGTCGGTGCCGATGTCGTGGTCCCGGGCTATGCGGGTAAGCTCCTTTACGTCCTCGATGTTCTCGGAGGTGATGTTTATGTTGAAGAAAATGATATAGCCGTACTTTTCCCTGAGCCTCACGAGGTGCTTGAAATTCGTCTTTACCCTCTCGAAGCTCTTGGGGAGCCCCGGCGCTTCCTTTATCTTATCGACCGCGAGGTTTATGGCCGCCACACCAGCCTCCCCTGCCCGCTCGATGAAGTCCCTGTCCATGAGGATGCCGTTCGTGGGGAGGTACATGAAGAAGTCGCGGTCGCTACCGTATTTTATGACGTCCAAAATGAACTTCTTCCGCAAAAGCGGCTCGCCCCCCATCAGGGCCACCACCCTGCACCCCACTGTCCGGAGCCAGTCTATGGACTTTCTCGCCGTCTCCGGGGTCATGCCCTTCACCTTGTTGTTCCAGGTGAAGCAGTACCAGCAGTTTACGTTGCATTTCCAGTCGGTGAAGAGGTAGGAGAGGAGCGGCCTGAACCTGTCGGAATAATACCTCGACTTCAGATACGGTATGTACCAGCAGCGGAGGCCCCTTACGAGGTTTTTCGCCGTGTTCCGCGTCCTTTTGGCCAGAAACCTGTTCGTTTTCCCGTCGTCATCGAAACCCTTGTCCGCACCCGTTCTGCCCGGCTTTGAAAGCATGGCTCCCTCCTCCGGAAAAAACGCGGTCTTCCCCGTTGCGGGGCCGCTCACCACTATAAATTAGGACAGTTTTTGTCGTTTCAGTCAACCCCCCGGGGACAGAAACCGGAAAGGCTCGATTTTGCACTGATTTTTTCGGCCCTTCCAAAACCGGCATTAGGTGCCTCTAAACAGATTGCGAAAAACGCAATCGCTAGGCTGCTCAAAAGCTCCAGATGCGAGGCGTCGAGGAGCGAGGAATGAAGCGTACTTTTCGTGTACGCCGCGGTGACGAGCGACGAAGACAACGAAGAGATGGATTTTTCAGCAGCCTGCTAAATCTGGAATTTTTCTGAGGTCAGGAAGGGCGGAAATAAAAGCGCAGCATATATGCGAATATGTGAGCATTTTTATTTCAGCCCTGACGCAGAGATCAGGAAAAATAACTATTTTTAGATGCAGCCTTCAAATGGTATGCTGTTGCCCTGTTCCGGGAGGAAGGGGAAAAACATGAAACTTACGTTCGTCGGCGGCGCAAGCACAGTAACCGGCTCCTGCTACCATATCGAGGTCGGGAAATTCAAATTCCTCGTCGAGTGCGGCCTTCACCAGGGCATTGGCTCGGACGAGCTCAACAGGCACCCCTTCCCTTTCGACCCGGCTACGCTCGATTTCATTTTCGTAACCCACGCCCACATAGACCACTCCGGGATGCTCCCGAGGGCCGTGCGGGACGGCTTCAAGGGGACGATAATATCGACCGCTGCCACGAGGGACCTCCTTGAGCCCATGCTCTATGATGCCGCCAGCATACAGGAGAGCGACAGCGAATGGGCGACGAGAAAGGCCCTCCGCTCGGGCAGGCCCCCGCAGGAGCCCCTTTACACGAGCGAGGACGTCGAGCGGGTCCTGCCGCTTTTCGAGATAAAGGAATACGACAAGATTTACCACCTCGGGCCGGGCGTGAAATTCCGTTTTCTCGATGCGGGGCACATACTGGGCTCGGCCTCGCTGGAGATATGGTACCAGGATAGCGCAGAAGAAAAGAAGATCGTCTTCTCAGGCGACATCGGCAAGAAAGGCAACCCCATAATAAAGGACCCTTCGGCGCCGGGCCTCGCGAATTACGTGGTGATGGAGTCAACCTACGGCAACAGGTCGCACAAGCCATTGAACGAATCCATAAACGAGCTCGTAAGCGTCGTAAAGACGACCTTCAGGAAGGGCGGGAACGTCTATATCCCGTCGTTCGCCGTGGGCAGGGCCCAGGACCTGCTTTATATATTAAATAACCTGGTGCGCGAGGGCCGCCTTTACAGGATAGACGTCTACCTCGACAGCCCGCTTGCAGAGACCGTAACCAAGATTTATGTTGCGCACCCGGAATGTTTCGACGAGGAGGCGCGCCACCTCTTCACCACCCGGCAGTCGGATTCGTCGATAAGGCTCCATTTCGTCAGGACGGCAGAGGAGTCGATGAAGCTAAACAGGCTCCGCTCCGGCAATATCATAATAGCCGGTAGCGGCATGTGCGAGGGCGGCAGGATAAAGCACCACCTTAAGCACAACCTGTGGAGAGCCGAGTGCAGCGTCGTCTTCGTGGGCTACCAGGCAAAGGGAACTCTCGGGCGAAAGATCGTGGACGGCGCGAAATCCGTGACCGTTTTGGGAGAAGAGGTCCTCGTCCGCGCCTCCATCCACACCATAAACGGCTTCTCGGCCCACGCCGGGAGGGAGGGCCTCCTTGATTGGCTCTCGGACTTCGACGACTCGCCCGAGATATTCATCGTGCACGGCGAGGACGAGGCCGGGGAATCGTTCGCGGGGCTTATAAAGGAGAAGTACGGGTTTGTGACAAGGAGGCCGAAGAACGGGGAGCAGATTGAAATTTAATTGAATCTTACTGTAAAAATTGTAATTATAATGGTAGAATTTTTTAAAATGAAACTGTCCGGAGCCCCCATATTTTGAAGGCACATGATTGGATTTCAATTATCATTTCCATTACCGCTTTGGCAGTTTCTTTTTATTTTGCATATCAAAGCAGAGAGCTTTCAAAAAAAACCCATAAATTACATATTGATCCGGCAATAGATTGTTTTTTCTTTAAAGAGCAAAACTCCGATACAAAATTTAGCTTTCATATTTAAAACTCGGGAATTTTAGATGTAGTCTTATTGTCCGTTGATTATCTCAGTTTAACCTACAACGTTAGAGATAATTTCATAATGTCTTCCGAAACTCAACTGTCTCCATATGAAAAGATTGGCAAGAATTGGTTCTTTATACCTCAACTTGCCCCAATGCAAGTTGACAAAAAAATAATCGATTTACCTTCAATGCAGATTACGAATCAACTGAAAAATTTAAAAATCCAAAATACAAATGAGGAACTTCAAGACTTAATAAGTTCACTGCATAATTCGATTGAAATTTTTTATTTCCGCATCAAATACTTCCGAGATGCAGACAGAAATGAATACAACAAAAATTGCGTATACTTTCTAGATAAAGGAGAACTGGTTGATGAAAAGATAATAAAAAATAAAAGCTATTACAATAAAATGATGGAACAAAGCAGGCGCTTTTTGGAGGGAATGGACAAATTACCATACTTTAAAAGATAAGTCGCAAGAAAATCGACTTCGAACATATCACAAATCTGTGTACGTAAAAATTAATTCCTTTACTCAATTTCGCACGATAGCCCAATGACGTTTTCAATGACAACAGATTCCTCCATTCGAACTTAGATATAAATAGAATTGAAAATTATGGCACATTTATTTAGGAGCTATGAATGTCTGCCAAGGAACTAGTTGAGGCGGCACTGGTTTTGCTAGAAATTATTGTCTCTTGGCCGGTTGCTTTTTTCCTTGTTTTTTTTCTATTTCGCAGTGAACTTCGTCATTTACTCCCAGAGCTAATGAAAATACTCTCTCAGCGGGTTACTAAAGCTACCATAGGAAGCTCATCAATTGAATTCGCCGCTATTGAAGCGCAAGCAATAAAAGACACTGTTGAACAACTCTCTGGCGAGCTTCCTGAAAAGACGGCTATATTATTAGAGGAACAGTTAAAGAAAGCCGCTTATCCTAAAGCACCGATAGGAGAAAAATTATTATTAGCTGGAAAAACAATACTGTGGGTCGACGATAACCCAGCTAACAATACTTACGAGGTAAATTTATTGCATAGATTGGGTGCCAGAATAAAACAAGTAACAACGACAGAAGAGGCCTTGGCTGCTAGATCAAAAGAGTACTTTAATTTGATTATTTCGGACATTAAACGAGTGGAAAAAGGTGTTGCAAACCAAACGGCTGGCTATGAATTGCTCGCCAAGAATGAAATGATTGAGCCATATATTCCAGTTATACTTTATACTTCTAATATCGCGCGAGTGGATACAATTCTTTCGGCCCCGTCATCCGGGCTCGCTGACAATTCACGAGATCTAGTTAACTTGGTGCTTTCTCTTATTCGCGCTTAACAAGGAATTGAAGCAAAGGCGAAAATTTTTAAGCAACACACACCCTTCTCTGAGCAATAGCATAAAATCACCGCCCCTTGACTCCCCCCTCCTCCCCCTTAAACTCTAAGTAAGGCCCCTGCCTTCTCCGAAATCGGATTCAATCCGGCTTTTTCTCGGACCATGCAAAAGATAAAGCTCGGCATAAGCTCGTGCCTACTAGGAGAGAAGGTGCGCTATGACGGCACGCATCAGAGGGACAGGTACATAACCGATACCCTCGGGAAATACTTCGAATGGGTTCCGGTCTGCCCGGAGGTGGAGTACGGCCTTCCGGTGCCGAGGGAGGCGATGCGCCTCAAGGCCACACCCGAGGGCCAACGCCTCGTAACGCGAAAGACCGGAATAGACCACACCGAGGGCATGCGCGAATGGGTGAGGGAAAAGCTCGACGAGCTTGAGAAGGAGTTTCTCTCGGGCTTCATCTTTAAGGCCAAATCGCCGAGCTCCGGCCTTTACGGTGTGAAGCTCTACGGCGCTTCGGGGCCGCCTTCGAAAAAGGGGGTGGGAATTTTCGGCGGCGCGTTCGTCGAGCGCTTCCCCCTCGTACCTGCGGAGGACGACGGCAGGCTCCACGACCCGAAGCTACGCGAGAACTTCATTGAGCGCGTCTTCGTATACAGGCGCTGGCAGGAGCTGATGCGTAAACCCGGCTCAGCCGACCTCGTCGAGTTCCATACCCGGCACAAGCTCCTCATACTCGCGCACAGCCCCTTGCATTACTCGCGCCTCGGAAAGATGGCAGCGAAGGCCGGAAAATCCGGAAGGGAGGGGCTTTATTCCGAATATGGAAAGGCCCTCATGGAAGGGCTCCGCCTTATCGCTACAACACGGAAGAACACGAACGTCCTTTATCATCTAATGGGGTACTTCAAGGAGAAGCTTTCCGAAACGGAGAAGGAAGAAATGCTTGAGGTCATCGGCGACTACCGCAAGGGGCTTATCCCGCTTATCGTGCCGGTTGTGCTCGTAAACCACTATGTCCGCCTTTTCAAAGAGCAATACCTTGAGAAACAGTATTACCTGAACCCGCACCCCATTGAGCTTATGCTCAGAAACCATGTGTAGGAGCGCATGTTCGAGGGTAGGTACGAGACCCTGAAAGAGGGCGCATCGAAAATGGGCCCGGTAGCCTACTGGATGAGCCGCGACCAGAGGTCGAGGGACAACTGGGCGCTCCTCTTTGCCCAGTCGCTTGCCCTTGAGAGAAGGATCCCGCTAATCGTCTTCTTCTGTCTTGCCCCTTCCTTTCTGGGGGCCGCTCTCCGGCAGTACGGCTTCATGCTCCGGGGATTAAAGGAAGTCGAGGGAAGCCTTGCCGAGAGGTCAATCCCGTTTATTCTTGTCAAGGGCGAACCGCCGGAAGCTGTGCCGGGCTTCGTCAAGCGACATAAAGTATCCGAGCTCGTCACCGACTTCGACCCCTTGAAGATAAAAAGGGGGTGGCGGTATGCCGTAGCCTCAAGAATAGGCATTCCCTTCCATATGGTCGACGCGCATAATATCGTGCCTTGCAGGATAGCCTCGTCAAAGCAGGAGTTCGCGGCGCGCACCTTCAGGCCCAGGATACAGGCCAAGCTCGAAGATTTTCTCACTGATTTTCCACGGCTAAGGAGGCACCCGCACCATAGCGGTATAAAGGCAGTTTTCGCCATCGAAGAGACTATTTCTGAGCTTGAAATCGACAGGACTGTGAAGGAGGCGGACTGGCTCAAGCCCGGCGAGAGCGAGGCGCAGAAAGCGCTCGAAGGCTTCATAGAAAAGAAACTCGACAAGTATGCTGATGACAGGAACGACCCCACAAAGGACGGGCAATCGAACCTCTCGCCATATCTCCACTTCGGGCAGATATCGGCGCAGCGCGTCGCGCTTGAAATCATTCGAAATGGCGCGGAGGGCGAGGGCAAAAAGGCCTTCCTTGAAGAGCTTATCGTAAGAAAGGAGCTTTCTGACAACTTCTGCCATTATAACCACGACTACGACAGCGTGAGAGGCTTTCCCGCCTGGGCGAAGAAGACACTTGATGCGCACTCGGGCGACAGGCGCGAGCTTCTTTTCTCCCTCGACGAGCTTGAGAACGCCCGGACTTACGACCAGCTCTGGAACGCCTCCCAAATGCAGATGGTGAAGACCGGCAAGATGCACGGCTATATGCGCATGTACTGGGCCAAAAAGATACTCGAATGGAGCGGGGCGCCCGAGGCCGCGCTCGGGAACGCAATCTACTTAAACGATAAATACGAGCTCGACGGCAGGGACCCGAACGGGTATGCCGGGATAGCCTGGGCCATAGGCGGGGTGCACGACCGCGCGTGGGCCGAAAGGAAGGTGACGGGGAAGATACGCTATATGAGCTACAAAGGCAGCAGGTCGAAATTCGATGTTGACGAATACATACGGAGGTGGACCGGATAAGGCCGCCCCTTGACTACCCCTGCCTTTCCTTTAGAATCTAATTAGGCACATTCCCGCCCGCCCTTCCAAAAAGCGAGGTTTTTTCATGGCCCGTCCCATCTGGAAAGGCTCCATAAGCTTCGGACTGGTGAATATCCCTGTCGGCCTCTTTACCGCGGAAGGCAAGGAGAAGAAGCTCGACTTCCACCTCCTCGACAAGAACGACCTCTCGCCCGTGGGCTATAAAAAAATCAACAAGCGGACCGGGAAGGAGGTCGCCTCCGGCGAGATGGTGAAGGGATACGAGTTCGAGC
Source organism: Deltaproteobacteria bacterium (assembly GCA_015075075.1). GTDB lineage: Bacteria > Desulfobacterota > GWC2-55-46 > GWC2-55-46 > GWC2-55-46 > UBA5799. Next base: position 117,425 of record JABTVA010000004.1, on the reverse strand, counting down.
GGGGGCAGTACGTCGTCCTCACCGAAGAGGACCTTAAGCGCGCAAACGCCAGGGCGACCCAGACCGTCGAGATAATAGACTTCGTGGATTCCAAAGATATACACCCCATATTCTTCCAGAAGCCCTACTTTCTCGCGCCTGTGGGCAGGGGCGAGAAGGGATACGCGCTGCTCCGCGAGGCGTTAAAGAAGACAGGAAAGGCCGGGGTAGCCAAGGTCGTCATACACTCCAGGGAATACATCGGCGCAGTGGTCCCTTACGGAAAAGTCCTTGTCCTCGACCTCATCAGATACCCCGACGAGCTCAAGAAATCGGAAACAATCGAGGTGCCTGAAGAAGACCTTGAAAAGCTCGGCGTGACGAAAAAAGAACTTGAGATGGCCGAGAGGCTCGTTGAGTCGATGATATCCGACTGGCAGCCTGACAAATACCACGACACCTACAGGGACGAGCTACTCTCATATATCAAAGACAAGATCGCAGCCGGGGAGACTGCAAGGGTCGAGGAGGCGGCAGCCCCTCCGCCCGCGCCCTCGGCGGAGGTCATCGACCTCATGTCGCTCCTTAAGAAGAGCGTCGAGGAGACCGAGGCCGCGAAGGTGAAGGCCCGGAAGGCCTCGGGCGGGTAACCCCGCAAATGGGGAGCGAAAGGCAAGGCGACGGCCTCGGCGAGTACCGCCGGAGGCGCGATTTCAGCCGCACCCCCGAGCCTGAAGGACAGGCTGCCGAAGGCCCTGCCGGCATATTCGTCGTCCAGAAGCATTCTGCACGCGCCCTCCATTACGATTTCCGTTTGGAACTCCACGGCACACTCAAGAGCTGGGCTGTCCCCAAGGGCCCCTCGCTAAACCCAGAGGACAAGCGCCTTGCGGTCCGCGTTGAAGACCACCCGCTTGAGTACGCCGGTTTCGAGGGCGTCATCCCGAGGGGAGAGTACGGCGGCGGGACTGTAATCGTCTGGGACAGGGGCTTCTGGCTGCCCGAGGAAGACCCGGACAAGGGCCTTAAAAAGGGCGCGATGAAGTTCATACTCTCCGGCAAAAAGCTCCGGGGCAGGTGGGCGCTCGTGAGGCTTAAGCCCCGCGAAATGGACAGGGAGGGAAAGGACGAATGGCTCCTCGTAAAAGAAAATGATGGGGACGCCGAAGTCACGGTCGACATAACGGCTGAAAGGCCGGAGAGCGCAATAAGCGGCAGGACAGTCGAAGAGGTGGCAAGGCTCCCGGAAGGCGTATGGAGCGGCAAAGAGAACGAAGCCCGGATCCTCCCGTCCGAAGCGCAGTATCGAAAAAAGCCCATGCCCGGGATGATGAGGCCCGCGCTCGCAACCCTCGTCGATGAGCCGCCTTCGGGCGATGTATGGGTGCACGAGCTTAAATACGACGGCTACAGGGTGCTCGCGAAGGTCCAGGAAGGGAGCATCAGGCTCCTTACCCGTAACGGGAACGACTGGACGGACAGGTTCCCGTCCATAGCCGGGGCGCTCGCGCGCCTTCCCGTAAAAGAGGCGTGGCTCGACGGCGAGGTCGTTGCCGCGGGCGGGGACGGCATAACGAGCTTCGAGGGCCTTCAGCACGCGCTCGCCATGAAGACAGACGAGGGGCTCGCATTCATGCTCTTCGACGTCCTCTACTACAACGGCTACTCCCTCATGGAAGCGCCGCTCTACGAAAGAAAGCTCCTCGCGGAATCTATACTCAAATCGGAAAGGGCCGACGAAAGGCTCCTCCGTTTCAGCGGCCATGTCGAAGGCAGGGGGCCGGAGTTTTTCGAGCACGCCTGCACCTACAGGATAGAGGGGATAATCTCGAAAAAAAGGGACGCGCCTTATGTTGAAGGGCGCTCCATGTCGTGGCTCAAGGTGAAGTGCCTTTTAAGGGACGAGTTCGTAATCGGCGGATACACGGAGCCGGGGGGCGGGAGGAAAAGCGGGTTCGGCGCGCTCCTCATAGGCGCTTACGACAGGGATGGCAATCTCATCTACTGCGGCAGGGTCGGGACCGGATTCAGCGAGCGCTCCATCTCAGAGGTCTGGGAGCGGCTTAAGCCGCTTGAGACAGCGGCTCCCCCCTTCCATGACCCGCCCACAGGGGCAGAGGCAAAGGGCGTGCACTGGATACGGCCCGAGCTGGTCGCGGAAGTTGAGTACAGGCAGCGGACAGCCGAGGGGGTCTTGAGGCACGCATCATTTCAGGGACTAAGGGAGGATAAGCCCGCACGGGAGGTAATAGCCGAAGACCCGCTCCGGACAAAAGAGGCAGTGGGGCCGACGGAAGAGAGGCTCGCGCCTTCTCCTTCGACAGAGCCGGGCCCTGTCCGGGTAATAAGGAGCGTGCGGGTCACAAACCCCGGCAGGGTCTTTTATCCCGAGGAAGGGTACACTAAGGCGGACCTCATAAGCTATTATGAAACAGTAGCGCCGCTTATGCTCCCGCATCTTGCCGGAAGGCCCCTTACGCTGGTGCGCTGCCCCGAAGGCATCGGAAAGGAGTGCTTCTTTCAGAAGCACTCGGCCAATACCATGCCATCGGAGCTAAAGCGTGTCGCCCTTGCGGAAAACGACGGCGCGCCAGCCGAGTACCTGATGGTGGATACGCCCGAGGGCCTCGTGGCGCTCGCCCAGATAGGCGCGCTTGAAATACACACATGGAACAGCCGCCATGTAAAGGTCGAACATCCGGACAGGCTCGTCTTCGACATAGACCCGGACGAGGGTGTCGGATGGGAGAGGCTCGTCGAGGCCGTCTTCCTCATGCGCGCGCTCCTTGAGGAGCTTGGATTAAAAAGCTTCGTAAAGGCGACCGGAGGCAAGGGGCTCCATGTCGTCGTCCCTGTACTTCCGGTAAGGGACTGGGACGAGATAAAAGAGTTCACGAGGGCCGTTGCGGAGTTCGTGGCCCGCGGCCTTCCGGACAGGTTCACCTCCATGATGACGAAATCCAGAAGGACCGGCAGGATATTCATCGACTACATGAGGAACATCAGGGGCGCAACCGCCATAGAGGCATACTCGACCAGGGCCAGGCCTGGCGCGCCGGTCGCCGCGCCCATCAGGTGGGACGAGCTCATGCTCCACGGGCCGGGCTCCTTCACGCTCGCCAACATGAAAGAGCGTATAAGGGAAGCCGGGAACCCCTGGGATGGTTACATGGACCTTAAGCAGCCTGTGACCATCGAGATGGAAGAGAAGATAGGTCTGCGGCGCTGAGTTGAAATGGGAAAAGGCCGGAGGTCATCCGGCCTTCAAGCCCTGAAGAGTTTCGAAAGACTACGATTTTAGGCTTTGGAGGTTGCTCAGTGGCGGACTATATCGACCAGCCTGACCTCGAATTTCAAGTCCTTACCCGCAAGCGGGTGGTTCGCGTCCAGGTATATCTTCTCGCTCGTGAGCTTGACTACCTTCACGATGGTCGAGCTGCCGTCGTCCTGGGTTATCTGGAGCTGCATCCCCTCCTCGGGGTCGATATACGGCGGTATCTGGTTCCTGTCTACCTCGAGGATGAGCTCGTCCATGTACGGCCCGTAGGCCTCATGCGACGGTATATGGAGCTGTTTCGTGTCTCCGGGGTTCATTCCCACGATGGCCTGCTCGAAAGCCGGTATCAGCATTCCCTCGCCTATCACGAACTGAAGCGGGTCCCTGCCGTCTGACGAATCGAACCTGGTGCCGTCATCGAGCGTGCCCGTGTAGTGGACCTTTACGATATCGCCTTGCTTTGCCTGTGCCATCTTCCCTCCTGAAGCTTCTTAGCAGGTTGTTGAAAAGCCCAATCTGCTGTGTAGTCTTCAAAGGTCTGACACTCCGGGCGCGTCAAAAGTACGCCCTCATTCTCTTTTCGACTCCTTGCATCCTGGGCTTTTTGAGCAGCCTTCAATTTAATTAAGGAGCGCGCAATAACCCTGCCTGGCACGCCGTTCAGGCTATAGCATCCTTCCATGCTCCTCGGCCTTTACGCTTCCATACTTGACTCTAACCACCGGACTAATCACAGTCAAGGACCTTGAGTCCGGTTTAAGCGTAATCTCAAGGCCATTAGGTCCACAAGCCTACCAGATGAATGACCGTGATTCAACCAAAAACGGGGGAAAACGGCGGCGGCGCTAAAAGCCCCGGCCTACCTTCGTCCAAAGGACGCCGCTACGGCCGTTGTCCCTTTCGATCCCGGCTCCGATTGAAAAGATGAGGTCTTCGCCCAAAACCGTCAGGTCCGCCCCGTACCATTCGCGCATATTGCCGCTGCCGTGGATATTCATTCGCTCGAAATCCGCCTCAAGGCCGATGATGCCTGCGGCCATGTGGTATCTGGCCCGGAGGAAAAGGTCTTTCGAGTCCCCGCCCATGTGGTGCCCTATGACCCGGCCCCGGTGCGTGTAGCCGCTCGTGTATACGCCGTGCTTATACCAGAGCGGCCCGTATCTTTCGCTGAGGCCGGTATTCGCGTACTCGACCCTCATGTCAAGCCCTTCGGCCCAAAACGGCCCGTCCAGAAGCATGCCGTACATTACCGCCCTGCCGGTCGGGGTCCTCTTTCCCGATGAGTCCTCGGCGCCCAGTTCTCCGTAAAGCTTCACCCCTGAAAAGGGGATGGAAGGGTTTCCCTCGTTCACGTAAACGAATGAGGCGTCTATGGAGACGAGCTGGTTTCCGTTTACGGGCGAATCCGAGTGCTCGGCGCTGTCTTTAGCGGTCAATATGTCCAGCCAGTCCCCTCCGGAAAGGGGCTGCCTTCCATTACCGCCGAACATGAAGACGCGGCTTATGCCTACCTGGAACGATGGGGCGGGCTTCATATCGAGCCTCATGCCGAGGAGCTTCGCGTTAGGGTAGTCCCTTTCCTTCTCAAGGCGGGCCAAAAAAAGTGTCGGCCTCAAAAGCCCGAGCCTTCCGAACTTCCAGGGCAGGAGAAAGGGGTGCGCCGAAGTCGCCTTGACCATGTCAAAGGCCCTTGCGTTGTTTGTCATAAGGAGGCTTCCGTGCAGGCCCGGCCCCCACCACATGTGGTCGCGCCCCGCGAGAAGCTCCGTTCCAAGGGACCTCAGCATGAAATAGCCCTCTTCGAGCCTTAAGTCGGAGCCCTCGATATGGCTATACTCCGGGTTTATATGAAAGACCACCTTATCACCGAAGGCTGCGCTCGCCCGTATCCCGACCCTCAGGTTCATATTGCTCTTAAAGTCCCTTCCGCCCGCGTTTGCGGAAGGAAATAACGGCTCCTTATCCGAATAGAGCGCGTGGAGATAGGCCTTTTCCAGAGGCCGTATCTCGGCCCCTGCATGGCCTCCATCGGCATGAAATCTGAACTCTCGCTCGAGCCGCCTTACTGCCGACAGGGCGCTTCGGCCCGCTCCGGGTCGCTTTTTGAGCTCCTCAGCCGCCTCCCCCGAAAGGCGAGCCCCTTCGAGCCTGCTGAAAGGGCGGGTCGAGAGGAGCCCCGACCGGATGAGCCCTTTAATTTCAAGCAGCTCAAAATCCTCGTACAAACGGCTCTCGACCGGTATATTGGCCGGCGGCGCGGCAATGCATTCAGCGCCCCCTGCAAAGGCCGCTAAAAAGGCAAGGATTGAAATGAGCGTGGGTATAAGGCCCCGGTTCCGGGGCTTTGGGAAGGCGTCTTTCAAGGTTCGTCCGCGGCAGGTTTTCCGGAGGCTCGCCTGGACCTGAATTCGAGAAGGAAGGCGGAGACTACCCCTCCCGCAAGGGAGAGGAGAAAACCAGCCTGCACTATCCTTCTTCTATCGGGCGAGATTTTTATGTCAGGCACCCTCGGCGGGTCCACGACCTTGAAGGCGAAGCTCTCCCTCATCTCGGACATCATGGCCGTCTCCATCTGCTGTGCGATGAGGTTGTATATCTTCTGCCTGATTAGTAGGGTGTGGCTTTGCCGAGCTGCGCTTCGAGGTATGCCTTGTTCGCTATCGCCACTCTTTTTGCCTCGCCGCTCATATGGTCCGTTACGGCGGCGATAAGGTGCCCTGCGACGTCCGCGGCAATGCGCGGGTCGGTGTGCGTAGCGGAGAGGGTGATCGTATTGTCCTTAAGGTCGCTCCTTACTTCGAGCATGGCATCGAGCGCCCTCAGCCCGTCCCAGGTACTCGGCCCGTCAACGCCCTTCCCGCCCGGGTCCACGGTGAAAAGCGTTTGAAGGAGTCCGCGCTCCTCCAGGACGCGGGCGCGGAGCGAGTTCGATTTCAAAAGGCTCATTATCTCGGCTGAAGAGGCCGAGGCAGGGAGCGTTAAGCCGGGAATGGAGCCGAACCGCTGAGTTATGGCGGAAACGCCCGCGCCCTGCTCGGCGCCCCTCCCGACGGGCATTATTACCGCTTTCGATTCGTACATGTCGGGGATTGTAAAGGAGTAGATAAGGAATCCTGTCGTAAAAACCGCCGATGCCAGCAGTACGGCAAGCCTCCTCTTCCACACCACAGCCCAGTAATCGGCAAGGTCCAGCTCTTTTTCGCGCGCGTATCTCCCGGCCCTCATCCTAAACCACCCTCCCCTGCAACGTAACCTCCTCAAGCCCCGCTTCGGCCGTATGCTCGACATATTTCCTTAAAAGGCCCTTAAGCTCCTTGTGGCGGCCCGCCCCGCTTAAATGCGGCTCGAACTCCCCGAGTATCCTCTCTATATCGCGGAGGGTATAGGACGCCGCGCTCCGAGATATGAGTATCTTCCTGTGGGCGCTCACCTTGAGGACCTCCTCATCAGTAAAGACCTCCTCATAGAGCTTCTCGCCCGCCCTGAGCCCAGTGAACTCTATCCCTACGTCCTTATACGGCTCGAGCCCGTTTATCCTTATGAGCTCTTCCGCGAGGTCCGCTATTCTCACAGGCTCCCCCATGTCCAGGACCAGCACCTCACCGCCCTTGCCGATGACAGCGGCCTGTAGGACGAGAGAGACCGCCTCGGATATGGTCATGAAGTACCTTTTGATTTCCCTGTGTGTGACCGTAAGAGGGCCGCCTGACTTGAGCTGCTCCATGAATATGGGAAGGACGCTTCCCCGGCTCCCGAGCACGTTCCCGAACCTCACGGATATGAAAGCGGTCCTGCCGGAGCCGAAGGCGGCGCATATGTTCTCGGCCATCCGTTTTGTAGCGCCCATGACGCTTGAGGGCATCACCGCCTTGTCGCTCGATATCATTATGAACTTCCGGACCCCGCTCCTTGCGGCGCAATCAGCCAGGACGTGCGTGCCGAACATGTTGACCCTCACCGCCTCCTCGGGGTTGTGCTCCATCATGGGCACGTGCTTGTAGGCGGCGGCGTGGAACACTATCTCGGGGCGGTAGTTGCTGAATACGCGCCTGACCCTCTCGGAGTTCCCGATGTCGCCCACGACGAAGGCGAACCTGCCGCCCGCGCTGCCGTTGCCGTTAAAGTGCCGCGGATAGATCTTCTTGAGCTTGAGCTCCATTCTGTGGAGCTCGGTCTCGTCTATGTCGAAGAGTATGAGCCTCTCGGGCCGGAACGAGGCCGCCTGCATGACGATCTCCGAGCCTATCGAGCCCCCGGCCCCGGTGACGAGCACAACCTTGTCTCTCAGGAACGCGCCTATGCTGTCGCTGTCCACCTCCACGGCCTGCCTTCCGAGGAGGTCCTCTACCTTTATCTCCTCGAGGCCCTAGAGGCCCGGGCTCTCGTGGCGGAAGTCGTGTATCCGCGGCGCCACCTTTATGGACTCGACAAGGTCCTTGGCGGTCTCGTATATGGTTTTGAGCTCTTTTCCGCTCATCGAGGGTACCGCCACTATCACCTGCTCTATCTTTCTGGCCGTTACGATTTCCTCGAGGTCTTCCGGCGCGCCGATGACCCTCACTCCGTGTATGGAGCTCCCGAGCTTGCTTTTGTCCCTGTCGACAAAGCCCACGGGCGCCCACCCCATCGTCTTCTGCCTGATAATGTCCCTCAATATCATCTCGCCCGTGTCGCCGGCGCCGATGATGAGGGTCCTTTTCCCGTTCTTCCTGTTCCTTTTCCTCCGGACCGCATCGATTGTTATCCTCTTTGAGACCCTGAGGCATGAAAGGAACAATATGGAAAGCGCGGCGTCCATGAGGAAAACGCCCCTGGGCAAAGCTGAATAAAAGCCGCTGAAAGCCGGGATGCTGAGGTGGATAACCCCGAACAGCAAAGCCTCCGAGAGCGCGACCGCGCCCGTTATCCTTATGAAGTCCTCTATGCCCGCGTACCTCCAAGTCATGCTGTATATCCTGAAGGAGGCGAACATAAGCGCCTTCAAGGAAATGAAAAACGGGAGCGAACTCATGAATATTGCGTAGTGCTCAGGGGTCATGGCGAAGTCCATCCGGAGCTGGAAGGCGAGCAGCAGCGCCGCGGCAATAGCGAGGGCGTCGGCAACGAGGAAGAAGACCGCCCTTTTTGCCGGTGTCGGTTTAACGAGTTTTTTAAAGGCTCTCTTCACATTCCGCCTTTTGTTTGATGCAGGGCGCCGCCTCTCGGGGCAGCCGACTTTATCGACCGGTAAGCAGCCACGAAAAACGCGAAGAAGGCAGCGAGCGCGACCGGGAGGAGAAATCGGCCCACGCTCATCGAATAGATAAAAAGGGCAAGGGCGCCGGTCAGCAACTGTACTGACGCGTAGCCGAAAGATACCTTCCAATGGGGGATGCCGAGCTCGTTCGCAAGGTATTGATACAGGTGGCCCCTGTGCGCCCTGTATATGTCCTCGCCCCTGGCCGCCCTCGCGGCGACGGTCGTCATGGCATCCGCGTAAAAGGTCGCGAGGAATGCGGCAATGCATATAAAGGCCAGGGGCGATGAAGCCATCTTGAGCGCCAGGGAGGCGAAGAGAAATCCCAAAAAGACGCTCCCGACGTCTCCCATGAAGACCCTGGCCCTGGGCGCGTTAAAGGGAAGGAACCCCAGACAGGCGAGCGCCGCTAAAAGGCTGACTGCGAAGTGCTCCGGGCTGAAGAGATACGCGAATGCCGAAAGGAGGCCGAAGGCGACGAGCCCGGAAGACCCCGCCATGCCGTTAATGCCGTCCATGAAGTTGTAGAAGTTGGCGGTGCCGGCCATGAAGACCGTCCAGAAGACGAGTAGCGCGGCCTCAGCGCCCGAAGCCGGAAGGCCCAGCGTGGATGCGGCAAGGAGGAAGGCGAGCCCGAGCTCAGCTATGAGCCTGAGCTTTGCAGGTAATCCTAAGAGGTCTTCAAGAAATCCCAAAAGGCCGATTGTCGCAAGGACCAGCCCGCAGGCGTAATCCCCTGAAAGCCCGGCTGCGGCGCTCGCTGCCGCGACTATGCCCAGGCCCCCGCCCCTCGGGGTCGGCACGGAATGGGAGCTCCTCTCATTCGGCCTGTCGACCAGGCCGAGGCCGTTGCCGATTCTCTGTATCGCCATTGGCCCGGCTGCCCCGGCAACGAGGCCGGTTATCACGATAAGGAAGGTATCCACCCGCCCTAAGCCCTCCCCGCTCTGTCCCAAGTCATCTTCTGCCTCCCCGAGACGGCCTTTACGAAACCGATAAATAGCGCCAGGTTCAGGTTGCAGAAATAAAAGGGCGCGTGAAAAAGGAAAGGGAGCCTCAGCTGCCCCCTGCCCAGAAATCCGAGGAGGGCCGCCGCGTAGAACGCCGTCTGCGCCGCGAACGCGAGCCTGTAGACCTCTTTTCCAAGGAGCATCGCGTTCAGGACTAAAAGGGCGGGCAATATGAACGGCGCGGCCCACCTGAAGACCCGGTGCGACCAGAATATGAAGGCCGGGAGCCCCAGGAACGGGTTAAGGAGGCGCGCGAGGTGACATACCGCGATATAATGGCCTGCCCCGTCCCTCACATGCCGCCTGAACTCGCCCCGCGCGCTCGATGCCACGTCCTCATAGACGATGGCCCTCTCCTCGTAGACGCTCCTTCCGCCCCTGGCCGCCACCATTGTCGAGATGACGAAGTCGTCGTTTACCGTGCCAGCCGGGGGCGCCTCGAAGAGCTCCTTTCTTATGGCGTACGCAGCGCCGTTCGCGCCCGAGACGCACCCGAGCCTGCTCTCGAGCCTTTTAAGCCACGTCTCATACCGCCAGTAGAGGCTCTCTCCTTTTCCGCTCACTATGCCCCCCGGGTTCCTGTAGACGAGCCTCCCGGAGACGCACCCCACGCGCCTGTCTCCAAACGCCCCGGCAATGAGCCGGAGCGCGTTTTTATCGCATTCGGTGTTCGCGTCCGAGAAAAAGACTATTTCGCCCCTCAACTGCGGCATCGCGAGCGCGAGCGCCCTGGCCTTGCCGCCCCGCGGGAAATGAAGCAGGCGCACCCTGCCGTCCTCAGCCGCAAAGGACCTCACGATACCGGCAGTGCCGTCGCTTGAGCCGTCAGAGGCGACGACCACCTCGAGGAGTTCCCAGGGGTAGTCGAGGCTGAGCGTGTTGCGTATCTTATCCCCTATGGTCTTCTCCTCGTTGTATGCGGCCACGAGGACCGATACTGAGGGAAGGGGCGCGCCCTCCCAGCCGTCTCTCTTTGCCTCGCCGAGAGCGCGGCTCAGGAAAAAAAGGACAAGCGGGTAGCCGATATAGGCATAGAAGAGGGCCGCGGCCCCTGCCCAGAAAATGACTTCAAGCGTAAACTGCCATCCCATGCGTCTTATAAGCCTCTCTTCGGAATTCCTCGGATGCGCCCTCGCATCCCTCAGCAGGCCGCGCCCTTACGAGACCCGCCCAGGAGATGCCTTGCAAAGGTCCTGGCAGACCTTAGTGTCTTTACAAGCTCGCGGCGGTCCCTCATGCCCTGCCTGAGCTTGTAGGCGATGTACCTCGGGTCGAGGTAATAGCTCCGCCGGGCATGGTCGCAGAACATTACGAGCTCCTTTGCGGAGAGCTCGGGTGTGCTGACGACACAGTTGTGAAGGCCCTCGTTGGTAAGCCATTTCCTGAAGTCTCTCGTGGTCAGGTAGCCGTTCTCGTCGGCCCACCTGTAGGCCTCGGTCCCCGGATACACCATCAGCGGAAAGAACTGGCAGGTGTCGGCGCGCATCTCCTTTGCGAAGGCGAGCGATCTTTCGAGGCTCTCTCTCGTCTCCCCCATGTTCCCGGCCATGAAGCAGGCATGCACCATTATCCCGGCCCTCTTGGCGTCCTTGACGAACCGCCTCATCTGCTCGACGGTGATGCCTTTTTTAACGTTCCGGAGCACCCGGTCGTCCGCGCTCTCGAAACCGGCCACTATCAGCCTGCACCCGGCCCTTTTCATGAGGCGCATGGTCTCGTAATCGAGGTTGGGGCGGCACTCGGCTGTCCAGGGAAGCCTTATCCCCTTCCGTATCATGAGCTCGGAAAACTCGGCCGTATGCCTCCGGTCAGAGGTGAAGGTGTCGTCGTCTATGAGCACCTCCCTGGCCTGGGGGAGCTCCTTTTCTATGTACTCGAACTCGGAGACAATGCTCTCCGGGCTCCTCTGGCGCTGCCTCCTTCCGAAGGCCTGCTGCGGGTAGACGCAATAGGTGCACCTGGCGTTGCACCCCCTGCTTGTGAAGATGGAGACCACGGGGTAGCGGCAATGGGCGTAGAAGTAGTCCTCTATCCTCAGGTGCTTCTTATAGACCCTCGATACGAACGGGAGCGTATCGAGGTCGTCGATGAAGGGCCTGTCCGGGTTGGACCTTATGGAGCCCCCCTCCCTCAAGGTCAGGCCCGCTACCTCGGCTACACCCCCCCTTTCGATGCCTTTTAAGAGCTCCGAAAGCGTAAGGTCGTATTCGAGGCGGGCTACCGCGTCTATCCTCGGGTCGAGCCTCAGCGCCTCCTCGGGAAGCGCCGATGCGTGCGTTCCGGTAAGGACCGTGAACGCGCCCCCAGTCCTTTCCTTCAATTCAGCCGCTACCTCTATGTCGTTATAGATGCTCGGGGTCGAGGTATAGACGACCGCCATGTCCGGCCTGAACCCGGCGGCGGCCCTCAGGCAGTCCTCCCTTCCGAGCCCCCTTGCCGGCGCGTCTATGAGCATGACCTCGTGACCTTCCTTCTCAAGGAGCCCTGCCGCGTAGGCGTGCCAGATGGGGTAATAGATGGTCCCGCTTTTGGTGACGGCGGGGCTACGCGAGAAACGCGAAAACCTCGGGAGGAACGGTGGATTAATTAGGAGCGCCTTCATGTCCTTGCCTCCTCTTTTCCCGGCCCGGCCCCGGCGCTTCCGTAGCGCACCCTGTCGGAGACCCTTCTTACGAGGTTGTTGTTGAAAAAGAGCTTCTGGAAGAAGATGGTCGAGGCGAGCCATCCCATCGGGCGCTTGAGCCTCCCGTACCTTGAAAAGACGCGCTCGACGCCCTCTCTCTGTATCTCGAGCGTCGTCTCTCTGAGCCTCTTCGCCAGATATTCCCTTTCGTCCGCTCCGAGCTCCCTTGTCGTAAAGAAGGGCTTACCTGTTTCCTTCGAAAACCGGAGGTTCTTGTCCATGCTGTCAAGGAGCTCCATCGGCTCTCCCGTCCATGCCCGGTTCTCCTCGACCCAGTCCCAGAGCTGCGTGCCCGGAAAGGGTATGAGGTTATAGAAGTCCGCCTTGAGGACCGGATATTTTCTGGCGATCCTTACTGAGTCCTCTATGTCGCTCATGGTCTCGCCGGGCGCGACGTAGACGAAAAAGAGCGAGACCTCGAAGCCGAGCTCGCACGAGAGCCTTATCGCGTTCTCGATCTCGGCTATGGTCTCGCCCTTTTTAAGCGCCGCGAGGACCTTGTCGTTGCCTGCCTCCACCCCTATGCCGAAGCTCCTGAACCCTGCCTCCCTCATCCTTAGGAGCATCTCCTGTTCAGCCGGTCGGCCCTGAGCCCGTTCGAAGCCCTGAGTATCACTGCCCTTTGAGGCCCCGCCTTTCGATCTCGTCGCATAGCGAAAACACCCTCTCGGGATAGAAGGTCAGGTTGTCGTCGAGGAAGTTGAATATCCTCCTCCCCCTCGAGTACCAGTATTCGAGCTCGTCCCCTATCTTCCCGATGGAGCGGACCCTTACCTTCCTGCCGAGCGTAAGGCCCACCGAGCAGAAGGTGCAGGGATACGGGCACCCCCTTGAGGTTATGACACCTATCTCGTTCGCGTACCTCTTGAGCTCGAATTTCCCGTAGCGCGGCCAGTTTATGGAATCGAGGTCGTCCGGCCTCGACAAGGGGGGCCCGCACACAGGCTCTCCCCTGTCCCTGAATACGAGGCCGGGTATGCGGCCGTACTCCTCGCCCTTGCAGAATCTCACGAACGACCCTTCCGCCTCTCCGGTAAAGGCGAGGTCTACATGGCCGTACTCTTCGAGTATCTTCTTCCCCATGATCGTCACGTGGGGCCCGCCCGCTGCGGTGATCACCCGGGGATACCGCTCCTTTACGGCCTTCAGGAGGCCGAAGAACTTCCTGTGGCCCACTGTGTAGACGCTCACGCCGACAGAGGCGTATCCTCCCCTGCCTATCATGTCGAGGACCTTTTTTTCCGAATACCCGAGCTTCATGTCGACCACGTCGTAATCCACTCCCGCGTCCTCAAGGGCCTGGGCGAGATAGCCGGTGCCAAGCGGCGGCCTGCTCGATCCGAGCTCGTCGGAGTATACGTTATAGACAAGGAGAGTCCTCATGCGCTAACCGCCTCGCTTTTTCTCGCCTCGGCGAAGACCATCCCCCCGAACGGCAGGGCCGAGGCGATCCTGTTCATTCTGTCCATCCGTTTCCCTAAGGACGGGAAGAAATAGCTCCTTGCTCGCACCTCTGAAAATCCGGCTTTCTCGAGGAGCATCGATATCGAAAGCGCGTCAAAGAGGTGCCTGTGGTCCTTCTCCGCGACCCCGACCCATCTGCCGCCCTTCACAAAACGGCTGAGTCCCGTGAGGTTCGGGGTCGAAAGAAGCAAAATTCCTCCGGGCGCGAGTATCTTTTTTACGCTCCCAAGAAACCCGTACGCGTTCTCGATATGCTCTATCACTTCCCACATGGTCGCGATGTGGTAACTCCCCTCAGGCACGACCCCGGTCCCAAGCTGGAGGTCCTGGATGAATAGCCGCCCGCGTCTTTCCGCGGGTTCCCTTAAGAGCCACGGCGTGGGCGCGTCTATGCCGTCCGCCTCCACTCCCGCGATGCTGCTTGAGACGGCTTCCATAAAGGCGCCGTCCGCGCATCCGATATCGGCTATCCTTATCCCCCTGCCCGGGAAGAGCCTGTCGCGCACTTCATTCGTGCGTCTCGCAAGGAAGAGGAGCCTCGGGTCAATTGACACAAGGCCCCCCTTTCCCGAGCAGTCTGCTCGCCTCCTTGAAGACCTCGCCTGGCGTTATCGCCAGGACGCATTCCCCGGCCCCGCCGCCGTTCCGGACGCACGAGAACTGCCAGCAAGGAGAGCAGAAAGGGGCCTTGTAGACGACCCGCGCGTTCGGGTTCCCTCGCGGCCCGAAGGTCATCGGCGACTGCGGGCCCATCATGACCACCATCGGGATCCCCGATGAGGCCGCGATGTGCATCGGGCCGCTGTCGAACCCGATAAAGAGGGCGCCGCTGGAGAGTACCCTCTTAAGCTCGGGAAGCCCCACCCTGCCGCACAGGTCCTCTATCCGTCCGCCATACGATGAAAGCCCCGTGTCCCCGAGCATGGCCCCCGCGTCCGGGCAATCGGCTTCCGAGCCCAGAAGGCATATCTTCAGGGCCTTGTCAGACTCAAGGAGGATCCTCGAAAGAGAAACGAACCTCTCCCTTGGCCACCTCCTGAGGCCGTTTCCCGAGCCTATGTGGATAAAGACCTTCTTGCCCGAAGGCCGCACGGCCCGGGGCCGCTCCTTGTCCGGCATCCGGGCGCCGGGGAAGTGCTCCCTCAAGAGGCTTTCAAGGCATTCCGTGAAATGCGGGTATTTTTTCCTGGCCGGCCTACCTGATATGAGCGCGAAACAAGCGCGGCGCAGAGGGGCCGGGTACTTGGCTACGCTTACGAACCGGACCCCCTTCCTGACAAGCCAGAGGAGCACGTTCAAGTCGCCCCTCAGCCATACCGCGCAGTCGAACTTGCGCTCATCGAGCAGGGCCGAAGGGAAGGGCGACGGCTTTCTCCGCGTGTATTTCCTCGACCCGTACAGGACGACCTCGTCCGCCGCGCCACCTTTTTTACAGAGCTCGTAATTTATCGGGTCGATGAGCGCGGTTATACTCACGTCCTTCCCCGGCTGGCTTTTAATGGCCCTGAGGAACGGCTCGCTCAGCGCATAGTCCCCTATCTGGCCGAGCTGGATGAAGAGGACCCTAAGCTCCGGGATATCGAGCCTCGCCGGAAAGGCCTTTTCATGGAGGGCGTGCGCCCCGGCCTGCAGCGCCGACGCGCCCGAAAGAAAGAGCGTCCGGGCGAAGAAACCTGGCCTTCCCAATATATGCGCCAGCGTCATATGTATCCCTTCACGGCGTAGATGAAGAGCTTCACGTATTCTCCGAAGACGGCCGCAACGAGCCCCTCCTGCCTCCACCATCCGGCAAGGCCCTCGTCAAAGCCCTTTGCGGGCGAGAAGCTCATTTCAATGCCGCTACCGCGAAATACCTTCCTGAAGACGAGTGAGACCCGCCTCATATGATAAGGGGAGCTCACGACCACTATTGACCTCATGCCCTTCGCTTCGATGAATGCGCGGACCGCCGCCGCCTCCCCGTAAGTGCTCGTGCCGCGCTCTATGACCTCTATCGCGCTTTCCGGCACCCCGTTTTTAAGGAGCCAGTTACTTGAAATGGAAGCGAGCGAGCCGCCTTCCCTGTAGTAGATTAGCCCTGCCTCAAGCCCCCCGCCGGTGACGACGACCGTCTTCGCCTTTCCCGCATTGTAAAGCCCAAGGCAGCGCTCGACCCTTTCGAGCTCAGCCCCTGAAAGGCAGATTGCGGCATCCACACTGGCCCCGTCATAGGTCTCGACATAAAGGAGCCTGGCAGGGGAATTGAATACCCTGTCGGGTTCGAGCGCGGCAAGGATGAGTACGGCAGCGGCCAGGGCCAGCAGCAGGGTCGTAAGGCCATTTTTCACGCACCTCCCTCCACGCGCCCGCGGCTAAAGACCCTTCCGCCTGCGGCGTACATCGCCGCGAGAAAGTTTAGGAAGCCCACATAGAGGTAGTCTGGCGAGGTGTTTATCGCGGCCGCGCTCGCGATAAGGGCCCCGCCGATCCCGAATTTGACTATCCTCTCGTGCTCCGGGGCCGAAATCCTCTTCCCGGAGCGGTAGACGAGGTAATAAAGAAAAAAGAGGAGGACGAGTCCAACCGCCCCGGTCTCTGACATCCATTGAATATAGGTGTTCATGGGCGGGAAGCGGGAGGCGAGGAAGAGCTCCGTAAAGACCTCCGGGTTAAGGAGCGGCCTCACCGCAATATCCTTGAGGTATTCCGGCGTAAAGAAAACGCTCTGCCCTATGCCGACCCCGGTATATATGTGGTCCGTAAAAATCGAAAGACCCGCCAGCCACGAATAGGTCCTTACGTTCAACTGGCTCACCTCGCCAAGCGCCTTCCTCATGACCGATTCGTATATCTCGGCGTGAAAAAGTGCGCCGGCTGCCGCGACGCATAAGACGATGACCAGTAGACCCCTCTTTCCAAGGTGCCTGTACCCGGCCAGGACGAATGCGAATAACACGGAGAGTATCCACGCGGCTGAAAGGGTTGAAATAAGCCCGATTGTCGCGACACCGCACATGCCCCTTACGAGCCAATTCGGGAACCAGAGCTCAGGGTGCCCCTTGATGGCAAAGGCCACGGTCAGGAAATAACCGCTCGCCAGCACCCCGGCGAGTATGCTCGACTCCCCGAGGTGCCCGCCCGTCCGGAACGCGCTCTCGCCGCCTGCGGGCCTTATCGCGCCGACCTCGACTCCCCAGACCGCGAGCAGGGCGAACTGGGCGAGCACGAGCGCCGAGACGCTGAAATAAAAAAGGAGAAACCAGTTGACTGCCTTGAAGAACCTCCTTTCGGTATTGACGGCCTCTATTATGAAGTTCATGGCGAATGCCGCGAGGAGAAGCCTTGCGAGAAACGACGCTCCCCGGAAATCCGGGCTCGAGAGCCCCCCTGCCCATGAATAGGCGTAGGCCTCGGGTGGGATTGCCTTTGACGGGTCGACCCCGCTTACGAGGAGCGAGAAGAAGGCCCATGCGAGGAGCGCAAGCATCCCCTTCTGCACCGGATGCGCGGACAGGACGAACCTGCCCCGAAGGAGGCTTCCCAGGACAAAGGCCGCCAGCATGGCCATCGCGACCATCGCGGAGGACGAGACCTTCGCTATCTTGAATGAAGAGACGAGAAAGGCTGAGGCGATGAAGAGGATTATCAGGGTGAAGTTCGTACCGTCAGCATTCCTCCTTATGACGGTTTTCCGCATGGTCTTTATTGAGCACCCTTCCATAGAAATCGACGAGGGTTGAAGCGACCCTGCCCCTCGAATGTTCTTTTAAATCGTACTCGAAGCTTGCCTTGCCGCTGAACGACTCCACTTCGGAAAGGGCCCTCCTTATCTCTCCAGGGGAGAGGTCCCTGAGCACGAACCTCTCAGGCAGGACGGACGCTATCGACTTAACCGCTTGATGGCAGACGACCACCCGTCCTGAGTACATTGCTTCGAGGCACACCCTCGGCATGCCCTCGGACCTCGAAGGCAGGAGGACCGCCTTGCATTCGAGCATCCGCTCAAGCACTTCATCCGGGGCCGCGCTCCCATTGTAATTTACGCCCTGTATTGAGGCCGTTGCAGCCTCGAACCCCGGCCCCAGCGTGTTTTGCCCCCAGATGTGGAGCTCGAGCGGGTCGTCCGACCCGTCCCTGTATTGCTTGTAGCCCTCTATCAGTTCCCTTATCCCCTTGTTTTCCGCGATTGTCCCGAAATAGCCGACCCGGTGCTTCGCCTCTATGCCTTTTTTAAGCTCCGGGAAATCCATTGGCACGGGTATGTATTCCTTGTTACGTATCCAGCCGTAAAAGCCCATGAGATCTTTCGAGCAGACGAGGAAGCGGTGCCCGAAGCCGAAGTTCCCGTAGAACCTGTCCCTTATGTCGATAACTGTTTTGGCCCTTGAGAGGACGAGCGCGAGCCAGACGAGCCTCCCCATGTACCTCGCGTAAACGTACCGGGCGTGTATTTGAACTATGTCGTTACCCGAAAAAAGGATGTAGCCCATGATCAGGATGTAATTGAAAACCTGCTTAAGGAAGCTGTTTTCAGCTGCCGGGGCTGAATCATGCCTGAAGAGCCGGTCATGCACCTTTACCGGTTCCCCATAGCCGGTTTCGCAGCCTTGCTCCGTAAGGACAGTGATCCTCCTGAAATTGCGGCTTTGGCTCTCGACAATGCCCCGGAGCATGTTCCCGTAACAGGCCGCAGCCCCGCCCGGATACGGCGGGAGTATCGAGACTATGTAAAGCACCTTAAGCCCCATCTGCCCTGGACACATCGAAGCGCCCCGCGCCCCCAAGCCCGGACAGGAAGGAATAGGCGCGGCTTATGCCCCTTTTTATGTCGCCGGTCCTGAGATTTGTCTCGAAATCAGCGCGCCTCTCGCCCGAGAACTTTATCCGCCTCAAGCGCATGAGGTCGTCTCCCGCCCTGTTAAAGCCGCTTTGGGAGGTGACCGCGGCCAGGAAGCCCGCTTTCCTTGCCGCAATCACAGCCTCCTGTGAAATGTCCCTCTTTTCTCCGAAGGGATATGAGAAAAACCTGACCTTAACGCCGAGCTCGTCTTCCAGTCTGCGCTTGCCTTCCGAAATCTCGCTCAAGCCGCTTATTGAAAGAGCAGGATGGGTGACCGTGTGCCCGCCCATCTCGACATATCCGCTCCGTGCCGCCTTCCTGAGCCCTTCCCAATCCGCGAACCCGTTCGACTCGGGCCTTTTGTAGCCTGCGGGCCTGAGGCCCGCCATTACGACCCTTGGGTCAACCCCGGAATACTTGAGCTTAAGCGACGCCCTGCATATGAATTCCTTCCGCTCCTCCCGGCTTGGGCCGTATTCAATTCCGTCCAGGCCGAGAGCGCGGCCTGTCGCCGCGATCCCGTGGAGCTCGTCCCACCAGGGCACGCGCGAGCAATCGTCGATAAAGGCCGTTGAGATGAAAAATGTGACCGGCACTGAAAGCCTTCTAAAGAGCGGGAGCCCGAGGCTCAGGACGTCCTCGTAGCCGTCGTCGAATGTGACGGCTATATAGAGCCTGTCCGGGCTCCTCCGGCCCCGGACCATCGAGACCATGTCCGAAAGCGGGACGACCCTCCCGAGCCGAGCGGCAAGCTCCATCTGCCTCTCAAACTCCCCGGCGCTTACCGAGAGGCCCGAGGGGCAGGGGTCTTTCTCATGGAGCCTGTGGTAGAGGAGTATGGCGTACCCCTTTGGCGCGCTTCGCGCCCTGCTGACGAACCAGAGCCCTCCGGAGATTATCCTGTTCATTTTCGAGAGCGCCATCGCTATACCGCCGCCTGTGGCGCGGGCCCTTGCCTCATGAGTAATCTACCGAATTTACTGACGAGCCACGGCCTTGTCGAGGCGAGCCACTTAAGGCGCATTGAAGGGCCGGATGAGCAGGTATATGAGACAGTCTCCACCTTCCCGGTGCTCCACTGGAGCTTATACGGCTCGTCCCCCTGTAGAAAGTCGATGCCCTTCAGCCCCTCGGAAAGGCCCCTTTCGACCAGCATCCCGATATGGACCTTCCCGGGGGAGTGCCTCTCGAATGCAGGGTTGTATGCCGGAGTGTACCAGAGGAGCCAGCCGTTGGAGACGAAGCCGAAGTGCATGCTTATGACCTCGCTCCCGCATGAAAGGACCGAAAAATGGAGCCTATTATTATCGAACCCTTCTGCGAGCCCTTCCGCAAGGGCCCGGTAAAACCCCGTCTCATTCCCGTCAAGGAACTTCATGTTGAAACCCTTCTCTCTCCAGCGGGCCGAGTGCATCCTGAAAAAGAGCGGCAGCAGGGCCAGAACCTCCTCTTTCCGCTCCGGCACATGGAGGCCCAGACGCCCGGCCTCTTCGAGCCTCCTTTTCTGCCTCCTTAAATCCGTCCTCAGGGACTTTTTCCAGCACCTTTCGGTCGAGGCGTAGTCCCCCTTGAATTCGAGCCTCGGGCAGATCGAGCGCCTCTCGTGAATTTGCGCGCCCGCTGCCTTTAATGCCCTCGCAAGCGCGCTCGTGGCCGGATGGCCGAGCGGGAGGTGCGGGAAATCGAGGACGCTTCCCCTGGCCTCGAACAGGATATTATCCGCGACCGCGCCCACGAATGTTTCCTCTTGGCCTGACCTTACGGCAGGCAGTCCGTAATCGGAGCTCCGGCCTGAAAGGGTCTCGGCTATGGTGCCGCGGAGGTCTTTTAAAGAGCCCTTCCTTATGCAGAAGGGCCACACCCCGATAAGCTCGTCTCCCTCGTACCCTGCATAGACACGGAGCCTCTTCCCGCTTCCAAAGGCCTTCCACCAGGCCATGTTCCATGCGGGCCTGGAAAAAAGATGCAGTCCCTCTTCGTCGGACAATCTCTCCCAGGCCCAAGCCAATTGTTCCAGGTCCCCGGGCGATTCGGTTATCCTTAAAGATAGAGTAATGGCTCGCCTCTCCTTGGTCGAAACCCTGTATAAAAGTTCACGTATTTGAAAACTGCCCGGCCCCTATACCGGGAATAATATTAGTTTTTCCCAGATGGAGACGGCGCTGCCGCCCGCCTTCCAGACTTCAAGAGGGAGCGTGGGCCATACGCCCACTTCGTGGCCCTTCCTTAGGTATCTACTGAACCATCTGTCCCGTTCTTCCACAAACATCGGGCAGCTCGACGGGACCGCCCCATATGGGAGCTCCTTCACCACCCTGAAGCCCTTTCCAGAGAGCCTCTCCACCCATTTGCGGTAATTTGCCCTCCGCCTCCTCGCCTCCTTTTCAAACGGATATCCGGCGAGCACCGAGAGGCTCCATTCGTCTGCCCTGAAATCCATTGCCTCGCCTTCGGTCGAGCCGTGCGGTGGAATTACCGTCTCCCTCCTCCTGAGCCTACCCAGTGGCAGGCCATACTTCGCCTGGGCGAGCTTGAGATACGGAACGAGCCTTCTTTTCCTCCTCTCGGCTGGAAGCCCGGCGCTTGCACGCTTAAGGCCCTCGAGCCCTTTTGCGGCTTCATCTGCCCTGTTCACAAGAAGGGCCGCGCCGTTTAAGACAGGCACGAGCTTCCTGAAGCTCAAAAGCCCCAGGTCCCCCCTCGTCCCAAGCGCCATGCCGTCAGCCTTGCCCAGGAAACCGTGCGAGCTGTCCTCAATGAGATAGAGTCCGTTACTCGAACAGGCCTCCTTGAGGGCCTTCAAGTCCTGCGGAAAACCGAAGTAGTTGACCGCCAGCACCGCTCTCGTTCTTTTGGTCATGAGCCTTTCAACGCTTTTGAGGTCAGGTTCGAGGTCCTCTTTTACCTTGTAGAATCTGACCTTCAAGCCGAGCCTCTGGCAGGGCACCATCATCATGTCGCAGATGAGGTCCGGGTAGAGCACCTCGTCACCTTGCTTAAGCCCCAAATACCCGTACCCGTACTCAAGGGCGGTCCTTGCGTATCCGAAGAGGACTGCGCGCATCGGGTCTATCATATGCTCAAGGGCTGACGAGGCCATTTCTCTCCCGATAATAACCTATGAAAGGCGCGGCGGCCCTGTAAGGCAGGAAAGAGGCCATGTACAGGGCCAGGGCCTTTGGGTCCTTTCCAAGATACGGCTTGAGCATCGCTCTCCCGCTCACGTCGCCCCTTTCCCAGGAGTTCATGAACCTCTGCTTCGATATCCTCCGCCTCATGCATTCGACCTCCCCCGCGGCCTCCGCGGCAAGGCCGGGGAAAAGCCTGATGTACTTATCGAGCATCATCTGGCTCTCGATCGCGAACCGTTCCTTCTTTTGCCATGTGAGGCTTCCCGCATGCACCCGCCATTTGGCCAGGGGCTCGTGAACGCAGTCCGCCTCCCACCAGTACGCTATCCTTGTGAAGAGGTCCGCCTCCTCGTTCACCTCGAGTCTCTCGTCGAACCATTCGGACATGCTGTCGAGAGCCCTCCTCCTTATGACGACCGTTTCCATCGAAAGGAAGTAGTCCGTAAGCAGGCGCTTGAAGACCATTCCCCTCGGCGGCCTGGAACCGGAATACAATCTCCTCTCCTCCCCCTTGCCGTTGAAGAAGATGGTATCCGAGAAGACGAGGCCGGTCCTCGGGTTTTTATCAAAGAGCGGCGCCTGCTTTTCCAGCTTCTCGGGCATCCATAGGTCGTCGCAGTCGAGGAAGGCGATGAGCTCGCCACGGGCCTCCCTCATGGCCATGTTCCGCGCCCTTCCGAGCGGGATCGTCGCAGGGCTCCTGAAATACCTGAGCCTCCGGTCATAGCCGCGGGCTATTTCGCCGCTCCGGTCGGTTGAGGCGTTGTCCCAGAATACTATCTCCCAGTCCTTGAAGGTCTGCGCGTAGACGCTTTCAATCGACGCGCGGAGGTATTCGGCCCCGTTCAGGCAATTCATTATTATGCTGACCCTCGGCCCTGTCATCGCCCCCACCTCAGGCCCCCCAATCGTAGCGGACGATCCCGTTCTCGATTTCCATGCGCTCTGCCTCATCCGGGCTGTGCGGCATGTCAGTGCAGTTGGCTATGAGCGCCGGGCCCCCGGATACGCCCATGAAGCCGTACCAGAGTAGCGGTGGGATCCGTATGAGCCTGTAATCCGATTCGCCGGTCTCAATGACCGCCGTCTCTCCTATGGTGGCCGAGCCCGGGCGTGCGTCATGGAGGACGAGCGTATCTCCCTACGGGCACCGCGAAGCGCTGGGTCATCCTGAGGGTGCCTCTTCACGCCTTTACCTTCCTGGGTTCACAATCGAGAAATATATCTCCCCGAAGCCCTCGAATCCCGGGGAGTCGGCCCTGAGCATCCTCATCACCCGCCCCCTGTCGTCCGGGAACTGCAAAAGCGGCTCGGTTATGACGCCCTCGATCACGCCGGCACTCCCTCCCTCGCCCACGGGAGCCCTGCCCTTGCGGCCTCGGACACATAAAAAAATATCTGCTCCTCCGAGAACGCGTACATCTCCTTTCCACCCGAATAATAGCGCCTGTACCATTCCGCCGTCAGCCTTATCGTGTCCTCGAACGAGAGGACAGGCCGCCAGCCGAGCTCGTGAAGGGCCTTGTCGCACGATAGCTTAAGTAGCGAGCTCTCCTTCTTCCCGTCCAGAACGCCCCCGCGCCTCCATCCCGGCCCTCCCCAGTACGCGGTGAAAAGGTCTATAAGCTCCGAAACGGGCTTATCGACCTTCTGGTCAGGGCCGAAATTGAAAGACTCGCCGTGGAGCCTGTCGGAGTCAAGGAGGTCCGCGCCGAGCCAGAGGTATCCGCTTAAGGGTTCGAGCACGTGCTGCCACGGCCTTGTGGAGGCCGGGTTCCTTATGACCGCCTCCTTTCCTTCCGACCAGGCCCGCACGCAGTCCGGTACGACCCTCGATTGGGCCCAGTCGCCGCCGCCTACGACATTGCCGGCCCTTGCGGTCGCAAACCTTGGCGCGCCCTGGGGCCGGAAAGACCTCGCGTAAGCGCTTGCCGCTATCTCGGCGCAGGCCTTTGAGGCGCTGTAGGGGTCCGCGCCGCCGAGCCTGTCGTTTTCACGGTAGCCCCAGACGCATTCCGTGTTCTCGTAGCATTTGTCGCTCGTTACGATGACAGCGGCCTTTACCGACCCTGACGTGCGCACGCATTCAAGGACGTTCACGGTCCCGCCGACGTTCGTGTCAAAGGTGAGCTTTGGGTCGGAATACGACCTCCGCACTATCGGCTGGGCCGCGAGATGGAAGACGACCTCGGGCCGGAAGTCCTCAAAGACCGCCTTGAGCGCGGGAAGTTCCCGTACGTCGCCCCAGCGGTGGTCTATCGTCCTTTCGAGGCCGGTCACCGAGAAGTTGCACGGACTCGAAGGGAGGTACGAGGAAAAGCCAGCTACACGAGCGCCGAGAGAGGAAAGCCATATGGCGAGCCACGAGCCCTTGAAGCCCGTGTGCCCGGTCACGAGCACCCTTTTCCCGTTGTACGCGCCCTTGAAGAGCTGTATCGCGCCCCCGCTCAGCTCCATACCTTCCACCTCGCGTTTCCGCCCTCCCAGAGCCTCTCCAGGAATTGCTTGTCCCTCATCGTGTCCATGCATTGCCAGAAGCCCTCGTGCCTGAAGGCCATTAGCTCCCTTCTTTTCGCGAGTGTTTCAAGCGGCCCGGCCTCGAGGACCGTATTGTCCCCGTCGATATACTCGAATATGGCGGGCTCGAATACGAAGAACCCCCCGTTCACCCAGCCCTCGCCTGTCTGGGGCTTCTCCTTGAAATCCATTATCTCGTGGCAATCGCCGTTGAACCTCACCTCGCCGAAGCGCGCCGAGGGGCGGACGACGGTGACCGTGGCCGTCCTCCCGTGGGACCTGTGGAATTCGAGGAGCTTCCTTACATCGACGTCAGCCACGCCGTCCCCGTAGGTAAGCATGAATGTCGAGCCCTTGAGCTTATCCTTGAGTTTTTTAAGCCTCCCGCCAGTCATCGAGTCCGCGCCGGTATCGGCCAGATGGACCCTCCAGTCCTTTTTCCCGTTCCCTTCTGTTTCGACCATGCCTGTGCCGAGGTCGACCGTGAGGTCGCTCTGGTGAAGGTAGTAGTTGAGGAAATACTCCTTTATGAGGCCGCCCTTGTAGCCGAGGGCGATGACGAACTCGTTAAAGCCGTGCGCCCCGTATATGCTCATGATGTGCCAGAGGATGGGCTTGCCGCCTATCTCGACGATGGGCTTGGGCCTCAAAGAGGTCTCTTCGCTGAGCCTTGTGCCGAGCCCTCCGGCGAGTATGACCACCTTCATACGTTCGCCCTCATCTTTTCACGCCCGCCTTTCATCCCGAACTTCTCTTCCACCTTGCCGATGCTCTCATCCAGTATGGCGACGGCGATATCCAGCATCTCTCTCCGTATTGTCAGCTGCGGCGCGAGCCGGAGGAGATGCACGACCGGCACTCCGGGAATGAGCTTCCTTTTATGGCACTCGGCATAGATTTCGGAGGCCGCCTCGACAAAGGGTTTTTTCGTTTCCCGGTCCCAGACGAACTCCATGCCCAGGAGGCAGCCCTTGCCCCTAACGTCGCCTATTATGGGATGCGCTCCCTTCAGCTCCTTCAATTTTTCGAGGAGATAATTCCCGTTCTCGACAGCCAGTTCCATTCCGCCCTCTTCCTCGATGGCCTCTATCGTCGCGAGCCGGCGGCGCAGGCATCGGGTTTCCGCCGAAGGTGGTCGATGGCGCTATCTTCGGCAGGGCCCAGGCGTGCTCCTCCTTCACCACGAGCGCGCTCATGGGGAAGCCGTTCCTGAGCCCTTGCCGAGGAGTTATGTCCGGCCTCACGCCCCACCAGTCGGCGGAGAGCCAGTTCCCGGTCCTCCCTAGCTGGTGAGTATCTCGTCGGTCACGAGGAGCATGCCGCGCGATTTGCAAAGGCGCGCAAGCTTAGGCAGGAAATCGTCGGGCATTATGGTGCCGCCCCATCCCTGGATGGGCTCTAAACAAAGGCCGCGACGAGCCCTGTGGTCGCTTCCTTTATATACTGCTCGTAGAAAGGATATAGGCGTCCGTATCTATATTCCCGTCCGGGGTTGACCATACTGGCGGTAAGGGTCGGGCCTCGGCACCAGATGGAAGCCGGAAGGCCGTGCGGGCCTGTTCGGGGACGTAAGGCGGCTGAGCGCGCCGGGCCGTGGGTCTTCCGTGGTGGTCGAAAGAACGAGTTATCTCGTGCCTTCGGTTATGGTCCCGCGCGAATGGCGAACTCCACGGCGGTCGCCGTTGTCGTAGAGGTGAACGTTGTTGAGGTCCTCCTGAGGCACCCTGCAAGCCTTTCGAGGAAGGCGGCCTTGACAGGCGTCATGTAATCGTGGCAGTTCATGAGGGTCTTCGCGTGCCTGGCGACCGCCTCCGACACCTTGGGGTGCGAGTGGCCGAGGTTCGTGACGTATATGCCCGAGCCCAGGTCGAGGTACCTGTTCCCGTCCGCGTCCTTCAGGACGCTTCCCTGCCCGGACTCGAAGACCAGCGGGTTTATGCTCACCCTTCCGTGGCAGGAAGTGTGCCTGTAGCCGCGCTCCCGTATCATCCTGGAGGCGGTCTCCTTTTCGGCCTTGCCGAGGTCTCGCATGAAAGCCTCGTCCTCCACGGAAGACCATGCCACGGCAGCTTTTATGTCCCTGAAATCGGTCACCCGCGCCTCCCCCATTTTAATGCTGAAAAAGCGATTCTGGATTCCTTAAGCCCTTGCCTGAAGCGAATCCGTGCGCAACCCGCTAAAACGGCTCTAACGCCGGCGACGCAAGCCCTCTCTCCGAAGCCTCGAGCACAAGGTCCAGGATATACTTCCGAGTCTTTTCCTTAGGCCTCTTGACAGACTCGATATCCTGGAAGATGTAGCCGAGCCTCTGACACCTCCCTATCTTCTCCATCTGCTCCGCTGTCGGGCCTGAATTGAGCTCGGTGAAGAGCTCATTCGCCATCTCGGAGACCGTCTCGTAATGGAGGTTCTCCTCCGGGGTAAAATACGGGCGGAACTTTGGCGCCGCGTTCTCCATATAGCGAAAATGGAAGCTCGCGAGGTCATCGAGAGTCCAGTCTATTCGCTTGCCCGCAAGCTCCTCGGCATAATCGAATATGGGTGTGCCGGGTATGGGGCTCAATATGTAGGTGTTCGCCCTCATGTGCGGGTTTACTTCCTTGAGCTTCTTAAGGAGCTCTATGTTCATCCTCGTCTCCTCGTCCGTCTCGGTCGGCACTCCGAAGAGGAAATTGTGGACGGTGTTGATGCCCGCCTTTCTCAGCTCCCTGTTCACCTCGATTATCTTTTCCGTGGATATCCTCTTCCTTAAAATTTTCTGGAGCCTCGGAGACGCGGTCTCTATGGAATAGCAGACGGTCTGGCAGATGCCCTTTAAGAGGGCTATGTTCTCGGGCCTCAGGTTATGTATGTTGGTCCAGATGTGCTCGATATAGATGCCCTTCCTTCTAAGGTAATCGAACACCGGCGCTATCTTGTCCGCCTCGGAAAGGAAGTCGTCGTCCCCGAAGGTGACGACATCTATCCCGAAGTTCTCATGCAGATAGTCTATCTCCCTTATGATGTTTTCCGCGGACCTCCTCCGGAGGCGCATCCCGCTGTCGAGCTCCTTGATGTCCTTAAGATAACAGAACGAGCAGTTGAACTTGCAGCCCCTGCTCGTA
Source organism: Deltaproteobacteria bacterium (assembly GCA_015075075.1). Lineage (GTDB taxonomy): Bacteria > Desulfobacterota > GWC2-55-46 > GWC2-55-46 > GWC2-55-46 > UBA5799. The sequence continues at coordinate 90,205 of JABTVA010000004.1, read as the reverse complement.
TAGAGGTTTATGAAATAAGGGACCTGTTGCCTGTTCACGTGCTGCCTCACGAGCTCCCATCCGAAGTCCCTGGATATGTATATGTCGTCGAGCCTCTCGACCCTGAAGGTGTTCTCGTTTATCACGGGCCTCCCGTTTTCCCGATAACCCACGCCCGGGATGCCCCTGAAATCCTTTTCCTCCTTAAGCGCATCGAGAAGCCTCAACAAAGGGAGCTCGCCGTCTCCTGTGACCACGAAATCTATGTCGTGGCGCTCGAGCGCGAGGCGCCCGGCAAGGTGCACGAGCTTCCCGCCCCATACTACCGGGACATCCGGGGCGAGCTCCTTCGCCATCTTCGTCAGGCCGAGCGCGTTCTTCGCGAACTTGCCTATGATGACCGAGAACCCGATTGCGAGCGGCTTTTCCCTGAGGAGGTCCCGGATTATTCTCCTGTAGTCCGGCTCCACGTGGGTATCGACCACCACGACGTCATAGCCGTGGTCGCGTATATAGCCGCCGAGGTTCAGGATCGAGACGGGCGGGTCCTCTCTCTGGACCTTCCTCGTCCTCGCGCCGAAAGACCGGGCGACCTTCGGGTCGACCTCGTCGTCATGGCCGGGGTTTATGAGTACGACGGTTTTGCTTTTCACCCTTCCCGGCCTCAGCTCATGTCCATGCTTCCGAGCGACAACTCCACATACTTCCTTTTCTCGCTCTGCATGCCGGTGTATATCTCGTTTATGCAATGAAGGAGCCCCTGCCCCAGGTCCACGTGCTGCGGAGGGCTCATCTTCTTGGCGAACCTCGGGTTGAAGGCGTAGGGGGTTATCTTGTAATGGGTGTCATGCTTCCTTTCCCTGTACTCGACCACGACCCTGCCCTTGAGCATCTCTGCCACCATGTCGAGGAACTCCCTGTACTTGACCGCCTTGTGCCCCGTCACTATCACGCATTCGTTTCTGAAGGATTTGTCGAGCACCTCGACGCTCGACCGCGCCGCGTCCCTCACGTGCAGGAACTCCCTTTCCTCGTCCCCGCTCCCGTAATAGGTGATCCTCCCTTCCGTAACCGCCTCCTTGAGTATCCTGAAAACGCTGTTTCTCTCATCCGAGCGCTCGCCGTAAAGCGAGCCGTACCTCATTATCGTGTAGGGGAGCCCGTGGAGGCGGCTGTAGTCCTCTATCATCAGCTCGGAGGCCTGCTTGCTTATCCTGTAGAAGGCCCCGGCGTCGCTGTAGACGTACATGGTGCTCGCGAAAACGAACCTTTCCACTTTCTCCGAGGCCGCGGCCTCAAGGACCATTGAATTGCCGAGGATATTGTATTTGACCGTGTCTATGGGCCTTGCCCGGCACTCTTCTATGTCCGCGAGCCCGGCGTAGTTGTAGACGAAGTCCGCGCCCCTCACGGCATCCCTGACCTGTCTTTCGTCAAGTATGTCGCCCACGAGCATCTTCTGGGAGGGCTGGAGAAAGGGCGAGCGTCTTCTGTCGAATATCGCGACATCGAACCCCGCACTTGTGAGCTCGTCTGCCACGTGGCTTCCGAGAAAGCCCGACCCGCCGAAAACGACCGCCTTACCCATCTCCGCTCCCTTATCGACCAAGCCGGTCTATGTGCCCCATAAGCCCGTCGAGATCGTTTATCTTGTGCCTTTCGTCTTTAAGCGTGCAGCCAATATGCGCGACCCGGGCTATGAAATGGACACCCGTGTCCCTGGCCGCGTCCCTGTCCGCTGCGGCGTCTCCGACAAAAACAACCTCTTCACCTGAAAGCGCATGCCTTTCCATTATGTCCCGGAGCGCCCCTGACTTGAGCGTGGGGCTCCCGTAAACGCCCCTGAAATACCGGGCGATCCCCCTTGCCCTTACGATATCGGCAAGCTCTTCAGCCGGGGTCCCCGAGGCTATGAACATCAGGTATTCGGCATGGTGCCTTTCGAGGAACGCGGACGCGCCCTTTACAAACGGCGCATCAAGCACCTTCTCATACACTAAGGCCGAGAATTCTTCCCCGAGCTTTTTTCCGGCCGCTTCGGTGTATTCGGCCCCGAGTATGTTCTCGTAGATGTGCCTGAACTTCCGGTATCGCGAGACCCCTTCGTGGGCGCGGTGGTACTGGACTATTTCGTCCACCTTTTCCGGGTATTTCGAGAAGAGCTCCTTGAATGCTTGGGTTTTTATTTGAGCTGACTCCAGGATGACCCCGTCGAAATCGAATGCTATGGCCCTTATGATCGTCCTGCCCCCTTTTCAGGCCCGGCCCCGATAGAGGCGAGGCCGAAGCCCTTGAGGAGGTTGGATACCGCCTCCATCTCCATCTCCGTGCGCGCTTCCCGGGCATACGAGCCTATGTGGGGGGTGAGTATGACATTAGGGAGCCCGGTAAGCGGCCCGCTGTAAGGCTCCTCTTCGAATACGTCGAGTGCGGCGCCCGAGAGCCTGCCTGACGATAGCGCCTCATGCAGCGCGGCCTCGTCCACAACCCCTCCCCTCGAGGTGTTTACGAGGACCGCGCCCTCTTTCATAAGTGACAGCTCCCTCTGCCCGAGCAGTGTCATGCACGGCGATGCCAGGGATGCATGGATCGTTACCGCGTCGGCCCACGCGAGGAGCTCGTCGAGGCAGGAATGCCTGCATCCCGGTTCGCTCTCGATCTTGAAAAGGTCGCAGTAGCGGATTTCCGCGCCGAATGGCAAAAGGAGCGCCGCGACCTTTCTCCCGATCCTGCCGAACCCGACTATCCCGACCTTTTTGCCTCTCATGAGGCTGCCGGCTGATTTCCTCCAGACCCCCCTCCGGACGTCTCGGTCCATCTCGGTTATCCGCCGCGCGAGGTTAAGGAGAAGGGCCACAGTCAGCTCGGCCACTGCAAGGGTGGGGCCGGAGGGTGTATTGAATACCTCCATGCCGAGCCTCCTTGCGGCGGCGAGGTCGATGTTGTCGAGCCCTGCGCCGCAGCGCGATATTATTCTCAAGCCCGGCATCGCGCCGAGGACCGGGCCGTCCAGTCGCTCTGTCCCTGCTATGAGGCCTGCTGCGCCCTTTGCAAGTGCCTTTAGCTCGTCTTCCTTAAGGGTCCTCCCGTAGGGGTTCATGACAGGCTCGAATCCGCTCCCCCTTAGAACATCCAGAGGCGAGCGGTCGTATTCCCCGAAAGTGGAAGTAGAGATAAGGACCTTCACGCGAAAGAGAGCCTCCGCAGGTTCTTGAGCCCCTCCCCGCACGAGGCTCCGAGAAAGAGCGTATCAAGGCTAAAGCCTATGAACCTGTAGCCTTCGGCTATCCTTGCCGAAGCCTCCCCCCAATCAGGAGGTATGACGTGGAATCCGGAAAGCGTGCCTGTCCGAGCCGCCGCCTCCTTAACCTTTTCGAGCGCAGAGATCACCTCGGGATGGTCGAACTCTCCAGGCCTGCCGAGCGAGCCTGAAAGGTCATAGGGGCCCACGATGAAGGCGTCAACTCCTTTTGTCGTGAGTATGGCGTCGAGGTTCCTTAGCGCATCCGCGTGTTCTATCTGCACGATCACCACGCAGTTCTCCCTGAGCCACGCCTTGTATCTCTCGAACCCGAGCCCGTACCCCTGGGCCCTCGCGAGCCCGACCCCGCGAACGCCGTGGGGAGGATAGTTGGCGGCGTTGACCGCCCGGAGCGCGTCCTCCCGCGAATTCACCATGGGCACGATGACTCCGTGCGCCCCGGCGTCCAAGACCCTCTTTATCTCATTCGGGTCGTTCGAGCCCACCCTCACGAGCGGCACCGAGCCGCCAAGCTCAATAGCCTGAATGAGCCCCTGGGCCTCGCTCAGCGTGATGGCGGAATGCTCCATGTCCACGGCAAGCCAATCGAAGCCCGCTCCTGCCAGGATCTCGGCTATGGACGGATGCCCGAGCGTTATCCATGAGCCGATGGTGAGCTCGCCCGCCCGGAGGCGCTCTTTCAGGGGAGCCTTATGCTTTCCCTTCATGTGCCTTCGTTTGCTTTTTGGAATTTGCCGGGATGCGTATCTTGGATGAAAAGGACCGGACTGGGGGAATGAACGGGATGGGACTTCTCTTGCCGGCTGCTGACCTTTATCTCTGAAAACGGCCTGGTTCGGCCCTGCTTTTCATTCGCGCTCGCCTCGAATTCAATTCTATTGATTTCGCTTTTTTTGTCAACTTGCCATGAAGTCCTTTAGATAGGCAATAAACAGGACCGCCCTTTTCAGCAATGAAGAAACCTGTCCAGCCTTTCAGACGTGACCGGCGCGAAATATCGGGAGAGGTATCCGGCCCTGTATCTGAAGTCCTTTCCGGGCTTTATCCTGCCCCGGTAATAGTCTTTTATAAAGGTCTTGAGCTCTTCTCTCGAATGGACGGCGATCTTCTCTTTCCCGTATTTGAAGAGCCTGTCGCAGTCGTATGTCGAACAGGCCAGCCCGAAATAGGCCACGTCGACCGGGTGCTTAAGCGCCTCTATGCCGAGCGAATTGTCGTCGTAAAAGAGTATGTCTATCTCCCGGAAGATTTCCTCCCAGGGCATGTATTTGGCCATTATGAAATTATCCGGGAGCTTCCCTTTGATCACCGCCTCGACCGGCACTATTGGATGGATTTTAAGATAGACCGTGTACTCGCTCCCCTGAAAAGCGTCCTTGAGGGCATCCAGTATCGCCGGATAGACGCTCATGTCGAAGGAGAAGGCGTAAGCGACCTTTTTCCTGAAGGCATCCGCGCCGCGCCCCCATCCGAAGCGCCCCTTCCAGATGTATTCATGGCGGAGGGCGCAACCCGGCTCGACAAGCCTTTCGCCGTACGCGCCGAATTCGTTCATCACCTCGCTCGCGACCTTCCCCACGGTAAGTATCTTGTCCGGGTAAATCGGGAGGTCCCGCTCGTGCTTGCCCGGGAAATACTGGAGGGGCTTCATGGAAAAGCTCGTGTGCTGGAACCCGACGAGCCTCGTTCCGGGGCTCGTCCGGTTCCTCTGCAGTACAAGGAACTTCTCCCAGGGATGGTTCTCGTAGGCGTAGATTATCCTCTTTATGTAAAAATCCGAAAGCAGCCTTTCAAAGAAAAAGAACTGCTTCCAGGCATAGATGTGCTCGCACCGGAAGTAGTCTTCCTCCAGGGACGCGTTTACGAGGGCCGATACGTCATGCCCCTCAAGCATTACCTTTTGCCCGGTTCTGAGAAGCGAGCCCGCGGCCTTGAAGTAGGCCTTTGCAAGGCCGCCGGTCGATAAAAGCCTGTTATAGACCGTAAGCCCGAACCCGCCTTGCCCCGACATCCTCCTTATCTCCCGTAGCGCCGCCATGTGCTCTCTCATGTACCTCACCGGCCTCCGGGGGGAGAGGTTAAGGTATAGCGTAAGAAAGACGACGGCCCTGCCGCCCTGCCTGACTGCGCGCTCGATAAGGGGCTGGAAGTAATCGTCCCTGAATTTGCCGTCCTTTTTGCACCTGTAGTCGTAAAAACTCAGGAAGGCGCAGTCGTAACCCATTCCCGCCGGCCTGGGCAGGATGGCCCTGGAAAGGAAGAGGAGCGCGAGGTCCAGGAAGAACGCAAGGCCGAGCCTGAAAGGCAGGCGGGCCGCCCGGGCCGCCCTCAGGAGAAAATATCGTACTCTTCCGCCCCTCCACATGATCCCCTTTTTGCAGAGTATGTCCCTCAGCCCGGCATAGAGGGCAGGCTTCATGTTATCTATCCTTAAGTTCCCTTCCGCGCTCTCTATCTCATCGAGGAGTTGGGCGCATTTCGAGAGCTTGTCGAAAAAATACGTACGCCCGTCCAGCCTTGAGAAGGTGTCGGAGACCAAGTATCTCAGGTCGCCCTTATTTTCGCTCACGAGCCTTGAGAAGGCATCTATATACTCCCTCAGGCCGGGCTCTTCCCAGCCGGCCTTCCTGAAGGCGAAGGTCTCGCAATCGAGCCTCTTCAGTCCCAGCCTGCCCTTTATTACTGTAATGGCGAGCTTCACGTTTTCTTCCTTTTGAGGCAACCTTTAAAGAGGGGAAAAGAGCAATTTTTAGAGGCACCCTTTAGTCAATAGTCGGCGTGGAACCGGAGCTTCCCATAATAAGCCCTTTTCAGGCGTCTCCTCAACAAACCGTATATGGAGCCCGGGCGATGGTTGTTCTCAGGGAGGACGTTTTCCAGATAATGCAGCACGGACTCGCAATTCGAGCTGCAGTCGGGAGCCGCGCTCTCCTTCCCGGAGACCCTGAATACCGCCCTCACGAACTCGTCTCCGATTGCCAGCTCAAACCCGTTCAGTTCCAGAATATGCCGGAGAGATGCGAGGTTGAAGTTGTATACGTGCGAGTGCACGGTGTAATCGACATAATTCATGTACCAGCCGCCTGAAAGCATCTCCGTATTGTTTACTCCCGGCACTTCCACAAAAAGGACGCCCTGCTCATCCAGGCTCTCCCTGACCCGGGCAAGGAAGGCATTAAGGTCAGGTATGTGCTCAAGCACGTGGCTCAGTATGACGATGTCGAATTTCATCCCTTGCGTACATGCCTCCTCGATGCCGCCTCTAATCAGATTGACCCCCTTTTCCCCGGCAAGCACTGCGTTGTATTCCTCGTATTCAGTGCCGTACAGGATGCAGGCGGCCCCGCGCTGCCCCATCATTTCCGAGAGCCGTTTCAGGTTCTCGCCTCCGGCGCAGCCTATCTCCAGTACGCGAAGAGGGCCTTTTGCCATGTCCACGAACGGGGCGGTCAAGGAGAATATGACCTCTCCCTGCGTCTCGGACACGATATTGCCGGCGGCGGCCCCGGGGGGAATGCCCAGTACCAGCGGATAGTATACCTCCCTGTAATAGCGCTCCATCGAACCCTCCGAGAGCCGGGGGTCCGTGCATATCAGGCCGCAGCCCGCGCATATCTTCGTATGAAAAGGAAGTCCGAACCTGTCTTTGTTGGATATATTCACGAACCTGGCGTTTCCGCAGGGACAGGCCGTGACCTTTTCAAGCCTCAATTCACCGCTGTTTATCATGTCCGCGAACAGCCGCCGGTACCTTTTCCTAAGCCTGTTCAGCCCGAAGACCGGCAGCCCGTCGTTATCGAAGCTTTTAAGCAGCGCCTTGCTTTCCGTTGACACGGGCCTATTCCTCCAAAAAGTGGTACTTGCGGTCGCCGCATGCCTTTTTGCCCTTGAAAAGGCTGTATTTCCGGGCAGTTTCCGGCCTTCTCCGCTGGCCGGCCTCGTTGAGTTCACGGTTGAAATCACAGACCTGCTCATAGAGCTTTTCAGGCGAGATGTCACAGGGTTTTATGCTGACATAGACATAAAGTACGCGGTTGAGGTTGAACCCCTCCATGAAAAGATCGTTCTCCCGCACTATTTCCCAGAGCCGGGTCCCCGGAAGCGGGGTCACCAGGGAGACGGAGTAGCTGTCCGCGTCGAGCTCTTTCGCGAATTTCATCGTCTTTTCCCGTTGGCTCGCGGTCTCGAAAGGGAAGCCGACCATGAAGTTGGCATGGACCAGTAGCCCCGCCCTGTGCGCAAGCTCGCAGGTCCTGACCACCTCGTTCAGGTCGAGACGCTTCCCAATCACATCGTTCAGGAATTCCTGGTCTCCGTGCTCACTGACATCCCTATCTGCTCAACCCCGGCCTCGCGCATGGCCTGGAACATCCTGGAGCCGTTTTTCAGTATCAACCGGCGCGTCGGCCCTTATGGCGTTCGGCAGGGTTATCCTGATCTTGAACTCCTTCAGCTCCTTGCAGATCTCGATAACTCTCGTTGCGTTCAGGGTGAACGAGTCGTCTTCTATCTGCAGCTCCCTGATGCCGAACCTGTCAACCATGTGCCTGACCAATCCGACGACCCTGCCTGCCGACATGGCCCTGTAGGAATGGCCGAAGTACTCCGAGCTTGAACAGAAATAACAGCGCTCCGGGCAGCCCCTGGACGTCATTATGCAGCCCACCCTGTTCGACGTGATGAAAGGGTTGTGCGGCATGCCTATCTCAAAATACTTTTCCATATCCAGCAGGTGCCATGCCGGAAAGGGCAGGGCGTCCATGTCCCTTATGAAAGGCGGCTTGCTGTTCATGCGGACCCTTTTCCCTTCCCTCCAGACAAGCCCCGGCGTCCCGTAGCAGTCTCCGGGAAGCCTCTCAACGAGGTCCGGGAAGCTATGATCCGACTCGCCGGCGAGGACGAAATCGATTGACGGCTCCTCCGAAAGGACGCTCTTTCCATTGGTGCTTGCATGGATGCCGCCGAATACGACGGGCACTCCGGGGTGCGCCTTTTTCAGGGCCCGGGAAAGGGAGAAGACCGCGCTCGCCTGCGAGGAGAAGAGCGCGGAGATGCCGATTACGTCCGGGTCGAACTGGAGCGTCCTTGAGACGACGGCGTCATCGGAGAGGCCGTACTCCACGAGATTGGGCTCGTTCTCCAACGGGGTCAGGTCCTCATACCCCTCCAGGACCGAATCAACCAGCATCACCTCATGCCCTCTTTGCTCCAGGACTGCCGCAATGGAGCATATGCCCAGCGGCGGCTGGGCCCTCCTTATCTGGTCTTTAGCCCCTATCATCCTGGGGAAAATAAGGACTACTCTTTTTTTGCCCCTCAACGCGCACCCCCTCTTTCCCTTTTTATCAAGCCCCGAACCTCCTGAAGTCCTTGTGGAAGACGGTCCTCTCCATGTCGTATTTCCGGAAAATGAGCCTGTCAAGGGCCCTCCCGATGACATTCGAGGCCTTGAGGCCCGCGACCCCGTTCTGCTTTATTATCTTCACGCGCCTGTAAAACCCTATGTTCCTTTCGTTCAGAAGGGTGTTCTTCGCGAAATTCCTGTAATGGATGAAGTCGCGGCAAAAGCGGTCCTCGAGAGTGAGCATCTTCATTTTGCCGGCTTCCATATTCCTGTGCTGAAAGAAACTCTGGTCTTCCCAGAAGGCCGTCCTGCCCCGGCCTTCTCGAACCTGTTCCTCATGGAGATCCCGAAATCGAGCCCTTCCCTCCTGTAGATTGAGCACCACGACCCCCAGTGTCCTACTATGTCAAAGGTCGTTCCCCTGTAGGTATCGAAGTAGTCCTTGACCTCGGGGCAGTAATATACCGATGCTCCCATCGCCTCCCGGTCGGTATCGAGGGCCTCTATCATCCGGTGCACGAACCTTTCCGAGAGGATCTCGAAATCCGCGTCGACTGTAGCGACGTATCGCGCCTTGAGCCCCTTTAGATTGCGGTCCCAGACGAGCCAACCGGGGTCGAACGGGCCTTCGAGGGGCACATCGCCGGTTTTCTCCGGCTCTGTCCCGTCCTGGAAGTCGTTCCTGACCAGGTCTACATAGGGATAGCGGCTCCAGCGGGGGAAGTACCTCTTCTTAAGCACCGGATGGATGTAATTCGAGTACACTACCAGCCTGAAATCGAGCCCCTTTATCTTCGAGAAGCCTTTAATGGCGTAATCGGCGATATCGGGGTCCCTGTCGCCGGTCACTATCATGAAAAAATCCACTTTATTCATTTCTGAATCACTCCAGGCAAGGGCGACTGTTCCGTCCGCAGCCTCAAGGCCAGTTCCGTCAGCCTGAAATCCTGCTCATCGTCAATATCCATGCCCTCCATTTTTTCCACCTCGAAGGCGCAAGGCCTTTTGCCGAGGCGGGAAGAAGTTTCCCTGAAGCTCTCCCGCGAGAAGATGTAGAAGTTCGAGTTCTCCTCCAGGAGCGGCTTGAGGTCCTGGGTGCGCTCAAGCATCGAGGGGTCGTGGTTTATCGGCCTCAATTCCGTGTCATAATACCTCGACAGGCGTTTCGTTACCGAAAAGAGGGAGTCGTGCCCTTCCTTAAGCGCGTAACGATAGGCCCTGGCCGCCTCCTCGATCGTCGAGAGCTTCAAAAGGGGATTGGTCGAGTGCGTCTGAAGGAAATGGGTCCCGCCCTCGATGACCGAGATATCGTACTCTATTATCCTGTTCATGGAGACGTGCTCGCCCAGGAGGCGGGCCGGCCTGTCTATCGTATTTATCGAGCTGCCGAAGAATTCTCCTATCTTCTCTTTTATGGCCGGGCTGTCCGTGTCCACGTAAATGCAATCCACGCTCGGGCATCCCCGGAGCGTAGTCAATATCCAGTAAAAGAGGGGCTTGCCTCCGAAGGCCCTGATGTTCTTATCCGGAACCCTTTCGCTCCTCCCCCTCATGGGGACGAGCGCCGTCAACCTCTCCATCTCTTCTCCCTGGAGCCAAAGGCAACGGCTCCCGTCATATCCGCTGATAAGGGCCTTACGCGCCTTTCATGAGAAAGGCCCTGGCATAGCCGCGCATGTCCTCGCGCTTGATCCCCAATAAGGCCGGGAACGCGAGGCAGAGGATGGCCGAGCCCAGGACGTACGCGGAACCGTCGAGAACGAGCCTCCCAACCGCCCCTGCGGCGGTCATGCCGCCGGCCCACAAAACGAGCCCTCCTGCAAACGAGCTCAGGTAGCCGATCCCCAATACCGGCAGGAGCAGGACCACCTGCATGGCGGCGAGCCCCGCAAACCCGAACCCCGCTTTCCTGCACGCGTAAAAGAGCATGAGGTTCGAGGAGAGCACCTGGAGGGCCACCACCTTTATCGCGAGCCCGGCCGCTCCCATGCCGAGCCCCGGCACCCCGGAGCCGGGCGGCGCCACAAGAAAAACGCTCAGGACCAGCCCGGCGGATGAGGAAAGGATGCTCACGTTCCTGTAGATATTCGTGAACTGCATGGAAAGCACCGCGCTTCCGAAGAGCTGCCCGAAGGCCTGGTGTATGGGGTAGAACATCATGACCGTCACCGGAAGCGTTGCGCCCCCGTACTCGTCCCCGCCGACGAGGAACACTATCTCTTCCGCGTGGAACACGAAGAATACCGAGATGAACGCCGCCGTAAAATAAAAGACCCGGACCTTGCCGAAGAGGTCCCTTACGCGCCCCATGTCGCCCGAGGCGTGCGCCGATGCGACGCTCTGCGAGAAGACCGGGGCCATGGAGTTCGTGAAAAGGGCGCAGACCATCGAGAGCTTGAGCGCCAGGCTGTAGTGCCCCTGGGTGGCCGAACCCCCGACCGCCTGCAAAAGCCACCTGTCGAAAAAACCGAGGACGAGGCCGATGACCAGGGCCGTAACCAGCGGAGAGGAGTAGCCGTAGAAATACCGGGCCGTGCTTTTTATGTCCTCGATCCCGACCCTTTTGAAACCGAAGCCGAAGACGCCCGCCCGCTTGAGGAGCGCCGCCGAAAGAAGCACCATCGCCGCCTGCACCGCTATCGAATAGGAGAAGAACGAAGCGAGGCCGAGGAGCCCTGAAAAGTACATGGCAAGAAGAATGAGCATGGAAAGGGCGACTATGAGCCTCCGCTGGTTCTCGACTGCCACTGTAAACCCCCTGCTGTCCGAGAGGTTCGTAAGGTTCGAGGCGAGGTACGCCAAAAAGCCCAGCGCGGCGCCAGCGAATACGAAGGTAGCCCCCTGTCCGGGCCAGATGGAGCTTGCGGCTCCTGAAAAAATGGCCGCGCCCACGAGGACGGCCAGGGCAATTCCCACGAGGATCGAGAAATAGAAATATACCTGGTTTGCCGGCCCGCTCTCCTTATTTCTTGATGAGTACGTAAAATGGGCGCTCGAGGCGTTCATGTCCATTGTCCTAACCAGGCTGTCGAAGCTGTCCTTCAGGAAGTTGAAGTCCCCGTAGTGGGCAGGGCCGAGGGATTTCGGTACCAGGAGCGCCGTGACGATTCCGCCCAGCATCCCGACCATGTTGTTCGACAATTTCGCGAAATACCTTGCGCGTACGGAGTTCATGCGAGCGACCCGGCCCCCCTGCGGGGCAGGACCCCTGCCCTTTGGCGCTCATCGAGGAGCTTCAGGACAAAACCGGCCGCCCGCTCAGCGCTCTTCCCGTCGTCAAGGTGCGTGCCGTAGGCCCTTACGAACTCGCGGTCATCGAGGTCCGCGCCGTATTCCCCGGTTTTTAAATATTCCTCTATCCTCATGATGAGATCATCCGGGGTGTAGGCCGCGACAGCCCTTCTCTTGAGGAGCCTCTCGGGTTCCTCGTTCCATTTCACCCTGTCAAGGAGGACGAAAAGGGGCTTTCTTGTTGCGCAGGCCTCAAGGCAGGTTGTCGCGGGCGCGTCGAGTATCACGAGCGAGGCACCTGAAAGAAGAGAGGTGAACTTTTCATCAGGCCGGGCCTCGTCTATGGCCTTATCCACCTCGAAGGGCAGTTCGTTATGGTTTGCGGTGTTGTTCCTTTTGAATACGGCCCTCGGCCCTCCGGCGCGGGCCAGACTAGTCAGGAACCCGAGAATATTTTTCTGCGCGTTATAAAGGCGGGTGTCCTGCCCGATAGTGCTTATGAACGGGGTGGAGTAGAGGTGGTACTTCCCCGTGGCGTAGAGGATATAGCCGCTTTTTGCATCTCCGCCCGGGATCGATTCGAGCGCGGCTGAGCCTATGGAGCGAGCCCCCTTTAATTTTCCCTCTCCAACGGCTTCGAGGTACTTGCCGGTTACGCCGTCCCCGAAGGAAAGGTAGTGGTCGGCGTAGAGGAGCTCGGTCGCTTCCGGGAAGAGGCTATTGTCCCAGAGGTTCTGCTCTCCGTGCTGGTATACTATTACGGGCTTCCCCATGCTACTTGCGACATGGGCCGCATGGTTGAGCCTGGGCGAGGCAAAGACCGAGACAAGGACCATGTCCGCCCTTTTGACCATCCTGGCCACATCGTCATGGGTTTCCAGAAGCTCATCGAACGTAGATTGGGCCGCGCTGAAAAAACCGCTTAAGGCCCGGTTCAGGTCGAAACCCAGGAACCTGCAGTCGCATAACTGCCCTGCGCCTTCTTTTCTCAGGATTTTACGCGGCCCCGCCTGCTCCCTCGGTATCCAGAAGAGGCCTGCGCGGTCCTTTAACATTGGATGACTGAGGACGCTTTTCCAGTTGTAAACTGGGCCCAGGATAAGGATATTGCCCCCCCGGGGCTTTCTCCCGGCGCTCAGGCCGTTTCTCTTGAGAGCGTAGTAGCTCGATAGCGCCGGGAACCTCCCGATAGCCTCGACCGCCGCGCCCTTCAGCCTTTCCTGGATCGAGGCAGGCGGTTGAGCCGGGTCGTATTCAATTGCCCGGCATCGCCCGGCATAAGGCGAATTGAGGAGGAGCTCGGCATAGGGCCTGTGCCTCTCAGCCTTTCCGTTCTCTTTTTCCGCGGAACGCGGCATGAAGGCCAGGATGAGGCCGGGATCGAAACGCGCGATGGCCCTCTCCAGCACGAACGCCCTCAGGTGCAGCGCGCCTGCAAGGAGATAAAGCAGCAAATAAAAGTATCTTCCCATCTCGAGCGGGAACCCGACCTCGTATTCAGAAAGGCGCGCATAACGGCGGTCGAGCGCGGACACCATGCCCTGTATCTCTTTTTCCGAGACCTTCTTCTGCCGGTAGTATTCCTCCTCGGAAAAGCATTCTTCAGGGGTGATGAACTTCAGTCCTCTTGATGCGCATATCTCGATAGCTTGAGGAGTGAGCGCCAGTATCGCGTGCCTCAAGGAGGCGTACTCGGGCCCGGCCTTCTCGTACTCTAAGAACTGGCCCTTGTCTTCGAGGAGCACAAGGAGGTTTTCACGCCCCATATTCAGCCCCCCTTCGCGGGATTGAGACCTGAAACCGCTCCTCATATGACCCGCACATCCTTCTCAGCTCGGCCGCGGCCTCCGGGCTTGCTTTGGCGTCCACGAACTCCATCCTTCTGCTGTAGTCTTCGCTGTCGTCGCTCCCCAGGGGGCCGCTCCATCCGTAGCTTCCATGCCCTTTCCCTGCCGAGAGGTTCGCGCGCGGGCACTTCTGTTTTCTGAGGACCCTTTTTGTCCTCTCCGTGGGGTTCACCCCGAGAAAGGCCTTCAGCTTCCCTATGAAGTGCCAGGGGTCTTTCACGAACCTTTCAAATGGAATGAGGAAAACCCTCGACCTTTCGCCCTCCGAAAGACCGCTCATGGCCTTTTCCGATTCCTCATAGAGCCATTTTATCGAGTAGATGACCTTGTCCATGGTCGAAAGACTCGAGTATCTCTCCTCCCATCCGCTTGAGAACCAGGGCAGGGGCGGGCCGCTGCCGTCCTCTATCCAGAGCGTAAATTCCCTCGGGTCCCTCCCGCACCTCTCTATGTAGCTGAACCAGTGCTGGGCCATGTAAAGAGGGTGCCGGACCATCTCGATTATCCTGAACCTCTCGCCGAAGGACCTGAACGCGAGCCGGGCCGCCGGCAGTATCTGGTGTGTCATTATCTGGAGTATCGGCCTCTTTTCCCTTATCCTCTCCATGACCGCGTCGCCGTCCTTGTAGAGGAGCCTCGCCATGTATTCGAGCGGCCTCGGGTTATTGAGGAGGCCCGAGTCGTCGAATGGCCGGAGGTTCACCTCGCGCGATATCATGGAATTGAAGAGCGCGATGTCGGCGTATAGCCTCATCATGGCCGCCCCGGAGTCCGGGTCGATCTTGCCGAAGCGGTCGAGGACCGAAAGGTGCTCGTATATGGGCTCAAGCTTCTGCTTCTCGACCCTCTCGAAGCTCCCCAGGACCGGCCCTATTATCGATTTCCCCGTGCCCCAGAGGCCGTCCACGAATATGATCTCTTCCGCTATTCTAAGGGGCTTGATGAACCTCATGCCCGCGCCCCCGCCGCTTTGCCCATGTACCTTGCGAGCATCGGGTCGCCCATCATCGCCTGCTCCACTTTCTTAAGGTCCTCGACGGTATCAACGCTCCAGGTCGCCGCCTTTGCAGCGACCATCCGCACCTTGAGGCCGTTCTCTATTAGCCTCAGCATGTCCACCGATTCGATTATCTCAAGGGGGGTCTGGCCGAGGCTGTTGAACTTAAGAAGGGATTCCCTCCTGAACGGGATCACGCAGACCTGCTTGAAGCGCTTAAGCCCCCCCTTGTATTTGCTCCCGGATGGTATCGCCTCCCTTGAGAAGTAGACGGCGTCGCCGCGCTTGTCGACCACCACCTTTATTTCGTTAGGGTCGCCGGCTTCCGACTGGCTTATCTCTGCCATGAGGTTCACTATGTTCACCTCCGGGCCGTCGAGGATAGGCTCTACGGCCCTCTCTATCATCTCCGGCGTGACCATCGGCTCGTCCCCCTGTATCATCACGACTATTTCAGCCCGCCTGCCGGTCATGTCCTCGACCTTGAGCATGGCCTCGGCGGTCCTGTCGGAAGCGCGCTCGTGGGTGTCGAGCGTCATGATGGCCTTGCCTCCGATCGACTGTACATAGTCCCGTATCGCGGCGTCGCAGGTTGCCACGTACACCTCGTCAAGGGCCGGAGAGAGCCTGCTCCGGAGGTATACGTGCCCTATCATGGGCATGCCCAGTATGGGGCGTAGCGGCTTGCCGGGAAACCTCGTTGAGGCCATCCTCGCCGGTATTATCCCGATTGCGCCCTTTCCGCCTTGCTCAGTCCCCGGCTTAGTCATCGACACCGCCGCCCCAGACAGTGTGCCTGAGCCTCCATTCGCCGCCGGTCTTTTTCCAGATGTGCGGGGAAAGGGTCCGGTACATCTCCACAACCTCCCGGAACCCTGCCTCGTCCATGCCGAGATAGTCGAGGAACGTACGGAAGTGCCTTGCGGGGAACTCGCCGTCATACCTCCTTACGAGGGCCGCGCCCTCTTCCCTCGTTATGTGCCCGTCCCGTATCTCGTGCGCCGCGTCTGACGTGGCCCTGCATATGCCGAACTTGATATGGGCCATCCAGTAATGGAAGCCGTCGGTCTTGTCGTCGAGGCTCGCGTATTTGGAATAGGTCCCCTCGGAGCGGCCCTCGGGGTTCGCCTTGAACCCGGTATTCTCGACCGCGTAGTAGTAATTCTCCTGCGGCACCCACTTCTTGTAATAGGAGAACCAGTGCATCTCGGCGCCGAGACTCCGAAGCTCGGACGCGGGCGGGGGCTTGTAGAGCTGGAAGGTCTCGCTACGGGCCTCTTCTTTCGTAAAGAGCCGCTTCTGCAAGCCTTCTTCGAGGAGCTCGTCAAGGGTGGAGCCCTGGAAATAGAGCTCGCTCCAGTCCTCTATGTCCTCGAAGGGCTTCTCCTTGTTCTTGACCGACCCGCCGTACTCTATCTCCCCGTTCTCTCCGTAGAAAATGAGGGGTATGCCGAACCTCGTAGCTATGTTGAAGGCTATGGCCTTCTGCCCGAGGCCGAATATCTTGAAGTGGTCGCCCCAGAGCTCGAAGGCCATCCTCGACAGCTTTCGGACCGTCTTCCCGTCCGGGAATATGAGGACGTTGTCGAAGCCCGCGTCCTTGAAGGCGACATAGTTTTGCCAGCCTATGTCCGTATATATGTGCGGGGCGAATGTGACCGTAAGCGGGTTCATCCCGTACCTGTATTTCAGCTGGTGGGCAACAAAGCCGCTGTCCTTTCCGCCGCTCCCGGGCACAACGCAGTCGTAGCGCCCGTTTTTCGACCTGTGCCTGTCAAGGAGGTCCATGAGCCTTGCCTCCCTTTCCTTCCAGTCTATCTCGCGGTGCTTCTCGTGGGCGTACCTGCATGCGCTGCAGACCCCCTCGCTATCGAACGTAATCCTCGGCCTCTGGTTCGATACGACGCACTTCGCGCAGAACCTTACCTTTCCGGGCCTCTTCTCAAGCTGCCTGTCCAGCGTCTTTCCGAATAGCATCCCCGCACCCCTTTTCAGGCGTATTGAAAGCAAAGTTACGGCAGACCGCGAGCCCCAGGGGCCCGCTCTTTTCCGGGTGGAACTGGCATCCGTGTATGTTCCCGGCCTGTATTACCGACGGGAACCTCTCGGAGCCGTATGAGGTTTCGGCAAGCACAGCGCCCTGGTCAGAAGGAACGCACACAAAGGAGTGGACGAAGTAGAAGCTGCTGTCCCACCCCACCCCGTCGAGTATGGTGCCTTTCCAGCTGGCCTCTTTGCCGTTTTCACAGACGCCGTTCCAGCCGATATGCGGGACCTTTAGGCGTCTCCCGTCCATATCCTCGCCTTTAAGCGCCACTACCCTGCCCTCTACGATGCCGAGCCCGCGCCCTCCCCCGAATTCGCTCCCCTCTCTCATGAGGAGCTGCATCCCGAGGCATATCCCGAGTAGCGGCTTTCCGGAGGCCGCGTAGTCCAGAATGGCCCTCACGCAGTCCCTTCTCTCAAGCTCCTCCATCGCCTTTCCGAACGCGCCGACCCCGGGGAGTATGAGCCTCTCTGCCCCGGCTATGCCCTCGGGTGAATCCGCAAGCACGGTCTCGCAGCCGAGTTTCCTCATCGCGCGTTCTATGCTGAATATGTTCCCCATGCCGTAGTCGAGTATGGTGACCCTTGGACCCAATCCGACCCTCCTTCAAAAAGACCGTATCAGAGCGCCATTGAGACCGGCTGAGGGAACATTCTCGTTTTCATCCCGGCCGCGCAAAGACGCTCTTTAAATTCCCCTATGCCGCAGGGGCTTATGCGCCCCCGCAAAAACCCGTGCCCCCCGGTATTCCCCAGCATGAACTCGATATTCCCCTCTGCGCTGAACTCCCCGATATCGACCTCGCGCCTGAAGCTCCTGTAATGAAAGACCGATGCCGCAGAGAGCGCGTCCGCGCCCGCCTTTGCCGCTTCGCACATGTGCTCAGGGTTCCCGCACCCGCCTGACGCTATTACGGGCACTGGGACGGCGGCAGATATCCTTTTTATAAGCTCGACGTCATAGCCCAGGCCTGTGCCGTCCATGTCAACCGAGGTAAGGAGTATCTCGCCCGCTCCAAGCGAGGCGGCCTCCACCGCCCATTCCACCGCGTCCCTGCCCGAAGGCTCCCTGCCGCTATCGGTATAAGCCTCGTAGCCGCTGCCCGGGGTCCGCTTGGCCTCTATCGAGACCACTATGCATTGCGACCCGAAGGTCCTCGCGGCCTCTCTTATGAACCCGGGATTTTTTATGGCCGCCGTATTGATTGCGACCTTGTCAGCCCCGGCGCGAAGCAGCGTCCTGATATCATCGAGCGTCCTCAGGCCGCCTCCGACGGTAAGGGGGATGAAGAGGTCGTTCGCGGTCCGGGCGACTATGTCCGCGAGGCTGTTCCTTCCATAGAGGCTCGCTACCACGTCCATGTATATGAGCTCGTCGGCGCCCTCCTCGTAATATCTGCACGCGAAGTCCCAGGGCTTGCCCAGCACCCGGAGCCCTTCGAGGTGGACCCCCTTTACGAGGTTCGGCCCCTTTATCTCAAGCTTCGGTATTATCCTCAGGTTCCCTGGCATGCGCCCTCCCCGGCCATGATCATCTCCGCCATCCTGAAATCAAGCAGGTCGTCTATGTCGATCGACCTCTCCCTCGGCATCTCGTATATGGCGCTCCCGCCGGAGAATATCCTCCTCTCCTTCTTGAACCTCTCCATCCGCCACACGTAGATGGACGAGTTCATCTCGTAGACCGGAGGCGCGTCCTGCCGCGTCGTGAAAGAGCCGCCCTTAACGAGGCCCACCCTGCCGTCAGGCTTGGTCTCCACCATGTTGAAATACGGGTTTCTCTGCGCCCTTGTGACAGAGAAGATATTGCTTGCACCCTTTTCTGAAAGAAGCTCTATGCAGTTGTCTATGTCCTCGGTCCTCCTCAGGGGGGCGGTAGCATGGAGGAGCACCAGTACCTCGAAAGAGCACCCGTGCCCGGTCTCCATCGCCTCCACCGCGTGGGCGAGGACGTCCATGGTGCCACTATTGTCTGCAGCAAGCTCCAATGGCCTCCTGAACGGGACCTCCGCCCCGTTTTCCTTTGCCACCCTTGCGATATCGCCGTCTTCCGTGGATACGATAGTCCTGTCTATGTAGCGGGAAGCGCGTGCGTGGCCTATGGTGTGTGCGATCAGGGGCTTGCCCGCGAGTACCATGACGTTTTTGCCCGGGAGCCCCTTTGACCCGCCCCTTGCCGGTATGACGCAGAGCACCCTGTTATTGCCGTACACCGGAGTCCTCCAGGAGCCTCAGCACGGCAATGCCGTCAAAAAGGCCCGGTTCCGGGTCTTCACCCCTCTTTAGCGCGCCGAGGAAGTATAGAAGCTCGTCCTTATACGTGCCGTCGAGCCCGAAAAGGCTCTCGTCCTCTATCAGCTCCGTCTCGCCTCTGCTCTCAAGGACTATCCTGCCTTCCACGAGGTCGCATTCGAGCCTGCCGAGGCTGCCCACGACGATTATCTTCCTCGTCTTCCGCCTCTGCAGATAGTCGAGATGGACGCTGCAGATGAACCCGTCCCCGTAACGGTATATGCCCTCGAATACGTCCTCGGAGTCTATCTCGAGAGAGCTTACGCCCGCCCTGGCCGTCTTCCACGAGAGCGGGTCGCCGAAGAGGAAACGCATGTAGTCCAGCTCGTGGGATAGGTCGAGGTGCACGCCTCCGCCCCTTTCCCTGCTCGCGCTATAGCCCTTCCTGTAATCGCTCCCGGGCCTCCAATGCGGCAGGAACTGGCCCGCCTCTATGCGCGCGAAATACGGCGCGCCCACGATGCCCCTCTTTAGCTCCTCCTTTAGCCTTCTAATCGCCCCCATGAACCTCATGTTATAGGCTATGAAGACCCTCACCCCGCTCTCCCGTACCGCGCTCACGAGCGATTCGACCCCTTCGAGGCTGTGCGAGAGCGGCTTCTCTATAAAGAGGTCTGTCCCCCTTTTCGCGAGCGCGACCGCCGTTTCAAGGTGCTTTCCCGTTTCATTGGCGAGTATCGCGAAGTCCGCGCCCGAGGGCGCGCCCCTTTTCCCGACCTCGTCAATCGAGCCTATGAACTTCACGCTCGGCGGGCCCGACCACTCTCCTGACAAGCGCGAGGTAAGGACCGTCACCCCTTCCATGCCCTCCAGCTCGAGGAGGTTCGAGAGGTGCCTTTTCCCGGCTGAGCCGAAACCCGCCACAAGCGCCCTCATACCGCCGTAAACCCCCCGTCCACGATAATGTTCTGCCCGGTTATGTAGCCTGCCGCGTCGGAAGCAAGGAAGACGACAGCCCCGGATATGTCCTCAGGCGCTGCCATCCTCCCAAGCGGGACCTTTGCCGAGTATCTCCTTACGAAAGAGGCCTGCTGGCCGTTATGGACCCCGCCGGGGGAGACCGCGTTTACCCTGATATTATGTCCGCCGTAGCGCGCCGCCAGGTATCTCGTGTAACCGAGTATCCCGGCCTTTATCGCGGGATAGGCCGCGGGCGTCGTCATGTCAGTGCCGGAGTAGAGCGAGAAATCCGGGCCGACTACGCCGTATACCGAGGCCATGCTTATTACGCTTCCGCCGCCGCTTGCCTTCATCTCCTCGCACGCGAGGCGGCTCAGGAGGAAGTAGCCTCCAAGATGGCTGTTCACGTTCCTCTTCCATGAGCTGAAGGCGGCCTTTTCGGACTCCCGGCCCCAGTCTTTTGTCCTCGGATATGCGGAGTTCACGAGTATGTCTATTCGCCCGGTTTTCCTCACCGCCTCCCTCAAGCCAGCCCTTATGGAGGTCTCTGACCCGATATCGAGCCTCACGAAGCCGCACCCCAGGGACTTGCTCAAGGCCTTGCCCGCTCGCCTGTCTATGTCCGCGGCGACGACGTATGCGCCTGCTTTCACGAGCGCGGCGGCCGCCGCTTTTCCCACGAGGCCGCACCCTCCGGTAACGAGCGCGGCCTTGCCCTCGCAGGAGAAGATGCCCTTCTCAGTTCTCAACGTTTTCCATCCTCTTGAGGCTCATCCTGTACTCGTCCCACTTGCCTATGTCGAACCAGTTCCCCCAGCTCGGGAAAACACTTACCCTTTCCGGATACCTTCTCTTTGCCAGGGTTATGAGAGAGTCCATGTCCGCGTGCCTCCCCCTTTCGAGGAAGTCGAGCACCTCGGGCTCGAGCACATATGTGCCGGTGTTTATGAAGAAATCGAGCTTGGGCTTCTCCCTTATGTCCACGAACGAGCCGTTGGCCATGTTCAATACGCCGTAAGGTATGGATACCTCCCTGTGCGAGCCGATTATCGTGAGCATGTTGCCCTTCTCCCCATGCCACCTGAGTATCTCCCGGTAATCGGTCTCGAGGATGGTGTCGCAGTTCGTGAGTATGAAGGTGCTCTTCAATCTGTCCTTCAGGAGGCTTACGCCCCCCGCGGTGCCGCAAAACCCGTCCTCCTCCACGAACTCGACCGAGTATTGCCGCCTGTTCTCGCCGAAGTAGAGCTTTATGACCTCTTTCTTGTAGTTGAGGACGAGTATGAACTCGTGGAAGCCCCACTCGTGGAGGCCGTCCATTATGTGCTCGACTATGGGCTTGCTGCCGTAAGGGATAAGGGGCTTGGGGAGTATCTTGGTGAAGGGGTCGAGCCTGGTGCCCATGCCCCCGGCCATTATGACGACAGGGTGCCTGAGCATCTCCTGCGGCGGCTTGCCGTTCCCGTTTAGGCACTCTATCCAGGAGATTATGTCGACGAGCTCCCTGTTCCGGTTGAGGACCGGAACGTATTCGATAAGGTGCTTTTTCATGAGCGCCTTCGCCTTTTTCTTCAGTTCAGAGGCGCTCCGGCTTAAACAGATGAAATCCGGCCTCATCACCTTCCTCACCGGAGACGAGAGGTCGAGGCCGTTGATTATGCCCCTCCGTATGTCCCCGTCCGTTACCACCCCTATAAGGCCGCCCCGCTCGTCCGTGACGAAGAGTATCTTCTCGCCCGCGTCGTTGATGCTCTGCATGGCCCCCTTTATCGTGGCCTCCGGGCCTATGGTAAGCGTTTTGACCTTTTGAGCGTCCATCACCATACCTCCTTCAGGACCATGAAGGCCTCGGCGTACTTGACGCCTGCGGTAGCGCCCCTCAAGGCGGCAAGCGCCCTTATGCTGTCCCTGCTCCTCGGAAAAGGGTGCTCCGCCGTCTCCCCGGCGTAGGTCTCCATTATCTCTATCTTCCGCTCAAGGCTCCCGGTTACATCCGAAAAGCTGTTCGGCAGGAAGGCCCTCTCCGCGAGAGGCGGCGCGAACTCCGTCTCAGATAATGTCTCGAAAGCGGATATCTTTTTGATCCACGGGCACCTGAACGCCTTTGCAGCCGAGAGCGCCGCTTCGGAGGCGGCCCTGTGGTCTGAATGTATGTCGCCCGGGTGCGGGAGATATATGGCCTCCGGCTTTACGGCAGAGAACGCCTCCGATAGCCTCCTGATAAGCCCTGCCCTCGGGACCATGTCCAGCCCCGCAGCCGGGAAGCCCAGCTTTATCGACTCCCTGAACCCGTATGCCTTCGAGACGGCGGTTATCTCCGCGTCCCTCCTCTTCACCCGCTCCATTTCAAACCCAGCCTCAACCGACATGCCTGTTACGATAACCCAGTAAAGCTCGTCGCCCCTGTCCGCGTGCTTCAAGAGGGTGCCGCCGCAGCCGAGGGTTTCGTCGTCCGGATGGGGAGATATGACAAGCACCCTCACAGGTATTCCCCGGCAGATGGAAGGCGTTCAAAGCCGTGCTCAACAAGCTCTATCGCGCTGTCTCCGGTCTTTACGACTATGCTCCCGCTGTCCGACGAAAGCACCTTCCCCGGCTCAAAGCCGCGGGCAGCCCCGGTTATCCTTAATTCCTTCCCCTTCCACACCTTCACTTCCCTGCCGTTGTGGACGCAATGCGCCCCGGGATACGGCCTGTAAAGGGCCCTCATGAGGTCGCATATCCTCTTTGTCCCCATCCTCCAGTCTATCTCGCCGTCCTTTGCGGTCCTTTTCCTCAAGGTATTGGCACAGGAGCTGTCCTGGGGCCTCCGGCTCGCGACCCCTTTCTCAAGCTCGGGTATATGCGCCTTGAGCATCTCGGAGGCGAGCCCCTTTACCCTGTCGTAGACAGTCGAGGCATCGTCCTCGGGCCTGATTGCAAATTCCCTCTGCGCCCATATGTCGCCGGTGTCGATGCCGTTGTCGAGCCAGAAGAGCGTAAGGCCGCTCTTCGTAAGCCCGTTGGCTATGGCCCATATTATCGGGTGCCTTCCCCTGTTCCTGGGGAGAAGCGCCGGGTGGCTCCCGATCGTCCCGATAGAGGGGATATCCAGTATTTCGGGCGGGATTACCTGAGACAGGCCCATCACGAAAATGACATCAGGCTCAAGCGCCCTTATGCACTCTGCTTCGTCCTTTATCCTCTTGAAATGCCTGCACGGTTTCCCGAACTTCCTTGCCACCTCGCCCAGGTCGGAGTAGTCGCTGTTCGCGGAAGCCGCCCCTTTTTCAAGCGAGAATATCCCGGCCATATCGAGGCCCGTCCCGAGCATCGCCTCAAGGCATGCCGCGCTAAAGTCCACCGCGCCTATGAAGACATACCTCTTCACGCGGATAGCTCCCTGAACCTCTTCCTTAAAAGCCCTTCAGTCCGCGCCACCTTAATTGCCCTGATTATTTTGCCGCTTGCGTCCCCGTTGCCATAAGGGTTTTGAAGTCCCGCGAGCGACTTCCTGAAATCCGGTGAGAGGGCCTTTTTAAGGGCCTTCAATATCTCCGTGGACTCAGGCGCCGCGTCTATTACGTTTGCTGCGCGTATCCTCCCTCCTTGCCTGTTGCCCACGTTTACTACGGGCAGGCCGAAAGAGGGGGCCTCTATGATGCCGCTTGACGAGTTGCCGAGCATGACCGAAGCGGCTTTAAGGAGCGACAGGTACGCTACCCTTCCGAGCGAATGGAAGCACCTGGCCGTCTCCGGGTTTCTTTCCGCAAACCTTTCAAGCTCCCCGGAGATTTTGCGCCCGCCGGTATCCGCGTTGGATAGCGTTATCACCCAGAAAAGGCCGCTGCTGAAACCCGACACTGCCTTGAGGACCTCTCCAAGGCCGCCGGACGGGTCATGGTCGAGCGTTACCGGGTGATATGTGAGTACTCCGATTGCGCGGCCCTTCGGGAGCCCGAGCGCTCTTTCAAGCTCGTCCCTTTCCATGAGCCTGTGCCTCCGGATGCTCTCAAGCCCGGGCGCGCCGGAGCAAATGACATTTTCCGGGTCCTCGCCCATCTGCACCACCCTCTTCCTGTAAGCCTCTGTCGAGGTGAAATGGAGATGGCTCAGCTTCGTAACGGCGTGGCGTATCTGCTCGTCTATGAGGCTCTCTGTCGATTCGCCGCCGTGTATGTGGGCTATGGGTATCCTGAACGGCACTGCGGCCGAGGCTGCCGAGAGCACCTCGAACCTGTCTCCCAAAAGGACGACCATATCTGGCCTGAGCCTCTCGTACGTCTTCGCAAAACCCATTACCCCGATGCCCATTGACGCTGCTAACGAGTGCTCTGTATCGGAGCTTAATAGCATCTCCACCCTCTCGGCTATCGGGAATCCGTCCATCTCTATCTCTTTCACGGTAAGGCCGAACTCCGGTGAAAGGTGCATGCCTGTTGCTATGAGGCCAAGCTCCAGGGAGCTATCCTCGCGTATGCCCTTTATTATCCAGTAGAGGAGCCCGTACTCGGCCCTCGTGCCGGTGACGACCGCTATCTTACGCAACTAAACCTCTGCCTCTATGAGCTCGTCAGGGGCGAAGTCCCTCATCGCGACCGCGCCCACGACCCTGTCCCAGAGCATGGGGCTTAGGCCGCTCCCCGGCCTTTTCGCCGTAATGGCCTCCTCGGAAAGCGTTTCGCCCTTTCTTATGGCCCTTGCCGCGACTATGCTCTTTCTGAGGGCCGTGATATTCGCCGCCTCTGACCGGGCGGGCCTCTTGACGCCGTCTCCGAGAGCCTTCTCGACTTTCCTTATGCCGAGGACCATCGCCTTTAACTCGCCGGGTTCGAGGGACGCCCTGTGGTCAGGCCCTTCCATTGTTTTATCCAGGGTAAAGTGCTTCTCTATGACCTCTGCCCCGAGCGCTGCCGCTGCCAGCGCCGCCTCAATGCCCGGCGTATGGTCCGAGTACCCCACCCTTACATCAAGGGCTTCCCTCATGGTCGCCATTGCCCGGAGGTTCGCGTCTTCCATGGGGGTCGGGTATTCGGTGGTGCAGTGGAGCGCGGTTATGCGCCCCTTCGGTGTCCCGGATAGCGCAAGGGCCTCTATCGCCGCCCTTACCTCGCCCATCTCCGACATGCCGGTCGAGAGGAGCACTTTCTTTCCGAGCCCGCCCACCTTCCTTAAATAAGGCAGGTTCGTTATCTCCCCTGACGGGATTTTGAGGATATCGAGGCCGAGGCCTGAAAGGAGCTCTATGCTCTTCAGGTCGAAAGGGGTCGAAAGGAACCTTATGCCCCTTTCACGACAGCGCTCGATCAAACGGAGATGCATCTTCTCATCCAACTCGTATCGCTTGAGCATCTCAAGCTGCGGCCCCGTTTTGGTCGTATTCACCTGATAGGCGGCCTTTTCCGCGCGCCTCGTTACGACCCTTTCCGCGCTGAAGGTCTGGAACTTGATCGCGTCCGCACCGGCCTCAGCGGCCGCGTCCACCATTTGAAGCGCGTTCTCCATGCTGCCGTTATGGTTTACCCCTGCTTCCGCTATTATGAAAATACTCACGCCGCCGGCACCCCCTTTACAAGTACGCCGGGCGCCACATCATCCACAACAACGGCGCCTGCGGCCACGATTGCGCGCTCTCCGACCCTTATCCCCTGGATGATTGTAGCGCCGGCCCCCACGAACGCGCCCTCCTCTATCACGGAACCCCCGGAGATTACCGAGCCCGGGGAGAGGTGCACGTGGTCTCCTATCCTGCAGTCGTGCTCGACTATGGCCCCTGTATTTACGATCGTGTTAGCGCCGGTTGGAAAGACCTGCCTGCGACTGCGCTGCCATTACCTGTGCGCCCTCGCTTATGTCGCTTCCGGAAATGACCGCCTTCGGGTGTATGAGGAGGGGCAGGCTGAACCCGGCCTTCTTGAGCTTTTCATAGATCGAAGCGCGCCTTGAGTTGTCTTTCACGCTCCCTATTGCCACACAGGCGTTCCGGACGCCGCGCGAAAACAACCCCGGAAGGAGCCCGTCCCCTCCGGCCACCCTTATGCCCGAGACCAGGGTTCCGGGCGCGATATTGGGGTCCAGCAGAGCCTCCACCTCGAAGGAACCGGATAATGATATGATCTCCATCAGGACCCTGGCGTGGCCTCCGCCTCCTATGAGCACCAGTCGCTCCTTCATTCAGCCCGGAGAACGCTATTTATCTCCCCTGCCACGCGCTCTATCTCCTCGCTTTTCAGCGCGACCCCGCTCGGGATATTCAGGCAGCTCCTGTAAGCCGCTTCCGCGTTCTCCATCCTGTATGCCTGGCAGCCCCTGTACATGGGAAGGAGGTGCACCGGCTTCCATAGGGGCCTCACCTGTATGCCGCTTTCGGTGAGATGCCTGATAAGCGGCCCCCGCCTCTCTTCCCCTGCCTTTATGGTGCAATGCCAGAAATTACTCCTGGCCCAGGGCTCCTCCCACATGAGCCCGGCGCTTTCCTTGAGAAGCCGCCTGTAGGACTCGGCGTTCCTCCTCTTGGCCGAGACGAACTCTTCAAGCCGCTCCATTTGCGCGACCCCCAGCGCGGCCTGTATGTTGGTAAGCCTGTAGTTGTAGCCGACCTCGTCGTGCTCGTACTCGAAGGCGTCCGTCTTGGCCTGGGTAGTAAGGTGCCTCAGCCTGGCGGCGAGCGCCCGGTCGTCAGTTACGACCATCCCGCCGCCGCCTGTCGTAATTATCTTATTCCCGTTGAATGAGAAGCAGCCTGCCGCGCCGAATGTGCCCGTCTTCTTTCCCATGAACTCCGCACCCAGGCTCTCGGTTGCGTCCTCTATGATTTCGATGTTTTTCCCCTGGCACGCATCCAAAAGCTCATCCAACCTCGCCGGGTGGCCGAAGACATGCACCGGCACGACCGCCTTCACGCGCCGTTTCGTCGCCCTGTTATAAGTGAAGCCGTCCTTGCCCCTGGAACACTCATTCTTGAGGAACGCCGCGAGCTTTGCCGTGTCCATGCAGAGCGTGTCCGGGTCGCAGTCCATGAATACGGGCTCTCCGCCGCAGTATTTGACGGCGTTCACCGGCGCTACGAACGTCACGGCAGGGACCACGACCTCGTCCCCGGGCTCTACCCCCAGCGCCACCATGCTCACATGGAGCGCCGAGGTGCCGTTTACGGTGGAGACAGCCTCACGGGCCCCCGTATACGCGGCAACGCTCTTCTCAAAGCGCTCGACGAAAGCGCCTGCCGACGAGACCCAGCCCGTGTCCAGGCACTCCTTCACGTACTTCCATTCATTGCCCGATATTTCCGGCTCTGAAAGGGCTATCCTCCCCGGCGGCGCCTCAGATATTGTAGATGCCGTGCTTGTAGCCATTCAGGTTCTCCCTGACGCTGAACCACTCGACAGTTTCCCTGAGCCCCTCGCTCAGGGAGCGCACAGGCGCCCATCCCGTAAGTCCTTTAAGCCGCTCGACGCTCCCGCAGAGCCTTTCGACCTCGCTCCCCGAGGCCCTCACCCTGTCGTCGTCCCTTACTATTTCCGCGCCCCGGCCCGTAATCCCGGCTATCGTCTCCGCGAGCGCGCGGACCGATATCTCCTGCCCTGTCGCGATATTGATATCCGTCCCCGGCTTGGCCCCTGATTTCGCTATCCTCACGAAGCCCTCGACCGTGTCCTTGACGTAAACGAAATCCCTGGTCGGGTGGAGCGCGCCCAGCTTCAACTCCCTCTTCCCAGAGAGGAGCTGTGTGATTATGGTCGGGATTATCGCGCGAGCGGACTGCCTCGGCCCGTAGGTGTTGAAGGGCCGCGCTATCAGGACGTCCTGACCGAAGCTCCTTACGAACGACTCGGCAAGGGAGTCCGCGGCTATCTTTGTCGCTGCGTATGGAGACTGCGCCTGCCTCGGGTGATTCTCGTCGATTGGAGCGTACCTGGCCGTGCCGTAGACCTCGGATGTCGAGGTAACGACGACCCTCTCTATCGACAGATCCCTCGCGGCCTGCAGCACATTGAGGGTCCCTTTTATATTAGTATCCAGGTAGCTCTCCGTGGAGCGGTAGCTATAGGGTATGCCGATGAGAGCCGCAAGGTGAAAGACCGTTTCCGAGCCCTCGATTGCCTTTCTCACGCCATGCGGGTCCCTTATATCCCCGTTAACGACCTCGACGGACTTGAGCGCCTCTGACGGGATGCGGTCGAGCCAGCCCCATGAATTGAAGGAGTTGTAGCAGACGAAGGCCCTCACCTCCGAGCCTTCTTCAAGGAGCCTCTCGACCAGGTGGCTGCCGATAAAGCCGCACGCCCCGGTCACAAGGACCCTCTTGCCTGAAAGTTTCATGCGCGTATCCCTGTCAGAACATCACCATGAGGACCCCGGCGGTGACCGCTATCTGGTAGAGTATCTGGGTGAGGTCCTTCGTCTCCTTGAGCCACGCAATCTTGTCGACCTTCTCCGGGACCACTATCGTGTCACCGGGGTCGAGCCGCTCGGACATGAGCCCGCCTGAGAGCCAGCTCCCTCTGGCGCTGTCCCACCTCAGGCCCCAGCCGCTTCCGCTCATGGCCGTACCGTCCACCTTGAGGATATATATGGCCTTCCTGTCCGCGTCGGCGGTTATGCCCCCTGATCTTCTGACATAGGACGATACCGTCGCTTCAGGCTCGTGCACGAATGCCGTCTGGTTGAAGACCGCGCCCATGACCTGGACCTGGTCGGACCGGGACGGCACGTGCAGCTCGTCGCCGTCCTCCAGCGCGATGTCGTAGACCGAGCCCTCGAAGCTGCCGACGTCTGCGAGCCTTATGCTTATCCTGCCGGTCGCCTTTGCGGCCCTGAGCTTTTCGACGAGCGCAATCTTCTGCTCCTTTGCGCTCTGTATCTGCAGGGCCTCATCAGCGCCGAGCGCGCCCATCGCCGAATCGGCGGACTGGCTCAGTATCTTCCGCTCGAACCTGTCTATGGCGTCGTCTATGTTCTTCTGCTGGAGCTTACGGACCGATTCCCTTGTGAAGACCGCGCCCTTAAGGTAAGCGCTCTCCGAGAAGCCGCCCGCCCTCCTTATTGCCGAGCTCAGGGGCTCTCCCTTCCTTATGATATACCGGCCAGGGAAGGCGACCTCCCCCTTGAGCGAGACGTACATCTCGCCCCTCCACTCCGGGATCCTCTTCACATGTATGCTGTCGTTGGGGCTTAGGGGCAGGTTGTGCGCGGGGTCGCCGGCCAGGGCCCTGGCAATATCTATCCTCCTGTGCCTTATATCGTACCTACCCTCCTCGACGACGCCGGAGGCGAACTACGCCTCTTTGAGGTAATCCGAGTCGAGTACGCCTCCTGCGGCAAAGACCAGGTCCCTCACAGTCCAGTTCGAGGCGTACTCGTATTCTCCGGGCTTCCCGACCTCGCCTCTTATAGAGACGAAGCGCCTGGGTGATAATTCGCGGATTGAATGTATTACCACACGGTCGTCCGGGCGAAGCATCAGATTGTGCTCAGGGTCAGTTGCCATCGCCTTTGAGAGGTTGAGCTCCATTGATTCGATCGCCCGCGTCCCAGGGTCCGTCCTGTACACTTCGAACCCGCCCGAAGAGGCCTCGGGCGCGAGGCCTCCCGTAAGGAGTACCAGGTCCCTGACCGTCAGATTGTCCCTGTACTCGAGCTCGCACCTCTTGTAAGAGATATCCCCTTTGTCCTCATATCCGGCCTCCTCCGATTGGGCCTGGCCATTTTGCCGACTTTCTTTCGCATCACGCGCCGGGGTTTCCCGGTCGGGCAGGACTTCTTTCAGGCCGGGCCTGTGCTCGTCCTTACGGACTGTTCCCTCTTTCTTCAACTCTTTTTTAAAATCTTCCTGCTTATCCGGCTTCTGCCCGAATTTTTCATCCTTCCCCGGTTCATAAGCCGCGGGCTTTTCCTCTGCTTCCCGCCGCTCCATCCTCTTTTCCCTACGGTCCCCGGATTTGAGGACGAAATCCGAGCTGCACCTGACCTCGCCTTCCAGCCTTACCCTGGGCCTTTCCGAGAAGTACCACCTGGAGAAAACGAAAACCGTGTCCCGCGGCTCGAGTATGGGGTCGTCTTTTCCGGAAAAGACCGACGCGAGGCTGAACGGCAGGAGCTCGGCTTTCATCTCAGGCGGCCTTAGCCTTTTTATGAGCCCGTAATCGAGATGGGCCTCATCGTCTACGTCGCCCTCGCCCTTTAAGATGTCGCTCAGCCTCATGCCGTCCTTGAGCTCATATTTCCCCGGCCTCTTTACCTTGCCGCGGACGAAGACCGCGTTCGCGTCCTTTTCGGTTATGGCAAAGACCTTTACGAAGTCTCCGTCCTGGAGCCTGAAATCGCTTGCGGCGCTTCCGTTTTCCGCGTTTATGTCCGTGACCGTCCTTTTTTTATTGCCCTCGATCCTCTCGACCTGCACCCTCTGCGTAAACGCAGTGGGCATGGCCCCGCCCGCGAGCTCGATTACGCCCGCGAGGTCAAGGGAGCTGGCGAGCTCGTATACAGCGGGCCTTTTTACGTTTCCGGCAACCCCCACGAGCGGCCCGACGGGATGGACGAAGACGACATCGCCGCTCTGGAGCCTCCTGTCCATGGAGTTATCGCCCTTTAGGGAGGTCGTAGAGGTCATGGAGCTATCGCCTTCCCGCTGCGCTTTAGCTCGATATTTCTCAAGGCTATGGCCGAGAGGGCCCGCCCGCGGCATGAGCGGCGCCGGTAAAGAGTCGACATTCCGCTCACGACGCCGGTTGGCTTTTCCACCTCGCCGAGGACAAAGACCTGTATGCTCCTGAACTTCCCCATTGTGATGCTCGCCTCTGTGCCTACAGCTGCTATGCGGCAAGCGCCTTCTTCATCTCAGCGAAGGTCAGGCCGCCGACCTGGGCCAACCTATATCCGGGTGTGCCGTTCCTTCGGCTCCTGATAGCGGCTGTCCGTTCATCCTGCCCCAGACAAGGGACGTTCATCTCGTCGCCGGGCCCGATGACGTAATCGAGGGCGACCGGAGCGTCCTGCAAAGGACGCCTGCTTCGACTTATGAAGGCTCGTAGCCAGACGGGCGAGGCTGGTTGAGTTTGTCAGTGGCTCAGGGTTTGAAAGACCTTTCAGGGGCGACTTTGCTGGAAGCGCACCCTGTCGGCCTCGTCAGGGGGCAGAGAGCGCCATAGCACGCATTCCTCCTGTATTCAATGGAACCGGCCTCTCTACTGCCCGCGCCAGAAGGCAGCAATAGCGGCTGGCTCCCGATGCCCTTTGATTTAAGAAGGTCCCTTCCCTTTGCAGCGTCCTCGGGGCTTAATTCGATATACTCGGGATTGGTTTTGAAGGCCTCGAACCCTTCAGCCGTAAGCGCGCCTCCGGCCTCTCCTCTCTCGACACAAATCTCTTCCGCAAAGGCTTCGGAGCTGAAAAGGAGCAGGATGGATAAAAAAAGTACGGCTAATCTCAAACCCGAACCCCCTGGGACCCCGGCCCCTGTCATTTTGATTATTTCCGAAAAAATTGCAGGTCTTCCCTCTTCAGGCATGGCAGGCTGCACGCTCGCGGCCTGTACCAGAAACGGGACGCATCCAGAGGACCTCTTTTTTAGAAGCTCGGGAACAGGTCTGGTTCCCTGGGGCGCCCGAACCTCCGGGAGGTCCTTAAGAAGACCGGGCGCATTTGGGGGACAGAGCCTCTACTCCTGACCTCCGCGCTATCCGCTGTTACAGAGATGAGTTTCAGGGAGTTCCTGGCAGATAAGGAACTGCCAGAAGCGGGACCAACCCTGAGCCGAAGGAATATCGGACACTAGGAGGGTTGAATCGCCTTGGTTCCGGATGAGATTGCCTTGATGAGAGCGGGATGTAATCTTCGCAGGTGCGGGGTCTTGAAGCGGTTCCTTGGATGCTGGCTTATATATATCCGGGTTTCATAAATTTGTCAACCTCGTGAGGAAACCCCATGTGATTACCTTCTAAATTAAACCCTGCATTGACGGACTAAACGATCCCGAAACCTTTGTTTAAGGACGGGAGTAGTCGGCTCGCCTTGAAATAACAAGCCCCCCTGAAAGCAGGGCCTCTTGCCTGATATAATGTAAATTAGACTATTTCTCATAAATCCAGACCCGGGCAGGACTAAAAAAGGAGGCTGAAATGGCAGGGTATCTGACCGATATCGAAAAGAAATCCCTTGAGAACAGGTATTTTCGCGAAGTCCTTTTTACGGGCCCGAACAGCCAGCTTGTAGTAATGGCGCTCGCGCCGGGCGAGGACATCGGGATGGAGACGCACGACGACGTTGACCAGTTCATAAGGGTCGAGGCCGGGACCGGCACCGCCGTGCTTGACGGAAAAAAGCACAAGATACAGGACGGCTCCGCGGTCGTCATCCCAGCGGGAACGGAGCACAACATAGTAAACGACTCAAGCGAGCCCATGAAGCTCTATACCGTCTACTCGCCCCCGGAGCACCCGCACGGCACAATCCACAAGAACAAGGCAGAGGCAGAGGCCTATGAGAGGGAGAAGCACAAGAAATGAACAGTTCGAATAATCCGCTTCCGGCCGCACGGGTTATCCTGTATCATAGTCAAGGCAACCTCTAAAACAGAGATTTTTGAGGTTGCCTTAATCAAGATGTTTCTCCCGACTACGGAAAAAGAGGCCAGGGCGCTCGGCTGGGAGCGCCTCGACGTGATACTCGTGACCGGCGATAGCTACATCGATTCGCCCTTCATAGGCGTCGCGGTAATAGGGAAGGTGCTCGTAGACGCGGGCTACAGGGTAGGGGTAATCGGCCAGCCCGACGTATCCGGCGCGGATATCCTGCGCCTCGGCGAGCCCCTCCTATTCTGGGGCGTAACCGGCGGCTGCATGGATTCCATGGTGGCGAACCGCACTGCCTCAGGCCGCCGGCGCGGAAGCGACGACTACACCCCGGGCGGCCTTAATGACAGGAGGCCGGACCGGGCAGCGATCATCTACTCCAACCTCATAAGAAGACACTTCAAGGGCACCCGCCCCATTGTGCTCGGCGGCATAGAGGCGAGCCTCCGGCGCATCGCGCATTACGACTTCTGGACGGATTCCATAAGGAGGTCCGTCCTATTCGATTCAAAGGCCGACTACATCCTTTACGGCATGGCCGAGCGTTCGGCTGTAGAGCTTGCCAACCGCCTCAGGGAAGGGGAAGACCCCTCCGGCATACGCGGGCTCTGCCGCATCTCGAAAGACCTGCCCGAAGGCGCAATAGAGCTCCCTTCCTTCGAGGAATGCGCGGCAGACAAGGACGCCTTCGCCAGTGCCTTCCGCCTCTTCTACGCGAATAACGACCCGGCGACCGCCATGCTGCTTGTCCAGAGGCACGGCGACCGCTATCTCGTCCAGAACCCTCCGGCGGAATACCTGACCGGAGAGGAGCTTGACCGCGTATACGCCCTCGGGTACGAGCGGGACCTCCATCCATTTCACCGGAAGGACGGCGAGGTAAAGGCCCTTGAGACCATACGCTTCTCCATCTCCACTCACAGGGGCTGCTACGGCGAGTGCGGTTTTTGCGCCATAGCCGTCCACGAGGGCAGGCGCGTGAGGAGCAGGAGCCGTGCTTCCATTATCGCGGAGGCGGAGGAGATGGCGAGGCACCCGCTTTTCAAGGGAAGGATACACGACGTGGGCGGGCCCTCGGCCAACATGTACGGAAGCGGCTGCTCGAGGATGGAAAAGGAGGGCTGCTGCCCGAAGAAGAGCTGCATCTCACCAAAGGTCTGCCCGCTCCTTAAGCAGGGGCACGGGGAGCAGATATCTCTTTTGAAGGCGCTCCGTTCGGTGAAGGGAGTAAAGAAGGTGGTTGTCGCCTCGGGCATCCGGCACGATATGGTGCTCGCGGACAGGAAGGACGGGGAGAAATATCTCAAGGAGCTCGTCCTGCACCATGTCTCGGGCCAGATGAAGATAGCGCCTGAGCATACGGAGGAGAACGTGCTTCGCCTGATGGGAAAGCCCGGCTGCGACAAGGACGCGCTCGTGAAATTCAAGGAGCTCTTTTATGGATTCACAAGGGAGGCGGGACTCAAGCAGTTCCTTTCGTATTACCTGATGGCAGCCCACCCCGGCTGCTCCCGCGAGGACATGAAAAGGCTCCGCGCGTTCGCGGTAAAGGAGCTCGGAGGGGTCCCTGAGCAGGTACAGGTCTTTACGCCCACCCCTTCGACCTACTCCACACTCATGTACTGGACAGGGCGCGACCCGTTTACCGGAGAACCCTGCTTCGTCGAGAGAACCGGCAAGGGCAGGGAGGAGCAGAAGGCCGTCCTTTTCGGCCAGGGCTTTGAGGGATATGCCGGAAAAAGAGGCGGTTCAGGGCCAAAGAGACGCGGCCCCAAAGAGGGGCGTTGAATTAGGGCCCGGGCTGTCCTTTTCCGGCCCGTTCAAATGGAAAATGGCCTTGACAACCAGGCCTGTTAATATTATTTTGTTGGTTTAGGATTTCGGAAGAAGGCCAGGTAGCTCAGTCGGTAGAGCAGGGGACTGAAAATCCCCGTGTCGGGGGTTCAATTCCCTCCCTGGCCACCATTAAAATCAAGGCCGGGCGATTTTCGCCCGGCCTTTTTCGTTTCCGGATTCGCATTTACGGCCGCCTGGCTTCGGCCTATTGTCTTTATTTTCTGCTACTGAAATGTTATCCTTCGGGTATTCTCGGGCGTCTTTAGATTCACTCACCCGACTTTTCCCGCATGGCTCGAATAGCCTTCATCCAGAATATCGCTTTCGAATATCTCGGGGTCATGTACCTCTCTGCCGTCCTCAAGAGGCACGGCCACGTTGTCGAGATGTTCATCGTTAGCGGCGATGAGGACAGGGCACTCGCCGAGATCGCCGCCTTCCGTCCCGATATAGCCGGGTTTCCCTGCACCACGGGCGCTCACCTCTGGGCATTGAAGTTCGCCTCCAGGCTCAAGAAGGCCGCGCCTGTGATGACGGTCTTCGGCGGCGCGCACGCAACATACTTCCCCCAGGTCGTAGAGGAGGAGCCTGTGGACGCCGTCTGCAGGGGCGAAGGAGAGTACGCGCTCCTTGAGCTCGCCGAAAGGCTCGACAGGGGCGAGGA
Organism: Deltaproteobacteria bacterium; assembly: GCA_015075075.1. GTDB lineage: Bacteria > Desulfobacterota > GWC2-55-46 > GWC2-55-46 > GWC2-55-46 > UBA5799. The sequence goes on along the minus strand of JABTVA010000004.1, from coordinate 55,256 downwards.
CATCCTCTCCGTCCGGAACTTCTGGTTCAAGACCAAAGACGGGATTACCAGGAACGAGCCGCGCCCCCTCATCGAGGACCTTGACGAGCTGCCATTTCCTGACAGGACCCTTTACGCAGGCAAATACCATTTCCTGAACCGTTCCCAGAGGGCCTTTATCGGCGGCCGCGGCTGCCCGTTCGACTGCACCTTCTGCTTCAACCACGCGCTCATAAAGCTCTACCAGGGGAAGGGCAAGGCCGTCCGGTACAGGAGCGTAGACAACCTCATAGCCGAGATAAATGAGGTGCGCTCCTCAACCGGCCTCAGGACCGTCTACATGCAGGACGACACCTTCATCCTAAACAAGAAATGGTTCGCGGAGTTCGCCTCGAAATACCCGAAAGAGGTCGGCCTGCCGTTCATCTGCCTGGTCAGGGCTGATCTTGCGGACGAGGAGACCATCAAAGGGCTCAAGCGCGCCGGGTGCAAGAACGTCTTCTTCGGGGTGGAGACCGGGAGCGAAGACCTCCGTAACTCGCTCCTGAAAAAAAAGGTGACCGACGAGGAGGTAATAAATACCGGGAGGCTCCTCAAGAAGTACGGCATAAGGTTCAGGACCTACAACATACTGGGCCTCCCCGGAGAAACGCTCGAGGACGCCTTCAGGACGGTTTCCATAAACGCCGAGATAGAGACCGATTATCCCTGGTGCGCCCTCTTCTACCCTTTCCCCGGCACCGAGCTTGCGGAATACGCGCGCGAAAAGGGCCTTCTCGATTCCTCGGTCGATTGCGCGAACCCGTCATTCTTCAAGGAAAGCGTACTCAAGTCTCCCCATAAGAACGAGCTCATAAACCTGCAGAAGCTCTTCTTTTACGGGGTCAAGTTCCCTTTCCTCCTTCCGCTCATAAAACGGCTCATACGGCTCAAGCCGAACATCTTCTTCAACCTGGCCTTCCTCGCCTCTTACGGCTGGTGCTATCTCCGGAGCGAGAACCTGAAGCCCTCCGAGATGATATCCGTGGGAGTGAGAAATGTGCGCGGCTTTTTCTTCGCAAATTCAGGAGGAGGGGAATAAAACCCGCTTCCTTTCCTTCCAGGCATCAGGTTTACCTTAAGCACTCCAAAAACCGACCCCCGTCCTTCTCTGCTATACTCAGATACATATCATTCAAAAGGGGGCCAATATGAAAAAAACGTGGCTTGCAGCCGTATTTTTCATTGCAGGTCTTTCCTCCAGCGCGTACGCGACCCAGTATGAGTTCACCACCATAGAGGTGCCGGGCGCATTATGGACGAGCGCGAACGGGATAAATAACCTCGGGCACATAGTCGGAACATACTCGGACGGGACCGGCTCGCATGGCTTCCTGTACGACGGCACCGGATACCTCACCATAGATTATCCGGGCAGCGGCGGCAATACGGGCATAAAGGACATAAACGATTCCGGCAAGATGGTAGGCGAGTACAATAACGGCCATAAATATCAGAATTTCATCCTTGACGGCAGGGATTTTTCGACCTATTCGTTCCCGGGCAATACCGAGACCTCGATAAACGGGCTTAACGACGCGGGGGTTGCCGCCGGAGGCTATTACGACTGGCCGACGAACAGCTCGAACGGGGTCCTGTACGAAAAAAGCGCCAAGGTGGTATTTCCGAACACCACGATATTTATGGATGTAAACGATTCCGGGCAGATGGTGGGCTACGACCCGGATTTCTGGATCTCTTATCTATATGACGGCAAGGACCTGAGCCAGATAATCTTCGGAGATTCGCCTTACGGCGTGGACATATGGGCAAGGAGCATAAACGACTCCGGGTATGTCGTCGGAAGCTATATGGAAGGCGGCTTCCTCTTCGACAGCGCCAATGGCCGCGTAAGCACGATTAATTATCCGGGGGCGGCCTATTCAGGCCTTTCGGGCATTAACGACCTCGGATACCTGGTCGGGAGCTATACATTCAATGAGAGGGGATACGGTTTCCTCGCAATCCCTATCAAAAAGACAGCCGTGCCCGAGCCTTCGCCCTTTGTCCTTTTAGGGCTTGCGATGGCCGCCGTGTGCTCATATGGATTTCTTGTTCGGCAGGGCATGGGAGCGGACTTGATTGGACTTCTTCCGGGCGGGGATTGAATTCATCGGAACGCATTTCGGGTGGAACGGCGGGTGGAATGTTCAGGCTTGAAGAAAGTCCCGTGGCATGACAGCCGCTCGCAGGCCTTCCGGAATGCGTTCCGGTCTCTTCCTCTTAATGGAGACATGGCTGTTCGGCGCGAAACAAAAAAAGCCCTGCTGAAATACTCCCGGAGTAGGCTCGTCAAATTTCACTGTATTTATTTCAGCAAGAAGGCAGAAAACCTTTACGCATGGAATACCAGCACCGCGCATTTCGCGTGGCGCACGACATAGGCGCTGACGCTCCCGAGCACCATGTCCTCAAGTATGCCTCCGCCCCGCTTCGAGACCACCAGTATGTCGGGCTTCTTGTTGGTTTCGGCCTCGAGTATCATCTTCCTCGGGTCGCCGGTCGCGAGGATCGCGTCCACGTCGAACCCCTTGCCGATGATGTGCTTGGCCGTCCGCATCAGGAAATCCTGCCCCTCCGAGCGCTGCTTCTCGAATATCGCCTCGTTTTCCATGCTGGCGTCGGCTGCCCCCTCGACTACCGTAAGGAGGATTATCTCCGGCTTGGCCAGCTTGAAAAGCTCCAGGGTCTTATCCAGCGCCTTCCGGGCGTTTTCAGAGCCGTCATGGCAGAAGAGTATCTTCATATGTCCCTCCGATAATGGTTAATTGCTATTATAAGATAAAACCGAGTTCCTTAAAAGAGGGTGGCGGCAGCCGGGCATTGTGCCTTCATTCCCGGCTGCGCGTCCGTTGCAAATGGGCCGCGCGGCTTTTACAGGAGAGAGGGAAAAATGACCTTCCCGCATAAAGCTCCGGCATATTTCCACCCCCACTTGACGGGAGTGGAATTAAAGAGGTTTAGTTTCTTTTCACCCCCTCCCTGCCTCCCCTCAATGGGGAGGGACAAATACGGTTCACGGCAAGCTGCCGTCTCAGGCGCAAAGAGAGAAAGGATACGCGCTCACTCCAATATTCGCACCTTCATTTCGACCCGCTCTTCAGGAAGGTTCGGATAGTCTTCGTCTTTAGGAAGAGCTGCAATCCTGTCGGCCACTTCCATGCCGCTTGCGACCTCGCCGAATACGGTGTATTTGCCGTCAAGCGAACCGGAGTCCTTTAGCACTATGAAAAACTGGGAGCTTGCGCTGTCCGGGTCATCCTCGAACCTCGCCATTGAGACGATGCCCCGCTTGTGGGGGATCCTGCTGAACTCTGCGGGCACTGTCCAGGGCAGGATGGTCAGGCCGTACCTGCTCTTTCTCGGGCAGCAACCGGTATATTTCCCGGAGTTGGCCTTGGTGTAAGGGTCACCACCCTGGATCTTGAATCCCGGCACGGCCTCGTGGAAGATCGTGCCGTCATAGAAGCCCTCTTTCGCGAGCCTTACGAAGTTTTCGACGTGCTTCGGCGCTATATCGGGGAATAGCCGTATCTCGAGATTGCCGTAAGCCGTCTCGATTATAGCCCTTTTTTCCCTTTTTGAATCCCCCGCCCCTTCTTCCGCGATTGCCAGGAACGGCACAGCCAGCGTAAAAAACAGTAGAAAAAATAATGCGATGCGTCCTTTCATGCCCTCCTCCGGTAGGGTAAAAAATTAAAATAGTAGTATGCGGCCTTATCAGGCTATTCTGGAAATATACGCCCCAACAAGGGCCTGAAACATGCCTTTTGTCATGTTTTGATTTTTATCGAGGGTATTATAGAGTTGGTCTTTGTGCAGGCAAAAAGGGATCTCTTAGGATAAGGAACGTTTCTAAGGGGAAAACTTCGTGGCGGTGGGTGAAATAGAACCACCGACGCGAGCCCTTTTAACATAATATTTTTTCCAGTTTATCTCAAAAATAGATGAAAGTTGCCATGCTTTTATCCAAGGATAAGGCACTTGGGGTGAGATGGGGAAATCTAAATGGGTCATTAACAAAGGCAGGCCTGTCGGGCCGCTGTTTTTTAGAAAGTGGCCGTAAGAGCTCATTCTATAAGAATCATTTACCTCCAAACCTTCTCCCAGAGTCTAATTATCCATTTTGGCCACTCTATTTTTTGAAGGAACTCTGGCCTTTTATCAATCGCGGCAGGCAGCTCTCTCCCGGTACAGGAAGCGAACGGATTTGGAAAGCTGTCACAGGCATCCCCGATCCCATTGCAGTCAAGATCTTTCTGATCGTTATTCGGTACCAATGGGCAATTATCGCAAGCGTTTCCTATCTCGTCGCCATCTGTATCTTCCTGCGCAGGATTTGCCACCAACGGGCAGTTATCTTCGTCATTCTTTTTGCCGTCATTATCCCAATCCGTGTCGCAGGCGTTGCCAAGTCCGTCACGGTCGGGCATATCCATTTGATCGGGGTTCGCGACAGATTTACAGTTGTCGCAGTAATCTCCAATACCGTCTCCATCTGCGTCGTCTTGACCTTTGCCGTTATACCAGTTATATACAGTAGGACAATTGTCACATGCGTTCCCACGACGATCTCCGTCCGTATCTTCTTGAGAAGGATTCGCTTTATCAACACAATTATCACACGAATCAGCCCGGCCGTCCTTGTCAGTATCCTCAGGCGGGTTTCCGGGGATGTACGGGCACCTGTCGCAAGCGTTTCCGAACCCGTCATTATCAGAATCGGTCTGGTCGCTATTCGGTATTTCGGGGCAGTTGTCAAAATCGTCCAAATGGCCATCCTTGTCGTTGTCCACGCAAGCAACTTCGCTTCCAATCCCGACAGAAGCAAAGGCTTTATGGATGTTACAGACATCCGACAATGTAAACCGGTCTGTTGCGGGGATGGTACTTGTTCTAACGGTATCGCCGCACTTATAACTAAGAGGCATCGGCTCAGGCGAGGATATAAGAATGCTGGCCTGCCGTATGGTCTCAAGTTTTGCATCCAAGAATTGCGAGTTTAATGTCAACCCCCTGACCAGCACTTGATAGAATAGGCGCTGTGCTTTGCTCTGGCCGATACCAATGATATTTAAACCGTTATGAGTGCCTCCGTTTATTATAAGGTAAGCGGCTTTATTATGGATACCGCTGTTTATGTGAACATATCCATGGTCGTTGTCATCGCCGGGGAGCTCTCCGACTGGCAGGCGCCAAAAATTGCCCATGTGGTCTGGCTGCATGCCTAAACGAGGATCGCTTAATGACCTTCTTCCAATCCCCGTAAAGGTGTACTCATCACCTATCCACCAATCATCATTATCGACGAAATAAGCGAAAATATCCGCATAACTTTCATTAAGGGCACCACTCTCGAGCTCATAGTGCAGTACCCTTTTATATTGTCCTCTGTCATTTTCCCTTGCATTATTTATGACGCCATGGGTAAACTCATGCCCAATGATATCAAGCAAGGCCATCCCGCTTCCGAACTCGAATATCTCGCCGCAGCCTGGATTGAACTGCGCATTGAACCAGGGGAAATTTAACCAGGGTATATCGAACCAGGGCAGAGATGAATTCCCGGCATTGATGTACATTTCGATGTTACGACCGCAGGCATCAAATGAATCACGTCCGAGCTCTTGATTCCAATAATTATAGACCCTTTGAATATTATGAAAAGCGCGTCTTCCCTCGTCATTACTGCTGCCATTGGGGCCATTCTCGTCAGCTACAAGAATATCCCTGTTTTCATTAAGCCAATAAGAACTATCGGCATCACATGGTCCGGTTGTATTTGCGTTGCTGAGCATTAAATCAAAAGCTTTAGGTGAAAGATTCTCCGTATAGACTGTAGTGCCATTATGCGCATCGATATAGAGCGCCTTGCTCCCTTTTGGTGCGGATATCTCAATTCTCCATGCAAGATATGTCGCGTCATCCTCAAGCCCCAGAATACCACGGTTAATGTACCAGAGCTCAGGCTCTCCTTTCTGTACGGCCCCCTTCCCACCCGCGATTAGAGCTTTCTCTGCGGCCTGTTGCGGTGTAATTGCGGGTTTGGAGCTGGTTTTTATCTGAGGGACATAGTTGCCGCCGAGCCCTGTAATGTATTTAGAATCCGTATGCACCCCGAGCTCTGATGGGAAAACTGGAATATCATCATGGAATTGCAGGAAAAAGGAGTTGAACCCATCGGGTGATCGGCGGAAAAAACGTAATTCGTCCTTAGGATTTTCAATGCGGAGGAGCTTACGATATTCATTCAAGAACCATCGGGCACGCGCCAGGTTATCATCGCCTATTTCGGCAGGACTTTGTACCCGAAAATCAGCATACCTTACCGCCCCGGTCCCCGTTAGTATTATATCGATCGGAGCTTTTGAATTTAGTCTCAGTCTTTCTATCTCAACTTGCTGTGAGGCATAGGCATCCTGACCCGTTTCGATATTTGAAGTTTTCGAATCATGAACTGTATCTGAATACGAAATATCCGGATTGACCATCCATAGCATGGCAAGAGCAATAAATAACATAGCTTTTCTCATCGGCATCGCTCTCCAAATAAACTTATTTGGTTTAAATTAGTTTTGAAAAAGTTTCTCTAATTTAAAAATTTTCATACACATTAATAATATTTTCATAATTTGTCAACTATTTCTTCCAATACCGCCCGGCTTATTACATCTGGATAAAAGGGGATTTAAAAATCTGGTTTTATTTAGAAGTGATCAGCTGAAGGTTTTGATTCGATCTGAGAATCAAACTGGTGGCGGTGGGTGGAATCGAACCACCGACGCGGGGCTTATGAGACCCCTGCTCTGCCGACTGAGCTACACCGCCGGGTTTGCTGGCTTGTGGAAAGATGCAGGTGACGCAGGCTGAAGATTATAATGAAATCCGGTGGGAAAGTATATAACTTTTTGTGGTGCCGAAGAGCTTTCCCGTGCCGGTGACGACCAGCATCACCGCCTCGGGCGCGCCGTCGCCGTCAAAGTCCTCGATGAGGAAATCCGATATATAGCCCTCCACGGGCCTCGTCCGCCAGTTCTCGGCAACTGTCCCGCCCGTCGCGTCCCACGAGAGGCTTACAAGCTCTCCGGTCTTGAATGAGGCAGGCCGCGCGGCGCTACGCCCCAGGCCGCCGGGCGTGTTCTTCTTTACTATCAGCTCGGCCTTTCCGTCCTTGTCCATGTCGAGATGAAAAAACCTGCCCTCTACAGGGAACGGCTCGGATTCAGTTGCGCCGGGGCGGTCGGCCTTCCGCACAATATAATTGAGCGTGCCGCCGAAGAAGTCCGCGCTCCTGTATTCCTCGGCCCATTCCCCCTCTTTCTCCGCGGCGTAAACCTTAAGATACCCGCGCCCGTCCAGGGCTATGACGTCGAGCCCGCCCTTGCCCCTGAAGTCAAGCGCCTCAAACCTGTAAAGGTCCGCTCCCCTCGGAAGCGCCACCCCGAACTCTCCCTTGTCCACGAGCTTGCCGCCTTCCCTGGCAAGCACCCTGACGCCGCCGTAAAAGCCGTCGAGCTTCCTGAACCTCTGCCCTATTAGCGCCGGGGCAGCGTCGCCGGCCCGCACCGTCCGCACGAGCCAGCCGAGGTTGCCTGCCGTTACCTCATACTTCCCGTTCCTGTGCTCGATTACCAGGCTTGCGGCCTCGTTCTCGGATATCCGAGATATATAGACCTCGGGCGCGCCGTCCCTGTCCATGTCGATTATGGAAACCGAGATGTTCGTTCCGGTCTTGTCCTCCATCTCGTGGAGCACGCGGAAGCCGTTCTCGGCGTAAGCGCCTATCACTACTTTCGTCCCTGATACGATGACTATCTCTTTTTTGCCGTCGCGGTCAAGGTCTGCGGCGTCCATTGCCACGTACATGCCGTCCATGGCCTCGCTCCTCCAGGAAACGGGCCTATCCTGCCCGGCCCTGGGCTTCACGATGAAGCCGTCGTCCGGCAGGGCTTCGGCTGTCGGGGCGGGTATTGCCGCCGGGATTGCCGGTGCCGTTATTTCAGCAGTCGATGCTGGCTTTTCCTCGATTGCCGGGGCCGCTGCCCTGGGCTTCAATGAAGCCAGCACATCGGTTGAGAGCTTATCCGTAAGGCCTATTATGGATTCCACCCCGGTGCCCTGGGAGGCGAAAGGCGTTGTCCTGCCCGTTGCCACATCAAGTAGCTTCGCGTCCATGCTCACGGACTTCCCGAAGACGGTGACGCTGCCGAAAAGCACGAGGTCGGCGTTGAGCTTTTTCCCGGCCTCAAGCGCCGCGCCCTCCTCGATGCCCTTATTCCCCGGGATGGCGGCCTTCACCAGGTCATGCCGCACGATTACGAGGGAGCCACCGAGCCTTGAGGCGAGCATGTCGGCCATCGCCCCCTTCACGAAATCCATCTTCTCCGCCGAGTTCACGTTCCAGGGGAGTATCGCGATCTTCTTCTCTTCCGAGGCCGCTTCGGCCCGGAAGGGGGCCGTTAGCGTCAAAATAATGAATAGAAATAGTGCCGTTAGCTTTATCGCTGATTTCATTCCAGAAGACCTGCCTTGCTCAAAGGTTTTATTCTCTTTTAGGGTCTGATACCCGTGGCTTACCGCGCTTCTTATTGACCCCTCCCCCTTGATGGGGGAGGCCGGGAGGGGGTGAAGATCTCCACCCTCCACCTAATCCCCTCCCGCCTGATTAAATCATGGGGAGGGGAGAAAAAGAGTGCTCACCGTTATTAGCCACGGGAGCAGTCATTTGCGTTAGAGTTGGATACGGCGCTTGATTTAAAATCATGGGCCGATAGGAGTCAAGCTGTTTTTGCGCCGAGCCTGTAATGGAGTAGCCGCTCGATTATCTCGCCCTTCCTGAAATGCCTCTCTATTATCTCGTCAACGTCATTCAGGGTGATGTTCCTGTACCAGACCCCCTCGGGATAGACGACCATGGCCGGAGAGTACTCCCCTTCCTCATCGGTTTCCTTGCAGACGCTCAGGCACCCGGACCTCGATACCTTCACCTCGCCCTTCAAGCCCCCGGCCTTGACCTTGCCCTTCATGTCCTCCAATATCTCTTCAGAGCCCTTTTTCAGGCACCTCTTGCCAAGGCATACGAAGGCGTGGAGCCTGTATGGTTTCATGCCTTTTCCTCCGGGCTGTTCCAGTCATTAAGCCCCGAAGCTTCCGGGGCGGCAAATACAATTATAATCCGATTTCGGCGCAATCAAATCAAGGGGAAATGTCCATTCTCTCGGAGATTAAGGCAAACTCTAAAAATTAGGGAAGGTCTGATTAATTCGCGAATGTATGTCATTCTGAGCGTAGCGAAGAATCTCGTAGTTGAGAAATCAGCAAGTTACGAGATTCTTCGGTCGCTACGCTCCCTCAGAATGACAAAACACGAGAATTAATCAGAGCTTCCCTGTTTGAGGTGAGCGGCGCCTGACAAATCGCGGCATAGCAGAAGCACGAAAAGGCCTTCTGCCTATACCATTCAAAAAGGTAATAAGGCTGGGTGCGCATTCCGCGCACCCAGCCCATGCCGCTAAAAATAGAGCTGTCCCTGTATCTGCAGTATGTCCCTGGATTTGTCGTTCGGAAGCGCGCCGCTCGCATTGGACTCGAACCGGGTATGAGCCCAGTTGGCCTGCACCTTCAGGCTGTGCCCCTTGCCGTACCAGTTGACGCCGAGGGTCATGGTGCGCTCTTTTCTATCAGCGGCCTTGGCGTTCTCGTCAAAGACCTCGTACCTGGCCGCAGGCTCGATATTGAGCCCCTCCATGAAGTACCCGCCCTGCAGGAACCAGCCTTCGGGCCTGGTCCTCCCGAGGGTCGAGTCCACCTCCCAGGAGATATACTCGGCGCTTACGGTAAGACCCTGGAGGTGCGTCGATATGTCCACGCCCCAGAGGGTCCTGTCCTCCCCGCCGCCGCTCACATAATCTATATCGTTCTGCGCGGCAAGGCTCACGCCTGCCGTGATGTGCCGGCCCTTGCCAAGGTGCGAGCCTTTCCTCCCGGCCTCCACCCAGCCCGTGGGCGATAGCTCTATCCTCGTGGCCAGGAGGGGCGCGGCCTTGAAGACCCTCTCTCCCCCTGTAATTTCTTCATTATTCTGCCACCCGTCGGCTACTGCCACCTCGTAGCCGATGGAACCGTCGAGGAGCCTCCCGAATACAGCCGCCTTTGGCTGGTAATAGGCGTTGCTCGCGCCGAAGACATTCTTCGACGCCTCGACCGAGGCAGGCCTCTCCACGAAGAGAAGGGTCGAGCCGGACGTAAGCTCTTCCCTCGAATACGGGAGCTTGTATTTTCCGAACATGAACGAGTATGCCTCGTCCGGGGTCAATGTGACATAGGCGTACTTGAGAGATACCTTGTTGCCGCTGCTGTTATTGGCCTTGTCCCACTTATCGCCGCTCAGGGTCAGGTTATACTTTATCTTCTTCGAGACCAGATGGCCGCCCAAATCAAGACGGACCCTCCTCATGTACATATCGCTTTCCGTCGCGTATGAGTCGTTTGTTTTTTGTATTACGTCCCCGAAGTCGAACCTCGGCTGGAGCCTCACCCGTATCGTGAGGTCGCTCTCGCCCTGGGTCAATGTGACCCCTTTCGTCTCCTCGCCGAAGGCGAACCCGGCGGCAGATGGGGCCGCGGTCCCAAACAGCCCGGCCATTGCCGTAACAACAATCATCAGAGCCCTTCTCTTCATTCACGAACCTCCTTCATCTCTGGATGCCCTTCTTTACCGTCGGCGCTACATCGGTGTTAAAAGCAACCCGATATCAGGTTACGATTGAGAACGCATTATATTACGCCCTTGTCCCCCGGAAAAGGACTAAATTGGCGTTGACACGCGTTCAAACCTTCGGGTAGGATATAGGGCCGAAGAACCTGGAAAAATCAGGATAAAAGGAGAGAGCGATGGGCACGAAAAAGTCCGCTCAGGTCTTAAGAAAAGCAGTGAAGCTCATCCCCGGCGGGGTGAACAGCCCCGTAAGGGCGTTCAAGGCCGTGGGCGGGGGGCCCGTCTTCATCTCCAGGGCCAGCGGCTCGAAGATATATGACATAGACGGGAACGCGTACATCGACTACATAGGCTCGTGGGGGCCCATGATACTCGGGCACGCCCACCCCAAGGTATCGAAGGCCATAAAGAAGGCGGTGGACAGGGGCACGAGCTACGGCGCGCCGACCCCGCTTGAGGTAACCCTCGCGGAGATGACCCGGAAGGCCTTCCCCTCAATGGAGATGGTAAGGTTCGTAAGCTCCGGCACAGAGGCCACCATGAGCGCCATCCGCCTGGCCAGGGCCCACACAGGCAGGGACGGGATTATAAAGTTCGAGGGCTGCTATCACGGCCACGCCGACAGCCTCCTAGTAAAGGCGGGCTCGGGCGCCGCCACCCTGGGCGTGCCGGACAGCCCCGGGGTCGTAGCCGACCTCGCCAGGCACACCTATAACGCCACCTATAACGACCTCGGCTCCGTAAGGGCGGTCTTCGAGAAGGCTTCCAAGGGCATAGCCTGCGTCATAGTCGAGGGCGTTCCCGGCAACATGGGGGTGGTGCTGCCAAAGGAAGGCTTTCTATCGGGCCTTAAGGCGCTCTGCAAAAAATACGGAGCCCTTCTTATAATGGACGAGGTCATGAGCGGCTTCAGGCTCTGCTACGGCGGGGCGCAGAAAATATACTCAATCGACCCTGACCTTACCTGCCTGGGCAAGGTCATAGGCGGCGGCCTCCCTGTCGGCGCTTTCGGAGGCAAGAGGGCCATAATGGAGAAGCTTTCGCCTTCAGGCCCGGTCTACCAGGCGGGGACCCTCTCGGGCAACCCGCTGGCCATGACCGCCGGGATAGAGACCCTTAAGCTCCTCCAGGGCAGGGGCGTATACGATAAACTCTACAAATCCACAAACTATCTCGCCGATGGGCTCGGTGAGATAGCGAAGAGACGCGGGGTGCCGGTGCATACGGCGGTCGCAGGGTCGATGTTCACGCTCTTTTTCTCGGAAAAGCCCGTCACGAACTGGCCGGACGCCAAAGGCTCGGATACCGCAAGGTTCGGGAAGTATTTCACGCGTATGCTCAAAAGCGGGATATACCTTCCGCCCTCGCAGTTCGAGGCCGTCTTCGTCGGCCTCTCCCATACCAGGGCAGACCTTGACAAGACCCTTGAAGCCGCTGAAAGGGCCTTCAAGGGACTGTAATCCACTGTAATCAAAAGGCAAATAAAAGGGCCCCGCCGGAAACGGCGGGGCCCTTTTATTTTAAGCATGAAATTTGTCTCGCAGAAATGTTACCGGTACTGGGGCTGTACCTTTTGCGAGGCGAGCTTCTTGCCCTTGTCGTCGAAGATCCCATAGCTCTTAAGCCCGAGCTTCTGGAGCTTGAACTTCAATGCAGTGCCGAGGACGCCGAAGCCGTAAATAACGCTCCTCCTGAAATTAATGGAGGAGGCCTCCTTGAAATACTTGGTAGGGCAGCTTATCTCGCCTATGCGGAAGCCGAACCAGACCGACTGCGCGAGCATCTGGTTGTCGAAGACGAAATCGTCGGAGTTCTCCTCAAGGGGGAGCGTCTCCAGCACCTTCCTTGAGAACGCCCTGTAGCCCGTATGGTACTCGGAGAGCTTTTCGCCGAGGAGCAGGTTCTCGACGAGTGTAAGGAACCTGTTCGCGATGTATTTGTAGACGGGCATCCCGCCCTTCAAGGCCCCGGTTCCGAGGATGCGGGAAGCGAGCACAAGGTCGTACTCGCCCGAGGCTATCATCGAGGCCATTGCCGTTATGAGCTTCGGGGTGTACTGGTAGTCCGGGTGCACCATTACGACTATGTCGGCCCTGAGCGCCAGCGCCTGCGAATAGCAGGTCTTCTGGTTTCCGCCGTAGCCCTTGTTCTTGTCGTGGACGAAAATGTTCCTTATGCCGAGCTTCCTCGCCACCTCGACCGTATTGTCGCCCGAGCAGTCGTCCACGAGCACGACCTCGTCCACGATGTCCAGCGGGATGTCTCTGTAGGTCTTTTCGAGGGTCTTTCCCGCGTGATAGGCCGGAAGGACTACGGCGATTTTTTTTCCATGCAGCATAGCGAAAAGGGTCCGTTTAACGGGATAGATGCACGGTGATTATCTCAAAAAGGAGCGCGGGGTGTCAATCGAAAAGGAGGCGCGCGACCCTCAAACATTTTGACTTTGCTTGTCTTTTCAGGGATAATATCCCGGCGTTCCAGTTTGAAAACCGCTTGTCTTCGTTCTTTAATTTATGACCCGGTTCTGACCCTCATGAAAAAAAGCCCTTTCCTCACAGCCGCGGTCGTCGCGGCATTGGCCTTCGCCGCCTATATCCCTTCTCTCTGGAACGGGTTCGTAAACTGGGACGACCCTGTCTATGTGCAAAAGAACCCCTTTCTTTTTATCGGGACCGGGGCCGGGTCCGCATTGGAGGCCCTGTGGTCCACGACCGGGGGGAATTGGCACCCCCTGACCATGCTTTCCCTCGCAGTCGATTACCTCATATGGGGGTTCGCCCCCTTCGGATACCATCTCACCAATTCAGTGCTTCATGCCCTGAACACGTTCCTTGCCGGGGTGCTCTCGTTCAAGGCGGCCGTAGCCGTTAACAGGGAATACGGCCAAAAACCCCTTTTCCTTCTTGTAGGCATCCCGGCCCTCCTCTTCGGGCTGCATCCCATGCACGTCGAGTCGGTCGCATGGGTCTCGGAGAGAAAGGACGTGCTCTCGGTCTTTTTCATCCTCCTCACATTCCTCATGTATCTCAGATATTCGGAGACGCTCCTCAAGCGCCATTATCTGCTGAGCCTTATCTTCTTCGTCCTCGCGCTCTTGAGTAAGCCCATGGCCGTTACAGTGCCTGTAGTCCTCCTCATAATCGACTATTATCCCCTGAAGCGCCTTGCCGGCCCCGGGCTCAGGCGGGCCCTGGTCGAGAAAATACCATTCCTTGCCCTCAGCATATTGCTCGGGGTCGTGACAATGCTGGCCCAGAAGACCGTAGGGGCCGTCATATCGATGAGCATGGTATCCAAGCTCGCCATAGCCTCAAGGGCAATCGTCTTCTACCTCTACAAGCTCGTCCTCCCCGCCGGGCTCGCCCCGGTATATCCGGTGGACTTCAGCACCGGGCCCCTTACCATAGTCGTATACGGCGCGATAGCGGCCCTTATTACCGTTGCCTGCTTCTGGCTCCTCAGGTTCAGCAGGGCCCCGCTCGCGGCCTGGCTCTTCTATCTCGTAACGCTGGCCCCTGTCTCGGGGATCATAAAGGCAGGCGAGCAGGCCGCGGCAGACAGGTACACGTATCTGCCGACGCTTGGGCTCTTCTTCCTCCTCGGGGGGGTCTTGTCCTTTTTGGCAGGGAGGGGAGGGAAAAGGCTTGAGGCTCCTTTCATGGCCGGCGCATTGGCCCTGCTGGCTCTCCTCGGCTACGGGACCATCGGCCAGACGGCCATATGGAAGGACTCGCTCGCGCTATGGTCGCGCCAGGTCGAGCTCTATCCTTCGCATTTCTTCGGATACAATAAAAGAGGCACGGCATACAGGGAGCTCGACATGGCCGATGAGTCGCTTGCCGACCTGGACGAGGCATTAAGGCTCGCCCCCGGCGTCCCCTTCATCTACTACCAGCGGGCGCACACGCTGGCCCTGATGAAGGACTACCGGGGGGCGATGGATAATTTCTCGGTCGCCCTGAAAATGGACCCCTCCTACGCTGAGGCTTATATCGGCAGGGGCACCGCCCATGCGGACCTCGGCATGACCGAGCAGTCGCTTGCCGACTTCGACGAGGCGGTGCGGCTCGACCCGAAGGCCGCGCCCGCCTATTACGGCAGGGCGCGCGCAAAGTCTCTTTTGAGGGACAAGCCCGGGGCCCTTGAGGACTTCTCGGCGGCGATACGCCTGGACAGGGGCTATACGGACGCCTATATCATGCGGGGGGTAGCGCAGGCCGAGCTCGGCCTCATGGACGCCGCGGTCGCCGATTTCAATGCGGCGATAACGACCAACCCGAAGGAGCCCAAGGGACATTCAAACAAGGCGCGCGCCCTGGCCCTCATGGGCAGGCACCGGGAGGCCGCAGTTGCCCTTACCGCCTTGATAGAGCTCAGCCCCGATAACGATGCCGCGTACTCAAGGAGGGGTGAGGCCTACGCGGCAGCCGGCGAATACGTCCATGCCATAGCTGACTTCAAGAAGGCGCTACTGCTAAAGCCGGATGACGCGCGCGCGCACATGAACCTCGGGCTCGCGTACGGGAAAACGGGCGACCTGGCCGAAGCCTCCGTACACTTAAATGCCGCCGCGGGGCTCGGCCTTTCAGAGGCGCTCACCCATATCAGGGAATAGGCGCGTTGAATCTTTTTCCGCAATCGAAGGAGAGATGAATAATATCCGGAACACCCGGGCCCTGGCCGTCGCCGCGGTTTCTGCCCTGACGGCATTCCTCGTCTATGCCCCCTCGCTCTGGAACGGGTTCGTAAACTGGGACGACCCGGTATACGTCCTTGAAAACCCTTACATACGCTCGATAGACGGCCCCTCCGTCCGGTTCATGCTCACCTCGTTCTATTCGGCGAACTGGCATCCCCTCACGCTCGTCTCATACGCGCTCGACTACTCCCTATGGGGAAAGGACCCCTTCGGATACCACCTTACGAACAACGTCCTCCACGCGCTCAATACCGCTCTTTCCGCGCTCCTGGCCTTCCGGGTCGCCACCCTGGCCGGCGTAAGAGCGCCGCTTATCGCGTCGGCCGTTACGGCGGCCCTCTTCGGCCTGCACCCGATTCACGTGGAATCGGTCGCGTGGGTATCCGAAAGGAAAGACCTCCTTTGCGCCTTGTTCTTCCTCCTTGCGGCGCTCTCGTATATGCGCTACGCGCTTGCCTCAAGCCGGGGCTGGTATCTGGCCTCCCTCGCTCTTTTTACGCTTTCGCTGGCAAGCAAGCCAATGGCCGTTACCTTCCCTGTGGCGCTCCTGATACTCGACTTCTTTCCCCTCGGCAGGCTCAAGCGCAGGCCCGGCATGGCTTTATTGGAAAAGGCCCCTTTCTTCGCGCTGAGCGCCGTGTCTTCGGTCCTGACCCTCCTTGCGCAGCGCTCGGGCGGGGCCATCGTGCCGGTCGAGCTCTACCCGCTTTGGTTGAGGATAGCCGGCGCGATACGCGCCCTCGGCTTCTATGTATTCAAGTCCGTATTCCCCTCAGGGCTTGCGCCCTTCTACCCCATGCCCGGAAGGGGCGAGTTCTTTGACTTATACTTCTACGGCGCGGCTGCGCTCGTCGCGGCGATGCTCCTGATATCCATTTTAACCCTCAGGAGGTCCAGGGGCTTTTCCGCGGCATGGCTCTACTTCCTTATAACGCTTATCCCTGTGATAGGCCTCGTGCAGGTCGGGAGCCAGGCTGCCGCCGACAGGTACGCCTATCTCCCGCTTCTCGGCCCGTTTATCCTGGCCGGGGCCGGGCTCTCCTTTCTCCTCGGGACTTTAAAGGCGAGGCGGGCCGCATACGTCGCGGTGCTGGCGGCTTGCGTCTGCGTTACGGTTGCGCTCGCCTCCCTTACCGTCAGGCAGGCGGGCTTCTGGCGCGACTCGCTTGCCCTATGGAACAGGCAGCTTGAGCTATACCCGGGGAAGCTTCCGCATGTCTACAATCTGAGGGGGCTTGCCTATGACGAGAAAAGGATGTTCAGGGAGGCGATTTCGGACTTCGACTATGCGATTTCCCTTAAACCTTCCTATGCCTTTGCCTTCAATAACAGGGGGAACGCCTACAAGTCGCTCGGGGAGTTCGGCCCTGCCATAGAAGACTTCAAGACCGCCGCGCGCCTGGCCCCAGGATTGCCTGAGCCCTATGTAAACCTCTCGGCGGCATATTCGGAAATAGGCGAGATGGAGCTCGCATTCGCGGCCTCGAAAAAGGCCGGCGAGCTCGGCTGGGGAAGGCAACAGGGCCGCTGATTCACTTCTCCGGGACGAACTTGAGGGACGCGGAGTTTACGCAGTACCTCTTCCCGGTCGGCTGCGGGCCGTCGTCGAATACATGCCCGAGGTGCGCGCCGCACCTCGGGCAGACCGCCTCGGTCCTCTCCATGAAAAAGCTCCTGTCCTCTTGAGTTTCGACCGCGTCCGGCGCAACCGGCTTTGTGAAGCTCGGCCACCCCGAGCCGGAATCGTACTTGGTATCCGAGCTGAAGAGCTCAAGCCCGCAGCAGACGCAGGTGTAGGTCCCCTTGTCCTTCTTATTCAGGTATTCCCCCGTAAAGGGCTTTTCAGTGCCCTTTTTGCGGGTTATCCTGTACTCCTCGGGCGTAAGCTCCTCTTTCCATTCCTCGTCGCTCTTCTTTATCTTCTCCATGCTACTATTCTTTTCCTTTGGGGCTGGGTGTCATGGCGGCGAATGCATTGCATTGCCTACAAAATATTGTGGCAATGAAAATTGTATATTGTACCATGACAAGGAGTGCCGGAAAGAGACAGTCAGCTCGAGCGGTTCAGGCAGAACGAGGACGTCTACAAGAGCGAGTCCTACCTCGAAACACGCGTGCGGGTGGAGTTCATAGACCCCTTTTTCCACGCGCTCGGCTGGGACATCCGTAACGAAAAGGACTATGCGGAGCAATATAAAGACGTCGTCCACGAGGACACGGTCAAGGTGGGCGGCTTCCTTAGGGCCCCGGACTACTCCTTCAGGATAGGCGGGCAGAGGAAGTTCTTCCTCGAGGCCAAGAAGCCCGCCGTGAACATAAAGAGCGACATAAACCCCGCCTACCAGCTCCGTAGATACGCCTGGAGCGCCAAGCTCCCGCTCTCGATTTTAACCGACTTCGAGGAGCTCGCCGTCTATGACTGCAGGATCCGGCCCAACGAGAAGGACAAGGCCTCGGCGGGGCGGGTCGCCCTCTATTCTTATACGGAATACCTTGAGAAGTTCGACGAGATATACGACAGGTTCTCCAGGGAGGCGGTCCTCAAGGGGAGCTTCGACAGGTACGTCGAATCCGCGAAGCTCAAGAAGGGCACCGCCGAGGTTGACAGCGCCTTCCTGGGCCTCATAGACGCGTGGCGGGACGAGCTTGCCCGGTACATGGCAATAAGGAACATGGGCCTGGACACGGACGAGCTCAACTTCGCTGTCCAGCACACCATAGACCGCGTCATATTCCTCCGCATCTGCGAGGACAGGGGCATAGAGGACTACGGCAGGCTCCAGGCCATGCTGAACGGCGCGAACATATACTCGCGCCTCCTCGGGCATTTTTACGCGGCCGCCGACAAGTACAACTCCGGCCTCTTCGATTTCAAGGCCGACAGCTTGAGCGAGACCCTCCAGATAGACGACAGGGTATTAAAGAACATAATAGACGACCTATACCCGCCGAAATCGCCCTATGAATTCTCGGTCATAGGGGCGGACATTCTCGGGAACGTCTACGAGCAGTTCCTGGGCAAGGTAATCCGCTTAACGGCCGGGCACCAGGCAAAGGTAGAGGAGAAGCCCGAGGTCAAGAAGGCCGGGGGCGTCTTCTATACCCCCGGATACATAGTGGATTACATCGTGAAAGAGACGCTCGGCAGGGCGCTCGAAGGCAAGACCCCGGCCCAGGCCTCGAAGCTAAAGGTGCTCGACCCGGCGTGCGGCTCGGGCTCGTTCCTCATAGGCGCGTACCAGTATCTCCTCGACTGGCACACGGAATGGTACGCGAAGAACGACCCGGAGAAATACGCAAGGGGCAAGACGCCCGCCGTCTTTCAGGGCAGGGGCGGCTGGCGGCTCTCGACCGGCGAGAGGAAACGCATCCTTCTCAACAACATTTTCGGCGTGGACATAGACAGGCAGGCCGTGGAGGTTACGAAACTGAGCCTGCTATTAAAGGTGCTCGAAGGCGAAAACCAGGAGACCGTCAAAAAGAACCTCTCGCTCTTTAATGAACGGGCGCTCCCAAATATCGACGAGAACATAAAGTGCGGCAACTCCCTCATCGGCCCGGACTTCTACAGCCAGATGGACCTCCTCGACGGCGGGGACGCCCGGAGGATAAACGTCTTCGACTGGAACGACGACAAGCGGGGCTTCGGCAGGATTATGAAAGATGGCGGCTTCGATGTCGTCATTGGGAACCCGCCGTATGTGCGCCAGGAGATGCTCGGGGAGTTCAAGCCCTATTTCGAGCGGCAGTACTCCGCATACCACGGGGTCGCAGACCTCTATGTCTATTTCATCGAGCAGTCGCACAGGCTTTTAAGAAACGACGGGCTTTTCGGCTTCATCTGCTCAAACAAGTTCATGCGCTCAAACTACGGGAAACCGATCCGCGGCTTTCTGGCCGGAAAATCGAGAATACGGAAGATTGTGGACTTCGGGGAGCTGCCCGTCTTCCAGGACGCGGCCACATTCCCCGCGATAATCCTCACTGAAAACTCACCCTCCAAAAAGCAGCGCTTCATCTATGCGCCCGTGAAGCGGCTCGACTTCAAGTCCCTCGAAGAGGAGGTGAGGGACATCGGGGAAGGGCTTGACAACAGGTCTCTCTCGGGTGAGAACTGGACCCTTGCCGGGAAGGATGAGATAGCGGTCTTCGAGAAGATGAAAAAGCTCGGCGTGCCTTTGGGCCGGTATATCGGCGGCGAGATATATAGGGGAGTCCTGACCGGGCTTAACGAGGCCTTTGTCATAGACCGGGATATAAGGGACAGGCTCGTAAAGGAAGACAGGAAGAGCGCGGAGCTTATTAAGCCCTTTGTCGTGGGAGACGACATAAGGAAGTATTGCGTTAATTCGAAGGAGAAGAGCCTTATACTGATGCCGAGGGGATGGACGCGGGCACGCTCCGGCCATGCAAGGGAAGGTGATGCATGGCAATGGCTCTGCAAGCGTTACCCGGCCATAGCAGAGCATTTGAAGCCATTTAATGCAGCCGCATCCAAGCGCCATGACAAGGGTGAGTTCTGGTGGGAGCTTCGCGCGTGCGACTACTATCCGGAATTCGAAAAGCCGAAGATAGTCTTTCCGGACATTGCAAAATCAAGCCGGTTTTCTTTTGATGCAAATTCGCTCTATGTGGCCAATACCGGATATATCATTCCTCTGAATGATTTGTATCTGTTGGGGCTCCTTAACTCGAAGCTGATATTCGCGTATTTTAAAAGGAACTCCTCTGTCCTTGGCGACGCCGATAAGGGCGGGCGGCTCCGCTGGATACGGCAGGATGTTGAAAAAATTCCCATCCGCGCCATCGACCAAAAGGAACCTAAGGAGAAGTCCGTCCATTCCGAAATCATCTCCCTTGCCAAGCGCCTGCTCGACCTGAATGAGAAGCTTAAGAAGGCAAAGACCCCGCACGACAGGGAGCTTATCGAGCGCCAGATAGGCGCGGCGGACAGGCAGATAGACTCCCTCGTCTACGGGCTCTACGGCTTGACACCAGAGGAGATCGCGGTCGTGGAGCAGGGCGCCTGAACCTTGCCTTTCCCCCGTTTGACAGATTTCCCCTCTTGTGCAAGAATCTACCTGAAACCGGCGCGACTAATCCAGGCAATTCCGGCAATCGCCTCCGGCCGTCTCCCTTATGAAAGGGAGAAAGTCATCGCATCCTGATAATCCCCCCTGCCCCCTTTGGAAAAGGGGGAGTCTTTTGGACGGCCCGGCCTGTAGCCGCGGTTCCATGCGCCTGTCATTCCGAGGGCGCGGCTGTAGTCCGCGCCGGGATCCTTCCGGAGTTTACCCTGAGCGGAGCGAGGGGCCTCGTTCTACATGACACAGCTTCGAAACGCATCCTCCGGCACCCCCATCTTCGAGACTCATCCCGAGACACCTTAGGAATGCCTGATTCATTATCTTTTCCGTTGTCATTGCTTAGGAGCTTTTGGCTCCGAAGCAATCTCAAGGCGCTTCATTTTCCGGAAGATGAGATTGCTTCACTCCGCTCGCAATGACGAACACATGAATTAACCAGAGGTTCCTTTACTCTTTTTCGATTCTCTTACAGCCCCTTATGGCCGACATCGACATACGGAAGATAATCTCCGCTGACACAAGCCGCGCCGTGGAAATAGGCGAGCGCGTATGGTGGGTCGGGCAATATTTGCCTGACGACATCTTCCAGTGCAACGCCTACCTCATAGAGCGCGGGAATAACTCCGTCCTCATAGACCCCGGCGGCCACCTTACCTTCGAAAGCGTGAGGAAAAAGGTCGAGGAGGTAGTCCCCTTCTCCAGCATCCGTTATTTCATCTGCCACCACCAGGACCCTGACATAACGGCATCCCTCAAGCTAATCGAGGAAATCCCGGGCCTGCACCCGGAGGCGGCTATCGTCACGCACTGGCGGGCGCGGGCCCTGATTAAGCACTACGCGCTAAGGCTACCCATTATCGACATCGAGGAGAGCGGCTGGCAGCTCGACCTTGACGGCAGGCTCCTCCTATTCGTCTTTACGCCCTACCTCCATTTCCCGGGGGCCTTCTGCACCTACGACGTCGAGAGCGGCATACTCTTCTCAAGCGACATCTTCGGCGGCATGACGCGGGAGTGGAGCCTCGTCGCCAGGGACGAGTCGTACTTCGAGGACATACGCCCCTTCCACGAGCACTACATGCCGAGCCGGGAGATACTGCTTCACGGCCTCTTGAAGCTCGAAGAACTCCCGGTCAGGATGATAGCGCCGCAGCACGGCTCCATTTTATACGGCGGGCTCATAAGCTTCGTCATAGGGAGGCTCAAGCAGCTCGAATGCGGCATATTCGCCCTTGCGGGCGACTCAACCGACATACGCCGCCTATCGTTCCTCAATAAGACCCTGAAGGACATCACCAATACCGTCATCGTCTACCGCGACTTCCGCGACATCGCAAACGCCCTCCTTGACATATTAAAGAGGACGCTCCCGGCGGTCTCGATAGAGTTCTATGCGAAGACAGGCAACGGCGAGCCCCTTTGCCTCTCGCCCGGGACGCGCTACAGGGGGGCCATTGAGGAGCCCCCGGCTGCGCTCAAAGGCGTTCTGGGCGTTGAAAGGGGCGCGTGGGCCGTAGAAAACGGCGGCAGTTACAGGAAGATGCTCATCCCTGCGGCGCTCCCGGAGCTCAAGGCAGGGGTCAGGGAATGGGCCCTCGTCATACCTCTTTTCCCGCGCGAGGGCGGCAGGGCCGGGGCAATGGCAGTCATACGCCTTGCCCACGACGTGAGGGAGGACAGGGACCTTGACCGCATGTTAGGCGAGATGAGCGGCTCCTTCGCCATAGCGGTCGAGCGCGAGGCCTTCTACCGCATGCTCGAAGCCGAGAGGTGCAAGTTCTACGAGCAGTCGATAAAAGACCCCCTTACCGGGCTCTACACCCGTTTCTATATGGACGAGACCCTCAAGAGGCTCGCGCACGCCCACGACCGGAACGGTCAATACGCCATATCGGTCGTCCTCTTCGACCTCGACCATTTCAAGGACATTAACGAAGGGCACGGCCATGCGGCCGGGGACGAGGCCATAAGGCAGGCGGCCTCGGCCATGCTCGGCTCCATAAGGGCGAGCGACATAGCCGTCCGCTACGGCGGCGAAGAGTTTGCCGTGTTCCTCATGGGCAACACGCCTGCAGAGTGCGTCATCGTGGCCGAGAAGATACGGAGGAAGCTCGCGGGGCTCGCCTTTGAGGGGCAGCTGGAAGGCCTGAAGGTCACGGCGAGCGCAGGGGTGGCGATCCGGATGCAAAAAGAACCGGTTGCCGAATTCCTGGGCAGGGCGGACAGGGCGCTTTTCCAGGCAAAATCATCGGGCCGGAACAGGGTCGTCTACCTGGAATGACAATCCCCGAAGTCATTCCATCCGGCAGAGGTCCCGTAAGGATTCCGGGTCGGCATAAAGTTAAATTCCCCCTTTTTAAAGGGGGACAAAGAGGGATTTGTAATGGTGCGCATAGCGCACCCTACTGAACTTTCGCTTGGAATGACATACAGATGCGGTCCAATAGATTCCCCCTTTTCTAAAGGGGGACAAAGGGGGATCTGTAATGGTGCGCATAGCGCACCCTGCTTGACACCGAACACAGTTGCTCTTTAGAACAAAACTCCCTGGCTGCCTTATTTAATAATCAATATATGGACGTCATCCGGTTTTTTCAGGGCCTCTATGGTAACGTCCTCGCCGTACCTCGATATCAGTATGTCGAGCGTCTTCCTGGGCGCTACGGGCAGGTTCTTGAGATACACTGAGGTGAGGAAGCTCGGAAGCTCCGGCTCCTTGAATATTATCATGCTCTTGTCGGCCTCGAAGTAGACGCCGAGCGAGGCGTGGAGCATGAGGAGGAGCGCGCCAGATGCCCATGTCTGGGGCGCGCAGGCCACGGGGTACTGCGTGGGGGCCATGCCGTTACGGCGCGGGAACCCGCAGAAGAGCTCCGGGAGCCTCTGGAGGTCGGACATGAGCGCCGCGTCGAATATGCCCATGAAGACCTTGTTGAAGTGCTCGGTAAAGCCGTAGGCCGCAAGGCCGAAGGCCGTGAGCGCGTTATCGTGCGGCCAGACCGAGCCGTTATGGTAGGACATGGGGTTATATCGCTTCTCCCCGTCGCCTATGGTCCTTATGCCCCAGCCGGAAAAGACGCTCTCCGAAAGGAGCATGTCGGCGACGCTCCGCGCCTTCTGAGGGTCTGCAATGCCCGCGAAGAGCGCGTGCCCCGCATTGGACGAGACCACCCTGCAGGGCTTTTTCCTTCCGTCGAGGGCAAGAACGTAGGTGCCCATCTCCTCGTCCCAGAACGCCTCGTTGAACCTCTTTTTAAGCTCCTCGGCCTCCAGGCGGAGCCTGTCGGCCTGGGCGTCGTCGCCCATGAGCCTTGAAAGCGCCGCCGCCTCCTTTTTTGCCGCGTAGAGATAGGCCTGCACCTCGCAGAGCGCGATGGGCCCCTCGGCGAGCCTTCCGTCCCTGTGGAAGACCGAGTCCTGCGAGTCTTTCCAGCCCTGGTTCCTGAGGCCGCCCGCGTGGGGCGAGTATTCGAGGAAGCCGTCCCCGTCCGCGTCCCCGTACTCGTCAAGCCAGGAAAGGGCCGCGCTTATGCTCTTCCAGAGCTTCCTTATGAGGGCGGTGTCGCCGGTCCTCCTCCAGTACACCCCGGCGAGTATGATGTAGAGCGGGGTCGCGTCAACGCTCCCGTAGTAGAGGCCGAACGGTATCTCGCCGAGCGCCGCCATCTCGCCGTGCCTCGTCTCGTGCATTATCTTCCCGGGCTCCGCTGCCTTCCTCTCGTCGCGCCCTGTAGCCTGCATGTGGGAGAGGTACTTCAATGCGCCCGCCGCTATGTCCGGCTTTATCCACGCGCACTCCAGGGCCGTTATGATGCCGTCCCTCCCGAACGGGGTGCAGTACCAGGGTATGCCTCCGTAAGGGAAAAGCCCCTTCGGCGTCTCCGTAAGCATCATCTCTATGTCCGCGAGCGAGCGCCTTATGGAGATATTGAAGTGCTCGTTCGAGGTGAATATCTCTACACCCGACTTCCGCCGGGACCCGAGGCGCTTCCGGGCGTCCCTCAATACCTCGACATAGCCCCTGCCGTCCTTTCTGGAGCGCCCCTCCACGCACTCGGCGGTGACGTAAACTTCCTCGGTCTGGTTGGGCTTGAGCCTGAGCGAGAACATGAAGGTATTCCCGCTCATCCTGTCAGGGCCCCTGCTGAAGGTAAAGGCCGTGGTCCTCCTTACGCTGTCGAGGCCGTCATAGGAGAGGCTGAACTCCTTTTTCCCGTACTCGGGCTCGTGGAGGGCGCCTCTCCCTGCCCTTTTGATCCCCCTCACCTCGAAGATGTCCTCGAAATCGGAATCGGCCCCGAGCTCAAGGACAAAGGCGGCGTCCTCCTCGCCGAAGTTCCTGACCCTTATGTGCTCGAGCACCCTGGTCCCGGAGAGGACCCGCGCGCGCAGCAGGTGGACCGAGTCCCTTCTCAAGAGGAGCTCACCGCCGGAATATATGTCCGGGTTAGTGAGGTCGACCGTCATGAGGAAGTTGTCCTCGTCCATGTTGGAGCTCAGGAAAAGCGGCCTCATGCCGTTTATCCTGAGCTCGTAATGGGAAAGGTACCTCGTCCCCTTGTAGTACACGCCCTGCTCCCCCTTCCCGAGGGGCAGTATGTCCCCGAACCTGTCATAGATGCCGAATATCTCCCCGTCCTTCTGGATGAGCCGGAAGGGGTCTATTATGGTCGAGGTGGCGACTATGAAGAACGAGTCCTTTATTCTGCTGACTTGAGCCATCCGCTCCCGCACCTCCCCGTCACGAGCTCGTAGGCCATGAGGTAATCCGCGGCCATCCGGCCCTGGAGGAACCTTTCCTCGAACCTCCTCCTGCAGCCCTCCCTTGAAAAGCCGCCCCTTATGCCGTCTACTATCCTCACGGCCTCCTCGTCCCGCTCGAAGACGAACCCCGTAACGCCGTGGTCCACCACTTCGGGTATGGAGCCCCTTCTCCGGGCGACGACCGGGGTGCCGCAGGCCATTGCCTCGAGCATGGAAAGGCCGAAAGGCTCGGGCCAGTCCACCGGGTGCAGGAAGGCGAGCGCCCCGCCCAGGAGCTCGTTTTTCTCCCTGTCGTTCACCTCGCCGAGGAATTCCACGTACCGGCTTTTAAGGTGCGGCCTGAGGCATGCCTCGAAATAACCCCTGTCCACCCTGTCGACCTTGGCCGCGATCTTCAGGCGTATGCCGGCCTTCATGGCGATATCTATCGAAGACTCGACCTTCTTCTCCGGCGATACCCTGCCTATGTAGAGGAGGTAGTCGCCCGCCCTGGGGCTGAAATCATACAGGCCCGCCGGGATGCCGTGATGGACGGTCGCGACCCAGTTCGCGAAGGGCTTCGCGGCCCTCTGCGCGTCCGATATGGACACGAGTGGGCTTCCGCCGTACTCCCTGAATATGAACTCGTGCTCGGGGTTGTCGAGCCTCCCGTGGAGGGTGTTGATGACAGGCACGTCGGTCCTCCTCCCCAGGATGAACCCTATGCAGTCCACGTGCGAGTGGATGATATCGAACTAGTCGGCCCTCCGGAGCGCCTCCTCCATCATGATGAGGTGCAGGGATACCGGGTCCAGGGTGTTCTCGTCCAGCCTCAGGGCGCGCTCGGAGCAGGGCACGAGCTCAGCCCGGGTCTTCGAATCGGCGGACGCGAAGAGCGTGACCTCGTGCCCGAGGCCTACGAGCTCCTCGGTAAGGTACGAGACCACCCTTTCAGTCCCGCCGTACATGGCGGGCGGGACGCTCTCGAAAAGCGGCGAAATCTGCGCTATTCTCATAAATGAAAATTCTCCTCTCTTCCATTCCAAAGGGATTATCTTGAGAATGCGGCGCTGAAATGGTTCCGGCGAGAGCGTTTTGGAGCAGCCGGGGGGAATGGGCCGGGGGTCGGGCAACGAGGCGCGCACGGCTTCCGCGCGCGCCGGAGACGAGTTTGGGGCGGCACATGCGCATGCTGGATTAGGCTTTTAACGCTCTCTTCAGATTCTGTCCCAAAAGAGCGGTTTGTCAATCAGGACGGGGAAAAACTGCGGTTTCCGGGGAGAA
Organism: Deltaproteobacteria bacterium; assembly: GCA_015075075.1. Lineage (GTDB taxonomy): Bacteria > Desulfobacterota > GWC2-55-46 > GWC2-55-46 > GWC2-55-46 > UBA5799. The sequence continues at coordinate 28,708 of JABTVA010000004.1, read as the reverse complement.
AGAGGCCGGCGGATGCCCTTGCCGGGCATCCGCCGAGGCGCGGCTATCCTCTTCCTTTGCGTCAACTGGAGGGCCGCGGCAATGGCGATACCTGGCAGCCGGGTCGGGTACTGGAAGCTACCTCTTCCGCTTTGCTGTGGCGCTTTAAGGCCCGATTGATCCCATCCGTGCGCCATTACGAGGAGTGAAGCGACGAAGCAATCTCAATGCTCGATATTCCAAAAGATGAGATTGCCGCGCTCCGCTCGCAATGACGAATACACCAATTAATCAGAAACCGCCGGTGTAACCGCAGGGCTATATCCCTTCGCATGCCGAGGCGATGGACTTCCTCTTCATAGGCGACCAGGGGCAATCGGCCCGCGTCCCGGTGCCCCTCAAAAGCGCGCCTTCCCTCGCGCCAGGCGTCTCGATGTCTATCACAAAACCGGACGGGTCCTGCCCGCCAAGCCGTGAATTCGCCGGCGCATTGGCCCGGTCCCGGGCCTTGTCGTGAAAAACGTCGGCAAAGGTCCATGAGCCGTGCTCCTCTCCGAACCAGAACTGCTTCGGGGCGGTACTGATGGCCTCAGCGGGAACGGCAAAAAGCAGCAGGGCAAAAAACCCAAGGCAAAACATGACAACTTTTCCGGCGATGAGCCTGCCTGACAAGGTGAGCATACGCCCGGGTATTCCGGAAAGGGCCCTTTCCATGCGCTTCTCCTTTTTGTGGAATGTCTGGACGGGATTGCAAGCGGCGGGCCAAGGCCTTTCCATGCATTTCTTTAAGGGCCGAGGGGCGGGTGTAAAGGGATTTTACGGGGCGTCCTGCATAGAAAAAAAACCAGAAGGAGAATTTATCAACAATTTACGAAAGAGCCGCGGATTTCCGGCTGGCGTAAAACCGGTTTACACCCGGGAAGCCTTTTTTACAGCCCTCTTTTACTGCGCTTGCAAAGGGCCTTGCCGTCCCGGTCTCGCTCTTCCATTCCCTTTGACAGTGCCCGCCGCTTCGTGTAATTTGTTCCCCTCAGACCGAGGAAGAATAGAACGTGCCTTGTATAAAAAAAATTATCCTGATGGCGTCAACCCTCGTTGCCGGCGTAGCAACCGTCTCCTCAGCGGACGAGCTGGTCCTTTCGAACGGGGACACCATTACCGGCAAGGTGCAGGGCATGGAAAAGGGTGTTCTGACCGTGGGCACCCCGTATTCGGAGCCGGTCAGGATACGGAAATCGTCTGTTGCCGCCTTGAGGACCGACGGGCCGGTTACGGTGCGGACGGCTTCGGGGGAGATATGGAACGGAAGCTTTCTCATAAACGAAGCAGGGCAGACCGTCTTTAAACCCGCGGAAAGGCCCTGGGATGAACTGGCGTGGGCCGATATCGACGCGATAGACCCCGCTACACCCAGGCTCGGCGGAAAGATAAGCGCAGGAGCGAGCATGCGCTCCGGGAATACGAGGAGGGCAAGCGTAAATATAGGCTTTGATGCGGAGAAGAGGACCTTGCAGGACCGCTCGAGCGCAAGCATCCGCTTCAATTACGCCGAGGAGAACGGGAGGACGACCGCCAGGAACTCCTATGCCGCCCTTAAATACGACTACTTCCTTACGAGCCCCTATTACGGGTACCTGAGCGCCGAGCTGCTTAACGACAGGTTCAGGGACATCGACCTCCGGGCCGTGGCGGGCCCGGGCGCGGGCTACCAGGTCTGGGACGGCGCCTCGAAGTCGCTCCTCATCGAGCTCGGCCTTTCGCTCGTAAGGGAGGAGCTCCGGTCGGGCAGGGACGAGTCCTGGGTAACGGCCCGGGTGGGAAGCAATTTAAGGCTCGGGCTTACGAAAGACACGTCCTTCAACGACGGCCTCAAGGCCTACAGCCGGGTGGACGAGCCTGAGAACTTCCAGGTAAGGAACGAGGCCTCTCTGAACTCAAGGCTGAACAGCTACTGGAGCTTGAAGCTCACGAACATAATCGAATACGACAGCAAGCCCCCGGTTAACATAAAAAAGACGGATATATACTGGATACTGAGCCTCCAGTACACTTTTTAGCATGACGAGGACGGCCCCGAAGAGCTGAGTTTCGCCTCTGCAACGGCCGTCTTTTTGCCTTTGGATAAGGCATATGGATTATAGTATTTTAAATATAATGACTTCAGGGGTTTGAATGGGTTTTTCGGTATTGTTCTTTTTCGTTGCAGGGCTCCTTCTTCTCATAATCGGGGCCGAGATGCTCGTCAGGGGCTCATCGAGGATCGCGTCCTTTCTCGGCATATCCCCGCTCATAATCGGCCTTACTGTAGTCGCCTTCGGCACAAGCTCGCCCGAGCTCGCGGTGAGCGTCAAATCCTCCCTTGCGGGGCAGGCCGATATAGCCGTCGGGAACGTGGTCGGGAGCAACATCTTCAACCTCCTCTTCATACTCGGCCTCTCGGCCGCCATAACTCCCCTTGCCGCGTCGCGCCAGCTCATAAGGCTCGACGTGCCCGTCATGATAGGGGTCTCGGTACTTTTTTTCATCTTCGGTTTGAACGGGGTCGTGAGCAGGCTCGAAGGGGCTGTACTCACAGCCGGGTTTTTTATTTATACGGGGTTTCTCGTCTATCTTGGCCGGAAGGAAAACGGGACGACGGACGAGTTCAAGGAGGAGTTCTCTTATAAAAGGGGGCGGTCGGCGGCAAGGGACTGGGCCGTTAACATCCTTATTTCAATCGCCGGGCTCGCGCTCCTGGTGCTGGGGTCGAGGTGGCTGGTGGACGGCGCGGTCCAGATGGCGAGGGGGCTGGGCATAAGCGAGCTCATAATAGGGCTCACCATCATAGCGGCAGGGACCTCGCTTCCCGAGGTCGCGACGTCCGTGATGGCGAGCATAAAAGGCGAACGGGACATAGCTGTCGGCAACATCGTCGGGAGCAACATCTTCAACATACTCTCCGTCATGGGCATAACGAGCCTCGTATCCGCAGACGGGGTCGGGGTGCCCGGGAGCGCCCTTTCCTTCGACATCCCCGTGGTGCTCGCGGTCTCTGCCGCCTGCCTGCCCATACTATTTACCGGCTATACGATAGCGCGATGGGAGGGCGCCCTCTTTCTGGCTTACTACGTCCTCTACACCGCCTTCATCTTCCTCAACTCCACGGGGCACGCCTCCCTTTCCGCCTTCAAGTTCGCGATGGGCGCGTTCGTCATACCGCTTACGGTCGTAACGCTCGCGGTCCTCGCGGCAAGGGCATTGATTATTCGGAGCAAAACGGCCCGACAGGAGAAATGAAGGCATCCTCATAAGAACGCCGAAGCCGCCTCCTCAAGGAGCGCCAGTAAAGGACCCGGGTAGACCCCGAGAAAGACCAGAAGTAGCGTAAGCGCCCCGAGCGCGACAGTCCCCGCAAGCGGCAGGCGCGGAAGAGGTCCCGGTGCTTCCCCGTAAGAGGGCGAGAAGAGCACTGTTATAATCCTCAGGTAGTAATAGACCGCGATGGCGCTGTTGATTGCGAACGCGATTACGAAAAACCACAGGGCCTCTCTCACCCCGGCGGCAGCGACAAAAAACTTCCCCAGAAAACCCGCCGTAAGCGGCATCCCGGCAAGCGACAGGAGCATGGCGGCAAAGGCCCCGGCAAGCCAGGGGCGTTGCCACGCAAGGCCCCTGTAGTCGTCCAATAGATCAAGCTCCCTATCCTTTCCCGAAAGAAGGGTTACGGCCCCGAACGCCCCTATTATGGATACGAAATAAGCGGCGAGGTAGTAGCCTGCCGCGACCATGCCCGCGCGCCCCCCGGCAAGGAACGCTATCAGGAGATAGCCGACGTGCGCTATGGACGAATAGGCGAGCGTCCGCTTTATGCTCGTCTGAAATAGGGCGAGGATGTTCCCGGTGAACATGGATGCCACGGCGACCGCGCCAAATACGATGAAGAGCGGATGAAGGGCCAGCGAGCCGGTCTGGAGAAAGAAACGGAGAAGGAGCGCCGCCACCGCGCCCTTCGAGACCGCCGCCAGGAACGCGCCCACGGGCGCGGGCGCGCCCTCGTATACGTCCGGGGCCCACATGTGGAAGGGCGCTGCCGCCAGCTTGAACCCGGCGGCAACGGTTATCATGGCGAGCCCGGCTAAGAGGAGCGGGCCCGCGCCGGATTCGCCGGTGCGCCTTGCCATCTCCGAAAATTCCATGGTGCCGAGCTCCGTATAGACGAGCGCCATGCCGAAGACCAGGAAAGAGGACGCGATGCCCGCCAGTATCAGGTATTTGATGCTCGCCTCGTTAGCGCGCTCGCCGAGGTCCGAGGCGATGAGCACGTAAAGGGAGACCCCGAGTATTTCGAGGCCGAGAAAAAAGGTCGCGACGTGGGCCGAGACGGCGAGCACGATTGCGCCGAGGGTCGCGATAAGGAGTACGATATAGAACTCCGCGAGCCCGCCCTCGCGCCCCTCGTTGTATCCGTACGAGAAGAGGGTTACGGCGATCGCCGCGCCGAGCAACAGGCCAGTAAAAAGGAGCGAATAGGCGTCGACTGAAATCAGCGCTGTAACGGCCCTCGGCGCGGCATTTGAGGCGGGCACGAGGGAGAATAGCGCAAGCGCGAAGGCCGAGACCGCCAGGGCCGCGTTGAAGGCATGGCTCGTGCGAAAGGCCGCGAGCACCGTTGCCGCGACCGCGGCCATGGTCAATACGAGCATCGGGAGTATCGCGACCAGATCCGTTGCGCTCATTTTTCCTTGCGCCCTCCCTGCCTTTCCGGAGCGTCCCCCATATCCGGGCGATGCTCCGCAAGGCGCCCGGCTTCAAGGCCGTTTGCGCCGGTCCCTTTCGCACTCCCGGTCTCTATCCCGCTCGCCGTTTTTCCGATGTGGCCCTTTATCCCCATCCTGTCGAGAAAAGGGGCTGGATAAAGGCCGAGCCAGAGGACGAGTGCCGCCATTGAGGCGAGCGTTGCCGCCTCCCTCCCTCCTATGTCGGGCATGGCCGCCCCGGGCAAGGCAGGTCCGTGAAAGACCTTCTGCACCATCCAGAGCGAATAAATGACCGAGGCCACGAGCCCGAGCGCCGCAGATGCGGCAAGGAGCGGGTTTACGCCGAAAACCCCAAGGAGCACGAGGAACTCGCCCAGGAAGTTCCCCAGGCCGGGAAGGCCCAGGGACGCGAGGGCGAAGAAGAGGGCCGCTCCGCCCATCTTCGGGGCGGACGACCAGAAGCCGCCCATCCTCGCCATCTCGCGCGTATGCGCCCTTTCCTCTATTGCCCCGGCTATGATGAATAGCGCGCCCGTGGACGCGCCGTGGCAGACCATGAGGACGAGCGCGCCGTTAAGGGCAAGCCCCTCCCACGCGAAAATGCCGAGAAGCACGAAACCCATGTGGCTTACGCTCGTGTACGCGATGAGCCTTTTAAGGTCCGTCTGCCCAAGCGCAAGGACCGCGCCGTAGACTATACCAATGACCGCAAGGGCGTATACGGCCGGCGCAATCGCCTCCGCGGCGTTCGGGAAGAGCGGAAAAAGGAAGCGTATCATTCCGTACGCGCCGGTCTTAAGAAGTAGCCCCGCAAGTATTACGCTTCCGCCCGTAGGCGCCTCGGCATGGGCCTCGGGGAGCCACGTGTGGAAGGGCACTGCCGGGAGCTTTACCGCGAACGCGGCCAGAAAGCCGAGCATGAGCCAGAACTCGGTAGCGCGGCCCATAGGAGTATCGAGCAGCTCCATGTAGTCGAATGTGTATATGCCGGTCTCCGTCCCGTGGACGAAATAAAGCCCCAGTATGGATACGAGCATCAGGAGGCTTCCGGCCTGCGTGAATATGAAGAACTTGAGCGCCGCCCTGTACCGTCCGCCGTGCCCCCATACGGCTATCATCAGGAACATGGGTACGAGCATGAGCTCCCAGAAGACGTAGAAGAGGAGCAGGTCGAGGGCAAGAAAGGCGCCCATGACCCCGGCTATGACGGACATGAGGCAGAGGTGGAAAAAGCCCGTCCTTTCACTTATGCCTGTCCATGAGGCCGCGATCGCGGCCATGCCCAGGAAGGCCGTAAGAAGTGCCAGGGCGAGGCCCAGGCCGTCAACGGCGAGATGGATGCCGACGCCTATGCCGGGCATCCATTCAAGATGGGCTTCAGCGAGCCATCGGCCGCCGCTATCTCCTCCGTCCAGAACGGAAAGGAGGAGCGCAAAATCGAGCGCGAGCGCCAAAAGGGCAATACAACGCGGGAAGGCCCTCCCAGCCGGGCCGAGGCCCATGCCGCTACGCCTGAAGAGGGAGACCGCCCATGAGCATCATATGAACGCGCCCTGAGCGCCAGAAGGGCACCGATAGTCATCCACCGCATACGCCTCACCTGCCCTGACTGGGTCTTCGCAAGGAGCCTGCTCAGTAGCTCAGCCGCCTTTGCAGCGCCGGCATACGGCGCGTCCATAAAATCCTCTCTTCCCGCCCGCGCTGCCAGTAGGTAGGGACGCACAAAGAGCCTCTCATAGAGCCGGTCAAAGCCCCAGCCAGAACGGAGGAAGGCATGGAGGCCGGCTACAAAGCCTTTTTCCGGGAGCCCTTCAACCCAGGCGCGCCGCTTAAAAAAGACGACATACGCCGCGGCTGCCCCCAGCACCGGGACGAGGGCCGAAAGCACCCCGGCCAGAGTCGTATCGACCTGCGCGGCAGTATCGGGAGGGGGCGCTACCGCCCCTAAAAAGGAGGGCACGCCGATGAAACCGGAAAAAAGCGCGAGGGCCGAAAGAAGGACGAGCGGGGCTGCAATGCCCATGCCCGTCCGCCTTGCCGCGTCTGCCCCGGCCTTCCCGAAAAAGACGAGGAATACCATGCGGAACGCGTAGAGCGCGGTAACGAAGGCCCCGGTTATGCCTGCGCCCCAGAGGAAGGCCCCGCTTCCGGCCAGCGCCCCTTTCAATATGAGGTCCTTGCTGTAATATCCGGCGGTAACGAGGGGCAGGGCCGAAAGCGACGCCGCCCCGATTAGAAAGCTCCAGAAGGCGAGCGGGAGCCTTTTCCTCAAGCCGCCCATCCTTTTCATGTCGTGCTCGCCTCCGAGCGCGGTTATGACCGCGCCCGCGGAGAGGAAGAGGAGGGCCTTGAAGAAGGCGTGGGTCATGAAATGGAATATTGCGGCTTGCCAGTAGCCTGCCCCGAGCGCGAGGAACATGAAGCCCACCTGCCCCATGGTCGAGTAGGCGAGGGCCCTTTTTATGTCCGACTGGACGAGCGCGCTTAAGCCTGAGATGAGGAGCGTTGCCGCGCCCAGGGCGGCAATCAAGGCCATGACCGCAGGCGCAAGCTCGAAGAGGGCATGGGTACGGGCTATGAGGTACACCCCGGCTGCGACCATCGTGGCCGCGTGGATGAGGGCGCTTACCGGGGTCGGGCCTGCCATCGCGTCGGGAAGCCATGTCTGAAGCGGCGCCTGCGCTGATTTCCCGAGCGCTCCTGCGAGTATCGAAAGCGCCGCGAGCGCGGCAATGGCGCCCTGTTGCCCGGAGGCGGCACCCTCCCCCACTTCCATGACTGTCTGGATATCGAGCGTCCCGAAACTTGCCGCAAGGAGTATGATGCCGATCAGGAAGGCCGTATCTCCGGCCCTGGTCATGATGAAGGCCTTCCGCGCCGCGTACCCGGTATGGCTCTCCTTATACCGGAAGCCGATGAGGAGGAAGCTGCAGAGTCCCACGCCCTCCCAGCCCAGGTAGAGGAAAAGGAAGTTGTCGGCAAGGACGAGCACGAGCATGAACGCGACAAAGAGGTCCATGTACGCGAAAAACCGCGAGTAGCCCTCGTCTCCTGCCATAAACTCGGCGGAATAGACGAGGATCAGGAAGGCCGTAAAGGTAACTACCGCGGCCATCGTAAGGGAGAGAGCGTCGAGCCTGAGCGCGGCGTCTGCCCTGAACCAGCCGAGCTCCACCCAGCTCCAGAGGCCTTGGGCATGGAAGCCTCCCGGCGGAGGAGAGCCGATGAAATCGATTCCGATTAAGAGAACGGCAATGGCGGAGAGGCCGACCGCGCCTGTCCCGACGAGGGCGGAAAGCCTCTCCGGCATCGACCTGCCGGCGAGCAGGAGCGCCAGGAACCCCGCAAATGGCAGGGCGGGTATGAGCCATAGGAATTCTTTCATGGCAACCTCTATCCTTTCAGGCTGCCGACCTTGTCCAAATCAAGGGTGCCTGTCCTGTGAAAAAACCTGAAGATTACTGCCAGGGCAACCGAGACCTCCGCAGCCGCGAGCGTGAGTATGAAGACGAACATCACCTGGCCGTCGGGCTCCGCCCACCTGTACCCGGCGGCTATGAAGGCGAGGCCAGCCGCGTTCAGCATGACCTCGATGGACATGAGGACGTATATCATGTTCCGCCTTACGAGCACCCCCGTAAGGCCCAGCGCAAACAGGACCGCCGCAAGCGCCAATGCGTATTCAGCCGGGACAGTCGCCATGCCTTCTCCTTTTATTTGCGCCCGATGTGGTATGCGCCCAGAAGCCCCACAAGGAGGAGCACCGAGGCAAGCTCGACTCCTATGAGGTACGGGCCGAAGAGGGCTATGCCCACGGCCTTGGGCCCGTGGGCCGCCGCGTTCTCGGGGACAAGTTCCCTGTCGATAAGGACATAGACGAGTTCAAAGAGGAGTATACCCGCCAGCACGGCAGGCCCGGCCCATGTCCCGGGCCTGGTTATCCTCTTTTCCTCGGCCTCCTGGCCCGGCCCGTAGCTCAGCATCATGACCACGAAAAGGAATAGGACCATTACAGCGCCTGCGTATATGATGGCCTCTAGGGCCGCGATGTAATGCGCCCCGAGAGAATAGAAAATAGCGGCGCTCGCAAGGAGCGATACCGTGAGATAGAGGAGCGAATGCACCGCGTTCGCGCCGGTTACGGCCCTGAAGGTGGCGATTACGGCTATCATTGAGGCTATATAGAAGAGTCCGTTCACCGTACCTCCGGGCCGGGCGGGTCAGGGCATAAGGCCCCTTATGTCCACGGGAGGCGTTTCATTCTCCGCCTCCCCCTTGTCCTTCCCCTTTATCGCGAGCCCCGCGACCCTGTAGAAATTATAATCCGGGTATTTGCCTGTCCCGCTTATGAGGAGGTCCTCCTTTTCGTACACGAGCGACTGCCTCGCGTATTCGCTCATCTCGAAGTCAGGCGTAAGCTGTATCGCGTACGTGGGGCACGCCTCCTCGCAGTAGCCGCAGAAGATGCAGCGCGAGAAGTTTATCCTGAAAAATGAGGGGTAGCGCCTGCCGTCCTCCGTCTCCGCCGCGTCGAGCGCTATGCAGTCTACCGGGCAGGCAGCGGCGCAGAGGTAGCAGGCAACGCACCTCTCCCCGCCATCGGGGTCGCGCGAGAGTATGATCCGCCCCCTGAACCTGGGCGCGAGATACGGCCTCTCCTCGGGGTAGCTGACCGTCACCCTTTTTTCAAAGGCGCGGAGGAATACCCCCCACGCGGTCTTAAAGAGGCTCAGCATTACCGCCCCCGGGGAATACCGGCGCGTCCGTCAGGGCGAGGATGATGCCGCCGGTTACGAGAAGGTTTATGAGCGCGAGCGGTAGCATCGCCTTCCAGCCGAAGCCCATGAGCTGGTCGAACCTGGGCCTGGGGAGCGAGGCCCTGAGGAGTATGAAGACAACGATAACGGCCCCGGTCTTCAGGATGAACCATACGGCGGGCGGGAGCACCGGGCCGAGCCAGCCCCCGAGGAAAAGGGTCGTTATCATCGAGGCGATGAGCGTAACGCCCAGGTATTCGCCGATGTAGAACATCCCGAACTTAAGGCCCGAATACTCGGTGTGATAGCCTGCCACAAGCTCGTTTTCAGCCTCGGGCAGGTCGAACGGCAGCCTGTGCGTCTCGGCGAGCCCGGCCGGAAAAAAAATGAAAAGGCCCGAGCTGGGGATGAAGAACCACATATTCCTCTGCGCCTCGACTATGTCATTAAGGTTAAAGGACCCGGCAAGGAGGACCACCCCCATTATCGAGAGCCCCATGAATATCTCGTAGCTCAGCATCTGGGCCGCGCCCCTGAGGCCCCCCAGCAGCGCGTACTTGCTGTTCGAGGACCAGCCCGCAAGGACGACGCTGTAGATGCTGAGGGACGACATGGCCAGGAAAAAGAGGACCCCGATGTCCATGTCCGCGACCAAAACTCCCGGCGCAAAGGGCATGACGGCAAAGGCGGTCAGGACCGTTATGACGATTATGGCCGGGGCCAGCACGAATACCGGCCTGTCCGCGAACGGCGGGACCCAGTCGTCCTTCGTGAATATCTTTATCATGTCGGCAACCGGCTGGAATAGCCCCAGCGGGCCGACCCGGTTCGGCCCGTACCTGTCCTGCCAGAGCGCAAGGAGACTCCGCTCCGCCCAGATGAGCGCCGCGCTCGACGTAAGGAGCGCGATAAGGACGAAAGCTATCGTCAAGACCGACGCTATGATCCCCTGCATACGGGCCCTCTCAGGCTGCGCTCTCTTTCGGCCTCGCGACAACGCCCCATTGCGGCAGCCTTAGTCTTTCGACGCCCGGCAATACCGGAAGCGCTGCAACGCCCTCCGGAAGTCCGGGCATATGCCTTGCCGGGAGTTTCAAATGGAGCCCCCCTGCCTTAAGCGCGACCTCCTCGCCGGGCGGGGCCTCGAGTTTCACCGCATCCTCTGGATTAAGGCCGATATATGGGCGCGGGATGAGCCCGGCAACGGGCGGCGAAAGCGCGTTCAGCTCCTCGGACCCGAATATGTGATACACGGGTATGACGAGCCATTCGCCTTTACGGGGCCTGAACGGCCCGGGTACTTCCCGAAAATACCCGGGCATTGCTTCTGCCGGGTTTATGAGCCTTACGCCCGGGTCGTTGCCACGGAGCCCCCCGTTAGTCCCATCCTGAAATCTTATGACCGCCTGCGGGGAGTTCCACCCCGGCGACCAGAACTGCGGTATAAGCTCCGGAGGCGGCTCCTTGCCGAGCCCCTTGGGCTGAAAGCCCTCCATCGAGAAAGAGAGCGGCGAGTCCGGGTCTTCGGGAGGCCTCGGCTCTATGACGCTCCTCCCTGCGTGGATGGCCGTACGGCCGCTAAACCGCTGCGGCGCTCTCGCGACCTTCTGCCCCGCCATGCGGAGCCCTGCTGAAGGCGCGGCATCGATCGCCTCCTGCAGCTCCGGCACCTCGGACGCCATCGATTCGAGGACCTCGTCTATATTGCTCCATGCAGTGCCAGCGCCTGATTCCTCCATAATCCTCCCGAGCCAGCGCCAGCCCTCGGCGATATCGCCCTCAGGGTCGAAGACCTTGAAAAACCTCTGCGCCCTCCCCTCTGAATTCACGAGCGTCCCCGTGCCTTCGGCAAAGGCCGCCGCAGGGAAGACGAGCCCGGCAGCCGATGTGGTACGGGTCGCGGTATGGTCGATAGCGATAATGTTCTCAAAGCACTCGAAAAAGACCTCCACTTCTTCTTTGCCGGCGCGCGTGAAAAGGTCGTTTTCGAGTATCACGAGGGTGTCGAAGCCCCCGTGGGCTGCGGCCTTAAGGGCGTCGTCAAGGCTTTTGCCGCCCATGAGGGCCAGGCCCGTGCTGTTGCACTCTGGGACGATGTACGAAAGCGCGGCCTTCTTTCCTATCGCCTCAAGCGCCCAGGCGACGTTTGCGGCGGCCTTTACGACCGCTTCCGAAAGGCTTACGCCGGAAACGATAATGGGGCTTTTCGCATCCTTGAGGTCTTCGGCTATGTCCTTTGCGAGTTGAGCGATTCTCCCTTCGAGCCCCTCCGGCGACGGGGCGTCCCTGTCGAGCTCATGCGCTATGGCGTTCCCGAGCCGGGCGATATCTTCGGGCGGCGCGTGATAGACAGCTTTAGCGGCCTCGTCAAGCTTTGTGGCAAAAGGGGCCGCCACATGGAACGGCTCCTTTTCGTTCTGTATCGCCGTTTTTATGGCAGAGGCGTCCCACTCCGGGATCTTCCGGCTGACCGCTTTCTCGACCGGCCTTTTCCTGGCTGCCTGCCTGAGCATGAGCGCCTCGACAGGCGCGGTATTCGTGACGTCCTCGCCCAGGATAAGCACCGCGTCCGCCCTTCCGACCTCCGAGAGAGACGGAGACCTGGCAGGCCCGCCTTTCAGTATGTCCAGTACGAGCCTCAAAAGTTTATGCTCATTATCCGGCAGCCCTGAAAAGAAGTTTTCCGGACCTGCGAGCTCCCTCAGGGCAAAGTTCGATTCGAGCGAGGCCCTGGGGGAGCCTATGGCCATGACCCGTTTGCCGTCCCCGAGCATGAGGGAAGCGCGCCGGATGGCCTCGCCGGCATCGATCTGCTCCTCTTCTCCGGGCCTTTCCCTTAGCACAGGCCGCCGTATTCTTTTATCGCCGTTTACGAATTCGTAGCCGAAGCGCCCGCGGTCGCAGAGGAAGTACCCGTTCACCGAGCCGTTGTACCTGTTCCTTATGCGGCGCAGCCTCCCGTATCTCTCGCCCGGGGTCGTATTGCAGCCCAGGCCGCAGTGGACGCATATCGAGGGCGCGGCCTGAAGGTCCCATTTCCGCGTATAGTGCTTCTTTAAGGTCTTGTCAGTAAAGACGCCCGTGGGGCAGACCTCGACGAGGTTGCCGCTGAACTCGCTTTCGAGGGTCCCGTCCTCGCTCCGGCCAAAGTAGACGCTGTCTCGCGAGGCGAATACGGAGAGGTCGCGCCCGCCCGCGTAATCGCAATAGAAGCGCACGCACCTGTAGCACTGTATGCAGCGGTTCATCTCATGGTTCACGAACGGGCCGAGGTCCTGGTTCCTGTAGGTCCGTTTGCCGAACCTGTGCCTCCTGTATACGTGCCCTGCCATGACGGTCATGTCCTGCAGGTGGCACTCGCCCCCCTCGTCGCAGACCGGGCAGTCGTGCGGGTGGCTGGCCATGAGCCACTCTATGACGCCTGCCCTGAAGGCCCGGGCCTCGGGGTCGTCTATGGATATGCGCGCGCCTTCGGTTACGGGCGTCATGCAGGCCATGACTATCCTGCCCCTGGCATCGTTCTCGTCCTTGAACTCCTTTACAGCGCACTGCCTGCACGCGCCCACGGAGCGCATTGCCGGGTGCCAGCAGAAATAGGGAAGGTCGAAGCCGAGGCCGAGGCAGGCCTCGAGGAGGTTCTGCCCCTCTGCCGCCTCGCACTCTTTCCCGTCTACGTATATCTTTGGCATTTCATCCCCGCTCCCTTTTTGACGGGCAGCCTTTTTCCCTGATGTGCCGTTCGAAGTCCTCCCGGAATATGGCAAGCCCGCTCTTCAGGGGCTCCATCGCGCCCGGGGCCAGCGCGCAGTAGGTCTTGCCGACCCAGAGCGAGCGCGTATGCTCTCGGAGCGTCTCGATATCGCCGGGCTCGCCCTCTCCGTCCTCTATCGCGCCGAGGAGCCTCGCAACCCACGGGAGCCCCTCCCGGCAGGGCGTGCACCACCCGCAGGACTCCTCCGCGAAAAACCTTTCAAGGTTATGGAGCGCGGCTATCGGGCAGACCGTATGGTCGAGGACTATCATGGTCCCCGTGCCGAGCCTGCTCCCGGCCTTTTGGACCGAATCGAAGTCCATCTTTACGTCCAGGCCCTCCTCGCAAATAAATTCCGTCGAGGCCCCTCCGGGTATGAGGCAGCGGAAGCTGAACCCGTCCGCCATGCCGCCCGCGTGCTCTTCCAGTATCTCGCGCGCGGTCGTGCCCATCGGTAGCTCCCAGAGCCCCGGCCTCTTTACCCTTCCGCTCACGCCGAAGAGCTTGGTGCCGCCGTCACCGGAGCGGCTCAGCTTCCTGTACCACTCGGCGCCCCCGGTTATTATGTGCGGCACGTTCGAGAGCGTCTCGACGTTATTGACGACCGTGGGCCTGCCCCAGAGGCCGCTCGTCTGCGGGAAGGGAGGCTTTGAGCGGGGGACGGCGCGCCTCCCTTCGAGCGCGTTCAAAAGGGCCGTTTCCTCGCCGCAGATGTAGCGGCCGGCGCTCACATGCACGCGCAGATCGAGGTTGAAGCCCGAGCCGAGCATGTTGCGTCCCAGATAACCCCTTTCGTAAGCCTCGGCTATGGCCCTCCTCATCCGTTTCGCGGCAAGGGTGTATTCCCAGCGAAGAAATACGAATGCAGTTTCCGCCTCGATGGCAAAAGAGGCTATTATCATGCCCTCTATTATAAGGTGCGGGTTCCGCTCAAGGAGGAACCTGTCCTTGAACGTGCCTGGCTCCATCTCGTCCGCGTTGGCGACAAGGTATTTGGGGCGCGGTGCGTCCTTCCCCATTGGCACGAAGCTCCACTTGAGGCCCGTATTGAAGCCAGCGCCGCCCCTGCCCCGGAGGTTCGCCTCCTTGACCTCCTTCTGTATTTCGGAGTGGCCCATCCTGAGGGCCTTACGGAGCCCTTCATAGCCGCCATACCCCTCGTACTCGCTTATATCCAGGGCCTCGCCATCGGGCTTGAGGTGCCCCGTAAGCGGCTTTTCAGTTAGCCCCTCCATCCGTGCTCTCTCAGTATCTCGTCGGCGATCTCCGGGGTAAGACCCGGATAGAGCTTCTCCCCTACCATCATGACTGGCGAGCGGTCGCACGCGCCGAGGCACGGGACAGGCAGGAGCGTGAAAAGCCCGTCGGCCGTCGTCTGGCCGAGCCTTATGCCGAGCCTTTCTTCCAGATGGGCGAGTATATTCTCGTATCCCATGACCATGCAGCTTATGGTGTTGCATATGAGTATGACGTTCTTTCCCACGGGCCTCCTGAATATCAGGTTATAGAAGGTCGCGACCCCGTCGAGCTCGCCAACGCTCATGCCGAGCATATCCGCGACCTCCTTGAGCGTCTCGTCGTCCACCCAGCCCCTCCGGCGCTGCACGCACATGAGCGCCTCGACGGAGGCTCCCCGTTTCCGCGCGTAATGCCTTATCTCCTCCTCTATCTCGCTCCTCTCCTCGTCGGAAAGCACTCGCGCCTCCTTAGCGGTCCACGTCGCCCATCACGAAATCGATGCTCCCCATTATGGCGATGTGGTCGGCTATCTCGAAGCCCTTGCACATGAGGGGGAGCGCCTGGAGGTGCGGGAACGAAGGGGTTCGTATGCGGGTCCTGTAGGAGGAGGCGTCCCCGTCGCTTACGAGGTAATAGGTGTTGTTCCCCTTCGCGGCCTCGGTGCCTACGGCGGCCTCCCCTGCCGGGACGACAGGCCCCAGCACCGAAAGAATGGCTATGAGGGTCTCCATGTCCCGCATGGTCCTCTCCTTTCTCGGCGGGGTGGCGAGCGGGTGGTCGCTCTTATACGGCCCGGAGGGCATGTTATCGAGGCACTGCTCGATTATCCTCAGGCTCTGGCGCATCTCCTCTACCCTTACCAGAGCCCTCGCGTAGCTGTCGCCTTCCCCGGCGGTAGGTATGTCGAACTCGAACCGGTCATAGCCCGAATAGGGGCGTTTCTTCCGGAAGTCCCACTCGATACCGCACGCGCGGAGGTTCGGGCCCGTCACTCCCCAGTCAATGGCCTGGTCGAGGGTGAGCGTGCCTATGCCCCTTGTGCGCGCCTTCACTATGGCGTTATCCATCACGAGCTTCTCGTATTCCATGAGCCTCGGCGGCAGGTACTCGATGAAATCCTTTACGAGCTTTTCCCATCCTTTGGGCAGGTCGGATTGAACGCCGCCTATCCTGAACCAGGCCGGGTGCATGCGGAAGCCGGAGACCGCCTCTATTATGGAGTAGGCGCGCTCCCTGTCGTTAAAGGTGAGGAACACGGGGGTGAGCTGCCCCAGGTCCTGCGCGAACGTGCCGTACCAGACGAGATGGCTCGCGATGCGGAATAGCTCCGCGAACATCACGCGGGCGACCCTGGCCCTTTCGGGCACCTCTATGCCCGCGAGCCTCTCGACGGCGAGCACGTACGGGAAGTTGTTGAGCGGCCCTGCCAGGTAGTCAATCCTGTCGGTATACGGTATGTAGGTGTGCCAGGTCTGCCTCTCCCCCATCTTCTCGGCCCCGCGGTGGTGGTAGCCGATGTCCGGGAAGGCGTTCACTATCTCCTCGCCGTCGAGCTCGAGTATGATGCGGAATATCCCGTGGGTGCCCGGGTGGTGCGGGCCCATGTTGAGGAACATGAACTCGGTCCCGTTCCCCTCGGTCCTGTATATCCCCCATTCCCTGGGGACGAACCTGAGCGCCGTCTCCTCCCTGACCTCCTTCTCGAGCGGGAGGGTGTACCTTTCCATCTCCGTCCTCCGCGCCGGGTGGTCCTTCCTGAGCGGGTGCCCTTCCCAGGACTGCGGCATGAGTATGCGCCGGAGGTTCGGGTGCCCGTCTGCCCGGACGCCGAACATGTCCCACAGCTCCCGTTCGTACCAGTTGGCCGAGCTCCACACGCCGGTCGCCGACGGTATGGAGGGGCTTTCCCCCTTTAGCGCCACCTTTATCCTCAGGTCCTCGTTCCGGTCGAAGGAGAGGAGGTGGTAGACGACCGTAAAATCGCTCCCGGGCTGGTCCTGGCGCTTCCGGCGGGTGCGCTCATCGATGGCCGTGAGGTCGTAGAGCATCCTGTACGGCCCCTCGACGCCGGTTTTAAGGAATTCCAGCACCTCCAGCACATTCTCCTTCGGCGTCCAGAAGGTCGGCACGCTGTCGAGAGTGGGCTCTGGCGTAACCGCGCCTTCGCCGAACCTGGATGCGAGGTCCTCCAATATGTTCGATGCTGCCGCAATGGACATAGCGCTCCGCTGGAGGAAGCTTCTTTAAAATCATATTCAGGCTGCTCAAAAAGCTCAAGATGCAAGGAGTCGAAAAATGAGGAATGAGGCGTACTTTTTTGTACGCCGCAGTGACGAATTTTGAAGACGACGCAGCAGATTGGGCTTTTTCAGCAGCCTTTACAGGCTTCAGGCCTCGTCAGGCTCCCTTAGCGTGGTCGCCTCTTTCCTCCAGCCCTTTTGCTCCCGCATGACCGGGAGCTCTTTTCCCCTCGCTTCTGCTTCACCCGTTATCCAGGTAAGGGGCTTTCTCTCCGCGGCTATCCTCTTCTGAAGGAGGATGAGCCCCTCCGTGAGAGCCTCGGGCCTCGGCGGGCATCCCGGCACATAGACGTCGACAGGGAGTATCGAGTCAACGCCCTGGACAACGCTATATATGTCGTACATGCCGCCGGAGTTCGCGCACGAGCCCATTGAGATCACCCATTTGGGGGCCATCATCTGCTCGTAGACCCTTTTAACCATGGGCGCGACCTTCACAAACACGGTGCCGGCCACTATCATGAGGTCCGCCTCTCTGGGGCTCGACCGGAGGACCTCGGAGCCGAAGCGCGCGATATCGTGCCTGCTCGTTATGCTCGCGGCCATCTCGATATAGCAGCACGAAAGCCCGAAGTTAAGCGGCCATAGGGAGTTCTTTCTGCCCCATGCCACCATGTCCTCGAGCTTCGTAATCAAAAAGTTCCGCGGCGGCGCTTCCCCGCCCGCCGGCCTGTCCGTCTCATTGGTATTAAGCCGCATAATCCGCCCCCGTTTGATATTTCAGAGAGGCTCTGTCTTCCTCCGTATCTTCATGGATGTGCCCCATTCGAGGGCCCCGAGCTTCCATAGATAAAAGAGCGCGGCAAGCAGTATCCCTATGAAGATTATCATCTCGATATATCCGGCCCAGCCTGCTTCCCGTGCGGAAACGGCCCAGGCGAATACGAAGACGGCCTCCATGTCGAAGATGACGAAGAACATGGCTACCATGTAGAATTTTACGTCGAAATGGAGGCGGGCTGAGCCGGTGGCTACGACGCCGGACTCATAGGGGACGGAGGTGAGCCTTTCCCTCCTCCGCTCGCCCAGCACATGGGAGAGGACGAGCATGGCCCCGACGAGGAGGACTACCGCGATGAAATAGACGGCAAGCGGCCAAAGCGGAGCGTATTGGGCAGCAGCGCTCAAGCCATACCCCCTGTCTTTTTCAAAGATTGAAATTGACTGGCTGGGCGCGGAAACGCCCGGCATGCGGCTCTCACTTAAAACCCTAACACACAAGGGTGGATTGTCAAGGAAGCGGGGCAGGGCAGAAAAACTGCGCTTCTGAAACGAAAGATTCCGGTTCTGGTTGACAGCCGTGGCAGCGTAAACTAAAATGGCGCGGTCATGAGAAGGCAGCTCATCATAATCCTGGCCGCCGTCTTCCTTTTTACCGGGGTCGGGCTGAGCTTTCATCACCACGAGGACGGCCACCTGCATGAGGACTGCCAGGTCTGCGCCGTAGCGTCGCATCAAAAGTCGGTAACGCCTTCATCGGTATCGTGGACGCCGGAATTATCCGTACTCTTCGTACTATCCACGGCCTTTTTCATATGCAGGCCCTTTCAGATTCAGAGCCGCAAAAAGACCAGGGCCCCGCCTCTTTTCTGAGATCCATCACAGCCGAATAAACACCGAAGCCGGCAGCGGCGAGGGATTCGTCCGCGAAACAGCGCGGGCCTGCGCCCGCTCCATGCCGTGCTGCGTACATCTATGCCATCTTAAGGAGGATACGTTGAAATACCTGCTCTCTTTGCTGTTGATAGCTGTTTTCGCATTTCCGGCGCACGCCGAGGACCTTGAGACCCGGGTAAAGAACCTTGAGGACGCGCTCAAGGCAAAGGAGAATTCTGCGCGCGCGTCAAGCGGCCTCTTCGGCGGCTCCGCGCTCATGAACCCGAATATTTCGCTCGTCCTCGACACATTCTTCTACGGCTCCAGCCTCTCCCCTTCGGAGATAGGGGAGCGGGAGATCTCAGGCTATATCCGCGAGGAGTTCGAGCATAAGAAAGGCTTCAACCTGGAGAGCGCGGAGCTCTTCTTCTTCGCCCCGGTCGACCCGTATTTCAACCTCTACGCAACGATCCCCGTATCGGAAGAGGAGGTGGAGCTCGAGGAGGCCTTTTTCGTGACCACGGCGCTTCCTGCTGGACTGCAGGTAAAGGGCGGCAAGTTCAAAAGCGGTTTCGGGAGGCTCAACGGGCAGCACCGCCATCAGTGGGACTTTGCCGACTCCCCGCTCCCCTACAGGGCCTTTTTGGGCGACGAGGGCCTCATAGAAAAGGGCGTCCAGGTCACATATCTCCCGACCCTGCCGTTCTATGCGGAGCTGGGGTTTGAGGCGCTTCAGGGAGATAACGAGGTGCTTTTCCGTGAGGACGCGGCGACCGGCCCGCACGCCTATGCGGCCTTTGCCAGGGCCTCGCTTGACCTGGACGAGAAATCCACGCTCCTTTTCGGTCCTTCCGTGGCCTTTGGCAAGACCAACACCGGCTCGATAGGGGAAAACACCGGGTTTGAGGGCGACTCCACGCTCTGGGGCCTTGAGCTCACCTATAAGTGGACTCCTTCGGACAAACGGGGCTTCAAGCTCCAGGCCGAATACCTCTACAGGGACCAGGACGGCGGCCTATCGGAATTCGACGCCGACGGGAATCTTTTGAGCATCGATACTCTTCAGAGGGAACAGGACGGCTACTATGTCCAAGCCGTGTACCGGCTCGACAGGTGGAGGCTGGGCGCGAGATACGATGGCCTCGGGCTCTTTAAGGACAAATACATCCTTGACGGCGGTTCAACGGACTTCGGAAACGACCCCTGGAGGGCGACTGCCGCAGTCGAATACAATCCCTCCGAGTTCACGAGGCTCCGCCTTCAGTATAACCACGACAGGAGCTTAAGCGGCGGAGAGACGAACCGCGAGGTCTTCCTGCAGGCCATATTCGGCATAGGCGCTCACGCCGCGCACAAGTTTTAAGGAGGCGCCATGCTTAAAAAGATGTTTCTGGCCCTGCTCGCCGTCCTCTTCCTTGCGAGCCCCGCGCCGGCGGAGCTTAAGGTCGTGGCGACGCTCCCCTGGATAGGGAGCGTCGCCAGGGATATCGGCGGGGACAGGGTCTCTGTCACGGAGCTCTTAAAGCCCTACCAGGACCCGCATTACATCGAGGCCAGGCCGAGCATGATAGCCGCGGCGAGGAAAGCGGATATCGTCATGTTCAACGGCCTGGACCTCGAAATAGGGTATCTCCCGGTCATAATCGAGTCGTCGAGGAACCCCGGCATCCAGCCGGGCAAGGCGGGCTTTCTGGACTGCTCCAGGTTTATCGATCCGATAGAAATACATGGGCGGGCCGACAGGAGCCAGGGGGACGTGCACCCGTTCGGCAACCCCCATTACCACCTCTCGGTGTCTCAAATGGGCAAGGTCGCCAGGGGCATCGCAGAGGCCCTCTCGGCGCTCGACAGCGGCAACAGGGGCCTTTACATGGCCAACCTCGCCTCTTTCGAGAAGAAGCTCGCCGAGAAAAGGAAGGAATGGGATGGCAGGCTCAAGGGCAAGAGCTATGTGGCTTTCCACAGGTTCTTCGAGTACCTGGCCGCGGACCTCGGTTTCAGGATAACCGGCTACGTCGAGCAGCGGCCAGGCATCCCGCCCTCCTCCGGACACATGGCGGAGCTGGCGGATTCGATATCCAGGGAGAAGCCGAACGCCCTCATTACCACCTCCTATCACGGCGGCAAGGCCGTCGACTTCCTCTCGAAGAGGACCGGCGCGAAAGCTATAGTCCTGCCCCACGAGGTCGGGAGCCGGGAGGGCATAGACGACTGGTTCGGCCTCATGGACAGGGTCGTTAAGGATTTAAGCGGGACATAAAAACCATGGAGGCCCTCAGCATACTCCTTTTCCCTTTCCTTGCGTGCGTGCTCCTCGTCATCGCGCACGCCTACTTCGGGGTGCATGTCCTCCGGAGGGGGATAATATTCGTGGACCTCTCGCTCGCCCAGTTCATCGGGCTCGGGATCGCGCTCTCGTTCTTTCTGGGATGGGGCGAATGGAGCGGCGCGGCCTTTTCACTGGGTTTCGCGGTGCTGGGGGCCTTCATACTCTCTTTCTCAAGGACGATATCGAGGCTAGCCGATATCGAGGCCTTCATAGGCGTCCTCTACATCTTTTCACTCTCTGCGAGCATGCTCGTCCTCGACGGGACGCCTCACGGCATGGAGGAGTTCAAGGCCATACTGAACGGCAGCATACTGTGGGTCGCGCCCGGGGAGCTTTTCGCGACCTTCGCGCTATATTCCGGGATAGGGCTCTTCCAGTTCGCGTTCAGGAGGAAATTCCTTTCGCTCTCCTTCGAGGGACGGGGCGGCGGCGCCTGGGAGTTCCTTTTTTTTCTGAGCTTCGCGCTCGTCCTCGTCAAATCAGTGCAGATGGCCGGCGTCCTTCAGGTCTTCGCATTCCTGGTGATACCGGTCCTCATAGGAAAGCTTCTAACAGACAGGCTCAGATGGCAGCTGGTCCTGGGCTGGGCCCTTGGCGTGGGGGCGAGCCTTTCGGGGCTCCTCCTCTCCTATCATTTCGACCTGCCGGCGGCCCCGCTCATCGTGGCCTCCCTTGGCATTTTATTCTTCGCGCTCCTCGCCCTGAGGCTCTTTACAGGCGCAGGCGGCGACAAGGCCTTTTCCCCATAAAAAACACTTTGCCCGCAGGCCCTGAACTGGTATAATGCGTTCATGCGTACCCTGCTTTTTACGGCTATACCCCTCGCGTTCCTTATCGCCTGCTTCGCCTCCGTATCAATCGCGGCTGACCCGGCCAGGGTGACTGCCGAGGAATTGAAGGCCATGATGGAGAGAGGGGAGCGCGTGGTCCTCATAGACGTCCGCACCCCCCAGGAGCACGCGGAATCCCACATCCCGGGAAGCGTCCTCATGCCGCTGGATACACTCGAAAAAGCAGAAAGCCTTCCGGAGGACGGCCAGATGATCCTCTACTGCCGCTCCGGCAAGAGGAGCCAGACGGCCCGCGGCATCCTGGGCTGGAAAGGCTACAAGGGGATCCGCGACCTCGATGGCGGCATAAACGCCTGGATAAAAGCCGGGGGCGAGACCGTCTCCGGCCCGGGCAAATAACCGCCACCCCCCCAAAGGCTCCAGCCCGCCTCCATATCCCGAGCAGTTCAAACAATCATTCATTTTTTGAAGAGGCCAGATCAGCGCCTTCTCCTTCGCGGGCCGGGAATCCCTTTTCCTGAAATGCCCCCCTGTCCGGCATACCCCAGGCATACCTGCGTAACAGCACTTGACAATTCGTTATTTGGCGAATTATAGTATTATGATGAACGAGACGGTTTCCATAGCAAAGGCGCTTTCCGATAAGGCAAGGCTCCGGGCCATAATGGCCCTTTCAGGCGGCGAGCTCTGCGTATGCCAGATAGTCGGCCTCCTCGGGCTTGCGCCCTCCACGGTTTCCAGGCATCTCGGCGTGCTCCATCAGGCCGGCCTCATAAGCTCCCGGAAGGACGGCAGGTGGGTGTACTTCAGGCTCGCGGGCCCGGACGCCTCTCCCCCGGCACGGAAGGCCCTGAGGTGGGTCAGGGAGGCGCTCGCAGGCGACAGTTCCGTGACAAAGGATCTGCTGAGCCTCAAAAGGATCACCGGGGTCTCAAAGGAGGAGCTTTGCAGGACACAGGCAAAAAAATGAGGGTGCTGTTCCTCTGCACCGGGAACTCGTGCAGGAGCCAGATGGCCGAGGCATGGACGCGCCACTTCTGGGCCGGCAGCATAGAGGCCGAATCCGCGGGCACAAAACCCAAGGGGCTCGACCCTCTCGCGGTAGAGGCCATGCAGGAGGCAGGTGTGGACATAAGCGGCCAGGCATCGAAGGGCATGGATGCCGTGAATGGAAGGCATTTCGACCTCGTGATAACTGTCTGCTCGGTCGCGGACGAGAACTGCCCTCTTTTCCCCGGCGCGCCGAAAATAGTGCACGCGGGCTTTGACGACCCGCCAAGGCTCGCCAAAGGCTTAATGAGCGGTGAAGAGGCTATGGCGCATTGCTGAAGGGTCAGGGACGATATACGGACTTCATTAAAAGACTGCCAGAAATGGAAAAAGGTTCGTAGATGGCGGCAGGGCTTTCTTTCATTGACAGGTTCCTGACCGTCTGGGTGCTACTGGCCATGGCCGCTGGCGTCTTCGCTGGCTGGGCGTTTCCCGCGCTTTCGGTCTTTATAGATTCGCTCGGGAGCGGCACGACCAACATACCCATAGCCGCAGGCCTCATACTCATGATGTACCCGCCTCTTGCGAAGGTCCGTTACGAGGAGCTCGGCAAGGTCTTCAGGGACAAGAAGATACTTTCCATTTCCCTCGTCCAGAACTGGCTTATCGGCCCGGCGCTCATGTTCGGCCTGGCCGTCCTCTTTCTCGGGAACCACCCCGGGTACATGGCCGGCCTCATACTCGTGGGGCTTGCGCGCTGCATCGCCATGGTCATAGTCTGGAACAACCTCGCCGGAGGTGATTCGGAGTACGCGGCGGGCATAGTGGCCGTGAATAGCCTCTTCCAGATAGTCTTTTACAGCCTCTACGCCTGGTTCTTCATAACGCTACTCCCTCCGCTTCTGGGCGCGGAAGGCGCGGTCGTCAATATTGGCATGCCGGACATAGCTAAGAGCGTCCTCATATACCTCGGCATACCTTTCTTTTCGGGCATGTTTACCAGGCTCATTCTCGTAAGGCTTAAAGGGCGCGGCTGGTACGAGGGCTCGTTCATTCCGAAGATAAGCCCCATTACCCTTGCGGCGCTCCTCTTTACCATAATCGTCATGTTCAGCCTGAAGGGCGGTGAGGTTATGAGGATACCCCTCGATGCGGCGATCATAGCCCTGCCGCTCCTCGTCTATTTCGTGGTAATGTTTTTAATAAGCTTCTGGATGGGGAAGAAGGCGCGAGCGGATTATCCCAGGACCGCTACAATAGCCTTTACCGCGGCCTCGAACAACTTCGAGCTGGCCATAGCCGTGGCGATCGCCACCTTCGGAATCCACTCCGAGGCGGCATTCGCCGCAATCATCGGCCCGCTGGTCGAGGTGCCGGTAATGATGGCCCTTGTGAATGTGTCAGTGTATTTCAGAAAGCGGGTCTTCGGGACCGAGGCTTCGGACTTGAGGCTAAGGGCTCCCTATTCCTGAGGCGGCGGACATTCCTTCCGCGACGTTGCTAATATTTTGCTAAAAACTCAAAATCTCATTCAGGCTGCTCAAAAAGCTCAAGATGCAAGGAGTCGAAAAATGAGGAATGAGGCGTACTCTCCTTAGTACGCCTCAGTGACGAATTTTGAAGACGACGCCGCAGATTGGGCTTTTTCAGCAGCCTACCCGCCTCCGATGAACCTGTAGCCCAATCCCCTTACGGTTTCGATAAGCCCGCCGTGCGCCCCGAGCTTCATCCTGATGTTCCTTATGTGCGTGTCTATGGTCCGCGAGCCTGCGGGCATTTCGTCTCCCCCCATGCGCCTGAGGAGCGTCTCCCTGCCGACGACCCTGCCCCTCGCCTCAACAAGTGAGAGGAGGAGCCTGAACTCGGCAGCGGTCAGGTCGAGCCTTTTTCCGTCCGCGAAAGCGGCGAACCTTTCGGTATCTATGGAAAGCGGCCCGGCGGCCACCACCTTCGGCGCGGCTTCCTGCCCCTTCCTGATCACCGCCTTTATCCTAAGAAGGAGTTCCCTGGGGCTGAAGGGCTTCACGATGTAGTCGTCCGCGCCCAGCTCAAGCCCCAGCACCCTGTCTATCTCCTCTCCCTTTGCCGTGAGCATGATAACCGGTATCCCCTTTGTGTCCGGGGCCGCCTTCAGCCGCTTAAGGACCTCGTTCCCGTCCATGTTCGGGAGCATCACGTCAAGTAGTATCAGGTCAGGAGAGGACTTCCTGGCAAGCTCCAGGGCTTCTGGCCCGTCCTCCGCTTCCAGCAGGACGTATCCCGCGTTGACGAGGTTATACCTCAGGAGCCTCAGGATATCGGTTTCATCGTCTACCGCGAGTATGGTCTGTCTCATATGCTCGATTCTATTCCGCCATTGTTAAGGCAATGTTACGGGTCGATTGAGATCTCATAAAAAAAGCCGCCCTGCAAGGGGCGGCTTTTTTTCCTGTTTTTTTCTCAGGAGGACCTACTTTTTCCAGACCTGCTCGCCTCCGCAGGCTATCTGGCTCGCCCAGGTATCCTCCACTATCGAGTAAACGTTTTTGGGGATGGGCACGTAATCGAGCGCCGTGGCCATCTCCGCGCCGTTCTGGTAGGCCCAGTCGAAAAACTCGAGGACCGCCCTGGCATTGCCGCAGTTCTGGGGGTTCTTATGGACCAGTATGAAGGTCGCGCCGGCCATTGGCCAGGAGTCCTTTCCGGGCTGGTCGGTGAGTACCACTGAAAAGCCGGGCGTGCCTTTCCAGTCCGCGCCGGATGCCGCGGCAATGAAGCTCTCCTTTGACGGCTGCACAAAATTCTTTTCCTTGTTCTGGAGGCTCGTGTAGGTGAGCTTATTTTGGAGCGCGTACACAAGCTCCACGTAGCCGATGGTGTTCTTTATCCTCTTCACGTAATTCGCGACACCCTCGTTGCCCTTGCCGCCGACCCCCGCCGGCCAGTTGACCGCAGTGCCGAAGCCGACCTTATCCTTCCATTCGGCGCTCACCTTGCTGAGGTAGTTGGTGAAAATCCAGGTAGTGCCGCTCCCGTCAGAGCGGCGGACGACGGTTATGGAATCCGACGGCAGCTTAAGCCCCGGATTAAGGGCCTGTATGGCCTTGTCGTCCCACTTCTCTATCTTCCCGAGATAGATATCGGCCAGCACGCCAGGGGTGAGCTTGAGCTCGCCGGGCCCGATGCCCTTGATGTTCACTACCGGCACCACCCCGCCCACCGCCGCCGGGAACTGCATGAGGCCGGACTCCTCCAGGTCATTAAACTCAAGCGGCGCGTCGGATGCGCCGAAATCCACGGTCTTGGCCTTTATCTGCCTTATGCCGCCGCCGCTCCCTATTGACTGGTAGTTTATCTTCGCGCCGGTTATCTTCCCGTACTCGTAGACCCACTTCGAATAGAGCGGGTAGGGGAAGGTCGCGCCCGCGCCGTTTATGAGCGCCTCGGCCCAGGCCTTCCCGGACACGAGAGCCATCGCCGCGCACATGATTACAAGAAGCATTTCCTTTCTCATATCTTCTCCTTGGTTCGATTTTTTTTACAGGGCGGGAGGGTGGCCGCTCCCGCCCTGGCTGGATGAAGAGCCCCGCAACTTTTTCGCGGGTATTTACAGGGTGTCTGCGGCCCTGTCAAACGCTGAATCTCCTTAGAAGGTCTGATTAATTCTGTTTTCTGTTGTCATTGCGAGGGCTTTGCTCAAGCAATCCCCTGCTGATTAAGATAAGATTGCTTCGCTTCGCTCGCAATGACGAACACATTGAATCAATCAGAGCTTCCCTTAGAAGTACATCTGGGCCTGCACCTGGAAAAGGTCCTTTGAGTCGGCGTTTGCAAGCCTGCCGCTCGCGTTATTGTCGAACTCGTGGCGCACCCAGTTCGCCCCTACCTTGAGACTGTGCCCCTTGCCGTACCAGTTGACACCGAGGGTCGTTACCTTCTCCTCCTTGTCCGCGGCGTTCGAGTCCTGGTCATAGACCTCGTACCTGGCCACGGGCTCGATATTCGGGCCGTCTATGAAATAACCCGCCTGCGCGTACCAGCCCCTGGGCTTGGAGGCGCCGACCGCAGGATCGGTCGAGTCGACCTCCCAAGCGTTATACTCGAACTGGGCGGTAAGCCCGTTCAAGTGGCCCGATATGTCGAGGCCGAGGAGAGTCCTGTCCTCCTCAAACCCGTTTTCCTTGTATTCTATGCTGCCCTGGTTGACGACGTTCGCGCCGAAGGTAAGGTGCTGCCCCTTGCCGAGGTGGGCATCGCTCTTGGACTTCTCGACCCATCCCGGCGGCGATAGCTCTACCCTTGCCGCGTAGAGCGGGGCCGCCTTGAAGACGGTCCTGTTGGTCTGTATCGCCTCCCCGTTCTGCCAGCCGTCGGCCACGGCCACCTCGTAGGCGAAAACGCCCTCGGCTGCCTTCCCTGAGGCCGCGAGCTTCGGCTGGTAATAGGCGTCGGTCTTGCCGAATACCTTTTTCGCGGCCTCGGTAGAGACCGGCCTTTCTATGACGAGCTGCTTGGATGAGGAGGCAAGAGAGACCCTCGAATAGGGGAGCTTCTCTTTTCCGGCTGTAAGAGTAAAGGCATCATCGGCTTTCCACTTGAGGTACGCGTACTGTACGCCGATCTCGTTCGTGTTTCCGGCTTTGTCCCACTTGTCTGCTGTGAGGGTCACATTATAGGTCAGGGTCTTCGTGAGGAGGCTTCCGCCGAGCTCAAGGCGCACCCTCCTCAGATACAGGTCGCTCTCGCTCGCGTAGGAGCTGCCGTCCTTTGACTTGATTGTGTCGCCGAAGTCGAACCTGGGCTGGAGCCTGAGCCTTATGGTCATGTCGGACTCGTTTTGTGATACCTTCACGCCCTTTGTCTCTTCGCCGAACATGAACTCCGCGTGTGCCGGGGCCGCGGCACCTGATATCAGACAGGCACCGAGAGTTGCGAAAGCGAGAGTCCAGATAAGTTTTCTCTTCATCTGTTTGTACGTCCTCCTTATTGATATGCCCCTGCGGGGATTTGTTAAGCGGTCCTATTTACGCGCTCTTTCCTTATTCCTGACCTCAGCACATGGCTTACGAGCATCGGGCAGCGGTAGTGGTCTTCGGTGCTGCAGGCCTTTCCTCGCCTTCCGATCGAGGGGCCATCATGGTAATAGATGCGCCGCACAAGGCCACCCTCCCCTTTTCCAGATACGGACATTCCATCTCTTTTTCTCCTTGTTTTTAAAAAGAGTATGGACGGCCATTGTCAAGGGATTGTGACGGGGATGTTAAAGTTCCGCTTCCTGTCCCCTTAAGCAGGCGCTCCACCCTGGAAAAAAGCTCATCCAGGCCGAAGGGCTTGGTCATGTAGTCGTCGGCGCCTGTCTCCAATCCCTTTTCCATGTCGCCGGGCAGGCCCTTGGCCGTGAGCATTAGCACTCGGACCCCGGCCAATTCCTTTTTTATGAGCCTGCAAAGCTCCCATCCGTCGATGCCGGGGAGCATCAGATCGAGTATCACAAGCTCCGGCGCGAACGACCTTGCGAGGCTTAAACCTTCCATTCCGTCGAGCGCCCCGCGAGTCGTATAGCCCTTTCGAGTGAGGTTGAAATCCACGAGGTCCAGAAGGTCCAGCTCGTCCTCGATTATCAGAATCCTTTCCTTTCCCATCCTTTCTCCTTTTTACTTTTTTCTTTTATTATGGGGGAGTCGGGTAAAGGCAGGGTTACGGGCGCGTTAAGGTTTTGCGGTCAGGAAGAAAAGTAAGGATTCGTTGCGGGGGAGGCGGGAGGTAATGCTTCTGAAATCTTTGCTGTCATGGAACCCCGACCTGGCAGGCCAATAAAAAAAGCCCGGCGGTTTGCCGCCGGGCTTTTTCAATTCAAAACCGGTATTGGTTCTATTTGCCCTGGAGCCCCTTCAGATAGTCTATCAGCTGGCTCACCTCTTCATCTGAAAGCTTCTGCGGGGGCATCCCCGCCGGGAACTGCTGCGGGTATTTCCTGTCCGCACCCTGGCGGCCCTTGGTTATGGTCTGGGCGATTTCCTCCCTGGAGGCGTCCCGCACGAACTGGCTATTCGCCAGGCCCGGCGCTATCGCCGTGCCTTTTGCCTCGGGGCCGTGGCACGGCTGGCACCTGGACTTGAAAAGCGAACCCGCGTCAGCCGCCAGGGCCGCTCCCGGAACGGCCAGCGCCAGGGTTAAAACCGCACAGGAAATTATCCTCTTCATAAGGCCTCCTTTTGGTTTAAAGACAATAGGCAACCTCTAAAAATTAGAGATTTTCCA
>JABTVA010000039.1 GCA_015075075.1 Deltaproteobacteria bacterium | reverse complement strand
ATTGTATGGGATTGGGGTCTGAGATGAAATAGAAGGCGTGGTCAGGCAGGTACACCGAGTCGACGGACAGGATCGTGGAGGAGTTTAACGCCTCCATCGGGTTCGACTGCCGCCTCTTCAGGCACGACATAAGGGGCTCAATCGCGCACGCGAAGGTCCTAGTAAAGGCAGTCATCCTCAAGGAACCCGAGGCCAGGCGGATTATAAACGGGCTTAAGGAGGTCGAAAAGGAGATAGCCTCCGGGAAGGCGAGGCTTACCCCCGAGCTTGAGGACATCCACATGGCTGTCGAGGCGCTCCTTACAAGGAAGATAGGGCCTCTCGGCGGAAAGCTCCACACCGGAAGGAGCAGGAACGACCAGGTGGCCCTCGACATAAGGCTCTATCTCAAGGACGAGATATTCGAGATATTGGACCTCGCGCACGGCTTGAAGCGCGCGCTCGTCGAAAGCGCAGAGGCGAACCTGGATACCGTCATGCCGGGCTACACGCACCTTCAGAGGGCGCAGCCCGTGCTCTTCGCGCACCATCTCCTCGCGTATTACGAGATGCTCAAGCGTGATACGGGGAGGCTACTGGACTGCCTTGAGAGGATGGATGAGATGCCGCTCGGCGCGGGCGCGCTCGCCGGAAGCCCCTATGCCCTCGATAGAGAATACGCCGCAAGGCTCCTGGGTTTTTCGAGGGTGACCGACAACAGCCTCGATTCAGTAAGCGACAGGGACTTCGCGATCGAGTTCCTCTCGGCGGCTTCCATTCTGATGATGCACCTTTCGCGCCTCTCGGAGGAGATAATCCTCTGGTCGTCGCAGGAGTTCGGCTTTATAGAGCTCTCCGACGCCTTTTCCACCGGCTCCTCCATAATGCCGCAGAAGAAGAACCCTGACGTGGCCGAGCTTGCGAGGGGGAAAACCGGCAGGGTCTACGGCCATCTCGTCTCGCTCCTCACCACCATGAAGTCGCTCCCGCTCGCCTATAACAAGGACATGCAGGAGGACAAGGAGCCGCTCTTCGACACGATCGACACCGTGAAGACCGTGCTGAAGGTGTACGCGCCGATGCTCAGGACCATGAAGGTGGACCGCGAGAGGATGCTAAGGGCGACGGGTGCGGGCTTCCTTAACGCGACCGACGCAGCCGATTACCTCGTCAGGAAGGGGCTGCCCTTCAGGGAGGCGCACGAGGCCGCAGGCAGGGCCGTAGCCTACTGCATAAGAAATGAAAAGTCCCTTGAAGAGCTTGATTCCAATGAATGGAAAGCGCTTTCGCCGCTCTTCAAGGAAGATATAAAAGATGCGGTCTCCATAAGGAGGTCGCTTAACGCAAGGAAGGTCTACGGCGGCACGGCCCCGGATAGCGTCAAAAAGATGCTCCGGCTGGCTAAAAAGGAACTGGAAAAAGGGGCCTGCTGATGAGGTATTTCATCGTGCTTGCAGTTCTCCTGGTCTTTGCTGTGGGGGTCTCCGCCTGCGGCAAAAAGGGCCCGCCATTGCCGCCGCTGGAGGAGACCGCTTCAATAGGCAGGTGAGA
>JABTVA010000038.1 GCA_015075075.1 Deltaproteobacteria bacterium | reverse complement strand
GCCTCGCGGAGGACAAGATGAAAGTCGCAATCTCCTACCCGCCTCTCGGGGACGGCTCCCGCGTGCCGCTCCTAACCCAGAACAGGCAGTTCCAGTGGTTCAGGAACCCCACATACATCTATCCGATGGTCCCGGCCTATGCGGCAACACTCCTTAAAAAGGAGGGCTTCAGCGTATTCTGGGACGACGCCATAGCAGAGGGGCTCTCTTTCGACGAATGGGTCGCAAGGATACGGAAGAAAAGGCCTGAGGTCATCGCATTCGAGTCCAAAACGCCGGTCGTAAAGAGACATTGGGCCATCATAAACCTCTTGAAGGCCGAGGCGGCGAGGTCGTCATGGGACTTGAAGACCGTGCTCATGGGCGACCACGTCACGGCGCTTCCCGAGGAGTCTCTCCGTAACTCGCTCGTAGACTTCGTGATAGCGGGCGGGGATTATGATTTCCAGCTCCTGAGCCTCGCGAAGGCGCTCGCGGCCTCCTCAGCGGAGCTTGCCGGTCTCGAAGCCGGCATATGGCTCAGGGAGAACGGCAGGCCCGTCAATACAAGCAATGCCGTAAAGAGGCGCGACCTGGATGCGCTGCCGTTCATAGACAGGGACCTCACGAGATGGGAGCTTTACAGCTCGAAGAACGGTAACTTCAAGAAAAAGCCCGGCACCTACACCATGGCCGGGAGGGACTGCTGGTGGGGTAGATGCAGCTTCTGCTCGTGGACGACCATGTATCCGGGGAAGGACTTCAGAAGCGTATCTCCCGAAAGGCTCCTTGACGAGGTGGGGGTCCTCATCGGGAAGTACGGCGTAAGGGAGATATTCGACGACAGCGGGACCTTCCCTGCTTGCGAGTGGCTCGAGGCCTTCTGCAAGGGCATGATAGAGCGCGGATACGGGCGGAACGTCTCTTTCGGCTGCAACATGAGGATAAACGCGCTCGGGATGCCCGAGTACAGGCTGATGGCAAAGGCGGGCTTCAGGTTCGTGCTCTTCGGGCTCGAGTCCATGAACCGCGCTACCCTTTCGCGTCTCGACAAGGGCCTCCGGCCCGAGCAGATAGCGAGGGGCTTCAGGATGGCGAAGGAGGCCGGGCTCGAACCGCACGTGACGGCCATGGTCGGCTATCCCTGGGAGACCAGGGAGGACGCGGAAGAGACCATAGCGTTCGCAAGGGAGATGTTCAGGAAAGGGCACATAGACTCGCTCCAGGCGACGATCGTCGTCCCGTATCCTGGCACGCCCCTTTTCGAGGAGGCGAGGAAGAACGGCTGGCTCCTGACCGAGGACTGGGACAGGTACGACATGAGCGGCTCTGTCTGGCGCTCCCCGCTTTCCGACGAGGACGCGTTGAGGCTTACCCGGGGGCTCTACAAGGCGGCGCTCAACCCGGCGTTCCTGGCGAGGAAGCTCATGAGCATAAGGAGCGTCGATGACCTCAAGTTCCTGGTGAGCGCGGGCTTTAAGCTCCTCGGCCACCTCTCGGACTTCAGGGCGAGGCCCAAAGGGCTCGGGAAAGACGCGGCTACGTAACAGGATGCTGGAACTATTGAGAGAACCTTTTTGTAAAAAGGTTCTCTCAAACTCTCTCCAAAAACT
>JABTVA010000037.1 GCA_015075075.1 Deltaproteobacteria bacterium | reverse complement strand
GATAGATGTGGCCCTGACCCAGATATACGGCATAGGCCAGGCCTCTTCGAGGAAGATACTCGAAAGCGCGGGGGTCGAGCCCTCGATAAAGGTCCAGGACCTCACCGAGGCCCAGGTCGCGACCATAAGGAAGGTCATAGACGGCGAGTTCAAGGTGGAGGGCGATCTCAGAAAAGAGGTCTCCATGCATGTCAAGATGCTCATAGACATGGGCTCCTACAGGGGCATCCGCCACAGGAAGAACCTTCCGGTCCGCGGCCAGAGGACCCACACGAACGCCAGGACCAGGAAGGGCCCGAGGAAGGGTGTGGTCGCCGCAAGGAAGACCGAATAAGGCCCCTGAAATAATACTGGATTTCAATACTGGTTCCGGGGCATAATAATTGTTTGCGGTGGGCCCGGGCGGGCCGTATACAAGATGCCGGGCGGCTGCCAGCCGTACGCCGCTGAACGTCAATAAAGTCGATACTATTTTGAACAGCCAGTTTCGGAGGAGTTAAATGGCAAAGGCCAAAAAGGAAAAAAGGTCCGTATCCAGGGGGGTCGCCCACATAAAGTCCACCTTCAACAACACGATCGTGACCATCACCGACCCCGCGGGGAACGTGATCGCCTGGTCGAGCTGCGGCGGGCAGGGCTTCAAGGGATCGAGAACGGGCACCCCGTTCGCAGCCCAGGTGGCAGCCGAGACGGCGGCCAGGAAGGCGATGGACAGCGGCGTGAAGACCGTGGAGGTCTTCATAAACGGCCCCGGCGCGGGCAGGGAAGCGGCCCTCCGGGCGCTCCAGGCCGCCGGTTTCAGCATAAGCCTCATAAGGGACGTAACGCCGCTCCCGCATAACGGATGCAGGCCCCCGAAGAGGCGCAGGGTATAAGGAAAAGAATTTTGCACATTCGGCGCCCGGACGCGCCGAGACAATGGAGGATGCAAGTTGGCAAGGTATACTGAATCAGTTTGCAAGATCTGCAGGCGCGAGGGGATGAAGCTTTTCTTCAAGGCCGAGCGCTGCTACACCGACAAGTGCGCTTTCGAGAGAAGGAGCTATGCGCCGGGCCAGCACGGCCAGGCCAGGAGCAAGGTCTCCGAGTACGCGCTGCAGCTCCGCGAGAAGCAGAAGGTCAAGAGGGTATATGGGCTCATGGAGTCCCAGTTCAGGACGACCTTCAAGGACGCGGACAGGTCCAAAGGCATCACCGGCGAGAACCTGATATCCATGCTCGAGAGCAGGCTCGACAACGTCGTCTACAGGCTTGGGATAGGCGGCTCCAGGAGCGAGGCCAGGATGATGGTGACCCACGGCTACTTCCGCGTGAACGGCAGGAAGGTGGACATCCCGTCATTCAGGGTCAGGCAGAACGATATAATTGAAGTCACGGAGAAGAGGAAAAAGGAAGCCAGGATCGCCGATAACCTCAAGGCGGCCGAGAGCAGGCATGGGATACCGGAGTGGCTTTCGCTCGACAAGGAGAACCTCAAGGCCGCGGTGACGAGGCCACCGAGGAGGGAAGACACTACGCTCCCGATGCACGAGCAGCTCATAGTCGAGCTCTACTCCAAATATTCAGCCCTTAAGACCTGCCGCGGGCTGACGTGTCTCCCGGCGGTA
>JABTVA010000036.1 GCA_015075075.1 Deltaproteobacteria bacterium | reverse complement strand
TTCTTCTCCTTCTCGGCCTCAAGGCTCGCTATGGTCGTCGAGAAGTCCTCCATGAGCTCGGCGTCCATGTCCATCAGCATCGTGAGGTACTTGTGGCGCTTCCCGAGGTTCCCGGCGTCTGACGAGAAGAGGACCTCCATCGCCTCGCCCCTTTTCATCCTGTACATGGCCTTGAGCCTTGCCTCGAGCCTGTCCGCGAGCTTCCTTTTCCGCGCCTCGAGCCTCTCTATCTCGGCGCCGACTTTCGCCGACTCCTTCCTTATCTTCTGGACCGAGGCCCTTACGGCCCTTAGCTCTTCCCTCTTGGCCTCGAGGTCCTTGCTTATCACCTCGAGCTCGCCGAGTATGCCCGTCTCCTTCTCCACGGCCTCGGCAATCCCCTTCCTGTTCTCCCTTATCTGCCGCTTTACGTCCTCCAGGCTTTTTTCTTTTTTTAGAAGCTCCTGCCTTGCGCTCTTCTCGGCGGCAAGGGCATTGCCCCAGCACGCCGCGATAAGGATCGGCAGGAGCGCAAGGGCCAGCCGCCTCATACCTTGAGGAACCTGTTCATGGAGATGAGGCTCCCGGCCACACCCATTACGACGCCCGATGCGGCGAGCACGATGATAAAGAGCGGGACCGGGTAGGGCATCTCAAGGGCGAACCGCAGGTACGGAGGGACCTGGCCCATTATCGCGGCCCTGCCGGCAGCCAGTATGCCCATCGCGAGAAGGCCGCCGAGAACGCCCTGGATGACCCCCTCTATTATGAAGGGCGCCTTTACGTACGTGTCCGAGGCGCCGACGAGCTTCATTATCTCAATCTCGTCCCGGCGCGCGTAGACCGCGAGCCTTATCGTATTAGAGATTATGAAGAGGGTCGCGGCTGCGAGGAAAAGTCCGATGGACGCGGCGGCGAGCCTTACGAACCGCAGCAGGGAGGCGAGCTTCTCGGCCCATTCCTTGCTGTACTGCACCTCCTCGACCCAGGCCTCGGCCTTGAGGCCCGAAACTATCGATGCGAGCCTCGCGGGCTCTATGTATTCCTCATGTACCTTTATCTCGAACGACGCAGGAAGCGGGTTTGAATCGACCCCCTCGAGTATGCCCTCGTGCCCCTTGAGCTCAAGCCTCAATTCTCCGAGGGCCTTCTCCTTGGATACGAACTCAGCGCCCCTCACCCCTTCCATCCTGAGTATCTTCTCCTTCAGGGCCTCGGGGGACGGGCCCGGGTCGTCTTTCAGGTAAGCTATGACCTGGGTCCTGTCGCCCCAGCTCTTCACGACCGTATTGAGGTTCGTTATCTCGAAGGCGAAGAGCGAGAATATCGCGAGCGAAAACCCGAGCGTAAAGGAGGTAAGCGCCGTCGTGCCCTTGTTCTCCTTGAGAGAGCCCCGGGCGTCGGAGAAGATATAGAAGATATTCGCAGAGCCGGTCCCCGCCATCTACGCGAGCCTCCCCGCCTCGAGGGCTATTGTCCGCTTCGCGTATCTTTCAAGGAGGCCCTTGTCGTGGGTTGCGACGACCACGGTAGTGCCGCGGCTGTTCACTTCCCTGAAAAGCTCTATTATCTGGACCGACAGCTCGGGGTCGAGGTTTCCCGTAGGCTCGTCCGCGAGTATTATGGCCGGGTCCTTCACGAGCGCCCTTGCGATGGCCACCCTCTGCTGCTCTCCGCCGGAGAGCTGAAGCGGCTTGAAATTGGCGCGGTGCTGGAGCCTCACATAGGAGAGCATCTTCGTGACCCGCCTTTTTATCTCCGAAGGGGGCGCCCCCATGACCTTGAGCGAAAGGGCGATGTTGTCGAAGACGCTCTTTTTCGGAAGGAGCTTGAAATCCTGGAATACGAACCCGATACGCCTCCTCAAGGGCGGGAGCTCCTCGGGGGGTATCCTCACGTAGTTCCTTCCGTCGAGTATTATCTGTCCCTCGGTAGGCGCCTCGGAGCCGCACATGATCTTAAGTAGGGTGGATTTGCCGGCGCCGCTCGGCCCGGTTATGAAGACGAACTCGCCTTTTTGCACCTTGAGCGTTATATCCGTAAGGGCCGGCGTGCCGCCCTCGTAACTTTTGGAGACATGGAACATCTGTATCATCGGCTACGGCCCTTTGGACGAAATACCCGCAAAAGATTCGTTTTTTCAACTACTTGAGGGAAACCCGGGACCGGGATATTATCCCAGCAGCGCCCTTTCCTGTCAAGCGGTATCGGGCCTTGGAAAGCGGGGGATAACATCAAGAAGCGTATCGAAGGACTTTTTGCTCAGGAAAGAAAGAATTTGCGTGATTGCTTATG
>JABTVA010000035.1 GCA_015075075.1 Deltaproteobacteria bacterium | reverse complement strand
ATCTTACGAAAGTCAACCACGCGAACGCGGTATTCGGCCTTATGCTCTCATCGGTCCTCAGGGAGACCAAGCTCCTGGGGAAGTATTTCGGCGCGGACTACGTCCTCTTGATGGAGGTGCTCTTAAGGGGCAGGTTCCACGAGCTTCCCGAGCACCTCTTCATGAGGCGGGACCACGCAAGGAACTCGAGGAGGCTGCCAAGGAACGAGATAGCGGTATGGTGGGACTCGTCGCGGAAAAGCATCTACAAGTTCATCCAGAGCAAGCTCGTCACGGAACAGTTCCTGGCGATAAACCGGGCCAGTCTCGGGTGGTACGAGAAAGGGCTCTGCTTCGCGCAGATATCGAGGTGGGTCGTCAGGCAAGTCAAGGCCAAGGGCGGCAGGTACAAGGCAACCCTTAAACAGCGCCTGCAGCTCCCGGGCGCGCAAACGGAGAGATAATCGTGTCCATGACGATGGAAGGCCGGATGGCGGGAGAGACCCCCGGCGCGGGCGCAAGGACGAGGGTAGCCGGCATCACATTTTTCAGCGCCGGGATAGCGGCGGCCTTTTCCGAGCACCTGGCGCGCCTCTACGATCTTGCGATGGATAGCGAGCTATATTCGCACATAACGCTCATACCCTTCCTCACCGCATACCTCCTGTACTTGAAGCGGAAGGAGGTCCTGTCGGCCGCAGCTTACGGGCCGATGTACGGCGTCCCGGTCCTCCTGGCCGGGGCCGCGATTTTCATTGCTGGAAGGAGCGTCTTCACGGACGGCGGTAGCTTCCATCTTGCGGCAATGGTCCTCTCTGCCGTCGTCTTCTGGATCGGCGGCTTCGTGACCGTCTTCGGCGGCCCGGCGGCAAGGGCGGCTCTCTTTCCTCTCCTTTTTCTCCTTTTCGCGGTGCCGGTGCCGGAGGCAGCGCTCGACCCGCTCATAAAATTTCTTCAAAGAGGCTCGGCCGAGGCCGCGTGGTTTTTCCTGAGCGCCTCCGGCTCTCCGGTCGAGAGGGAGGGCCTTTTCTTCCACCTCCCCGGGCTTACGGTCGAGGTCGCCAGGGAGTGCAGCGGCATACGCTCGAGCCTTGTCCTCTTCATCGCCGGGGTGACGGCCTCGAACATGTTCCTCAAGACCTGGCCAGGCAGGCTGGCCTTCGTGGCTGCGGTCTTCCCGATAGCCGTGGTTAAAAACGGCATAAGGATAACCGTATTGACTCTTGCAGGCTACCACATAGACGAGCGCATGCTATACGGGACGCTCCACACCAGGGGCGGAATACCTTTCTTCCTGCTCGCGCTCCTCATGGCAGGCGTCGTCCTGTGGGCGATTATGAAACTGGAAAAAAAAGCCGCAAGGGGCGGATAGGCACCCTTGCGGCTGAAGAGGCTACTTAATTAATCCCGCTTCCTCCTTGCGGCGAAAACGGCCGCCCCTACTGCAAGGACCGAGAACGAGGCCGAAAGGAGCGGGTACTTTACCCCGTATACTATCGGCGTCAGGACGGTCCTGGTCGCGGTACGGAGCACCTCGTGCCTGGCGATGAAGTCCGCCACAGGCGGGGACACCCTGTAGTAGAAGTCCACGAACGCCCTGCCTACCGGGTTCGGGAGCAGCACCCCGTCCCTGAACTCGCGGAGCACCATGACCTCGGGCTCCAGGTAGCTTCCGTAGGCCGCGGTCGCTATGAAGCACCCGCCCTTGGACTCAGGTGCGCCGGCGGACGATGACGACCCGCCCGAGACGGAGGCCGTCGGTACCTCCACGGTCGTGGTCGCGGTTGCGGTGCCGCCCTGGTCGTCAGTCACCTTCACGACCGGCTTGTAGGTGCCCGGCGAGCTGTAAGTGAACTTGGCCGGGGCCGTTGTCGTGACCGCGTCTATGACGCCGTTGCCGTCGAAGTCCCACTCGAACTTCACTATGACCCCGTTGGGATCGGTCGCCTTCACGTCAAACTTGATGGAGACAGTGGAGCCTTCCTGCGACACGGTGCCGACGAGCGAAACGACTACCGGCGGGTTGTTCGAGGCCGACTCGACCGAGATGGTAATCGGCTCGGATTCCGTTATGGCACCGCCGTTGTCCCTGACCCTGACCCTTGGCGAATAGGTCCCCGCAGCCTGGTAGGTATGCGGCGCCGAGGAGACCGAGCCTGTTTCGGCATCGTATACGCCGTCACCGTCGAAGTCCCATTCGTAGCTCACGATGAAGCCGTCGGCGTCGACGGCCTCGGCTGAGAGCTGCACCTGGAGAGGGGCAGACCCCGAGAGCGGAGACGAGCTGAGGGAGTTGATGGCCGGGGCCTGGTTGGAAGTAGTGAAGGTCTTTGCCGCGCTCACGGCCGTGTTGCCCGAGGCGTCGGTCGAGACAGCCCTGTAGCT
>JABTVA010000034.1 GCA_015075075.1 Deltaproteobacteria bacterium | reverse complement strand
TGCCAGCATCGTTATCGCGGCGAAGACGAAGACGACGAGGGCCATCCCGCCGGCGGTGAGGGCCGTCGTGAGCTTTCTTGCAAGGAGCGACTTGAGGCTGTATGAGAGCGGTACGGGCATCGCTATACTACCCTTCTCAGGGCGGCGGTTATGGGGACGGTCGAGGCCCTGGATGAGGGGATGACCGCCGCCGCGGCGGCGACTATCAGGGCGGCTGCCGCGTCCAGCCAGAAGGTCGCGGGCTTTATGATGAATACCGGAAAGTACTGCCCGAGTTCGGCCCTGAAAAAAGAGGCGGCGGGGAAGGTGAGGGCGGCCCCGACGGCCGCGCCCAGGGCGGCGATGGCGAGCGATTCTCCGAATACGAGGAGGGTTATATGCCCGGCGCCGAAGCCCAGCGCCTTCATGACCGCGAACTCGCCCATGCGCTCCCTGACAGCCATGGCCATCGTGTTCGCCACGACCGCCATGATTATGAATATGACCACCACCGAGACGAGCCGGATCGCGGTCATTATCGCCTCCGTCATGCTTACGAAACTCATCTGGAAGGAGCGCTCGGTCTCGGTGAGCGTCTCCGCAAGGGAGTTCTCGAAGAGCGAGTCTATGCGGCCCGAGACAACGGCCGCGAGCTCTGGCCTTTCGATCTCCGCGAGGTAGAAGCCCACCCTTCCGGCCCTCATCGGCTCGCGCGCCTCAAGGGTCTCGTTCAGGTATTCCCAGTGGAAGAAAAAAAGGCTCTCGTCAACGGTGTCGTCCCGCCCCCTGTATATGCCTTTGAGCGTAAAGTCCCAGTCGCCTGAGAAGACCGTGCCTTTGAGCGTTATGGTATCTCCGATATCCCAGCCGAACCTTTCGGCGAGCTTTTGCCCGGCTATCGCGCCTTTCCTGTCTTTCAGGTACGCGGCCTTGTCCCCGGGGGAGAGGACGAGCTCGGTCACTATGTTGAGGTGGCTTTCCGCCTGCATCGCGAAGTTCGCGAAGAACTTCCGCTCGTCCCCGTATACGCCGCCGAACCAGTTGCCGTAAGAGAGCTTCTCGACCCCGTCGACCTGGCGTATCTTCTCGTAATATGAGAGAGGGAGCGAAAAGGAGAGTGAGATGGCGTTCCGGGTTATGAGCCGGTTGGCCGCCGAGGCCTCTACCCCCGCGTACCAGGCGTCCACTACCGTCCGGAGGAGCCCGAAGGATAGTATAGCGATTGCCATGCCGAGGACCGTGAGCATGGTGCGGAGCCTGTGGCGGAAGGCGTTTCTAAAGAGGAGCTTAAGGAGCAGCGGCATTGAGGTAACCCTTTTCGAGGCGCCTTACGGTGCGCGCCCTCCCGGCGGCCTTGGGGTCGTGCGTGACCAGTATTATGGTCTTCCCGAATTCCATGTTGAGCCTCTCCATGAGGCGCAGCACCTCTTCCGCGGATTCCATGTCAAGGTCGCCGGTCGGCTCGTCCGCCACGAGTATGGTCGGGTCCGTGACCATGGCCCTCGATATGGCGACCCTCTGCTGCTCCCCGCCCGAGAGCTCGCCGGGGTAATGGTCCAGGCGCTCGGCGAGGCCCACGAGCCCGAGGAGCATCCCGGCCCTCTCGCGCCTCTCTTTCCGGGGCATGTCCTTAAGGAGGAGCGGAAGCTCGACGTTCTCAAGCGCGGTAAGGACCGGCATGAGATTGTAGAACTGGAATATGAAGCCTACGTGGTCCGAGCGCCAGGAGGCGAGCTCGGACTCGGCGAGAGAGGTGGTCTCTATGCCGCCTATCTCGATCGTGCCGCTGTCAGGCCGGTCTATTCCGGCTATGAGGTTAAGTAGCGTGCTCTTCCCCGAGCCCGAGGGGCCCATGAGCGCCATAAACCCGGCATTTTCGATATCGAGGTCTATGTCCCGGAGGACCGGAATAACGCGGCTGCCCCGCGCGTAAGACTTGTTAAGGCCCCGTATCCTCACAAGCGGGTTTTCCGTTTTGCCTGCCATTATTCCTCTATGACCTCTATCCTGGAGCCGTCTTCGAGCCCTTCGGGAGGGGCGAGGACTATCCTCGTCCCGGGCTCCACTCCCGATACCTCGATCGCCTCTCCTATGCTTTTCCCTGTCCTTACCTCCTTTTTCCTTGCCCTTTCTCCGTCTATGATGAAGACGAAATTCCGGCCCTCCCCGGAGACGATTGATTGCCCTGGGACCGTGGGCAGCGGCTCGTTCTCTTCCGGGGCAGGGGCCCTTGAAAGAAAGGCCACCTTTGCGCTCATCTCGGGAAGCACATTCTCGGTGCCGTCCAGGAAACTGACCTTTACCATTACGGAGGCCTTGGTCCTGTCGGCTGTAGGCACTATCATATGGACGCTCCCCCTCCTCCTTTCGCCGGGTGATGAATCGAGCTCTATCTCGCACGGCATCCCGGCATATACCTTCCTGATATTCGCCTCGGATATGTCGGCCTCGACGTAGAGCGTATCCATGTCCGCTATCGTCACTACCGCCGCCTTGGCGTCCGCCGCGGCGCCGACCGGGGTGACGATATCGCCTATGTCGGCGTTCTTGGTGAGGACGACCCCGCTGAAGGGGGCCTTTATTTCGGTGAAGCCGAGTGAGGCGCCTGCGCCCCGCTCGGCGGCCTCGGAAGCCCTCACCCCGGCCCTGGCCGCCTCGAACGAGGCCTCAGCTTTCTTAAGGCGCGCATCGGCGGCATCGAAGACGCTTCGGGATACGAACTCCATATCCATAAGCTCCTTTTTCCTCCGGTAATCGTTCCTTGCGTCATCGAGCTCGGCCCTTGCGGCCTCCATATTGTCCCTGGAGGCCCTGAGAGATGCCCTTGCCTCGTCGAGCGCTGCCTCGAGGTCGGCGCTTTCAAGGCGCGCGACGACCTGCCCCTTCTCTACCGCGCTCCCTTCCTCGACCCCGAGCCATACGAGCCTTCCCGTTATCTTGGAGGAGAGCGCGGCCTTCCGCTCGGCCTCTACATAGCCGCTCGCGTTTAGGACCGTAAGGCCTTCGGAAGGGTATGTAACGGACACCTCCGCCGCCCTTACCTGTGTAACGCTAAGGGCGCGAAAGGCCAGGTAGCCGGAGAGGAAGAGGAGCTAAATGGCGGCCCCCCAGTATACAGGCCTCCTTTTCCTTCTCCTGTACCCTTTTCCCGGAGCCTTCTCAATTCTGAG
>JABTVA010000033.1 GCA_015075075.1 Deltaproteobacteria bacterium | reverse complement strand
CACCCCGCCGAAGCCTTTCGCTATCTTCTCCAGGTCGTCGAGACGCTTTATGTAGCTCTCGAGCATCTCCCTTCTTGCGCCGGGCCTCGCGGCAGAGAGCGTATCCGCGGCCTGCACCAGTATGCCGAAGATGTTCTCAGGCGTGTCGTCATGGTGCTGGCCTATGGCCGCGACTATCTTGGCGGACTCGCCGTATTTCTTGGCAAGCTCCGCGCCGATTGCGGCATGCGGCCCCTCGACCTCGTGGTCCACGGCCTTTCCGATGTCATGGAGAAGCCCGACCCTCCGAGCGGTCTTTGCCGGCAGCCCGAGTTCGGAGGCCATTACCCCGCAGATGAAGGCCACTTCCATTGAATGGGAATAGACGTTCTGAGCGTAGCTTGTCCTGAACTTGAGCCTTCCTATGAGCTTCTGTATTTCCTTGTGGATCCCGTGGAGGCCGGTGTCGAATATAGCCCTCTCCCCGGCCTCCATTATGGCCTGGTTGACCTCTGATTCGACCTTCGAGACTATCTCCTCTATCCTCGAAGGGTGTATCCTGCCGTCCGTTATGAGCCGCTCGAGCGACTGCTTGGCTATCTCTCTCCTCACCGGGTTGTGGCCGGAGAGGATGACGGCCTCTGGCGTGTCGTCTATTATGACGTCTATGCCGGTCGCGGCCTCGATGGCGCGGATATTACGGCCCTCCCTGCCTATGATGCGCCCCTTCATCTCGTCGTTCGGCAGGTTCACGACCGAGACGGTCCTTTCGGCCACGTACTCGCCGGAGTACCTCTGGATGGCGAGCGCGATTATGTCCTTGGCCTTCTTGTCGGCCTCGGCCTTGGTCTCTTCCTCTATCCTCTTTATGAGCTTCCCGGCCTCGTGCTTGGCCTCGTTCTCCATCTGCTCGACGAGCATCCTCTTGGCCTCCTCGGCGGAGATGCCCGCCAGGGCCTCGAGCCTGGCCTTCTGCCCGGCGATGAGGGCCTCCATCTCGGCCTCGGTGTCCTTGACCTTTTTTTCCTGGGCGGCGAGCGCCTTTTCACGTTTCTGGAACTCGGCGTCCCTGCGGTCTATGGCCTCGAATTTCTTGTCGAGGTTCTCCTCTTTCTGCTGGACCCTCTTTTCAAGGGCCTGGAGCTCCTTTCTCCTCTCCCTCGTCTCTTTCTCAAACTCGTTCTTTCC
Source organism: Deltaproteobacteria bacterium (assembly GCA_015075075.1). Classification (GTDB taxonomy): domain Bacteria; phylum Desulfobacterota; class GWC2-55-46; order GWC2-55-46; family GWC2-55-46; genus UBA5799. Next base: position 2,032 of record JABTVA010000033.1, on the reverse strand, counting down.
CTCGAACAATATGTCCTTGGCCTCGAGCTCTGCCGACTTCCTTACGTTCTCGGCCTCCTTCTTGGCGTCGGCCACGATAGCCTCGGCGGTCTTCCTGCCGGCATCGAGGCTCGCGCTCTCCATCTTCCTTTTTAAGGCGTAACCGATCCCGACCCCTATGATAATCGCAAAGACAGCTATAACCGCAACGATAACGATGGTCGATATTTCCATACAGGACTTCCCCCTTCTGCCGTGTATTTAATAGGGTACGGGGCCGCCGCTTAAACGCGCCGCGCTCCGCCCTTTTGCGCCCCCTCTGAGGCCTTAGCCACGATGACCCGCTTCTCGGTCAATATCGCCGAGACTGGCACGTCGTGGGGCTCGAGGGGGATATTCACTTTTAATACCTGGAACTCGTAAGCCAGCGCGACTTTCGGGCAATTGGCCGATGCGAGCGCCGCGTCATAATAGCCTTTTCCGAACCCGAGCCTTCCGCCACGCCCGTCGAACGCCACCCCCGGGACGACTATGAGGTCCAGGCCGCTCGCGTCTGACGCCTGGTTCCCGGCAGGAGGTTCGCCGAGCTCATACGACCCGGCGGAGAGCTCGTCGAGGCTCCGCACCCTGAAAAACCTTAACTGGCGCGCATTCTCCGCGGGGCCGCGTTCCGTTACCACCCGCGGATAGAAGACCTCCTTGCCGTCCCTCATGGCGGCGGCAAAGATATCGTCCGTCAGGACCTCGTTGCCGAAGCTCGAATAGAGGGCGATCCGGCTCGATCCCCGGTAATAACCCGATGACAGGAAGCGCTTCTCCACCATCGAGCTCAGTCTCCGGACCTCCTCGAACGGGAGCCTTCTTCTCTCTTCGAGAAGCTCGCTTCTGAGGAGCGCTTTTTCGGCAGACCTCGCCATTGACCTTGTGAAAGGACTGGTTGGAAAACCGGAAGGGCTTTGCTGACGGAAAGGATAGACTGGTACGCGCCCGGCTGGCGCGGGGCTTCGTACCTTAAGGGCTTTCTATTTCCTCACTGCTCCTGTGCTTCCTTGTGCTTCACGTTTGAGCATGTTTGCCGTTGCGGCCTTTAAGGGCCTTAGAACGATGTATCTGTAACGACTTTACTGCTTTAAGTCGGTTTGCCTTTTAATCCCCCCCGCGCGGGCCGTGTCGACTGTAATTTGAACCTGTCAGAGACAGGTGGGCGCCCTGTGGCATGTTTCCGGCTTTCCCGCAGGGGGACGTGCCGTACGCGAGCCAATGAAGGCTCCCTCATTTAGAGTGTTGGTTCTAAATATACCGACAGATCACTAACCCGGCAGGGGGGAAGGCTTAACTAACCAGCCTTCTGTCTATCTTTTGAGCAAGCTCTTCGGATTTCCTTCCCAGCCTTTCGAGCATCTCCTTTGTCTTGATGACCTCGCCCGTTATGTTCAGGGCGGCTAAAAGCGCCAGGTCCAAGGTAGATACGGCTTTTGTGTTCTCCTTTACCTCCTCTATCTTAGTGTTCAGGTAATCCTCGACAGCGCGGATGTATTCTTCGCCTTCTTCGCTTTTGACAAGGAGCTTGTGGCCGAATATCTTAAGCTCAGCGACCTTCTTCAAATCCGCCTCACGCTCCCTGTATGAGGGTTTCGAGCCTTGCGAGGAGCCCGTCCACCTTTTCCCGGACCTGGTCCCGCTCGCCTTCGAGTCTCTTCAGGTTCTTTTTTAATTCAGCTATTTCAAGGTCTTTGGAGCTGATTTCGGCCTTGAGGGCCTCTTTTTCGCCGGACGCTGCCTCATGAGCGGCCAGAAGGCGGAGTAACCCCTCCTCCAGCCTTTCAAATTGTTCAATCGCCATTCAAAATACCCTCCGGTCCATTTATATGGTACTTTTTTCAACCTGACAAGTCAAGGATAATAGGTTTTTGGGCGAGCCGCGGAATCCGAAGCACGCGATCTGTTCGGGCGCAAAAAAACCCTCGGTTCGAGGGTTTAATGGTCAGTTCGCTTATACGGGCCGAATTTGCCGAGTTCCAGGTCTCCAAAAGCGGCCTTGATAAAGGCGACC
>JABTVA010000032.1 GCA_015075075.1 Deltaproteobacteria bacterium | reverse complement strand
GTACGATCCTCTTTTCCGAGGACAGCGGCTTGATGTGGGACAAGGCAACTCTGCTCGGGGACTTGAACGCAAAATATAACGCCGTTTACTGCGTCGGTGAACGCAACGGTTGGGCTGTCGGCACGGGCGGCGCAATAGTGGCGGCCACCGGCGGCGGGCGCCTTTGGCGTGTGCAGCGATCAGGTGTTACGGCAGATCTGAATGACGTGATCTTTCTCGACCGTCGCCGCGGCTGGGCTGTCGGTGATGATGGTACGATCATTGCGACACAGGACGGCGGCAAGACGTGGACGGAAGAGAATTCGCGTGTCATATATCGCCTCGAAAAGATCGCCTATCGCGGCGGCCGCGGCTGGTTCGTCGGCTTTGGCGGCACCATTCTCTCGACAGAAGGCCCGGCAGCCGGCGAGCGCCCTGCCATCACACGCCAGCCGTAAGCCTGATACGAGAGCGGGACAGCCAAAGGCCGCAGCTTGACTAGCCGCCAGATTTTTCGTAATGTAATCGTTCGCCTGCTGCGGGGCAAGGCGGGAATTTTGACAATAAGATCGGGCACAAATGCCGTAAAAAGTATCGCGGGCATGTACGTCAATTGGTAGACAGCCTCCCTTACAAGGAGGAAGTTAGGGGTTCGAGTCCCTTCGTGCCCACCATTCTTGCGGGGTCGTAGTTCAGTTGGTTAGAATGCCAGCCTGTCACGTTGGAGATCGCGGGTTCGAGTCCCGTCGGCCCCGCCAGACACGAGGAGCCCTGAAACCTGTATACAGGTTTCAGGGCTTTTTTATGTTAAGGCAACCTGCCGCGAAATCGATTTCCTGATATAATCCATTGGCCTGGCCCAGTGGGGCCGCAAATCGGCAGGCTGCTGAAAAAGTCCATCTGCGTCGAAGGCTACGTCGCTCGTCACTGCGGCGTACACAAAAGTACGCCTCATTCCTCGCTCACCTGTTCCAATAAGGGCCTCGCATCTGGAGCTTTTTGAGCAGCCTGCATAGAAACTAAGTTTTTCAGCAAGCTCTTAGATTTCCTACAGGAGGGGATGGATACATGGCAAAACCGGAAAAGTTCGTCTACGTATGCGTGAACGAGAGGCCTGAAGGGCACCCTAAGGGCTCATGCACGCTGAGGGGCGGCCGCGAGGTGCTCATGGCCTTTGCAAAGGAATTCGAGCAGCAGGACCTCTTCGGCAGGTTCGCGCTCGTGCAGACCGGCTGCATGGGGCCCTGTTTCGAGGGCCCTATCGCAGCCGTATTCCCTGACAACGTCTTCTACAGGGACCTGGCCCCGGCAGACGCGGCGGCCATCACAAAGGAGCACCTTATAGGGGGAAAACCCGTCAACAGGAAGGTGATGGAGGACAGGGACTGGAAGTAGACGGAGAAGAAAAGAAAGCAGGGGGCAATCCTCAGGCGGCTGTCCCGAAGCGGGACAGCCGCCAAATTCGTTCTTATCAGATGAATACCGTCAAGGCACTACCTCAAGCGTTCCTTCCATCCCCTTTTCCCTGTGGCTCCTTTGAAGAGGGAAGCCCTTCCCGCAGTAGAACCGGTATATCCCTGCCTTTCCCGGCGTGAACCTTACGAAGACCGGCTTCCTCGTAAGCCCCTCCGAGATCTCGATACCCGCTTCAGGGGCGTCTATGATAAAATCGTGCGGTACTATGAGCGCCTCGGACCTTAACTCAAGCTCGACAGGCGCCCCGGCCTTGACGATGATATGATTTGGCCTGAAGTAATAGCTCCCGGCGGCCACCGCAGCCCTCTGTACGCCGTCCGGACCGGTTTTTGCCTCGTATGCATCGCCTTTCTGCTGTGATAGCGCAGGCGCTGCCCCAAGCGCAATCATGATAACGGCAATAAGCAAATGCCTCATCAGCCCCCCCGCTCTTCGTCGTTATAAGGAGTATAACAGAAAGAGGCGAAGCTATTCCCTGAATGCCCCGCGTATCCGCGTGAGCGCCCTTTCAAGCACCGCTCTCGGGCAGGCCAGGTTCATCCTGTAAAAGCCTTCCCCGCCCGGGCCGAATATGCGCCCGGGCGTCATGTCCACCCGCGCCTTCAAAAGGAGCCTTTCATCCACCGCGGCCTCCGGAAGGCCGAGCCCCCTGAAATCGAGCCACCCGAGATAGGTCCCCTCCATTGCCGATACCCTTACCTCCGGGAGTTTTTCCAGAAAAAAGTCCCTCATGTAAAGGTAGTTCCCGTTGAGATAGGTAATGAGCTCGCTGACCCATCCGTCGCCGTTTGCGTAGGCGGCTTCCAGGGCGGCCATGCCGAGCACGTTCGGCCTCTTGAGCCCCGCCCTGGTCAGCGCCAGGTCGAACCTTTCATAGAGCCCCTTGTCCGGTATTATGGCGTTTGCAACGTGAAGCTCGGCAAGGTTGAAGGTCTTGCTCGGCGAGGTGCAAGTGACGGTTATCCTCGATACCTCGTCCGAGAGCATCGCCGTGGGCGTGTGCGTGCAGCCGGGCATTACGAGGTCCGCGTGTATCTCGTCGGATATGATTATAATGCCGTTTTCGAGGCAGACTTCCGCCAGCTCCTCAAGCTCTTCCTGACGCCAGACCCTGCCGACAGGGTTATGCGGGGTTGAGATGATGATCATTTTCGTCCTGGAATCGACTGCGCGCTTAAGCCCTTCGATATCCATCGAGTACGCGTTGCCTTCGCATTTGAGCGGGTTGTTTACGACGGCCCTGCCGTTATCGGCGATTACGGCCCTGAACGGGTGGTAGACCGGCGGCTGTATTATGATACCGTCCCCTGGCTCGGTAAAGGCCTCTACCGCAAACGCCAGGGCCGGGATTACCCCGGGGGTGGGCCGTATCCATTCCTTCCTCACCTCCCAGCCCGACCTCATCAAGAGCCATTTTGAAAGGGAGGAATAATAGCCCTCAGGCACTACCGTATATCCGAAGATGCCGTGCCTTGCCCTTCCGATTATCGCCTCGACAACGAAGTCCGGGGCCTCGAAGTCCATGTCGGCTATGGACATCGGTATCATCTCATCCACCTCGCCCTTCATCTGGTGGTGGTCCCATTTGACCGAATCCGTCCCGGTCCTGTGGATTACCCTGTCAAAGTCGTATTTCACGCAATCCTCCGGCTTTTTTATTTCTTCCTTTTTGCGCCCCTTGTGGGCTCGGCGACCATGGGGTCGTCCGGCCAGTGGTGCTTCGGGTACCTTCCCCTGAGCTCCTTTTTGACGAGCTGGTAGCTTGAGGCCCAGAACCCGGCAAGGTCGTCGGTTACCTGCATCGGTCGGCCCGCAGGGGAAAGGAGGTGGAGGAGGAGCTTTACTTTTCCTCCCGCAATGGCCGGGGTCGAGGCGAGGCCGAACATCTCCTGGAGCCTTACGGCGAGCACAGGGCGCTCTGCCGAATAGTCTATGGCTATCCTGGAGCCGCTCGGGACCATGATGTGGGACGGGGCGAGCCTTTCGAGCGATTCGCGCTCATCCCACGAGAGCAAGCCGAGCACGGCGGCCTTCATGTCGATCCCTTTAAGGTGCTCAAGCCGGGTCATGCCGGACGCGAACGGCCCGAGCCATTCTTCAAGCGAGCCGAGGAGCTTTTCGTCCGAAAGGACTGGGAAGGCAACACCTGTAAGGTCGGTTGCGCGGCTTAAAAAGTTTATGCGCGCACGCAGGTTCTCCGAGTTCCTATCCCAGGGGAGCGCCCCTATGCCGTTCTGCCTTATCCCCT
>JABTVA010000031.1 GCA_015075075.1 Deltaproteobacteria bacterium | reverse complement strand
ATATAATGCTGGGACCCGCCTTTTATGGACCTTATTTCCTTTACAAGGCTCGCGAGGTCGGCGGGGTTGTTGACGAAATCTATGTCGGTCGTGTTTACGACAAGTAGCGGCGTGTCGCTGTAATAGAAGAAATACCTGTTGTAGGCGTCGACGAGCTTCTCAAGGTATTCCTCTTTGACCTGCTTCTCGTAATCGATGCCCCTGCCTGCTATCCTTTCAAGGAGCACCCCTGTCGAGGCCTGGAGGTATATGACGAGGTCCGGCTTCGGTATCCTCGTATCGAGGAGCCTGTAGACCTGCTCGTAGAGGCATAGCTCGTTCTCGTCGAGGTTCAGGTAGGCGAATATCCTGTCCTTGGCAAAGAGGTAGTCCGCGACCACCGAGGTCTTGAAAAGGTCCTGCTGGAACATCTCCTTCTGCTGCTGGTAGCGGCTCAGGAGGAAGAAAAGCTGGGTCTGGAACGCGTATTTCTTTATGTCCGCGTAGAACCTGGGGAGGAACGGGTTGTCGTCAACCGCCTCGAGGAGGGTCCTCCCTCCGAGCTCCTTTGCGAGGAGCTCGGCAAGGCTCGATTTGCCGACCCCGATCGGGCCCTCTATGGCTACGTATTGCGATTTTTCCATTAAATCTCGGGGATGAAGCCTGGCTAAATGCCCGCTGGTTTTCGGGAATCCGGGAATCGAAGCAGAGACAAGTTATCTCAGGGGCAGGAAAAAGTCAAGAGCGTATAGAGACGGGTTTTACGCGCCCGGCCCGGCCTTTTTCCTTTTATGGAGGGCGCGCGTAAGCCGCCCGAAATCATTCAAATCGAGGGTCTCGCCGCGCCTTCCGGGGTCTATCCCGGCCTCCCTGAGGGCCGCTTCGATATCCGGCTTTTGAAGGCCGGTTGATGCGAGCGAATTTACGAGCATCTTGCGCCGTGTCCCGAACGCCGCCCTCACGATTGACTTGAAAAACCGCTCGTCTTCAATTGGCACCTTCGGCGAATCGAGCACCCTGAAGCTCAAAACCGTCGAGTCGACCTTTGGCTTCGGGAAGAAGAGCCTGGCAGGCACGTCGAATTCCTTTTTAACATCCGTATACGCCTGGGCAAGGACCGAGAGTATGCCGTAGTCGCGGCTCCCGGGCCCGGATACGATCCTATCCCCGACCTCCTTCTGGAACATGAGCACCATCACGGTGAAGGCGTCCCGCTCGTCGAGGAGCTTCGCAAGGACCGGCCCTGAGATGTAATAAGGGAGGTTGGCGACGAGCTTTAGTTTCCCGTGCCGCTCTCCCAATTCCCTGCCCAGTTCCCGGAACGACAGCTTCAAGGCGTCGCCCCTTATGACCTCGACCCTGTCCGCCGGGAACCTCTCCCTTATGCCGTCGGCCAGCTCCTCATCAACCTCTATGGCAAGGACCCTCGCGCCTGCATCGACGAGCGCCTCGGTGAGCGCGCCTCTTCCCGGGCCTATCTCCAGGACCGATTCGCCTTCCGAGACTTTCGCGGCTGAGACTATTTTCCTTATGATGTTCTTATCAGTAAGGAAGTGCTGCCCGTACCTCTTCTTGGGCCTTGCCGGACGTGTGCCGCCTTTACGCGTGGCTGAAGACATAAAAAAACCTTTCAAAGGGGATGCTCTTCCGAAAAAAAAGCCCAGGCAACCTCTGAAAATCAGAGATTTTCCACGCAATCAAGGAAGGCCGGGAATAAAAAGCGGAGCATATAAGTCAATATGTGAGCATTTTTATTCCAGGCCTGACACAGAGTCCGGGGAAAAGATCAATTTTTAGAGGTTGCCTTGGTCAGAACCCCTCCCAAGTGGGCTTTGCGTTCATGTCGAGCCCCGCAAGCATGCCTTTCCTGAGCTGGTGGAAGCCGAGGGACGCGACCATCGCGGCGTTGTCGGTGCAGTACCTGGGCGGGGGTATGAAAAGCTCAATCCCTTCCTCTTCGGCCATCTCCGCAAGCCTTGCCCTGAACCGCGAATTCGAGGCCACACCCCCGGCTGCCACGAGGTCCTTTGCGCCCGTAGCCCGGAGAGCCCAGAGCGCCTTTGTAACGAGGGCGTCTACGACCGCCTCCTGGAAGCTCGCGGAGAGGTCTTTCAAATGCGCTTCGGTCGGCGGTCCGTCGAGTTTCCTTACATGTGTGAGCATCGAGGTCTTGAGCCCGCTGAAGCTGAAATCCAGGCTGCCCCTGGCCATGAGCGGCCTCGGGAAATCGATGGCCCTCCTGTCGCCCTCCCGGGCGAGCCTGTCTATTGCCGCGCCGCCGGGGTACCCGAGCCCCAGTAGCTTCGCGACCTTGTCAAAGGCCTCGCCCGCAGAGTCGTCAAGGGTCTGGCCGAGCACCCTGTATGTCGTCGCGTCCTCGAAGAGGAGGAGTGTCGTATGCCCGCCGGAGACGATAAGGGCGACAAAGGGGAAGCCAGGCCCCCCGCCCTCCCCCTCCCTTTCCGTAAGGAAGGCCGCGTGCGCGTGCGCCTCGATATGGTTTACGCCGGTGAGCGGAAGCCCCCTTGCAAGCGAAAGCGACTTGGCAAAGGAGAGTCCTATGAGGAGCGAGCCCACGAGCCCGGGCCCCTGCGTAACGGAGATGCCGCCGATGTCGCCGAGCGTCTTTCCGGCCTTCGCGAGGGCCTCCTCCACTACGGGCACAATGGCCTCTATGTGCCTACGCGACGCCAGCTCAGGGACGACGCCCCCGTATTTCGCGTGGATGGACTCCTGCGACGCGACTACCGACGAGAGCACGACACGCCCGTTCTGCAGGACGGATGCGGCCGTGTCGTCGCATGAGGATTCTATGCCGAGATTATCAATCTTGTTAGCTGATTTTCGCGCCCCGGCCTGAGGGGCATGATAACCGAGGCGGGGTTTGATATCCAGCCTTAAAGCGGCACGGGGCGGGGCCGGGCTATCTCGATGCCAGCTTTTTTACAGCCCGTATGAGCGCCTCTATCTCCCCTTCGTTCGTAAAATATCCGGGGCTCACCCTTATCGAGCCTTCGGGCCAGGTGCCGGCCTGCCTGTGCGCCTCGGGCGCGCAGTGCGTGCCGCACCTCGCCATTATGCCGAACTCCCGGTCGAGCCTGAGCCCGGCCTCGGAGGGCGATACGCCCTCGATATTGAAGGAGACGAGCGCGGCCCTTCTGGACGCGTCCCGGGGCCCTATGAGGGAGACCCTCTCTATCCCCGAGATGCCATTGAGGACCATGTCCACGAGCGCCTCCTCCCTGGCCTTTATCCTGGGAAGTTTCTCGGAAAGTAGGAATTCAACGCCAGCGCCGAGGCCGCCTATGCCGGGGGTGTTGAGGGTCCCGGCCTCGAGCCTCTCGGGAAGCTCCGCCGCGTGCGCGCCTTCGCCGCCCGAGCCGCCATCGACCAGGGGCTCGGGCTCGATGCCCTCTTCCACGTAAAGAAACCCCGTGCCCTGCGGGCCGAAGAGGGCCTTGTGGCCGGTTGCGGCGAGGACATTCACACCCATGCCCCTCACGTCCAGCGGCATGGCCCCCATGGTCTGCGCGGCGTCTGACATGAAGATAACGCCTTTCGTCTTGCAAATCCTGCCGATTTCATCGAGCGGCTGTATCGCGCCGAATACGTTCGAGGCGTGGGAGATTACGACCATCCTGGTATTCCGCCTTATGGCCTCCCCTATCGAAGCCGGCGAGAGGAACCCCTCCTCATCCGGCGCTACCCTTGTCGCCTCCACCCCGGACCTTTCAAGTCTCAGGACGCACCTGGCGACGGCGTTGTGCTCAAAGGTGGAGGTGACCAGGTGGTCGCCGGGCTTTAAGAGCCCCTTAAGCGCGATGTTTATCGCCTCGGTAGCGTTCTTGGTGAATATTATCCTCGACGAGTCCGGGACGCCCATGAGCATGGCAACGGACTCCCTGGCCCTGAAGACTATTCGGCTCGCCTCTATGGCAAGGGTATGGCTCGCCTTCCCTGGATTGCCGCCCTTTTCCCTCAGGACCTCGCTTATTCTCTGGTAGACGGATTCCGGCTTGGGGAAGGAGGTGGCGGCATTGTCGAGGTAAATCATAAAATGACCTTTCTTGAGGGGAAACCTGTAACCAGAACAGGCTTGTTATCTAACAAGC
>JABTVA010000030.1 GCA_015075075.1 Deltaproteobacteria bacterium | reverse complement strand
TCAAGGGCGGAAAGAGGTTCAGCTTCAACGCCATAGTCGTCGTAGGCGACGGCAAGGGATACGTGGGGATAGGCCTGGGCAAGGCGAACGAAGTGCCCGAGGCCATACGGAAGGCGATAGAGCAGGGGAAGAAATCGCTCATCCGCGTGCCCATAGTCGATGACGGCACCATACCTTACGAGGTGATGGGCGCTTTCGGGGCCGGCAGGGTCTTCTTGAGGCCGGCCTCGCCCGGTACCGGCATAATAGCCGGCGGCGGCGTGCGCGCGGTCGTCGAGTCGGTCGGCATAACGAACGTGCTCACGAAGTGCATCGGAACCAACAACCCGCATAACGTCGTGAAGGCCACGATGAACGCGCTTTCGCAGCTCAGGAGCCCGGAGAACATCGCGGAGAGCCGCGGCAAGCAGCTCCAAGAGGTAAGGTGAGATGGCAGGGAAGATAAAGGTTACTCTCAGAAAAAGGCCGGCGACCGAAAGGCTCCGGGTGATACTCAAGGGGATGGGCCTTAAGAAGACCAACAGCACGAGGGTGCTTGAGGACACTCCCGCCATAAGGGGCATGGTCGACAAGGTCTCGCACCTGGTGTGCGTTAAAGAGGGCTGACGCGGCTTTTTTGGCGGCCTGCTCCATCGGCAGTGTCCGCGGCAAGGACCCGGCGGATTTAAATCGGACCACAAGAGGAACTGAAAATGCTCAACAGGCTCAAGGCGCCCAAAGGCGCCAACCAGAAAAAGACCAGGCGCGGGCGCGGCGAAGGCAGCGGCCTCGGAAAGACCTCAGGAAGGGGCGGCAAGGGCCAGACCGCGAGGACCGGCGGCAACGTGAAGCCGGGGTTCGAGGGCGGCCAGATGCCGCTTCAGAGAAGGCTCCCCAAGAGGGGCTTCACGAACATATTCAAGACAGAGTACCAGATCGTGAACGTCGGCTCGATCGGCGAGGCCTTTAAGGCCGGAGAGACTGCTGACCCGGCCGCCATGCTGGAGAAGGGCCTTTTAAACAGGAAGCTCCCGCTCAAGGTCCTGGGCGAGGGCGAGATAAAGGTAGCGCTCACCGTAAAGGCCGCGAGCTTCAGCAAGTCGGCAATCGAGAAGATAAAGGCAGCCGGCGGGAGCGCGGAGGTAATCTGATTTGGCGGCAATCACTCCGAACATAAGCAAGATACCGGAGCTTAACCGCCGCATACTCATAACCCTTGCGATGTTGGCCGTCTTCCGGATAGGGGTATTCATCCCTACGCCCGGAGTGGACAGCGAGGCGCTGGCCGGGTTTTTCAAATCCGCGAGCGGCACGCTCCTCGATTTCGCCACCATGTTCACCGGCGGCGCGCTCGAGCGTTTCTCCATTTTCGCGCTGGGCATAATGCCCTACATAAGCGCCTCCATCATCATCCAGCTCCTGACTGCCGTAGTCCCGCACCTTGAGAAGCTCCAGAAAGAGGGCGAGCCGGGCAAGAAGGTCATAACCCAGTACACGCGGTACTCCACCATCGGCTTGAGCATCGTCCAGAGCCTCATGATAGCCGTGGGACTGGAGTCGATGAGGGGGCCGGCCGGCGAGGCGATCGTCCTCAACCCGGGCTGGGACTTCAGGCTCCTCACGATGATAACCCTGACCACTGGGACCGCGTTCCTGATGTGGCTGGGCGAGCAGATTACCGAGCGGGGGGTAGGCAACGGCATATCCCTTCTTATATTCGTCGGCATCGTGGCCAACATGCCGTCGGCCCTGTACAATACGATCCTCCTCGTAAGGGCCGGCGAGATGAGCCTTTTCGTAATCCTCTTCCTCCTCGCCCTGATGGTGGCGGTCGTCGCCTTCATCGTTTTCATGGAGACGGGGCAGAGGAGGATACCCATACAGTATCCGAAGAGGGTGGTGGGCCGGAAGGTCATGGGAGGCGGCACGCAGCACCTGCCGCTAAAGGTGAACACTTCGGGCGTGATTCCGCCCATATTCGCGTCATCGATAATAGTTTTCCCGGCTACGGTCGCGAGCTTCATAGAGGTGCCGTACCTCGGGTGGGTCGCGAACAGCATGAACCCGGACGGGCTGCTTTACAACATCCTGTACGTCGTGCTCATAATATTCTTTACGTACTTCTACACCGCGATACAGTTCAACCCGAAGGACGTCGCGGAGAACCTGAAGAAGTACGGCGGCTTCGTCCCGGGCATAAGACCGGGGCCGAATACGGCCGATTACCTGGACACGGTGCTCACGAGGCTCACGTTCTGGGGCGCCATATACCTCTCGGCCGTTTGCGTTCTGCCCTCGTTCCTGGTCATTGAGTTCAACGCGCCCTTCTACTTCGGGGGCACGGCCCTGCTCATAGTCGTGGGCGTCGCCATGGACACGGCGCAGCAGATAGAGTCGCACCTCCTGGCAAGGAGCTATGAGGGGCTTCTTAAAAAAGGAAAGATCAAGGGCAGGGGCCTTTAGAGCATGAACATCATCTTATTGGGGGCCCCGGGCGCGGGCAAGGGCACGCAGGGCAAGAACCTTTCGGAACGGTTCGGGATACCGCAGATATCGACCGGCGACATCCTCCGCGCAAACGTGAGGAACAAAACGCAGCTCGGCCTCCAGGCCAGGGAGTACATGGACAGGGGCGCGCTCGTCCCGGACGAGATAGTCGTCGGGATGGTCGTGGACCGCATCAAGGAGGACGACGCAAGGAACGGGTCCATACTGGACGGCTTTCCTCGGAACATCGCGCAGGCGAGGGCGCTTGAGGCAACACTCGATTCGCTCGGCAAGAAGATAGACGCGGTGATCGGCATGGAGGTCGACAGGAAAGAGCTCGTAAGGCGGCTTTCCGGACGGCGCGTATGCAGGAAGTGCGGCGCCAGCTACCATGTCATCTTCAACCCGCCGGTCAATATCGGCATGTGCGATTCCTGCGGCTCCGATATATACCAGCGGGACGACGACAAGGAAGAGACGATATAGGCCAGGCTCAAGGTCTACGAAGAGGAGACCCTGCCGCTCGTGCGTTATTATACCGAAAAGGGCCTTTACAGGGGCATAGGCGGGAAGGGGCCGGTTGACCAGATCACAGAGGCAATCGTGGGCGCCATTGAGCAGGGAAGCGATAATCCTAAAGTCTCCTGAAGAGGTCCGGACCATGCGGGGGGCCGGCCTGATAGTGGCCGAGGTCCTCGAGATCCTCAAAGAGAAGGTCAGGCCCGGGGCAGCCACCCTGGACCTTGACAGGATAGCGGAAGAAGAGACCCGGAAGAGAAGGGCCGTGCCAGCCTTCAAGGGCTACAAGGGCTATCCTCACACGCTCTGCACCTCGGTCAACGAGCAGGTAGTGCACGGGATGCCGTCCAAGAGGGTGCTCTTCGAGGGCGACATACTGAGCATCGACTTCGGGGTGCTCTTCGAGGGTTTTTACGGGGACTCCGCGGTTACGCTGCCGGTCGGGAAGGTCTCGGAAGATGCGGGCCGCCTCATGAGGGTGACCGAGGAATCTCTCGGGAAGGCCGTAGACGCCGCCCGCCCCGGAAACAGGCTCGGCGACGTATCAGCGGCGGTCCAGGCGCACGTCGAGGCGCACGGGTTTTCCGTCGTAAGGGAGTTCGTGGGGCACGGCATCGGAAAGGAGCTCCATGAGCCTCCGCAGGTGCCGAACTTCGGCATACCTGGACGCGGGATAAAGCTCAAGGCCGGCATGGTCTTTGCCATCGAGCCGATGATTAACATCGGCGGCTGGGCCGTAAAGGTGCTGAACGACGGATGGACGGCGGTAACCGCGGACGGGAGCCTGTCCGCGCATTTCGAGCATACCGTGGCCGTGACCGAGAGCGGGCCGTTGGTGCTCTCCAGTCTATAGCGGGAACGAGGGGGAATGGCAAAGGAAGAACCGATACAGGTAGAGGGGACGGTAATCGAGACGCTGCCTAACGCGATGTTCAGGGTGGAGCTCGAGAACGGGCACAAGGTCCTCGCGCATGTCTCGGGGAAGATGAGGATGCATTTCATCAAGATACTGCCCGGCGACAAGGTCACGGTGGAGCTTTCTCCCTATGACCTCACCAGGGGCAGGATTACATACAGGGCCAAGTAGTTCAAGGCCGGCTCTGAAATCAGAGGTCGGGAAAAAGAGCGGTTTTTGAGGCGGCCTAAATAAAGCGAGGATTGATATGAAGGTAAGAAGCTCGGTAAAAAAGATTTGCGCCAAGTGCAAGATCATAAAAAGGAGCGGTGTCGTCCGCGTGGTCTGCACAAACCCCAAGCATAAACAGAGGC
>JABTVA010000003.1 GCA_015075075.1 Deltaproteobacteria bacterium | reverse complement strand
GTCTGCCCGGCCCGACCGGCGGAGCCGGCCGGTCGGGCGACGCGGCAGGGGTAGGATCCCGCGCATGACCCAGGCCCCGCTCGAGGAGTCCGCGACCCCGGACCCGACGGCCAGCGCCGCCGCGCCCGCCGTGCTCCGGGCCGAGGGCCTGACGAAGGTCTACCGGCTCGGCGACGTCGAGGTCCACGCGCTGCGGGGGGTCGACCTGACGCTCGCCCCGGGCGAGCTCGTCGTGCTCCTCGGCGCGTCGGGGAGCGGCAAGTCGACGCTCCTCAACATCCTGGGCGGCCTCGACCGGCCGAGCGGCGGCCGGTGGTGGTTCCTCGGGGCCGAGCTCACCGAGGCCGACGACGACGCGCTGACCGAGTACCGCCGGGCGCACGTCGGCTTCGTGTTCCAGTTCTACAACCTGATCCCGAGCCTGACCGCGCGCGAGAACGTCGCGATCGTGTGCGAGGTCGCGCGCGACCCCATGGACCCGGCGGACGCGCTCTCAATCGTGGGGCTCGGCGAAAGGCTCGACCACTTCCCGGCCCAGCTCTCGGGCGGCGAGCAGCAGCGGGTTGCCATAGCCAGGGCCATCTCGAAGAACCCCGATGTGCTCCTCTGCGACGAGCCCACCGGCGCCCTCGATTCCGAGACAGGCATAGTCGTTCTTGAGGCCCTCGACAGGATAAACAGGGAGCTCGGCACCACGACCGCGGTCATAACCCACAACTCCGATATCGCCGGCATGGCCGACCGCGTCATCCACCTGAGTAACGGCCATATCTCCGAGGTACTCTCGAATCCGGTAAAGAAGCCCCCGAGGGAGCTCCACTGGTGACATGAAGGCGCTTGATAGAAAGCTCATAAGGGACCTCTGGCTCATGAGGGGGCAGGCCCTTGCCATTGCCCTGGTCATTGCGAGCGGGGTGGCTACCTTCATCCTTCTCGTGAGCACGATGGATTCCCTGAAGCTCATGAGGGACTCGTTCTACAGGGAATACGGCTTTGCCGAGGTCTTCTCGAGGCTTAAGCGCGCACCCGAGGGCCTCAAGGAGAGGATAGAGGAGGTCCCGGGGGTCGAGCTGGTCGAGACCAGGGTCGTTGCCGACGTAAGGCTTGAGGTAAGCGGGTTCGGGGAGCCTGTATCGGCCATGCTCGTCTCGCTTCCGCCGGAGCGGCCCGCGCACCTCAACAGGCTGTATCTCAGGCAGGGGAGGCTCCCGGACCCGGACAGGGACGACGAGGCGGTCTTGAGCGAGGCCTTTGCCGAGGCGCACGGACTGGGCGTCGGAGATACGGTAAAAGCCGTCATCGAGGGCCGGATGAAGGAGCTGAGCATTTCGGGGATCGCGCTCTCGCCGGAATTCATACTGCAGGTAAGGCCCGGCGCCTTGAGCCCGGATTTCAAGCGGTACGCGATAGTCTGGATGTCAAGGGACGCGGTAGAGGCGGCCTATGACATGGAGGGCGCGTTCAACGACGTCGTGGCCTCGTTAACTTCAGGGGCTGACCCCTCCCGGGTGATAGCAGGATTAGACGAGCTGCTCGCCCGGTACGGCGCGCTCGGCGCGACCACGCGCGAGGACCAGGTCTCGCACAGGTACCTTACAGAGGAGTTCAACCAGCTCGAACGGAGCGCTACCATATTCCCGGCCATATTCATAGGGGTGGCCGCGTTCCTCCTTAACGTCGTCATAAGCCGCACAGTGAGCACTCAGCGCGAGCAGATAGCCGCGCTCAAGGCCTTCGGGTACGGCAACTTCGCGATAGGCCTCCATTACGTGCAGCTCATCTTCCTTATCGTCCTTGCGGGCTCAGCGGCAGGGCTCGCGGTCGGCGTTTGGCTCGGCACAAGGCTTTCGGAGCTCTACATGGGCTTTTACAGGTTCCCGTACCTCCTTTACGACCTCAGGCCAGGGGTCGTCATCACCGCTTTTGCCATAACCGGCGGCGCGGCCCTTGCCGGGACGATATTCGCGGTCTACAGGGCGGCCGCGCTCCCGCCCGCCGAGGCCTTGCGGCCCGAGCCTCCGGCAAGGTACAGGCAGACGCTCCTCGACACCCTCGGGTACGGCCGCGTGCTCTCGCAGCCGTCGAGAATGATAATCAGGAACATAGAGAGGAGGCCGATAAAGTCCCTCCTTTCAATAACAGGCATTTCTCTCGCCGGAGCCATACTCATCGCCGGCATCTTCTTCAACGACGCAATCGACTTCCTTATCGACGTGCAGTTCAGGCTCGCCCAGAAAGAGGACATGAGGGTGACCTTCACGGGCCCGGTCTCATGGAAGGCGCTTTACGACCTCGAAGGGGTCGAGGGGGTCTACAGGGCCGAGCCGGCGAGGTCGGTCCCGGCAACGCTAAGGTTCAGGCACAGGAGCTACAGGACCGCGGTGCAGGGGGTGTCGACTGAAAACCGCCTCCAGGACCTGCTTGATACAGACCTCAATCCGATAGAAGTACCGCCCCGGGGGCTCGTTCTTACGGACCACCTGGGGAGCATCCTCAAGGCCGGGCCCGGCGACCTCGTGACAATCGAGGTCCTTGAGGGCGCGAAGCCGGTCGTGGAGGTGCCTGTAGCGATGCTCGTCAAGCAATACATCGGCGTCTCGGCCTATATGGACATAGATGAGCTCAACAGGCTCGCGGGCGAGGGTAGCGCTGTGACCGGGGCGAACCTCGTGATAGACAGGGCGCGCCTCCCGGCGATATACGGCGAGCTTTCGGGCATGCCCAGGGTCGCGGGCACGGCGGTGAGGACCGACGATATAAGGAACTTTTACGAGACGCAGGCGGAGATCTTCCTCTTTTTCACGTTCATCGCGACCCTGCTGGCGGCGAC
The DNA here is from genome assembly GCA_015075075.1 of Deltaproteobacteria bacterium. Classification (GTDB taxonomy): domain Bacteria; phylum Desulfobacterota; class GWC2-55-46; order GWC2-55-46; family GWC2-55-46; genus UBA5799. The sequence goes on along the minus strand of JABTVA010000003.1, from coordinate 218,856 downwards.
GATAGCTTTCGGCGTGGTCTACAATACCGCCCGTATCGCGCTCTCGGAAAGGAGCAGGGAGCTTGCGAGCCTCCGGGTTTTAGGGTATACCAGGGGGGAGATATCATATATTCTACTCGGCGAGCTTGCGGTCCTTACGCTCGCCTCGGTGCCGCTCGGGTTCCTTTTCGGGAGGGGGATAGCGGCGTACATGGTCAACGAGCTTGGCTCCGACCTCTTCCGCCTCCCCCTCGTGATAGACCCGTCGACTTACGCCATGTCGGCGGCGGTGGTCCTCGGCTCCGCCGCGGTCTCGGGCCTCATAGTCAGGAGGAGGCTCGACAGGCTGGACCTGGTAGAAGTCCTGAAGGCAAGGGAATAAAGGATGGATAGAAGAAAGAAGATATTGGTAGCAACGGGAACAGTCCTCGTCGTCCTGGCCGTCGCATACGGTCTCATGCCAGGGCCCGCAAGGGTCGAGACGGCGCGAGTAGAGCGCGGCCCCATGTCGGTTGCGGTGAGCGAGGAAGGCAGGGCGATCGTGACCGACAGGTTCGTCGTATCGGCCCCCGTAACCGGCCATATGAGGCGCATAGGGCTGAGGGGCGGCGCGCTCGTGGCCGAAGGGGAAACGCTCGCGGCAATCGAGCCATTGAGGACCGAGCCGCTCGACCCGAGGACAAGAGCGGCTTCCGAGGCGGCGGTCTCCGCAGCCGAGGCGTCGTTACGCGCCGCAAGGGACGTGGCTGAAGCGAGGCGCGCCGAGGCCGAATACGCCGGGGAAACGCTTACGAGGACCAGGGAGCTCTTTAGCGGCGGGCACGTCCCGAGGAGCGAGATGGACCGGGTCGAGGCCGCGGCCAGGCAGGCCGAGGCGGTCCTTAACTCGGCTGAGGCAAACGTGAACGCCGCGCGCTCGGAGCTCCAGAGGGCGCGGGCCGCGCTCATTCCTGCTGGAGAAGGGGCTGAAACCGACGGCCGGGGGACTGTCATCGTCACGAGCCCGATCGCAGGGCGGGTTTTGAGGCTCCACCGCGAGAGCGAAGGGGCCGTGCGGGCAGGGGAGCCGCTTATCGACATCGGCAACACAGGAGCCCTCGAGATACGCGCTGAGGTGCTCTCGTCGGACGCGGTGCTACTTCGCCCCGGCACCCCTGTCATCATAGAAAGGTGGGGAGGCGGAGTCCCGCTCGACGGGAGCGTCAGGATTGTCGAGCCCTCGGCATTCACGAAGGTATCGAGCCTCGGCGTCGAGGAGCAGAGGGTCTTCGTGACCGTGGATATTATCTCCCCTGCCGAGACCTGGCACAGGCTCGGGGACGGCTACAGGGTCGAGACGAGGTTCGTGGTCTGGGAGGACGAGAGCGTCCTCAAGGTCCCCGTAAGCGCCCTTTTCAGGTCCGGGGACCGGGACGCGGTCTTCGTGGCGGATAACGGAAGGGCCAGGGAGAGGATAATCTCCATAGGCCACAGGAACGGCTTCACGGCAGAGGTGCTCTCAGGCCTCTCGGAAGGCGAGGAGGTGGTGGCGCATCCGGACGGAGCGCTCGAGGACGGCTCGAGGATAACCTCGATAGAGAGGTAAGGCCCTTTTTCAGGCGGCCTTTGCGCCGCCGTATTCCAGTATGTGCTCCGCGGTCCTCGTTGCGAGCGCCTCTATCGTAAGGCTCGGGTTAACGGCGCCGCCGGTAACGAAGACGCTCCCGTCGCATATGAAGAGGTTTAGGTCCATCGAGTCCTTCGAAAGCTTCCTCGTGTTCTCGTCTCTCGAAAACACCGCCTTGACGCGGCCCTCGATGTGCTCCCCAGCGAAAAGACATTGAAAGGCGAAGCGGGCGCGTTTCATGGCCGTGTCCGTGAAAAAAGCCCTATGCGGCGCTCAGGCCGCCTCGAGTTCCTCGGCCACGTCCGGAGGCATGGAGTATTCAACTTCCGATAGCGTATGGGCCCCCACCGCCTCTTTTACAAGGTGGAAGACGGCGTCCACGGCGGCCTTCGCCTCGTCGGGGCTAATCTTGAACTGCGCGCCTATCTCGGAAAAGAACTCCTCTATGGTTATTTCAACCGGCCTCGCCTGATGGCCCCGGAGCTTTTCGAACGTAAGAGGCTCCGGGAGCCTTTCGGTGAATTTGCGCGCAGTGTCTTCGTCAACCGAGCTTGCGAGAATGCCGAGGACCCCCTTGACGAGGGAGTCGGCCCGTTCCTCGCTTCCTATGAAGTCGATTTTTTTTACCTCGTCTATGAACCGTGCGTACTCCATAAAGCCCTCTCCTTGAATGAGGATTGGAGGAATAAATAACGCTTCTAATTCGATTTAAACATATGTTATCTGATTGTCAAATCAGGGGAAAATGCGCCTGATCATGAAAAAGAATAAAGTTTCCAGGCCGCCGGACGATAAACAAGGAAAGAAACAGGCTCGGGGGGAAGTCATGCTCAGGTTGCTCTATGTCGTCATCCTATTTCTCGCCATATCCCCGGCATACGCCGCTGACAACGGCGGATATGTCGGGGAAAGGGAATGTTACGCCTGCCACAAGGAGATAAGGGCGGAATACGCGAAGGACAGGCACGGCAGGGTATTTACCTCGGCCCCCAACGGCGAGCTCCAGGCCAGGGGTTGCGAGGCCTGCCACGGCCCCGGCGCCGGGCATATAGACGCCGTGGACAGGGAGGACCTTGACCTGAGGATACAGAACTTCAGGTCCGAAAAGGGCCTTCCGACCGAGGCGAACGCAAGGTGCCTCGCCTGCCACGAGAACGGCGAAAGGGGCTTCTGGAAAGGGAGCCGGCACGAGCTCTCGGGCATGAGGTGCGCGTCCTGCCACAAGATACACGCCGAGGAGGCGAGGCCCGCGATGGAAGTATGTTTCTCCTGCCACCAGGAGAGGAGGGCGCAGCTCCAGAGGACTTCCCATATGCCGCTCCGGGAAGGGAAGATGACCTGCAATAACTGCCACAACCCACACGGCGGCCCTGGACCGAGCGCCTTGAGGCAGGCGTCCGTGAACGAGAACTGCTATGCCTGCCACCAGGAAAAGAGGGGGCCCCTTGTATGGGAGCACCCGCCGGCAAGAGAGAACTGCGCGAACTGCCACGACCCGCACGGCTCGAATTACGAGAGTCTGCTTAAAGTCAAGGTCCCGTATCTGTGTCAGTCGTGCCACACTACTCTGGGCAGCCATCCAAGGAATAGATATGACGGTGCCAATCTTCCTGTGCCCGGGACTCCTAGCACTACAATGCAGCTTGCCGGGAAAGGGTGCCTGAACTGCCATAGCCAGGTGCACGGCTCAAACCATCCCTCTGGGCGCAGGTTCCAGAGGTAACCGAAGCTGGAGGAAACGGCCTGAGATGAAAAGATTACTTTATATCGCCGCAGTCGCCGCCCTGCTCGCGGCCCCTGCCGATTCAAGCGGGGCCGAGCTTGCCGGGTCGGCTTCGATAGGGGTCGGCCTGCTCGATATCGACAACGAATCCTACAAATTCGGGGAGTACACCGGGCTTACAAAGGACGGCGCATATCTCCTGGGGAGCGCGAATATCGGGCGCTACAGCGGGCCATATTATCTCGAGTTAGCGGCCAGGGACATCGGGCTCGACAACAGGGAGCTCTTCTTGAGGGGCGGGCAGTTCGGGAGGTTCGATTCGTTCATATCGTTCAGCCAGACGCCCAGGCTCATATCCAATAACAGCAGGACGTTATTCGAAGGCGCGGGGAGCTCGAACCTGACGCTGCCAGCGACGTTCGGCAGGGGCGCTACAACGACTGCCATGACCAACCTGGAAGAGAACCTGAAGGATGTAAGGCTTGAGCTCAAGAGAAAAAAGGCGGCACTGGGCTTCTCCGAGAGGCTCAGGAGCGGCTTCGGCTATTCGCTTGCGGTTTCGAGGGAGGATAAGGAAGGCCTGAAGTCCATCGGCGGCACGGTCGGCACAGCAGGTGGTGGCGGTAATGCCGCTAAATCCATTATCCTCCCGGAGCCGGTCGACTACAGGGTTGACGAATTGAGGGCCGGGCTGGTTGGCATAAGGAAAATTCGCATATGTCAGGTTGACTATCTTCTGTCGCTCTTCGAAAGCCAGCATAGAGTCAATTACGTGGGAAAACGTCTATTCCCATGCTACCGCGACCCATTCGACAAATATCGATTCTGCAGGATATCCCTTCCCGGACAAGGCACCAGTTCAGCTTTTCGGGCAGCACGGCCCTTCGTTCATCCAACGAGGTCAACTTCCTCGCCGAGTACGGGGTGATGGAGCAGGATGAAAAGCTGTTGCCGTTTTCGGTCAATTCAGTCAGCCCCCCTCCGAGGGAAAGCGCTCAGGCAGAGATAAGAACCAGGACCGTGGTCTTCAATGCTGCAACCAGGCCGGCGCCAAGGCTCGGTCTAAACTTGAGATACAGGCATTACTCGACTGACAATAGGATGCCAGAGGAGGATTTCTTTTACCTGGTGAATGACAGCACGACCGTGACCTCGGCAACTGAGCCGACTAGCGAGCCGTTCGACCATTCTTCCAATACACTTAGCCTCGACGGCTCTTACTTCCTCTCCGGCGCGACCACCTTTAGGGCCGGGTACGAAAAAGAGGTCGTCAAGAGGTCACACCGCGACGCGGAGAAGACTAAGGAGAATACCCTGAAGGCAGGGGTGCAGAGCGGGTATTTCGGTAACCTGTCGCTCGGCCTGAACGTGGCCTATTCCGAAAGAAGGGCCGAGGAGGGTGATACCGTCCTCCAGATCGACCTTGCCGACCGCGACAGGACAAAGGTGAGCGCGAGCGCTGCCTACCTGCCTTCGGCGGCCCTCGCCTTTTCAGCGTCGCTTTCGTATTTCCAGGACGACTTCGACAACTCAGCCCTTGGCCTTCAGGTCCGCAAAGGGAATACCTATACGGTTGACGCGAACTGGACTTTCTCCAGGGAGGCCGCCTTTTATGCCTTTTATACGAGGGAGCGCATAGACACGGGCCAGGTCGGCAGGACGAACGCCAGCGTGGATTGGGCCGTAAACCACGACGAGGACATAGACACGGCAGGCCTGGGGGTCAATTTCGGTTTCCTGGAGAACAGGCTCGTATTCAAGACTGACTATTCATACTCCCAGAGCACCGCGAGGCTGACCTTCCTCCCGGGCCGCCAGCCGATGCCGGACCTTGTCACGAGGCTCCATTCCGCGGCCCTTACAGGCACCTACAATGTAGACAGGAACCTGAGCTTAAGCGCCGGGTACAGATATGAGAACTACAGGTCCGACGACTGGCAGACAGACAATGTCGAGCCCGGCTCTACGGCACTAAATACGGTCATCACCCTTAGCGGCCCTGTCCAGGACTACGAGGCGCATCAGGCGCTACTGTTCCTTACATACCGTTTCGGCAGCTGAAGTACGGCGCAGCAGGAAATGGAACTGAAACAAAAAATCATCAAGGATTGAAAGGAGCGCGATTCAGATGAGGTTCTGGGGCATGGTGGTATCAGCGGCGTTTGTGTTGACTCTTTCGGCATCAGAGGCGGAGACCGCGCCGAAATACGTGGGGGTAGACGGGTGCAAGTGCCATAAGTCCGAGATCGCCGACTGGGAACGGAGCGTGCATTCAAAGGCCGTAGACCTCCTGCAGTCGGGGAAGAAAGCCTCAAAGAAGAAGAGCGCGGGTCTTGAGCCGGACAAGGACTACGGGAACGACGCCAGATGCCTCAAATGCCATACCACCGGATACGAAAAGGACGGCGGTTTCGCCAATACGTCCTCGACTCCGAAGATGACCGGCGTGGGCTGCGAGATGTGCCACGGCCCCGGAAGCGAATACAGGGCGATCCACAAGGAGAAGACGACGAAATTCACCCGGGCGGAGGCGATGGCGGCAGGGCAGCTCTACGGCTCGCTCGACCCCGAGGTCTGCAACGCGTGCCACAAGCACAAGGACAACCCCTTCAGGAGCGATGATTTCAACGTGCAGGAGGCGCTCAAGAAAAACCGCGCCTTCCATGAATATTACCCGCTCGAGGGTAAACACTGAGTCCGGGGAGATCAATGAAGAAAAAGTTCCGGAATTTGAGCCTTGGCGCGAAGGTGATGATTACCATCGGCGCCGCCCTTGTGGTCCTTACGGCCTTTGACGTGTGGTTCAGCACGAAAAAGGAAAAGGACATAATGTACAAGGACATCAAGAAGTGGACCTTCGTCTTCGCCGAGAACGTGAGGACCACCCTCAACACCCTCATGCGCGAGGACAAGATGGACATCCGCTTCTCCATGCTCGACGCCATGTCCAAGGAGATAAGCGGGGTCGAGCACGTGAGGATAATAAGGGGCCCAAAGGTCGACGAGGGCTTCAGGATGATAGACGAGCAGGAGCTCATCCCCAGGGAGATGGAGGCCATCAAGGCCTACAAGGACGACATCGCAAGCCTCGAGGGCGATCTCAGGGCCGCGAGGGACCCCGATGAAAGGGCCGAGATAAAAGAGGAGATAGAGGACATAAAGGGCTATATTGCCGACGCCGAGGCGAAGATAACGAAGGCCAGGATCGTCCGCGAGACCGACCCAAGGGAGGTCCCCAAGGACGACCTCGACAGGGAAGTGCTCGCGACAGGCAAGCCCATATACCATTTCGCCGGCGACAAGGGCAGGGTCCTTATCCCGTACATCGCGCAGAAGAGCTGCTCATCCACGAGCGGCTGCCGCAAGATGGCCAGGAGGGCGACGTCCTCGGCGCGATAAGCATGGAGTTCTCGATAGCCGACATACAGAAGGACATAGTCGCCAATAACCTGAAGACCGCCGGGGTCGGCGCAGTGAGGCTCGCGATAATACTCGGCATACTCTCGTTCTTCATGTCCGTTTTCGTCATAAGGAACGTGAGGTCGCTCCTTGCCGGGTTCAACAGGATATCCGGCGGCGACTTTTCCACCAAGCTCAAGGTAGAGAGCGAGGACGAGATGGGCAAGCTCGCCCGCGGCTTCAACTCGTTCGTCGACAGGTTCAACGGCATGATCGGCGAGATACAGGACGCGACTGTCAAGATGGCGGTCACCTCCGAGGAGCTCTCGACCTCGTCGACCCAGATAGTGAACGGCACGGACGCACAGAAGGCCAAGACCGCGCAGGTCGCTACCGCATCCGAAGAGCTCTCAGCCACCATAAACGAGGTCGCGGGCAATACGCACGGCGCAGCCGAGGCAGCGAAGAAGGCCAGCAGCGCCGCGAGGATGGGCGCGGACATTGTGGCCCATTCCATAAACGGCATGAGCTCCATAGTGCCGATAGTGAACGAGTCCTCGGAGACCATATCCAAGCTCGGCAGCCGCTCCGCCGAGATAGGGAAGATAGTGGGCGTCATAAACGACATCGCCGACCAGACGAACCTCCTCGCGCTGAACGCTGCGATCGAGGCCGCAAGGGCGGGCGAGCAGGGCAGGGGCTTTGCCGTGGTCGCGGACGAAGTGAAGAAGCTCGCCGAGAGGACGACCCTTGCCACCAAGGAAATAAGCGTCATGATAAAGGCCATTCAGGAGGACACGAAGAAGGCCATAGAGAGCACCGACAAGGAGGTCAAGGCAGTCGAGGAAGCGTCGGGCTACGCCAAGGAAGCCGGGATCGCGCTTGACGAGATACTCCTCCAGGTCGAGCAGGTCTCGGTGATGGTCCAGCAGATAGCGACCGCCTCGGAGCAGCAGTCCACAGCCGCCGGCCAGATAAGCCGCGACATCGAGGCCGTCGCCGAGGTCGCGAAGAGCAGGGCGGACGACGTGGGGCACGTGGCCGACGCCGCGGTGGACCTCGCGAAGCTCTCGGCAAGGCTCAAGGAGATGATATCGCTCTTCAAGACCGCCCACGGCGACAGGGCCGAGGCGCCTTCCGTCCAGGAGAGGCCGGTAGAGCGGAAAAGAAAGCTCGCCCTCGTGAAATAAGAGGTATCCGAAATCGATGCTTGCCAAAGGCCTCCCCCTCAAAAGGGAGGCCTTTTTATTGCGCGCGGCGCGCCCTGCCGCAGTTTATCTCCCCTCTCTTCCCTCTTGCTTTTCATTGACTTTTCAGGCTTATTTGTGTATCCTCATTTGCTCCAAATTCCCGAAAACGTAAGTGCCTGTTTTTGTGGAATAAAGGACCCAGGTAAGATATAATATGCCAATCTCTAAAAATTAGAATTTTCACGCAATCAAGGAGGGCCGGGAATAAAAAGCGGAGCATAAATAAGAATATGAGCATTTTATTCAGGCCTGACTAGAGTCCGTGAAAGATCAATTTTAGAGGTTGCCACTAAAAATCGTCTTCCATACCATAACAGGAGGAGCAATCGTGGGCAAGAGCGTTGCGGAAAAGCTGATTGACGGCCACCTGGTCTCGAGCGAGCCAGTCAAGGCAAAGGGTAAACATCGGATAGACAGACCATCACCCAGGACGCCACAGGCACGATGGCGTACCTGCAGTTCGAGCAATGGGCGTGCCGAGGTCACTGCCGAGCTCTCAGTGAGCTACGTGGGCCACAACACGCTCCAGTACGGCGGGTTTGAGAACGCCGACGACCACAGGTTCCTCAGACCCTTGCCTCAAATACGGCATCTACTTCAAAGCCCGGAACGGCATCTGCACCTGAGTCCATCTCGAAAGGTTCAGCAAGCCCGGTAAGATATGCTCAGCTCGGACAGCCCACACCCCACGGGCAGCAATAGGCATGCTTGCCATAGGCGCGGGCGGCCTCGACGTTGCCGTCGCCATGGGCGGCGGCCCGTTCAGCCACCTATCCAAGATAGTCTCGTTAAGCTCAAGGGCGAAGCTCAAGCCCTGGTATCGGCTGAGACGTGATATCGAAGCTCCTCCGAGGATGACCGTGAAAGGCGGCGTGGAAGGTCATCAGTACGGCGGCGAGGGCGTAAAGTCGCTCCTCGGTCCCGGAGAGGCCACGATAACCAGCATGGCGCCGAGCTCAGCGCCACAAGCTCAATATTCCCGTCCGACGAGGGTCACGAGGAGTTCCTCGCCAGCAGGGCAGGGAAGCGGATTGGATAGAGCTCAAGGCCGACGAGGACGCGAAGTACGACGAGGTGATAGACATAGACCTCTCAAGCTCGAGACCCGCGATAGCCAGGCCCCATGCCCGACCAGGTCTGCCAAGGTCTCCGAGGTCGAGGGCTTAAGGTGGACCAGGTCTGCGTGGGGAGCTGCACGAACTCCTCTACAGGGGCCTGATGCTCGTATCCGAGGTCCTTAACAAGGGCGGGCACAAGGTGCGCAGGTCAGCATGACCATCTCGCCTGGCTCAAGCAGGTGCTCGACATGATGGCCTTGAACAAGGGCTCTCGCATCTGATAGAAGCGGGCGCTCGGATACTCAAGCCACCTGCGGCCCGTGCATCAGGAACAGCCAGTCGCCCCCGTCCGGAGGCGTGTCGCTACGCACCTTCAACAGGAACTTCGAGGGGAGGTCCGGCACCCAAGGACGGCAAGGTATACCTCTGCAGCCCGAGGTCGCTGTAGCGCCGCGGTATACGGCGTCATAACCGACCGAGAAGCTCAGCAAGTTCCCCAAGGTCAAACGCCGTCAAAGTTCCTCATAGACGACTCGATGGTAATACCCCGGCAAAGGGACCCTCGAAGGTGACCGTAGCCAGGGGCCCGAACATAAAGGAGCTCCCCAAGCAGGCCGCCCTGCCGGATTCATTGAAGGGCAAGGTGCTCATAAAGCTCGGAGACAACATTACGACCGACCACATAACCCCCGCGGGCACATGGCTCAAGTACCGCTCTAACGTGCCCAAGTACTCGGAGAGCGTCTTTTCGCAGATAGACGCCAAGTTCCACGAGAAGGCCAAGGCGGCCGGAGGCGGGTTCGTGCTGGGCGGCGAGAACTACGGCCAGGGCTCGTCGCGCGAGCACGCGGCCCTCTGCCCCATGTACCTCGGCATAAAGGCGATAATAGCCAAGAGCTTCGCCCGCATCCACAAGGACAACCTCGTGAACTTCGGGATACTGCCGCTTACCTTCGAGAACCCGGCGGACTATGAATCGATAGACGACGGCGACGAATTGGAGCTTCCGGGCCTAAGGCAGGCCCTGACCTCAAGCGAGACGGTAACGCTCAAGAACGTGACCAAGGGCAGGGAATACAAGCTCAGGCACGGATATTCGCCGAGGCAGATAGAGACCATACTCGCCGGCGGCACGCTCAATTACACGACCGCCGCCAGGGCGTAAGCGGTTTAACGGGATTGTTGAAGGGTCTGGGGGAAACCTTCTACAGAAAGTTCCCCCCAAAGTTTTTTCAGCGACCCATTAAAGAGCTCAGACCTGCAGAAGGCTTGCGACAAGGCCCTCTTCCGGAAGGAAGGGGGCCTTGTTTTTTGAGGAGAATGGCGCTTCGAATAGGACTGGCGCGGGAGAGAGCCTTTCCAGTTCGGCCCGGTTGTGGGCGCGGCTCAGGTCGTCTCCGTGGGGCTCGCTGTTATTGAGGATTATCCCGGCCACTTCGATGCCCATGCCCACGGCGCACTTAAGCGTCATGAGCGTGTGGTTGATTGTGCCGAGCCTGTTTGCTGAAACGATGACGGCAGGGAGGCCGAGGTCGAGGGCAAGGTCGGCCATGTATGTATCCTGAGCAACCGGCGTAAGGAGTCCGCCCGCACCCTCGACGAGCATGATATCGTGTGTATTTGAAAGCTCTTTGAAGCAGGATTTTATCTTCTTGAACTCGATAGTCGTGCCTGAAAGCCCGGAGGCGGTAAGGGGCGCAAGCGGCGGCGCGAACCTGTATGGGTTTATAATATCGAGCTCCGCGCCGGTGCCCGAGGCCTCCTTTAGCCTCAGGGCGTCCATCGGCACGAGCCTGCCGTCCCTTTCAGGGCAGCCTGTCTCGACGGGCTTCATGACCCCGGGCTTCAAGCCCGATGCCCTGAAGGCCCTTGCGAGCATGCAGGCGACCTCGGTCTTGCCCACGCCGGTGTCGGTGCCGGTTATGAAGAAGGAGCGTTTCATGCTTTCGCGCCCTCTGTTATCTCCCTTATCCCCCTATAGGCCGCATCCGCTATCTTTTGAATTTCCTTCCGGGTCGCGCTCAGGGGCGGCATTAGGACGACCACATCCCCGAGGGGCCGGAGTATTACCCCGTAGCCCCTTGCGCGGAGGCACGCCCGGTAGCCCACCCGCTCGCGGGCAGGGTAGGCCTCTTTCGTCCTCTTGTCCTTCACGAGCTCTATCCCGGCAACGAGCCCCAATTGCCTCACGTCTCCGACGTGATTGAGATTTTCAAATCTCTCAAGCAGCCTTTTGAAGAGTGCAATTTTCGGGGCAAGCTTCATTAGCACCTTTTCCTTTTCGAATATCTCAAGGTTCGCGATGGCCGCAGCGCACCCGAGCGGGTTCCCGGTATAGGTGTGTCCGTGGAAAAAACTCTTGTACTCCTCGTATCTCCCCAGAAATGCCTTATAGACCCTGTCCGTCGTGAGGGTCGCGGCAAGCGGCAGGTATCCGCCCGTCAGGCCCTTTGCAAGGCAGAGGAAATCCGGCGAGACACTTTCGGCGTCGCAGGCGAACATATGGCCGGTCCTCCCGAAGCCTGTCGCCACCTCGTCGGCTATGAGTAGGACGTTATATTTTTTCGTAAGCCTCCTTACTTCCTTCAGGAACCCCGGAGGCGACACGACCACGCCCGCCGCGCCCTGAAGGAGCGGCTCGATTACGCACGCGGCAATCTCCTTGTGGTGTTTTTTCAATACCTCCTCGAATGCCTTGAGGCAGGCGGTCTTGCAGTCCGGAAAGGTTTTTTTTGCCTTAACCGGACACCTGTAGCAATACGGGTACGGAGCGCGGAAAGGCCTGAAGAGGAGCGGCCTGTATTTCTTTACGAATATGTCTATCTCGCCTACGCTCATTGAGCCGAAGGTGTCGCCGTGGTAGGCCCCGGTGAAGGCGACGAACCGTTTCTTCCCGGGTTTCCCGGTCTCTTCCCAGAACTGGAAGGCCATCTTGAGTGCTATCTCAACGGAAGTCGATCCGTTGTCCGAATAGAAGACCCTCTTAAGCCCTTTCGGCGCAACCTTTACGAGCCTTTCCGCAAGCTCTATGGAGGGGACATTCGCGAGCCCGAGGAGCGTTGAGTGCGCGATGCGGCCGAGCTGCTCCTTTATGGCCCGGTCAACCTCCCTTTTCCTGTGGCCGTGGACATTGACCCAAAGGGAAGACACTCCGTCCAGGTAGCGCCTGCCCTCCGTATCGATGAGGTAGCTCCCCTGGCCCCGTTCGATTACAAGGTGCTCGGAAGCCTCCCATTCGCGCATCTGCGTGAACGGGTGCCACACGTGGTTTTTATCCAGCCCGATCAGCCCGGCTGTCTTTTTTTTCATGGCCGTTTCTTCCTCGCGGTGATTATCATAAGCCCGTAGCTTCCGATGACGCCAGAGCCCTCAGCCGGGAACTTCCGGGCATAGGTTTCGCCTGCCTCCTTGAGCTCCCTTCCGGGTGTTAGCCCCTTGCCGCGCTCAAGCGGAGGGGAGGCGCCGATGTGCTTAAGGGTCCGGAGCAGCTCAAAAAAATCCTTGTAGACCTTTTTGACGAGTCTTTTATCAGCGCTTATTACCTCAAGACCGGCCCTCTCCGCCTCGTTCAGGACCTCGTCGGAAGCCTTGAACTCAAGGCCCCGGTATCCGGGATAGCATTCCTTCAATTCGGACAAGGTCCCTGGTCCGAGTGTGGAGAGGGCGAAGAGGCCGCCCGGCTTGAGCACGCGGCACGCCTCGGCAAAAGCCGAGGAGAGGTCCCCGGCCCACTGGTATGTAAGGCTCGATACCGCGGAGTCAAAGGAGGCATCCCTGAACGGAAGGGCTTCGCAGTCCGCCACGGCAAGGCCCGTAAGCCTCTGCCCGAGCTTCTCTCCTGCCCTGCGGAGCATGGGGAAGGCCAGGTCGCACCCGAAGACCCTGGCCCCCGGAAGGGATGGCAGAATAAGCTCTGCGAGCGAGCCTGTGCCGCAGCCTATGTCGAGGACGGATATGCCTTTGCCGTCCCCGCCTTCCGGAAGGAGCTCCTTGAGCGCGTCCGAGACCTCCTTGGCGGCCTCGTACTGAAAGTCCGCGAAATCGTCGTAGGTAGAGGCCGCCCGCGAAAAGGACCTCTTGACCGCGGATTTATCGAGACAGGTCTTTAGCATGCAATTCCTACCCTAATGAGGAAATAAACTCGTTTACGACGGCCATGAATAGATCCGGCTTTGTAACGAACGGCGCGTGCCCGGCTCCCTTGATTATCTCGAGCCTTGCGTCTTTTATATTCCCGGCCATATAATCCGCTGCCCCGGGCGGGCATACGGTATCCATTTCCCCGTGTACCAGGAGTACCGGCACGTTTATTTCCTTTAGCCTGTCCCTCAGGTCCGCGGAGTAGAGCGCCTCAAGCGCCCTGGTCATTTCATCGTACCTGAAAGACGGAAAACAGCTGGGGGCCGGGCCTTCGCAGGATATCGGCCCCGGATACCTGTATCGCCCGAGAAAGGCAGAGGCTTCGGGAGAAGCCAGCTCCTCGTCCGTGAAATTGAGCTTATAGAACCTCTCGACCGTTGAGGCCGGGTCTTTTTTCATGTCCATTATCATTCGTTTCACGAGCGCCCTTGACTGGCCCCAGGGGAAGTCTTCCTTTGCGACAAAGCACGGGGTCGAGCCGACGAGTATGAGTGCGCGGAACCTTTCCTCAAGGGCCGGGTATGCCGCGATAAGCACCTCGGAGCCGAGGGACCATCCCATGCCGATTGCGCCCCTCAGGCCTTGCGTGCGCTCCGATAGCTCCCGTATCGCCGGGGCAAGGGTAGGCTCGTCCCAGGCCCTTTCCCCGCCGTGGCCGGGCAGATTTACCATTAAGTGTCCGGCCCCGAGCCTTTCCGTTGCCGCGTCCCAGACACTGCTGTCGGTCGCCCAGCCGTGGACGAATACGAAGCCTTCAGACATCGAGGGACTTCCCCAGCGCGGAAAGCGCGGAATCGACGTCGTCCGGGCCATGCGAGGCTGACAAGGTCATCCGGAGGCGCGAGGTCCCCTCCGGCACGGTCGGAGGCCTGATGGCCTGTATGAAAACGCCCATGTCAAGGAGCCTCTCCGATACATCGACCGCTTTTTTCGCGGCGCCGAGCTTTACTGGCACAATGGGCGTTTCGCTACCCAATGTGTCGAGCCCCATATCTGAAAGGCCTTCCTTGAGCCGTGCCGTATTCTCCCATAGCCTTTGCCTGAGCCCCGGCTCGTTCTCGACTATATCGAGCGCCTTCATGGCCGCGCCGCATACCGATGGCGGAAGGGCGGTCGTGTAGATGAACGGCCGCGCCTTCGAGACCATGAGGTCGATGACGGCGCGCCCCCCTGTTATGAACGCTCCGAATGAGCCGAGCGCCTTGCCCAGAGTGCCCATTACAATGACGGCCGGGTGGCTGATATTGAAGTGCTCGAGGCTCCCGCGTCCTTTGGGGCCGAGGACGCCGGTAGCGTGCGCGTCATCGACAAGGAGCATGGCCCCGTATGTATCGAGGAGGCCGGTGATATCCGGTAGCGGCGCTATGGTCCCGTCCATGCTGAAGACGCTGTCGGTAGCTATCAGCTTCCTTTTGGCCTTCGAGGCCTTGAGGAGCCTTTCAAGGGCGTTTACGTCCCTTGAAGGGTATCTCCTGACTTTGGCCCTGCTCAAGACGCAGGCGTCCACGATGGACGCATGATTAAGTTTATCCGAGAATACCTCGGAAGACCTGTCCAGAAGGGCGGAGATCACGCCGAGGTTCGCATTATAGCCGGAATTGAATAGGAGCGCGGCCTCGGCCTTCTTGAAGGCCCTTATCCGCTCTTCGAGCATGACATGGGGCTCCATTGTGCCTGATACGAGCCTCGACGCCCCGGCCCCGGCCCCCCACCTCTGGACGGCCTCTATCGCGGCCTCCTTAACGAGCGGGTGTCCGGCAAGGCCCAGGTAGTCGTTCGAGCACATGATAAGCGCTTCCCTGCCGTTCACGACGGCCCTCGGCCCCTGCGGCCCGTGGACGATCTTGGGCTTCCGGAGCAGGTTTAGGGAATCGAGCCTCAGTAGCTCTTCGTCTATGTATTTGAGCATGGGGTTCATACTGGGGGAAGACTACTTGTAGCCGCGGGGCCTGAGGCCCAGGTCCGAAAGCATACGGAGGTCTTCTTCAGGGGCCCTCCCGGGGGTGGTGAGGTAGTTGCCTATCATCATGCCGTTCGCGCCTGCCGCGAATATGAGGGGCTGGAGGTCGCGGAGGTTCACCTGCCTTCCGCCGCAGATTATTATGTCCCTCGCGGGGAGCATGAGCCTCGCGAGCGCTATTATCTTCAGGCACTCTATCGGGGCAAGATAGCTCGCCCCTTCGAGCGGCGTGCCGGGCCTGGGGTTCAGGAAGTTTATGGGGATGGAATCGACCTCAAGCTCCCTTAAGGTGGAAAGTAGCTCTATCCTCACATCCCAGCCCTCTCCGAGCCCGAATATGCCGCCCGAGCAGACGTGAAACCCGAGCTCCTTTGCTGCCCTTACTACAGTAACGTCCTCTTCGTATTCGTGCGTCGTGCAGATTTTCGGAAAGAAGCTCCGCCCTGTCTCGAGGTTGTGGTGGTAGCTCTCAAGTCCGCTCTCCTTTAATTTCTTCAGGGTATCTCTCGTGAGCATGCCGAGCGAGGCGCAGCTTTCAAGCTCCATGCCCCTCATCCCCCTTATGGCTTCGGAAAGCGCGGATATGTCCTTTTCCTTCTCTATCCGAGTGCCGCTTGCGACTATCGAGAACTCGCGCGCCCCGGTCCTTGCCGCTTCCGTTGCCGCGCCGAGGATCTCGGAGGCTCCGGACATGGGGTATTCGGCTGCTCCAGTGGAATACTTGACGGACTGGGAGCAGAAGGAGCAGTCTTCCTTGCAGAGGCCGCTCTTGGCGTTTACTATGGCGCAGAGGTTTACCTCGACCCCCTTGTGATGGCGCCTGACCTTCTCGGTAACAGAGAGTGATTCGTAAATGGACGAATCCGGGAGGCCTGCAAACTCAAGGGCCTCGTCTTCGGTGAGGCCGACTCCGGAGAGTCCTTTTTCAAGTGCGGTCTTCAGTATGGTTTCCATTGTTTTTCCGTGGTGTTAAAGTATGTTCCTCAGATTGAATAGCATATAGAAAAGCATTGGTTAACTTAAACATAATAGAAGGACAATGCTTTTGGGCTGTAATGGCTTAAGATGGAGCCGGTGTGAACAATGAAAGATCAGGGATCTCGTCTGAGTCCAGGAGGTCATAGAGGATTTAATGCCGAGCCGCCGGGCAAGGGAATGGATGCGGCCCTCAAGCTTTTTCCGGGCTGACCTGGAAGGGCAATAGGCTTCTATCGTTACCGCGAAGAGCATGCCGCCTGAATCGGACTTGGACTCAATGCAGGTCACCGCCGCTTTGGAGCCGTCAAGGAGTTTCGATACCATGTATAGAGTATCGGGCCTGTTCGGGCCGTGGAGCATTATATGCACGTTTCCAAAGGTCCGGCTTTTTGCGATTGCAAGCTCCTTTGACTTCAGGGTCAACAGGCCCTTTACCCTGTTTACGGCCCTTACGAAGGTCTTCCGGTCCTTTCCGAGGACTTCCATCGCGGCCGCGAAGTGGCTGCCAAAGGAAGATATTATGGAATCCCCGACCAGACAACCGCTCTCCTTGAGCGAGAAGAAGAGTTCCGTGAGTTTTCCGTCCTTGGGACCCGCAGCCAAGAGCGCGTATCTTTTCATAGCGCCTTCCTTTCTTTTTTTAATCCTGGTGCGGGACCGGGCTGGAAATTAAGATGTGAGGTTTTGAAAAGAACCGGTTTACGGAAGATGCCTGTTTTTATTTTTTTTAAACCTCTCCTTTCCTTCTATCGTTTTTGGCCTCCTTAGTCCGTGACCTAAGTCACGGACTTATCCATCGCAAATCTTGATTTTTAAACTCCTTATTTTTGTTCCTTTTTCTTCATCCTTTCGGCGATTTCTCCTTCATGGCCCCTTTCATTTGGCCGGTAATACGTCCTATTCCTGAGCACCTCGGGCAGGTATTCCTGCTCGACCTCCGCGTCCTTGAAGCTGTGCGGGTACTTGTAGCCCTTGCCGTAGCCGAGGCCTTTCATGAGGCTTGTGGGCGCGTTCCGTATATGGAGCGGCACCGGGAGGGCGCCGTGCTTCCTCACGTCTCCGGCGGCTTCGAGGTAGGCGAGGTACGAGGCATTGGATTTCGGGGCTGTCGCAAGATAGGCGACCCCGTGCGCGAGCGGTATCCAGCCCTCGGGCATCCCCACGAAATCGACCGCGTCCTTTACGTCGATCGCGAGCCTGAGGGCCCCGGGGTCCGCGTTACCGATGTCCTCGGAGGCGAATATGACCATGCGCCTCGCGATGAAGAGCGGGTCTTCGCCGGCCTCGACCATCCTTGCGAGCCAGTAGATTGCAGCGTGCGGGTCGCTCCCACGCATGGATTTTATGAAGGCCGAAATGACGTTATAGTGCTCCTCCCCGCCCTTGTCGTAGAGTATTGCCTTTCTCTGCACCGCCTCCTCGGCAGCCTTCAGGCTTATATGCCTTACCCCTCCTGGGTCAGGCTCTGTAAGCATGTAGGCGGCCTCAAGGGCATTGAGCGCCGTCCTCGCGTCTCCCGCCGATATCCCGGAGAGGAAATCGATGACGCCCTCCTCAAGCTCGGCCTTCAAGCCGCCGAGCCCCCGTTCCTTGTCTTTCATGGCGCGGCCCAGTATCTCCTTGAGCGCCCCTGAAGGCAGGGATTCGAGCACCAGCACCTTGCATCTCGACAGGAGCGGCGCGTTCACCTCGAAGGAGGGGTTTTCCGTGGTCGCGCCTATGAGGGTTATGGTCCCGTCCTCCACGCTATGGAGGAACGCGTCCTGCTGCGCCTTGTTGAACCTGTGTATCTCGTCCACGAAGAGTACGGTCTTTTTGCCGCGCCGGAGGTTTTCCTTTGCGGCCTTTATTACCTCCCGTATCTCCTTTACGCCCGAGAGGACCGCCGAGAACTCCAGAAATTCCGATTTCGAAGCCTCGGCGACTATCCTGGCGATGGTGGTCTTCCCAGTGCCGGGCGGCCCCCAGAGGATGAGGGAAGGGAGCTCGCCCTTCTTTATCGCCCTGTCCAGGAGCTTCCCTTCACCAAGGAGGTGCTCCTGCCCTATGAAACCCGAAAGGTCTCTTGGCCGCATCCTCTCGGCGAGAGGGGCGGGATTGAGCCCGCTTCGGCCTTCATTGAAAAGCTCAAGTTCCATAAAAAATGTCTCCTTTGACGAAATTTTACTATATGCGGAAGGGAAATGGAAGAAAGGGGCAGCGTACCCCTTAACCGTTGACAGCGGAGACCCTATGGGATAGCATATCCGCTGGAAATCAGGACCGAAAAATTCCTTGAGAGAACCTTTTTTAATGCGGGTAGCGGTTTTCGGGGGCACGTTCAACCCAATACACCTGGGCCACCTGAGGATTGCGGAGGAGGCGAGGGAGGCGCTTTCGTTCGAGCGCGTGGTCTTCGTGCCCACTCACATAACCCCGCACAAGTCGAGGGAATCGCTTACCCCCCCTGAGGCGCGCTATGAGCTTGTAAGGCGCGCGGTCGAGGGGAACCCCGGCTTCGAGGTCTCGGATATCGAGATACGGCGCGGAGGCAGGTCTTTTACGGTCGATACCGTGAGGGAGCTTAAGAGGGAGCGGCCCGAGTCCTCGGTAAGCCTTTTGATAGGGAACGACTCCTTTAACGAGATAACCTCATGGTACGAATACGAGGGGCTTTTAAGCCTCGCAAGCCTCATAGTCGTGCCGAGGCCAGGCCACCCGGTAAAAAAACCCGGGGAGGTGTTGCCGGTTGAAGTGGCCCGTAAGTTCTGGTATGATTCGGAAACCGGCGCTTACGTCAATTCCGCCGGTATCTCTATAACTTACCTGAGTACGACCCTTATGGACATCTCTTCATCCGCCATAAGGGAGAAGGTGCGTAAAGGCCTCTCGATAAGGTACCTCGTGCCCGAGAGCGTCCTTAAGCTCATAAAAGAGCAGGAGCTTTATAAGTGAGCCGGGGGGCCTCCAAAAATCCATCAAGGAGCTCTTAAACTGGAACCAAAGAAGAAGGCGCTCGAGATCGCAAGGCTCGCCCTCGACAAGAAGGCCGAGAAAGTCGTCATACTGAATATAAAGAAGCTCTCCACCGTCTCGGACTATCTCGTCATATGCAGCGCGGAATCCGAGAGGCAGGTCCAGGCCATAGCAAATGCCGTGGAGGAGGGGCTGAGGAAGGCCGGGGAAAGGCCCCTCGGCATCGAAGGCGCCGCCGAGGGGAAGTGGGCGCTCATGGACTATAACGACGTCGTGGTCCATGTATTCCTCGAACATATAAGGTCTTTCTACGACCTCGAAGGGCTGTGGGCAGAGGCGCCGGCCACGGAGGTGGCGGATAAATTGATGCGCTCCGGCATTGCGAAACCCGGCGCAAAGGGCGGCAAAAAAGGGTCCGGTAAAAAGGGCGTGTAGGCCGGTGGCGCCTTGAAGATAGTTTTCATCTCCGTTGGCAGGATGAAAAATGAGAGCCTGAGGGACGCCGCCTCGGAATATCTGAAAAGGATACGGAGATACGCGCCCGTCGAGGCCGTGGAGGTAAAGGACGAGAAGGCCACGGCCAAGGCGCCCAGGGAGGACGTCACAAGGGGCGAGGCGCAGAGGATAATCGCGAAGCTCATGCCCGGCGATTATGTCGTCTCGCTCGCCGACACCGGAACCGGAATGACTTCCGCGGGCCTCTCGGAGCTCCTTTCCGGCATCATGGCCTCGGGCAGGAAAAGGCTCGTCTTCATAGTGGGCGGCGCGTGGGGCCTCCACAAGGACGTATACGACAGGTCTCAGATGGTGCTTTCGCTTTCGGCGATGACGCTCCCACACGACCTCGCGAGGCTCGTGCTGTACGAGCAGGTCTACAGGGGTTTCACGATAATGCGGAACGAACCCTACTCGCACTGAACAGCCTGAAAAAAAGGAAGAAGCGGCGGCAGATGTACACCAAGGTACTCCTCGTAGTAATCATACTCGTCCTGGGGGCGTTCTTCTACCTCCATACCAAGAACCCCGGCATCGTCACATTCGTCGTAACGAGCGAGTACACTTACGCGCTCCCGGCTACCTCCTCGTCTTTTTCGGCTTCCTCGCCGGCGTCGTGCCAGGCCCTGAATCTGCTGTCGCCGACGCCCGGAGAACCCTTATGAGATGAAGGAGCGGAAGGAGAAGAAGCTCCTTGCCCAGGCCGACGAGAATTAGAAGAGGCGCCGAGCTCCCTCGTGAAGGGCGACACCTCTTCCGCAAGGGAGCTTCTCGAGAAGGCCCAGCCGTGCCGAACGAGACCGGCATGATAATAAGCCTCGCCGAGACGTACATGAGGGAGGACAGCCCAGGGAGGTTTTGTGGTCAGGTGCTTGAGAAGGGCTCTCGGCAACCCTTCATCCATAGAGTCTGAGCGCGCTTGCTGGCTGCGCGACTGAACTGGGACGCGCAGAGGGCTACCAAGGCCCTCGAAGAGGTCGTGAAGCTCGACCCGGGCAACCTCTACGCCTTGAGGAAGTTGAGGGACCTGAGAATAAAGGAGGCCCTCTGGTCCGATGCGGCGGACCTGCAAAAGAAGGTCGTTGATTCCGAAAGGAACGAGGAGCTTGGGAAAAAGGAGAAAAAGCTCCTTACCGGGCTCCTTTACGAGTCCGCATGCGTATCAATGAACGAGGGGAGGCTTACCGAGGCGCTCGTCAGGGTGAAAGAGGCGTTGAAGAACGACGACAAGTTCCTCCCCGGGCATATCCTCCTCGGAGAGGTGCTCGACAGGCAGGGAAGCACAGCGAGCGCCGCAAAGGTATGGGAGAAGGCGCTCGCCAGGTTCAGCACGCCCGAACCGATCATCCTCAAGCTCGAAGACCTCTGCATAAAGGAATCGGCCCCGGAGAGGATACTCGAAAGGTACAATAAGGAGATACTCACGCATTCGAACGGGCCCAATATGAGGCTCCTGCTCGCACGCCTTTACCTGAGGCTCGAGATGGTCGACAACGCCATAGAAGAGCTCGAAAGGCTTCAGAACGAGGGCGAGGACGGCTTTTACCATTCAGTGCTCCTTGGCGAAGCCTATCTCAGGCGAAAGCAGGGCGGCAGGGCCGCGCACCTCTTTCACAGGGCGCTCGGGCTCGACAGGGAGTACAGCCCTCATTTCAGGTGCTCCGGGTGCGGCTCCGAGGCGGTCTCATGGAAGGCCCGGTGTACCTCGTGCGGGGAGTGGGATACACTTGTAATGAGGGGGTTGGAGTCCCAGCACAGGGCCCCGGCCCTGAGGAAGCTCTTCTGAGCCCTTCAAAGTCCCGCCGCATCAGGCGAAGCGGAAGGCGGCCATTCGCGGGCGACTTGACTGGGGCCGTCATACTGCCTGACCGCGCTCTGTTTTATTCCCCCTCAAAAAATGCAGGAGAACTGGATTGAAGAAGGTCTGCCTGATCGTGCTGGACGGGTGGGGCGTAAACCCCGATAACGACTCGAACGCCATTCTCATGGCCTCGACCCCCAATTACGACCGGCTGGTCCGGGAATACCCGGTTTCCTCCATAGATACTTCCGGTCTTTCGGTCGGCCTGCCGGAGGGGCAGATGGGGAATTCCGAGGTCGGCCATCTCACAATGGGCGCTGGCAGGGTCGTATACCAGGAGCTCGTGAGGATATCAAAGGCCATAAAGGAGGGCGAGCTTGAATCCCGCCCCATGATAGATGAGCTCGCAAACGAGCTGAAACAAAGGGGCGGCGCGCTCCACCTTATGGGCCTTCTCTCGGACGGCGGCGTGCACAGCCATATCGAGCACCTCTTCGGCCTTCTCGACATCTTCAGGAGAAAGGGCGTGGAGAGGGTCTTCATACACGCGATACTCGACGGCAGGGACACCCCTCCCTCGAGCGGCGCAGCCTACATGGAGTCGCTCCTTTCATACCTTGCGAAGAGCAAATCGCCGGCCAGGGTGGCAACCGTTTGCGGCAGGTATTACGCGATGGACCGCGACAACAGGTGGGAGCGCGTAAGGAAGGCGCATGACGCGATCGCCGCTGGAGCCGGGGCAACCGCCGAAGGCCCTCTCGAAGCCGTGAAGGCGGCCTACGCGAGGAACGAGACGGACGAGTTCGTCCAGCCTACGGTGCTCGTGCGGGAAGGGAGGCCCGTGGCCCGGGTATCGGACGGCGATGCCGTCCTCTTCTTCAATTTCAGGTCGGACAGGGCCAGGGAGATAACAAGGGCATTCGTGGATGATGGCTTTGCCGGGTTCGAGAGGAAGGCGAGGCCCGCCCTTTCGAGGTTCGTCTGCATGACAGAGTACGACCAGAGGCTCGGGCTTCCGGTCCTGTTTGCGCCTCAGGCGTTAAGGAACATACTCGCCGACGTCCTTTCCGCCAGGGGGCTTAGGCAGTTCAGGGTGTCCGAGACCGAAAAGTACGCCCATGTGACCTTTTTCTTCAACGGCGGCAGGGAAGAGCCGTTCGAGTGGGAGGAGAGGCTCCTTATCCCGTCGGCGCAGGACGTGCCGACTTACGACAAGAAGCCGGAGATGCGTGCCCTTGAGATAGCCGAGGCCGCTGCCCTGAAGATAGGGGAGGGGCGCTACTCCTTCATGCTCATGAACTTCGCGAACTGCGACATGGTAGGCCACACCGGGGTCCTGGAGGCCGCTGTCAAGGCCTGCGAGGCCGTTGACCGGGCCCTGGGCATCGTGGCCGGGGCGGCCCTTGAAAACGGCTGGTCGGTATTGATAACCGCCGACCACGGCAACGCCGAGCAGATGAAGGACCCTTCCTCAGGAGAGGTCCACACGGCCCACACGACTAACCTTGCGCCGTTCATACTCGTAGACCCGGATATGAAAGGGACGAGGCTCAAGGACGGCGGGCTTGACGACATCGCGCCGACAGTCCTTAAGCTCATGGGACTGCCACAGCCCGCTGAGATGACCGGCAAGCCGCTTTTTTAGCAGGCTGCTGAAAAAGTCGTTCTCCGTCGAAGGCTACGTCGCTTGACACTCCGGCGTACGCGTAAAGTACGCCTCATTCCTCGCTCCCCTGTTCCTAAAGGGGGCCTCGCATCTGGAGCTTTTCGGGAGCCTGAATAAAAACGGAGTTTTTCAGCAAGCTGTTAGGTTTCGCCTCTCTTATTCGCTCAAAAGCGGGCTGCGAATACCGCAATCCGCCTGAAGCTCCTCAACAGGTATTCCTTTTTCAGCCGACCCTTCTTACGCCCGCGTGGTAGCAGCACTGCAGGCTGATGTTGTTGTCAGTCCTCCTGCCTGCGTACCTGAATTCTATCCTGATGAAGGATATGCCGCCGATTGTGGAGTTCATATCCTCGACCACACGTCCCGGCCCCACCCGCGCCTCAGGTGGACGACTACTTCCTCACGGAGAGGCCAGTTTCTTCTCCTCGCGCATACTTAATTTTCCGCCTTTTGGTGAGCTCCGTCAAGGAAAACCCGCGCAAAGACTGGGTGAAACGCGCTATGGGCTTTTTTTCAGGCTATGGCGAGATTCCTGAGGACCCTTGAAACCGCAGCCCCGGTATGAGATGATATGCGCGAATTCGCCGGCAGGATGGTTGAAAAACACCCTGCCAGGCGATCCACGGATGGATTGCCAGATCGCAAAGACTTGAGAGTCGAGCAATTTCGAGAGGCTTGGACGTATTCATTCCGGCCAAGCCGTGGTTGAAAAAGTCCGGGAAGGACTTTTTCAACATCCTTTAGGGAGGGCGACCTATGCCGCAGAAAGGCTCCTGTAATTATCTTACCTGCCCGATGTGCGATGTGGAAGTGCCGATGGCCGGGGACGAAAAGGTCGGGGAGAGCGTCTATTGCCCCTACTGCCAGACCCCGCTCGCGCTCAGGAAGGAGAAGGAGACGGAGGAATTCTTTTTAGAGGAAGACTTCTGAGCCGGGTACGCCGGTCTCAGATATCCAGCACCGCGGTAGCCTTCCACCCGCTATCGGCCCTCTCCAGGCTGAACATGTGGAGCGTCACCGCCTTCACGTCGGCGCCGAGCGGGTGCTTCGCGGGGTCAAGCTCCTCTCCCGATAGCTCGGCGACGAGGCTCAGGCCCTCCGCGCCCTCCTTTATCTCCATGTTCTCGACCCGCAAAAGGAGCTTCCTGGCGTCTTTCAGGTACACGAGCTCGTTAAGGAAATCATAGAGTAGCATGTCCCTGTCGGTGTTTTCGAGCTTGACGGCCACGCGCATCACCCTCTCTATCCTCTCCGGCTCGTCTACCATCACGTTCAGCGTCGCCTCTGCCGCGGCGGTGAAGACCTCTTCAAGGTTTCCGCCTGTCGCCTCGAACGCGACGTCGGCTGTGGCTATTTCGTCGAGATAGCGGTACGGCATTCCCGGTTTTCCCTTTGCTCGGATTTCATGCGCCTCTTTTTTTACAGATAGCGGTTAGCCTTTTATGTTCCCGATGGGTATGAGCCGGACTACGCGCTTGCTGAGCCCCGCGGATTCCGTGGCCCCGACCACCTCGTCGATCTTCTTATAGGCCGCGCCCGCCTCCTCGGCAAGCCCGCCCCAGGTAACGCTCCTCACGTATATGCCCCTTTCCTCCATCTCGTGCTGGAGCTTCGAGCCCCTGTACATGCGTTTCGCGTGGTGCCTGCTCATGGTCCTGCCGCTCCCGTGCGCGGTCGTGTAGAACGCGTCCTTTCCGGTCGCGAGGCCCGCGAGCAGATACGAGCCCGTCTCCATGCTCCCGCCGATTATAACCGGCTGGCCTGTCTGCATGTACCTCTCAGGGAGTCCCTTCATGCCGGGCGGGAAGGCCCTTGTCGCGCCCTTCCTGTGGACGAGGAGCTCCATCTCCCTGCCGTCGACCACATGCCTCTCGACCTTGGCCGTGTTGTGGGTGACGTCGTATACCATCCGTATCCCGAGGTCCTCTGGCGCCCTCCTGAATACCGTCGAGAAGACCTCGCGTATCCTGTGGAGTATCACCTGCCTGTTCAAGAATGCCATGTTGGCGGCGCACTTCATGGCTTTGAAATAGTCCTGCCCTTCACGCGAGTTGAAGGGCGCGGAGGCGAGCTCCCTGTCGAGCACCTTTATCCCGTACTTCGGCTCCATCACGCGGAGGAATGACTGTAGGTAGTCTGTCGCGACCTGGTGGCCGAAGCCGCGGCTTCCGCAGTGGAACATTATGGCTATCTGGTCCGGGAGCGTGAAGCCGAATGCCCTGGCCATCTCTTCGTCGATGACGTTCTCGGGCTTCGCGACCTGTATCTCGCAGTAGTGGTTCCCGCTCCCGAGCGTGCCCACCTGGTCGAACCCCCGGTCTATGGCCTTTTCGCTCACCTTAGAGGCGTCCGCCCCCTCGAAGCAGCCCCGCTCCTCTGTAAGCTCGATGTCCTCAGGCCAGGCATAGCCCTTCCTGAGGCACCAGCGGGAGCCCTCTTCAAGCGCCTCCCTGAACTCCTTCCGGTCGAGCCGCAGAAACCCCGTTGAGCCCACGCCCGAGGGTATCCTGTAAAAAAGCGCGTCAACAAGCTCTTTGAGCCTGGGCCTCACCTCTTCGAGGGTGAGGTCCGTAACGGCAAGCCTCATCCCGCAGTTTATGTCGAAGCCTATGCCGCCGGGCGATATCACCCCTTCATTGATGTCCATGGCGGCCACCCCGCCTATGGGGAAGCCGTAGCCCCAGTGCCCGTCCGGCATGCAGAAGGCGTATTTGACTATGCCAGGCAGGCACGCGACGTTAGTCACCTGGTTGAAGACGCCTTCGTCCATCTCCCCTATGAGCTTCTCGGTCGCGTATATGCGAGCCGGGACGAGCATGCCCGGCTTGTAGCCCCTGGGGATCTCCCAGACGGTCTCGGATATTCTTTTCATTGACAATGGAGCGGCCATGTCCCTGCCTTTTGCAGGCTCTGAAAAAGCCTGAATGTGATTTTGGGTCTTTTCAGCAAACTGTTGGATGTATTAACCGGCGCGGGCCTCCACGGCGTGCGCCCTGGCCCCCGGTATAGTCATTACTTTACCAGAAAAAAGCAAGTCTTGTTTTCCGTGCAGGACCGGAACTTCCGGCTACTTGACAAGCCTGTCGGGGGGTCTAAAATCAAGGTATGAATGGTTTATGCGGCCGCAAGCAGTCGATTTGCGGCATGATTTCGAAGGGTTTTGAATATAATGGAGGTGCGAGTATGAAAAAGTTTTTAATGGCGGTCGTAATGGGCTTCATATCGGCCGCTTTCATATCCACTGCCGGCGCCCAGTACAGGATACCTCTCGAAGGCGTTTTCCAGTTCCCGGATGCCGAGGGCACCATAGAGGTGAGCGATTATCCGTCCGGCATAGCGCAGCAGGAGGTTACTGTCGAGGTAAGGGGGTTGAGGCCCAATTCAGTGTACACGGCCTGGCTGGCTGACGGGCCTGAAAGGATGCAGGGCCTCGGCGTGGACGATTACTCCTTCCGCACCGACGCGGCAGGCAACGGCAGGTTCATAGCCGCTGTGCCCGAGGGCGAGCTTAACAGGTGGGACATGCTCGAGATAGCCTATCACCCCACCGGCGACCCGGCTGACCTCGAAAACGCGGAAATAGCCCTGAGGGGCGACCTGGGCCTGTATGGCTAAATCGCGCATTGGTTCGGTTGTCGAGGGCCTCGGCTCAAGCCTGAGGCCCTTTTGATTTTCCGGGCAGCGAAAAAGGAAGGTACACGATGAAATACCGTCTTGTGATAACCGCGCTCGCGGCAGTTTTCCTTACCGCCGCCGCCGTTTGGGGCTCCCCTTCCAGGGTCGAGCTCACGGGCGAGGCATGGGACAGCGCCGCAGGCGAAGCCGTGGTAACCGACGTCGAGAACGAGGAGAAGGAGATACGGGTGGAAGCCAGCGGACTTCAGCCCAACTCCCTCTATTCCATATGGCTCATAGACGAAACGCCGATGCTCGGCGACATCGGTATAGGCTCCGGCGACCTGACGTTCGAGACCGATGCCGACGGTAACGGCTCATACATAGTCAGGATCCCGGCCCGGCAGTTCAAGGACTGGGACAAGATAGAGATACTGCACCATCCGAATAACGACACCGAGGACCTGGAGGGCGCCGAGCTCGCGCTCCTGGGGAGCTTCTGGGGTTAAGGAGGCCAAATGAACGCGCTTGGAATAGCCTTGGGATTGGCGCTCGCGGCTGCGGTCGCGTTAGCGCTCCCGCAGGTTTCAGCGTATGCCGGCTCGACGGAGATGGAGAGCTTCCTCTGGGAGGACTCAAGGGCCGAGGTCGAGATTACTGACGCGGCCGAAGGCGAAAAGGAGATAACGATACGCGCCGACGACCTCATGCCGGACTCCATGTACACCGTCTGGCTCGTTAGCGAAGAGAGGAGCGAGGCGGAGATGGTAAGCCCGAAGGAGCACGGCTTCAGGACCGATTCCGAGGGGAACGGGGTCTTCACGGCCCTCGTGCCTGAAGAGGAACTGGGGAGATGGGAAAGGATAGAGGTGGCCTGGCACCCGGAAGGCGCCCCGACCATGGAGGGGATGCAGACGGCCTTCTCAGCCGGTATCGAAGCCATAGGTTGACGGCGGCCCGGGGGCCTGGCGCGCCGATGCGCGCCAGGCCCCCGTTTCCGGCCCTTTCCCTTGA
Organism: Deltaproteobacteria bacterium; assembly: GCA_015075075.1. Taxonomy (GTDB): domain Bacteria; phylum Desulfobacterota; class GWC2-55-46; order GWC2-55-46; family GWC2-55-46; genus UBA5799. Next base: position 191,217 of record JABTVA010000003.1, on the reverse strand, counting down.
CCCCTTGAGAAGAACTGTGGTAGCTTTATCCGCATGAAAATAATCGTGACCGGCGGCGCCGGCTTCATAGGCTCGCACCTCGCGTCAGCGTTCCTCGAGCGCGGGGAACAAGTTGCCGCAATAGACGACTTCAACGACTTCTACGACCCGCGTCTCAAGAGGGAGAACGCGGAAGCGCTCCTGAAAAACCCGTCTTTCAGCCTTTTCGAAGCGGACATAAGGGACCGTAAAGCGGTCGCAGAGGCGTTCGCCGCGTTCAAGCCCGACGCCATATGCCATCTTGCGGCCAGGGCCGGGGTGAGGCCTTCCATAGACGACCCGGTCCTCTACGAGGAAGTGAACTGCCTGGGCACGCTGAACCTACTTGAGCTTTCGAGGAAGAACGGCATAAAGAACTTCGTTTTCGCCTCGTCGTCATCCGTGTACGGCATAAACAGCAAGACCCCCTTCTCCGAAGAGGACCCGATAACCTGCCCCATATCCCCCTACGCGGCCACGAAAAGGTCCGGCGAGCTCATGTGCTTCACCTACTCGCATCTCTGGAAGCTCCCGGTAACGTGCCTCCGGTTCTTTACCGTGTACGGCGAAAGGGGGAGGCCCGACATGGCGGTCGCCAAATTCACCCGCCTCATAAGCGCCGGCAGGGAGATAGAGGTCTACGGCGACGGCACGGCCAGGAGGGACTTCACCTACATAGGCGACGTCGTCTCAGGCATACTTAAGTCGATATACTCGCCTTCGAGGTACGAGATAATAAACCTCGGCGGGGCCAATACGATCGAGGTGAGGGGGCTTATCAATCTCATAGAGGCGGCCCTCGGCACGAAGGCGAATGTAAGGCACCTTCCGCCCGCGCCGGGGGACGTGCCCTTTACGCATGCGGACGTGTCCAGGGCGAAAAGACTCCTGGGTTTCAGCCCTTCGGTGGGGATAGAGGAGGGGGTCGGGAGATACGTAAAATGGTTCGTCGAGAGGGAGCGGAGGCTCTCCGCTCGCTCGGCCGGGAGCGTGAATTGAAAAAGACCTACATAAAATCGATAAAGGAAAGGGACAGCGTCCAGGACGCCTTCCTCGTCACTAAAACGGAGACCGGAATAAGCAAGTCCGGGAAGCCCTATCTTAACATGAAGCTCATGGACTCGACCGGGGAGATGGAAGCGAGGGTATGGGACGACGCCGAGGAGCTTTCAAAGGGCTTCAAGAAGGACGACATAGTCGTAATAAAGGGCTTTGCCGTGGCCTACCAGGGCGGCGTCCAGCTCAACGTGTCCGCCGTAAAGGCGGCGCCCGAGGAGAAGTACTCGCTCCGGGACTTCCTTCCGTCTTCCGGAAAGACGCCCGATGAGCTTTCAGCAGGCCTGGTTTCGGTCATAGCGGGCATAAGGGACGGGCACATAAAGGCGCTCATCGAATCCATATTCTCCGACCCGGAGATAAGGGAGGCCTTCATAACGGCCCCTGCCGCCAAATCCATGCACCACCCGTACCTGGGCGGGCTCGCGGAGCACGTGCTCTCGATATGCGGCCTGGTCGAGAAGGTGGCGGCGCACTACGGGGAGTCCGTGAATAAAGACCTCCTCACGGCAGGCGCGCTGCTCCACGACATAGGGAAGATATGGGAGCTTTCATACCAGAGGTCATTCGACTACACGGACGAGGGCAGGCTTATCGGGCACATCACGATGGGGACCGACCTCATAGAGAGGAAGGCAGGCGCCATCCCGGGCTTTCCGAGGGAGCTTTCAATGCTCCTTAAGCACCTCGTGCTCTCCCACCACGGCCAGCTCGAGTTCGGCTCGCCCAAGAGGCCGAAGACTATAGAGGCCATAATACTTTCCTACCTCGACGACCTCGACGCCAAGGTCAGCACCGTAAGGGGGCTTATCCAGGACAAGGGCGACGGCTCCAACTGGACCTCCTACCAGAGGCTCTTCGAGCGCTACATCTACAAGGGCGGTGCCCCGGCAGGAGCCGAAGGCGAGCGGGCCGCGGACAGGGCGGACAGGACCGATGACAACGGCGAGGACGACGGCAAGGGAAACATGAACCTCTTTTAAGCGAGCCCCGCCTTCCCGATGGACCCCGAAAAGAAAAGAGAGGCGCTCCGGAAAAGGATCGCCCGTGCGTGCGCGGTTCACTTCAGCGGCTCCGTCCCTGTATTCGGAGAGGGCCCGGTCCCGTGCAGGCTCATGGTCATAGGCGAGGCCCCGGGGCGCGACGAGACGAGGCTTGGAAGGCCTTTCGTGGGCAAGGGAGGGTCTTTTTTTGTGGGCGTCCTTGAAGAGGCGCTGGGGCTTAAGAGGGACGATATCTATATAACGAACGTCCTCAATATATGGCCCAATGTCGAGACAAAGAGGCGCCGGACCAGGCCCCCGGAGAGCCGCGAGGCCGGGTTTTTCATCCCTTTCCTTCTGGAGGAGATACGCATAGTGGACCCGGCTGTCATCGTAACAGCCGGTAAGACGGCCTTTTCGGCGCTTTTCCCCGGGAAGCCTTTCATGCCCGGCCAATGGGCCGTATTCGAGGGCAGGGCGGTCATGCCCGTCTACCATCCGTCGTATCTCCTGAGAAGGCAGAAAAGGCTAAAGGAGAGCGTTACGGAGCTGAAGGGCTCGCTTAAGTCCGTTAGAGAGAAGCTCGGGTCATAGGCCGCCGCCCGTTTTTTGACTTGCCAGGGGGCTGCAGACCGGGCAATACGAAAGCCCGGCGTCGAGCGGGCAGTCATGGCCGCACTCGGCGCAGCAGACGCAGTCCTCTGCAGGGTAGGTGCAGACCGGGCAGATCTCCTCCCCGGGCACGTTCATCTTTTTGTCTTTTTTCCCCTCGCTCAATTTCATAAGAATCCCCCCGGACCTTTTAGCAGCTTGCTGAAAAAACCCCGTTTTCATTCAGGCTGCACAAAAAGCCCCAGATGCGAGGCCCCGTCGGAACAGGGGAACGAGGGATGAGGCGTACTTTCCATGTACGCCGCAGTGTCAAGCGACGTAGCCTTCGACGCAGATGGACTTTTTCAGCAGCCAATTTATTAATCATACCGCCATTCCAGGGCGCGTGCGAATTCCTGCCATGCGTCAGAAAAGGAGCCTGAACTCGGCGAAGTAGAAATCCGAGCTTCCGGAGGCTATCTCCCTCCTGTCGTTCAGGGGTATCTGGACCCCGGTGGTGAAATCCAGGCCGCCGGGCAGGTCGTACTTCAGCGCCGGGCCTGCAAAAGTGCTCCCCTCCTCCATGTCATAGACGCCGAAGCCCTGGAACTTTATGCCCGGGCCCAGGTCAAGCCCCAGCCCGGTGCCGACCATCCGGCTTTCGTCGGAAAGGAGGTCTGAAACGCCCGCGCCCGGGATGCTCAGGAGCCGTGCGCTATTTCTGGTGTAATTGCCTTCCATGAGCCCGTACAGGGTCGACGGGAAACCCGGGTCGAGTATGGAATTTAAGGGATCCTGATGCGCTCCCGGGCTGTCGCCCTGCAGCGGCGGGTCGCTCCACCATGCGCCCGGCAGAGTCCCGGAGAAGGCTGGCGCGGCTGCATGGAGTGTGGCCGCGAGCATGCCATATAAGAATAACAGTGGCATTGTTTTCCCGTTCACGGTTGCCGGCAGGGCATACGCATATATAATTGACTCATCCGTGCCGAAATCTCGGAGGAAGGGTCTTCCATGCCTGGCATCGCGAATATCATTAAGAACTGGCGCACGCTCTCGATAACAACCGGCCTCTCGTGGATTATGAAGCTCCTTATGGTGCTGCTTCTCCCCGTCGCGGCAATTAAGGGAGAATACCTCTTTATCGCCCTCATATTCTTCTCGATAGCGGTGTCCCTGATACCGAGCCTCCTGGAGAGGAACTACAAGGTGACGCTCCCTTTCGAGATGGACCTCCTCATAACCGTCTCCATATTCGCGAACACGTTCATGGGCGAATGGCTCGACTTCTATGAGAAGGTATGGCTTTACGACAAGCTCCTTCACGTATACAGCAGCGGTGTCGTAGGCCTCCTGGCGTTCATCGTCGTATATACTTTGAATTATACCGGAAAAGTGCGCCTATCGTTGCCTTTTATCGGGGTCTTTACCTTGACCTTCGCGATGGCGATGGGCGCCATGTGGGAGATCGGGGAGTTTACGGTCGACAGCCTCTTCGGAAAGAATACCCAGAAGGGGCTCGACGACACGATGTGGGACCTCATAAGCGATTTTATGGGCGGCTCGGTCATCGCGGCGCTGGGCATGGCTTATGTAAGGTACGCGAACCCCGACGAACGGAAAAGGCTTGCCAGGCCCCTCGGCGAGGTCTTCGGAGCTAATAGGATGGAACGCGTGAGGGCGCGGATCAAGCGGGCGGGCCCCGGGACCGAGCCGCCGGAAAAGGGCGCTCGGGAAACGGAATAAGGCCAGGCCTGGCGCGCGGGCCGGGAAATTAAAAAATAAAGGCGGCAGGTCTTACCTGCCGCCTTTTTGCCTCCGCGGACGGTAATCTCCTGTCGGTAAGAGATGGATAGTTAAGCCATCCGAAGACAGCCCCCACATCCTTCTCTTACCGATCGGTTTTCCTGCCCGCGGAGACAGCCGCTTGCTTTCCCGGACCGGTTATTTCCAGCCGGTTAGAGGAGGTTTCGACGACCGTCCGAAGACGGCTGTCTTATCTCTCCTCTTACCAGCCGGATATCCCGGCCCGGGAAAGCAACCTTCAAGTCGGCTGCTGAAAAAGTCCATCTGCTTCGAAGGCTACGTCGCTCGTCACTGCAGCGTATACAAAAATACGCCTCATTCCTCGCTTCTCGACGCCTCGCATCTGGAGCTTTTTGAGCAGCCTCCAGCGGATTTCGAGTTTTCGTACCTGCTAAATCTGGTACGCCTCTTCGACGTGGAAGAAGTTGTCGACTTCCTCCTCGATTACCGACGCGAGGTCCGATACCGAGACGAGGCCCAGGAGCTTGTTGCCTTCCACGACCGGCAGCCTCCGTATCTTCTTTCTCGCCATGAGCTTTGAGGCGTCGAAGACGTCGGTGTCCGGAGGCGAGGTTATGACGTTCGTCCGCATTATCGAATTTATTTTCGTCGCGTCCGGGTCCTTTCCGCCCGCCAGCCACACGACTATGTCGCGGTCGGTCACGCAACCCTTGATCGCCTCTCCGTTCGTGAGAAGCAGATACCCTATCCTGTAGTCCTTCATCTTCTTCGCGACTTCCCGTACGCTCGCGTCAGGACCGGCCGTTATGACCTTCTTCTGCATTATCTGCCTTAGCTGCATTTCCCTTACCCCCTTCCTGTTTCATGGGGAGACAGGCTCATGATTCAAATCGTAATCCATAACCTGTCTTTGTCAAGACGCCCTAACCACTGCGCCAATGCCTTACTTTGATGGTATCCCAAAATCGGAGGGTGTCAAGTCTGGCGGGAATCGATAACGGACACACGGGCTCATCTATACGCATCCGGGCGCATCGTTTGACTCGCCCTTGTCCGGGAGTATACTTGAAAATAGGCTTCCGAAGGTTTTTACTGCCCCGCCCTTGCTGGCCGGGCAAGGCGTCCCCTCAAAAGAGAAGATTGAAAACCATTTACAGGACCGGAGCGGGCACATGGGCCTCCTGGCATACTCTATCCCCGTACTCTTTTTCCTGGTGTCCGGGTGCGAGCTGATAGACTCCGTCATCGTCATAGAGCCGAAGAAGGAGACGAGGGCGATGGCAGCTGGTAGCGCCCTCGCGAAGAAGGGAGCTCTGTCTGGCGGCTGCGCGGACGCTTCGGGCAGGGCGCCGGTCCCATGCGGGGATCTGGGTAAAGCAGGCAGGGCCGGGTACGAGGACGGCTCGTTTATAAAGCCGATACCTGAAAACCGGAAGGAGGACGGCGCCTCCGAGCAGGGCTCCGGCTTCGCGAGCCTTATGAGGAAGCTTGTGAAGACCGGGATGCGCCTCTATGCCTGGCCGGAGGCGGATTAGGCGATGCCCGAGCTCCCAGACGTGGAGACCATGAGGCGCTACTTTGAAAGGACTTCCCTCCGGAAACGGGTGGCGGAGGTAGAGATAACGACCCCGAGGGTGATCGATGGAAGCCCGGGCGAATTCCAGGCCGCATTGAAAGGGAGGCGGTTCACCTCCGTAAGGAGGCACGGGAAGTACCTCTTCGCCTCGGCAAAAGGCCCGTGGCTGGTGCTCCACTTCGGCATGACTGGCGGTCTCGAGTTCAAGGCCGCCGGCAAACCCGCGCCCCCGCACTCGAGGGTGGCCTTCGGCTTCGCCGACGGCTCGCGCCTCTTTTTCTTCGACACGAGGATGTTCGGACGGGCCGGCATATCGGACGACATCGACGATTTCATCAGGCGGAAAGGACTCGGACCGGACGCGCTCTCAATCGGTTTCGGCCAGTTCAGGGCCGCCCTTAAAAAGACGAGAAGGGGAATAAAGCAGGTCCTCATGGACCAGTCGGTCCTGGCAGGGCTCGGGAACGTATACGCCGATGAGGCGCTTTTCCAGGCTGGCATACACCCGCTTGAGGACGCCGGTGGTCTTGCAGATGATAAGGCGCGGAGGCTTTTCAGGGCTATCGGAATGACGCTACGGAAGGCCGTGAGCCTTGAGGCTCAAGCGTCCCGGTTCCCGGAGGGGTTCATAATACCGAGAAGGCACAAAGGCGCGCGCTGCCCGAGGTGCGGGGCGGCAATAGAGGCGCTCTCGATACAGAAAAGGACCGCTTATTTCTGCCCGGCCTGCCAGAGGCCTGGGCGCGCAAAATAAAGGCAACCTCTAAAAATTGATTTCCCCCCCGGGTTCTGTGTCAGCCGGGAATAAAATGCTCACATATTATCATATATTCTCCGCATTTTATCCCGGCCTTCCTTAATTGCGGGAAAAATCTCTAGTTTTTAGAGGTTGCCTAAAGGGGCCCCCTCCGAGAGCGCCCCTTTTGACTTTCTGTATTAAGGTTGCGTTTGCTGCCCTTCCTTGAACGCCTCCACCTGCAAAAGGAGCTTCACCTCGTCGCTCACCCCGGGTATGGCGTAGGTCATACCGAAATCCGAGCGTTTTATCGTCGTCGCAGCGTCAGCCCCGCAGACGTACTTCTTGTTTATCGGGTGCACCCTGCAGTTGAATGAAGATACGGCGAGGGTGACGGGCCTGGTTACTCCCAGGAGCGTGAGATCGCCGACGATGCTTTTGGGCACATCATTCTCGAACTCGACCGCGTTTGACTTGAAGGTTATGGTCGGGTATTTGTCGACGTTAAAGAAGTCCTCGTTCCTCAAGTGCTTCTCCAGCTCATCGAGCCCGGTACTTACGGTCCTGGCGTCTATCGTTATCTCTACGGTCCCTGTCTTTGCCGCCCGGTCGAGCGTTATGCGGCCGCTCGTGGAGTCGAAGCGGCCCCGCTGGGTCGAAAGCCCCATGTGGCTCACCTCGAAGCTCGGGTAAGTGTGCCTCTGGTCGATAACGAAGCTCTCCACCTCCGCGTATGCCGGGAGCGCGAAGAATAGGACCGAAACAGCAGCCATCAGTCTTTTCATGCCCGTCAAGCCCTCCTTTTGATGGTTGAATTACCGGTTATCGCTTTTTTCCAGCCGGCGCCTTGAACATGAAGAGTAGCTCCACCTCGTCCGCAACGGTGCCGGTATCGGACCAGGCGCCTTCGCCTATCCCGAAGTCAAGGCGCTTTAATACGAACCTGCCTTCGAAGACCCACGACTCCCCGGCCTTTTTGGCGGTGAATGGCGCGCTTACCTCCTTTTCCCTGCCCTTTATGGACATGGTCCCGTTTACGACGTATCGGCCTGGCCCGGTCTCCGTTAGCGTTCTTGACCTGAACTCCGCCCTGGGAAAGTTTGCCGTATGGAACCAGGGTTTGCGCTTTATCTCGACCGTGGCCTCGTCCGAGCCCGCGTCAATGCTCTCCAGGTATATGGTTATGGATGCGCTGCTCCTCCGGGGGTCCGCAGGGTCGAAGTTCACGTCGGCGTCGAACTCCCCGAAGCCCCCCTTGATCGGGACACCCATCTGCCTTGAGATGAAGTCGATACGGCTGTCTTCCTTCGTTATCGGGATCGAAGCTGCAACGTCAGGCAGCATGGCGATCAGAAGGAGGGCGCCGGCAAGCGTGCGGAGCCCGAGCATGCGCCGGAGGACGTCGTCCCTGTCTATGAAGTGGTGCTTGAGGGCCGCCATTACGTGGACGGCAATAGCGGCCAGCAAAGCCTTGTTCATGGCGAAGTGGACGAGCTCGAGCCGCTCCGCAAGGGCCTTGTCCTTGCCGACGAGGTCGGGAATAGGAAAGACCCCGAGAAAGACCGTCTGGAAGCCGTGCGCCGAGCTCATGAGCCAGCCCGTGAGCGGGACCGCGAGCATGAGCGCATAAAGGACCCAGTGCGATGCCCTGGCCGCCGCGTGTTCCCATGAAGGCATCTTCTCGGGAAGGGGCGGCGGGGCGTTAAAGGACCGCCAGCCGAGCCTTATGAGCGCGAGAAGAAAGACCGTTACCCCGACCCATTTGTGGTATGAGAAGAGCTGGAGCTTGAAGGGGGAAAAGGCAAGCGTTATCATATATGCGCCGAGCGCAAACGCGGAGGCGATGAGGACCGCGCTCGCCCAGTGGAGGCTTATGGCTGTGAGGGTATACCTGCCGGAAGTTTTCTGGAATGCGTTCCCCATTTTGTCCTGGATAGTGCCGCCCCCTCTTCAGGCGGAAGCTCAAAAGCATTGGCTGGCGCTCCTGCTTGAATTGCCGGGTCAAAATGCCGGGTTTCGTGTAATCCGGATTAGCGCCGCGCCTAAGGGCCCCAAGCGTGCCGGTTCCCATGTGGCATGACATCAGGAATGAGCGGGACCTCCCTGCCAGATATGATAACGGATTCCACAGGGCCTTTGTTCCGTGCATCCGCCAAGTTCCGTTGCAGGCCAGCCGCTTCTATAGGCTTTCCTTCATGGTCTTCTGGAAATTGAACATGTTCCGCGCGGTATTGAACTCGAGATAGGGCAGGTTGTCGGTATTTACGAGGTTGAAGTCTCTCAGGTGATAGTCGATCATACCGAAAGGCACTACCGGCGTCTGGATGTATGAGACGATGAAATCCGGAGTGGCCTTGTCAAAAAGGTTCTCCGCGTCGTACTTGATCCTCGGTATGGCGAGAAGGCTTTCTATGTAGGCCGGGTCCACGGCCGGATATTCGTGGGAGGCGATGATTGCCACGTCGAAGCCCTCGACCCAGTAAGAGACGTATTCAAACCGCTCCCTCAGGGTCTTGACTATGAGCTTCATGTCCTCTGTGCTCATCTCGTAGCCGGGCGCCCACTGGAAGAGGAGGCCGCCTTTTTTGAGACGCTCGTCGGCGAGCTTGTAGAACTCGCGCGTAAAGAGCATGGAGACGCCCGAGACCCAGATATTCGGCGGTTCGGACACGATGATGTCGTACTTGTGCGGGGTAGTCTTTATGAAATGGCGGCCGTCGTGGATGTGGACGCTTATCCTCGGGTCGTTCAGGGCGTCGTTATTTACCTCCCTGAAATGGGTGCCGGTGGCCTCTACGACCAGCGGGTCGATCTCCACCACGTCTATGTGCTTCACCTGCGGATGGGCCTTTATGGCCCCGACCGTGAACCCGCCCCCCAGCCCGATGTTCAGCACCCTCTCGGGGTTCTTGTGGAGGAAAAGCGGCAGGTGCCCTATGAGGAGCTGCGTATGTGTGTCGATGATGTTGTTGGACGCGTCCACCTTGCCGTTGTTGATGAGCTGGAGCTCGTTCTGCAATTTGTCATGCCGGACTGAGACGAGCCCGTAGTGCCCGTGCCTGGAGTAGATGATGTCCCTTTCCATGTAGTACTTGTTGTACTTGAATTCCTCGAGCGACGCCTTCCTTATGCCCCCGTAGTATACGCCCCAGTTGAGCGACGGCGGGTTGCCGAAGAGATAGCCTCCCGCGAGAAAGACTCCGGCCAGGCCCGCGCCAAGGGCGTAATGGAGCCTGGCGCGGCTCCCGGCCACCGCGAGGGCCGCGAAGCCGATGAGGAGATATGCCGCGAAGGCCAGGAAGTTGGTCTTTTCGAGGCCGAGGGAGGGTATTATGAAGAAACCGGCGGCAAAGGCCCCTGCTATCCCGCCCGCGGTGTTGAACGCAAAGGTGATTCCCGCGTCCTCGCCCCTGGTCTCCTTCTTCCTCCCGAAAATTTTGACTGCAAGCGGGAAGTTTGCGCCCATGAGTGCCGCACGAGCATTATGAGAAAGGCTATTGTGAAGAGGATGCCTTGAAAGAGGTAGAAGTTTTCTATGTCCTGGTAGAGCTTGAAATATATGGTCTCGATCCATGAGGAGGAGCGTATCACCAGGAGCGCGAAGCCGCCTATCAGTATCTCGATGTAGGCGAAGAGGAGGAGCGGGTTTCTGAGGCTTTCGAGGCGGCGCTTTACGGCGAAGCTCCCGATGGAGAGCCCCAGGAGAAACGCGGCTATTACTATCGAGAACGCGTATATGCTGGTGCCGAAGATGAGGTGGAAATACCTGGACCAGACGACCTCGAGCATGAGGGCGGAGAAGCCCCCGAAAAAGAGGGCCGCGAGTATGAAGGCCCTTGCCGGGTCGAGCTTTAGCCCGGCCTTTGCGCTTGCGGCTGCTTCAGCCCCGGCCGCCTCTTCCGGCGCGCCCCGTTTTGTGGCCAGTATGAACGCGCCGAGGAGCACATAGGCGAGCGCCGCGATAAAGGATGACTCCCTGAGGCCCACGTGCGGCACGAGGACGAACCCGCTCACGATTGCGCCGAGGGCCGCCCCGAGGGTGTCGAGGAAGTATATGAAGGCCACATCCTTCCCGAATTTCCCGAACTCGATTGAATAGAGGTAGGTGCATATGGGGAACATGGAGCCTATTATGGTCGTCGGCAATATGAGTATCGCGAATATGAGGACGAGCTTAATGAGGTTGGAGGCCAGGGCGGATTCGATGTTGCCGGAGAGGCTTATATATATGAGGTCGACCAGGCCGAAGAGGCTTCCTATGAAGAAGCAATAGACGCCCAGCAGCACGAGGAGCGCGCCCATAGTCATGTATTTGTTCTTCGCCTTCCTTATCCAGACGCCGCCGAGATAGCCGCCCAGGGCTATGCCCGAGAGGAATACGGTAAGGGTGGTCGATATGGAGAGGGCGGTCGAGCCGAATATGGCCATTATGTTGCGGGTCCAGAGGACCTGGTAGACGAGGGAGATGAAGTTGACCGCGAACACGGTCAGTAGCAGTACGGCGACCCCCTTCCTTCTCATATTCCCAACACGCTTATCCTTTCGCTGTGGCTGATGTGCATGGCGAATGCGTTTTAAAACCGGGCTGAGCTTGAGGCCTGACTGCACCGCACCGGTCCGGTTTCCCTCATGCAATTCCTGTTTGCAGGAGCGTTCCGGAATTGTATAAAAAATCGGAACAATTATCAACAGGCAAAATGGGCCGGAGGGAAGGGGCGAGGGGCTATCGCTACGTTTTTAAATGGAATGGGGCCGGTGGGGAGTGGACATCGGTTTTGCCTGGGCAAGGCAGGCAGGCGCGGCGGGTTCGGGCGGAATGGCGCTGATATGCGCGGAAGGCCGCGACTTGAAGCTATCCGCCCGGAGAAAGCGCCGGGGTCATTTGCCGAGCTTGTATCTCAAGTAGCACTCCCCGACAGGGCCTGGCTTTTCGCTCCCTGTAAGCTCTATCCCTGTCTTGAGGGCCTTCCCCATCGCCGACTTGACCATCTGGCTTATGGGGCACACGCCCTTCTTGCCGCCGCTTCTCAGGACCTCGTTGCCGTTGCAGATGTCGCAGCCCTTTACATAGAGGTAGGCGGTGCCGTCGTCGTTGAATTCGAGCCTGGCCACGTCCGAAAACCTGAACGGCCCGCTCATCCAGGCCTCTATCGCTTCCTTGAACCCTGCGCTGTCCGCTGGAAGCTCCTTCAACGTCTTCTGCCAGGCATTGGCAAGGAGCGCCCCTATCCTGGCGTTATATCTCGGGGCGTCCTCCCCGAGGGCCTCGAAAACGGCCGCGTGGTACGCGGCGAAAAACTCCTTTGAGAAATCGCGGGACATTTGTGCCTCCTCCTTCAGGTTCATATTATCCTCACCTTTTTCGTAAGGTGCTGTTTCTCGCTAAGGTGCTCGAAAAGGACCTCCCTCATGATGTCGCAGGCAATCGTGACCTTCGGGTTCGCGAGCGAGTAGCGGATGCTCACCCCCTCGCGCCTGCTCTTAAGGAGCCCCTTGGTCCGCATGATGGCCAGGTGCTGGGACGCGTTCGCGTTGGAGATGCCGACCTTTTCGGCGATATCCGTCGCCGAAAGCTCCCTGTCGCGGAGGATATGGAGTATCTCGAGGCGCTTGGGGTTCGCAAGGCACTGGCACACGCCCGCCTGTATCTCGAAGACCTCTTTCTGGATGGAATCCTTTTTACTCACGCGCTGTCCCTGACTATAATCAATTATTTAATAAAGTACTTAAATAATAGCCCGGGCGCGGCTTCAGGTCAAGGAAAAAAAGAGGGCAGGGGAGAGCGGGGCGCTTCCCCATCGTTTCCCGGCAATCAAAATTTCAGGCCTTCCCGCCGCCTCTGAGGCTTTCCCTGAAATACGCGTTCACGTTGTCGAGCGCGCAGAAGCTCCCGCACAGGGTGCAGGTGTCCGGCTCCTCAGGGGCGCGGCTCGCCCGTATCTCGGCGGCTTTTTCTCCGAATAGGCCGAGCCTCTGCTGCTCGTCCCACTTCAAATCCCTCCTGGCCTTTGCCATAGCCATGTCCCTTGAGCCGCTCTTGAGCTTTACCATGTCCCCGGCGTGCGCGGCTATCCTTGCGGCCCTCACGCCCTCGACGACGTCGTCCCTGTTGGGGAGGGCGAGGTGCTCCGCGGGCGTCACGTAGCAGATGAGGTCTGCCCCGTAGCGCGCGGCCTCGGCAGCGCCTATTGCCGCTGATATGTGGTCGTAACCGGCGGCGATATCGGTCGTGAGCGGGCCGAGCACATAGAATGGGGCGTCGTTGCTCATCCTCTTCTGGAGTTTCACGTTCGCCTCTATGTCGTCGAGCGGCAGGTGTCCCGGCCCCTCGCACATCATCTGGCAGCCCATCTCCTGCCCGGCCTCCGCAAGCTCGCAGTTTATGAGAAGCTCCTGCACCTGGGCCCTGTCGAGGCTGTCGTGCACGGCGCCCGCGCGTAGCCCGTTACCGAGGCTCAGGACGCAGTCGTACTTCTTGAGTATCCCGACTACTTTGTCGAATTTCTCATAGAGCGGGTTTTCGCGGTTGTTCCTGAGCATCCAGCCGACCATGTAGGAGCCGCCCCTGGAGACGAGCCCGCCGTAGCGGTAGCCCTGCCTGTTCAATCGCTCTATCGTGAGCCTGTTTATGCCGCAGTGGACGGCCATGAAGGAGATGCCGTCCGAGCACTGCCTCTCCAGCACGTCGAAAAGGAGCTCTTCTGTGAGCTTGTTGGGGTCGTGGTATCTTTCGATCGCCTCCTTGAAGGCCTGATAGAGCGGGACGCTCCCGACCGAAAGGGAGGTCGCGGCAAGGACCTCTTTCCTTATGGCGTCGAGGTCCCCTCCGACGGAAAGCTCCATCAGGGTGTCCGCCCCTGCCTTCTCGGCGGCAAGGGCCTTTTCCACCTCGGCCTTCACGTCGATTATGTCCGAAGACGTCCCGATGCTCGCGTTGACCTTTGTCCGGAGCCCGGCGCCAATCGCCACGAGCCGCGCCTTCCTCCCGGTGTTGTTGGGGATTACGGCCTTGCCCTCGGCTACCATCTGCCTTACGTATTCCGCCGTCCTGTTTTCGCCCGTAGCGGCTCCTTCCATCTCCTTCGTGATGATGCCTTTTATTGCGGCCTCTATCTGCGTCATATCGCCTCCTTGATTTGCGACTGCCCAGTTGGGGGCAGGGGGGATTAAAAAACAAACTCCTTATTTTTTAAACAGCCGGTGGTCGTCATTCTGAGGAGCCGAAGGCGACGAAGAATCCTGTGACGTGCTGATTCATATTCACCGAGATTCTTCGCTCCGTTCAGAATGACAGATGAGACCCCCCCTTTTGCAAGTCCCTGAAAACAAAAAAATCCCCAGAGCTTTCGCTCTGAGGATTGCACCCTGTACTTCACCCTCAGTATTTTGTGTTTTCGGCGAGGCCTTCCAGTCCGCGAGAAGGCAGTCGGCAATTCACATCAGGCAGGTCTTCTGGCTTCCGGATCAGCCTACTCGTCCGACCTTCCCAGGATGCTTCCCAGTGGTATTGTCGGCTTTCGTCCCCGGTCACAGCGGCGGGACCGCTCCCGATTCCCGGTTTACACAACCGGCCACGGGATTCCCTCTTAATCCCCCAAAGGGGATTACCTGATATATGTGGGCGTACTTTAATATGAGCTGGGTTCCGCTGTCAAGGTGATTGGCGGGGGTGCGCGGCCGATTTGCTATAATTGGACTTGGGCCGTCAGTTCAGGTCTGGCGGGGTTGCTTCCGCCTGCGCACGGGGGTTTTATGACGCCTATACAAAAATATCCAGGGAAAAAGGATTTTCCATTAAGCGAGGTGAGGCACTTCCTTGAGCCCGGTCCCATAGTGCTCGTCTCGTCGAGATGGAAGGGCAAGACGAATATAATGACGATGGGCTGGCACACGGTGATGGAGTTCACTCCTTCGCTCGTCGGCTGCGTCATTTCAAGCGGAAACCACAGCTTCCGGATGATACGCGATAGCGGCGAATGCGTCATTAACCTTCCGACCGCGGATCTTGCGGACACGGTCGTAAGGGTGGGGAACACGACCGGCGCGGAAATCGACAAGTTCAGGGAATTCGGCCTTACGCCCGAGGATGCAGAGGTGGTCGGCGCGCCCTTGATACGAGAGTGCCACGCCAACTTCGAATGCAGGCTCTACGACGACGCGCTCGTGGACAAATACGATTTCTTCATCTTCGAGGTGGTAAAGGCCCATGCCGCAGTTACGCCGAAATATCCCGAGACGCTACACTACACCGGCGACGGCGTCTTCATGGTCTCAGGCAAGACCATAAACCGGAAGAAGCTCTTCAGGCCCGGAATGCTGTGAAATAATTCAGGGGCGTGTTGGGAAGGGGCTGGGCCCGCTTTCGGATGAATAGGAGGGGCAGGCCCCTTTCAGCTCGTTTTCGCGTTAGCGGAAGGAGGTGGCTGAAAGGGACCTGCCCTGGCCAGGGTATGGATGGCCAGCCGTGGTTTCAAATAGATTACGGTTTGCCGTTTAGAAGTTTATGCCCAAATAGACCGCGGCTGTGGAGTAGCTCGCCTTTATGCCCGGGTCGCCGCTTGCGATGGTGTGGCGGTAGTCGATCCCGACGCTCAGGAAATCCTTTACGGCATATTCGACACCGGCCCCGAGGTGGTAGCCTATGTCAAGATAGGTCGTGTCGTCCGACGGCGGGGAGTTGACCATGAAGGCGACCCCCGCCGGTATTATCCAGGGCCTTACCTTTCCGGAGCCTATACGATCGAACCTGTACTTCGGCGCGACCGCCACGACGAGCTCCGAGACGGTCACCTCTTTCGTGTTGTGCGTGCCCACGCCGTCGAGCTCAAGGAGCGTCGTCGTGGTCTGCGTGACCCTCTTTTTCGAGAACCTCGAATAGTCGAGCATTATCTCCCCTAAAAGCGTGCCCGGCCCGAAATCCCTTGAAAGGGCGATGTCGAGCCCCGCGCTTATGCTCCGGCCGCTCGTGCCGTCGTTCCTTCCCTCCCCGAAGACGTTCATGGTGTCCGTGAAGACCTCTCCGCCCCTGTCGTCGCTGAGCTTCGCCTTCCCGAACCTGAAAAACACCTGGTTTAGAAGGTCCGCCGCGCTTGCAGTGCTTGCGGTTGAAACGCTGAATACGAGTATGGCAATGATCGGTGCAATTAACGAAAACGGCTTTCTCAACATCAGGATACCTCCGGCAAAGTTGGGATGAAAAGCCATTCCCGGCTTGCCGCCCGGGCGACGCACCGGGGCCTCAAAACGCTTGGCCTCCTTTCCGCGATTTATGGATGGCCGAGTACATTGCAAGCCTGGTGCCGCCGCCTGTGCCTCAAAAGCCCTGTAAATCCGGCGAGCTGCTTGATTTTTTTTAGACGAACTGCGGCAGGATGGGATGGGCCGGGCGGATGGATATCGCCGAATCCTTTATCAATAAAGCGGATTTTGAGAATCCTCGCATAAATGCCGCATGGGGCAGGATTGCATGGGGGAAAGATTCAGATGCATTGGTGGGCCGTAAAAAAAACCGGGCCGTATCCGGATTTGATCGAGTGAGGGAATTCCGAAATCCGAGAAGACGCTTGGAAGAAAAAGGGTGGGCAGAGCCCACCCCTGAGAGACTACGAGATTGAACTATGCTTTAAAGCGTTTCTTATTCCGAGAAGGTCGACCCGTCTACTATCACGGAGTAAAAATATCCGAACCCGAAATTCTTGTCCGTTTCAAGCACGCCCTCGGCGGTCACGACAGACCCGACCGCCGCCGAGTCACCCTTTGAAAGGAATATAAGCGTATCGCGGCCTTCGTTTCCCGTGCCGTCCTTGATGTGCACCCAGGTCTTCCCCATGATGTTTTCCGATACCTTTACGACATTCCCGCGCACCTTGACGGGCTGTCCGCTTAATTCATACCTCTTGGTGTATATTTCCTTGATGGTATATGCCGTAGCAGGCTGGGCCGGCTTAGCGGGTGCATCCTGCGCCTCTGCGGACGGGCTTGTCTCGGGTGAAGCGGCGTAAATTCCGTCTACGAACAATATCTTCTCGAATGTGCGGTTCAGCGCCTTGCTCGTAAAGTTAGGCATCCATATCTGTTCGGAAAAGCTGACCGTCGCCCCTGTGCTTACGGGAGCTTCCGGCCCCGCGATCCAGAATGTTTCTCCGTTTTCATCGACCTTCAGATATGTGTACCCTCCACCCGAGGCGGCCTCAAGGACGACCCCGGTGTGCTGCGGCCCGGCGAACGCATATGAGGCGTTCAATAACAGAACAGCGATAATGGTGGTTATAAAGAGCTTGGCGCATCTCATTTATTTTCTCCTGTGGGTTAGGCGGGGATTTAGAACAATAGGGGCATTATATGTGATTGCCTCGGGGAAATCCAGAGCGGAGACTTTGGAAGAAAAATGGTGGGGGGCTAGCCTACAATCCTGACGATATCAGGTTGTAAAGAGCGGAAAAGGTTTTGTTGGGTTACGCTCCGCTAACCCAACCGGGCTAGATTTTTTTTGCATTCGAATAATTGATTAATTTACTGCTGATTTTTACATAATCGGCTAATTCGATTTCAAAGCCTTGATTCTTTATAGATTCCCCAACTTTGTGAAGATACTTTTCATGAGGTTCAAACTTGCCAAGATTAAGTATTTGCTGTCCAAGTGTAGAAATTTTGCATATTGGTTTTAATTTGAGTTTTTTTATGGGGTCATCATGCTTTGCGACTAAGACCTTGCCATGCGAAAGCAGAGCAACAACAAATCTATTCTTATCAACAGAGTTAAACGTGCTTTCAAGGCTAGTCTCGACACCAGAAATCAATCCAAGCTCCTGCATCTCCAGCAGGAAGTCAAACGTTAAGTTTTCATTATTAAGTAATTCTTTGTCTCCACGAAAAACAACGTTGGCAATTGCAAAGCGTAATAAGTTTGTTATTGATTCCGCATCTGATTTCGAGATACTTTTCAAAAAATCTAATGTTCTTAAGGAGAAACTCCCTGGAGCCTTGATCTCACCTGCTAATAACCTGCCCCATATGCTTTGGAGTTCTTCTACTGAAACATTGCTTGCATAATCTCGCCACCGATATAACCAATCTTCATCAATGTTCTTTTCCATCGGTTCCTGTGGGTTTTGTTCTAATTCTTCTTCGGCTTGCAAAAGAGCTTTGCTGATATTTATTTCGCGTCTGAGATTTTCTGCTGCATTATTTGAATTAATCATATTCAATAGTAAACCATAATCTATTTTAGGCGATATAACATGATCTGGAATTTGTTTTGGCTCTTTATCTGGTAAGGAGGAGGTAGGTGCAGCGATAAGTTGGCCTTTAGAGAATGTCATACGACCAGAACGAATCTCTTCCACATATTTTTCTGCTTGGGCTAATGCAAGCTTCTCTTGTACTCGTACATCTGTGCTTGCACAGCCCATTCGTCTCGTTTGCCAAGGGCCAAGTAATGAACCAATTCCCTTTTCTGATAAGGTTTCCCATAGTTTGATAAGCAAATTTTCGCACGGAAATTTCATGATTAGGCTCCGAATGATATTGGTTTCGTCGGGTGGGCACCGCCCACATCGCATCTGATTTTAAAACCTTAATCGTTCGAATAGATTACCCCACCCCGCCCCCGAAATGCAATAAGGGGTTACAGCTTCCGCTGTAACCCCTTTGATTTTCTGGCTGGGGGACCAGGATTCGAACCTGGATAAACGAGTTCAGAGCCCGTTGTCCTGCCGTTAGACGATCCCCCAATCTCGGACAAAGATATTCCAATATAATTACCTTGGCCGTCCAAGTCAAGCAAATTCTGTTGACACTATCGAACCGATTCTTGTATACTTATAGGTCTTTATGCGGGGCAATATATGAAGATAAGGATAGAGGACATACCGCCTTCAGGTCTTTCGCTCGACATCGAAGAGAGCGGCGCGGCTTTGAAGGAATTCGCCGGAGGGAAGCTCGACCTCGATTTTTCGACTCCCGTCAAGGCCCACCTTGAGGTCTCAAAGAGGGGGCAGAGCGTATTCGTCTCCGGCGACATAAAGGCGGGCATCAAGGTAGAGTGCAGCAGGTGCCTTAATGAGTTCGAGTACCCTTACGCATCCGACTTCGCCTCCTATTACGAGCTGGGCAGGGAGCCTGAGAGGGAAAAGGAGCTCAAGCCCGAGGACATGGACGTGAACTTCATAGCGGGAGACACCCTCGACACCTCCGAGGTGCTCCTGGGCCAGATAGCCCTTGAGCTACCCATGCAGCCGCTTTGCAGGGCGGACTGCAAGGGGCTCTGCCCGAAGTGCGGGGCCGACCTGAACCTCGGCGAGTGCGGCTGCGGGGGCGAGGATAAGACAGACCCGAGGCTCGCCAAGCTCAAGGAATTCAAGCCCTGACAGGGCGCGGCGATTTACGCCCGTGATTTTTATTATTGAAGAGCGCGGCCAAATCCTATATAAAGGTGTGGTCCGGGGAACATGCCCGGCTGAGCGGCCTTCGAGTGTGCGGAACCACTCGGCATTATAGGGGAGGCCCGATAAATTCATTCGTCGGTCATTGCGAGCGTGTGAGCCGAAGCCGCGAGCGAAGCGTGGCGGGAAGCAATCTCGTCTTTAAACAATCATGTGTTTTGAGATTGCTTCGGAGCTAAAGCTCCTCGCAATGACAGCAGAAAACGGAACATATAAGGCGTACCTTAGATAACTTCCATACGAATCCAAACCGAAAAGAGAGGTTTTTGAGATGCCGAACCCCAAGAAAAGACATTCGAGCTGCAAGAGGGGCCAGAGAAGGAGCCATGACGCGCTGTCCGCTCCGGCGGTCTCCACCTGCCCCCAGTGCGGCGAGCCCAAGCGCCCGCACCACGTCTGCCCGAGCTGCGGCACATACAAGGGCAGGACTATTATCAAGAAGAAAGAGGCCGTCTAAGGCCGTGCTCCTTTCATCAACCTCCACGGCTTCCGAAAAGGCCTTTAAACCGGCCTTGCCGGGAGCCGCACCCTTTTTTGCGTTCTCAGCCGAATAGAGATGAAGATTGCCGTTGACGCGATGGGCGGGGACTTTGCCCCCGCCACGGTTGTAGAAGGGGCCGTCCGGGCCGCGAGCGAGCTCAATATCCCAATCGTCCTCGTCGGAGACAAATCCCGGGTAGAGGACGAGCTTGCGAAGCACAAGGGCGTTCCGTCCAACGTCTCCATCGTCCACGCCTCTGAGGTCGTGGGCATGGACGAATCCCCCACACAGGCCGTCAGGAAAAAGAAGGACTCGTCGCTACGGGTCTGCTTCGAGCTCGTACGGAGCGGAGAGGCCGGGGCCGTAGTGAGCGCCGGGAACTCCGGCGCGGCAATGGCCGCAGGGATACTCCTCCTTAAGAAGGTAAAGGGCATCGACAGGCCCGCCATAGCCGTATCCGTCCCCACCATAAAAGACCCGGCCATAGTGCTCGACGTGGGCGGCAACGTCGATTGCACGCCAGTGCACCTATTACAGTGCGCCCTCATGGGCGAGGTCTACGCAAGGTACGTCCTGAAGGAAAAGAGGCCCAGGGTCGGCCTCCTCTCGAACGGCGAGGAGGACGGCAAGGGTAACGAGCTTACGAGGGAGACTCACGCCCTTTTAAAGAAGGCCTCCATAAACTACCTATGATACGTCGAGGGCAGGGACATATACCAGGGCAGGGTGGACGTGGTCGCTGACCGACGCTTCTCGTCAGTAATGTGGTGCTCAAAAGCTCAGCTAGGGCCTTGTCGAGGCCGTGACCACAATGCTCAAGAACGAGATAATGTCGAGCCTCCCGTCGAGGATAGGCTATCTCCTCTCAAAGGGCGCTTTCAAGAGGCTCAAAAAGAAAATAGACTATTCGGAGTACGGCGGCGCGCCGCTCCTCGGCATAGAGGGCGTCTGCATCATAAGCCACGGCAGGTCGAACGCCAAGGCCATGAGGAACGCGGTCTTGCGCGCCCACGAGTACGCACAGGGGAACGTGAACTCCCACCTGATGGAAGAGATGGAAAAAAACCACGACCTCATGAAGAACGGCCGCAGCGAAGCCGTCTCGGGCAGTTAGTAATGCTCCGGTCGAGGATAATAGGCACCGGCTCTTACGTGCCGGAAAAGGTGCTCACCAACCGCGATCTGGAGGGCATGGTCGAGACCTCGGACGAATGGATATCCACCCGCACCGGGATAAGGGAGCGGAGGATTTCCGCCGGGGAGACCGCCTCCGGGATGGCGGCCAGGGCCGCGAAGGCGGCTCTCAAGGCCGCGGGGCTGTCGGCAAAGGACATAGACCTCGTGGTAGTCGGCACCGTGACCGCCGAGATGGCCTTTCCGTCAGTAGCCTGCCTTATACAGGCCGAGCTCGGCATAAAGGCCGGGGCAGCGGCTTTCGACGTCTCCGCTGCCTGCTCCGGGTTCCTCTACGCGCTGGACATAGCCGACAGGTACTTGAGGTCAGGCGGGGCAGGGAAGGCCCTGGTAATCGGGGTCGACAAGTTCTCCAACCTCATAGACTGGAAGGACAGGTCCACCTGCGTCCTCTTCGGCGACGGGGCCGGCGCAGCCGTACTCTCCGCGGAAAAGGGGTCGAGGGGCGTTCTCTCATGCCGCATCCATTCCGATGGAAGGCACTGGGACACCCTTTATTGCAGGGCCTCCCGGCCGGACAATCCGTTCGAGAAGGGCAACGAGCAGCCCTACCTCGTAATGAACGGCAACGAGACATTCAAGATAGCTGTCCGCACGATGGGCCAGGCCATAAAAGAGGTGATGGAGGACACTGGGCTTAAGCCCGAGGACATATCTCTACTCATCCCACACCAGGCCAACATGAGGATAATAAACGCCGCCAGGGAGAGGCTAAAGCTCCCCGAGGAAAGGGTCTATACTAACCTCGACAGGTACGGGAACACCTCCGCCGCCTCGATCCCCATAGCCCTCGACGAGGCGGTTAGGGACGGAAAAGTAAAGGACAACGACATAATATTGTTCGTGGCCTTTGGCGGCGGGCTCACATGGGCTTCGGCAGCCGTTAGGTGGTGACTGAAACTGGTGTCTCTCTTTTCTAAATGAGACAGATGGGGATTTTAATGGTGCGCATAGCGCACCCTGCAAGATAATCTCACCAGCCTCTTTAGAAAAGAGGGGGTTTAGAAATATATTTTGTTAATACATCAATATTAGAAGTAATCCTTAGGAGAACGGTCTGATGGGCAAGGTAGCCTTCGTATTCCCGGGGCAGGGTTCGCAGTCCGTGGGCATGTGCAGGAGTTTTTACGATTCCTCGGAGGCCGCAAAAAGGACCTTTGCAGAGGCTGACGAGGCGATGGGGTACGGCCTTTCGAAGCTTGCGTTCGAAGGGCCTGCGGACCTCCTCGACAGGACCGAATATACGCAGCCCGCGCTCCTCGCGGCCTCCATCGCGGCGCTTCGGGCGCTCGGCGAGAGGACGGATTTCACCCCGGCCTGCATGGCCGGGCACAGCCTCGGAGAGTACACGGCCCTTGTGGCCTCAGGCGCGCTCGATTTCAGGGACGCCGTCCGGCTCGTCCATCTACGCGGGAAATTCATGCAGGAGAGCGTGCCGCAGGGCGCGGGAAAGATGAGCGCCATACTGGGGCTCGACCTCGCTACGGTCCAGGTCATATGCGATTCCGCGTCCATAGACACTGCCCAGGTGGTCCCGGCCAACATAAACACCCCTGACCAGATAGTCATATCCGGCAGCGCCGCCGCCGTCGAGATAGCCGCAAACCTCGCCAAGGAGAGGGGCGCGAAGAGGGTGGTGCCGCTACAGGTGAGCGCCCCTTCGCATTCGCCCCTTATGGAGAAGGCGAGCGAGCGCCTCGGCGAGGAGCTTGAGAAGATAAGCGTATACGGCCTCAGCGTGCCCGTATATACCAATGTCGAGGCCGCGCCTGTAAAGGACGCCTCAAGGGTCAAGGAGCTCCTTTGCCTCCAGCTCACGAGCCCCGTGAGGTGGGTTGATATAGTGCGGCAGATGAAGGCCGACGGGGTCGATACCATCGTCGAGGTCGGCCCGGGCAAGGTGCTTACCGGCCTCGTAAAGAGGATAGAGAAGGACATTAACGCCCTGAACGTATCGGAGTCAGGCGACATCGAGAAGGCGCTTCCTTTGCTCGAGGCGTAAGCGGTTCAGGCC
Organism: Deltaproteobacteria bacterium; assembly: GCA_015075075.1. Lineage (GTDB taxonomy): Bacteria > Desulfobacterota > GWC2-55-46 > GWC2-55-46 > GWC2-55-46 > UBA5799. Next base: position 168,361 of record JABTVA010000003.1, on the reverse strand, counting down.
AGCTCGATTTAACAGGGTGCAGAAAAACGTAAAATTCGCTTAGGCTGCTCAAAAAGCTCCAGATGCGAGGCGTCGAGAAACTGGGAATGAGGCGTACTATTTTGTACGCCGCAGTGACGAGCGACGAAGACAACGAAGCAGATGGACTTTTTCAGCAGCCTTTAAAAGAGGAGGTACTCATGAACGTAACCGGAAGGATAGCCCTCGTTACGGGCGGCGCGCAGGGCATAGGCAGGTCGATAGCAGAGAAGCTCGGCTCTTACGGGGCCGACGTGGCCGTGGCCGATGTGAACCTCGAGAAGGCGACCGAGGTGGCCAACTCCATCAAGGCGATGGGCAGGCGCGCTATGGCCCTTAAGCTCGACGTAACGAACCTCAAGGAGTGCGAGGAGGCGGCGGAAAAGATATTCAAGGAGTTCGAGGCCATCCACATACTCGTAAATAACGCAGGCATAACCAGGGACGGCCTCGTCCTCAGGATGACCGAGGAGGACTGGGACTTGGTAATGAACGTGAACCTGAAGGGCGCGTTCAACTGCACCAAGGCCGTCTTGAAGTACATGACCAAGGCGCGCTGGGGGAGGATCGTGAACATAGCCTCGGTCGTGGGCGTAGTCGGGAACGCCGGGCAGGCGAACTATTCCGCGAGCAAGGCCGGCCTCATCGGCCTCACGAAGACCATAGCCAGGGAGTTCGCGAGCAGGAACATAACCTGCAACGCCGTGGCCCCGGGCTTCATAGAGACGGCCATGACCGACGCCCTTACCGAGAACGTAAAAAAGGATCTCATGGACAGGATACCACTCGGCAGGCTCGGCGGCCCCGCGGACGTGGCAAACGGCGTCCTTTTCCTCTCCTCGAACGCCTCGGGCTACATAACAGGGCACGTCCTCAACATAACCAGCATGGCCATGCAGTAGGGCGCATGTTTAAAATTGACAACCTCCCTGTAGGTGTGTTATACACTGGGGTCTGGCGCAAAAGGCGGGTATTTTCCGGATAATATTTTAGGAGGGAAGAATGTCTGTTGAGAATAAGGTCAAGAAAATAATAATAGACCAGCTGGACGTGACCGAGGACGAGGTCACCCAGCAGGCCTCATTCGTGGACGACCTCGGGGCCGACTCCCTCGACACCGTCGAGATGGTAATGGCCTTCGAGGAGGAGTTCGGGATAGAGATACCCGACGAGGACGCCGAGAAGATAAAGACCGTCCAGGATGCGATAGAGTACATCAATAAAAAAGCCGGGAAATAACCCGCGCCTTGCCGCTTTTTCCCCGATTCTTTCGCAGGGGCGGTTAACGCCCGTATCGTTCTTGTTATTTTCCCCTGCGGCCAGGGAAGGAAATCTGTTTTCAGGACCGCATTCCTACATGCCCGCCGGGAGGAGCTTAGACCCCCCCGGCGGTTTTTTAAGGCAGGCGGCAATGGGAGAACGGGAGCCTGCTCTTAAGTCCTTGGCCAATGACCGCGCTGCTTAAAGTCCAGGGTATCCGGAGAACCGAGTTTTCAATAACGATATGGCCCGTGTCAGCTTGAAGGTTTCGGCTCGCTCCGGGCGATTTTTCATCACTGGCTTGAAACCCCGGGTTTTTCGACGGGCTTAATGAATCCGGGAATCCAGAGGAATAAAAGATGAGAAGGGTAGCAGTAACAGGCATCGGCATAACGAGCCCGCTCGGGACCGGAGTCGAAAAGAACTGGGAGGCCGTCATCCAGGGCCGCTCCGGCGTGAGGGAGATAACCCGTTTTGACGTTTCGAGCTTCCCCGTGAAGATAGCAGGGGAGGTCCCTGATTTCGACCCGCTCCCGTACATAGAGAAGAAAGAGGTCAAGAAGATGGACCTCTTCATCCAGTACGCGGTCGCCGCGAGCCAGATGGCCTACGAGGACTCCGGCTACAGGATAACAGACGAGAACGCCGAGATGGCAGGCGTATATATAGGGGCCGGAATAGGCGGCCTTCCGGCAATCGAGCACTGGTTCGACGTCCTGAAGGAGAAGGGGCCGGACAGGATCACCCCTTTCTTCATCCCGATGGTAATAATCAACCTCGCCTCCGGGCAGGTCTCCATAAAGCTCGGGGCAAAGGGGCCCAATAGCTGCGCGGTCACGGCCTGCGCGACCGGCACCCATTCCATAGGGGACGCAGCCAGGCTCATACAGACGGGCGTGGCGGATGTGATGGTCGCGGGCGGGGCCGAGTCCACCATAACCCCGCTATGTGTCGCCGGCTTTAACGCCATGAAGGCCCTCTCGACGAGGAACGGCGACCCGAAAGGCGCGAGCAGGCCCTTTGACAAGGACAGGGACGGATTCGTCATAGGCGAGGGCGCGGGGGTCCTTTTCCTGGAGGAAATGGAATCAGCCAAAAAACGGGGCGCGAAGATATACGCGGAGATAGCCGGATACGGCCTGAATGCCGACGCGAACCACATGACGACACCAGCGCCCAACGGCGAGGGCGCGGCCAGGTGCATGAAGATGGCCCTCCGGACAGCGGGGCTCAACCCCGAGGACATCGGCTACATAAACGCCCACGGCACCTCGACCTACTATAACGACCTTTACGAGACGATGGCGGTAAAGACCGTCTTCGGCGGGCACGCAAGGAAGCTCGCCGTAAGCTCGACAAAGGGCATGACAGGCCACCTCCTCGGGGCCGCGGGCGGCATAGAGGCCGTGTTTACCGCGCTCTCTCTACACCACGGGGTGCTGCCCCCGACCATAAACTACACCACACCCGACCCCGAATGCGACCTCGACTACGTGCCTAACTCCGCCCGGGAGGCCAAGGTCAAGGCGGCCCTCTCTAACTCCTTCGGCTTCGGCGGCACCAACGGCGTGCTCGCCTTCAAGAGGTTCGAGTAAGCCCTTGCCTCGCGCCCTTAAAAGACGCATAATATAAAGATAGGATTAAGCGGAAAGAGGCGCCAGATGGATCAGATGGAAAGGATAGCCATAGCAAGCGACCATGCCGGGAGAGAGCTCAAGGAAGACCTCAAGGAGTTCATGGCCTCCCTCGGGGTGGAAGTGCTGGACATGGGCGTTAACGACGACAAGTCCGTCGACTACCCTGACTACGGCATACCGGTCGCGGAGAGGGTCTCAAAAGGGGAGGTACCCAGGGGGGTGCTCGTCTGCGGGACCGGCATAGGCATGAGCATACTCGCAAACAAGTTCAGCAACGTCCGGGCCGCGCTCGTGAACGACGTCTACACCGCCCGCATGGCCAAGGAGCATAACGACGCCAATATCCTCGTGATAGGCGGCAGGATCGCCGGGAAGGGGCTTGCCCGGGAGATGCTCAAGACCTGGCTCGAAACCGCCTTCGAGGGCGGCAGGCACCAGAAGCGGCTCGACAAGATACGGGAAGTCGAGAAAAAGAACGGAAGGTAAGTGGAGGCCGCGAGTTTGGCGGCCCTTGTTATTTTAAAACGGGAGGCAGTAAAGAAGATGGCCCTTAAGGAATTCGACCCCGAAGTATACGAAGCCATACGGCTTGAGACCGAAAGGCAGGAACTGAAGCTCGAGCTCATCGCGTCCGAGAACTTCGTAAGCGAGGCGGTGATGGAGGCCGCCGGGAGCGTAATGACCAACAAGTACGCCGAAGGCTACCCCGGCAAGCGCTATTACGGCGGCTGCGAGTTCGTGGACATAGTCGAGAGGCTCGCGATAGAGAGGGCGAAGAAGCTCTTCGGCGCGGACCACGTGAACGTCCAGCCCCATTCCGGCTCGCAGGCCAACATGGCGGTCTACCTCGCCACCGTAAAGCCCGGCGACACCGTCATGGGCATGAACCTGTCCCACGGCGGGCACCTTACGCACGGAAGCCCCGTGAACTTCTCTGGCCAGCTCTATAATATCGTCTTCTACGGGGTCCGCCAGGACGACCAGAGGATCGACATGGACCAGGTGCGGGACCTCGCCAAGAAGAATAACCCGAAACTCATCGTCGTGGGCGCAAGCGCCTACCCGAGGATTATTGATTTCAAGGCCTTCAGGGAAGTGGCTGACGAGGTCGGCGCGAAGATCATGGTCGACATAGCCCACATAGCAGGGCTCGTGGCTACAGGGCTACACCAGAGCCCCGTGCCCCATGCCGAGTTCGTGACGACCACCACGCACAAGACGCTACGCGGCCCGCGTAGCGGCGTCATCATGTGCAGGGAGGAGTTCGCGAAGGCGGTCGATAAGCAGATATTCCCGGGCATACAGGGCGGCCCGCTCATGCACATAATAGCGGCAAAGGCCGTGGCCTTCAAGGAGGCGCTCGATCCTTCCTTTACGGCCTACCAGAAGCAGGTGCTCGCGAATGCCAAAGTCCTCTCGGGCGAGCTAATTTCAAGGGGCTTTACGCTCGTATCCGGCGGGACCGACAACCACCTCATGCTCATGGACCTCACGAAGCAGGACATAACCGGCAAGGAGGCAGAGGAGGCGCTCGTGAAGGCCGGGATAACCGTCAACAAGAACACCATCCCGTTCGAGACAAGGAGCCCCTTTGTAACGAGCGGCATAAGGATAGGCGTGCCGGCGGCCACCACCAAGGGCATGAAGGAGCCTGAGATGAAGGTCGTCGCGGGCTTCATCCAGAGGGCCCTTGAGAAGAGGAACGACGATGCCGCCCTCGACGGCATAAAGGCCGAGGTAAAGGATCTCTGTTCGAGGTTCCCCCTTTATAAAAATAGGATGGAAAGGGCTTCGGCCTGAAAAAGCTCGATTATTAGAAAACTGGCCGCCCGCCCATTCCATGAATGCGGCGGGCGTTTTTTTGGGCCTGTAATCCCGTTCTTGCGTAGCGCCATGAAATTTGATAATTTCCGGCAAATGGAGTATATACTGGGCTTCGGCTCGACCCACAGGGCCTTGAAGGCCGAGGAGCTTTTGAAGGGCGCGGCCATCCCTTTCAGGCTCCTCCCTGTGCCGAAGGCGCTTGATTCGGCCTGCGGGCTTGTCATATCCGTGGACGAGGGCCTGTTCGAAAAGGCTTACCAGACCCTTCAAAAAGGAGGGCTTTTGCCGAGGAACGTGTACAGGAAAGAAGGTGGGGAGTATGTTAAAGTGTGATTTCTGCGGCAGGGAATCGGATAACGTCGTCAGGGTGGCACTTGACCAGGACTATGACAGGCTCACGGTCAAGCACGAAAAAAGATATGCATGCCACGATTGCTCCCTTAAAAAGGAGCAGGAGCGCCAGGCAAGGCTAAAGGCCGGGAAGTAGCGGCAATAAGGCGGCCTGCACAGCCACTTCATGAGTCCGGGGGAGCCCCTGACGTCCCGCCCGGGCTAAAAGCTCGATTACCGCCTGTTTCCTCCCCCCGTGTGCCAATTCAACCCTAACAGGCTGCTGAAAAAGTCCATCTGCGTCGAAGGCTACGTCGCTCGTCATTGCGGCGTATACAAAAATACGCCTCATTCCCAGTTTCTCGACGCCTCGCATCTGGAGCTTTTTGAGCAGCCTGAGCGAATTTCGCGTCTTTCCGCGACCTGCTAAACTATCCGGAATTCGAGAGTATATCCCTCACGCGGCTCAAAATTCCGCGCGCTTTCCATCGGCCCCCGGAGGGGGGTTCCTCATTGCGGAAGACTGGCCGTCATGTTATTCTACAGGCATGAAGCGCCTTCCGCCCTGGACAAAGAAATCTATTGGCCCGCTTACGCGCCTGCACGAGGTAAAATCCATACTCCGTAGAAGAAACCTGCACACGGTCTGCGAATCGGCAAGGTGTCCTAACATCGGGGAATGCTTCACGAAACCCACGGCCACGTTCATGATCCTGGGGGACGTCTGCACCAGGCGGTGCGGATTCTGCTCGGTCGACAAGGGGGCAAGGCCCCTTCAGGTAGACCCGGACGAGCCGGCCAATATCGCCCTTGCCTCAAGGGAGCTCTGCCTGAGGCACGTAGTGATAACCTCCGTCACGAGAGACGACCTCTCCGATGGCGGAGCGGGGCAATTTGCCTTGACAATAAAGGCAGTTAAGGATAACATTTCCGGCATTTTAGTGGAGGTCCTGACCCCTGATTTCAAGGGGGACATGGAGGCGCTCGATACGGTCCTCGATGCCCGCCCGGATATCTTCAACCATAACCTCGAGACCGTCCCGTCGCTTTACCCGAAGGTGAGACCCGAGGCGGTCTACGAAAGGTCTTTAAAGGTGCTCAGGGAGGCGAAACGCCCGGGAATAGTTGTGAAATCCGGCATAATGGTCGGCCTGGGCGAGACCTTCGAAGAGGTAAAGGCCCTCTTAAAGGACTTGAAGTCAGCGGGGTGCGATGCCGTCACCATAGGGCAGTACCTCCGCCCGACCAGAAATAGCCTCGAGGTCGATGAATATATCGAGCCTGAAAGAGGGTGAGACTAATCGACTTCCGGGATAGAAACTGACCAGCCCACATGGGCATAGTCGACAAGCTCATACCGAGGTGACCCACAACCCGAGGAACCACAGGTACTCGGCGTCGAGCATATACAGCTCGACCGCCATAACCGACTGGTACAGAAGGCGCTACAACGTCGAGATAGACCCGAGACAGAGGCCGTGGCCACCATCGGCTCAAGGGGCATCGCCCGCGCCGCTCATGATCATAGGCCCCGGAGACGTCGTATTCGTCCCGAACCCGACATATCCATACGCCCTATTCGGTCGTCATCGCAGGCGAGGCTTACAAGGAGCATACCTCTCCTCCCGGGTGGATTTCTTCGACAGGCTCAGAAGGCCGTTAAGCAGACATGGCCCAGAAAATAAGAAGATGCTAATAATAAACTACTGCCCCAGCCCTACAACACTTGTCGTCGAAGGGAGTTCTTCGTCAAGGTCGGCGTGGACTTCGCGAAGAGAACGACCTCTGGTGGTGCGACTGGCCTACGCCGACATAGTCTTCGACAGCTACAAGGCCCCGAGCTTTTTGGAGTGCCGGGAAGCTGAGGACAGTAAGGCGTGGAGTTCTTTACCCTTTCAAGAGCTAACTTGTGCCGGATGGAGGGTGGGCTTTGCGGTCGGCAACAGGAAGCTCGTGGGCGCGCTTACGAGGATCAAGAGCTACCTCGACTACGGCATGTTCCAGCCCATACAGATAGCCGGGATAATAGCCCTTAACGGACCGCAGGACTGCGTAGCCGAATGGCCAACGCGTATGAATCGAGGAACGCCCTCGCCAGAGAGCTTCAGGAAGGCCGGCTGGGAGATTGAGAGCCGAAGGCCAGCATGTTCATCTGGGCAGAAGATACCCGACCGTTCAGCTCCATGAAGTCCACTCAGGTTCTCGAAGTTCCTCATAAGAAGCCAAGGTGGCCGGCCGTATCGCCGGGCGTGGGCTTCGGCGAGTACGGAGACGATTACGTAAGGCTCGCGCTCGTCGAGAACGAGCACAGGATACGACAGGCGGCCAAATGCATACAGAAGGCCCTTGAGGGCTCGGCAAAAGAGGCCGTATGACGAAGACCGCATCGATAGAGCATCTTCCCGGGGCACGCGGGGCGGGGGCCAGAAACATAAACGTCGGGCTCATAGGCTTCGGCACGGTTGGCACGGGTGTCGTCAGGGTATTGAAGGAGAACGCCGATATAATAGCCGCGAAGCTCGGCTGCGAGCTTGTGCTTAAGCGGGTGGCTGACAGGGACCTTGCGAGGGATAGGGGAGTAAGGCTCGCCGACGGCGTCCTCACCGCCGACGCCAGCGACATAATAAACGACCCTGATATTTCAATCGTCATAGAGCTCGTCGGAGGCACCGGGGTCGCAAAGGAATTCATACTGGAGGCCTTTGAGCGCGGCAAGCACGTAGTTACCGCCAACAAGGCGCTCCTTTCGACCCACGGGAAAGAGATATTCGGCAAGGCCGCCGAGAAGGGCGTCGATATCGGTTTCGAGGCCAGCGTCGGCGGCGGCATCCCGGTCATAAAGGCTTTGCGCGAAGGGCTCGCCGCGAACAGGATAGAGTCCATCTACGGCATAATAAACGGCACCGCCAACTACATCCTCTCCAAGATGACGAACGAGGGCGGCAAGTTCGAGGACGTCTTGAGAAGGGCGCAGGAGAAGGGCTATGCCGAGGCGGACCCCACCTATGACGTCGAGGGTATCGACACAGCCCACAAGCTCGCCATACTCATAAACCTCGCGTACGGCACGCACATAAGGCTCGAGGACATCTATACGGAGGGCATATCGAGCATAAGCCAGCTCGATATAAAGTTCGCAAAGGAGTTCGGCTACAGGATAAAGCTCCTGGCCATAACCAAATCGGCCGAAGGGAAGGTGGAGGCCAGGGTGCATCCAACGATGATACCGGCCCAGCACCCGCTCGCGACGATCGACGGCGCCTATAACGGCATCTATCTCAAGGGTAACGCCGTGGGCTCGGTCCTCCTTTACGGCATGGGCGCTGGAATGATGCCCACGGCGAGCGCGGTCGTTTCGGACCTCATGGACATCGCTCGGAACGTCTCTACCGGGGCTGTCCGGCGCGTGCCTCCGCTTTCGTGTCCGGACGAGGAAGCAAGGCCCGTCGCGATACGCGAGACCGAGTCCGTCGAGATGCCCTACTACATACGTTTTCTGGCCATGGACAAGCCCGGAGTCCTCTCGAAGATATCCGGCGTACTCGGAAGCCACAACATAAGCATATCTTCGGTAATACAGAGGGACAGGAAGGTCGGCGGCGCGGTCCCGCTCGTGGTGCTTACGCATAACGCCCTTGAGAGGGAGCTGCGCGCAGCGGTCGCCGAGATATCCAAGATGGACATAATACACGACAAGATAGTCTACATAAGGATAGAGGAGAACCTGGGTGCAGCTAACTAGGAAAGGCCTTTGGGGCGGCATAATAAGGGAGTTCAGGGACTTCCTTCCGGAGGTCGGCGATAGCTCCATAACGACGCTCCTTGAGGGGAACACGCCCCTTGTCGAGAGCGTGAACCTGAAGGACGTATTCGGGGACCTGAGGCTCATCTTGAAGTACGAGGGCTTGAACCCCACGGGCTCGTTCAAGGACCGCGGCATGACAATGGCGGTATCCAAGGCCAGGGAGGAGGGGGCGGAGGCCATAATCTGCGCCTCGACCGGAAACACCTCGGCTTCCGCGGCAGCCTACGCCTCGAAGGCCGGTATGAAGGCGTTCGTCCTCGTGCCGGACGGGTCGATAGCCATGGGGAAACTCTCGCAGGCCATCATGCACGGGGCGCTCGTCCTCCAGATAAAGGGGAGCTTCGATGACGCGCTGGAGATAGTGAAGGAGATAACCGGGGGCTACCCGGTAAAGATGGTAAACTCGATAAACCCCTTCAGGATAGAGGGGCAGAAGACCGGCGCCTTCGAGGTATGCGAGCACCTGGGGTACGCGCCCACATACCACTTCCTGCCGGTCGGAAACGCCGGGAACATCACGGCCTACTGGAAAGGCTACAAGCAGTACCATAACGAGGGCATAATATCGAACCTTCCGAAGATGATGGGCTTCCAGGCCGAGGGCGCAGCCCCCATAGTGCTGGGCCGCCCGGTAGAGAAGCCCGAGACCATCGCGACGGCCATAAAGATAGGGAACCCGGCAAGCTGGGACTCGGCCATCAAGGCCAGGGACGAGAGCGGCGGCGTGATAGAGGCCGTAAGCGACGCCGAAATACTCGAGGCCTACAAGCTCCTCGCCTCTCGCGAGGGCATATTCTGCGAGCCCGCGTCAGCGGCGAGCCTCGCAGGGGCGCTTAAGCTCAAGAAGGACGGCGTCCTCAATGACGGCGACACTGTCGTCTGCACGCTCACGGGCCACGGCCTGAAAGACCCGGACATCGCGCTAAAGTCATCGGAGAAGCCTTTAAAGGTGCCGGCTGAGACGAAGAAGATATTGAAGGCAATGGGCTTCTGAAAAGAGGTAAAAATTGATCTTTTTCCCGGACTCTGTGTCAGCCCGGGAATAAAAATACTCACATATTAAAGGCTGATTAATTCAATGTATTTCGTCTCATTGCGAGCAAGCAACAATCTTATCTTTGGAAAATCAAGCATGAGATTGCTTCGTAACTTTAGCTCTAATGACAACAGAAAACAGAATTAATCAGACCTTCCTTGGCATAGATGCTCCGCTTTTTATTCCCGGCCTTCCGGGAAAAGCGGGGAAAATCTCTAAGGCTGCTGAAAAAGTCCATCTGCGTCGTTGTCTTCGTCGCTCGTCACTGCGGCGTACACGAAAAGTACGCCTCATTCCTCGCTCCTCGACGCCTCGCATCTGGAACTTTTTGAGCAGCCTGAATAAAACGGAGTTTTTCAGCAAGCAGCTAATTTAGGATGGTGACTGAATGAAATACATAATCCTCATAGGCGACGGCATGGCCGACGCACCGATCGAAAGCCTCGGCGGAAAGACCCCGCTCGAGGCCGCCAACACCCCGAACATGGACAGGCTCGCCGGCGCGGGGAGGTTCGGCCTCTTCAGGACGGTCCCCGACGGCTTTTCCCCCGGGAGCGACGTCGCGAACCTGAGCGTCCTCGGCTACAGCCCGGCAAAATACTATTCGGGCAGGGCGCCGCTTGAGGCGGCCTCCATAGGCGTGAAGCTCGGCCCTTCCGACATAGCGTTCAGGTGCAACCTCGTGACCCTCATAGAGAAGGACGGCTCGACGGTCATGGGAGACTACAGCGCAGGGCACATCTCCACGGAAGAGGCGAGGGAAATGGTCCTCGACCTCGACAGGTCACTTTCGCGCGAGGGCGTGAGGTTCTACCCCGGCACAGGCTACAGGCACCTCATGGTCTGGGGCAGCGGCTCGAAGGCAATAAAGACAGTGCCCCCGCACGACATATCCGACAGGGCGACAGGGCCCCATCTCCCGAAGGGAGAAGGGGCCGAGAAGCTTATTGAACTTATGAGATTATCGCGGGATGTGCTCAGGGACCACCCGGTAAACGCCAAAAGGACAGCGGAGGGGAAGAAGCCCGCGACCTCGATCTGGCTATGGGGGCAGGGGAGCGCCCCAGCCATGCCCACGCTGAAGGAGAGGTTCGGCGTGAACGGCGTGATAATATCAGCGGTCGACCTCATGAAGGGCATAGGCATATACGCCGGGCTTGACGTGATAAAGGTGGAGGGCGCTACCGGCTATATCGACACGAACTACAAAGGCAAGGCCGATGCGGCCTTGAAGGCGCTTGAGACGAGGGACCTCGTCTGCGTGCATATCGAGGCGCCGGACGAGGCGGGCCATAACGGGAACCTCGGGCACAAGCTCCAGGCCATAGAGGACTTCGATTCGAGGATAGTCGGCCCTGTGCTGGAGGGCGCGCGCCGCTTCGGTAGCTTCGCGGTCATGGTCCTTCCGGACCACCCGACGCCCATAGCGCTTAAGACCCACACCCCTGACCCGGTCCCATTCGCCCTTTTCAGGGACGGCGACGAGGGGAGCCCCGTCAAGTTCTCGGAAAAGAACGCGGCGGCAACGGGCCTCGTAATAGAGGACTGCGGAGCGCTCGCCAGGGACTTTTATGGAAGGGCCGAGAAAAAAGCGCTCTCCTGAAAATAGACAGGTATAATCTATAAAAAAGGCCCGCTTAGCGGGCCTTTTTTTGTAACCGCTAAAGAGGGCAGTCCTGTGAAAAAGGCGCTCTACGCCGTCCTGATATCGCTCCCCATACTCTCGATACTCTACCTTGCGTTCTTCCCGGATGTCTCGCGCCTTGAGAAGGAGAACCCGAAGAAGACCGCCATGATGGAGCACAGGGAGGCCGAGTGGAAGGCCAGTGGCAGGAAGATGAAGGTCCGCCACAAATGGGTCCCTTACTCGCGGATATCCCCCCATATTGTCAAGGCGGTCATAATAGCCGAGGACGACAAGTTCTGGAGCCACGAGGGCTTTGATTTAGAGGCCATGCAAAAGGCGCTCGAGAAGGACCTTAAGGCCCGCAAATTCAAGGCCGGGGGCTCGACCATAAGCCAGCAGCTCGCGAAGAACCTGTTCCTCAAGCCGACGAAATCCCCGATACGGAAGATACGCGAGGCGATAATCACCTGGAGGCTCGAAAGGGCGCTCAAGAAGCGGCGGATACTCGAGCTCTATCTCAACGTGGCAGAGTGGGGCGAGGGCATATTCGGGGTAGAGGCCGCCTCGCGCCATCATTTCGGAAAGTCCGCCGCGGAGCTTACGCCGATGGAGGCGGCCAGGCTTGCGGTCGTGCTGCCGAACCCGAGGAGGCTCAGCGCCTCGGGCACGCAGCGCTATGTGGAGAAAAGGGCCAACGTCATATACAACATCATGGTAAAAAGGGGTTTCGTGGTGCCGGAATTCGAGGAGCTTCGTCCCGGGCCAACGGAAGAGGCGATCGGGCCCGATGCCGTTCAGGTTGAGGAAGGGCCTTCCGGGGCGCCGCTTGATGCCGAAACCGGCGGGGAAGCCGCCGATACGTCCGCGCCGGGACCGGAACCTGGGCCGGAGCAGCAGACAATCGATAGGCCGGACGGCATTCAGGCAATTGAGTGAATAAAGGATTTTTAAAGGTCATTTGGCGCCTTAGATACTTTGTTTGCAAATGATAAAAGCAAATAAGTTAGAACTACTCGAGTAAAAAGGTTCAGGTCTGACTCAGCTTGCGAAATTCCTCTTTAATCCCCTCTGACTCATTTTCCTGAAGTATCCCGGCAAAGTTGCAGGACAAACAAGCCGCATTTCACCAAACAAATCAGGACGCCAATTATGAAGGTTCATGGATTAAACGAGGGCGCTGCCCGTTGGAGCCCGCTCGTGATACAGGGAGGCATGGGCGCAGGGGTATCCTCCTGGACCCTGGCCAAAATGGTCTCAAAAGCGGGCCAGCTCGGGGTAGTCTCAGGAACGGCCCTTGATATGATACTTGCCCGGAGGCTGCAGACAGGAGACGCGGGCGGGCATATGCGCCGCGCCCTCAAGCAGTTCCCTTTCCCGGCCATGGCCGCGCGCGTGCTCGAAAGGTATTTCACGCCCGGCGGCAAGGGAGAAGGCGAGCCGTTCAAGCCGGTGCCCATGTGCTCGGCTGTGCTTTCCAAGGCGCACCTGGAGCTTATAGTCGCAGCCAACTTCGTCGAGGTCTATCTTGCGAAGGAGGGGCATGCCGGCAGGGTAGGGATAAACTATCTTGAGAAGATACAGCTTCCGCAGCTCGCCTCCATATACGGGGCGATGCTTGCCGGGGTGGACTGCGTCATGGTAGGCGCCGGCATCCCCAGGGAGATACCAGGCGTCCTCGATGAGTTCGCGGCCAACAGGGACGTCTCGCTTAAGCTCAGCGTGCTCGGCGCGGACAAAGACGATGACTTCAGGATTACGTTCAGTCCCATGGAGTTCGCAGAAGGGGCCGAGCTCCCGGCATTGAAGCGCCCGGCTTTCTTCGCGATAATCGCCTCTACGGTGCTGGCTCAGACCCTCATTAAGAAGGGCACGGGCCGGGTGGACGGGCTCGTCATCGAGGGGGCCGAGGCGGGCGGGCACAACGCGCTCCCCAGGGGTGCGTTGAGGCTCGACGAGCGCAATGAACCGGTCTACGGCCCCAAGGACGATGTCGACCTCGACAGCATAAAAGCCCTCGGCGTGCCTTTCTGGCTCGCCGGCGCGTACGGCGGGGCCATGAGGCTCAAGGAGGCCCTTTCACTCGGCGCAAGCGGCATACAGGCCGGAACCCCGTTCGCATTCGCTGAGGAGTCGGGCTTGACCGGTGAGATCCGGGCGGAAGTGCTCTCGGCCGTCTCATCCGGCTCGGTCCGCGTCTTTACGGATTCCAAGGCATCCCCGACCGGCTTCCCGTTCAAGGTGGCCGCCGTCTCAGGCTCGAACTCCGAGGAGGACGTCTTCGGGGAAAGGGAGAGGGTCTGCGACCTCGGATACCTGAGGCACGTCTATAAAAGGGACGACGGCTCCCTGGGCTATCGCTGCCCGGCAGAGCCTGTCGATGAATACGTCCGCAAGGGCGGCAGGATAGAGGATACGGAAGGCTGCAAATGCCTCTGTAACGGGCTCATGGCCAATATCGGCCTCCAGCAGGTAAGGTCATGCGGTTATGTCGAGAAGCCGCTGGTGACGGCCGGCAAGGATTTTTCTCTTATAAAAGAGGTCCTTGAGAAGACCGGCAAGCCTTCGTATTCCGCAAAAGACGTACTGGACTCTATTCTTCAAGAGGAGCGCCTTGCGAAAAGCTCTAATTGCCGCTGATTTCAGGATTTGCCGTGAAATAGTACATATTCCAAATGGTTATGGTTTTTTCCTCATAGCCGTTCTCCCCATCTTCTTCCCTTGACATAGGAAAGTTCCTGGATTATCCTTAGGGTAACAAATGTAGCCCTATGGACAACGAGCTTACATCACGCCAGAAAGAGATACTGGATTTCCTCCGCGAGTTCATCGAGGAGGCGGGCTACCCGCCTTCCCTGAGGGACATTTGCGCCAGGTTCGGGATAAAGGGGCCGAAGAACGCCGCAAAGCACCTTACCGCCCTCGAAAAGAAGGGCTTCATAAAAAGGGGAGGCTCGGCCTCGCGCGCGATCTCGCTCCTTGGGCGCAATCGGGCGCAACAGGGCGGCATCCGGTTGCCGATAGCCGGAAGGGTGAGGGCGGGCGCGCCTGAAGAGGCGGTCGAGGACATACTTGGCCATGTGGTGCTCGATGAGCGCTTCTTCAAGTGCAGGGACGCTTTCCTTCTGAAGGTCGAGGGCGAGAGCATGGTGGAAGCGGGCATCTCCGAGGGCGACCTCGTGGTCGTAAGGCCCCAGCCCCATGCCTCGGACGGGGACATAGTCGTGGTCCTCGTGGACGGCGAGGCCACGGTAAAGAGGCTTTTAAAGACTGGCGGAGGGGTCGTCTTGAAGCCCGAGAACCGTGCGATGGAGCCCATCGTAGTCAAAGACGGCAGCGATTTCGCCGTCATAGGCAAGGTGATATCAGTAATAAGGCGGCTTGAATAGGCAACCTCTAAAAATTGATCTTTTCCCCGGACTCTGCGTCGGGCCGGAAATAAAAATGCTCACATATTGTTCATATATGCTCCGCTTTTTATTCCCGGCCTACGGGAAAAGCAGGAAAAAATCTCTAATTTTTAGGGGTCGCCAATTGCGTAACCGCATCACAGGTGGAAAGCGCGACGTAGATGCCCCGGGGATGTGCTTATGGCAAAAAAGATAAGGGACGCGATAAAGGTCGTTGCGGTCTTCGACAGTGGAGTAAGGCCGGTAAAGTTCAAATGGCGGGGCAGGGTATACGGCGTAAAGGAGATAACATACACCTGGGCGTCAAGGGAGGGGAGCGCGCGCATCCTGCACTTCACGGTATCGGACGGCGCAACGCTCTTCGAGCTCGCCTATAACTCATCGAGCCTCGGCTGGTCGATCGAGGAGGTCGACTCTTGAGGCTTATAATGCACATCGACATGAACGCCTTTTTCGCCTCGGTAGAGCAGCAGGCGAACCCCTCCTGAGGAAGCCATAGCGGTCGTGGGCTCGGCCAAGAGGACCGTAGTGACGACCGCCTCCTACGAGGCAAGGGCGTTCGGCGTAAGGACCGGCATGAACAAGGTCGAGGCCAAAAGGGCCTGCCCCGGCCTTATATTCGTCACCGGGGACAACCGCAAATACACCGACGCCTCGGTCCGGATTATCGGGATACTGAGGGACTTCTCGCCGATGGTCGAGGCGTATTCCATCGACGAGGCGTTCGTGGACATAACGGGCTGCATTTGCGCATACGGCTCTCCCTCGGCCCTTGCAATGGCGGTAAAGAAGAGGATACGGGAGGAGCTCGGGAGCCTCCTTACGTGCTCCATAGGCATAGCCCCGAATAAGCTCATCGCAAAGCTCGCATCAGACATGAAAAAGCCCGACGGCCTGGTCGTCCTGGCGCCGGAAGAGGTCCCGGCCCTCCTCGAGGACCTGCCGGTAAACGAGCTCTGGGGCATAGGCCCGAGGCTCACGGCCCACCTCGCCGCCCTGGGGGTCGCTACCTGCGGCGAGCTCGGCAGGTTCCCGGCGAGCATCCTCAGGGAGCGCTTCGGCATAATAGGCGAGAGGCTTAAGCTCATGGGACAGGGCGAATACGAGGGCGGGGTAGTGCCCATCGGACAGGAGGAAGAGGCAAAGAGCGTCGGGCACTCCATGACCCTGCCGGTAGACGCCTCGGATAAGCCGGTAATAAGGAGGCACTTGCTCAAGCTCTCCGAGAAGGTCGGCGCAAGGGCAAGGGAGCACGATCTCTATGGGCGCAAGGTTGCACTCACCATAAGATATCCGGACTTCTATACCTTCTCGAAGCAGAAGACCCTCCCGGCCCCGACGAACGACACCCGCGCCATATACTCGGCGGCAGTGGGGATACTCGAAGGCCTGCGTCTTAAGACCGCGGTGCGGCTCCTCGGCGTCACGCTCTCGGACATCTCAAAGGGCTCGCCCCAGATGCAGCTTTTCGAGGACGACAGGAGGCGCGAGAGGCTCCTTGGGGCAATGGACGGCCTGAACAGGACCTTCGGCTCGTCCACAGTCACATGGGCCGCGCTCTTTGAGAAGGACCCCTGGGACGACCCTACCGGCGTAATATCACCGGCGTGGAGGCCCGAGGGCGTTAAGAGGGTCGATGTAAGGTGAAAAGCTTTTTCCCCGACCTTTTCGTCATGTAAATAATGCTTGTTATGCCCCGATTTTTAATCATGTTCGGGTAAAATTCCCCGTAGCTTCCTGCGCTGTCTTTAACCTCCTCCCCCTTGATGGGGGAGGTTGGGAGGGAGTGAAGGATAAGTCACCCTCCCCTCTTATCCCCTCCCATCAAGGGAGGGGATGTTTGAAGATACCCCGGAGCAAGCTACGGGGAGGTTCATTCCAGCATTTTATTGATTTCAGACGTAAAAAACTTTGCTGGCATTGTTAAAAATGTAAAAACGGCTTTGCATGAAAGAAATTTCCGTAAACCATGTTGACAACCCGGAAAACCCTGCTAAAGTTTTTTCCAGCATGGTTCCCTGTTTTTCCGTGGGAGCCCTGTTTACCCCCTCTTGCCGGGAGCGCCCACTCCCGGCTTTTTTTTGCGCCAGGGCCGCCTGGGGAAGATGCAATTTTCCAATCCATTGGAATTGACTGAAATCGGCGGGCGTTGGCCGATTTTGTTACCAAATTGACCTCTTTCATGATATATTTGCAGATTAACAGGCTGCTGAAAAAGTCCATCTGCGTCGAAGGCTACGTCGCTGGACACTCCGGCGTATACGAAAAGTACGCCTCATTCCTCGCTCCCCTGTTCCAACCGGGGCCTCGCATCTGGAGCTTTTTGAGCAGCCTGGATAAAAACGGAGTTTTTTCAGCAAGCTGTTAAATCACCACAGATTGCAAAAAGGAGACGGAACGCAATTGGAAAGCAGGGAAAAGAAGAGTTTCAATGACTTCGGACTCTCGCCCGAGGTCATGAAGGCAGTGTCGGCAATGGGATTCGAGGAGCCGACCCCCATACAGGAGAAGACGATACCGCTACTTCTGGCCGGGAAGGACGTGATAGGCCAGGCGCAGACAGGGACGGGGAAGACGGCCGCATTCGGCATACCCGTCATCGAGAAGGTCGACAAGGGCAGGGGCCCGGTACAGGCCGTCATCCTCGCGCCCACGAGGGAGCTCGCGATCCAGGCCGCCGAGGAGATAAACAAGCTCGGGGCCAACAAGAAGGTGCACGCCCTCCCGGTCTACGGCGGGACCTCCATAGACCGGCAGATTAAGGCCATAGCAAAGGGCGTCCAGATCGTGGTCGGCACGCCAGGCAGGGTCCTGGACCACATAGAGCGGCGCACGCTCTCCCTTAAGGACGTGAAGATAGTGGTCCTCGACGAGGCCGACGAGATGCTCGACATGGGCTTCATCGACGACATCACGAGGATATTGAAGGAGACGCCCGAGGCCAGGCAGACGCTTCTTTTCTCCGCGACCATGCCCGAAGAGGTCCTCCGTATATCCAAGAGATATATGAAAACCCCGGAGAGGGTCCGGATTGCCGCTGACACGCTCACGGCGGCGAAGATACGGCAGATAGTCTACGAGCTCAGGAATTCGGACAAGATGGACGCGCTCTCAAGGCTTATAGACTTCGACGCCGAAGGCACTTTCCTGGTCTTCTGCCACACCAAGAAAGAGGTTGACGAGGTCACCTCGAACCTCAAGCTCCGCGGATACGACGCGGACGCCATGCACGGAGACTACACGCAGGCGCAGAGGGAGGCCGTCCTCAAGAAATTCAAGGGGGGCAAGGTGGACGTGCTCGTCGCGACCGACGTTGCCGCGCGCGGCCTCGACATAAGCAGCATCTCCCACGTCGTGAACTATTCCATACCGCAGAACCCCGAGTCCTACGTGCACAGGATCGGGAGGACCGGCAGGGCCGGAAGGGAAGGGGTGGCCATAACCTTCGTCACCCCGAGGGAGGACAGGCAGTTCCGGCTCATAAAGGCCGTGTCCAAGGCGGAGATTAAGAAGGGCAGGCTCCCCAGCAGGGAAGAGGTGCTCGGCGTAAGGCTCGCTTCTCTTGAGGAGAAGATAAACGAGTTCATCGACGACGAGAGGTTCGAGAGGTTCCTCGGCATGGCCGAGAAACTCTCGGAAAGGCTTAAGCCCGTTGAGGCGCTCGCGGCGCTGCTTAAGTTTCAGCTCGAAGGCTTCGACAGGGCCCCCGAAGAGGTTGAGGATAGGGGCTCGCTCGACGACACCGGGGCCGCCCCCGGCATGGCGAGGCTCTTCATGACCATCGGCAGGGAGCAGGGCGTAAGCGCCATGGACATTGTTGACGCGATATCGAAGAAGGCCGACCTCCCGAGGCAGCAGATAAAGAAGGTCAGCATATTCGAGTCGTTCACCTTCGTCGAGGTGCCGAGGGAGTCCGCTGAAAAGATTATCGAGTTCATGCACCGCTCGATAATCTCCGGGAGGAAGGTGGCGGTGGCCCCGGCAAAACCCAGGGCGCTCAGGAAATAAGATACAGGCGGCCTTCGATAGCGCGATAAAGCCCGGCATAGCCGGGCTTTTGCATTTCAGCCCGCGCGTTTCCTGAAGAGGTATTTCTTGAATAAGGTCATCCCTTCGGAGAAGGCCGACGCGACGTCCGGAGAGAATATCTCGAAGACGTTCTCCTCTATGATGGCCTTCTCCGGGTCCATTAGAAGCTCATCGAGCGCCTTCAATATCTCATTACCCGCAAGATAGCTGCTTATGTCGTGCCTCTGGAGCCGGTAGAGCCTCGTCTCGGCCAGGTAGTCGAGGTACTCGACAAGCCCCTTCGGCCTTTTAAGCCTCCGCAGGTCTATCCCGGAGTCGGTCCCGATGTGCTCGGTGAGGAGACCGGCCCTGAACTCCCTGATTGAACGGATGAGGCTTAAGTCCCTGAGTGAACAGGCCTCCCACGAGATGTTCAGCTCCGAGTCAAGCCCCATGCTCCTGTTCGTGGCGTTAGCCGAGCCCACGGTAAGGAACCTGTCGTCCACTATCATCACCTTGGAGTGTATGTACACCGGGACCTCTTCCCCGTCCTCTCCGGGCGCCGCCGAATAGTAGATGCCGAGCGAGTGGCCCCGGCGTTTGGCCGTCTGCCTCAAAAGGCCGAGTATCCGCGCCTGCAGGAGGCCCACGGAAAGTTCCTCCACCAGCGCGTGGGGTTTCTTGGGGAGTATGATGACGATATCGAGCTTCGGGGCCGACCCGTCCTCCATTCTTTCGGTGAGCGCCCTGTATATCGCATGCGAGCTGAAGTACTGGCTTTCGATGTAGACGAGCTTCCGGGCGGCTGTTATGGCGTCGAGGAAGAGGGCCCGTATCTCCTTCACGGGCCCGTCGGGCCTGAAGAATGTCTTGCCCTGGGTCCTGCTGAGCGAAGCGTCCCTGGCCTGTATCGGGGTCCCTACGCCCGGCGGCAGGTAGTCGCCTTCGAGAGGGCCGGGCAGAGGTATCTCGCTTCCAGCCGAAAGCCTCCAGCGCTCCTCGAACATCCTGGAGAGGGCGGAGACGAGCGGGCCGGTGAAGTAGGCCTGCATGTCATGGTAAGGGGCGTAGGGCTTCCCGTCAGGGTTGGTCCTCTCTGGGTTCCGCGCGAGGTGGCGCCTGTCGTCCCACCTGCCCGCGCGGCAGTCATGCCGCCGAGGAAGGCTGTAGCCCGTCTATGACGGTATTTCTGGTGCTGTGGCTCTCGCGCCTGTGGCGTGCTTCCCGTCGAAGCGGAAGAGGAAGCGCTCGCTCGTGGACCAGTTGAAGACGACCTCCTGCATCCACTCGCTCGTGCAGGAATATGAGGGCTGAAGTCCCAGGCGAGTGTAGCAGCCACGCGGAGCTCAGGGTTCCCTCCTGCAGGGCGAGTCGAAGACGAGAAAGCGTAGCACCTCCACCTTGCCCTCAGGCCTCAGGGCCCGCGGACGAGGACACTTCGCTGTCGAACGCAGCGGGGTATTGTATCTACGCGCCTTGAGGGCCGCGCGCGGTAGAAGGCGCTGCCTGTACCAGCGCCGTCGGCGTAGACGATTCCTCGACGGCAAAACTCCAGAAGCAGTTCCGGCCCGGCTCTAATATCGGTCCCCACAGCTAATTCCGCACCTCCAGGTGCTTTTTTCCGGGGTCAGCGTATGTCGATATCGGCCTATGGGGAGTGGTCGAGGCGGCCCGGGTAAGAACGGTCACTCCAGCACATCGGTAATGAGGGGCCAGGACTCGCGGCTCGAGGTGTGGTCGTACAGGCTGGCATGGGATAGCGGCTCGGTACGTCTTCCGGGCCTCTTGCCGAAAATCGAGCTGCGCGTCCGGGAGGAACCTCCTGAACCTTTTGTAAACGGACGAGACCGGAAGGTGTTGAGGTCGCGCAGAGGGAGGAGCGGCGGCGCGCCTGAAAGTGGGCAGCCCACTCGGCCCCAGGGCGCTCGGCCTGGGCACCCTTTCCCTCCAGTTGTGCGGAAATAAGTATTTCAGTATCTGTACTTCCCTCCCCTGGAAACTCACCGCCGCCCAGAGCGCCCCCTTTTTCGAAGGGGCCGGAACCACCAGGGCGACGGCAGCGCACCGCCCTGACAGACGGAGCGGGTACCTGCTCGGACGCGTGCGTATTGCCATTCCTGTATCTCCAGCGACGGATGAAATGGAAATCCATGTCGGGGTGCGCGCGCGGCCTATCTCCTCGGCCTGGTGCGCGTGGTTCGTCCTTGCGAGCCCGGCGTCCAGCTCCTGCAGGGCCACGATGTCGGGCTCGCACCTGGCGATGACGTCGGCTATCCTGTAGGTGGATATCTTCCCGTCCGAGCCCATGCAGCTGTGGACGTTGGCGTCATTACCGGAGCCGGATTTTTTGCATATGCGGCATCTCCGCCTTATTTCGATATAGGTGATGGCGGCAGAATCTCAGCTTCGGGCGCCTGGGCGGGTTGAAAGAGGGGGAAGGGGCGGTAGAGACCTCTCTGCTCCGGAATTCGTGTGAGCAGTATAACACGCGCCCCGGGCGGGAATTGGAAAGGATTTGTGCCGGCAACGGCCCGCCAATCCAACGTTGTGGGCGGCACTGCCGCACGCCAGCCAAAGCCGATTCACTGATATAAGTTTAGAAGGGAAAGCTTCATACATGCTAAAGGAGCTTTGCCTATGTCTCTGCCCGCGAGCCGTAGCCAGTTGCATTCTCTCCCCATTCCAGCGGTCCGTCTGAAGCCAGCTTGTGAAAATCGAACGCCCTGCACCGTGCTGGTTTCTCTGAAATTTGGCACCAGTCGACTATTGCCCGGACGCGCCGCTCGACAACGCCCGCAGGGAGAGCAGGGAGGAAATCGAATGGAGAAGATACTGATTACCGGAGGGGCCGGGTTCATAGGCTCGCACCTCGCGGATGAGCTGCTTGACAGCGGCTACAGGGTAAGGGCACTTGATTCACTCGTGGAGCAGGTGCACGGGCCCGGGGGAAAAAGGCCGGAATACCTCTCGCGGGACGTGGAGCTCGTTCTCGGCGTCGTAAGGGACCCCGAGGCGGTCGAGAAGGCGCTCGACGGCGTCGACGCGGTCTTCCATCTCGCGGCGGCCGTGGGTGTCGGGCAGTCGATGTACCGGATAGAAGACTACGTGGACGTCAACTGCAGGGGCACCGCTGTCCTCCTTGAGGCGGTCATAAAAAGGCCCGTCGAAAAGCTCGTAGTCGCGTCCAGCATGAGCATATACGGCGAGGGCCTCTACCGTACGGTCGACGGGGCCGCAGCCGAGACGGCAGAGAGGACCATAGAGCGCCTGAGGGAAGGCGAATGGGAGCTCGTGGACCAGGCCGGGCGGATGCTCGTCCCGGTGCCGACGCCCGAGACGAAGCCCCCTTCGATTGCCTCGATATACGCGCTCACTAAATTCGACCAGGAGAGGATGTGCCTGGTCGCGGGGAGCGCATACGGCATACCGACCGTGGCCCTCAGGTTCTTCAACGCATTCGGGCCGAGGCAGGCGTTCTCCAACCCCTATACCGGCGTCCTCGCGATATTCTCGGCGAGACTCATTAACGGGAAACCGCCCCTCATATACGAGGACGGCCTCCAGCAGAGGGACTTCGTAAACGTGCGCGACGTGGCATACGCCTGCAGGCTCGCCCTGGAGGCAAAGGGGGCGGCCTACAGGGCCTTTAACGTCGGGAGCGGCAGGAGCCACGCGGTTGTCGAGATTGCCGAGAGGATGTCGCGCATGTTCGGCAAGGAGATAAGCCCGGAGATAACGGGCAAGTGCAGGATGGGCGACATAAGGCACTGCTTCGCGGACATAGGGCTTGCCAGGGCCGTTCTGGGCTACGAGCCGAGGGTGACCCTTGAGGACGGGCTTGTCGAGCTTGCGGCATGGCTTGAAGGAAAGGACGCCCCGGACCGGGTGGCGGAAGCGAGCGAGGAACTCGCGGGGCGCGGACTCACGATATAAAAGGCTGCCAAAAAAAACAATAACCCTAAAAACAACGGGATCGGACCGATGAATTTCGCGCTGGTCAACCCCAACTGGGACTTTTCAGGGAGCATATATTTCGGGTGCAGGGAACCACATTTCCCGCTCGAGCTCGGCTACTCGAAGGCGCTCATCGAAAGGGCCGGGCACGGCGCCCGGATAATCGACGCGCACCTCGAAGGCCTCTCCCCGGAAGAGACGAAAAGGAGGGTCGGGGAGCTTAGGCCCGACTTCATCGTGGTGACGACCGCCCCCGGATACCTTTTCTGGAGATGCCCCCAGCCGGAGCTCAGGGTGCCAAGGCGGCTCCTTGCCGGGCTTGCCGGCATCCAGGCCGTCAAGGTGGCTGTCGGCCCGCACGCTTCCGTTACCCCTTCGGCGGCGCTTACGAAGCTCGGCGCCGACGTCGTTGTAATGGGCGAGCCTGAGACGGTATTGCCCGAGCTCGCGGGCGGTAGCCTCGATAGGGTGAAGTCCATATGCTACCGGTCGGGACAGGGCATAAGGACTCAGGGCGGCCCGCGCGCCTCGGACCTTACGGCCCTCCCGGCGCTCAGGTGGCCCCGGGAATACGTAAAAAGGCGGGCCCATCACCACCACAGGTTCTGCTCGAACATTTCAGGCTGCGGGGCCGAGGTCGCGGCGTCGAGAGGGTGCCCGTATTCGTGCACCTTCTGCGCCAAGAGGGAGTTCAGGAACAATTACCGGAAAAGGCCGCTCCCGGCCGTGCTCGACGAGATAGACGGGCTTATCGCGGATGGCGTGGAGTACATATACTTCATCGACGAGATATTCATGCCCGACAGGAAGCTCCTCGAATCGCTTTCCGCCAGGAGGGTCAAATTCGGGATACAGACGAGGATAGACCTCTGGAAGCCGCAGATGCTCGAGCTTCTGGGCGAGGCGGGCTGCGTATCGGTCGAAGCGGGCGTTGAGAGCGTTTCGGAAGCCGGAAGAAAGCACCTCGGCAAAAAATGCGCGATAACGACGGACGAAATAGCCTTCCTCCTCATGACCGCGAAGAGGGGCGTCAACTTCGTGCAGGCGACGCTCCTCGATTCGAGCATGGACGACCCCGAGGTCGTGGAGGCGTGGAGGTCGCTTCTCATAAGCGCGGGCATATGGGTGAACAGCCCGGTGCCGCTCTTCCCGTATCCGGGCTCTGAGGAGTATTCGAGGAGGTGGGGCGAGCCGGATTCAAGGGCATGGGAGCGCGCGCACGAGCACTATCTCGCGGAGAACGGGTCTTTTAGCGACATCCAGGAGAGCGACCCTTTACCGCTTGCCGAGCTCGAGGCCGTATGAAGAAGGACGGGGAAAAACCCCTGAAGGTCCTTATGACCGCCGACACGGTCGGAGGTGTATGGGCCTATTCGCTGGAGCTTGCCGCCGCACTCTCGGCAAGGGGCGTAAAGGTCTTCCTCGCGACCATGGGCTCGGCGGCCACGAAGGAGCAGGCGGGGGAGGCTCAAGAGGTAAAAGGCCTCGAAGTCCTTCAGGGCGGCTTCAAGCTCGAGTGGATGGAAGACCCCTGGGATAGCGTCGCGGAAGCCGGGGAATGGCTCCTCGGCCTTGAAAGATCCATAAGGCCTGACGTCGTTCACCTTAACGGCTACTGCCACGGCGCGCTTCGCTGGAGCTCGCCTGTGATAATCGTCGCGCACTCGTGCGTCCTCTCCTGGTGGGAGGCGGTGGGGGAGGGCCCGGTCGGGCCCGAGTGGACGAGATACGGGATGGAAGTTGAAAATGGTTTAAGGCGCGCCCAAGCCGTTATCGCGCCGTCGTTTGCGATGATGGAGTCGCTTAAAAGGACATACGCGTTCAGCGCCCCGGCATTTGTAATACATAACGGCAGAAGCAATGGAAGCTTCAGGCCCGGCGTAAAGGAGGACTTCATCCTTACGGCGGGCAGGCTCTGGGACGAGGCCAAGAACGTCCGTGCCCTGGAGCGGGCGGCGCATTCCATAAGCTGGCCCGTATACGCGGCAGGCGCTTATGAGCACGATTCAGGAGTTTTCCCGACGGCGCCCTGAAGATGCTCAGGCGCTGTCGAAGCTGGATGGCAGGTGGATGTCCAGGGCATCCACATTCGCGCTCCCGGCAAGGTACGAGCCCTTCGGCCTTACGGTCCTGGAAGCGGCCCTTTCGGAGTGCGCGCTCGTACTCGGCGATATACCGAGCCTGAGGGAGCTCTGGAACGGCGCGGCGCTTTTCGTCGAGCCCGGAGACGCCGGGCGGCTTGCGCTCGCGCTCGATATGCTCGCCTCCGACATGGCGCTCCGGGCAAGGCTCGGCGTGCTGGCAAGGGAGAGGGCCGCAGAGTACACGCCGGAAAGGATGGCCGGGGCGTATCATGCGCTCTACAGCCGGCTTTCAAGCGTAGCGGAAAGGGAGGGTGATGCGTGCGCTTTGTGATGTTCTATCAATCCCTAGTCTCCGACTGGAACCACGGGAACGCGCATTTCCTCAGGGGGGTCGCAACCGAGCTCCTTTCAAGGGGGCACGAGGTCTCGGTGTACGAGCCGAGGGACTCATGGTGCGTGAGGAACCTCTTCGAGACGTGCGGAGAGGCTTCAGGGCTCTTCCATTCCGCATATCCCCACCTGGGGAGCACGCGCTACGACCCCGGCGCCCTCGACCTCGACGAGGCGCTCGAAGGCGCGGACGTGGTGATAGTCCACGAGTGGAACGACCATGAGCTGGTTGGAAGGATCGGGCGGCACAGGGCCGGTCGGGCCTCGTACACGCTCTTTTTCCACGACACGCACCACCGCTCCGTGACCGAGCCCTGGAACATGGCCTCATACGACCTTTCCGGCTATGACGGGGTGCTCGCCTTCGGCGAGGCGGTCAAGGACGTATATGTAGACCGCGCCTCGGCCAGGAGGCTATGGACGTGGCACGAGGCCGCCGACGTCAGGGTGTTCCGGCCCAGGCCCTTTCGCGGGAAGAAAGGCGACCTCGTCTGGATAGGGAACTGGGGGGACGACGAGAGGACGGCCGAGCTCGGGGAGTTCCTTTTAGGCCCGGTGAAAAACCTGGGGCTCAAGGCCAGGGCGCACGGCGTGAGATACCCGGAGCGCGCCCTGAAGCTTCTCGGCGAGGCCGGCATCGAGTACGGCGGCTGGCTCCCGAATTTCGAGGCGCCCGCGGTATTCGCGTCATTCATGTGCACGGTGCACGTGCCGAGGAGGCCCTATGCCGAGATGCTCCCGGGCATACCAACGATAAGGGTCTTTGAGGCCTTGTCGTGCGGCATCCCGCTGGTCTCAGCCCCGTGGGAGGATTCCGAGGGGCTCTTCAGGCCGGGAAAAGACTTTCTTGTCGCGAGGAACGGTATGGAAATGGCAAGGCTCCTGAAGGAGCTTCTGAACGACGCCGGAATGAGGGATGAGCTTGCGAGGAACGGGATGGAGACTGTCCTAATGCGCCATACGTGCGCAAACAGGGTCGATGAGCTCCTCGCGATTTATTCGGAAATCAATATGACGGCAGGCGTGTAGAAGGCGTAATTTTTTTAATCAGGCGGCGATTGAATAAGACCGCGGCTTGCGGGCGGATATTATAAGGAGGGGGCGTTCAGCATGGGAAAGGGCATAAGAATTTCGTTTTTCGGGTCGAGCCTCGTCTCGGCATACTGGAACGGGGCCGCGACGTACTACAGGGGGATAATAAGGGGCCTTGATGAGCTCGGGTACGAGGTGACCTTCTATGAGCCGGACGCGTATAACAGGCAGTCGCACAGGGACATACCCGACCCTGAATGGGCGAGGGTCGTCGTATACAAGCCGACGGTGGAGGGAGTGGAAGCGGCGCTTGACGAGGGCAGGAACGCCGACCTCCTCATAAAGGCGAGCGGCGTGGGCGTATTCGACGAATACCTCGAAAAGGCGGTGCCCGCGGCCAGGAGGCCCGGGGCGCTCGCCGCCTTCTGGGATGTGGACGCGCCCGCTACCCTCGAAAGGATGACAAAAAGGAAGGCCGACTACTTCAGGCCCCTTGTAGGAGAGTACGACCTGGTCTTCACGTACGGCGGAGGGCCCCGGGTGGTTGAGGACTACCTTGCATTCGGCGCCCGCGAGTGCAGGCCGGTCTACAACGCCCTCGACCCGGAGACGCACTACCCCGTGCAGCCTGTCGAGAAGTTCAACGCAGACCTCGGGTTTTTGGGGAACCGCATGCCCGACCGCGAGTCCCGGGTCTGGGAGTTCTTCTTCAGGGCGGCCTCCGAGCTTCCGGATAAACGGTTCATGCTCGGCGGGAGCGGCTGGGACGACATCGCGGTAAGGAACGTAAGGCGGCTGGGGCACGTCTATACCTCAGAGCACAACGCATTCAATTCCACCTGTCTCGCCGTCCTCAACATAAACAGGGAATCCATGGCCAGGTACGGGTATTCTCCGCCCACGCGCGTCTTCGAGGCCGCCGGCGCGGGCGCGTGCATAATAACGGACAGGTGGGAGGGCATAGAGCGCTTCCTCGAGCCCGGGAGCGAGGTGCTGGTCGCCTCCGACGGGGGCGAGGTGGCTGAAATATTGAAGGGCCTTACGCCCGAAAAAGCCGCCCGCATAGGGAGGAACGCCTTCAGGCGCGTGACATCCGAGCATACCTACGAGGCGAGGGCGAGGGAAGTGGATTCCATACTCTGCGGGCTTGTCGGGAACTGAGGCCGGCCCCGTTAGGAGCGAAAATGGCGCTGGAGCCTCTAAAGATCGTGATACTCGGTCTTTCGATAACCTCGTCCTGGGGGAACGGGCACGCGACCACTTACAGGAGCCTCGTAAGGGAGCTTTCCGCCAGGGGGCACGACGTCCTCTTCCTCGAGCGGGACGCGCCGTGGTACCGCGACAACCGCGACCTCGAAAGGCCGCCGTGGGGGAGGACAGGGCTCTACTCTTCGATTGAGGAGCTTAAGGACCGCTTCAGCCGGGAGATACGGGAGGCTGATTTCGTGATGGTGGGCTCGTATGTGCCGGAGGGCGCAAGCGTGGCGGACTGGGTGCTGGATATTGCCCGGGGGGCGGCGGCATTCTATGACATAGATACCCCTGTGACGCTTTCGAAGCTCAAAAGAGGGGAGTGCGAATACCTGATCCCGGAGCTCATATCGAGGTTCGACCTATATCTCTCGTTCACCGGCGGGCCGATACTCGAAAGGATAGAGAGCGAATACGGCGCGCCCATGGCGAGGCCCCTCTACTGCTCGGTGGATACCGAGTTTTACAGGCCGTCGAGGGCACCCAGGGTCTGGGACATCGGCTACATAGGCACATACAGCGCGGACAGGCAGGAAGCGCTCGATTCCCTTCTCCTTGAGCCGGCAAGGAGGCTCGACGGGGGCTTCATCGTAGCCGGGCCGCTTTACCCGGACGGGATTCGATGGCCCGCCAACGTCGAGAGGATAGAGCACCTGCCGCCGTGGAGGCACCGCTCATTCTACAACTCGATGAAGTTCACGATGAACATAACGAGGGCGGACATGGTGCGGGCCGGCTATTCGCCGAGCGTAAGGCTCTTCGAGGCCGCGGCCTGCGGCACGGCGGTCATATCCGACTGGTGGGTCGGGCTCGACAGGTTTTTCACCCCCGGGACCGAGATACTCGTCTCAAGGTCTCCGGAAGACACGATAAGGCACCTCAGGGAGACCCCGGACGAGGAGATATTGAAGATAGGCGAAAGGGGCAGGAAGAGGGTGCTTCAGGGGCACACGGCAGTCCACCGGGTAAACGAGCTCGAGGGCTGCATGGCCCGTGTCTTAAAAAAACAGGAGGTAGTGAAATGACACGCTACGAACCCAGATACCCGAAGACCGGGAAGGACGTGAACGTGGGCCCTTCAGAGCGGCTTCTTTCGGTACTCCTCGGAGGCTATATGGCGGCCAGGGGCGTGAGGAAAGGCAGGCTCGGAGGACTCGCGACCGCGCTTGCAGGGGGATATCTCGTGTACAGGGGCTCGACGGGCCACTGCAACCTTTACGAGAAAATAGGCGTCAGCACGGCCAGGCGCGCCATAGAGATAGACGAGAGCGTCATAATAAACAGGCCTGTGCACGAGCTATATTCATATTGGAGGGACCTCGGGAACATCCCGGAGTTCATGAGGCACATAGAGGAGGTAAGGGTCATAGACGACAAGCGCTCCCATTGGGTGGCGAGCACGCCCGGCGGCATAAAAGTCGAATGGGACGCGGAAATAACCGGAGAAAGGGAGAACGAGTACATAGCCTGGAAATCGCTCCCCTTCTCGGATATCGAGAGCGAGGGCATGGTCGAGTTCAGCACGGCGCCCGGCCACAGGGGCACGGAGCTCCGGGTGCACATGATATACAACCTCCCGGGCAACGGCGCAGCGGCGCCGGTCCAGAGGCTCCTTGCCGCCATATCCTTCAGGCAGATACGCGAGGAGCTCAGGAGGTTCAAGCAGATAATGGAGACCGGGGAAGTCCCCACTACCGAAGGCCAGGCCAGGGGCCGCGCGATCGGGGAATAGGAGAGGCGATGAAAGCCCTGTGCTGGTACGGCAAGCGCGACTTGAGGGTCATGGAAGTGCCGGAGCCCGAAATACTCGGGCCGAGGGACGCGATAGTGCAGGTGTCGCTTTCAGCGGTCTGCGGCTCGGACCTCCACCTCTACAACGGCCATGTGCCCTCAATGGAAAGGGGGGACATACTCGGGCACGAGTTCGTGGGCACGGTCGTGGACGTGGGCGCCGGGGTCGAAGGCTTTCGCCCCGGAGACAGGGTCGCCGTCCCGTTCACCATCTCCTGCGGCAGGTGCTTCTTCTGCGAAAGGGAGATGTGGTCGCTCTGCGACAACTCGAACCCGAACGCCTACGCGGCAGAGGCCCTCTACGGCTATTCGCCCGCCGGCATCTACGGCTACTCGCACCTTTTCGGCGGCTATGCCGGCGGGCAGGCCGAGTATGTGAGGGTCCCTTTCGCTGACTCGGGCCTCCTTAAGCTCCCGGAGGGCGTATCGGACGAGAAGGCTGTACTCCTTTGCGACGTCTTCCCGACCGGCTACATGGCCGCGGAGAACTGCTCCATACAGGAGGGGGACACGGTCGCGGTATGGGGGGCGGGCCCTGTGGGGCTCCTCGCCATGAAGAGCGCGTTCCTCCTGGGGGCCGAGAGGGTGATCGCGATAGACAGGTTCCATGAAAGGCTCGGCCTCGCCTCCAGGTTCGCGGACGCCGTAACCCTCAACTACGAGGACGTGGACGTGGACGAGGCGCTCCGCGACATAACCGGCGGAATGGGGCCCGACGCCTGCATAGACGCAGTGGGCATGGAGGCGCACGGCAAGGGGCACGGCCGGGTCTATGACGCGGTTAAAAATAAGCTCCGGGCGGAGACCGACAGGCCCACCGCGCTCCGCCAGGCCATCCTCGCCTGCAGGAAGGGCGGGACGGTCTCTATTGCCGGGGCCTATGCCGGGTATATCGACAAGGTCCCGGTCGGAGCGGCCTTCAACAAGGGCATCACAATCAAAGGCGGGCAGACCCATGTGCAGAAGTACATGCCCCGCCTCCTCGATCTCGTCGAGGACGGCAAGGCCGACCCTTCGGACGTCATAACCCACAGCTTCGGCCTTGAGGAAGGCCCCGTTGCCTATGAGGTCTTCAAGCACAAGGAGGACGGCTGCGTAAAGGTGGTCCTTAGGCCCTGAGCCGCGCGAAGGCAGCTTCGTAAAGATCCCTTTAAGGAGTCAGGATGAAGCTCGTGGTCTTCGGGCTTACGATGAGCTCGTCATGGGGTAACGGGCACGCAACCATCTGGCGGGGCCTCGCAAGGGCGCTCAACGACAGGGGGCACAAGGTCGTGTTCTTCGAGAAGGACGCGCCGTATTACGCCTCCCACAGGGACCTTGAGAAGGCGCCGTGGGCCTCTCTCGTCATCTACGGAGAATGGGACGGCATAAGGGGCAGGGCATCGGAAGAGCTTAAGGACGCCGACGTCGGGATGGTGACCTCGTACTGCCCTGACGGGGTCGCGGCCTCGGGACTCCTCCTCGCTTCAGGCGCGCGGATAAAGTGCTTCTACGACCTGGATACGCCGGTAACGCTAAAGGGCCTTAAGGAAGGCAAAAGGGCCGGTTATCTGCCCGGGGAAGGGCTCGGCGGCTTCGATATGGTCCTGAGCTACACGGGCGGAAGGGCCATAGGGGAGCTTAAGTCGCTCCTCGGCGCAAGGAGGGCGGAGCCCCTTTACGGGAGCGTGGACCCGGCTTCTCATTTCCCTTCTTCGGGCGTGGAGGAATACAGGGCGGACCTTTCGTATCTCGGGACCTTTTCCGAGGACAGGCAGGCGGCGCTTTTCGAGCTTTTCATAAAGCCGGCCAGGACGGCCCCGGGGAAAAGGTTCGTGCTCGGCGGCTCGCTTTATCCTGAAAGCTTTCCCTGGACCGAGAACATATACTTCGTAAGGCACGTGCCCCCGCCCATGCACCCGGCCTTTTATTCGTCGGCCGCATGGACGCTCAATGTCACAAGGGGCGCGATGGCCGGGCTCGGCTGGTGCCCTTCGGGAAGGCTATTCGAGGCGGCGGCATGCGGCAGCCCTGTCCTTAGCGACTGGTGGGAGGGTATCGACGGGTTCTTCGCGCCCGGCTCGGAGATAGCCATAGTGCGCTCGGCGGACGACGTAAGGGAGGCGCTGGATATGACCTGGGCGGAGAGGAAGAGGATCTCGAGAAGGGCAAGGGAGCGGGCGCTCGCGGAGCATACGTCCCATGAGAGGGCCTTGGAGTTCGAAAGGATAATGGAAGAGACGCTCCGCGGAAAGGGAGAGGCATGTGGGGGATAATCCCGGCGGCAGGCGCCGGGTCGAGGATACAGCCTTTGGCGTTCTCAAAGGAGCTCCTCCCGGTCGGGAGCCGCAAAGAGGGCCCGGACGAGCGTCCCAGGGCCGTAAGCGAATACCTTCTTGACCGGATGCTCAGGGCCGGGGCAACGAAGATATGCTTCATAATCTCGCCCGGCAAATCCGACATACTCGAGTACTACGGCGGCAGTATAGGGCAGGCGAGCATATGCTATGTGGTACAGCCCGAGCCGCTCGGCCTCTGCGATTCCATATTCAGGGCGCTCCCGCTCGTGGGCCCCGGCGAGCATGTCCTTGTGGGCCTTCCGGACACCATATGGTTCCCGGAGGACGGCTTTAATTCGCTCGGGGAGGACGGCCTTTCATTCCTCCTCTTCCCGGTAGATTCGCCTGAATACTTCGACGCGGTCGTCCTTGACGAGGCGGGCGGCGTCGTCGAGGTGCAGGTAAAGCGGAAACGGGCCTCGACCAACTGGGTCTGGGGCTCCTTCAAGCTGAGCGGGTCTGTCCTCGCGGAGATCTACGGACTCTGGCTCGCGAGGGGAAAGGAAGACGAGTACATAGGCACGCTCGTGAACGCGTATCTTGAGTCAGGGGGCAGGGCGGTCGGCGTGAAGGGCGGCAGGTCGTATGTGGACGTAGGCACAATAAACGGCTATAGGGAGGCCATGAGGCTCCTTGGCTCGCCTGGAGAAACGATGGATGGGAAGCGATGAGTTGACGCCAGGGGAAATAGAGAGAAGGGTCAGGGAACTGGGCCCCTGGTTCCAGAACATAGAGCTCAAGGGGGTTTTTACCGCGCCAGGGCATTTCCTGGGCGATTACCCCATGGTCAAATGGAGGAAGTTCTCGCACGCCGTCCCTGAAAGCCTCGAAGGCTCTACGGTGCTGGACGTGGGCTGCAACGCCGGCTTTTATTCCATCGAGATGAAGGAGAGGGGCGCTTCAAGGGTCCTTGGAATAGACATCGACGAGCTCTATCTCGAGCAGGCCCGCTTCGCGGCCCGCGTGAGGGGCGTCGAGGTCGATTTCATGAAGATGTCGGTCTACGAGGTGCCGGACCTCAAGGAGAGGTTCGATATAGTGCTCTTCATGGGCGTGCTGTACCACCTGAGGCACCCGCTCCTCGCGCTCGACCTCCTTCATGAGTACGCGGTCTCGGACCTTCTCATATTCCAGTCCATGCTCCGGGGCTCCGGCGATGTAGAGGATACTGATGACGACTATCCATTTTCCGAGACCGGCGTTTTCGACAGGCCCTCTTTTCCGAAACTGCACTTCATGGAAAAGAGCTACTCCGGCGACCCCACCAACTGGTGGCTTCCGAACAGGTCGTGCGTGGAGGCCATGCTCCGGAGCTCGGGCTTCAGGATAATGAGCCGCCCCGAGGAAGAGGTCTATATCTGCGGAAGGGCGGAAAGGGGGTTCGGGACGCCGTGATAGAAGCGGTAATGTTCTGGAACGAGCCGAATAATCTCTCGCACTGGGACTTCCACCTTGACCCGGACTGGGCCGTATACTCCCGGATGGTGAAGCTCGCCTCAGAGGCAGTCTCCGCGGAGGACGGGAAGGTCCTGAAGGTGCTGGGCGGCATCTCGCCCATTGACCCGGGCTTCATAAGGAACCTCAAGGGCAAGGGGGTGCTCGACGCGGTAGATGTAGTGGCCGTGCACGGATTCCCGCTCGACTGGAACCACTGGACCATACACGAATGGCCCGAGAAGCTTTCCGGGATACAGGCCGTCACTGATTTGCCTGTATGGGTCTCAGAGGTGGGGGTCTCGACCTTCGGGGCCGAGGAGGTCCAGGAGTTCGGGCTCAAGCGGTCGGCAGAGCTCCTTGTCGGGAGGGCGGAGCGGATACACTGGTACAGCCTCTACGACCTCCCGAGGACATGGCCCGCGACTACCAGGCACCGCGAGGCCGAGGGCTCGGCATATTACAGGCATTTTTACATGGGGCTCCTCCGCGAGGACGGGACGCCCAAGAGGGCCTTGAGGCTCTTTCCCGAGTACGCGCCATCCCTCGGCATCTGCCAGTGGTTCCATTTCGAGGACCACAGGCTCGAGGGCGCGGTCAATTGGCTCAGGAGGCTCGGGGTAAGGAAGCTCAGGACCGGGCTCAGCTGGGCGGACAGCTTCCGCCCGAACGCCGGCGACTGGTTTGACAGGCAGATGAGGGCGCTCGATGGGTTCGAGCTGACGCTCACGTTCTGCTTCACACCGGATTCGAGGGGTTTGAGGCCCGACCACACGAGTCCGCCTTCGCGGCCCGAGGAATTCGCTGAATTCTGTGCGGCCATGGTCAGGAGATATGCGCTCGCGGGAGCTTAGGTTCATAAGGACCTCCTTCATGGGCTACGTGAGGGAGTTCGTGAAGGACATCTTCGGCGAAAAAACGCTCGTCGTAGCGGCTCACCCGGATGACGAGGTCGCCGGCGCGGGGGCGCTTTTGAGGTACCTGGAGCGCGCCTTTTTCGTCCACGTAACCGACGGCGCGCCGAGGGACATGGCAGACGCCGTCTCGCACGGCTTCAGCTCCGCCGAGGAGTATGCTTACGCGAGGAGGAAGGAGCTTTTCTCCGCCCTTTCCCTGGCGGGCGTAAGGCCGGAGGACTGCTTTCCGCCCTGGGTGCCTGACAGGGAGGCCGGGTCGCGTCTCGCGGAGATAAGCCTCAAGCTCAGGGACGCGATAATCGGGACCGGTGCTGAATCGGTCCTCGTCCCATCCTACGAGGGCGGCCATCCGGACCACGACTCGGTCTCTTTTGCCGCGCACGCGGCGGCCGGTCTTATCCGGAAAGGCGGCGCGCACCCGCCGCCGCTCATAGAGTATGCGCTGTACAACGCCATGGACGGCAGGTTTTCATCGCTCGAGTTCATACCGAGGGAGGGATTCGACGAGATAACGTTCATGCTCTCCGAGGAGGAGAGGCGGATAAAGGGCCTTATGGTGGACTGTTTCGGGACACAGGCCGCGGTGCTCAGCATGTTCCCGCTACAGATAGAGAGGTTCAGGCCGGCCCCGGCCTATGACTTTACCGCGCCCCCGCACGAGGGGAGGCTCCATTACGAGCAGTTCGACTGGGGCATTGACGGAAAGAAATGGAGAGATCTCGCCTCCAGGGCCATGAAGGAGCTTGGGCTGGGGAGCCCGATGTGAAGCCTGTGGTCCTCGGGGTCTCCTTCCCCTTCGCGCAGGTCAGGCCCGATACGCCAGGCGGGGCCGAGCAGGTGCTCCTCTCCCTCGACCGCGCGCTCGCATCCGAAGGGTGGGGCTCGGTCGTCATAGCCCCAGAGGGCTCGAAGGTCGAGGGTACGCTCATACCGGCCCCGTTCGTAAAGGGCAGGATAGACGGGCAGGTCCGCTCCTATATCCACGGGCACTACAGGAAGGCCATCGGCTTCGCCCTCCGGCACTGGAAGATAGACGTGGTCCACATGCACGGCCTTGATTTCCACGAGTACATGCCGGGCGCGGGCGTGCCCCTGCTCGCAACGCTCCACCTGCCGCTCAAATGGTATCCCGAGCAGGCCTTCCGCACCGGGCGGCCGCATACTTTTTTTAACTGCGTCTCGGCTACCCAGAGAGGCGATGCGCCGGAATGGCTCGATATCATCGGCACTATCCGGAACGGTGTTCCTGTCGAAAGGCTGAGGTCATCGGTGAGGCGCAGGGGATACGCGCTCTCGCTCGGGAGGATATGCCCGGAAAAGGGCTTCCACATCGCGATTGAGGCCGCAAAAATGGCCGGGGTGCCTTTTGTCCTGGCCGGCGCCGTCTTCCCCTATCCCGAGCACGAGGAGTATTTCAAGAAGACTATCGCTCCGAAGTTCGGGGACAAGGGCTTCTGGTTTGCCGGCCCTGCCGGGTTCGAGAGGAAAAGGCGGCTCCTCGCGGGAGCGCGGTGCGTCCTCATACCGTCGCTCGCGCCCGAGACGAGCTCGCTCGTTGCAATGGAGGCCCTTGCGGCAGGCGCACCTGTAATAGCCTTCCCGGCAGGCGCCCTCGTCGAGGTGGTCGAGCACGGCAGGACCGGTTTCCTTGTAGAAGGGGCGGAGGGGATGGCGAGGGGCATAAGGAGGGCAGGCTCCCTCTCTTCGGACGACTGCGTGAGGGCCGCCCGCAGGTTCTCGTCTTCACTTATGGCCGGTAGTTATATTGACCTCTACAGGAGGATTATCAATATAAAAAGGAACGGGGGAAGATGGAATGGGAGAGGGGTTTGAGATAGAGGAGGTCTCGGACCAGGCAAGGCTTGAAGAACTCGCCCCTGAATGGGATTCGCTCTTCGATGAGTGCCCGGCGGCCACCCCGTTCCAGTCGCCTCAATGGTTGCTGCCCTGGATGAGGCATCTCGGAGACGGCAGGCCCTTTGCCCTGGCCTTGAGGAAAAACGGGGCGCTATCGGCCCTCTTGCCCCTGATGCTCCGCGGCGAGGAGGCGGCCTTTATGGGGACTGGCGTTTCGGATTACCTGGACATGCTGGCCCTTCCCGAAGCCGGGGATGAAGCGGCATCGACCATTTTCGAATACCTTCTGAGGAGAAAAGATAGCTGGGGAAGGTGCGCCCTTTACGAGCTACGGGCCGGGTCTCCGCTTCTTAAGGCGTCCCCGCCTTCAGGCCTCAAGTCCTCAAGGAGCGCAGGCGAGCCCTGCCTTGTCGTGAACCTCCTTGACAGGGCGGACAAGCTCGGGAGGAGAGGGCCGAGGAGCGGAAAGAACGGCTCCAAGCGGACGAGAAGGATGCTCGAGGAGAGCGGGGAGCTTACGGTCGAGACCGCAAACGGGAGGAGCCTTTCCGGGTTACTCGATTCTTTTTTTCGTCTCCACGAGATGAGATGGCGGGCCCTCGGCGGGACAGGCGTCCTGAACGGGCCTGAGATCAGGTCTTTTCACGTGGAAGCCGCCTCAGGCCTCCTTGAGAAGGGGGTGCTCAGACTCTACAGGATGAGATACAGGGGAGCTGATTTCGCGGCCCTGTACGCGCTCATCCATTGCGGGCGCATGTACGCGTACCTTAACGGGTTCGACCCCGCTTTCCTCGAATTCAGCCCGGGCGCGCATATCTTAAGGCGCGCCGTGGAGGATGCTATAAATGAGGGCGTAAGGGAGCTGGATTTCCTGAGGGGCGGAGAGAAATACAAATACGCGTGGGGGCCGGATGAGCGGAGGAACTCGACACTGGTGATAGGGCATGGGTGAATCAAAAGGGAATTCCCCTTACGACTGCCTGGCGTGGTTTTACGACAGGTACTGGGGCGGGAGCGGCTACCACTTCCACAATTTCGTCATGGGCGCCCTCGACAAGGTGCTTTTGTCGGAGCTTCCGGCGGGGGCCCTGGTTCTGGACCTCTGCTGCGGCACGGGGCACCTTACGAGGATGCTCTTCGAAAGGGGTTTCAAGGTGGTCGGGGCGGACTGCTCGCTTGAGATGCTCAGGTTCGCGAAAAGGAATACGCCCGCTGCGGGCTTTTTCGCGGCTGACGCGAGGGCGTTTTTTTTTCCGGCCAGGTTCGATGCGGTGGTCTCGACCTTCGACAGCATGAACCACATGATGGAGCCTCGTGACCTCGACCGCGTATTCAGGAACGTGAGCGCTTCCCTTTGCGAAGGCGGGGTCTTCGCGTTCGACCTGCTCCTTGAGGAGGCGTACGAGGTGATGTGGAATAAATCCGGCTTTTTCATCGAGGACGATAACGCGTGCCTCATACGCGGGACATACGACCGCTCCAGCCGCGTGGCAAGCGTGAAGCTGACTCTTTTCAGGAACGACGGCGGCTGGAAAAGAGACGACGTGACCGTCACGGAGAGGTTCCATCCACTTGAGGAAGTGATAGCTTCTCTTGAATCGTGCGGCTTCGGCTGTATCGAGGTCAGCCGGGCAGGAGTTGATTTCGAAATGCCTGCGGACGAGGGCACGGGGAGGGTGTTCATCAGGGCTAAAAAAAGGGAGGTGGGGCCTGGTTGATAGTGTACAGGAAGACCCGGGAGATAAAGAAGACCATGCAGTTCGCTGATGAGCTTTTCGCCCTCGCGGAGATTGCGGGAAAACGACTGAGCCACGAGCACGCAACAGAGCTTCTCATGGAGGCCGGTAGGTTCGAGTCCGGCCTTGCCGACGC
This sequence comes from Deltaproteobacteria bacterium, assembly GCA_015075075.1. Lineage (GTDB taxonomy): Bacteria > Desulfobacterota > GWC2-55-46 > GWC2-55-46 > GWC2-55-46 > UBA5799. The sequence goes on along the minus strand of JABTVA010000003.1, from coordinate 130,509 downwards.
CTTTTTCCCGGAACGGGACGGGATAAGCGAGGAGAGCGGCGCTCTCCGGAGCGCCTCCCTGGCAGCCGGACGCCTTTTTTGCGCCTCCTGGGATGGGAGAAAGGACGAGCTCGGGAAGGAGGCCGCGCTTTTCAAGGAGCTCCTTTCCGCAGCCCTCAGGACCGGGCTCCCGGAGAGGATGGAGGCCCGCATCCCGGAGGGCTATGCGCACTACGGCCTCTTCCCCGATGTCTACATCGACTCCGCGCGCGATTTCTTCAGGGACCGCGGGCGCTGCCATGTTGTGTGCATCGGATTAAGGAGCATAGGCGCGAGCCTCTCTTCGGTAGTCTCCGCCGCTCTTGAATCGCTCGGCTGCCAGGTAGTCTCCTTCACCGTCCGGCCCAGGGCACACCCATTCAAGAGAAAGGCCTTCTTCACGCCCGAGCTGGAGGAGATCGTAAGCTGCCTGAGGGGGAGCGCCTTTGTCATTGTCGACGAGGGGCCGGGCCTGTCCGGCTCGTCTTTTTCGTCGGTTGCCCGGAAACTCAAAGCCCTCGGAGTGCCCGAGAAAAATATCGTCTTTTTCCCGAGCTGGCTTCCGGACGGCAGCTCTTTCCTTTCGAAAGAGGCCAGGGAGGTGTGGGGCAGACAAACGAAGTACGCCTCTTTTTTCGAGAAGGTCTGGCTCGAAAGCGGCAGGCTCGAAAAGGATGCGGGACTTGAGTCCGCTCCTATGGACGTCTCCGCCGGGATGTGGCGGGGGCTTTTTTACCAGGACGGGGCCGATTACCCGGCCGCGCATCCCAGGCACGAGAGGAGGAAGTACCCCAAAGGCAAGGCCGGCGGGAAGACCTGATGCCTGCCTGCGGGGCACGGCAGGTACGGAATTTCCAAGCCCTGAAAGGGCCGGGCCCCTTTGCCGAGGGCCTCATGCCCCCGGTCTCCGGCTTCACAAACGGGTTCGTGGTGCAGGAGTTCGTCCCCGGCAGGCCGGTCACGGAAATGGAATTAAACCAGCTCCTCCTCGACGATATAGCCAGGTACAGCGCCTTCCTCAAAAGGAGCTTCCCGGCATGCGAGAGGATGAGCTTCGAGGAGTTCCACGGCATGGCCGCCAGGAATATCGCCCTCGGGCTTGGTGAGGACTGGGCGAATAAAGCGGCCCCGCTCGAACGCATGCGCGGCGTCTATGAGGATTTCGAGCCGATCGAGCTGGACGGCAGGATGTTCCCTTTCGAGTGGATCATCACGCCAAAGGGGTACAGGAAAACCGACTGCCTGGACCACCATCTCGACCAGTTCTTCCCGGCCTGCCAGGACATAGCATGGGACCTGGCGATGGCCGCCGTGGAGTTCGAGATGAACCCAATGGAGCTCAATTACATGCTTTCAAGTTATGCGGCCGCTTCCGGCGACACGGTCGGAGGCGAGCGCTTCCGTCTCCATCTCATAGCCTATCTGGCGTTCAGGCTCGGTTACTCGTCTTTCGCCGCGGAGGAGCTTGCCGCAACGCCTGAGGGGCCGAGGTTCAGGTCGCTCGCGCACCGCTATGCCTCAAGGCTTAAAAGGGAGCTCCTCTGGCTGGCGGATTGAGAGGTTGTCTGAAGATAGACATCCACAACCACGCGTTCACCCATGAAAGCGCCTCCGGGCCGGAGGAGGTGATAGAGGCCGCGATAGCCGCGGGCCTGGACGGCATCGCCTTCACGGAGCACAATTCGTATTCGGCAAGCCTGAGGGCCGAAGAGCTGAAGCGCGAGTATTCGGGGAGGATTACGATATTCAGGGCGTTGAATACGACGCTGCCGAAGGGCATCTCCTCCTTTTCGGCATAACAGATAACGGCTTCATGGACCTCGGCATGTTCGCACCGGCCGCCGAGGTCTTGAGATACCTTGAGCCCAGGGGGGCTGTCGCGATAATCGCGCATCCTTTCAGGGGCGCGGGCCCCTTCAACAAGCGTGCGAGGCATAACCGCAATAGAGGCGTTCAACGGCCACAATAACGCCGTGGAGAACGAGAAGGCCTTCCGCGCGGCCAGGGCCCTGGGCTTGCCGGCCACGGGCGGGAGCGACTCTCACGGCAAGGAGGACGTGGGCAGGTGCTATACGGAATTCCTCGACATGGTAGCGGAGGAGGGTTTGGCTCCGGCCCTGAAGTCAGGGCGCTACAGGGGCGTATGCGCAAGGCCCTGATTAAAGCGCGTCCACTTGCGGACCTTGCCCTCATCGTCATTTCATGCCTGCTCCTCCTGGCCTCTTGCGAGGGCCGTTCAGGCGCGGGCCGGGCCGAGCTGAAGGGGGTGGAGCTTAGAGGGGACGGCACGGCTGTCATAAGCCTCGAAGAGACCGGGCCCGGCGGGCTCGCCCGCGCCTTATCGGGGAGCGAAAGGGTAACGGTAGTCCACCAGGGGACGGGCGTATGGCTGAGCTGCCCCTTGAGGTACGAGAGCGGGGGTTCGCGCGTCTCGATACCCAACCACGGCAACATACTTAAGCCCGGCGACAGCGTCCTCGTGGTGATTGGAAGATTTTCTTCCGCAGCGGTCGTCCGCGGTTAGCCATTTTACGCCGCTCCATTGACAACCGGAAAAGATGATATAGAGTTATTTCGTCGATGCCGTGGTTCTTCCCATGCGCCTTGCTGCGGCGGGCGCTAACTCCACAAAAATACAGGCACTCCGATATTCGCGTGTTCGTCATTGCGAGCGAGCGGGGCGATCTCATCTTTTGATATCAGGGGATATCAGGCAACCTGGAGATTTCTTCGTCGCCTCACTCCTAAGCAATGACCGAAAAACCTGAAACCCGGCCTGGGCTCCGGCCTGGCCGGAATACGCTTGACGGCCTCTACCCGCACGTGAAAACCGAGAGCGGGCCCCAACTCCATCTGAGACCGGCCCGGCAGGCCGGCATGGTTTAGGGTGGAGGCGCCAGGCGTTTTCTCGCCCGTTTATCGACAGCCGTTACAGGAATACGAGGCAAATTTGGCCCGGAAAAAATTCAGCCGGTGCTCCGCCGCCATTTGTCCGTAATCGACCGTAAAGGACAGGGCGCCATCCTGCCAATGTGCCGCGAGAGAATCGGCGAGAGGCTCATGAGGCTCTCGCTCATCACCGAGGAGATGCTCCTGGCCGCGCTGGATGAAGGGTCGCAGACAGGATGCATGACAGGAGAGGCGCTCGCGCGGCTGGGTTTCATCTCAGCCGCGGACTTCGCGCTTCAGGTGGCGGGTTTCCTGGGTGTGCGGGCGGTGCTGGAAGGGGATTTCCCGGAAGGGCCTGTCCCTTTAGGGCGGCAGCCCGCCTACGCGTTCCTGAAAGAGAACCGTGTCGTCCCCGTGGCCGTCGAAGGCGAAACGCTTTTCATCGCTTCGGCGCGCCCGCAGGACCCGTTCCCTGCCGAGGCCCTGAAGGCGTTTACCGTCATGGAGGTCGAGCAGGCCTTCGGGGTGCCGGGGCAGATACTCGATTTCATAGAAAGGAATTACGGCAGCCAGGGAAGGGGGATTAACGAGCTGATAGGAGACCTCGACGAGAAGGAAACGGGCCGGGCCAGCCGGGACCGCGACGACATGGAGGGGCTGAAGGAAGCCGCGCTCGAGGCCCCGGTAATAGAGCTCGTGAACCTCATAATCGCGAGGGCCGTAGAGAGGCGCGCAAGCGACATCCATATAGAGCCGTTCGAGGGCGGGCTGAATATCAGGTACAGGGTGGACGGCGTCCTCCATCTCTCGGAGACCCTGCCCGGAAGGCTCCATCCGGTCGTCTCCTCGAGGGTCAAAATAATGGCCAGGCTCAATATAGCCGAGAGGAGGCTTCCCCAGGACGGCAGGATAAGGCACACGGCCTCGGGCAGGGAGGTCGACATAAGGGTCTCGACGGTGCCGACCCTCTACGGCGAAAGCATCGTCATGAGGCTCCTCGACCCGGACCCAGCGCTCGCGCTCGAAGGCCTCGGCTTTCCCGGGCCCGCAAGGGACGCCTTCTCCGCCCTCGCCGCCCAGCCGCACGGGATGATACTGGTCACCGGCCCGACCGGGAGCGGGAAAACGACCACGCTCTATGCGGCCCTCTCAAGGATGGACACCTGCGGCAGGAAGGTCATAACCATAGAGGACCCGATAGAGTACAAGCTCGGTGGAGTGAACCAGATACAAGTCAAGCCGGCCATAGGCCTCACCTTCGCTAACGGCCTCCGCTCGATCGTGAGGCAGGACCCTGACATCATAATGGTGGGGGAGATAAGGGACGCCGAGACGGCCGAGATAGCCGTCCATTCCGCCCTTACCGGGCACCTGATACTCTCGACCATGCACACGAACGACGCGGCAGGCGCGGTCGCGAGGCTCCTGGACATGGGCATCGAAGGATATCTCATCTCCTCATGCCTCCTCGGCGTGCTCGCCCAGAGGCTCGTGCGGGTCATCTGCCCCGCCTGCAAGGAGAGCTATGACCCTTCGGAAAGGGAGCTTAAGCTCCTCATGGAAGGAACGGTTGCCCCCCAAGGCATTGCAGGCCTTGCGAGGGGCGGCGGCTGCGCGGAGTGCGGCGGGACCGGCTACAGGGGCCGGACAGGCATATTCGAGCTAATGACCGTGACCGACAGGATACGGGAGCTTATGGTAGGGCGGCATGGGGCTGCGGCGATTAAGGGCGCAGCCGTCTCCGAGGGCATGGCGCCGTTGAGGTCTGACGGCTGGGGCAAGGTCATTTCAGGGATTACCACTGTGGAAGAGGTTGAGCGGGTTACCCTTCAGTAGATGGAGACATTCAGCTACAAGGCAATAGACCGGTCCGGGAAGGAGATACGGGGGAGGCTCAAGGCCAGGGACGAGCAGGACCTTGCCGAGAGGCTCCGCTCAATGGGCTATTACCCTTCATCCGCGTCCAGGGCCGCCCGGACGGAAGAGGAACCGAAAGGGCGGTCCTTTTTCAAAAGGAAAGCCGGCGGCAGGCGCGTAGCCTCGTTTACGCACCAGCTCGCGAGCATGATAGAGGCCGGCATACCTCTGGATAAGTCGCTCGCGCTCCTTGCCGAGCTTGACGAGGATGCCTCTTTCACGGCTGTCATAAACGACGTCCTGAAGGGGGTAAGGGGCGGGAGGCCGCTGGCGGACTGTCTTGAGCGTAACGCGGAGTTCCCGGCTTTCTATGTAAATACCGTCAGGGCAGGGGAGGCCGGGGGGACGCTTGAGGATTGCCTTAAGCGGCTCGCCGCGTATCTCGAGGAGACCGAGAGGCTGAAGGACGAGATGCGTTCGGCGCTTGTGTACCCGCTCCTGCTTACGACTTTCGGCGGCGGGGCCGTGGTCTTCATGCTCATTTTCGTCGTGCCGAGGTTCGCCATGCTCTTCGAAGACCTCGGCGGGGCCGCGCCGCTTCCGGCTGTGGCGCTCCTTGCGGCAGGGCATTTCCTTTCTTCATGGTTCTGGGTCCTGCCGCTCGCGTTTGGGCTTGCGTGGTTCGGGTTTGAAAGGTTCCGCGCCAGCGCGGAGGGGCGGCTCCGGCTCGACCGCTTCAAGCTCTCCTTCCCGATACTCGGTCCGATACTGGGGAAGGCGGCTGCCGCGAGGTTTTCAAGGACGCTCGGGATGCTCCTTAAGTCCGGCGTGCCGATAATGGAGGCCCTCGGCCTCTCTATCAGGTCTACCGGGAACCTGGCCATGGAAAAAGACCTTGCCCCGGTGCTCGAAGGGGTAAGGAAGGGGAGGGGGGTGGCGGCCCCGGTCGCGGAAACCGGCTCCTTTCCGAGGCTCGCCACCCACATGCTCGCGGTCGGCGAGGAGACCGGGAGGCTCGATGAGATGCTCCTTAAAGTCGCTTCGGACTACGAGCACGAGATAAGGACTTCGGTCAAGCGGGCCGTCTCTACGCTTGAGCCCGCCATAATACTCGTCATGGCCCTTATCGTCGGCTCGATTGTCATATCGATGCTCCTTGCGGTCTTCAGCCTTAACGACATCCCCCTTTAGGGGCGGCCCGCCTCGCGGGTCTTTGAGGGAAAGGAACAAGATGCGGCACGCCGGTAAAGCGGCCTTTTTTTCGTCAGAGCGCGCCTTTACGCTCGTAGAGCTAATAGTCGTGGTCGTCATAATCGGCCTCCTTGCGGCCCTTGTCGCGCCCAGGTTCCTCGGCAAGGTCGAGCGGTCGAGGGTCAAGGCCGCAGGGGTCCAGATAGAGCTATTCGGCGCGGCCCTTGACCAGTTCCGCCTCGACGCAGGGAGATACCCGACGACCGCTGAAGGCCTGGCCGCGCTCCGGGAGAACCTGGCGAACATAGAGCGCTGGCAAGGGCCCTACCTCAGGAAGGAGATACCCAGAGACCCCTGGGGACGGGAGTTCATGTACAGGTCGCCGGGCGAGCGCGAGGAGTACGAGATAATCTCCTTCGGCTCCGACGGCGCGCCCGGCGGGGAAGGGGACGCCGTGGACATCGTAAGCTGGAGAAGCCTCGATGGCGGCCTGTAGAAGGACCGGGGGCTTTACCCTCCTGGAGCTCCTCCTCGTGCTCGCCATCATCGGGGTGGCGGCGGCGCTTGCGGCCCCGTCCATTACCGCGGGGCTGGAGGGTCTAAGGGCCAGATCGGCCGTGCGTACGCTCAAGGCCGGGCTGGAGGACGCCCGGATAAGGGCCGTAAGGGACAGGGCGGTCCATTACGCGGTCTATACCGGCGGCGTCCTCGCCATACGGGACGGAATAGGGACTGTGAAAGAGGTCGCGCTCCCCCAAGGGAACGGCGAGGTCAGGAGAGCCGAGGCAGCGTTCTATCCGGCAGGGACCTCGAGTCCGGCGGAGTTCGACGTGCAATACGGGGAGGCCGCATACAGGCTCGTACTCGACGGCTCGGGCCGTTTGAAGGTCGAGGCCGCCGGCGAGTGAAGGGCAGAAAGGGTTTTACCCTTATCGAGGTCATGGCCTCCATTGCCATCATGGGGGCGGCCCTTGGCGTGCTCCTTGCGCTTGTAGCCGGCGGGCTAAGGCTCGCCAAGGAGACAAACGGCCGGACAGGGCTTGTTCTCGCGGCCAGTGAGAGGTTCGGGTCCATGTTCGACGGGCTTATGGAAGAAGGCGTTTCCGAAGGTGTCACGGGCGCCGGGTTCGCCTGGAAGATGGAGGCCTATCCCTACGATGCGGCGGGAGAGGGCGCACCCAGGCTGCTCAAGGTGGTCGTCACGACGAGGGACCTCGCCTCGGGGGCCGAGTTCAGGCTCATCTCCTTAAAGGGCCTCCCTGGTGGGTAAAAGGGGGTTCACCCTTTTGGAGGTACTCATCTCGATCTCGGTCGTCGCGGTAATCGCCCTTACCGCCCTTGCCGCCCTGAGGTTCGGCCTCGGCGTCTGGGAGAGCGGGGACAGGGCGGCGGAAGAGGCGTTCATGAAAAGGTATGTCTCGGGCGAGATGAGGAAGGCGCTCGCGTCAGCTTATCCATACAGGGACGGGGAAGGCAATATCATCTTCCTCGGCGGCCCTGAAAGCATCGCCTTCGCCGCTTCGGGAAGGACCGCTTCTCCTGAAGTGCCCTGGGGCGGCGCGATTCTTTTACGGTATTCGGTCACAGGCGATGGCCTTGTGCTGGAAGAATCCACTCTCCCGCTCGCGGGCCGGATCGGGAAGCGCTCGGTAGTGACCGGCGCTGCCGCGTCCCTTGAGTTCGCCTATTTCGGCGACGGCGCGTGGCGCGATGAATGGGACGCGGCAATCATGAAGAAGCTCCCTCAAATGGTGAAGGTGAGGCTTTCAGGAAATACCGGCGGCCCGGTCTCATTCGAGACGGCGCTAATGGCCGGGAAAGGCAGCGGGGCAGGTGATTGAAGGCCCGCGCTTCAGGCGACAGAGGCCTCTCGCTCGTGCTGGTCTTATGGCTCCTTGCGCTCATGTTCCTCATAGCGCCCGGGTTCGTGTACACGATGAGGATTGAAAGCGCGGCGACATCGAGCTTCGAGGACGAGGCCTCGGCCTGGGCGCTCGCCGTGGCAGGGGTGTACATGGCGGCTGCCGAGGTCTCGGCGGACTACGAAGTAGTGGCGTCAAGCGAGTCAGGGCTCGTGTTCCTTGAAAGGACTGCGGACGGATTTCATCCGCTTCCTTCCAGGAGGGACCTCAAGATGGGAGAGGGGACGGTCTCATATGTGATAGAGGACGAGCGGGCCAAGGTAAACCTGAACACGGCCCCGCGGGGCGTAATCGACGAGCTGCTGCGCCTTTCCGGAGCGGACAGTGCCGCGAGGGACGAGATAAGCGATTCCATAATCGACTGGCGGGACAAAAACAGCGACTTTCACCTGAACGGCGCCGAGGACGACTATTACGGCTCCCTGCCGTTCCCGTACGGCTCAAAGGACGGCCCCTTTGATTTCACTGAAGAGCTGCTGCTCGTTAAGGGCGTAAGCCGGGAGATTTTCTATGGCGCGGGCGGCGAAAGCGGCATCAGGAGGCTCGTGACCGTGCACGGCGACGGGAGATTGAACCTCAATACCGCGGGCGAGACTGCGCTTTCGGCCGTTTACGGGCCCGGGGTCGCGAACGAGATACTCCTCAGGAGAAAGACCGATGGCTTCATGACCATCCGGTCGCACGGCGGGCTCGTCACCTCGGAGTTCTTCGTCGCGACTTCGACCGGCGAGAAGGGCGGCATCCGGTACACGATAGAGGCTGCCATAGCGAAAAAGCCCGGCGGAAAGGACGCGGTATTCATTTCCTGGCGCGAGCACGGGGTCGGTTACCGTTGATACTGAACGCGATAGGCATCGAGGCGGGAAAGCGCCGCTGGAAGGCATTTCATGTAAAGAGGGGGGTATCGGGCTTGAGGGCTGAAAGGGCCTTTACGCTCGATGGAAGCATAAACGAGAGGGCCGCAGGGCTCAAGGAATACGCGGAGAGGAAGCGCCTTCCGGGCCTTTGGGTATCTGTTGCGCTTCCTTTTGGCGGTTACGTCTCAAGGGCGATAGAGCTGCCGCCCGCGGAAGGGGAAACGCTACGGGGGGTGCTGGCCTTTGAGCTTGAAAAGCACCTGCCTTCCGATCCGTCCGGATGGGCATACTCATGCGAAATACTCGAGTCAGGGCCGGAAAGGCGGCTTGTCCTTTTTTCCGCGGCGCCTTCGGAGACAATCGAGATGACGACCAAGGCGCTTGAAAGCGCCGGGCTGCGCCTCTTGTTTGTGACTACCGCGGAGAGGGCCGCCCTGAAGGCGCTCTCCCGTTCTGGCAAAGCGCCTCCTGCAGGAGCCGCTTTGCTTGCTATTAACGAGGACGGGGCCCAAATAACAGCATGGGCAAGAGCCGGAAGGCCGTGCTATTCCCGCTCACTCAAGGCTACCGGGCGGGGCGCATACGAGAGGGAGCTAAGGTTCGCCTCGATGGCGGCGGAAGGGTCCCTGAGCCGCTGTTTCATAATATGCGAAGGCGGGGATTCGCCGCAGGCGGAAGAGGCGCGGGCCGCGGCCCGGCAAACGGGACTTGAGGTTTCCGGACACGACGAGGCGCCGGACGTATCCGTTTCGTACGGGGCCGCGCTCCTCCTTTTCGACAGGAAAGCAAGTTCCTCCGGATTCACGCCTAAATCCAGGGGCGCGCTTAAGGCCAGGGGCGCGGCGCTGACGGCGGCAGGCGGCGCGCTCGGGCTCGCGCTCCTTCTGCCGGCGTTCTTCCTCGTAAACGAAGCGCTCACGTTAAGGAAGCTCAACAGGGCGCTGGCCGAGCTCGGGCCTGAGAGGGTCAGGGCCGAGGCGCTTGCCGCCGCACTCTCCGCCATAGAGACGGACATAAGGGTCTTCCGCGAGGTCAGGGGAGAGGGCGCTCCCGAATTCCTGGAGATATTAAAGAGGCTTACCGAGGCAATCCCGTCCGACACCTATCTGACCGGGATGGAATACGACAGGAAGACGATAGCGGTCGAGGGGGCCTCCGGAAAGGCCTCGGGGCTTTTCATGGCGCTTGAGCGCTCCGGGCTCGGCAGCGAGCTGGAGTTCGACGGCCCGGTCACCGCGGGGCCGGACGGAAAGGAGCGCTTCAGGATACTGTTCAAGGTAGATAACCCGACCGGGGCTGAGGCCGATGCGCGGAGGTGACTGGCTCCGGTCCGGGGCCGGAAAAGTGCCTTCGGCGGTATACCTCCTGGCCGCAACGCTTATCGCGTTCCTTGCCGCTGGCTCGGTTTACGAGTATTACTCCGGCATGAAAGAGGAGGCCCGGCGGAAGGGCGGGGAGCTTGTCGTGTGGGCCGACCTCGTCGGCCAAGCCGATGAACTGGAGGAGCTTGTGGAGAAAAAGAGGGATGAGCTTCAAGAACTCGAAGAGGGGCTTCTTCCCGGCAGAACGCCGTCGCTCGGGGCCGCGCACCTTCAGGGCGCGTTCAGGGACTATTCCGCCAGGAGCGGCATAAGGATAACTTCCGAGCGCGCCCTCAAATCGGTTGACAGGGGGAGATACGTCGGCGTGCCTGTCGAGTTCCGGTTCAGGGCCGGTATCTCGGAATTGAAGGAGCTCCTTTCGGATATGAAGGGCTCCGGTCCGGCAATGGGAGTAAGGTCTGTGAGGATACGGTCCAGGGGAGAGCGCGAGCCCGGAAGGCTTGACGTTACGCTCGTGGTCGAGGGGGTAATAAGAAAAGCGGAGCTTGCGAACTGAATGCGGAGGCGGCAGCGCTCAACCGCCTTTTTGGTTTTTGCGGCGTTCGCCTCGCTCGCTACAATCCATGAGAGTTCCTGCGCATCAGAGGCGGTTATCCGCAATGAGGGGGCGAATTTCGGAGTGATAGTGGAAAAGGACCTTTTCAGGCCGTCGAGGGAGAAGCCCATAGCGGAAAGGCCCGGTCCGAAACCAGGGCCGGCCAGGCCGCCCCAGAGGCCGGCCCCAGAGGTGACCATCACCGGGACCGTGATACTCGATACTGGCGGTGTTGCGATGCTGAGCTGGCATGGCGACTCTTCCGGCTCCGGCGCTTACAGGGTTGGAGACCGGATTGAGGAGTTCGTCATAGTGGACATAACGAGGGACACGGTCGTCCTTAAGCGCGGGGAAGAGGTGCTTAGAGCGAGTATGTCCGGCGGGCGAAAGCCCGCGGCAGACCGGACCCTCGGGCAGCGCAGCATGGGGGCGTTCCGGAACCTTTCGCCTGCCGTACCCAGGGGTGGCGTTCAATCCGATATGCCGGTCCACGGAAAAGCGGAAGCCGGAAATGCGGAAAATGGAATGGAAGAGATCGGCGGAAACGAATGGGCCGGCAAATGATGGAAAAAAGGGCGTCTATTAAAAAGCCGCTCTTCAGGGGCGTCTCTTCAGCGCTCGCGCTTTGCGGAGCGCTCCTGATATCGGGCCTCTCGCATGCCGAGGAGGCTTCCGTAAGGCCCTTTTTCATGTCTGACGAGGTAACAATATTACCCATTCAGGACGAGAATAGGACGTCCCCTCACGGGGCTTCTCAAATTGCCACGGAAGCCGCCCCTGAAATGGTCGCCCCCGGAGAGGTCCCCGGCAAGGAGACTTCGGCGGACAAGGCCCCTTTTAAAGAGCTTAATCCGGAGGAGGCTTCTGACGGGATGGCACCGTCATCCGAGGAGCCTTCGGATGATTCAAATGATTTAATCGACGGTCCCGATACCCATCATGGGCTGCCTCCCTTGAGCCGGTCAGGTTCGGACCAGGGGCTCCGGTCAGCCGGGGGCTTGAGGCCCGCAGCCGGGACCGCCATGCTTAACTTCAACGACGCGGGCCTCCGGGAGGTGCTTCGCACCGTAGGCGAGCTCACTGGCGAGAACTTCATAATCGCTCCGGGGATAAACGCCAGGGTGTCGGTCGAGACGGTAAGGCCGGTACGGCGCGAAGACATTCTCGCCATACTCGAATCGATACTGGAGGTAAACGGCCTCTCGGTCGTGAAATCCGGGGATTATTACAAGGTCGTCCCCGCATCTGGCGGAAGGCAGCATCCCGGGAGGATCCTGAGCGGCAAGGACGCCGGGGAGATAGGCGTTGCAAGCGGCATTACGACCCTCGTAGTGCCGCTTGATTTCATATCGGCCAATGACATGCTTGCCGTCCTCAAGCCCATGCTCTCAAGCGCGGGGAGCATAACCGCGCTCCCCAAATCAAATACCCTTGTGATAACCGACGGCTCGGCCAGGGGCAAGGGGATAATAGAGCTCATAAAAAGCCTCGATGTGGACGCGTTCGGGCGTGTGGAGATAGCGATGGTCCCGGTAAGGAACGCGGACGCAAGGGCGCTCTACGGCGAGCTCACGGAGATCCTCTCGGCCGTCGGCATCGGCAAGGAGGATGCGCAGCTTGCGGTCGTGCCGCTTGAGCGGCTAAATAGCCTTATCGTCCTTTCTTCCGGCAAGGAGCTGATGGAGTCCGTGGCCGGGTGGATAGGCCGGCTCGATACCGCATCCTTGTCCGGGTCGAACTCGATTCACATCTATTACGCCAGGAACGACAGGGCCTCGAACCTTATGGCCGTACTCGATGAAGTCTACGGGGGCGGCTCTTTTTCCCGGCCAGTGGTTCCCGGCTCCGCCCCTCCGGCCCCGGCGGCCATAGCTGCCATGCCGGAGCATGCTCAAGCGCGCGGCCCGGCAAACGCGGCAGAACGGGCCCGGATATTACTTTACGAGCCTGCCAACGCGCTCATCATAAACGCCCCACAGGGAGAGTACCGGAAGATGCTCGGTACGCTGAATGAGCTCGACAGGCTCCCCAGGCAGGTGCTTATAGAGGCGCTCATCGCGGAGATAAAGCTTGATGAGAGCACCAGGTTCGGCATCCAGTGGTCGCTCCTTTCCGGCGAGGCGAACATCCAGCAGAATACCGGGATTGTGCCGAACCCCGCGCTTGCCGACCCGAGGGCCCCGATAATCCCTCCCATAGGCGCGCCCGCACCCTCGGGGCTTTCGGTCCTCGCTACGGACGCGAGCAGGTTCTTCGCGGCCATACAGGCCCTTGCCTCGGAGGGCAAGGTGGACATACTCAGCAACCCGCATATCATGGTGAAGAACTACGAGAAGGCGTCCATTAACGTCGGGAGCGACGAGCCGGTCTCAACCCAGTCTACCCAGAACGCCGTAACAGGCACAGCCGGGATAATCCAGAATATCGAGTACAGGAAAACCGGCGTGATACTCACGGTCGTGCCTTACATAACGGAGGCGGGCAAGGTCGCCATGACCATCAGGCAGGAGGTGAGCGACAGGTCCACGGACAGGGTCATAGGGAACGCCACCTACCCTTCCTTCACGAAGAGGGAGGCCGAGACCTCGGTAGTGGCAGCCGACGGGGAAACGCTCGTCATAGGAGGGCTCATACAGGAGAGGTTCGATTCCTCCTCCAACGGGATCCCGGTCCTGAGCAGGGTGCCCGTCATAGGGAACCTTTTCAAGTTCAGAGCCAGCTCCAAGAGCAAGACAGAGCTCGTGATACTCATAAAGCCCACCGTAGTTGCCGGGCCCGGGGACGCGGCCTCGGCTACCCGCGAGTTCAGGGACAAGCTCCCGGCCCTCAAGAAACAGCTGAGAGAAAAAGGGAAAAATAGCTAAGGAGCCGCTAACGTGACAAAAAAGCTCGCCAAAAGGCGGGCTTTTTTTGTTTGGGCCGTTTGACAAAACGGCCCTCATGCAGCCTGTTTATAGGGGACAGCCGACCAATTGAGCGCCGGACCAGGGGGTGCAGTGATGGCAACCGACAGGCTCAGGGCTGCCAGGGCCATTTCAATCGCGGTCGCGGCGGGCGGCCTCGTCGAGATGGCGGCCTGGTGGATGGGGCTGGAATTCCTGAAGACGCTGGCCCCGGGCTATGTGACCATGAAGTTCTCGACCGCCCTGTCTTTTCTCCTTGGCGGAGTGGTCCTTTATTACCTCGCCGAGGCCGCAAGGGGCGAGATGTCAGGGGCGCAGGTGGCGCTCCCCATATCGGCCCTCGTTATACTCCTCCTCATGGCCACGCTCCTCGTTTCCGCGTTATTCGGCGTCGAGGCGGGCGTCGAGGCACTGTTCGTACGGGAGGACCCGTCCGCGGCCATGACCGAGGTGCCGGGCATGCCGTCGATAGCCACCATGCTGGATTTTATCCTTATAGCTGCCCTCGCCATAGCCGTGCTCCTCAGGCAGAGGGTCCTGCCCTGGTGGTTCAGGTCCTTCGGCGTTTTTATCGCGCTCACGGGACTTTCGGCTCTCCTCGGGTATCTGCTCGGCGAGCCCGGACTCTATTTCCTGATGCCGGGGGTGAGCGGGGCGATGGCAGTTCCGACCTCCATGCTCTTCGTATTGACGGGGACATGCCTCCTGATCATAGCGGGGTCGCGAAGATGAGCATAAAATCCCGCCTCATCATATTGTTCCTCGCCTTTTCGCTCATACCGGCCGTTTTCATAGGCCTTCTCCTCCTTGAGAACGGCAGAAGGTACATAGAAAGGAACACGCTATCGAACCTGAGCTTCCTGGCCGTGATGAAAAAGGCGCAGCTCCTCGAGTTCCTGCAGGCCAAAAAGGAAGTCGCGCGGGTATTCTCATCCGACGACAGGATAGCCGGGACGCTCGCCCGCATGCGCGGCATGAGCGAGGCTGAAAAGACGATGGAGGGCCGGGAGCTCGGGGATTACCTGCGGGCAGACAAGCGCCCCCTCGACGAGGAGATAATAGAGATACACCTCCTTGACCTTTCAGGGGTCGTTGTCGCGAGCACGGACCCTGATTTCGTAGGCAGGGACGAGAGCGGAGAACCCTATTTCAGGGAGGGGCTCGAAAAGAGCAACATACAGGAAGCGAGCATTCACCGCCACGCCGGGCGGGTCCATTATTACATACCCGTGTCAGCGCCCGTATTGAGCGGCGGAGAGATTGTCGGGGTGCTTATGAACGGGTACAGCATAACCCTTGCCGACGAGCTTGTGACAGGCGAGCGCCTCGAAAGGCTCGGCGACGAGCCGTCCGAGATTGAAAGGCGGGCCGGTGTCGACATCTTCATCGTGAACCGGGACGGGCTCCTTCTCACGAGCTCCAGGAAGGCCCCGGATTTGGCGCCGCTTTCGGAAAGGATACAGACCTTTCCAATCGAGGAATGCCTGGCCCGGTCGAGCGACGCGCTCGGCATGTGGGTCGACAAGGTCGGGAAAAACGTCTGGGGCGCGTCAGAGTGCGTCAATATACAGGACGGGCCCAGGTGGGCGCTCGTGGTCGAGCAAGAGGAGTCTTATGCCGTAGCGCCGCTCAAAAACGTGAACTATATCATCTTCCTCGTCGGCGCGTGCGTGGCCGTGGTGGCGGTCTTCATATCATATTCCACCGCGCTCGCGATCACCAGGCCCATTGATAAGCTCAGGAAAGGGGCGATGGAGTTCGCGACAGGGAACCTCGACTACAGGGTAGGGATCGCCGGAAAGGACGAGCTTGCCGCGCTCTCAAGGTCATTCGACGGGATGGCCGGGGACCTGAAGAAAGTCACCGCCTCGAGGGACGAGCTTGCCAGGGAAACGGCCGAAAGGGTCCGGGCCATAGAGGCGTTGAGGCTCTCGGAGACCAAGTACAGGAACCTTGTAGACACGTCTCTTGCCGGCATATTCAGGTCTACCTTCGATGGAGAGCTTCTTTTTGCGAACGCGGCGCTTGCGCGGATATTCGACTTCGATTCGCATGAGGAGATGGTGAGGGAAGGCGCGGCTCCGAGGTACAGGGACCCTTCATCCAGGGAGGAGTTCCTGGGGATACTCAGGGAAAAAGGGCGGGTCGACGCCTTCGAGGTCGAGGCGCTTACGAGGACGGGCGAGGTGAAGACGGTCCTCATGAGCGCGACGGTCCTGCACGGCGTGATATCCGGGACCATGCTGGATATAACCGGGCTCAAGAGGGCTGAAGAGGTGAGGAGGGAGGCCGAGAGGTCCAGGGCCCTCTCCGAGCTCTCGGACGCGATGGCCAACGTGGTAACCGATTATCAGGGCGTGCTGGACACCATAGCGAAATACATAGGAGACCTCGTAAGGGTGCCATGCGTCATAAGGCTCCTTTCAGCGGACGGAAAATGGCTCGAGCCCGTCGCGGTCTATCATAATGAAAAACGGCTCCAGGATGAGCTGAACGGGTTCATAGCCGCGAACCCGCAGCGCTCGGACAGGGGAGTGGGCGGCAGGGTGGTGAGCGAAGGCCGCCAGCTCTCATTCGGCTCGCCCGAGGAGATCTGGAAGACCATCCGGCCCGAATACCGCGCCGTGATGGAGCGCCTCGGGATAAGTAGCTCGCTCGTCACCCCGCTCCGGTCGGAAGGGAGGGTAATAGGGCTTGTCGCATGCTTCAGGCCGAAGGAAGGCGAATCGTTCACCCAGGCGGAGAAGCTCCTTCTCCAGGACCTTGCGGACAGGGCCGCGCTCGCGATATCGATCGCCCGCCTTTTCAGGGAGACGAGGTCCTACGCGAGGGAGCTTGAGAGGAGCAACGCGGACCTCCAGAATTTCGCGTATATCGCCTCGCACGACCTGAAGGAGCCGCTCAGGATGATAGACGGGTACTTGAGGCTGATAGAGAGGAAGTATGCTGGAAGCCTCGATGAGGAAGCCAGGAAGCGGATATCTTTCGCCTCTGCCGGGGCTGCAAGGATGCAGAAGATAATAGACGACCTCCTCGAATACTCGCGCGTCACCACCCAGGCGCGGCCATTCGAGCCTGTCGACACCCGCGAGGTGCTTGAGGAGGTCCTCGGAAACCTCACAATCGCAATAAAGGAGTCGCGGGCCGTCATTCAAAAGGGCGGGCTGCCGAGGGTCATGGCAGACCCGGTCCAGCTATCGCAGGTCTTCCAGAACCTCCTGGCCAACGCCATCAAGTTCCGCGACAAGGCCAGGAGGCCGGAGATACGGGTCCTTGCAGTGGAAGGGGAAAATGAATGGGTCTTTACCGTGGCCGACAACGGCATAGGGATAGACCCGGCGCATCTGGACAAGGTATTCGACCTTTTCCAGCGGCTCCACGGGCCGGAGTACCCCGGGACCGGCCTTGGGCTCGCGATATCAAAGAAGGTGGTCGAGAGGCACGGGGGACGCATCTGGGTGGAGTCGGAGCCCGGAGCGGGCTCAAGGTTCCATTTCACCATCCCGAAAACCGCTTTCCCGGGGGAGGGCGAAGGGGGCGGCGCACCCTGAATATGATCCGGTCCCAATCCGCGTGCCGGAATCAACGGATACCATATAAGCCCGGTGTTTTAGACCGGCTTGAAAATGGTTTATCGGATGTACCGTTTTTTGTTAATATATAAAGCGTCGACGACGCGCGGACTGAGGGGCCATAAACTGGTCTTGGCAAAATCTTCAAAATGTTTATATATTCAGGTTCTATGTTCATTTCCCAGGATCCCACTGATGCCCGGAGATCTATCTGGGATGGCCGGAGGGGCGCCTTGCAGGCTGCGTTCAGGACTGTTGGGACTTGAGAATTCCATAGGCGCGTAGCTCAGGGGTAGAGCGCTACCTTGACACGGTAGAGGTCGGCGGTTCGAAACCGCCCGTGCCTACCATTTGTTATCCAAGGTATCATGCACCACGGCGGCAGCCCGCTATTATATTGCCGTCCGTGGCGGGTGATGCCTTTTGTTGATTTCACAGAAACGGAGCCGGGCACAGGTCTTTGATGTCAAAAGTGATTTTCCCGAGCGGGGACGAGCTGGAATTCGCCCCAGAGGCGAGCCTCTTCGAGGTCCTGAAGGCCCATGACAGGGACCTTCTGAAAAAGACCGTGGCAGCCAGGGTTGACGGCTCCGCAAGGGACTTGAGGTCCCCTCTCGGCGCCGGGAACGGGGCCGTTAAGGTCGAGCCGGTAACGCTCGATTCTCCCGAAGGCCTTGAGATACTCCGCCACTCCGCCGCGCACGTCATGGCGGAGGCCGTGAAGTCGCTTTACAAGGAGGCCAGGATAGCGATAGGCCCTGCCATCGAGGACGGCTTCTACTACGATTTCGAGGTCGACCGGCCCTTCACCCCCGAGGACATCGAGAAGATCGAAAAGAGGATGGGGGAGATAATAAAGGGCGACCACCCGTTCACGAGGGAGGCGGTCTCCAGGGAAGAAGCCCTGAAGCTCTTCTCCGGAATGGGCGAGACATACAAGGAAGAGATAATACGGGAGCTGCCCGAAGGCGAGGTGAGCCTTTACAGGCACTCGGGTTTCGTTGACCTCTGCAGGGGGCCGCACCTTCCCTCGACCGGCTGGATAAAGGCCTTCAAGCTCACCGGCGCCGCCGGGGCCTACTGGAGGGGCGACGAGAAGAGGAAGATGCTCCAGAGGGTCTACGGCACCGCCTTCGCCAGGAAAGAAGACCTCAAGGAGCATCTTGAGAGGCTCGAGGAGGCAAAGAGGAGGGACCACAGGAAGCTCGGCAAGGAACTGGACCTTTTCTCTACAGGAGAGGACATAGGCTCTGGCCTGGTCCTCTGGCACCCGAACGGCGCTACGGTCAGGAGGCTTATAGAGGACTTCTGGAAGGCCGAGCACGTAAAGGCCGATTACTCCATAATATACACCCCGCACATAGCGCAGGTGGGCCTCTGGAAGACGAGCGGGCACTGGGACTTCTACAGGGAGAGCCTCTTCTCCCCGATGGACGTCGAGGGGCAGGACTATATAGTCAAGCCCATGAACTGCCCGTTCCACATCAATATATACAAGAGCCAGCTCCGTAGCTACAGGGACCTGCCCGTGCGCTACGCGGAGCTCGGCACGGTTTACAGATACGAGCGCTCCGGCGCGCTGCACGGGCTTTTGAGGGTAAGGGGTTTCACCCAGGACGACGCGCACATATTCATGACCCCGAGCCAGCTCGAGGACGAGATAAAGGGGGTCCTGAAATTTACCCTTTTCGTATTAAATTCTTTTGGATTCAGCGAATTTGATATATACGTGAGCACCAGGCCCGAGAAGTACGTCGGTAGCCTCGATAACTGGGCAAAGGCCGAGGCCGCCCTTAAGGGCGCGCTCGAATCCCAGGGATTGAAATACAGCATAGACCCCGGAGAGGGGGTCTTCTACGGCCCGAAGATAGACATAAAGATAAAGGACGTCCTCGGAAGGGCATGGCAGTGCTCGACCATACAGGTCGACTTCAACCTCCCAGAGAGGTTCGACGTCACGTACAGGGACGAAAACGGCGGCGAGAGCAGGCCCATAATGATACACAGGGCGCTCATGGGGTCGCTTGAGCGCTTCTTCGGCTGCCTTGTGGAGCACTATGCCGGCGCTTTCCCGGTCTGGCTCGCGCCGGTCCAGGCCATAGTGCTTACGGTCACGGAGAGGAACGACGACTTCGCCCGCGAGGTCCATAAAAAACTAAAGGCCGAGGGCATAAGGGCGGAGCTCGACATAAGAAACGAGAAGCTCGGTTTCAAGGTGAGGGAGGCGCAATTGCGTAAGGTCCCCTACCAGCTCGTCATAGGCGACAAGGAGACCGAGTCGAGGCAGGTCTCCCCGAGGCTCCGTGGAGGGGCTACACTTCCCTCGATGTCGGTAGAGGAGTTCCTTGCCGTAATTAAGGCCGAGAACAGGCCCGCTGTCCAGGCGGGCTGACCGGGAAGCAGGTTTCCCGTTTTAGATTTTAACGCTGCAAAGCCGCACAGGCCCGAAATAGTTAGGGGGTGATTTTTCATAGCAAAGGATACCACGAGAATAAACAGGATGATAAGGGTCCCGCAGGTGAGGGTCATTGACGCCGAGGGCAACCAGCTCGGGGTCATGGCCACGAGGGACGCGCTCGCGGCAGCCGAGAACTCCGGGCTCGACCTCGTAGAGGTGGCCCCGACCGCGGTCCCGCCGGTCTGCCGCATAATGGACTACGGCAAGTTCAAGTACCAGACGAGCAAGAAGGCCAAGGAAGCCAAGAAGAAGCAGACCGTCATCAGCATCAAGGAGATGAAGCTCCGTGGCAAGACCGGGGAGCACGATTTCCAGTTCAAGCTACGGAACATAAAGAGGTTCCTGAGCGAGGGCGACAAGGTAAAGGTCACCATCATCTTCAGGGGCCGCGAGATAACGCATACCGAGCTCGGCATGGGGATGCTCAAGAGGGTCGCCGAAGAGGTCAAGGACCTGGCGGTCATCGAGTCGTCACCCAGGCTCGAGGGCCGGAACATGAGCATGATTCTGGCGCCGGCCCCGCAAAAGGCCGAGAAGCCGGTAAAGGCGGAAGCGGCCCAGGACACAGGGGCCAGGACACAGGAGGAATAGAGGGCAATGCCAAAGCTTAAGACGAACAAAGGCGCCGCGAAGAGGTTCAAGATAACCGGCACGGGCAAGGTCAAGAGGATGAAGTCCGGCATGAGGCACATCCTCACGAGCAAGGCCAGCAAGGCCAAGAGGGTGCTCAGGAAATCCGACCTCATCTCGGCAACGCACGAGGACTCGATAAAGAAGCTCCTGCCCTACGGTTAAGGAGGCTTCGCCCTGCAGAAACCGGCAGGGCCGAAAACGAATAAAGGCGGGCGCAGGGCAGTCAGGCCCGTACAGCAGTCCCGCCGCATGAAATCACCAGTCAAGGAGCAGTTATGCCGAGGGTCAAAAGAGGCGTCAACGCCAAGAAAAAGAGGAAGAAGGTACTAAAGGCCGCAAAGGGCTACAGGGCCGGCCGCGGAAAGCTCTACCGCATAGCGACGGAGGCCGTGGACAGGGCCCTCGTGTACGCGTACGCGCACAGGAGGACCAAGAAGAGGGAGATAAGGAGCCTCTGGATAGCCAGGATAAACGCGGCGGCAAGGATGAACGACATCACCTACAGCCGCTTGATGAACGGGCTCCTCAGGGCCAACGTCGAGATCGACAGGAAGACCCTGGCCGATATGGCCGTAAAAGACCCGGCCGGCTTCACCAGGGTCGTCGAGATAGCCAGGACCAGCCTCGCTGCATGAGCCGGAGAGTCGAAGACCTCGAAAGGCAGGCCCTGGATGAGCTTTCAAGGGCCTCCTCCGAAAGGGAGGCCCTCAGGGAGGCCCGGAACAGGTATCTCGGGAGGAAGGGAGAGGTCGCGGAGCTTCTGAAGGGCCTCGGCACCCTTTCGCCTGAAGAGAGGAAAAAGGCCGGGGAAGCCATCAACAACCTGAAGACCCGGCTCGAAGAGGCCTTCGACAAGGCGCTCTCGGCCCTCGATGAAGGCGAGAAGAGGGAAAGGCTCGAAAAGGAACGGGTCGACATAACCCTTCCCGGCAAGTTCATCCGCCCCGGAAAGCTCCATCCCGTAACCCGGATAACAGACGAGATCGAGGACATCTTCACGGGCCTCGGCTTCAACATAGCCGAGGGCCCCGAGGTCGAGCTCGATTACTATAACTTCGAGGCCCTTAACTTCCCCAAGGACCATCCCGCAAGGGACATGCAGGACACCTTCTTCGTCTCCGACGAGTTTGTGCTCCGCACGCATACGTCCCCGGTCCAGATACGGGTGATGGAGAAGTGCCGTCCGCCATTGAGGGTAATCGCGCCCGGCACCGTCTACCGCAGGGACTCCGACCTTACCCATTCCCCGATGTTTCACCAGATAGAGGGTTTCATGGTGGACAGGGACATATCATTCGCAAACCTCAAGGCAGTGCTTACTCTATTCCTCGAAAGGCTCTTCGGCCAGACAGCCGTGAGGTTCCGCCCGAGCTTCTTCCCGTTCGTCGAGCCCGGGGCCGAGGTCGACATAAGGTGCGTCATCTGCGGCGGCAACGGCTGCAGGGTCTGCAAGGGCACTGGCTGGCTCGAGATACTGGGCGCCGGGATGATACACCCGAACGTTTTTAGGGCAGTGAGCTACGACCCCGAGGAATACACCGGCTTCGCGTTCGGGTTGGGTGTAGAGAGGGTAGCGATGCTCAAATTCGGCATAGGCGACCTTAGGCTCCTCTTTGAGAACGACATGAGGTTCCTGGAGCAGTTTTAGGCCTGTTATTTCATTCTGAATCAGTATCTTGCATAGATAAATTAACTCAAAATCTCATCAGGCTGCTCAAAAAGCCCAAGATGCAAGGAGTCGAATGAGGAGTGAGGCGTACTTTTTTTGTACGCCGCAACGACGAATTTTGAATACGACACAGCAGAATGGGCTTTTTGAGCAGCCTTCTAAAAGGTAAGAAAATGCTTTTCAGCTACAATTGGCTAAAAGAGTATCTCGAAGGCGCGCCCCCTGCCCGCGAGCTGGCGGAAAGGCTGACCATGACCGGCACCGAGATAGAGTCGGTCGCGGAAACCGGCGGCGGTTTTACGAACGTGATTACGGCCCAGGTCGTGGAGTGCGAGAAGCACCCGAACGCCGATAAGCTCTCGCTCTGCAAGGTGAGGACCGGCAAGGAGGAGCTTGCCATCGTCTGCGGCGCGAAGAACATGAAGCCGGGCGACAAGGTGGCCCTTGCCCTGCCGGGAGCCGAGCTTCCGGGCGGCTTCAAGATAAAGAAGTCCAAGATACGGGGTGTGGAATCCCAGGGCATGATGTGCTCCGAGGTGGAGCTCGGGCTTAAGGACACCTCCGAGGGCATTATGATACTCCCGGAGGACGCGCCGCTCGGGGTCGATTTCCGCACCATATTGGGCGCTGATTTCATGATGGAGGCCGGGATAACCCCGAACAGGGCGGACCTCCTCTCCATAAGGGGCATGGCAAGGGAGGCGGCAGCCGTCACCCAGGCCGTTTTCAAGGAAAAGGAGTTCAAGGTAGACGAAGCCGGAAGGCCGATAGCCGAGTGCGCCACCGTATCCATCGAAAAAGGCGCGCCCTGCCGGAGGTACGCGGCAAGGGTTATCGAGGGCGTATCGATAGGCCCCTCGCCAGATGAGATCAAAAATAGGCTCGAAGCCCACGGCGTAAGGTCTATAAATAACGTCGTGGACGTCACCAACCTCGTCCTTCTCGAAACAGGCCAGCCCCTTCACGCATTCGACCTCGATAAGCTCAATGGAGCCTCCATTATAGTGAGATCCGCCGGGGAAGGCGAGACTATCGCGACGATAGACGGGAAGACCCGTAACCTCGACCCCTCGACGCTCGTCATAGCAGACGCAAACGCCCCAGTTGCCCTCGCTGGCGTAATGGGCGGGGGCGGAAGCGAAGTGACCGGCTCGACCAAACGCATTCTCATCGAGAGCGCGTGGTTCGAGCCTTCGAGCGTAAGGAGGGCCTCAAGGAAGCACGCCCTCTCAACCGAATCCTCCTACAGGTTCGAGAGGGGTGTGGATATTGAAGGCGTAACCAGGGCGCTCGACATGGCCGCGAGCCTTGTTCTCAAGCTCGCGGGAGGAAAGGCCGCAAAAGGCTCCATAGACATGTATCCGGAAAAGTATGCCCCGGCTGAGATAACTTTCAGGACCGAGAGGGCCGCCCGTGTGCTCGGCGTCCGTGTAACGACCGATGAGGCGCTCAATATCCTCAGCAGGCTCGGCATAGCTGGCCGCGAGGCCTCGCCAGGCATCATAAGCGCCATGCCTCCTTCCTACAGGATGGACCTGACGACCGAGATAGACCTCATGGAAGAGGTCGCCAGGATTTTCGGGTATAATAATATACCGACGACACTGCCCATAGCGGCCATGTCCCCCGGCGAGACCGCTATGGCCACGGCCCTCCGGCGGAGTATAAGAAGCCTCCTCTCCGGCTCCGGCTTTACCGAGGTCATGAACTATAGCTTTGTTTCGAGGGAGCTATTCGCCATGGCCGGGGTAAAAGCGGGAAAGGGTGTCGAGCTCCTAAACCCTCTCACCGAGGAGCAGGCGGTTATGAGGGCCGGCCTCATCCCGTCGCTCCTTGAGAACATGGCCCGGAACCTCGCGTGGAAGCGCGAAGATTTAAGGATATACGAGATAGCGCCGGCGTTCGTCCCCGGAGAAGGCCTTCCAGAGGAAAGATGGAAGCTCGCCGGGCTCCTTTACGGTAACCGCTACGAGCCGGGCTGGAGCTTCCCTAAGGACGCGGTCGATTTTTTCGACGCCAAAGGGGTTATCGAGCGCCTGTTCGAAGGGCTGGGAATCGAAGGGGCCCGTTTCGAGGCTTCCGGGCATCCGCTCCTCCATCCGGGTAAAACCGCCGCCGTCAAACTTGAAGGCAGGCACGCCGGGGTCCTGGGCGAGCTCCACCCGGACCTCTGGGGCCGCTACGGCCTCCGTAAGCCCGCTTACGTTTTCGAGCTGGATATCGAGCCAGTAGAGAAAGCGTCCGGAAAGGGCAAAAAATACAGGGAACTCCCGAGGTTTCCGGAGTCGGCCAGGGATATAGCCTTTATAGTCTCCGAGGACGTGCCTTTCGGGGATATCTATGAAGCCATCAGAAAAACCGACCTGAAAACTATTGAAACGGTTGAATTGTTTGATGTATACTATGGCCGGAACATACCTTCCGGAACAAGGAGCCTCGCGGTCCGCGTGACCTACAGGTCAAGGGAGAGGACCCTTACCAACCAGGAAGTCGAAGACACGCACGGCAAGGTGGTAAAGACGCTTTTCGAGAGGTTCAAGGCGGAAGTCCGGGTTTCATGATGACGCGCACCATTCAGTCCCGCTTTTAAGAGGAGGTTTTACAATGACCAAGGCGGATATCGTAGAGATTGTCTTCGAGAAGGTAGGCTTTTCAAAGAAGGACGTGTCCACCGTAATCGAGGAGATTTTCGAGACCATCAAGACGACCCTTGAGACGGGCGAGAAGGTCAAGATCTCCGGTTTCGGCAATTTTACCATCCGCCAGAAGAGGGCCAGGAGGGGCAGAAACCCCCAGACCGGCAGCGAGATAACCATAGAAGAGCGCAGGGTCATGACCTTCAAGGCGAGCCAGCTCCTCAAGAAGGCCATAAACCAGGGCGCCGCCGTGCAGACGCCGACAGCGGCGGTATAGCCGTAAAGCTCGTTTTCAAGCGGTCTTGTGAGCCGCGGCCCGGAAGGCCGGCGGCAGGATGAGCCCCGCGTAAGTTTTCGCGGCACCCAGTTGAAGAGAACCCCCGCAGGCCCTGATGACGCAGATACCGGAAAAGCTCTATTTCAAGATCGGCGAGGTCGCAAGCATCACCAAGGTCAAGCCCTATGTCCTGAGATACTGGGAGAGCGAGTTCAGGATAATCAGCCCGAAAAAGTCCCTCACCAAGCAGAGGGTCTACAGCAGGCGGGACATAGAGCTCATACTCGACATAAAGCGGCTCCTTTACAAGGAAGGCTTCACGCTCGAAGGCGCGAAGAAGAAGGTGAAGGAGATACAGGCCGAGCGCGCGAAACAGCTCGACCTCAGGTTTCGGAAAAAGAGGTGCACGGCGCGCTAAGGCCATCAGAAGGAGCTTGCGTCGATAAGAAAGATGCTGGCCTGAGCAAATTCCCAGGTTTTCTGGAAGGCCGCAAGCCGTGTGCTGAATTATAAATCTAATTTGTGCAGGACCGCTGGCCCCAGCAAAAATGAAAATTGAATGACTTTCAGGATAGCGCAGCCTGGTAGCGCACCAGCATGGGGTGCTAGTGGTCGGAAATTTCGAATCCTCTCGCTACAACCAGAATAAGAAGACCATCGAATGGTTGGCCTTCTATGGTAACGAATTCGAGACGGCGAGCAGCGACGCAGTCGCAACGCCTGAACGCGAGAGGAACGAGATGAGGACGCAGGATGCATACGGAAGTGAGCGTGGCCGGAACCAACGGGCGGGATAACGGGAATTGAGCCGAGCGATAACGAGATGAGGCCCCATGGACGGGCCGAAAGCGAAGCGGCGCAGCTGGAACGAGAGACAGGAAGGCGGAACGAGTAGGCCGACAATGCAAAACTCAATGCACCGCAAACGCAAGCCAAGGGACGAAGTCAGGGATGGACGAGATAGATCCTCTCGCCCCGACCAGTTGAACCAAGGGGTTACGGATTTTTCCGTAGCCCCTTTTTTCTTTGCTTCCGTTTTTAGAGTCGGAGATAATCGCGTCATGGAAAGCCCATTCGACAGGATGACGGCGGAATACGACTCCTGGTATGATTCAGACAGGGGCAGGCCCCTTTATGAGAGCGAGCTTCGGTGCGTTGAAGCCATTCTCCCGGCAAGGCTTCATCCCATGCTTGAAATAGGCGTCGGCACCGGGAGGTTCGCCATGCGCTTTCCCGGCGCTTTCGGGCTCGACCCGGCCCCGGGCCCACTTAAACTCGCCAAAGCGAGGGGGATCAGGTGCGTGTGCGGGGCAGGGGAATCCCTTCCGTTCAGGGACGGAACCTTCAAGACGGTACTCATGGTCGTAACGCTCTGCTTTGTCCGGGAGCCCCGGGCCGTATTTCACGAGGCCGCCCGCGTCCTGGCCCCCGGAGGGAGCATGATAATCGGGCTTATACCAGCGGACTCGCCCTGGGGTATGCTTTACGAAAAAAAGAAAAAGGAAGGAAACCCCTTTTACAGGGACGCGGAGTTCCATAAGGTTTCTGAGGTTGAGAAGCTTGCAAGGTGCAGCGGCCTCCGTATCGCATCCGTCGCAAGCACTCTCTTGCAGGACCCCTCCGGCCCTGCTCGCTTCGAGGAGCCCGTTTCTTATTATGTCGAGGGGGTCGGGTTTGTGTCTCTGAGGCTTGAAAAGGGATAAGGACAGGCTCAAGGAGGCGACCTTCGGCAAAAGCCCGTTTTCTCGCCCCGACCAGATTGAATCAGGGGGTTGCGGAGTTTTCCGTAGCCCCTTTTTCTGGAGCAGGCAACTGCTATAATGATAGCAGGAGTGTGTGGGCCATCCGATAAATGCCGGATCTCAATCCGACATGGGAAGGTATCGCGTGATAAGCTGGCATTTAGGGAAATTTTGAGAAGAAAAAGCCATATCCCTTATCAGACGGCTTTGGCCTTCACTATTTGACGCCGCGGGCGGCGATGAGATATCATTTTATTGACTCTTGTGTATCCGGCAACTGGGAGAAGGAGCGCCATGACGCGATTGCTTGCGATTTCAGCATTGCTTTTATTGATTGCCTCGCATGCCTACGCCGATTTTAACAGCTGCTTTGAAGCGTATTCGGAAGATGATTTCGACATTGCTTTTAAGGAATGCAAAATTCCCGCCGAGCAGGGGCATGCCCAGGCCCAGGCTATTCTCGGGTCTTTGTACGAGCACGGCCAGGGAGTGGAAAAGGATTACGCGGAAGCGATAAGGTGGTACATAAGCGCCGCGGAACAGGGGAACTCCTTCGCTCAAAATAGTTTGGGACACATGTTTTACAACGGCAAGGTGCCGAGGGACTACGCTGAATCGATAAAATGGTACACAAAGGCGGCGGAGCAGGGGAATGCGGATGCTCAGGCCCAGCTCGGGTATATTTACGGGGCCGGCAAGGGAGTGCCGCGGAACTATTCCGAATCATTGAAATGGAGCACGAAGGCGGCAAGGCAGGGCTCTGATGCCGCCCAGTATAATCTGGGCCTTATGTATTTTGAGGGCAAGGGAATACCGAGGGACTATTCCGAGGCAATCAAATGGTACACGAGGGCTGCAGAGCAGGGGAATGCGTCTGCTCAGAATAATCTCGGGGCCATTTTTCACAACGGGCACGGCGTGCCTAAGGACTACATCGCGGCTTACAAGTGGTATTATCTTTCGGCAGCCCAGGGATATGAAATAGCCAGAAAGAACCTCAAGGAGCTTGAAATAATAATGACGCCTGCCCAGATTGCACGGGCGCAAAAGCTCTCAAGGGAATTCAAGCCCAAGCCGTCCAGGTAATGCCGCGCGGCCCGGTTTCCGCGGACAGTCCTCTTTTTTGGGCCTCCGTCGTTCATGGCAGTCGCCGGGGTCCGGACCCTCTTGCCACGGCCAGATTGAACGGGATTACGGTTTTCAAACCGTAATCCCGTTTTTTTTTGCCAATGCCGCGCTCAGGCGAAGGACGGGGCAGGGAAGAGGCTCGTGTACCTGCGGTAGAGTTCTATCAGGATGTTGAAAAAGTCCTTCCTGGACTTTTTCAACCACGGCTTGTCCGGAATGAATCCGTCCAAGCCTTACAAATTGCTCGACTTGGATAGTCTTCACAATTTTGCAATCCATCCGTGGATTGCTTAGCAGGGTGTTTTCAACACCCTGCTAAGAGGAAAGCGACCCGCTCCGCCACGGATGAGAAGGCCCTCTTTCCGTAGGCCGCGTCAACGCGCCCTGTCCAGGGCACCTGGTGGGCGCGCCATGGAAAGCCCGCCCTCGCGCCTACTCCAGAAGACCTATCTGCCTCATGAAGGCCTTGTTGTCCCAGAAGAGCCACTCTTCCACCATCACGCCGTCCTGCCAGCGCCCGATTGTGGCCATTGTCAGCCTGAAGGATTTGCCGGTCGGCTGGATGGTCTGGCCGTTCCCGACCGGCATGGGCTTCGAGAAGGTGCCTTCCATTACGCCCGTCACCGCAGTCCATTCGCCCCGGGCTATCCTTATGGGGTGCTCCTTTATGCGCGTGTCCGGCGCGTATACGAACATCTCCTTGAGGTCATTTATGTGCACGTCAAGGCCCCTGGTCTCGCGGCCGTCGGGCCAGTGCACGACTATGTCGTTATGGTGGCTCCTCTTGAACTGGTCCCACTTCTGGCCGGAAAAGACGTTGTAATCCAGATCGTCGAACTTCGAAAGGTTCTCTTCTTCAATCTCTTCGATATTGAACTTTCTTGCTTCCATATCACACCTCCCCGGCTGCGGTTTTTGAAGACCGCGGCCAAACGATTCGTTATGGTCCTCTATTAAGTATCACAGGGCCGCTGTCGATGGTCAAGAAGAGGGGGCTGCCGCCGCACCCTGGCCCGTATTAGAGAGGAACAAGCCCCTGCAGGAAGCGGAGGCATTTTGTTTTTAATGTGCTGATATAAATCATTTTGTTTTCAGCTCGCCCTGTTAAAATCGGAGCTGTCTTCTGGCGCTCTATCCTTTTGGGAGAGAAGATTTTGGGAAAAAACGCGCCAGAGCCGGTCCCCAGGGACAGGCCACCCTGCCATCCGGTGTAGGAAAAAAACAGAAAAAGTAACGGAGGTGTTTCGTAATGGGCGCGCGAAACGTGATTTCGCGCCTGCCAGGCCCGAGGTGCGCCTGAAAAGGGGCCGGGAGAGGGGTTTCCGGGCACATGGGACGCCATGCCCCCGCACAATCCCTTGAGCGGCCATTAAGATAAGGAGAAGGGAACGATAATGACCAAGATGTCGGCAAGAAACATGTTCATCGTGGCGACTGTCGTAGTGACGGCTGTATTCCTCTACCTCACCTACCTGTCCCACGTGGCCTTCACCGCCATGACGAACCCCGAGGACATTACCCCCCAGGTGGCGCACGGCAAGGAGGTCTGGGAGAAGCACGCGTGCATAAATTGCCACACGCTCCTCGGGGAGGGGGCATATTACGCGCCCGAGCTCGGAAACGTAATCGACAGGCGCGGCGAGGCATTTCTCCGCACAGTGCTTGAGACCACGGCAGTCGAGGGCTGGGGCGGGACGAGGAGGATGCCGCGCTTCGACCTCTCAGAGGCGGACATAGACGCGCTTGTCGAGTTCTTCAAATGGATGGACCGGGTAGACACGCACAACTGGCCCCCGAACAAGGAAGGGTAACACCTGGCGGACTCCGGCAACCGAGCAGGAAAAACATAGAAGGAGACGAGTTGATGAAATACCAGTACGAATCGCAACGGCTCAGCTACCCTTATTTCGTAGCCGCCATGCTGCTCTTCGGCGCCCAGATTATCTTCGGGCTCCTTATAGGCGCGCAGTACCTCTGGCCGGACCTTCTCTTCCCGGCCATCCCCTTCAATATCGGCAGGATGATACACATAAACCTGCTCGTCGTATGGCTCATATTCGGCTTCATGGGCGCGGCCTATTACCTTCTGCCCGAGGAGGTCGAGGGCGAGATATACAGCCCCAAACTGGCGATGGTCCAGTTCTGGCTCTTCCTCGCGGGCGGCGCTGCCGCAATCGTGGGCTACCTTTTCAGGTGGCACGACGGCAGGGAGTTCCTTGAGCAGCCTACCCTCATAAAGATAGGCATAGTCATAGTGGTCCTGATGTTCATCTACAACATGATAATGACCATGATAAAGGGAAGGCGGAGGACGAGCATCTCTATAGTCCTCCTCATCGGGTTCCTCGGGCTTGCGGTCTTCTATCTCTTCGCCTTCTATAAGCCCGCGAACATGACCGTGGACAAGTACTACTGGTGGTGGGTGGTCCATCTCTGGGTGGAAGGCGTATGGGAGCTTATCATGGCCGCTTTCCTCTCGTTCCTCCTTATAAAGCTCACCGGCATAGACCGCGAGGTCGCCGAGAAGTGGCTGTATGTAATAGTCGGGCTCACCTTCCTTACCGGCATCATAGGAACCGGCCACCACTATTACTGGATAGGCACCCCGGCCTTCTGGCAGACCTGGGGCGCGTGGTTCTCGGCGATAGAGGTGCTTCCCTTCGCCGCGATGGTGGCCTTCAGCTTCAAGATGGTCGGCAAGCGCGCCCGCCAGCACCCGAACCGCGCTGCCGTACTCTGGACAGTGGGCGCGGCAGTGCTGAGCTTCCTCGGCGCCGGGGCTTGGGGCTTCATGCACACGCTGCCTAAGGTCAACTTCTACACGCACGGCACGCAGATAACCGCGAGCCACGGACATCTCGCCTTCTACGGCGCATACGCGGTCATCGTCCTTGCGATGGCGAGCTACGCGGTCCCGAACCTTAGGAAGGCCACGGGCATAATCACCCACCAGAAGCAGGAAGTCTTCGCCTTCTGGACAATGGCCGTTTCGATGGTCTTCATAGCCCTTGCGCTTACAGGGGCCGGCATAGTCCAGGTGTATCTACAGAGGGTGCTCGGCATCTCCTATATGGAGACGCAGGCGTACATGGGCCTCTTTTACGGCATCAGGCTCTTCTTCGGGGTGACCTTTGCCATAGGGCTCGTGGTTTACCTATATGATTTTTTCTTCCCGGGAAGGTCCAAGTCCCTTAACGTGGCATAAGCGGGAGCAAGGAATGAGCAATCTGGAGCGAAGGAGGCGCTGGCCCTGGCCAGCGCCTCCTCCAAAGAGCCGTACTACAGGCCCCTTGGCCGGGAAATAGAGATATTCGAGGCCGCATACCAGTCGAGGATGGCCGTGCTTCTCAAGGGGCCGACCGGGTGCGGAAAGACCCGTTTCGTCTCTCACATGGCGTGGAGGCTCGGGCTTCCCGTCCATACCGTCGCCTGCCATGACGACCTCACGAGCTCGGACCTCGTCGGGCGCTACCTCATAAAAGGGCGCGAGACCGTATGGATGGACGGCCCGCTTACCACCGCCGTCCGGGGCGGCGGCATCTGCTACCTTGACGAGGTGGTGGAGGCCCGTAAGGACACTACCGTAATACTCCATCCCCTTTCTGACGACAGGCGCATCCTTTCGGTCGAAAAGACCGGCGAGGAGCTACATGCCCCGGATAACTTCATGCTGGTCATATCCTATAACCCCGGATACCAGCATATACTGAAGGACCTGAAGCCGTCCACGCGCCAGAGGTTCATCTCACTCGAGTTCGATTACCCGCCCGAGGAGATGGAATCAGAGATAGTCGCGAGGGAGGGCGGGCTCGACTCAGACCTTGCAGGCAGGCTCGTCCGCGCCGGGCGGAGGATGAGGAAGCTCGTGGACTCGGGGCTCGAGTCGCCTCCCGGCACGAGGCTTCTGGTGCACGCGGCGGCCCTTGTAAACAAGGGGCTTTCGCCAGAGGAGGCTTTTGAGGCGGCGGTCGTGAGGCCTGTGACCGACGACCCAGAGCTCCATAAGGCCATGATGGACATACTCAACGCCTCCTTCTAACGCGCCGGAAACAGGTCATTTATGGAACATCTAATCGGAAAAGGCGTGGACAAGGCTATTCAGCTCTTCCACCGGAGGCGCATGGAGGCCTGGAAGGGCGAGGGCGCGCCTTTTTTCACGGAGGGCAACCGCCGTAGGTTTTCGGCTGTCGCCTCGATGATAGCGGGGCGCGAGATCGAGGTCTCGGACATAAGGGGAGACACGCCCCCGCGCCCCTACTGGCCGGTCCTCTATAAGACGGCGCACCCGGCGCTCCTCCCCGAGCACGGGTTCGGCTGGACCGATGGTGAGACGCTTTTTTTTCCGGTCTCAATAGTCGAGATGCCCGACGAAGCCGCGAGGGTGGGGATGGCAAGGGCGCTCCTATTTTTCCTTTCATTCCAGGCGAGCAGGGGTACGCTCGCCGTCGCTTTCAAAAACCGGTCCTTCCTCTCAACCGACCGCCTCGCAGCCGACCTTTTCTGGATTATCGAAAACGCGAGGCTTTGCCGTGAGATATTGGCCGAGTATCCGGGGGTATTGAGGGAATGGGCAGGGCTTGCTGGCCATCTCCTTGAAAGAAGGCCTCCAGCCAAGTACCTTAACAAGGCCGAGGAAAAGGTCGAGGAGTTCCTCAAGGAGGCGCTCGAATCGACTTTCCCGGATTCAGCCGCCGCCGGTTTCAATTCCAGGAGCGCCGGGGAGAGCCTCCGGCTCGCTATCGGGATAAAGGAAAAATGGAACGCCGAAAAGATAAAGACGGCGCGGTACAGGGCTATCGTCCCGTTTTTCCCCTGGGGGAAGCTCATCCCCGAGAGGATAAAGGACGGCGGCCCGCCATCTTTTCAGGCGGGTAAGATTGCGAGCGCCGCCCCGGCACCGGCAGGGGACGAATTTGCCCCTGAAAAGGAAGGGCCCCGGAAGGGCTCAAGATACGCGGCGCGGACCGAAAAGGTCGATGAGAAGGAGAACGAGAACGGCCTCACGCTCAATATCTACGACAAGATAATCACCTGGGCCGAGTTCGTGAACGTCAGAAGGCCCTTTGACGACGACCCAGAGGACGACCCCGGTAAAAAGGCCGACGAGTGCGAAGAGCTCTCGACAGCTTCCCTTGAAAGGACGACCGTAAACACCTTTAACGCCGAGCTTGAAAAAGCTGACGGGTACTCCGGGGCCGAGGAGGAAGCGGAACAGGCCGAAGAGTCTTTCCACTACCCTGAATGGGACTACAAGAGGCGCGCCTACAGGCCCGATTACTCCCGCCTCGTGGAAGCCCCTGCCGAAGGAGAGGACGCCGGTTTTTCGGAAAAGGTGCTCAAGGAGAAGCGCGGGCTCATAAGGGAGGTGACGAGGAGCTTCGAGATGGTATCTCCCTCGGTAAGGCTCATGGGCCGCCAGGCCGAGGGGACGTCCATAGACTTAAACGCTGCCGTGGACGCGATGGCGGACCTTGAGGCGGGCCGCACGCCCGAGGACAGGCTCTACTCCGCGTATGTAAAGACCGAGCGAGATATCTCGGCCCTATTCCTGGTGGACTTGAGCATGTCGACCGACGGGTGGGCCGGAGGATTAAAGATAATAGACCATGAAAAGGAATCGCTCGTCATACTCTGCGAGGCCATGAAGAAGCTCCGCGACAGGTACGCCATATACGGCATCTCCGGCAAGTCCCGGAAGGGCTGCCGCTTCTTCCGAGTAAAGGGCTTTAAAGAAAGCTACGGAGAGGCGGTTAAAAAGAGGATAGGCGGGCTCATACCCTATTACTATACCCGGATGGGGCCGGCAGTAAGGCACGCGATCTCGATACTCGCAACCGAGAAGGCCTGGACAAAGCTCCTATTTATCCTCTCGGACGGCAAGCCGAACGACGTGGACGTATACGAGGGCAGGTACGGCCTCGAGGATACGAGGATGGCGATAAAGGAAGCCGAGAAGGAAGGCATCACGCCTTTCTGCCTTACCGTGGACACGGGAGCTGCCGACTACCTGCCGAGGGTCTTCGGGCGAGGGAACTACGCGGTCCTCCCCGGCGTTGACATGCTCGCAAAAAAGCTCCCGGAGCTGTACGCAAGGATAATCCACAAGCTCTGAAACCTGAACCTCCGGACAAAAGACCGCGGCCGGGTGTCGGAGCGAAAGACACCCGTGCCGTCCTTCATTCTTAGAATCCTATCTCCTCGAGAAGGTCTTGCAGATTGCCTCGCCCCCGTTGGTCGCGACGTTTATGCCGTCAGCGTAGCACTCAAGGTCGGTGTTGAACTTGCAATCATCCATCTTGCAGGCGCCAACACCGCCGGTGAGGCTCCTTATGCCGCCTTTTTTATGCCTGTAAAAGGTGTCGCACCTTGCCGCCTCCGAATTGCCGACTGTTATGGCTATGGCATGGCAGTTCCTGTCGACGTTGTAGGCGCACTCGGTCACGTCGCAGGCCTTTACCTTAGGCATGTCGGTGCATGAATTTATCGGCTTTGCCATTTGCCCCCTCCTTTTTGGTATAACCCCATGTATTGAATATAATTCGAAGTATCCTTTTGTCAAACCCGGCGGGCCGCATGTGCCGGAAGGTGCCAAAAGTCACATAAAAAGAGGAACGATTGTAGAAGAATGTGATGGGGCTGGTCAGGAAATGACCCGCGGGCAGGGAGACACATGCTTTTTTGGCGCGAAAAGTCCTATGACAGGGAGAGGTGCCTTGCGGACGCCGCAAAGGCGCAGGCCGGGGGAAGGCTTAAAAAGGCCATCGGCCATTACAGGAGGGTCCTCGAGGCGGACCCAGACGATTACCTCGTGCACGCCAAGGTCGCGCCGCTCCTTGCGCGCACAAGTAAGTTCGAGGAGGCCTGGATGAGCTTCAAGATAGCCGGTTCAAGATACCTCGCCGCAGGTTTCAGCCAGAAGGCGATAAGCATGTATTCGCAGGCGGCCAAGTTCATGCCGAGGAACCCGGAGGTATGGGAGACTATGGCCCATGTCTATGTAATGCAGGGCAGAAGGGCCGAGGCCATGCACACCCTTTTCAACGGGCACCGCTTCTTCAGGAACGGGCCCGAGAAGGGGAAGGCGATAAACATGCTCAGGAAGGCCTTTGAGCTCGATCCCTGGAACTTCGAGGTCACGATGGAGCTTTCGAAGCTCTTGAGGAAGATAGACCCGGTTGAAGCGATGGGCCTTCTGGAAGGGCTCTCCTCGCGCGTTAAGGGCAGGGAGTCAAGGAAGGTCCGCTCTGCCATGTTCCTTGCAGGGCCGGGGTTTTCAGCGGCATGGAGGTGGGTAAAAGCTGCCTGGTCAGGTTAGGGCAGGGCCAATATATATATATAAAGCGGAACGGGGCAGCCATTTGGCTGCCCGCTTTTACCGGATAACCTTCTTATGCCGGGCCGCAACCGGCCGGGGAGAGTGTAAAGTAATCCGACAGTAGCGCGTGCCCCTGAAGCGCTGCGATGAATTAAATTCGTACATAAAAAGGGGGAATTAGGCTTGGGACGCGCCCAAGCCTTTTTTATTTCGCCCCAAAGCATGGCTAAGGCAGGGGGATTTGCCCTGTAACCTTCCGATTTATAAGATTATTCACTCTCGAATAGCCCCCTCGACAGGCGATTTACGGTGTCCATATTCTTTACAGTTTATGCAGGCCGGTTCACGCGTGATTATCCGAATTTTCATGAAAACAGACACTTAGGAACGGACCGGAAAGGTTTGGCAAGGTGTTTGCGAAGACAGTGGGCCGAGAATGTGCGGAGGTGAAAAATGACGACGAGGAAATTTATTTTAAAAGCTGCCGCGCTTGGGCGCCCACGGCACATTCCCAGGGGGAGGCGGGTCGCCGTCCTGCTCTTTGTTCTGGTCGCTGCCGTGTTCGCATATGCCCTGGAGGGGTCCGCCGCCAGGCTGATGATAAAGGAGGCGTTGACGGATGACGCCTCAGTGGTAGAAACTGCGGCGCTGAACAGGCAGAACATGGAGGAGATATATTGGGCAAGCGTGATCGGGGCAATTAACCCGTCCCTTACGAGCACCGAGGCGGATGATATCGGACGGGCCGTTTTGAAATACAGCGGCGAATACGGGCTTTCGCCAAGGCTCATCGTGGCCGTCATCAAGGTCGAATCGAGCGGCAGGGTCTCCGCCGTGAGCCCCAAGGGGGCGGAGGGGCTCATGCAGGTGATGCCGTTCTGGAAAAAAGAGCTGGGCATCGAGGGCACGCTTTTCGATATCGACACGAACATAGGGGCCGGCTCTCATATCCTTGCCCATTATATCAACCGCTACGGGTTCGAGGAGGGGATAGCCAGGTATTACCGCGGGACCCTTCCCGTAAGCGGTGACGCCTATATCGGGAAGGTGCAAAAGGCGATGGAGTCCATCGGCTGAGCGTCTGGCCGCCGGCTTGAAAACCAGAGCTGGATTTGACAGGCGTTCATTCTGGTTTATCCTTTTCTGTAGGGGGATTTCAAACAGAAAAGGAGCGCGATCATGGCCAGATATCATACCGTATCAAGGTTCGTTGCAGCTTTTATTCTTGCAGCCGTGCTGAGCGCCTGCGCCGCGACCGAGACGACGAGGACCGCGGGAGAGACCGTAGACGACGCGACCATAACGTCGCGAGTAAAGGCCAACCTCCTGCAGGACGAGGCGTTGCGGGCGCTCCAGATAGACGTGGACACATACAGGGGCGTTGTCCAGTTGAACGGGTTTGTGAACACCAGTGAAGACGCCAGGAGGGCGGCTGAGATAGCAAGGGAAACCCCGGGCGTGGCCTCGGTGCAGAACAACCTGCAAACGCCGCCACCGCCGAGGGGATAGGGGTTAAGGATCGGGCGGGCGCTTAGGTTTTTTAATGTGGATAGAATGAAAAAGGGGGCAGCCAATTGGCTGCCCCCTTTTTTGCGCGGTACGCTTCGCTAAGCCGATGTACAAGAGACTATAAAATGTTCTCTTTTTGATTTCGTTATTGAATGTTCTTAGAAAGTTTATAAATGAAAGCCACCAACCCTGCTTTCAGTCGATCAAGCTCCCTTATTGCAGATTCGATATCCAAATTATATTCAGCAGCAATAAGTTTTTCCAAAGAATTTCCTTCCTCGTTAATTTTCCCTATAGTCTTATCAAGCTCATCAGAATGCCTCTTGCTTTTCACTGTCAATAATAGTGAGACAAAGATGACAATAAGGAATAGAGCAAAAAATGACTCAAGCATGAAAACAGTTTGTGTTATAGGCACTATTGGTTGGATTTCCTGAATAGAGTTGAATAGTAGATTGTTGAAGCTGTAATAGAAAAAAATGAAAAGAGAAGGTGTGTTAGAAATAGAAATATCAAAAAAATTATTATTGATTTTATATAATCCGTAATTGATAAATGTGAACGAAATTGTTGTAAAAATTACCAATAGTAAAAGTGTTAAAACATATGAAATAATATTTAGGCCACTATTTTGATAATTTTTTAATTTTTTAGCAACGAAAAGGCATATCCGATTAAAAAGAACTGCAGTCTGAAGATTGGCTGTCCATTTTTCTAATTGTTTTTGATCTAATTTCTCAATTGGCTGTGCTTTCATATTTTCATCTAAGACAAATGAAGATTGTGCATGCTCGCGCATCGCAGAAAATATTTTTGAATATAATTGGAATATTGCCGCTGGTTTAAAAATTAAAAGCAATCTATGGACATATATGACAAACAAAAGCATTGAAAGCGCAAAAATAGCACACCATATAATTATCACATTGGAAAAATAAAAAATAATTGCCAAGGAAATTATGAAAGTTGCAATTATTATAAAATTGTATTTTATTGATATAAAGAAAGATATTAACGCGTTTATAGAGGCGAATGCAAAGACCAGCTTTTTGTTTAAAAAATAAAAAAAAAATTTCCAGAAAAATAATATTGCAGGATAAAAAATAATATACATACTCCAAAAAAATATATTTTTATTTTTTGAAACTAGCCAAATTATGGCCAGAACTGCTAATATTATAAAAAACTTAAGATTTGTCAGCCAAATATACTCGGGCGCGAACCTATTTACTAGGAAAACATCAAGGTCAAAAACAAATAACTTTACAAAGACATAGATCCAGAAACTTATAGCAATAATTTCTTTAAGAAATCTTTTTGCCTTATTGACCATCCCTGGTTTGGGTTCGAGTAGTTGCTTAATGTTCATCTTATACTTTTTTTTATCGATTTGATTCAATTCAGATTTCATTTGTTTTTTTCTCACTAGTGCAGAACAACCAGTATTGTGGGATAGTCTGTACCCACCATTTTTTAGAAAGAAAGTAATCTGGTGCCGGAGGCGGGGGTCGAACCCGCACGGGGGGATACCCCACGGGATTTTGAGTCCCGCGCGTCTGCCAGTTTCACCACTCCGGCTTTGGAGGTCGGATTGAAAGGAAGTGCACTTCAGGCAACCTCTAAAAATTGATCTTCTCCCCGGCCTTCCTCGATTGCGAGAAAAATCTCTAAATTTTAGAAGTTTCCTTAAAAAAATATCACAGCGCCTGTTTAGTGTCAACGCGAATGTCCGGGTGCAGGGCGGCCCAGGGAACCCCGGCGCTCACCTATATATAATGATGGGGGCTCAAGCAACTCGACTCGGAAGATACCTGAGATTGCTTCGGGACTAAAGTCCCTCGCAATGACGACCGATATGCGCAGTCTGCCCCGAGCAGGTCCCGCAAAGAATGTTTTTCTTCACCCCCACACCCGGGCAGAAGGGGAATTGTCCTTCACCCCCGCCCGGCCTCCCTCATCGAGGGGGAGGGGAAAATCCCCCAAAACCCCAGTCCTGCCCTATTGACTTCAAAACCCGTTTTGATATATTGGCGTGAATGAAAATCGCCGTCATAATCCCGGCCAGGCACGCATCCACCCGCCTGGAAGGAAAGCCCCTTGCCGACATAAACGGAAAGCCGATGGTCTGGCGGGTATACGAGAGGGCGAAGGCGGCGGGCCTCCCGAATGAGGTTTCCGTTGCTACAGACGACGAGCGGATCTTGAAGGCGGTCCATTCCCTGGGCGGCAGGGCTGTCATGACCTCGGCCTCGCACGCATCCGGCACCGACAGGGTTGCAGAGGCCGCCCTTTCAACCGACGCCGAAATTATCGTAAACCTCCAGGGGGACGAGCCCCTTATAGACCCCAGCTGCATAGACGCCGCCATCCGCCCCATGCTCGACGACCCTGAAGTCCGCATCTCCACGCTCAAGACAAGGATAACCACGGAAGAAGAGTACCGGAACCCGAACGCGGTAAAGGTGGTGACGGACAGGGACGGGAACGCCCTCTATTTTTCCCGGAGCCCCATCCCGGCGGGCCGCACTACTTTTAAAGAGCTTCATTCCCCGCCCTTCAAGCACATAGGTCTTTACGTTTACAGGCGGGACGCGCTCTTCGAGTTCACGCGGCTTAAGCCCGCGCCACTTGAGAATACCGAGATGCTTGAGCAGCTCCGCGCCCTTGAGAACGGGTTCAGGATAAAGGTGGCGGAGGTGGATTATAATCCCATTTCCGTGGACACCCCCGAAGACCTGGAGAGGGTGCGGGCGTTAATTAATCACGGGTAATCCCCCGGCTCTGCCCGGAGACTCGCAAATTTTTCCAGTTCCGGGAATAGCTGTGGTCGTATTTGCAAAATCTCATGCCTGGCTTGTGGAGGGCTGAATGATTTTCACCCTCCCCTCAATCCCCTCCCATCAAGGGAGGGGAAGTCTTGCAGTCAGTATTTAGCTCCTTTGAGGGGCGTATTTTCAAGCCCACGGTTTTGCCGGGGGTACATGACAAAATAAATGAGAGTAAGCCGTAAAAAGTAGTTCAAATCAGGGGCGGTTTCAGGTTATAGTATCGCTTTAATCCAAATAACTCCCCTCTTTTGCCAATGAGCGAGCATAAAAAACAATCAAAGACAAAGTAC
This sequence comes from Deltaproteobacteria bacterium, assembly GCA_015075075.1. Taxonomy (GTDB): domain Bacteria; phylum Desulfobacterota; class GWC2-55-46; order GWC2-55-46; family GWC2-55-46; genus UBA5799. Next base: position 90,898 of record JABTVA010000003.1, on the reverse strand, counting down.
ATATTCGTTACCGGGGGTGTCGTCTCCTCCCTCGGAAAGGGCCTTGCGAGCGCGTCCATCGGCGCGCTCCTTGAGTCGCGCGGCCTAACCATAACGCTACAGAAGCTCGACCCCTATATAAATGTCGACCCCGGCACCATGAGCCCCTTCCAGCACGGCGAGGTCTTCGTGACCGACGACGGCGCCGAGACCGACCTCGACCTCGGGCATTACGAGAGGTTCACGAACGCAAGGCTCTCCCGGAGGAACAACTTCACCACGGGCCAGGTCTACGACTCCATAATACAGAAGGAGAGGCGGGGCGACTACCTCGGCTGCACGGTCCAGGTCGTCCCGCACGTGACCGACGAGATAAAGGGGAAGATACTCGCGATCGGGAACGGCGTAGACATCGCCATAATAGAGATAGGCGGCACCGTCGGCGACATAGAATCGCTCCCCTTCCTCGAGGCCATAAGGCAGCTAAGGTTCGACCTCGGCAAGGAGAACGTCCTTTACGTCCACCTTACGCTCCTTCCTTATATAGCGACCGCCCACGAGGTGAAGACCAAGCCCACACAGCACAGCGTAAACAAATTAAGGGAGATAGGCATCCAGCCCGACATACTCCTTTGCCGCTCCGACAGGGCGCTCACGCCGGAATTGAAGGGCAAGATCGCCCTTTTCTGCAACGTAGACAAGGACGCCGTCATCTCCGCAGAGGACGTGAAATGCATCTACGAGGTGCCGCTCGTATTCCACAGCCAGTCGCTTGACGAGAAGATAGTGAAGCTACTCAATATCTGGACCCGCTCCCCGAAATTGGAGGACTGGGAGGCGCTCGTAAAGAGGGTCGCAAGCCCGAAGCACGAGGTAACGATAGGCGTAGTCGGCAAATACGTGAACCTGCAGGACTCGTACAAGAGCCTTCACGAGGCGCTCATACACGGCGGCATAGCCGCGAACTGCAAGGTCACGATGCGCTACATAGACTCCGAGGAGATTGAGAAGAAGGGCCCGCAGGCGCTCTTGAAGGGTGTTGACGGCATACTCATCCCCGGCGGCTTCGGCGGAAGGGGAGTGGAGGGGAAGATCGCCTCCATCAAATACGCCCGCGAATCAAGGATGCCCTTTTTCGGCATCTGCCTTGGCATGCAGGTGGCGATTATAGAGATAGCCAGGGGCCTGGCTTCGATGAAGTTCGCGAACTCCTCGGAGTTCGACCCCGAGACCCCTTATCCGGTAGTCCATATAATGGAGGCCCAGCGGGCCGTGAACGCAAAGGGCGGCACCATGAGGCTCGGGGCGTATCCCTGCGTCATAAAGAGGGGCACCAGGGCGCACGCGGCCTACGGCTCCACTGAAATAAGCGAGCGCCACAGGCACCGTTTCGAGGTGAATAACCTTTACAGGGACGAGCTTGAGAAGGCCGGGGTGGAGTTCAGCGGCCTTTCGCCGGACGGCTCGCTCGTCGAGATAATGGAATACAAAAACCACCCCTGGTTCGTGGCCTGCCAGTTCCACCCGGAGTTCAAGAGCAGGCCCATGGAGCCGCACCCGCTCTTCAAGGGCTTCATAAAGGCTGTCCTGGCCGAAAAGCTCCATGCCTCCAAAAACGGCAAGTCCCCGCGCAAGAAACCGGCGTCCCGCAAGGCGAATCCGAGAAAACAGGTCCACCTGAATGAAGCGGATAGGTCTTAAGGACTTCGCCATAGGCGAGGGGCTTTTCTTCATCCTTGGCCCCTGCGTAATAGAGAGCGAGGCCGTTACCCTCCGGACGGCAGAGGCGCTTAAGCGCATAACCGCCGAGCTCAAGGTCCCCTTCGTATTCAAATCGTCCTACGACAAGGCGAACAGGACATCCGTTTCATCCTTCCGCGGCCCCGGCATAAAGGAGGGGCTCCGCATATTAAGGAAGGCGGGGGAGGAGTTCAATATCCCCATACTCACCGACGTCCATTCCCCGGAGGAGGCGGAAGAGGCGGCCCAGGTCGCGGACATACTCCAGATACCCGCGTTCCTTTGCAGGCAGACCGACCTCATAGTCGCCGCAGCGCGCACCGGCCGCGTCATTAATATAAAGAAGGGGCAGTTCATGTCCCCCAAGGACATGCTGAACCCCGTTAAAAAGGCCCTTTCAGCCGGGAACGACAATATCTTCCTTACCGAGCGCGGCACGAGCTTCGGCTATAACAATCTTGTCGTGGATTTCAGGTCAATACCCATAATGAGGGGCTTCGGATACCCGGTGGTGTTCGACGCGACACACAGCGTGCAGTCTCCCGGGGGCATGGGCGCGTCGTCCGGGGGAGACAGGGCGATGGCCATACACCTTGCCAGGGCCGCCGCCGCAACCGGCGTGGACGGCTTTTTCTTCGAGGTGCACCCCGAGCCTGACAAGGCCCTCTGTGACGGCCCGAATTCAATAGCCTTGAAGGATGTCTCCGGCCTCCTTAAGGAGGTCGTCGGGATAGACAGGGCGATAAATAAAGAGGCGCTGGCGGAAGGATAGTCCTGAAAACCTGCTTTTTATCATTTTAAAATCCGCTCGCTCCATTAGAATGAGTGTCGTAGTAGGGTGCGCTGTGCGCACCATTCATATAATCCCCCTATGTCCCCCTTTAGAAAAGGGGGAAACTCCCTCTCTTTTTTAAAGAGGGGCAGGGGAGATTATGTTGAAATCCTGTTTTGGAAAAGGCGGCAGATCCGTATGCTGACCAAAGACGCCATAGAGACCGCGAAAAGGGTGCTCGCCATCGAGGCCGAGGCCGTGAGGGCGCTCATAGAGAGGCTCGATGCGGACTTCGCAAGGGCCGTTGACATCATCTGCGCCGCTTCGGGCAAGGTCGTGGTATGCGGCATGGGCAAATCCGGCATCATAGGGCAGAAGATAGCCTCCACGCTCGCGTCAACCGGCACGCCCTCCTTTTTCCTCCACCCCGCAGAGGGCGTCCACGGAGACCTCGGGATGCTCATGAAGACCGACGTCCTCATAGCCATCTCGAATTCCGGCGAAACCGAAGAGCTTATAAAGATAATACCCATCGTAAAGAGGATGGGGCTTAAGATGATAGCCATGACCGGGCGGAAGGACTCAACCCTTGCCCGCCACGGCGACGCGGTCCTCGACGTGGGAGTGGCTGAGGAGGCCTGCCCGCTCGGGCTTGCGCCGACCGCCTCCACTACCGCCACGCTCGCGATGGGCGACGCGCTCGCGGTGGCCCTCATAGAGAAGAAGGGGTTCAGGGTCGAGGACTTTGCCGGGCTCCACCCTGCAGGGAGCCTCGGGAGGAAGCTCCAGAAGGTCTCCGAGCTCATGCACAGCGGCGCGGCCATGCCTAAAGTCGGCCCCGGCGCGTCGATGAAGGACGCGATATTCGAGATGACCGCGAAGCGCATGGGCCTTACGGGCGTCTTCGAGGGCGAGAGGCTCGCGGGCGTCATAACCGACGGAGACCTACGGAGGGCGCTTGAGAAGGGCGCGGACATAATGGGCCTTTCAGCCGGAGAGGTGATGCACGGGAGCCCCAAGACCATTCCGGGCGACTCTCTCGCCGAGGCCGCGCTCCGCATGATGGAGGAGCACTCCATAACTTCGCTATTCGTCACGGGCGAGGACGGCGCCACCATCGGCGTCGTCCACATGCACGACCTCCTGAAGGCGGGAGTTGTTTAGGCGCGCGCATTTTCGTTATTGCCTGGGGGAAGCCCAGATTGCTTCTCTTTTTGCCGTCATTGCGAGGAGTGAAACGACGAAGCAATCTCGTTTTAGGAATAGTAGGGTGCGCTGTGCGCACCACTTATATAATCCTCCTTCATCCCCTTTGAAGAAACCCCCTCTTTTAAAGAGGACAGGGAGAGCAATCTCGATTTAGGAATCGTAGGGTGCGCTGTGCGCACCACTTATATAATCCCCCTTCATCCCCCTTTAGAAAAGGGGGAAACCCCCCTCTTTTTTAAAGAGGGGGCAGGGGAGATTATCCGATGCTGTCATTGCGAGGAGCTTAAGCGCCGTGGCAATCTCTTGCAAATAAAAGCCTGAGATCGCTTCGGGAGATGCGTCCCTTGCAGTGACATAAGATACCGGCAGGTTCTCATTTTTACGATTTAATGATTTTTTCAAGATTTTTTAACTAAAATGCTTGACAGCATATTCCGGGTGTTGTATAACGTCGTCAAAAATAAGCCAAAATCCGACCAGGCCTTGCCGATTTAGGCGAGGAGTTCCCGAAGTCCAGTCTCAGTCAAGTCTGACTAAGCCGTACCGTAGCGAAGCTGAAGTTGGTGTCAACACGAATGACGAAACTGCAAGCGGCTCCCGAAAAAAAAGAAAACGCAAAAAAGATAAGCCGGTGCGCCGCGCGCACCGACGGATAGCAAGGCAAGAGTCTCTTTAGGAATCTTCGCGCACCGTTGATGCTGAGCCCTAACGCATGCGAGCATGCGTTTATAACGCAGAGTGCAGTACTAACTCACACAGAAGAAGGAGGAAGAGACGGATGAAGAGAATCTTGTTGTCTGTATTTGCGGCTGCGGTGGCCGTGGCATGGACGGTTCCCGCGAGTGCGGCTGATGTGACATTTGGCGGAGAAGTAAGGGTCAGGGGCGAGTGGAGAGACAATGTGACTTTCGTGGATAACACCTCGACGCAGAGCTTCATCGGCCAGAGGGTCAGGCTTACCGCGAATGCCCAGGCCAGCGACGACATTTCGTTCAAAGTAACCCTCCAGGACACCAGGAACTGGGGCGCGGCTCAGGCAGCTGCCGGTGGGCCGAACCTCACCGACAGCGGTGATAACACCCTCGACCTGCACGAGTCTTATGTTAATATCACCAACCTTCTTGAGTCGCCCGTCTCCCTGAGGATAGGCCGCCAGGAACTCTCCTATGGCGACGAGAGGCTCATAGGCACCTTCGGCTGGTCGAACAACGGCAGGTCTTTTGACGCCGTGAAAGCAATGGTCACCACCGACCTCGCCAATGTGGACATATTCGCCTCGAAGATACGTGAGAGCAATCCCGCTGGCGGCACGGTTGACAATGACCAGGACTTCTACGGCATCTACGCCACCACCAAGGCAGTGCCGAACAACACCCTCGACCTCTATCTTCTTCTCCTGAGGGATGGCTTGCACACCACAGCCATGATAGCCAATAACAGCACCTTTGGCACAATCACGGGATCACAGAAGCTCTACACAATCGGCGCCAGGCTCGCGGGCTCTGCCGCAGGCCTCGACTACACCGTCGAGCTCCCCTACCAGTTCGGCGAGATAGGCAATACTGACATACAGGCTTGGGCCCTTGCCGCCAAGGCCGGCTACACCATCCCTGGCGCTCCCATGAACCTCAGGCTCGGCGCAGAGTATAACTATGCCACCGGCGATGACGACACCACCGCTGGCAGCGACAGCGAGACCTTCTCGAACCTCTTCCCCACCAACCATAACAAGCTCGGCTATATGGACCTCCAGGGCTGGAGGAACGTGAGCGCGTGGAACCTCAACCTCTCGGCGGATGTCTCCGAGAAGCTCAGGGTCTATGCTGCGTACTGGGATTTCAGGCGTGCTGAAACTACTGACCACTGGTACAGCGCAGGTCAGTGGAATAATGCCCCGGCCGCTGCTGGCCCAGCTGCTGACCCGGTTCGCAATGCCACTCTGAACACCAGTGGCTCAAAGAAGGTCGGCAGTGAAGTAGACCTCGTGGCCACCTACAAGTACAACAACAATGTAGCCATCGAGGCCGGCCTTTCCAGGTTCTTTGTCGGCGACTTCGTTGAGGCCGGTGCAGGAGCCAACAACGAGGACCAGGACTGGGCATATCTCCAGGTAACAGCCAAGTTCTAATCCGCAGTCTGAAACAAGCACAAAGGGGGCAGGCTAATAAGCCTGCCCCGATTTTTTGTTTCCTGCCCCTCTTTCCTAAGAGGGGGCAGGGGAGATTACCCGATTGCCGTCATTGCGAGGCGCTTTAGCGCCGTGGCAATCTCACATGCTTCCGTAAGCGCATGAGATCGCTTCGGGACTGAAGTCCCTCGCGATGGCGGTAGCGCCAGGCGATAACTTCCAGTGCGTGGTAGTGATTGAAGCATCACCCTCCCCCTTTATCCCCTCCCGCCTGATTAAACAATGGAGAGGGGAGGTTTACCCTCTCCCCTTGCGGGAGAGGGCAGGGGTGAGGGGGCGTAAGCAGTAGTAGTGTGCGCTCCGCGCATCATTAATCTAATCCCCCTACGTCCCCCTTTAGAAAAGGGGGAAAATAGTTGCCCCTTTTTCTTAAAAGAGTCGCGTAGGGTGCGCTGTGCGCACCATCAGATTGATCAGGCCCTTCCCTGAATATCCGGCCTCAATATATCCTGTTGACAACCAGCCTGAACTGATATATCTGTAAGCGGGTTTAGCCAGCGCAGCCAGATTCTTTTCACCGGGGAGGAAGACATGAGGGGATTCGCCAGAGGGACAAGCGCATCGGTAAGCTTCCTTATATTCTGTATCTTTATCCTGGCCTCGTGCGGGGGCGGCGGCGACACCGCCGAGGGGCCTTCCATTACATACGCCGGGCTTACCACCGAGGCGAGCATCACGGAATCCAATTCCGGCGAGCTTTCCTCGGGGGCCATGCAGGGGAGCGGCCCAAGCACGCTTGGCGGGGTAGCGTCACTGAGCGCGGATGGGGCCAATAAACAGTCCGGGCAGCAGCTGTATCTGATGGTGTCCAGGATGCTGGAGGAGATGGCGCGGGATCATGAGGCGTCTCCTGCGGCCGGGGACTCCAGGGCCATTTACTCCTATACTACTTCCACTCCCGGCAATTGCCCGGAGGACCCCGGATACGCGGTTTTTTACGAGAATATCAACACCCTCGACGGGAGCTATTACGGGACCATATCCTTCGTCAATTATTGCTATGACGGATACACATATTCGGGTAATGCAAGCTTCTCCGGGCAGCTGAACTATCTCTTCGAGATCATAAACCTGGGCTTCACTCTCCGTAATGTCGTCCTCACCACCCCATGCGGCGATTCGCAGACGGTTTCAGGCGACATTTCCTATGATTTCTCGGTTGTCCCGGCCCCGGTCGAGATGACCCTGCTCATCAAGGAAACCGGCAGCACGGCAGTTTACTGGCTGGAAGACCTTAACATGACTTTCAGGGATTACGATACTTATATAGAAGAATCCATCACCGGAGGGCGTTTCTATCATCCCGACTACGGTTATATTACCTTTTCCACCCAGGTCGCCCTCAGATTCAATAACGGAAGCGACTGGCCGTCGAACGGCGTCCTCGTCTTTACCGGGGCGGATGCGGGAAGCGGGCCTACGAAAGCGCGGCTTACGGTGCTGTCGGAGACGCAATACCGCATTGAAGCAGACACGGACGGTGACGCCGTATATGAATACGATTCCGGGATTCAGGAGTGGGACACGGATTCCTGCCAGTAGCATACGGACGGCAAGGCAGGAATTCAGGGTGCGCTCCGCGCATCATTAATATAATCCCCCTTCATCCCCCTTTTCCAAAGGGGGAAATTCCTGGTCCCGGCCTTTTCTAAGGTGGAGATTATGGGGGTCCCCCTCTTTTTTAAAGAGCAACTGTGTTCGGTGTCAAGCAGTTTGGATAAAATTTTCTTTCCAGGGCATTTGATGTTTCAACATTGCATTGAGAATTGTAAGGAGTTTTCGCATACAGGCTATAAGGGCGACCTTGCCTGGTTTGCCTGCCACCCGGAGGCGTTCGTAGAAGTCTCGTATGACCGGGTTATGACGCGTGGCGGCGAGGGCGCTCATGTACAACGTCTGCCTTACGTTGGCACGTCCGCCCCAGATAGTGCGTTTACCGCGCAGAGTCCCGCTGTCCCGGTTGAGCGGTGCCACACCAACCAAGGCGGCAATCTGTTTGCGCGTCAGGCTTCCAAGCTCCGGCAGGTCGGCCAGCAAGGTGACTGCGAGCACTGGTCCTACGCCCGGGCGCTTTTAAGAAGGTTGTCCTTTTCGCGCCAGAGGGGCTTTTACGGATAGTATCGGCGAGGTTTCCATCGACCTCGGCCAATTGTTTTCAAGCCAGTCGATATTTCGTTTGATGGATTTGCTGATGCTGCTATGAGAAGAACAGAGGCGGTTCTTTTCGGCGACGAGCATCTCGATGATCTGTCGCCTTCTCTGGAGCAAGGCAGCCAGTTCCTGTGCATCAGCGTCCGGCAGAGGTCGAACATCGGGACGCACGGCTTCTGCGAATCTTGCGAGGATGACGGCATCCAGGGCGTCCGTTTTGCAAGCCTCCTGTGGCTTTGGCGAAGTCCCTGACCTGGCGAGGATTGACAACTGCCAGAGGCAGGCAAGCAGCTGCCATTGCGCCGGCAACCGGTGCTTCGAACCCGCCCGTAGCTTCGAGCACTACAAGAGCGGGCTGGGTCCCAACAGCCGATTTACGAGCGATGCTATTCCGGGTTCGTCGTTTGGGCTTCTCAGCGCTCTCCGGTGGGCAGCACAGCCATATCCAGATACGCCTTGAGACGTCTATGCCGATAAAACATTCACGCTTCACCACAGTTCCTCCTTTTCTGTCCCGGCCTTGCTGATGCGGGCTTTAAGCCCTGACAACTGTTCGGGCTCATTAAGGAATGGATGCGACGCCACACGCTCTTTAACGGCCTCCTGCGACCAAGGGAAGACGGGCTGTCACATCCTGTTGCGTATGGATATCAATATCTATTAACGTAAGGCGTTACTCAAGCATTATACAAGGGGAAAGGGGAGATTAACCGATTGCAGTCATTGCGAGGCGCTTCAGCGCCGTGGCAATCTCACATATTTCCGTAAAGTGCATGAGATTGCTTCGGGACTAAAGTCCCTCGCAATGACGGCAGTATCATAACGCATTCATTTATAATCCCCTTCATCCCCCTTTAGGAAAGGGGGAGATTGAAGGCAAGCAGGAATTAAATGGGTTCCCCCTCTTTCCTAAAGAGCAACTGTGTTCGGTGTCAAGCAGTTTGGATAAAATTTTCTTTCCAGGGCATTTGATGTTTCAACATTGCATTGAGAATTGTAAGGAGTTTTCGCATACAGGCTATAAGGGCGACCTTGCCTGGTTTGCCTGCCACCCGGAGGCGTTCGTAGAAGTCTCGTATGACCGGGTTATGACGCGTGGCGGCGAGGGCGCTCATGTACAACGTCTGCCTTACGTTGGCACGTCCGCCCCAGATAGTGCGTTTACCGCGCAGGTCCCGCTGTCCCGGTTGAGCGGTGCCACACCAATCAAGGCGGCAATCTGTTTGCGCGTCAGGCTTCCAAGCTCCGGCAGGTCGGCCAGCAAGGTGACTGCGAGCACTGGTCCACGCCCGGGCGCTTTAAGAAGGTTGTCCTTTTTCGCGCCAGAGGGGCTTTTGCGGATAGTATCGGCGAGGTTTCCATCGACCTCGGCCAATTGTTTTCAAGCCAGTCGATATTTCGTTTGATGGATTTGCTGATGCGCTGCTATGAGAAGAACAGAGGCGGTTCTTTTCGGCGACGAGCATCTCGATGATCTGTCGCCTTCTCTGAAGCAAGGCAGCCAGTTCCTGTGCATCAGCGTCCGGCAGAGGTCGAACATCGGGACGCACGGCTTCTGCGAATCTTGCGAGGATGACGGCATCCAGGGCGTCCGTTTTGCAAGCCTCCTGTGGCTTTGGCGAAGTCCCTGACCTGGCGAGGATTGACAACTGCCAGAGGCAGGCAAGCAGCTGCCATTGCGCCGGCAACCGGTGCTTCGAACCCGCCCGTAGCTTCGAACTACAAGAGCGGGCTGGGTCCAACAGCCGATTTACGAGCGATGCTATTCCGGGTTCGTCGTTTGGGCTTCTCCAGCGCTCTCCGGTGGGCGGCACAGCCATATCCAGATACGCGCAGGAGACGTCTATACCGATAAAACATTCACGCTTCACCACAGTTCCTCCTTTTCTGTCCCGGCCTTGCTGATGCGGGCTTTGGCCCTGACAACTGTTCAGGCTCATTAAGGAATGGATGCGACGCCACACGCTCTTTAACGGCCTCCTGCGACCAGGGAAGACGGGCTGTCACATCCTGTTGCGTATGGATATCAATATCTATTAACGTAAGGCGTTACTCAAGCATTATACAAGGGGGCAGGGGAGATTAACCGATTGCAGTCATTGCGAGGCGCTTCAGCGCCGCGGCAATCTCACATATTTCCGTAAAGTGCATGAGATTGCTTCGGGACTAAAGTCCCTCGCAATGACGGCAGTGCCGCGAAATAGCTCCGCGCGTCATTAGTGATTTAAGCATCACCCTCCCCCTTTATCCCCTCCCGCCTGATTAACAAAGGGGAGGGGAGGCTGTCAGGTTCAATTATTGACAAATACCCGGAATTGATATAAATTCTGCGAGGTAAGCTGAAGTTGTCCGCGGACGGGTATGCCCGTCGACTCATCAGGCTTTTTCTTCCATGTTTCAAAAGCCGTATGAACCGGCCACCGGGCCGGGAAAAGCGTTAAAAAACGCTTACGGCAGTTGGAATTCCATCTTTTCTCGAAATTATTATAAGTTCAGGAAATATGACAAATGTCATTTTCTCTCCCGGCGGCATCCTTATATAGTGTCCCGGAACTTACCTGAAAACGGCACAGGTGCACCTTCGTGCCGGCGGCAGACGCAAAAAAAGGAGGAGTAAATGGCTGAAAAAGCGGATGGGCCGGTTCCGGCCTGGCAGGTCTTTTACGACAACATCTGGCTTCTTCTGATACTCGGCGTCGTTCTGCCGACTGTGGTCTACACGGTATGGGGGCTCATAGAGATAGTAATGGTGCCGCAGCTCCCCGTGGCCCCTTAAGGAGGTAGGAAATGGCGATACACGAACCCGAAAGAGTATGGTGGAACCCCTTGAGCAAGGACGAGAGGATATGGGTGGCGCTGGCCCTTATCTGGATGCTCGTCTCGTTCGTCTTTATGCCGGTATACCACCTCGTGGGCGCGCAGAACCCGCCTTCCGAGACGTACAGGGTCTCAGCCGAGGACTTCGACAGGCTCGTCGACGGCATGGTTGAGAAATACCAGGTGGGCGAGGAGGCCGGCTTCCCGGTCTTCCGCCCCAACCCCGACGAGCCGGTATACATAAGGGCGTCGATGTGGCAGTGGTACCCCATAGTCGAGCTTGAGAAGGGTAGGACCTACAAGCTCCACCTCTCGTCAGCGGACATCCAGCACGGGTTCTCCATACTGCCCATAAACATGAACTTCATGGTGCTCCCGGACTATGACTATGTGCTTACGCTAACGCCGACGACTTCAGGCGAGTTCCACATAGTCTGCAACGAGTACTGCGGCCTGGGCCACCACCTGATGGTGGGCAAGATGTACGTGAGGGAGCCGGAGGCCTGAACCATAGCCCCCTCTTTTATAAAGAGGGGCAGGGGAGATTATATTGTAGGGTGCGCTATGCGCACCCTGAAAGCAATTGTAGGGCGGGCTGTGCCCGCCGGAGCATGGTGCGCATAGCGCACCCTACCTCTGAAAAAAGTTTTTCAGCTCAGTCTCGGAATAGACAAGGGAAGGCTCGGAGTTATCAAGGCTCAACCAAAGGAGGTCTGAAATGCCTAAGCAGGACCACAGGGACATTGTCGAGGCGCCGGGTGTCTTCGTCCTCGCCCTCATATTCCTCGCCGTTTTCATCGTGATATGGTTCGTGCACCTCAAATGGCTCACGGACGTCTGGGGGGTTCAGTAGCATCCGGGGCTGCCCGGACGCAGGGTTCTGACAGGTTGTTGAAAACTCAAAGCACGTTCAGGCTGCTCAAAAGCTCAAGATGCAAGGAGTCGAAAATGAGGGGATGAGGCGTACTTTTATAATACGTCGCAGTGACGGATTTTAAAGACGACGCGGCAGATTGGGCTTTTTCAGCAACCTGATTAAAATCAGAACGGGAGGTGCTTGACATAATATGGCTATTTTCAGGACGGACCCGCTCTCAGGGCTCAAGATAGATTCGCAGACCGAGCACCTGGTAAGGTGGAACGTGATCGCCGCCTCGCGACCTTCGCGGTAGGCGGCCTTCTGGGAGCTCCTCGTCGTCCTCACCAGGTGGCCGAGCGTGCATCTCCTGCCGCTCGATTACTATTACAGGTTCCTTACCCTTCACGGCATAGACGCGCTGCTGGCGTGGATAATCTTCTTCGAGGTCGCGCTCGTGCACTTCACCTCCGCGGCGCTCCTCGGCACGCGCTCTTACGTGCCGTGGCTCGGCTGGGTGGCATTCGCGCTCATGCTCATAGGCGGGGCGGTCATAAACATAATCGTCCTCATGGGCGGGGCCGACGTGATGTTCACCTCATACGTGCCATTGAAGGGGCGACCCGCTCTATTACCTCAGGGTCATCTCTTCGCTGTGGGCGCGCTCTCGGCTTCATCATCTTCTTCATCAACGTGGCGCTATCGAAAAGGGACGGCGGGTACAAGGACGCTGCCGCTCGGCTCATTCGGCATGCTGGCCGCGGGCATCATAGGCATCCTCACGCTCGCCCACGGCGCGGCCATCGCGCATACCCACGCTCCTCTGGTCGATGGACCTCTCATGAGCTACATCGACCCGGCGGCGTACAGGCTCGTATTCTGGGGCCTCGGCCACCTCGCAAGGCCTGATAAACGTGAGCGCGATGGTCGCAGTGTGGTGGCATGCCCTCGACTCGTACTTCGTCATCGGCGGGAAGCCCCTTAACGAGAAGCTCTCGGGACGGCGTTCGTCCTCTACATCCTCTTCATCAATGACGTCGCCTCCGAGCACCACCTGCTCGTGGACCGGCGCTCTCGAACTGGCACAAGATCGTGAACACGAGCTTTGCATGATGCACCTCGCGGTCCTCGCCAGCATGATACACGCCTTCGCGGTCCCGGCCTCGATGGAAGTGGCCTTGAGGCACCAGGGGCACACGAGGGGGCTTTTCGAGTGGCTGAAGAAGGCGCCCTGGGGCAACCCGGCCTTCTCGTCCATAGCCATCTCGATACTCCTCTTCGGTTTCCTCGGCGGCATAACCGGCGTAATCTTCGGGACCGAGCAGTTCAACATCATCCGCCACAACACGATAGCCATAACCGGCCACTTCCACGGCACGGTCGTCGCGGGCACGACCGTGGCCTTCATGGGCTTCACTTACCTCCTCGTGCCTTACGTTTTCAGGAGGGAGCTCATCTGGAAGGGCTTCGCGAGCATCCAGCCGTACATCTACGGCGTGGGGGTCGCGCTCCTCTCCATAGGCATGATGTCGGCTGGCTCGTTCGGCGTACCCAGGAGGCACTACGACATTACCTTCTCGGGCGCGCCCTTCTCATTCTCCTTCGACCCGTCGATAGACCTCTTCCTCTCCATGATGGGCGTCGGGGCTTGCTCGCGGTCACTGGAGGGCGCTCTACATTAGCGCTCTCTTTCGGCTCCATTATCTGGGGAAAGGATAGAGGGCTGACCGGATGGGAGCGCAGGGGACTGCGCTCTACTTAACGCACTAGGCAAGCGGGCCGTTTCTGGCGGCCCCGCTTTTTTTATGGGCCCTGTCCGCTGTATTTCCCTGCCGTGAAATGATATAATTTTCAATGGATTACGCTACTGATAAAGGTCATATAAAGGTGTGGCCGCCGGCTGTTACCATTGTCATGAGATTACGCCCCGGAGGGTTCTTATAAAATGCCCGTATACCTGGCCTTGCTGTTCCTATTCCTGCACGTCTTTCCCGCGCCTTCTTTCGCACTACAGCAGCTCGACCCCGTGGTCCTGAAGGCAGCGGTGGACAATTCGCTGAAGGCCGAGGGCCGCAAGCTCGGCGACTACGCCCTCTTTGACCAGGACGGGGACCGCTTCATGCTGAGCGAGTATTTCGGGAAGGGGAAGCCGCTGGTGTTGAGCTACATCTACACGAGCTGCCCGGAGGTCTGCCCCACGATTACGATGGAGCTCAAGAGGGCGGTAGACGGCGCAAGGGAGAAGTTCGGGGACAGGTTCGAGGTCCTTACCATAGGCTTTGACGCGGCGAACGACACCCCGGAGCGCCTTAAGAGGTACGGAGCGAGCTACACCGACAGCTTCGAGGGCTTCAGGTTCGCCAGCGGCGATGCGGAGACCATAGAGAAGCTCCTTGCCGACGCCGGGTTTTTCAATTTCAGGCAGGACGACGGTAGCTTCGACCACATGGACATGGCGACTATGATAAAGCCGGACGGCACGGTTTACAGGCAGGTCTTCAGCCTCCGTTCCCAGCCGCAGAACCTGGCCATGCGCCTTGACGAGCTCATTGCCGGCAAGGCCGCGGTCTCGGACTCGCTCACGTTGGTGGACAGGATAAAGTTCTTCTGCTACAGGTACGACCCGCAGTCCGGCAAATACGTGCTCGACTACCCTGTATTCGTCAGCATTGCGCTCCAGGCGGTCATAATAGGGGCCATAGTATACGCGGTATGGGGGAGAAGGATAGGCAGATGGATGAAAAGGAAATAGCGAAAGGCGCGGAAGCGTCGGAGAGCGGCGCGCCTGGAGCGAAACGGGAGTTCTCGGGCGGCGCTCTCCAGAGGTTGTGGCTCCGGATGGAAGCCCGGGTGAGCCGCCTGACCACCCCTGCCTATAACCCCTTCTACTACCTCGGCGCGCTCGGCATATTCTTCCTCTGGGTCATACTCGTCTCCGGCGTATACCTCTTCCTCTTCTACAGCATAAGCGTAAAGGGCGCGTGGCTTTCCGTCCAGGACCTGACCGTCAACCAGTGGTACCTCGGCGGGGTCATGAGGAGCCTCCACAGGTACGCATCCGATGCTCTCGTGCTCGTCATGCTGCTCCACGCCGTAAGGTGCTACATGCTCGACAGGTACGCCCACTGGAGGTGGGTGGCGTGGTCAGCGGGATTGGCATAGCCTGGGTCATAGTAGCGGCGGGCATTTTCGGCTACTGGATGGTATGGGACCAGAGGGCGCAGCTCATAGCCACGCTCTCGGCGCACATGCTCGAGAACATACCCATATTCGGCATACCCCTGAGCCTCAATTTCGCGAGGGCCGAGCACCTGACCGACCAGTTCTTCTACATAATACTCTTCATCCACTTCTCGTCCATATTCTTCCTCTTCATACTGCTCCTCGTCCACATAGTCAGGGTGACGAGGGCCGTCATAAACCCGCCGAGGGTCCTGGCCTACGCGGTCATGGCCGCCCTCTTCGCGGTCTCGTTCATAAGGCCCGCCACGAGCGCGCCGCAGGCCGAGCTCGGCAGGCTCGTCGAGGCGGTCCCGTTCGACTGGTTCTACATGTTCATATACCCGCTCCTCGGATACATGAGCGCCCACCAGCTCTGGGGCTTTTGGTCGCCGCGACCCTAATCGCCGCGTCGGTGCCGTGGCTTACGCGCTCAAGGCGCGGCCCGGCGGTCCGGCTTACGCTCGAAAACTGCACGGGGTGCGAGCTCTGCATGGAGGACTGCCCTTACCAGGCCATATACATGAGAAAAAGGACCGACGGCATGCCTTACCCTCTTGAGGCGGTCATTGTGCCGAAGCGGTGCGCAAGCTGCGGCATATGCATGGGTTCCTGCGACTACAACGCCCTTGACCTCCCGGACATGACCGAGGCGGACGTAAAGGCCCGGATAAGGGCCCTTTCAAAGGAGCTTAAGGAAGAAGGGGAAGGCCCCGGGGTGCTCGTATTCGCGTGCGCCAAGGGCGCAAGGCTCGACGGCTTCACTGGCCCGGACGGAAGGCTCAAGGGACGCGAATGGGCCGGGGTGGTATCGCTCCCGTGCATAGGCATGCTCCAGCCCTCGATGCTCTCCATACCGTTCGAGAAGTCCATAGGCCTCGACGGAGTTTTCGTCTCGAGCTGCCGCCAGGGCGACTGCCAGTACAGGAAAGGGGACGAGTGGTTCACCGGAAGGCTCCACGGGTACAGGCCGCCGCTCGTGAGGAAATCAATCGACAGGTCCAGGATACGGACCGTGTATCTGTCATCAGCCGAGGAGGGCGAGTTCTTTAAGCTTCTGGACGAGTTCCGCTCCTCGCTCGCTGACAGGAGGGAATAAATGAAAATGGCGATAATTTTAGCGACCCTGTTCGCGTTCCTCATCCCGGTCGCGTTCGTGCTGTGGAGGGAATGGAGGAAGGGCAGGGAAAAGGATGCCAGGGAAGGCATTGCCCCGAAAAAAAAGGAGCCTGTGCCGATATGGGGGGTCTTAAGGGCGACCTTCGCCCTCCTCATACTACTCGCCCCGGTCTATTTCATATCCGACCCGCCGTACGCCCATTACAACCCGGATGATTCGCTCCTCAAGGTCGCCTTCAAGCAGTCCGGGCAAAGGGTAGAGGACTGCGACGAAGGCGGCCTCATTAGGCAGGAGGGCGAGAGGTACAGGGGAGAGCTTAAGGACGCGAGAAGGGTACAGATGGACATCGCGAGGCTCGCCAAGTGCTCGCGCGAGAGGCACCCCGTAATGGTCGAGGTATACATAGACGGCGAAAAGGCGCTTGATAGATCCTACGCGCCCACGGGCCTCAAGAAAGACATGGCTTCATATGTCTATAGCGAATTAAGCCTCAAGCCCGGCGAGCGGAGGATAAAGGCGCTCATGTATAACGCCGGCACAAAAGACAAATCCGCCTATGCCATTGAAAAGACTGTCGAAGTAGCCCCGGGCGACGTGAAAGTCATCTGGTTCAGCGATAAAGCGGGAAACCTTGCCCTGGATTAGCCAGGGGGCCTGCAACCTCTAAAAATTGATCTTTTCCCCGGACTCTGGGTAGTTACGGAATAAAAATGCTCACATATTGTCATATATGCTCCGCTTTTTATTCGGCCTTCCAGGAAAAGCGGGAAAAATCTCTAATTTTTAGAGGTTGCATTAATAATAAAGTTGAAAGCTAATCGGGGGGAACTTTCATAGAAAGTTCCCCACCCCTTCAAAGACTTTTAGTTCCGGTGAGGGCCCCCATTTAGGGGACCCTCACCGGAAGAACTGAAAGTTTTTGGGAGAGAGTTTGAGAGGACCTTTTTTACAAAAAAGGTCCTCTCAATAGCATTCCAGCCTTGTCGCTCCGTACCCTTTCCATCCCGCCTTGCAGAAATTCCTTTGTAAAATGGCATTTTAGGTTATAATACGGGGTGGTTACGCCAGTTCCGTACCATTGCGCTCCGGCGCTTGCCCGCGCGAACGCCAGCCTTTCAGAGGGGTTTAATGAGAATAGGTATCAGGGTCAAGCTCCTCATCTTCGCCGCCCTTGTCTGGGCCGTTATCTTCGGCATCTATAGCGTATACATATACAACGAGAGGATCGCCCAGACCCAGAGGATGGCCCACATGACCGCGAGCTATCTTACGAGGGAGCTCGCCGCCGGGCGCCAGTACTATACCTCGACGGTCGTAAGGAAGGCCCTTGATTCCGGCCTTACCGTGTCGAGCTCCTATCTCGATGAGGAACGGGCCATACCTCTCCATTTGACATTCCTCAAGGAGGCCTCCCAGGGCCTCGGCTCAGAGGGCTATTTCCACATGGAGCTCGTTAGCCTCCGCCCGGTAAACCGGGCCAACCTCCCGAAGGATGACTTCCAGAGGGAGGCCCTCGGCAGGTTCGACAAGGGCGCCTCAGCCGAGTTCTACAGGTTCGAGGACTACAAGGGGAAGAGGTCCATAAGATACATGCTGCCGGACGTGGCCACTTCCCAGACCTGCGTCGACTGCCACAACAATCATGCGGCAAGCCCGAAGAAGGACTACAGGATAGGGGACGTTACCGGCGGGCTCGAGGTCATAATCCCCATAGAGAACGAGCTTGCGGCGGCCATGAACGACATATGGCGCTCCATAGGCTTCGGTTTCGTGGTGGTACTGGCAATGGGCCTCGTAGGCCTGGCCTTCATCAGAAAGGTCGTCACATCGCCCATACTGTCGCTGGTCGAGACGACAAGGCACCTCGCCTCCGGCGACCTCACTGGCAAGGCCGAGGTTGACTCGAACGACGAGATAGGCGACCTCGGGGTCCAGATGAACGACGTCGTAAGGAACCTCCACAGGATGATAGAGGACATGAGGAGGACCTCGGACGAGGCCACGGGAATCTCGAAGAGGGTCGCCGAGATGAGCAGTTCCGTCCTCGAGGGCTCGAACGCCCAGGGCGCGGCCCTCGATTCCATAGGCGCCAACATGGGCGGTATCAACGCCTCCATATCCGGCATAGCCAACTACACCGAGGTCCTTGCGAAGTCGCTCGAAAAGGGCTCCATTTCGGTGCTCGAGCTCGGGGCGAGCATAAACGAGGTCGTGGACAGCATGGAGGCGCTATCAATGAGCGTGGACGAGACCTCGGCCTCGACGAGGGACATGTCCTTCTCGATAAAGGACGTATCCGAGAGCATTGAGAGCCTCTCTTCCGCCGTAACGCAGGTCTCGTCGTCGATCTCCCACATAAGCGCGAGCATAAGGGAGGTCGAGGCTAACGCCGCGGAGGCCTCGATGTTCGCGGAAGAGAGTCATAAAGGACGCCAAGGCCCGGCATGGAGACCGGTCGAGTCGACCATAGACGGCATGCCAAGGCCAAGGAGATAACAGGGGTCGACCCACATCGCAAACAGCCTCTCTGAAAGGATTAAAGAAATCGGGAAAATACTCGATGTGATACAGGAGGTGGCCGAGGAGACGAACCTCCTGGCCCTTAACGCCGCCATAATCGCGGCCCAGACCGGCGACCACGGGAAAAGCTTCTCGGTCGTGGCGAACGAGATAAAGGACCTGGCCGAAAGGGCCTCTACCTCCGCAAAGGAGGTCTCCGAGATAATCCACGCCGTGGAGCTCGAGTCCGACAGGGCGGTAAAGTCAATGGAGCGCGGCTACCTGAGCGTCGAGGAGGGCGTAAGGCTCTCGATGAAGGCCGGGGAGGGGCTCGAGAAGATTCTCGGGAGCGCCCAGCGGTCGACGACGAGCGTAAGGCAGATAGCCGCGGCGTCCGAGCTCCAGGCCAGGGAGAGCAGGATGGTCGCCGAGACGACCGAGAAGCTCGCGGAAATGACGAGGAGGATCGTGAACGCCACACACGAGCACGCCAGGGGGAGCGAGCTCATAAAC
The DNA here is from genome assembly GCA_015075075.1 of Deltaproteobacteria bacterium. Classification (GTDB taxonomy): domain Bacteria; phylum Desulfobacterota; class GWC2-55-46; order GWC2-55-46; family GWC2-55-46; genus UBA5799. The sequence goes on along the minus strand of JABTVA010000003.1, from coordinate 71,835 downwards.
AAGGCGACCGAGCGCATGTCCGACATAACCTACAGGGTCAAGTCCACCACCAAGTCTCAGGCCGAGTCAACTCGCCAGATAACATCCACCATAGGCGACGTAAACAGGATGGTCGCCTACATAAACGACGTCATCAGGGAGCAGAGCAGGAATACCACCAAGGTCTTAGAGGCCCTGGACGCCGTCCGTAAGGTCTCGTTCGAGAACATAGAGAGGGCGGTAGCCGCGGACAGGGCGGTCGAGGAGCTTGCCAGGCTCGACCGCGAGATGACCGAGCGGGTAAAGAGGTTCAAGCTCAAATAGGCTGGGACCGGGGTTAAACGGCCTGAAACCGGGGCCTTCTGGCCTTAAAAGGGCTTGCAAGGGGGGATTTGATACCTTATAATACCCTAAGTTTGCTATAACAGACGCCTTTTTGCGCTGCAAAGCCCCTTTAAAGGGCTCCGGCCTAAGCAAACCTGCCTTGTTTTTTGAAAGCTTCTCAGCTGGCGGCATTGCTCCTTAACATGGGAATGGGCGTGATCTGCGGGCCCGGAAGGAAAAGTCCCTTGCGAGAGTGGCGGAATCGGCAGACGCGCCAGACTTAGGATCTGGTGGGCAACCGTGGGGGTTCAACTCCCCCCTCTCGCACCAGTTTCTCAGTGTCTCGCAGGTTGTTGAAAGACTCAAAGCATGTTCAGGCTGCAGCCTGATAGAAATCTCATATAGAATAGAGGGAAGGGTAAGATGCAGAACATCAGAGTCGAAGTCGAGGATTTGACCCCGGTAAAGAAGAAGCTCGATATCTCGGTGCCCGCCGAGACTGTAAGGAAGGAGATAGACGCGGCGTACCGCTCTATAAAGTCCACGGCTAACGTCGCCGGGTTCAGGAAGGGCTCGGTCCCGATCAATATTTTGAAGGCCAGGTTCGCCAGCCATGTCCAGGAGGTCGTGACGAGGAAGCTTATAGAGTCGACCTACCCCCATGCGCTGGGGGAGAAAAAGCTCATGCCCGTCGAGGCCCCGAGCTTTGAGCTCAAGACCGAGCAGATAAGCGAGGACAGCGACTTCTCATACTCCGTGACGGTAGAGGTCCAGCCGAGCGTCGAGATCGACGGCTACAAGGGCATGGAGCTTAAAAAGGAGGAGGTCACGGTCACCGAGGAAGATATCGAAAGGGGCTTGAATAACCTCTGCAAGGCCGCCGGCGAATGGGTCGAGGCCGAGAGGAGCGCGGACGCAGGCGACATGGTCGTCGTGGACTTCGAGGCGTTCCTTGGCGGGGAGCCGATAAAGAACGGAAAAAGCTCGGATTACGGGTGTATAATAGGTGAGAAGACGCTCCTGCCCGGATTTGACGAGGCGCTCAAGGGCGCAAAAAAGGGAGAGAAAAGGGAATTTGACATCAAGTTCCCCGAGAACTACAGCGAAACAGGCCTTGCCGGCAAGACCGGGCTTTTCAAGGTGGTCGTAAAGTCCGTGAAGGAGAAGGGGACACCCGAGGTGAACGACGAGTTCGCCAAGGAGCTGGGCCTTGAGAACGTCGAGGCGCTTCGCGCAAAGGTCAGGGAGGAAATAGAGAAGCACAAGAAAGCCGACGCCAAGGAGCGCCTGAAGACCGAAATACTCACGAAGCTCATAGAGAAGCACCAGTTCGAGGTGCCACAGGCGCTCGTCAACAGGTACCTGGGCATCATACTCGGCAAGGTGGTCGAGAACATGAACGCCGGCATAATCGCGCCCGACGACAAGGGCCTGGACATAGAGAAGCTCAAGGAGAAGTACACGCCCGCGGCCGTCAGGTCGGTCAAGGAAGACATCGTCCTCGACCACATATCCGCGAAGGAGCAGGTGGACGCGAGCGCCCTCGAGGTGGAGGACGCCGTAAGGAACATAGCGGCCCAGAGGGGCGTTTCCTACGAGTCGCTCATGGCCAGGATAGAGAGGGAAGGCGCCCTCGGGGTCATAAGGGACGGGCTCAGGCACGAGAAGGTATTCGATATCATCATAGAGGCGAGCAAGCCGGCGCCTTAGGGATTCCGGCAATAAAACAGGCAACGTCTAAAAATAGAGAATTTTTCCCAATCACGGCATGACGCAAGTCCGGGGAAAAGATCTTTTCGGATGTTGCCAATAAACGGGAGGGGATATGAATCTTGTCCCTATAGTAGTCGAGCAGACTGGCAGGGGAGAGCGGTCGTACGACATATATTCAAGGCTCCTCAAGGACAGGATAATCTTCCTGGGGAGCGGCGTGGACGACAATATCGCGAACCTGATAGTCGCCCAGCTCCTTTTCCTCGAATCCGAAGACCCCGAGAAGGACATCCATATCTACGTGAACTCCCCCGGCGGGCTCGTGACCGCCGGACTCGCGATCTACGACACCATGCAGTATGTGAAGCCCGACGTCTCGACGATCTGCATCGGGCAGGCGGCGTCGATGGGGGCGCTCCTTCTGGCCGGCGGCGCGCCGGGCAAGCGCTATGCGCTCCCGCATTCGAGGATACTCATACACCAGCCGCTCGGGGGCGCGCAGGGGCAGGCGACCGACATAGACATACAGGCCAAGGAGATACTGCGTGTAAGGGAAGAGCTGACCACCATACTGGCCCGGCATACCGGACAGCCGCTCGACAGGATACACAGGGACACCGAGCGCGACTTTTTTATGACTGGGCAGCAGGCGGTCGAGTATGGTATAATTGACAAGGTCATAGAGAAGAGGATCGCAACTGAAGCCAAGCCGAAATAGGGATTAAAAACGCGGGTTTCGGCCAAAGGAATGGTCGGAGGAGAAGATGTCGATCAACAAGAAAAGCGGCAGCTACCTGACCTGCTCGTTTTGCAGCAAGGGGCAGGATGAGGTAAGGAAGCTCGTAGCCGGGCCGATGGTGTACATCTGCGACGAGTGCATCGAGCTCTGCAATGACATCATAGCCGAGGAGTACGAGAAAGAGGAGTTCAAGAAGAGGGAGCATGCCATCCCCAAGCCCGCGGAGATAAAGAACATCCTCGACGAGTACGTCATAGGGCAGGAGCACGCTAAGAGGGTCCTTTCGGTCGCGGTCCACAACCACTACAAGCGGATCGAGTCCAAGGTGTCCCTCGGGAACGTCGAGCTCCAGAAGTCCAACATACTCCTCGTCGGCCCGACCGGCTCCGGGAAGACCCTCCTTGCGCAGACCCTCGCGAAGATACTGACCGTGCCCTTCACCATAGCCGACGCCACCACCCTGACCGAGGCCGGGTACGTCGGCGAGGACGTGGAGAACATAATACTCTCCCTTCTGCAGAACTCGGAGTACGACATCGAGAGGTGCCAGAAGGGCATAGTCTACATAGACGAGATAGACAAGATATCGAGGAAGAGCGACAGCCCCTCGATAACAAGGGACGTCTCCGGAGAGGGCGTGCAGCAGGCGCTCCTGAAGATAATCGAGGGAACGGTCGCCAACGTGCCGCCCAAGGGCGGCCGCAAGCACCCGCAGCAGGAGTTCCTGCAGGTGGACACCACCAACATACTCTTCATCTGCGGCGGGGCCTTCTCGGGCCTGGATTCCATTGTGGCCCAGAGGGTGGGGAAAAGGGCCGTGGGCTTCAGCACGGACGAATCGAAGCAGAAGGACGTGGACACGAGCTACACGAAGCTCATGCACCAGGCCGAGCCAGGGGATTTCCTCAAGTACGGGCTCATACCCGAGTTCATGGGCAGGCTCCCGGTGACGGCCGTCCTCGACGAATTGAACGAGAAGGACCTGGTGAGGATACTCACCGAGCCCAGGAACGCCCTCATAAAGCAGTACCAGAAGCTTTTCGAGTTCGAGAACGTGAAGCTAAAATTCACCGATAGCGCGCTTGCGGCGGTCGCGAAGGAGTCGATGAGGAGGAAGGCAGGGGCAAGGGGCCTCCGCGCGATCCTCGAGAACGTGATGCTCGATACGATGTACGAGCTCCCCTCGCAGACCAACATAAAGGAGTGCATAATCAACGAGGACGTTATCTTCGACAAGGCCAAGCCCATAATCGTGTACGGCAACAGGGCCGAGACGGCCTGAAACCCGCCTGGACCGGCGTATTCAGGTTTTTCGGACAACGGGCAGGCGAGCGGCGCCAAGCGCCAGGGCCTGACGCCGGCGCGGCCCGGAGGGTTTCAGAGATGCTGTCCTTCATAAAGGGAGGAAGGGATTTGAAGAGAGACAGGATGATAGTCCCGCTCATACCGTTAAGGGACATAATAATATTTCCATACATGGTAGTGCCCCTCTTCGTGGGAAGGGAGAAGTCCATCAAGGCCCTCGAGCTCGCGATGGGCTCGGACAAGTCCATACTGCTCGCGGCCCAGAAGAAGGCCAAGACCGAGGAGCCGGGCCAGGACGACATCTACGAGGTCGGCACGCTCGGCACCATCCTCCAGCTCCTGAGGCTCCCGGACGGGACGGTCAAGGTGCTGGTCGAGGGCAAGAAGAGGGCCAAGATAAAGGAGTACGTCTCCGAGGACGACTGCTTCATGGTCGCGGTCGAGGAGGTCGATGAGGTCATGGACGAGACCGTCGAGACCGAGGCCCTGACGAGGTCGGTCGTAAAGTCCTTCGAGTCCTACGTGAAGTTCAACAAGAGGGTCCCGCCCGAGATGCTCATGAGCGTATCTTCGATAGAGGACCCGGGCAGGCTCGCGGACACCATCTGCTCGCACCTGACCATCAAGATAGAGGACAAGCAGGCGCTCCTTGCTCTCCCGAGCCCCACGAAGAGGCTCGAGAGGCTCTACTCCATCATGGAGAGCGAGATCGAGATACTCGAGGTGGAGCAGAAGATCCGCCAGAGAGTGAAGCGCCAGATGGAGAAGACCCAGAAGGAGTACTACCTCTCCGAGCAGATGAAGGCCATACAGAAGGAGCTCGGCGAGAAGGACGACCTTAAGGGCGAGATACAGGAGTTCGAGGAAAAGCTCAAGACCAGGAAGATGTCCAAGGAGGCGACCAGGAAGGCCAAGCAGGAATTGAAGAAGCTCCGCCTCATGTCGCCCATGTCAGCGGAGGCCACGGTCTCCAGGAACTACATAGACTGGCTCCTCTCGCTCCCCTGGGAGAACGTCACGGACGAAAAGAAGGATATAACCGAGGCCGAGAAGGTCCTGGACGAAGACCACTACGGGCTAAAGGCCGTGAAGGAAAGGATAATCGAGTACCTGGCCGTAAGGGGCCTCGTGGACGAGATGAAGGGCCCGATACTCTGCCTCGTCGGCCCTCCGGGCGTCGGGAAGACCTCGCTTGCGAAGTCCATCGCAAGGGCCACGGGCAGGAACTTCGTAAGGCTATCGCTGGGCGGAGTGAAGGACGAGGCCGAGATACGCGGGCACAGGAGGACATACATAGGCTCCATGCCTGGCAAGATCGTGCAGTCTCTTAAGAAGGCGGGCTCCAACAACCCCGTATTCCTCCTGGACGAGGTGGACAAGATGAGCCACGACTTCAGGGGGGACCCGGCGAGCGCGCTCCTTGAGGTATTGGACCCTGAGCAGAACCATACGTTCAGCGACCATTACCTCGACTGCGACTACGACCTCTCGAAGATAATGTTCATAACTACCGCCAACTCGGTGCAGGGCATCCCCTATCCGCTCCTCGACAGGATGGAGCTTATAAGGATACCCGGGTATACAGAGCTTGAGAAGCTCCATATAGTGGAGCGGTTCCTGCTTCCGAAGCAGCTCAAGATGCACGGCCTTACCGCGGCGAACCTGGACATGGGGAAATCCACCATCCTCATGGTCATAAGGAGATACACGAAAGAGGCGGGTGTAAGGAACCTCGAGCGCCAAGTCGCGGCCATATGCAGGAAGGCGGCCAAGGAGATACTGAAGAAGGGCCTGAGCGCGAAGGTGACGGTAACGGCCAGGTCGCTCGCCAAGTATCTGGGGGTGCCGCCCTACCGCTACGGCACGGTGGACAAGACGAACGAGGTCGGCATGGCCACGGGCCTTGCCTGGACGGAGGTCGGCGGCGAGCTCCTCGTAATAGAGGTGGCGCTCGTCCCCGGAAAGGGGAAGCTCACGATAACCGGGAAGCTCGGAGAGGTCATGCAGGAGTCCGCGCAGGCCGCCATGACCTACGTCCGTAGCCGCGCAACCGAGCTCGGCCTTGAGAGGGACTTCTACCAGAAGCTCGATACGCACATCCACGTACCCGAGGGCGCGATCCCCAAGGACGGGCCGTCCGCGGGCATCACAATGGCAACGGCGCTCGTATCCGCGCTTACGAAGATACCCGTCAGGAAAGACGTGGCAATGACCGGCGAGATAACGCTACGCGGCAAGGTCCTTCCCATCGGCGGCCTGAAGGAGAAGCTCCTGGCGGCGCACAGGGCGGGCATACCCAAGGTGCTCATCCCGGCGGAGAACGAGAAGGACCTCAAGGAGATACCGCAGCAGATACTTAAGAAGGTCAAGACCGAGCTCGTCGAGCACATGGACGAGGTGCTCCTTAAGGCGCTGGACGCGAAGACCAGGGAGGAGATATTCAAGGTCAAGGCCGTAGAGAAGGCGGTCGTCTCTGATGCTCCTGTCGAGCCGCCCGCGCCGGTGGCAGGTGACCTCGTAAGGCACTGAGTCTGAATCTCCTTGACAGGGTGAGTCGGAACTGATATAAAAACAAATCCCCCACAGAAAGGCGGGGGATTCAACTTGAGAGGCCAGGCAGTTCTTTTGAATTGGGCGCTATAAAAGCCCGGATGCCGCGCCGGTTTCAGAGGGCGGATAGCTCAGTCGGTAGAGCACAGCCCTTACAAGGCTGGGGTCACAGGTTCGAACCCTGTTCCGCCTACCATGAAATACAGTCGCAACCTGCTATAATAAAGAGGGTGGGCTTAGCGTAAAAACGGGGCCGTAGTTAAGTCGTTTATAACGCTGGCCTGTCGCCAGAGGGCGGTTCGAGTCCCGTCGGCCCCGCCAGACACGAGAGTCCTGAACTCTGTGTACAGAGTTTCAGGGCTTTTTATTTTGGCAACCTGCCGCGAAATCGATTTCCCGATATAATCTATTGGTCTACCAGTGGGGCTGCAAATCGGCAGGCTGCCGAAAAAGTCCATCTGCGTCGAAGCGTTCGTCGTTTGTCACTGCGGCGTACACAAAGTACGCCTCTATTCCTCGCCCACCTGTTCCAAGGGCCTCGCATCTGAGCTTTTTGAGCAGCCCAGAAACTAAGTTTTCAGCAAGCCTTAGATTTCCTGCGAGGGGATGGATACATGGCAAAACCGGAAAGTTCGTCTCGTATGCGTGAACGAGGCCTGAAGGGCACCCTAAGGGCTCAAGCACGCTGAGGGGCGGTCACGAGGTGCTCATGGCCTTTGCAAAGGAATTCGAGCAGCAGGACCTCTTCGGCAGGTTCGCGCTCGTGCAGACCGGCTGCATGGGGCCCTGTTTCGAGGGCCCTATCGCAGCCGTATTCCCTGACAACGTCTTCTGGACCTGGCCCCGGCAGACGCGCGGCCATCACAAAAGGAGCACCTAGGGAAAACCCGTCAACAGGAAGGTGATGGAGGACAGGGACTGGAAGTAGACGGAGAAGAAAAGAAAGCAGGGGGCAATCCTCAGGCGGCTGTCCCGAAGCGGGACAGCCGCCAAATTCGTTCTTATCAGATGAATACCGTCAAGGCACTACCTCAAGCGTTCTTCCATCCCCTTTCCCTGTGGCTCCTTGAAGAGGGAAGCCCTTCCCGCAGTAGAACCGGTATATCCCTGCCTTTCCCGGCGTGAACCTATGAAGACCGGCTTCCCTGCAAGCCCCTCCGAGATCCTCGATACCCGCTTCAGGGGCGTCTATGATAAAATCGTGCGGTACTATGAGCGCCTCGGATCTCAACTCAAGCTCGACAGGCGCCCCGCCTGACGATATGATTTGGCCTGAAGTAATAGCTCCCTGCGGCCAACGCAGCCCCCGTACGCCGTCCGGACCGGTTTTTGCCTCGTATGCATCGCCTTTCTGCTGTGATAGCGCAGGCGCTGCCCCAAGCGCAATCATGATAACGGCAATAAGCAAATGCCTATCACCCTGCCTTCGTCGTTATAAGGAGTATAACAGAAAGAGGCGAAGCTATTCCCTGAATGCCCCGCGTATCCGCGTGAGCGCCCTTTCAAGCACCGCTCTCGGGCAGGCCAGGTTCATCCTGTAAAAGCCTTCCCCGCCCGGGCCGAATATGCGCCCGGGCGTCATGTCCACCCGCGCCTTCAAAAGGAGCCTTTCATCCACCGCGGCCTCCGGAAGGCCGAGCCCCCTGAAATCGAGCCACCCGAGATAGGTCCCCTCCATTGCCGATACCCTTACCTCCGGGAGTTTTTCCAGAAAAAAGTCCCCGCGTAGTTGTAGTTCCCGTTGAGATAGGTAATGAGCTCGCTGACCCATCCGTCGCCGTTTGCGTAGGCGGCTTCCAGGGCGGCCATGCCGAGCACGTTCGGCCTCTTGAGCCCCGCCCTGGTCAGCGCCAGGTCGAACCTTTCATAGAGCCCCTTGTCCGGTATTATGGCGTTTGCAACGTGAAGCTCGGCAAGGTTGAAGGTCTTGCTCGGCGAGGTGCAAGTGACGGTTATCCGATACCTCGTCCGAGAGCATCGCCGTGGGCGTGTGCGTGCAGCCGGGCATTACGAGGTCCCGCGAAATCTCGTCGGATATGATTATACGCGTTTTCGAGGCAGACTTCCGCCAGCTCAAGCTCTTCCTGACGCCAGACCCTGCCGACAGGGTTATGTGTTGAGATGATGATTACCTTTGTCCTGAATCGACTGCGCGCTTAAGCCCTTCGATATCCATCGAGTACGCGTTGCTTCGCATTTGAGCGGGTTGTTTACGACGGCCCTGCCGTTATCGGCGATTACGGCCCTGAACGGTGGTAGACGCGGCTGTATTATGATACCGTCCCCTGGCTCGGTAAAGGCCTCTACCGCAAACGCCAGGGCCGGGATTACCCCGGGGGTGGGCCGTATCCATTCCTTCCTCACCTCCCAGCCCGACCTCATCAAGAGCCATTTTGAAAGGGAGGAATAATAGCCTCAGGCACTACCGTATATCCGAAGATGCCGTGCCAGCTCTTCCGATTATCGCCTCGACAACGAAGTCCGGGGAAGTCCATGTCGGCTATGGACATCGGTATCATCTCATCCACCTCGCCCTTCATCTGGTGGTATCCCATTTGACCGAATCGTCCCGGTCCTGGATTACCTGCCGTATTTTCACGCAATCCTCCGGCTTTTTATTTTCTTCCTTTTGCGCCTCTTAGCCTGGCGACCATGGGGGTCGTCCGGCCAGTGGTGCTTCGGACTTCCCCGAGCCCTTTGACGAGCTGGTAGCTTGAGGCCCAGAACCCGGCAAGGTCGTCGGTTACCCGTATCGGTCGGCCCGCAGGGAAAGGAGGTGGAGGAGGAGCTTTACTTTTCCCTCCGCAATGGCTGGGGTCGAGGCGAGGCCGAACATTCCTGGAGCCTTACGGCGGCACAGGGCGCTCTGCCAATAGTCTATGGTTATCCTGGAGCCGCTCGCACCATGATGTGGGACGGGCAGCTCGAGCGATTCGCGCTCATCCCACGAGAGCAAGCTGAGCACGGCGGCCTTTCATGTCGATCCCTTTGGGTGCTCGCTGGTCATGCCGGACGCGAACGGCCTGAGCCATTCTTCAAGCGAGCCGAGGAGCTTTTCGTCCGAAAGGACTGGGAAGGCAACACCTGTAAGGTCGGTTGCGCGGCTTAAAAAGTTTATGCGCGCACGCAGGTTCTCCGAGTTCCTATCCCAGGGGAGCGCCCTATGCCGTTCTGCCTTATCCCCTTGAGGTGCCGCAAGCACCATATCCTTGTCCGGGTCCTTTATCGGCCTCTCGGATAGGACCAGTGCAGAGAACCTCCGTTCGGTCCTGGCGATGACGCATCTCTCCTGCTGGTCCCAATCGACGACGTCTATTGTCTCTATCTGGTCAGTGAAATACTCCTCAAGCCATGATCCGAGGAGAGGGGCCGCAAGGAAGACGCGGGACTCCCTTTCTCCGCCTTCGAGGCTTGCGGCTACTATGTACTCCGCGCTTGCGGTCGAGGCCTGAAGGAGCGCGCCCCTGCCGTTTGCGAGCAGATAGCGTCCGTCTTGCGCGCTGCCCCTTCTTTTTCCGATCCTGTCCGGGTACGCGAAGGCAAGGAGGAGCCCTGCCTTGTCCGGGTCCCCTGGCCGCCCCTTTATGCCGAGCGCTTTCTCGATCTGCCGGGCGGCTGACTTCACCCTTTCAAAGGCGTGCCTGTCAATGGGATGCGGGGGATGGGCGGCATCCCCGCCGCTGGCGTTGCCGGAGAGTAGCTCCAGCCTGTGCCTCAGGTCCGGGTCTCTTTCATTCTTGAGGAAGTCCCGCTCAGTAAGGAAGGCGGCGATACCGCATGCGAGCGCGCCTAGGCCTATTGAATTCCCCCTTATGACCATGTGCGCAAGGCGCGGGTGAAGGGGAAGCCCAGCCATCTCCCTTCCGTGGGCGGTCGCGGCTCCGTCGTGGTTGACGGCCCCGAGCCGTATGAGAAGCTCCCTTGCCTGGGAGAGCGCCCCTTTGGGCGGCGGGTCGAGCCACTTGAGTTTCTCCGGGTCTGCGGCCCCCCAGACCGAAAGCTCAAGGGCCAGGGGCAGGAGGTCGGCTTCCAGTATCTCGGGCGATGCGCGCTCCTTAAGGGCCGCGTTCATGTGCTCGGGCCATAATCTCAGGCAAACGCCCGGGGCGACCCTCCCGGCCCTGCCGCATCTCTGGGCCGCGGAGTCTCTTGTTACCCTGACCGTCTCAAGCCTGCTCAAGCCCGTTGCCGGGGAAAAGCGCGGCACGCGCTTAAGCCCTGAATCTATGACCACCCTTATACCGTCTATCGTGAGGCTCGTCTCCGCTATGGAGGTCGCGAGCACTACCTTTCTCCTCCCCAAAGGAGAGGGCCTTATAGCCAGGTCCTGCGCCTCCCTGGAGAGGCCTCCATAGAGCGGGACTATGTCCACGTCCGGCGTAAGGGCCTTTTCCCTGAGCGCGCCTTCCACCCGCTTTATCTCGCCGGTACCGGGAAGAAAGACCAGGACGCTCCCGGCCTCCTCACTCAAGGCCGAAAGGACCGCGGAAGCGACCTTTCTTACGAAATCCGGGCCGGTCTCGGTATCGGCCCTCTCGGGCCTCGATGCGCCGGGCAGATACCTTAAGTCCACCGGATACGAGCTACCGAAGCTCTTTATGACCGGCGCCCCTCCGAGGAGTAAGGCTATCTCTTTGCCGTCGAGTGTCGCCGACATGACGAGTACCCGGAGGTCTTCCCTTAATGCCGACTGGCATTCGAGCGTCAGGGCCAGCCCGAGGTCCGCGTGCACGCTCCTTTCATGGAATTCGTCGAAGACGACGATACCGGTCCCTTCGAGCGAGGGGTCGTCCTGTATGAGGCGCGTGAGTATCCCTTCCGTAACTACCTCTATCCTCGTCCGCGGGCCGACGGCGCTGTCGAGCCTTGTCCTGTAGCCGACGGTCTCGCCGGCCCTTTCGCCGAGGAGCTCGGCCATCCTCGATGCCGCGGCCCTTGCCGCGAGCCTCCTCGGTTCGAGCATCAGGATGCGCTTTTTTGCGAGCCATCCATTGCCACGGCCTTCTCCGAGGATAGCCAGCGGGACCATCGTGGTCTTTCCCGCGCCAGGAGGGGCCTCGAGGACCGCGTTCCGACCTTCCCTCAGCGCAAGAAGGAGCTCCGCAATCACCTCGTTCACCGGCAGGCCCGTGTCCCTGACGAGACTTGAAAAGTCCCTTACCATATGGTTTTTTTAACATAAAAATAACTCAAGCCCAAATCAATTCAAGCCCGCGTCCTAAGTTGTAAAAACCCGATTCCGCTTCCGGGGGTCCATATTTGATGTTATTTTGTAATCTGATAGACTTTGATAGATTTATCAAACCGGTAGTTCTGTTGTCATCCTTGGAAGTAGCAGGTAATTGAACGCAGCTATGAATAGTCCTCCGGGCCGGCTGGCCCGGATTTTTTGCAGGGGGGTTCGATGAAGGAGAGGTTGACTGAAGTGAAATGGCACTCGCTCGGCGTAAAGGAGGCCTTGGAGGCGCTCGATTCAGGGCCAAAGGGTATTACCGCGCCGGAGGCGGCCCGGAGGCTCAAGGAGTTCGGCCCCAAACCGCCCCACCCTCAGAAAGCGGGGCCGCTCGCCAGGTTCTTCTCGCAGTTCCACAACGTCCTCATCTACGTGCTCCTCATCGCTTCGGTCGTTACAGCGCTCCTGAGCACTGGGTGGACTCCGGGGTCATCATGGGTAGTCCCCGTGAACGCGCTCATCGGGTTCATACAGGAGGGGAAGGCCGAGAAGGCCCTGGACGCGATAAAGAAGATGCTCTCGCTAAACGCCCTCGTCCTCCGGGACATCGTGAAAACGACCGTCCCCGCCGAGAAGCTCGTCCCGGGCGACATGGTGTACCTTCAGTCCGGGGACAAGGTGCCGGCGGACTTGAGGCTGGTTTCAATCAAGAGCCTGAGGATAGACGAGGCGGCGCTCACCGGCGAGTCGGTGCCGGTCGAGAAGAGGACCGAGCCCGCGCCGGAGCACGCGACGGTCGGCGACAGGAGTTCGCTCGCCTTTTCCGGCACGCTCGTCACTTACGGCCAGGCGAGCGGGGTCGTCGTTGCGACCGGCGATTCGACCGAGATAGGACGGATAAGCTCTCTCCTTTCGGAGGTAGAGCCGCTTACTACGCGACTCCTTCTCAGCATGGCCCAGTTCGCAAGGTGGCTCTCCGCCGCGATAATCGCCCTTGCCGCCGCGACGTTCTTCTTCGGCATACTCGTAAGGGATTATTCGGCAGGAGAGATGTTCCTCGCGGGCATAGGCCTCGCGGTCGCGGCCATACCCGAGGGGCTGCCAGCCATAATAACGATAACGCTCGCCATAGGCGTCCAGAGAATGGCGAGGCGGAACGCGATAATAAGGCGCCTCCCGGCGGTCGAAACACTCGGCTCCGTGACCGTCATATGCTCGGACAAGACCGGCACCCTTACCCGGAACGAGATGACCGTCCAGACGGTAATAACCCCGGGCAAGACCTTCGCCGTGAGCGGCGTGGGCTACGACCCGCACGGAGGGTTTCTCCTCGACGGCAGGGACGTGGTCCCCGAGGAGCACCCCGTGCTCATGGAAGTTGTGAAGGCGGGCCTCCTCTGTAACGACGCAAGCCTCGGCAAGGACGAGGAGGGGTGGCGGGTACAAGGCGACCCTACCGAGGGCGCGCTTGTAACGGTCGCGCTCAAGGCCGGGCTGGAACACGCGCTCCTTAACGAGATGCTACCGAGGGAGGACGCGATACCGTTTGAGTCCGAGCACCGGTTCATGGCGACCCTCAACCACGACCACGAGGGGCACGCCTTCGTATTTCTAAAGGGCGCGCCTGAACGGGTCTTGAGGATGTGCGGCAGCCAGAGGACTTCAGGAGGGGGCGAAGAGCCACTTAATGCATCCTGGTGGCACGGCAAGGTGACTGAGACCGCGAGCCAGGGGCAGAGGCTTATCGCGGTCGCTTGCAAGCCGGTATCGACTGAGATGCGCGAGCTTTCCTTTTCAGACGTGGAAGGCGGCCTTACGCTCCTCGGGATGTTCGGCATAATCGACCCGCCCAGGGCCGAGGCCATAAGCGCCGTGGCGCTATGCAAGTCCGCCGGGATACGCGTTAAGATGATAACCGGCGACCACGCCCTCACCGCCCGGGCCATAGGCGCTGCCATCGGCATAGGCGAGAACAAGCAGGCCGTAACGGGCGAGGAGGTCGAGTCCATGGACGCGGCCAGCCTGAAAGAGGCCGTTATCGACTGCGACGTCTTCGCGCGCGTAAGCCCGGAGCACAAGCTGAAGCTCGTCGAGGCGCTTCAGGACAACGGCGAGATAGCGGCCATGACAGGCGACGGCGTAAACGACGCCCCGGCCCTCAAGAGGGCCGACGTAGGAGTGGCTATGGGCATAAAGGGTACCGAGGTCGCGAAGGAGTCCTCGGAGATGGTCCTTGCAGACGACAACTTCGCCTCGATCTCGAACGCGGTCGAGGAGGGAAGGACCGTCTACGACAACATAATAAAGTCGATAACGTTCATACTACCCACGAACGGGGGCGAGGCGGGCATAATACTTGCCGCCATATTCTCCGGGATGATGCTCCCCATAACCCCTGTCCAGATACTTTGGGTGAACATGATAACCGCCGTGACCCTGGCCCTATCGCTCGCCTTCGAGCCGCCCGAGGCGGACATCATGAGGCGTCCACCGAGGGACCCAAAGGAGCCGATACTCTCTGCCTTTCTCATCTGGAGGATACTTTTCGTTTCGGGCATCATCATCATCGGTACTTTCGGGCTCTTCGTCTGGGAGAAGACGAACGGCACTCCGATAGAGGAGGCCAGGACGGTGGCCGTGAATACGCTCGTCATGTTCGAGGTCTTCTATCTCATGAACACGAGGTACCTGAGGAGGTCCGTGGTGTCCCTCGAAGGGCTCTTCGGCAACAGGTACGCCCTTGTCGCGATAGCCCTGGTCGTTTTCTTCCAGCTCCTGTTCACATACGTTCCGTTCTTGCAGGCGCTCTTCGGTACGGCCGATATCAGTGCGTCGGACTGGCTGAGGATAGCGGCGGTCGCGTTTACGGTCTTCGTCCTCGTGGAACTGGAAAAATTCCTGATAGACAGGAACAGCCAGAGGACGACCGGGGTCCGGCATGGAAGGCACGGGGCCTGATTCCGCGCCGGGCCTGCGTTTTGCGGTTTTCAGGGTTTTCGTGAGGAGGGCCGTTTCATCCTTAATGAATCTCGACCGGGGAGGCCGTCATGGATGAGATTTCCGGGAAAGAGGGACGCGCCTTTTCATTCCTGGGGCTTAACAGGCGGGATGCCAAGCCCAGGCAGAGGGGAGTTACCGAAATACGAGGCCCCTATTATACGCCCGTCGGCAAGAGGCAGCTCGAGGACATATTCGAGACCTTCGGCGAATACGTCGACATATTGAAGTTCGCCGGCGGCTCATTCTCCCTCATGCCGGCGGAGGCGCTCCGCGACATCATCGACCTTGCGCACGCCTATGGCGTGGAGGTCGATACCGGCGGCTTCATCGAGCATGTGTTGACGAGGGGCGCGGACGCGGTCGATAAATACATTGAAGAGTGCAAGGACTTCGAGTTCGACATAATCGAGGTCTCGAAGGGTTTCATTTCCGTCCCTGCGGACGACATGGTAAGGCTGACCTCGAAGATAGTAGCCGCGGGCCTGAGGGCCAAGGCCGAGGTCGGGATACAGTTCGGGGCCGGAGGGGGCAGCCCCCCGAGGGAGCTTGCCTCCGAAGGCGTCCAGGACCCCGGTTGGGCCATCCAGCAGGCGAAGAGGCACCTTGACGCGGGAGCTTCGATGATAATGGTCGAATCCGAGGGCATAACCGAAGGCGTATCGAGCTGGCGGACGGACGTGATAAGCGGGTTCATCAGGGAGCTGGGGCTAGACCGGGTCATGTTCGAGGCCGCCGACCCCGAGGTCTTCACATGGTACGTAAAGAACTACGGCCCGGAGGTGAACCTCTTCGTGGACCACAGCCAGATAGTGCTCCTCGAAAGCCTCCGCTCCGGCATATGGGGCACGAAGGACGTTTGGGGGAGGGTGGTCACATACAAGCCTTAGGCAACCTCTAAAAATTGCTATTTTCCCCGGACTCTGCGTCAGGGCGGGAATAAAAATGCTCACATATTCACATATATGCTCCGCTTTTTATTCCCGCCCTTCCTTGATTGCGGGAAAAATCTCTAATTTTTAGAGGTTGCCGTTAGTCGTAAAAAAAGTCATTCTTAGGAGCCGAAGGCGACGAAGAATCTCGTGTTCCGTTATGCTCAGCTCCGGGATTCTTCGCTGCGCTCAGAATGACAGATAAAAAGTTTTTTCGGCAGTCTGCTAAAAAAACCATCTTCGAGAGGTCTGGCCCGCACCAATGGCTTACGAACTCAAACAGGAGCTCAAGCTCACACAGAACCTCGTCATGACCCCGCAGCTGCAGCTTGCGATTAAGCTTCTGCAGCTATCGAGGCTCGAGCTCGTCGAGATGGTGCGCGAGGAGGTCGAGACGAACCCGGTCCTCGAGGACCTTTCCGGCCCCGAGGTGGAGGCCGGGGGGCAGGAAGCGCCGCCGGAAAAGCCCGAGAAGCCTGAGATGGACTGGGAGGCCTATATAGAGGAGCAGAGCCAGTACAGGTCCGGGGGCATTGACTTCAGCGAACGCGACGAGGAGGACGACTTTGTCTCGAACCTCTCCGAGGCGGGCGGAAGCCTCTCCGAGCACCTCTTGTGGCAGTTGAGGATGCTGGGGCTTCCGGAAACTGATTTCGCGATAGGCGAGTTCATTATAGGGAATATCGACGAGGACGGGTATTTGAGGGTCGTCGAGCGCGGCCAGATGCAAGACGACGAGTACGAGGCCGCGACTATCGCCGAGGTCGCAAGGGTTGCTGGGGCCCCCGTTGAGGACGCCTCCCGGGTGCTCGCGACGATTCAGCAGTTCGACCCCCTCGGGGCAGGCTCGCGCACCCTGAGGGAGTGCCTCATTATTCAGGCCAGGAGCCTGCCGGTCCGCGATACCGTCATGGAGGAGGTCATCTCGGGCCATCTCGACAAGCTCGCGAAAAAGAACTTCAAGGCCATTGCAAAGGCGCTCGGGGTGGAGGTCGAGGAAGTGTTCGAGGCCGCAAGGACCATAAGCAGGTGCCTGAACCCCATGCCAGGCTCGGGCTTCGGGGAGAACGAGTCCAGGGCGGTCTTGCCGGACATATACATACACAAGGTCGGGGACGAGTACGTCATATCGCTCAACGAAGACGGGATGCCGAAGCTCAAGATAAGCCCGTACTACAGGGAACTCCTTAAGGCCGGCGGGGCCTCGGCGGACCAGGCCAAGGGGTACATACAGGACAAGCTCAGGAGCGCGATGTGGCTCATAAAAAGCGTCCACCAGAGGCAGCGCACCATCTACAAGGTGGTCGAGTGCATAGTGAAGTTCCAGAGGGAGTTCCTGGACAAGGGCTTGAAGCACCTTAAGCCCCTGGTCCTGAAGGACGTGGCCGTGGAGATAGGGATGCACGAGTCCACGGTGAGCAGGGTCACCTCGAACAAGTACGTCCAGACCCCCAGGGGCATATTCGAATTGAAGTACTTCTTCTCCAACGGCATAGCCGGGGACGGCGGCGAGGCGGTCGCCGTCGAGTACATCAAGGAGAAGGTCAGGAAGATCATAGAGTCCGAGGACCCGCCTGTCATCCGGACTTTCTCGCAGCGCATTACCTCTTCATAATCTCTAATACGATAAGGTCGCGGTCTACGCGCGCCGGGACGAGATTGAGATAATGAAGCTCGTCGGCGCCCTCGGACACGTACGAAGGCGCCCTTCATAATAGAGGGGTCATCCAGGGCGTTCTCGGCGGCCTTCTCGCGATGGGCATACTGGCTGCCGGCAGGGCCGCGATAATGGGCCAGGTCCCTCCGTACCTGCGGTTCGCCCTTGAGATGCCCTACCCGGTCCCGCTCTTTATCATCGTGCTCGCCGCATCGGGCGTCGTAATGGGTGTGGCCGGGAGCCTCATCTCCATGAACAGGTTCCTCAAGGTATGAGGCGGCTGGCCCTTGCGCTCCTGCCGATCCTTATCGCGGCGTGCTGGGGCAATGCCCTTGCCGCCGAGAAGAGCGCAAGAGCAGGAGCCAAAAGAAAAAGCCTGGAGGACGTAAGCGGCAGATAAGGGAGAACAGGAAGGGGATTGCCGAGGCCGTGGAGAAGGAGACGGGCATACTCGGCGAGCTCGAGGTGATAAGCAAGGACCTCGAGGCCAAGAGGGAAGAGCTAAGGGCCGTAAGGGCCTCGGTCCAGAAGATAAGGAAGGAGTCGGCGAAAGTCGGTGCCGAGATAGAGAGGCTCGAGGCGCGGAAAAGGAAGCTCGCGGACAGCTCGAGGCAAGGCTCAGGCCATGTACAGGATGAAAAGCGCGAGGCGATGGAGGTCCTCTTCTCGTCAGACGCCGGGAACCTCAAGGAAGCGCCACAAGCTACCTCACGATGCTGATGGACATGGACGCCGAGCTCAGAAGTGACTTCTCGACGACCATAGTGAGCCTTGAGGCCGAGAAGAAGAACGCCGGCTCCTCGCGGAGCTCGCGCAAAGCCAGAGAGGCCCTCTCAAAGGCAGAAGGAGGCCGAGCCATCCAGAGAAAAAGCCTGCGCTCCTTTCCGGCGTCAGCAGAGAAGGCGAGGCGAGCGCGCGCATGGGCGAGCTCGAAGAGGCCGCTGCGGAGCTTCAAGCTCTGGAGACAGGCTCAAGGCCGCTGAAGACGAAGCGCCGCCGTCGGACGCCGTTTCCCTTCTGATGAAGGGAGGCTGCCATGCCGGTAAACGGAAAGGTCGTCCGTTCTACAGCAAGGTAAGGCACCCGAAGGTCAATACGGTAACCTTCAATATCGGCATCACCATAGAGTCTCCGCTCGGGCAGCCGGTAAAGAACGTATACGCCGGGAAGGTGATTTATGTCGGGTGGCTCAAGGGCTACGGGCAGGTTATGATAATAGACCACAAAGGCGGCTTCTATACCCTTTACGCGCATCTCGGCAAGGTCCTGAAGGATACCGGGGACGAGGTCGAATCCGGGGCCGAGGTCGGCCTGATAGGAGATTCCGGCCCTGAAGGCAGGCCCGGACTTTATTTCGAGATACGGCAGAAGGGGGTCCCCAGGGACCCGATGGCCTGGCTTTCAACGCGGTGAAAAAAATGTGATTTTTGTGTTTTAAGGACGGCTAATCATTTGATATAATGTTGGAACTGCGGCCAGTTTCGGCTTTCATAGCGCAGAAAAGGAGGAAAATATTTTGATGAGGAAGATATTCGACCCCAGGCTCCTGGCCGGGGCCTTGGCCATAATAGCGGTCTTCTCATTCTCGTCCTGGGGGGTGCAGAAGTCGGCTTCGGTGCCGGACGGCACCTACGAGACCCTGAAGCTCTATACCGACGTCCTGGGCATCGTGCAGGAGAGCTATGCCGAGGACATCGACTCGAAAGACGTCATCTACAACTCCATAAAGGGCATGGTCAAGGGGCTCGACCCTCATTCGAGCTTCATGACCCCCGAAGAGTACAAGGAGATGCAGGTCGACACCAGGGGGAGCTTCGGCGGCCTCGGCATCGAGATAGGCATGCGGGACAACGCCCTTACGGTAGTCGCCCCCATAGAGGACACGCCGGCCTTCACGGCAGGCATCCTCGCGGGCGACAGGATCGTGAAGATAGGGGACAAGCACACCAAGGACTTGAGCCTTCAGGACGCGATAGGGCTCATGAGGGGGCCCAAGGGGACCCCGGTGACCATCCACATAATGAGGGAAGGCTTCGACGAGCCCAAGCCGTTCACGATCGTCAGGGCCATCATAAAGGTCAAAAGCGTCAAATACAGGATGCTCGAGGGAGGCATCGGCTACGTAAAGGTAAACCAGTTCCAGGAGCGCACCTCCGAGGACCTCGACAAGGCGTTAAAGGACCTCTCCTCCAAGACTAACGGCGGACTTGCCGGGCTGGTGCTGGATTTGAGGAACAACCCCGGAGGGCTCCTCCAGGAGGCGGTCTCGGTATCTAACGAGTTCCTCGACTCCGGCCTCATAGTCTATACGAAGGGCAGGGCGCCCGGGCAGAACATGAGCTTCAACGCGGACAAGGCACGGAGCCAGCCGGACTATCCGATGGTAGTGCTCGTGAATAACGGGAGCGCTTCGGCCTCCGAGATAGTCGCCGGGGCCCTCCAGGACCACAAGAGGGCGGTCGTCATGGGTGTTGCCACCTTCGGCAAGGGCTCTGTCCAGACCATAATCCCGCTCTCGGACGGCTCGGCCGTCAGGCTTACGACCTCCAAGTATTACACGCCGTCGGGCAGGTCCATACAGGCCAAGGGCATCGAGCCGGACATAGTGGTTGGCGAGGCCCCGAAAGGGCATATCAAGGAAGCTGACCTCGAGGGCCATCTCGCGCCCGAGGGGCCGGCCGTAGAGGAAAAGGGCGAGAAGCCGGAAATAGAGAAGATAAAGGCGGCCCCGGCTGAGCCGTCCAAGCCGGGCGAAGAGCCCGAGGACATGCAGCTCAAGGAAGCGGTCGAGTACCTTAAGAAGCAGATGCAGCAGAAGGCCACTGCGAAGGCGAGCTGAAATCCTGGATAGAAGGCATGAAGGCAAAGGCCCCGATAGGGGCCTTTGCCTTATGGAGGCGGCCTGAATGGGAAAGAAAAGGAGAAAGACCGGGGGCTATACCCTGGCGCTCATAGCGCTCGGGTTTATAGCGGGCGCCCTCATCGCCGTCCTGGGGCTCAAGTACATGGGTTTCGAGAGGACCCCTCCGGAGAGGCCCAGGGTGAGCGTCCCCCCGCCTGCAAGGGTCGAGCCCGAGAGGGGGCCAGCTCCGTATGAAGCGCCTCCGCCCATTATAGAAGATGAGCCAGCGCCGGGGAAGGCGATAACCCCTCCGAAGCTACCCAGGCTTGCCGTCGTCATCGACGACATGGGCCCGGACATCAATAAGCTCCGCGAGCTCCTTGCGCTCGATAAGCCCGTCACCATCGCCGTGATGCCGAAGATGCGGTTCTCGAAAGAGGTGTCCAGGGAGGCGGCCTCGGGCGGCCTTGACGTAATAGTGCACATGCCAATGGAGCCCAAGAACACGGAAGGGCACAACCCCGGGAACGGCGCCCTCCTGGTCGCCATGACCGACGAGGAAATAGCCCACCTGCTGGATGAGGGCTTCAAGTCCGTGCCGGGCGCGATAGGTCTCAATAACCACATGGGCTCGAGGTTCACCGAAGACCCCGAGAAGATGAGTATCGTCCTGAAGGACGTCAGGGAGAGGGGGCTCCTCTTCCTCGACAGCCGCACCTCGTCCGAGACCGTCGGAGGCTCTCTCGCGCGCAAACTCAAGGTAAGGAGCGCGGAAAGGAACGTCTTTCTGGACAATACGAGGGACGTGGACTACATAAAGGGCCAGCTCATGGAAGCGGCCCGCATAGCGAGGAAGAGCGGCAAGGCTGTCGCCATAGGACATCCCTATCCCGAGACCATAAGGGCGCTCAAAGAGGCCATCCCGGGGCTCGAAGGCGTCGAGATAGTGGGCCTTTCTGAAATTGCGGAGTGAAGCCGGGCTTTGGCCCATTTCCGTGCTATACTCAGAAAAAGGCAGCAAAATTAAAAGTTTAGTTTTAATAAAAAAGTCCTTGACACCAAAAATTTATATTGGTAGTATTGCGTCAAATTATACATGGGATTCTTTGCAGATGGGGTTATTGCCAGTCAGGCCGTGGAGGGACTCAGTAACTCCGCGGTTTTTTTATGCTGCAAGAGGGTACCAGAAAAACAAGGAGGCACTGTAATGGCAAGAGGCAGAGTGAAGTGGTTCAACGACACCAAGGGTTTCGGGTTCATCCAGCAGGAGTCCGGCGAGGACGTATTCGTGCACTATACGGCCATCACCGGCGAGGGTTTCAAGACCCTTAAGGAAGGCGAAGAGGTTGAATTCGAGATAACCCAGGGTCCCAAGGGGCCTCAGGCGTCGAACGTAATGAAAGTGGCTTAAGGCCGGCCCTGCCGGTCTGAACCGCGGACGGCTTTGTTTCTGAATTGCACTCCCTCCCCGCCCGGGCAGGGGAGGGGTTTTAATTTCGCCCGGAGGCGACGGTTATTCAAGACATCCAGGCCCTCTTTTTCCATAAATTCCGCGAACGCATTTGCGGTTTTTTTATGGCTTGCGTCATTGCCCGCGCCCACCCTCCCCATGCCCTTGTAATTAAATTTTTGTTCAGATAATATAATATATTAGCCGCTCAAGGCATTATTTACGTTTTAAAGCGCTTGGGCAGGCCGGATACGTAAGAACCGATTGCGAGGGACCTTGGACCTTAATAAATATTTTTCAGAAAAGACCGAGCTCATAAACAGGACGCTCAAGGAGCTCCTGCCGGGCGAGGAGGAATACCCTCAGACGCTCCACAGGGCCATGCACTACAGCCTGTTTGCCGGAGGGAAGAGGATAAGGCCCATACTGGTCCTTGCCTCTGCCGAGGCAGCTGGGGGGGAGGCCTCGGGCGCCCTGAACATAGCCTGCGCCTTCGAGTGCATCCACACCTACTCGCTCATCCACGACGACCTGCCCGCAATAGACAACGACGACCTCAGGAGGGGCAGGCCCACCTGCCATAAGGCCTTCGGCGAGGCCGCTGCCATACTCGCGGGTGACGCGCTCCTCACGGCCGCCTTCGACATGGCCGCAAGGAGCGGCGGAAAGAGGTCGGCTGTAACCAGGTGCGTCATCGAGATGGCGAAGGCCGCGGGCTCGACCGGCATGATAGGCGGGCAGATGATAGACATCGAATCCGAGGGCAGGGAAATACTCTTTCCGGTCCTCGAATACATACACATACACAAGACGGGCGAGCTCCTGTTAGCGGCCGTAAAGTGCGGGGCCGTCCTCGGGGGCGCCAAAAAGAAGGAGCTCGATTCTCTTACGAGGTTCGGCAAGTCCATCGGCCTTGCCTTCCAGATAGCCGACGACATACTGGACGTCGAGGGCTCGCCGCTGGAGATGGGCAAGAACGCCGGGTCTGACGAGAAGAAGGGCAAGGCGACGTACCCTGCGGCCATCGGCCTTGACGAGTCGAAGAAAAGGGCCTCGGAGCTCCTCGAGATAGCGCTCCATTCCATATCCGGCCTGGACGGGAAGGCCGACCCGCTCCGGGAGATCGCAAGGTACATAGTCGAGAGGAAAAGGTAGGCCGCGTTGAAGAGCGTCCTTGACAGAATCGAGTCCCCGGCGGACTTGAAGGCCCTCGGCCCGGATGAGCTCACGACCCTTGCCGCAGAGGTGAGGGAACTCATAATCGAGACCGTCTCCGACAAGGGCGGCCACCTCGCCTCGAGCCTCGGAGCGGTCGAGATAGCGATAGCCCTCCACCATGTGCTCGACACCCCCCATGACAGGATCGTCTGGGACGTGGGCCACCAGGCCTACGCGCACAAGATACTGACCGGAAGAAAGGACGAGTTCAGGACGCTCAGGCAGTACGGCGGCATAAGCGGCTTCCCGAAACCCTCCGAGAGCCCATACGACGCCTTCGTAGCCGGGCACTCGTCGACATCCATATCCGCAGCCCTCGGCATGGCATCCGCCAGAGACCTCGCGGGCAGCGCGAGAAAGGTGGTCGCCGTAATCGGCGACGGCTCGCTTACGGCCGGGCTCGCCTTCGAGGGGCTCAACCAGGCGGGGCACCTTAAAAAGGACCTGATAGTCATCCTCAACGACAACGAGATGTCCATCTCGAAGAACGTCGGCGCCCTCTCGCAGTTCTTAAGCAGAAAATTGACCGGCCGCTTCGCGATGAACCTCAAGAAGGAGATAGAGAGGTTCATAAAGACGATACCCAGGTTCGGGACGCGCCTCCTCGATATCGCCAGGAGGGCGGAGGACTCGATTATAACGCTACTTACGCCCGGGATGCTCTTCGAGGGGCTCGGGTTCCACTATGTCGGCCCCGTTGACGGCCACGATATCGAGGCCCTGGTGGCCTCGCTCAAGGACGTCTCGTCCGTCGAAGGCCCGGTACTGCTGCACGTCCTTACAAAGAAGGGCAAGGGCTATCTCCCGGCGGAATCCGACCCGGCCGCCTTCCACGGCGTGGGGCCCTTCATCAGGGAGACCGGCAAACCGAGGAAGCCCTCGAAGCCCTCCTATACAAACGTATTCAGCTCCGCGCTCCTTGATATCGCCGCCTCGGACAGGCGGGTCGTCGCCATAACCGCCGCCATGCCCGAGGGTACGGGCCTCTCCAGATT
The DNA here is from genome assembly GCA_015075075.1 of Deltaproteobacteria bacterium. Lineage (GTDB taxonomy): Bacteria > Desulfobacterota > GWC2-55-46 > GWC2-55-46 > GWC2-55-46 > UBA5799. The sequence continues at coordinate 47,961 of JABTVA010000003.1, read as the reverse complement.
CGCGGAAAGATACCCGGACAGGTTTTTCGATGTGGGCATAGCTGAGCAGCACGCCCTTACCTTTGCCGCCGGGCTTGCGAAAGAGGGTTTTGTCCCGGTCACGGCCATCTATTCGACCTTCCTGCAGAGGGCCTACGACGAGGTCTTCCACGACGTCTGCCTCCAGGACCTGCCGGTGGTCATCGCGATGGACAGGGCCGGAATAGTGGGGCAGGACGGCCCCACACACCACGGCCTCTTCGATATCGCGTACCTCAGGCACCTGCCGAACATGATAGTCGCCGCGCCCAGGGACGAGGACGAACTGAGGCATCTCCTCTATTCGGCCGTACAGTACGGCAGGCCCGTCGCGCTCAGGTATCCGAGGGGCGCCTGCACGGGTGTCGACGCCTCCGGGCCCATGAGGCAGATACCCCTCGGCAAGGCCGAGGTGCTTAAGGAAGGCAAGGACGCAGCGATACTCGCGATCGGGAATATGGTCCATCCCGCCCTCGAAGCGGCCGGGCGCCTTGAAAAGGCGGGCGTAAAGGCCGGGGTGATAAACGCTCGGTTCGCGAAGCCGCTTGACGCAGAGTGCATCCTCCAGGCCGCTTCCTCCGCAGGAGCGCTTTTGACAGTCGAGGAGAGCTCGCTCCAGGGCGGCTTCGGGAGCGCGGTACTGGAGCTGCTTGAAGAGCGCGGCGTCCATGTCCCTGTAAAGAGGCTCGGAGTGCCGGACGAGTTCATCGAGCACGGGAGCCAGGAGGAACTGCGGGCAAGGCTCGGCCTTACCGCCGAGGGCATTGAGGCCGCGGCAAAGGCGCTTGTCGCGGGCTCCGGCAAGCTCAAGATGGCCTTTTAAGGGTGGGTGACTCGGGGCAGAAAAGGAAAAAGGAGCGGATCGACAGCCTCCTTGTGGAAAAGGGGCTCGTTCAGAGCCGCCAGAAGGCCCAGGCCCTTATAATGGCCGGCAAGGTCTTCGTGGATGGCGAGCTTGTAGATAAGCCGGGCAGGGAGGTAGACCCCGGGGCCGGGATATCGCTGAAAGAGGGCCTGCCGTTCGTGGGGCGCGGAGGCGTAAAGCTCGCCTCGTTCCTCGACCAGACGGGCCTGGACGTGGCCGGTATGACGGCCCTTGACATAGGAGCCTCGACCGGCGGCTTCACGGACTGCCTCCTTAAAAGGGGCGCTGCAAAGGTATATGCCGTTGACGTCGGAAAGGGGCTCATAGACCAGGGCCTCCGGTCCGACCCAAGGGTAGTCGTCCTTGAGGAAAGGAACATAAGGTATCTGGACCCCTCCGAGGTCGGCGTACCTGTAGACCTCGCGGTCATAGACGTCTCGTTCATATCCCTTGAAAAGGTCTTGCCAAAAGTCAGGGAGTTCCTTAAGGAAAAAGGGGCTGTCCTGGCGCTCATAAAGCCCCAGTTCGAGGTGGGTAAGGGGCAGGTTGGGAAGGGCGGTGTCGTGAGGGACCCCCGCATGCATGCCGAAGTCGTCGAGAGGATAGCTCGGTTCTCGGAGGGCATAGGCTACAAGGTCATTTCAACAGGCGAGTCCCCCATAACCGGGGCAAAGGGAAACAGGGAGTTCTGGATTCGGCTGGAAAAATCATGATCGCTGATTTCATTGAAACCCGGAAACTCTTCTGGTATCATTCTCCGGCTTTTGGCGCCCTGATAACTTCACGGGTAACCTCACAAGGAGTCCAACGATGTTCGAGATAACGGACAAAAAAGAGCTGGCCCATACCGTATACCAGTTCAAGGTAAAGGCCCCGAAGATAGCGGCCAAGCGGAAGGCCGGGCAGTTCGTGGTCCTCCGGCTCAATGAAAACGGCGAGCGCATACCTCTCACCATCGTCGATTCCGATGCCCGCGAGGGGACCATCACCATAATCGTCCAGGAGGTCGGGAAATCGACCGCCATGCTCGGGAACATGGGAGTCGGCGACAACATCCTCGACGTCGTCGGACCGCTCGGCAAACCCACACACATAGAGGACTTCGGCATAGCCGTGTGCGTGGGCGGGGGCATCGGCACCGCGCCCGTGTATCCCATAGCCAAGGCCATGAAGGAGGCCGGGAACAGGGTCGTATCCATAATAGGCGCGCGCAGCAAGCCGCTCCTCATACTCGAAAAGGAGATGAGGGAGGTAAGCGACGAGCTCCACGTGACGACCGACGACGGGAGCTACGGCCACCACGGGTTCGTAACGCAGGTGCTGCAGAACCTCATCGACGAAGGCATGAAGATAGGCTGCGTCGTTGGCATAGGCCCGGTGCCCATGATGAGGGCCGTAAGCAACGTAACCAAGCCCTACGGCATCCCGACCGTCGTCAGCCTCAACCCCATAATGGTCGACGGCACCGGCATGTGCGGCGCATGCAGGGTGACGATAGGCGGAAAGACCAAGTTCGTATGCGTGGACGGACCGGAGTTCGACGGCCACCAGGTCGACTTCGCAGAGCTGATATTAAGGAACAGGAGCTACATCAAGGAAGAGAAGCTCGCGATGGAAGAGCTCACCTACCACGAAGGCGCGAAGTGCTACGAGAGGAAGTAGCCCGGGAGGATTGTGAGAGTTTTTTTTGAGAGAACCTTTTTGTAAAAAGTTTCTCTCAAATTCTCTCCAAAAACTTTCAGTTCTTCCTGAGAAAACCCCCTATTGGAGGTTTTCTCAGGAACTAAATGTCTTTGAAGGGGGTCCGGGGGAAACCTTTCTGAAGAGATTTCCGAAGACTCGACAGCCTCCCAGGCTGGCTTCATCACGATGATATAAGGGCAGGTCGAGATGGATATGGACCCGAAAGAGATCAAGGAACGGATGAAAATACCCGACGGCCCTGGCCGAGCAGGACCCGAAGGAGAGGGTGGGGAACTTCTACGAGGTGCCTTACGGTACACTACCTGAGCAGGCTATGGAGGAGGCCAGCGGTGCATCCAGTGCAAGAAGCCCCTTTGCGTGGGCGGCTGCCCGGTCAATATAGATATACCCTGGTTCCTGAAGGCTTCTCGCCGAGGGCAAGTTCGTCGAGGCGGCTCGGAAGATAAAGGAGACGAACGGGCTCCCGGCGGTCTGCGGCGGAGTCTGCCCGCAGGAGGACCAGTGCGGAAGGTCTGCGTCGCAGGAAGAAGAACGAGCCGGTCTCCAAGGGCTTGAGAGGTTCGCCGCCGATTACGAGAGGAGCACGGCAGTTACCATCCCGCAGATACCGTCTGGAGCGGCAAGAAGGTGGCGGTCGTCGGGCAGGCCGCACCGGGCTTACCGTGGCAGGGGACATGGTGAAGAAGGGGCACAAAGTGACGGTCTTCGAGGCGCTCCACGTGGCGGGCGGCGTCCTTGTCTACGGCATACCCGAGTTCAGGCTCCCCAAGAAGATAGTCCAGTCGGAGGTCGACTACCTCAGGCGCATGGGCGTCGAGATAGTCCTGAACGCCGTTGTGGGGAAGATAGAGACGGTCGACGAGCTCCTTTCGAACGGCTTTGACGCCGTATTCATCGGCTCGGGCGCCGGGCTTCCGAACTTCATGAACATACCAGGCGAGAACCTCGCGGGCGTATATTCGGCGAACGAGTACCTCACGAGGGTCAATCTCATGAAGGCCTACATGTTCCCGGAATACGACACCCCGATTATACGCGGCAAGAAGGTCGTCGTCATAGGCGGCGGCAACACGGCCATGGACGCGGCCAGGACGGCGCTCAGGCTCTGCCCCGAGGAGGTCTCGATAGTCTACAGGCGTTCGAGGGAGGAGATGCCCGCCAGGATAGAGGAGATACACCACGGCGAGGAGGAAGGGCTCGTCTTCAAGCTCCTCACCGCGCCCAAGAGGTTCATAGGCGACGACGACGGAAGGCTTAAGGCCATGGAGTGCCTAAGGATGGAACTGGGCCCGCCCGACGATTCGGGTAGGAGGAGGCCCGTGGAGGTCCCGGGCTCCGAGTTCACGATGGAAGTGGACGTGGCGATCGTGGCGATAGGGAACGGGGCAAACCCCCTCATACCGCAGACCTCGCCGGATATAAAGGTGAACAAATGGGGGAACATCACCGTGGACCCTGATACCTGCAGGACCAGCAAGAAGGGGGTCTTCTCGGGCGGCGACATCGTGAGGGGGGGCGCTACCGTCATCCTCGCAATGGGCGACGGCAGGAAGGCCGCGGAGTCCATGCACGAGAACCTCTCGACCGGCGTCTGGTAGCTATAAGCAATCCTGGACGCCCGGTGGCCGCGCCTGGCGTCTTTGCCCTTCAAGGGAAGTGACGCTATAAAGATTGCGGCGGGTAGTTCATTCCGCCCTTTGATTCGGGCAGCCTGGTCCACGCTTTGTCAGGGCTTAAAGGCCCATCGCTTGCAGCTAGTCAGCCCCGCCCCGGTCTCTTCCGGAGCTTCCGCGCGCTCTTAAAACCTTCCTATACTGCCTTTCAGTCAGTACCAGCGCCGCGGTTTCGACCAGCTTCTGCCTTTTCTTGCGGCTTTTCCTCACCATAATGCCGAGGCCTCCTTCTCGCTCAGTCCTTTCTGCTCGACCAATGTCCATTTTGGCCTTAATGACCAGGATTTTCTCGCCTATTTTTTCCCTTAGGCGGCGGCTTCCGATGGGGAAAAACATAAGCAGTGCATCCTCTCGAGATGCTGCGGGGATAATTCCATGCTGTTTGCAGTTCTCCATTTCATTATCCTCCTGTTCGAATTTTGAGGCCTACATTTCCCAGAAATCGCTGCCATCCGGTTGAATCCGCTTTCGACAGCCCCGAACTTCCTACTGTTTCTTTTGGCTTTCCGCCGAGGAATCGGTGAGCAGCCTGTTTCCCAATAGTATGATTTCCGCAGCTTCGATAAGGGTCTTGTTGTGTTCGGTCGAGAAGCTCTCAAGCAGGTCGCAGGCCTCTTTTTCCGTGATTCCTTGGTGTTTACGATGAGCCTTTACTTTTCACGACCGCTTCTCCTCGAGTTCCGGCTTAGCCGGTCTATTTCAGGCGGAGTTCGCTAACGGCTTGCATGTCTTTCGGTGCGATTTTCCGCTCTTATGGTTTCAGTTCGTCCCGGCTGCTTCATATGATGTCTTTTGATCCATGGCAACCGGGGCGGGGCCGGGAAACCAGCCCGCTCCGGATGCACGGTAAAGCGAAAAGCTTACTTCGCGTGGCAGGTCTTGCAGACGCCGGAGCCGGTGTTGCCCCGACCCTTCTGAGGAACATGCCGTCCGGTCCTCTTCGCTACCCCAGGTGGCGTCGACACGTCCCAGGACTTGTTGGCGAAGTGCGGGTCGTAGCTCGAGCACTCGACCTTGCCGTTCCTGAGGAGCGATTCATGGCGCAGTCCTCGCAGATAAAACCGGCGACCGCCCAGCGTTCTGGGTCAGGTTTCGCCGCTCGTTACGGAACTGTGGGTCGTCGAGAAGACGTCCAGTGGAATCTATCGAATCGAACGTCGTCACGTGTCCTCAAGCTGGCCCTCGGGGCGTGTACTCGATTGAGACCGGGTGGTCGTTCGTCGAGGTTCGTGCCGATGTTCAGGCGGGAGGTGGTCCCCGATGTTGGCCACCGGGTTTCCGATCCTCGTTGAAGTCCCAGCCCTGGCTGCGAGTTGAGGCCCTTGCCGGGCGCGTTCACCAGGTTGTCGAAGGTGGTTACGCCGTCATGGCAGCTCAGGCAGGCGAGCGTGGCTCCGCCGACCTGGGTTACAGTGGTGCCGGCGACAGTTGCGCCGTTCGGGCCGTAGGGGGTGTAGCTGCCTGTGGCGTTGGTCCTGTTCCAGAGGGGCGCGGCCTCTCCGGCGGCGAACCCGGTCACGTTCGTATGGTGAGGCGTATGGCAGAACACGCATATCTCGGTGGTGCCGGGTATCTGGTCGGCGATCCTGTGCATACCCAGGGCACCGAGGTTGTGCCTGGATTTGCCTATGCCGTTCGCCGGAGCATTCGCCGGATAGTCATCTATGTCTACCGCGTTGGCGACCGAGGCGGTGCCGAGGGCCATGAAGCCTGCTGAAGCCGCTGCTACTGCGAATATAAGGAACCTTTTCATGGAAGTTCTCCTTTTGTCATTATGGGATGAGGAGGCGTCGAGGCCCCTACCATCGCAGGGCCGTTCCATGAACCCTGCTCAGGTCCCGCATGCAGCGGGCCGCCCAAGGCCCAAAAAAAAATGCCTTGAGCATGCCGATATGAAATCGGCGATACTGCGAGGCATTCGTGGCCTTGACGCCCGAGCCCTTCATGGGCTCCGGCTGTAATTGTTTAAGCGGCAATGTCAGGTCATTGCTTCAGGGGGAAGCAAGCCTACATGCATGGCTTCAAAAAGCCGGGCAGCCCGCCTTGAGCTCCATCCGGCCGTGTATCAGCTCGTTAAAGGGTAAAGCTTCTAACCCCTCGAAAACTCTCTTTTTTACAGCGGAAGGTGTGGTTTCAAAAAAAAAGCCCTTTCATGCGGTCTTAACGCATGAAAAGGCAAAGGTCCTTGTGCCTTCGTGAAAAATAACTGATGGGGTTCTGTGTGACCCTCTCTTCTCACTTGATGCCTCTCTATTTAGCGGTAGCCCCAGTTTATTAAAACAAATTAAAATTGTCAAGCTAAAAAATTAATCTCTTATTAATCTACGGGTTATGCATGCGGCTGCGGGTAATTGTAACTACCGTACCCCGCTTCCTGAAAACCCTTTAAAATTTACTCAGGGCCTGACCGCCAGTTATTTATTATTGCCTCCCGGTCAATCCAAGTGTTAAAATAAAGTGATATCCGGAAGAAAGGCGCTTTGATGCCCATAAAATTATTATTCGTCTGCGTAGGCAACACCTGCCGGAGCCAGATGGCCGAGGGCTTCGCAAGGCGGCACGGCGGGAAAAAGGTGGAGGTGCGTAGCGCCGGCACAAGCGCGTCCGGTTTTCTCAACAGGAGCACCGTCGAGGCCATGAAGGAGGCCGGCGTGGACATCTCAGGGCAGTCTTCTGACCAGCTTACGGACGAGCACATCCGGTGGGCGGACGTGGTGGTAACGATGGGCTCGGCCCCTGCCGGCGAGATATGCCCGGACTGGTTCAAGGGCAGGAAATACGACTGGAAGATAGAGGACCCGCTCGGAAGGCCCTGGGACGTCATGCAGCGGGTAAGAAATGACATAGAGAAACGGGTCAAGGAGCTTATCGTTGCAGAATGCGAACGGGTCCCGGATACTTGTCGTTGACGACGAATCCGACATACTGAACCTGCTTGAGTACAACCTCAAGAAGGCCGGGTTCCGCACACTCCTTGCGAGGGACGGCCCGGAGGCCATAGAGTCCGCAAGGGCCAACAGGCCCGACCTCGTCATACTCGACATAATGCTCCCCAACATGGACGGGACCGAGGTCTTGAGGCGTCTTAAGTCCATTGATTCCACAAAAGGCATACCCGTCATAATGCTCACTGCCAAGGGCGAGGAAATCGACAAGGTGATCGGGTTCGAGCTCGGGGCCGAGGACTATATAACGAAGCCCTTCAGCCCGAGGGAGCTGATACTCAGGGTCAAGGCGGTCCTCAAGAGGACTTCCGAGCGGCCGGGAGACGGGGAAGAGGGCCGGGTAATGACCTTCAACTGTCTCACAGTCGACCTCTCGAAACACAAGGTCTCTGTCGAGGGTAAGCCCGTAGAACTTTCGACCACCGAGTTCCGCCTCCTTTCCGCGCTCATGCAGGCAGGAGGAAGGGTCTTGAGCAGGGACGCCATCCTGGACAGGGCCTGGGGCAGGGACTGTTTCGTCATACCGAGGACCGTCGATACCCATGTGAGAAGGCTCCGGTCGAAGCTCGGCAGGGCAGGCGACTTTATAGAGACGGTGCGTGGCGCGGGATACAGGTTCAGGGAGGAGTAGTGGGCAAATACCTGATATTGGAGACCATCGCCCGCGAGATGAGGATAGGCGTCCTTGTGCTCGATCGGGACGGCTCGGCGGCTCTGCGCGAACCCGTCCTTTCTTCAGTTCCCATTCGAGGGAGGCAGGGTCGAGGAAAGCACGTTTCGGTTTCATGACCAGCACGCTCCTCAAGGCAGTGGCCGGGTTCCTCGAGAAGAGGCGGGCAATCCCCGAGAGCATGGAGATAGGCGAGGGGCCTGTCTTCTACAGCGCCAGGCTCGTCCCTATAAAGGAGAAGGCGGACTTCTCGCTCATCCTCTTCCTCCAGGACATAACCGAAGAGAAGCGGGTCGAGACCATAAAAAGGGACTTCGTTGCGAACGTCTCGCACGAGCTCCGGACCCCGCTCGCCTCCATAAAGGGCTACTCCGAGACCCTCCTTGACGGCGGCATGGAGGACGGCGAGACGCTTAAGGAGTTCCTCCGCGTGATCGACAGGCACGCGACAAGGATGTCGAGGCTCATAGACGACACCAACGCCACCGCTTTCAGGCTCGAATCCCACCAGATGACGATAGTCTCCGCACCGGTCGACATAAAAGAACTCGTGCTCTCCATGATACCAGCCTTCGAGAAGCAGGCCAGGGACAAATCCATAACGGTATCGACCGGCATCCCGAAGAAGAGGCTAAAGAGCGCTCGGCGATGGAGCAGGCTTGAGCAGGTGCTCGTGAACCTCCTCGATAACGCCATAAAGTACACCCCGTCCGGCGGGCGGGTCACGGTCTTCGCCGGTTCCGACGGCCAGAGCGTCCGGTGGAGGTGGACACCGGCATCAGCATACCGGCCGCCGACATACCGAGGATATTCGAGCGCTTCTACCGGGTGGACAAGGCCAGGAGCAGGGAGCTCGGCGGCACAGGCCTCGGCCTCGCGATCGTAAAGCACATTATCCAGGGGCATAACGGCAGGCTACACGTCGAGAGCGCACAGGAGTGAAGCTCCGCAAGCTTTTCGCTCAAGGCCTGAAGCCTGGCAACCTCTAAAAGTTGATCTTCGGCCCCTGCGCTGGTGGAATAAAAATGCTCCACGCTGTCATATATGCTCCGCTTTTATTCCCGGCCTTCAAGAAAAAGCGGGAAAAAGTCTCTAAAGGAAGCTCTGATTAATTCTCGTTTTCTCGTCATTCTGAGGAGCGTAACGACGACAATTTTACAGGACAGCAAAAGTGGATGCCGAGCACTCCTGGCGAAGAACATTAGCCCAGTCGAACCCAGGACAGGCGCGAGATAAGAATCTCATAACTTGCTGATTTCTCCACGAGATTCTTCCCCTTCACGTTTCACTCAGGAGCTTCAGCTCACACACTCAGAATGACCACGACTGCGAATTAATCAGAGGTTCTCTAATTTTTAGGGAAGGTCTGATTAATTCTGTTTTCTGTTGTCATTGCTTAGGAGCTAAAGCTACGAAGCAATCTCTAAGTGCTTGATTTTCCAAAAGATAAGATTGCTTCGCTTCGCTCGCAATGACGAACACACTGAATTAATCAGAGGTTCTCTAATTTTTAGAGTTTGCCACCCCTTAAAATTATGCCGTAAACTCCGAGAAGTCGCTTCGGCTCCCAGAGGCTACCTCCCGGTGCAGCAATAAAACAGGACGGCCGTTCAGGATTCGTGTTATAATCCGCCGGATATTTCCAACGGGTGCGTTCACTCAATGTCGATAATCCAGGTAAAGGACCTCGTAAAGAGGTATAACGGGACCGAGGCCGTAAGCGGCGTCTCCTTCGAGGTGGAGGAGGGGGAGACCTTCGGCTTTCTCGGCCCGAACGGAGCGGGAAAGACGACGACCATAAATATCCTCTGCACGCTCCTCGGCTTCGATTCCGGGACCGCCCTGGTGAACGGGCACGACTGCAGGAGCTCACCCCACAGCGTCCGCTCGTCCATCGGCCTCGTATTCCAGGAGATAACCCTCGATAACGACCTTACCGCATACGAGAACCTCAAGTTCCACTGCTACATGTACAACATGGAAAAGAGGCTCGCTGAGGCCAGGATAAGCGAGATACTGGATGTGGTCGGCTTGAGCGAACGTAGGGACGACCTCGTAAGGAAGTTCTCGGGCGGCATGAAGAGGCGACTCGAGATAGCGCGGGGGCTCCTTCACAGGCCCAGGGTCCTCTTCCTCGACGAGCCCACGCTCGGGCTCGACCCTCAGACCAGGAGCCATGTCTGGGAGTTCATAATGGAGCTAAAGAGGTCCGAGGGCAATACCGTATTCATGACCACCCATTACATGGACGAGGCCGAGGTCTGCGACAGGATCGCCATAATAGACAGGGGCCGGATAATCGCATGCGGAAGCCCCGATGAGCTCAAGAGGGCGCTCCGGGGAGATACTATATATCTCCGGACAACGGATGACGGCATTGCCGCCTCCGAGATAAGCGACAGACTGGGCCTCCACCCCCGGCGGCTCGAAGGCGGTCTCGCCTTCACGGTCGAGAGCGGCGAGAAATTCATACCGAAGCTCTTCGAGGCCCTTTCCGTGGGCGTCGTCTCCGTGAACCTCAAGAGGCCGAGCCTCGAGGACGTCTTCATAAACCTCACGGGCAGGGAGATACGGGATAACGGCGTTCAGCAGAGGCTCCGGGGGTAGCGAGTCTAAAAATGCTAACATATAAAGCTATTTACGTCATAACATTAAGGGAATTTAAGAGGTTCTTCCGCCAGAAGGGGAGGCTTGTCGTCACTGCCGCGAGGCCGCTTATCTGGCTCTTCATCGTGGGCTCGGGCTTTACCATGCTCATCGATACCGACGAGGTCGAGTACATCCAGTTCATACTGCCGGGCATAGTCGGCATGACCATACTCTTCAGCTCCATTTTCTCGACCATATCCGTTGTATGGGACAGGGAGTTCGGGTTCCTCCGGGAGATGCTCGTGTCCCCGGTCTCAAGGGTCACGATAGTATTCGGGAAGCTCCTCTCCGGGACAACGCTATCGGTATTTCAGGGCGCGGTCCTCCTCCTCATAGCCCCTTTCCTGGGGCTCGGCGTGGGGGTCCTCGACTTCCTCGCCATGTTCGTCCTCATGGCCCTCGTCGCGCTCGCCATAACGGCGCTCGGACTTTTCGTCGCCTCGTTCCTTACTTCCCTCGAAGGCTTTAACGTCATCATGAACTTCATAGTGCTCCCGATGTTTTTCCTGAGCGGCGCGTTATATCCCGTTGGGTCGCTGCCGCCGTATATAAAGGTGTTCGCCTATATAAACCCGCTCTGCTACGGGGTAGATTCCTTCAAGCACGTGCTGCTGCCCGGGACCGGGCAGCTTGCGCCGGAGTTCCCTGATGCCCTCGACGTCGCTTTGTCTCGGTCTTCGCCGCCGCCTTTACCTTCGCTTCGGCCTTTGTCTTCGAGAGGAGGAAATGAGGAAGGAAGGCTTTTCGTCGTAGCTACCCCGATAGGGAACCTCGAGGACATGACCTTCAGGGCGGTGAGGGTCTTGAAGGAGGCGGGGCTCATAGCAGCCGAGGACACGAGGCACACCAGAAAGCTCCTTGCCCATTACGGGATAGATACCCCGCTTACGAGCTACCACGAGCATAACGAACGCGAGAAGGCGGGCCTTCTCCTCGACAGGCTCAAGGCCGGAACGGACGTAGCGCTCGTATCCGACGCTGGCACGCCCGGCATATCCGACCCGGGCTTCAGGATAGTGAGGCTCGCGCTGGAGGACTCCATCGAGGTCGTGCCGGTGCCGGGCCCTTCGGCCATAATCTCGCTCGTCAGCGTATCGGGGCTTCCGACCGACGAGTTCACCTTCAAGGGCTTTCTACCGGAAAAGGAGGGCGCCCTTAAGGACCTCCTTTCAGGCCTTTCCGGCCCGCACACCTATATTTTTTACGAATCACCCCGGAGGCTTAAAAAGACGCTGGCGGTAATAAGGGAGACGCTCGGCGAGGTGGAAATAGCGGTAGGACGCGAGCTTACGAAGGTGCACGAGGAGGTAATAAGGGGAAATGTGAGCAGGGTCATGGACTGGCTCGGGGCAGGGGAGGTAAAAGGTGAGGTGACCATAGCCGTCCGGATGCTGGAGCGGGCCAAAGGCGATTTCATCCCGGCCCTCGAAGCGCTCCTTTCATCCGGGGCGAAGCTCAACGAGGCCGTAAAGGCCGTGGCAAAGGACTTCGGCCTTCCGAGGGCCGTGGTCTATAAGGCGGCCCTCGCGATCAGGGCGGAATCAAGGGAGGACAAGGAATGAAAAAGGTGCTGTTCGGTTTCCTGCTTGGAATAATCGCAATCACCGCGTTCCTCTATTTCGGCGGCCCCGGGTATTTGAAACTCGCGGGCAGCAAGACCGAAGAGGCCGGCGCAAGGCTTGAAAAGTACGAGGAGGGGCTTAAGCACACGGCCCGGGAGGCAAAGGAGGCCATAACGGATACGGCCGAGACGGTCAAGGAAAAGGCCGCAAACGCCAAGGGGGCCGTCCAGAAGACGATAGGGAAGACCAAAGAGGCCGTGGACAAGGGCGCGGATAAGGTCAAAGAGTACGCGCCTTGAAGGGATTAGGAGGACCTGGGATGGCCGGGTGGCTTTATAGAACCCTTGTCCTTCGCCGAGATCAGGTCCTGGGCTGATATGATGACTTTAGCGGTTTCGACGATTTTTATCCGATCCTTCCTGCTTGCGTTTATTAAAAATGAATGGGCCTCCTCTTCATTTAACCCTCTGGTTTTGACAAGGACCCATTTTGCTTTTTCTATTATTCTCCTGTCCTTCAGCTTGCGCTTGAGTTCGGTGTTTTCAGACTGGAGATGCAAATACTGCTGACAAATCATTGTGCAGAAGGTCTCTTCTTTTTCCGTTTTTTTGATCCCTTCCATAATAATACGCCTCTTTGCCAGATATGGAGGCCGATTAAATTAGGACAGGAAGAAAATCCCTTGCCTGACTGCGCTGGACTGTCCACTAAATAGGAGTTTTGCTGATATGTTCTTTATATTCTACAATCTGTAAAAAATCAAGTCCTTTATAAACACGGCCAGAAAACCCTGACCTTTCAAGGCCAGGGATGAATGGCCGCCTGGAGCGAAGCGGAAGCAAATTGCTTTTGAAAGCTAAAAGAAGCCGTGTGCTTTAGCCCACGGTAGTTCACTTAAATAGTGGCAGAAAGGTCAAGTTTTCTTTAAAAAAAATCGCAGGATTAATTTATTTTAATTTTTATCTTGACAGGTTTGAACGCGTAAAGTATAATAATCGTAACTTCAGAATTCCGGGTGGTAGCCCAGGACGCCTTCATCCCGGAAAAGCCATGATGCCTTGTAAAGCGCCGCGACCGGCGCGCACAAGGCATTTTTTTTACCTCCTGATTTTACAGTCAGTAGAAACAGTCCATACAAGAACGAGGCGCGAAGCTAGCGGAATTCAGAATACGGACCGAAAAGCATGCCTGTAATAAGCTCGCGGACAGGGCTTATTCGAGGCTCAAGCCATGCAGCTTGAAGCCGCATGAGGCGGCAAAACTCACGACCTTGAAGCCGTGGAAAAGCAACCAGCCGGAGGTAAGCTCATGACGGGCTTATCATCCTGAACAGCCAAGCCGCTTTGAAATCAGGTTGGATATTCAAGCCCATGCCTTTCCAGTAAAGGAGAGGATCAGGTAAGAAACTGCCTCTCAAAAAAAAAGACAGGAGAACTGCCATGAAAAGGCTGATAATATTCGCTGTTGCGGCGGCCTCGGCCGGCTTCATAGCCGTGGGCGCCGGGTCCGTAGCCAATGCAATGGACATAGACGATTATCCGGAAAACGCCCCGGCCAGCGGCGTAGGCAATTCCAGGCATAACCTGGGTGCCCTGGGTATGCACAAAATCACAAACAACACTACCGAGATCTGCGTATTCTGCCATACGCCTCACCATACGAACGTAACAGGGTTCGCACCGGGCGAGGCCGCGCCTCTCTGGAACAGGACCAACTCTGCCGGCAGCTACACCCCCTACGGGCCGAACGGCGCAACGGTCGCCGGGACCTCCGTCTCCCAGGTAGGCGGCGCAACGCTTGCTTGTTTGAGCTGCCATGACGGAGTCACCACACTGGATAACCTGGTGAACGCGCCTGGCAAGGGCCTCAACTCCGGTCAGCAGGGTTGGATGTTCTCCGAGATGGAGGACGGGGAGATGGAGATGCTCGGAATGTCGCCGGTCATTGGTGGCGCCACCTCCCGGCTTAACATCGGCACGGACCTGACGAACGACCACCCGGTCTCCATAGAGTACATCGCCCCGAGGGCCAGCTTGAGGGACACGTCGACGACGCTCGATTCGATAGACCTAACATCGGACGTATTCTCGACAACCCACAGTTCCGTAACGAGCGGCGGGAACCTGACCCAGAACCGCTGGGCGGTCAGCGGTTACATATGCGCGGACTGCACTATCGAATCTCTCCTCAGGAACGGCAAGGTCGAGTGCTCGAGCTGCCACGACCCGCACTTCGCCAACAAGTCCTGGGACGAGGTCGACGCCACCTGGGGTAGCGAAGAGGACTCGGACGGCATGTTCCTCAGAAGGGTCGGCGGCAACACCGGCTCCGGCGTCTGCAAGACCTGCCACGCGAAGTAAGCTTTTTCGCTTTACCGTGCAATCCGGAGCGGGCCGGGGTTTCCCCGGCCCCGCCCCGGTTGTACAAGGGATCAAAAGACATCATGTATACAGCCGGGACGAACCGAAACCATATGAGCGGAAAATCGCACCGAAAGACATGCAAGCCGTTAGCCGAACTCCGCGCTGAAATAGACCGGCTCAAGCTTGAACTCGAGGAGAAGCGGGTCGTGGAAAAGGCAAAGGGGCTCATCGTAAACACCAAGGGAATCACGGAAAAAGAGGCCTGCGACCTGCTTGAGAGCTTCTCGACCGAACACAACAAGACCCTTATCGAAGCCGCGGAAATCATACTATTGGGAAACAGGCTGCTCAAGCCGATTCCTCGGCGGAAAGCCAAAAGAAAACAGTAGGAAGTTCAGGGCTGTCGAAAGCGGATTCAACCGGATGGCAGGCGATTTCTGAAAATGTAGGGGCCCTCAAAATTCGAACAGGGAGGGATACGGAAATGGAGAACTGCAACCAGCATGGGAATTGCAATTTCCCCCGCAGCATCTGCGAGAGGATATGCACTGCTTACATAAGCCTCTCATCGGAAGCCGCCGTCATAAGGGAAAAAATAGGCGAGAAAAACCTGGTCAATAAGGCCAAATGGACATTGGTCGAGCAGAAAGGACTGAGCGAGAAGGAGGCCCTCGGCATTATGGTGAGGGAAAGCCGCAAGAAAAGGCAGAAGCTGGCCGAAACCGCGGCGCTGGTACTGACTGGAAAGGCAGTATAGGAAGGTTTTTATACGAGCGCGCGAACCTCCCTTAGCGTTACGTCGAGTCGTGAACTCGATCCATCGAGCGCGTCAAGTCCTCGAAATCATAGAGGTCGGTATAGTCGAGCGGCCCCAGGAAGTCCATCGCGTCGTTCGTAAGGGAAGTCAGGTTCGGCTTGTAGATAATCGACTTATCCGAGGTGTTCCGGATAACGAGGTCTATTATTATGAAGTTTTCCTGGCAGCCTCGCAAGGAGGCCGAGCCTTCCTCGCCTTTCCGTACCTGGCGGGCCGCGACTTTCATTTGGCCGTTCTCGATTATCCCGGCCCCGGCCAAGGCCTTGTAGCCTGTCGGCCCCCTTCTCGTCGGGCGCGAGGTACATATCGGCCCTGGCCTCGGGCAGCCGTAGGCCAGCGCGATGATTACGAGAAGGGCAGTGAATATCCGGAGCCCGCCGCCGTCCCCTAAAGCCTGTATATCTCTTCATTTTCATCAACAGTCATGTCCGTCCTCAGTACGTACCGTACCTGGTAAGCGCGGGTAAAGTCGTCGAACCTGTTCTTGAAAGGTTCATGCAAGCCGCACGTCATCGACGCGCGCGGCGGCCCTTTGGCACCATTCGAGCACTCTTTGACCGGCCCTTCCTTGCCCTCGACCACGGCCCGACCGTGCCGTCAGAGTTGTTCTTACCCATCCGGCCACGCCGTGGAGCCTGGCCTCCTCGACCATGCTGGCGCGAAGGCTACCCCGCACGCGGCTATCACTACGCGGGCCCTTACCATGCCTCCATCCTGAAAAGCTATCACAAAAATCATGGCCCGCAAGTGCCCGGAGGCGTGCTCATATCATGGGCTTGAAGAGGAGAAGGCAGGGCGTTAATATAAGAAAGTCTGATTAATTCTATTTTCTGGGCATTCTGAGGGAGCGCAGCGACCGACAATTTTGCAGGACAGCAAAATTGAATGCCGAGCTCTTGGCGAGGCAGCCTGAAGGGTCGAGCCCCAGGACGGGGCGAGATAAGAATCGTAACTTGCTGAATTTCCTAAATACGAGATTCTTCCTTCGTTTCACTCAGGGCTTCGGCTACACGCTCAGTAATGACAGCAGCATTTGCGAATTAATCAGATCGCCCATAATGTATTGGAGGGCACGTGAGCGGGAATATTATCATAATAGGCGGCGGGCTTGCAGGGTGCGAGGCAGCCTGGCAATATCGAGGCTCGGCGGAAAGGCCGTAATCCGCGAGATGAAGCCGGAGAGGTTCTTCCCGCGCATAGCCTGCCGACTTTGGCCGAGCTTGTCTGCAGCAACTCGCTGAAATCCGACAGCCTTGATAACGCCTCGGGGGTGCTGAAATCCGAGCTCCGCGCAATCGACTCCATCATAATAAGGGCAGCCGAGGCGACGAGGGTGCCTGCCGGCAAGACCCTGGCGGTAGACAGGGGCGCCTTCTCGGAATTCGTAACTTCCGGGCTTGAACGGGCCGGGGTGCAGGTGGAAAGGGGAGAGGTGAGGGGGCTTCCTGAAGACCGCCCGCTTGTGGTGGCGACAGGACCGCTCACCTCCGACGCCCTTGCAGCGGCCATTGAAGGGCTCGTCGGCAAGGGGCTCAACTTCTACGACGCGGTCGCGCCCATAGTGTACGCGGAATCCATAGACATGGAGCGCGCCTTCCTGGCCTCCCGCTACGGGAAGGGAGGAGGCGATTACATCAACTGCCCCCTTACCGAGGGCGAGTATGAGGCCTTCTATTCAGAGCTTTTGAAGGCGGACAGGGCCAGGGCGCGCGAGTTCGAGAAGATGGAAAGCTTCGAGGCCTGCATGCCCATAGAGGCCATGGCCGAGAGGGGACCCAGGACCCTCCTCTTCGGCCCCATGCGGCCCGTGGGACTTATCGACCCCGTGACCGGGAAGAGGCCCTTTGCGGTCGTGCAGCTAAGGCGCGAGAACAGGGACGGCACGCTCTATAACATGGTAGGCTTCCAGACGAGGCTCGCGTATCCGGAGCAGAAAAGGATATTCAGGATGATACCCGCGCTCGAAATGGCGGAGTTCGCGAGGCTTGGGAAGCTCCACCGGAATAGCTACCTGGACTCCCCGAGGCTCCTTTCATGCGGCCAGGAGCTTAAGAAATCCCCGGGGCTCTTCTTCGCCGGGCAGATAACCGGCGTTGAAGGCTACGTGGAATCCGCCATGTCAGGGGCCCTGGCAGGGATAAACGCGTTGAGGTCCGCAAACGGGCTCACCCCCGTATGCCCGCCCGGCACCACCATTTCAGGGGCGCTCATGCGCTACATCTCCGGAAAGGAAGGGGAGTTTTCCCCCATGAACGCCAACATGGGCCTCCTTCCATATATCGAGGGCAAGACGAGGAGGGAGATGCAGGCCGCGAGGGCGGTAGAGGACTTCGGAAGGTGGGCTGACGAAGCCCTTGCAACTTGATTTCCGTTCTGATATAGATAGCGCATGGACAGGCGTAAGGAACTCCTCATCGGCGCGCTCAAGGAGACCGACGAGGAGGTCAGGAAATCAGCCGCGTGGGCGCTTGAGAAGCTCCAGGCGAGGGACAGGCTCGAAGAGCTACTTAAAAAGCTCTCCACGGGCGCGATGCTCGAGAAGGTGCGCGTCATCTACGCCCTCTCGGACTTGAGGGGCCCGAACATAGCCGAGGCGCTCACATCCGCCCTGAAGGACCCTTCGGACGACGTCAGGGCCGCCGCTGCGAGGGCGCTGGGCTCTCTGGGCGACCCTTCCACCCTTCAGGCGCTTGTCGATACCCTCAAGGACGATAACGAAATAGTGGTGAGGGCGGTCGTCGAGGCGCTCTCCGGGTTCAGGGACCAGAGGCTTCTCGGCCCGCTGGTGCAAGCCCTCAAGCACAAGGACGCCGGAGTGGTGGAGCGCGCGCTTGATGCAGTCTCAATGATAGGGGATAAGAGGGCCGAGGACGCGCTCGTGCATTTCGCGAAGAACGGCAACCAGAGGATGAGGTCGATAGCCCTCAGGGGCCTCGGCGTGATGGACAGGTAAATCTAACAGGCTGCTGAAAAAGCCCAATCTGCTTTGTCGTCTTCAAAATTCGTCATTGCGGCGTACAAAAAAAGTACGCCTCATTCCTCATTTTTCGACTCCGCGCATCTCGGACTTTTTGAGCAGCCTGTACATGGTTTTGAGTTATTTAGCAAACTGTTAAATTAAAGCTAAAAAGGCAAGCCGCCGGCTTGCCTTTTTCTGTCTTCAGACTGGAACGGACCACATCAACCCTGTCCTTCAGCCGCCTCCCTCTCGTAGAAGGCTTCGGGTCAGTTTGCCGTGAAAGAGGGGTTTACGTTTGTAACCTTTATGTCAGGGGAACTGCTGCGTCGAGGAGGAAGTCGAGCTCGTAAGGAAACGCCTCGACGCCGTCGCTCCCGTAGAGTACCTTCACTACCGGCCTTTCCGGCGACTCCTGGTTTAGTCTCGTGACCACGCCCAATTCGTTCGTCGAAAGCCTTACCATCGTGCCGACCGGGTAGACGCCCATCATGCGGACGAACGCGCTCAATGTCTCGGGGTTGAAGTGCTTGCCGGAGAAGTTCGTGAGTATCCTTACGGCCTCCGACGGGTCGTGCGGCTTCTGGTAGACCCTGAGCGTCGTCAGCGCGTCATAGGCGTCGCAGATGCATATTATCTGGCTCAGGGGATGGAGGCTCGAAGTGGTCTGCGGATAGCCGGAGTGGTCGTACTTTATATGGTGCTCGTATATTATCCTGCCGACCGCCTCGTTCATCCCCTCCATCCTCTTTATGATGTTCGAGC
Organism: Deltaproteobacteria bacterium; assembly: GCA_015075075.1. Lineage (GTDB taxonomy): Bacteria > Desulfobacterota > GWC2-55-46 > GWC2-55-46 > GWC2-55-46 > UBA5799. Next base: position 28,974 of record JABTVA010000003.1, on the reverse strand, counting down.
CGAGCAGAGGGTGCTCCTTTATCTTCTCCCATTCCTCGGAACTGAGCCCCCCGGGCTTCCTGATTATCTGCTCGGATACGCCCGTCTTCCCGATGTCGTGGAGGAGCGCGCCGACGCCGGCGTCGTGTACCTCCTGGTCCGAAAGGCCCATGAACTTCGCGAGCGAGAGCGACAGTATGGAGACGTTCACCGAATGGTTGTAAAGGTAGTTGTCGTAGTTCTTTATCATCGTAAGCCCGATCATGGCGTTCGGGTCCGAGAGGACCGAGTCCGTCATCTCGCCGATGATGCTCTCGACGGGCTCGGATTTGGGGATCTTCCCCATCCGGACCTCGCCCATTACGTTCTTTACGACCTCGACCGCCCCGTTGTATATCTCAAGGATGTTCCGCTTGCCGATGGGCATGGATTTGAGCGTTATGTGGGTCACGCCCTTGTTGTACATCTCCTTCTGGAGCTCCGCGCCCTTTATGTCGGCGCCGGCCATTATCTCGAAGAGCGAGCCCATCTCCTTCTCAGAAAGCCCTTTCTCGAAGATGATGGCGTCGATGTTCTTCGCGCCCATGTGCTGCATGAGGTCGGCGTAGAGCTTCTCGGCGTCCTGGATGAAGTCCTCCTCGTAGAGGAGCGCCTCGCTTGCGATGGCGATAACGAGGTTGTTCCTGGATTTCAGCTCGTCCACGAGAAGGGCGTAGGTCTTCGCCACCGGAGCGGTTGTGGCCGGGTGGCCCGCCGGGTAAAGTTTTCTGCTTTTTAGGGCGGCGTTTATGTTCTTAAGGATGTTTTCCCTGTTGTCTACGCTCATCTCTCTTTTCCTCTTCCGTCGAGGACCCTCTTGCAGGCCATGAATAGCTCGCCTGCCGAGCTGGCGAAAACGTCCCAACGGCCTGTATCGCCTCCTGGGTGCCTATCATGCCGAGGGACATGGCGGCCATCGAGCGCATCTCCTCGTTGGCTTTTTTGCCGAACCAGACCTTCCTCGAAAGTATTTTTACAAGGTGCGGAACCGCCTTCGGGTCGCCTATCATGCCGAGGGCCTTGACCGCTTCCTTCGCGGCGTCGGAGGGTTCGGCAAAGCCTTCCCGCTTGAATGCTATGTCCTTGAGCGCGTCAACGGCCGAGGCGTCTTTAAGCGCCCCGAGCGAGATTATGGCCTGCGCGACTATGGACTGGTCGTCTTCATCAAGCACCTTTACCATGAAATTGGTAACGCGGCCGCCGCCTATCTTGACCATGCTCTTGAGGACCTCTTTTTTCACGCGGGGCTCGGGGTCGTCGTACGCGGCCTCAAGCGCGGGCAGGGCCTCCTCGCCGCCTATCTCGCCCAGGAGCGCGGCCATCTGCCTCGTCACGTACCATTCCGGGTGCTTGAGCCTGGCCTCGGCAAGGGGGCGGAGCTCCGGGCCGAAGAGCACGAGGGCGTTAAAGAGGTTCCTCCTTGCAGCCGCCTCCGGGGCGGTTATTATTTCGTCCAGGAGCGCGTCGGCGCCGGCCTGGCCTGCCGCAAGGAGCAAGCCCTGCACCGCCCACCGGTTTGCCTCGTCATTAGAAGAGCCGGCTTTGCCGGCGAGGTACTTGAGCGTCTCGGGGGTCAGAAGGCCCTTGAGGACCTCAAGCACCGCTTCCGTTATCGCGGCGCTCTTCCCGGAATACTTGTCCGAATGCTCGTATAAGACGATGAGGACCGGGAAGGCCTCGTCCGTCTTCCCCTCGATGAGGAGGAGTTCGAGCTTCTCCTTTATCCTCACGGCGAGGTCGTTATATTTTATGGGGTCCTCCTCGGCCTTAAGCCGCTCGACGAGCACATGGAGCGGCTCGTCCCGGACCTCTTCCTTGGGCTTCTCTTCCTCTTCCTTTTTGCTCTGCTCGGAGGCCCCGGCCTTCTTCGCATGGTCGTTGGTGACGACCTTTTCCTCTTCCTTTTCCGTGTCCTTAAGCTCGGCCTTGAGCTTTTTTATGTCTTCATAGCGCTGCTCGTTAAGCAGGATGCCTTCTATGCCGCGGCCGGCAAAGAAGGCTTCGATGCCACCGTTGGCCTGTATATCCTCGGGCTCGGTGTTCACCGCTGAGATGAACACCTTCAAGTCCGTGGGCCTCAGCCCCGGGGTGAAGGCTATCTCCTTCACCTTCCTGAAGAAGAGCTTCTTGGCCATGCCGGCGATCTCGGTATTTCCGGCGCCGAAGGGGACCTTGCCGAAATAGAAGCCGCGCTGGTCCACGCGCCACTTGAGCTCTCCGGTCTTGTCTATGCTTTTTTTGAGGTGCAGGAAGGACTTTTCGATTACGGACTCGAGCTGCGGATGCCCCTGCGGATAGAAATTGTGCATCTTGACAGCCTTTATGAGTTCCATTAGTATGGTGGCGTAGTTGTCGGTTTCTGTAGGCATTTCCCGGGCTTCCATATTTTGACCCGGTTATCATAGCAAAACTGCCGTCTTTGTCAATCTGTAAGCCTGCCCTTGAGTAATTTGCCGCAAGTCGGTTTTTTGGAAGGAAGAGATGGCCAGGGAAAAGACGACATACTCCTGCCAGGGATGCGGGAACACGTCATACAAATGGCTCGGCAAGTGCCCTGACTGCGGGGGCTGGAACACGTTCATCGAGGAGAAGGCCGCGCCCCGTAAGAAGTCCGACCCGAGGCGCCCTGAGTCGTCCGCCCACCCTGAGCCGATTTCATCTCTCCGCATAACCGAAGAGGACAGGCTCCAGACCGGCATAGCCGAGTTCGACAGGGTGCTCGGGGGCGGCATCGTGCCGGGCTCCGCGATACTCATCGGCGGCGACCCGGGCATAGGGAAATCGACCATACTCCTTCAGGCCATGAGCGCGCTTGCCGTGAAGGGGCTCAAGGTCCTCTATGTGACCGGCGAGGAATCCTCGAGGCAGATACGGCTCAGGGGCGAGCGCCTCGGGGCCGTGAGCGCCGGCCTCCTGGTCTACCCGGAAACCTCCGTTGAAAGGATAATCGAGGCATTCAAGGAGATACGGCCCGCAGCCGTGGTGGTGGATTCCGTGCAGACCATCTATTCCGAGGCGCTCGAGTCCTCTCCCGGCAGCGTGAGCCAGGTGCGGGAGATATCGGCCAGGCTGACCGTCCTCGCCAAGTCGATGGAAGTCCCGGTCTTCCTTGTCGGACACGTCACCAAGGAGGGGGCCATAGCCGGCCCCAAGGTCTTGGAGCACATGGTCGATACGGTCCTTTATTTCGAGGGCGAGCGGGGGCACGCCTTCAGGATATTGAGGGCCGTAAAGAACAGGTTCGGCTCGGTCATGGAGATAGGCGTCTTCGAGATGAAGGAGGAGGGGCTCCGGGAGGTTTCGAACCCGTCGGAGGTATTCCTGGCAGAAAGGCCCGAGGGCGCCTCGGGCTCGGCCGTGGTCTCAAGCCTCGAAGGCACGCGGACGATACTCGTGGAGGTCCAGTCGCTCGTCTGCCCGACCCTTTTCGGCATGCCGAGGCGGACGGTCGTGGGTGTGGATTACAACAAGGTCATGCTCCTTGCCGCGGTCCTTGAAAAGAAGGCCGGGGTGCAGCTCGCTAACCACGACATCTTCATAAAGGTGGCGGGCGGGCTTAAGCTGGAGGAGCCTGCGGTCGATTTGGGCGTCCTGGCCGCCATAGCATCCAATTACCTGGACAAGCCTATCGAGCCGAGCACGGTCATATTCGGGGAGGTCGGATTGGCCGGTGAGGTGAGGGCCATAAGCCAGGTCGAGCCGAGGATCAGGGAGGCCGCCAAGCTCGGGTTCAAGAGGTGCATAATGCCCAGGGACAGCTTGAAGGGCATGAAGGGGCGCCGGGATATCGCCCTCGACGGCGTTTCAACGGTCAAGGAGGCCCTGGAGGGGCTCTTCTCTTTATCTGTGGCCCGGAAGGGGCCGATTTGATATAATAAAACCTGAATTTACCGGCTGGAGCGGGCTATTGAAAACGGTTTCAAGCGCGGCGGCTAAGGCCTCCGCCGTCATTGCGGCTTTGATATTCTGCCTGGCCTCCCTGTTCCCCGGCCTGCCGGGGGACGCCGGCGCGGGCTCGAATAAATACTTCACCGACGTCGGGCAGTTCAACTATGCCAAGTTCCTGATGGACGAGGGCAATTACGACGGCGCCCTGAGGGAATTCGGAAGGTTCATAGAGAACTTCCCCGGAAGCCCGCTCATGCCCGAGGCCCAGTTCAGCATGGCAGAGGCCTATATGCTCGCGGGCAGGTACAATGAGGCCGAATCCCAGTGGAAGCTCTATATCTCGAACTTCCCGGAAAGCCCGTTCTCGATTGTCGCTGAAATAAAGATGCTCGAGGCCCTGGAGAAGCGCAAGCGCCTGTCGCCTGGCCCGGCCCGGCCCTGTTTTTCAGGGAGAAAGGGCCCGGACTGAGGGCTGTCCAGGCCATGCGCTTCGAGGGCATGGACCTTCGCCGAGGTGGGTTCGAGATGGCGGCCTCATAGTCTTCGGGCGTCGACACGGTCATACTCCGCGTCTTCAATAGCGGCGACAGGTACCACCCAGCAGCCGACCCCGCTGCCAGTCAGGGCGTGTACTTCGCGACCGAGCACGCGCCGGTAGTCGATGACATGCTCCCGAAGCTTACGGAGCTTGCGCGCGCGAACGGGCTCAAGGTCTTCGCGTGGATGACCACCCGGTACGCGGACTACGGGATCGAGGGCGACGAGGGGCTCGCGTGCGTATCATACGACATTTCGGCGAGGGCGTATTCCAGGTGCAAGGGGCTGGACCTCTTTAACGAGGCGGCCGTCGAGAGGCTCGAAAGGATCTATTCGGACCTCGCGCTTAACGACATAGACGGGGTCCTCTTCCAGGACGACATGGTCCTCAGGCACAACGAGGGGCTCGGGTCTCACGCGGCGGCCCTTTTCAGAAAGGACTTCGGCGGAGAGCTCGTCCCCGAGGAACTCTACGCGCGCGCGCCCGGCTCGGAGGCCGTGCATTACACGCCCCTTTTCTGGAAGTGGGCCACGTGGAAGAACAGGCGCCTTCTGGACGTCGCGGGGCGCTTGAAGGAGGCGGTAAGGAAAAGGCGGCCCGGGGCCGCGTTCGCCATTAACCTCATGTACGAGAGCCTCACGAACCCGCCTTACGCGCTCGCCTGGCTTTCCCAGGACCTGAGCGCGGCGCTCAGGGCCGACTTCGATTATTTCTCGATAATGGCCTACCACAGGCAGATGGGCGAGGAGCTTGAAAAGACGGAGGGCGAGATAAGGGAGATGATAACGAAGATGGCCGAGGACGCGGTCAGGACCGTGGGCGAGCCCGCCAGGGTCCTCATCAAGCTCCAGACTATAGACTGGAGGACAGGGAGCCCTATATCGGACAGCGAGGTCGTGGAGCTTATAAGGGACATGAAGATGAAGGACGTGAGCCTTGCGGTCGTGCCGTACAGGGGGGATTTCCCCTTCAGCGAGCTCTCCGGCGGGAAGCTCGCTGCGCTGGAAGGCGGCCGCTCCGGGACGGGGGCGGCTGAATGAAAACCACGCTGGACAAGGAATCGGTCTGCGCGCTCTGCAGGTGCCACATAAGGGAGAACACCCTTTTCACCGGCCTGAACGAAAAACAGCTCGAGGCCTTCAAGGAAGCGGTAGTCGTAAACAATTACAAGAAGCGCGGCATAGTCTTCATGGAAGGCGACGACTGCACCGGCATCTACATCTTGAGGGCCGGCAGGGTCAAGCTCGTAAGGTCGTCCTCCACGGGGAAGGAGCATATAATAAAGATACTCGATCCCGGAGACCTTCTCGGCTTCGAGGTCTTCTATAACGCGCGCACCTACAAGAACACCGCCGTCTCCATGGAGGACTGCGACCTCTGCTACATCGACCGGCACGCGCTCTTCAAGATACTTGAGACCGAGCCGGCCATCGCCCGGAAGCTTATCATCGCGCTGGGCAAGGAGCTCAACAGCGCCTACGAGAGGATAAGCCGCCTCGGGCTCCTGAATGCCAGGGAGAAGCTCGCGCACCTCCTCTACACCCTCGCGACCGATTACGGGGTCAAGGAGGACGGCGCCGTCAAGCTCAACCTTACGCTTTCGAGGCTCGAGATAGCGGAGCTCCTCGGCATAACGCAGGAGACGTCGATAAGGCTCCTGAAGAGCTTCAAGGAAGAGGGCATAATCGACATAAGGCGGAAGGAAATAGTCATAAACTCGCTCTCAAGGCTCAAGGAGCTCGGTGAATAGGGGCGCCGGTCCCGCCCCGCAGGGGCGGTGAAAGCATTTTGATGAATTTCTCCATCCGCACAAAACTCACGCTCTGGTACACATCGCTCCTCTTCGTGAGCCTCATAGCCTTCGGCGCCGTCTTCTCGTACTCGCTCCTCAAGATATTCATCTACCGCATGGACGACCAGATAAGCTCCGTCGCCAACATGATGACCCACACCATCATAAGGCCGTCCGGCGAGATATTCCTGCCGAGGGACTTCGACATAATACTCGGCAGGTTCTTCGGCGTAAGGACCACCGGCAACTTCATACAGGTCCTCGACCCTCACGGCGAGATAGTCGCCAGGTCCTCCAACCTCGACAACTTCAGGCTACCGCTTACGAAGGGCACCTACCACGCGGCCTTGGGCGGGGCCACGACCTACGAGGTCGTAAGGAACATCGGCAGGTATCCCGTCCGGGTAGTGACGAAACCCGTAATGATCGGAGACAACCGGCTCGTGATGATCGTGCAGGTGGGGTCCTCCCTCGAGGGGATGGACGAGATATTCCATTCCATGGCGTACATCCTCATCTCCGCCATATTCGCGTCGGTCATCATCGCGGCGGCCGTTGGCTCGTTCCTCGCGAAGAAGGCCTTGAAGCCCGTCAAGACCATAACCGAGGCCGCAAGGAGGATAAAGGCGGAGAACCTCAATGAGCGCATACCCGCTGCCGGGCCCCAGGACGAGATAGGCAGGCTCACTGCCACCATGAACGAGATGATAGAGAGGCTCGAGAACTCCTTCAAGCAGATAAAGCAGTTCACGGCCGACGCTTCCCACGAGCTTAAGACACCGCTTACGATACTTAAGGGCGAGATGGAGATAGCGCTCCGCTCCAGGGGCGATACCGCATACATGAGGGAGGTCCTGGAATCGAGCCTGGAGGAGATAGACAGGATGAGCTACATCGTGAGGAACCTTCTTGACCTCGCGAAGATGGACGTTGAAAAGGGGGCCACCGCGAAGGAGAAGGTCGGCCTCGACAGGGTCGTCGCCGAAAGGCACGACCAGCTCAAAAGACGCGCCCTTGACAGCGGAATACAGTTGGATATCATTGAGAATAAGCCGCTTGTAATAAATGGCGACCTCGTGAGGGTAAGCCAGCTCGTCTTCAACCTCATCGACAACGCCATAAAGTACACGCCCAGGGGCGGAAGGGTCGAGCTCTTCCTGACGGAGGAGGGCGGGAAGGCCCTCTTCAGGGTCAGGGACAGCGGAGTAGGCATCTCGAAGGAGGACCTCCCTTACGTCTTCGACAGGTTCTACCGCGTGGACAAGGTCCGGACGAGGGACGTGCACGGGGCCGGGCTTGGCCTGAGCATCTGTAAGGAGATAGCGCTTGCCCACGGCGGCTCGATAGACGTGGAGAGCGAGCCCGGAAAGGGCTCCACCTTCGTCGTGAGCCTCCCGCTTGCGGGGGCCACGGGCCAGCATGCCGCATCATGATTTTGCATTGAGGATTCATATACGGCAGCGAACAGGGGCGGAGTTCGAAAAGCGCGTAAATCGAGGCATGCAGAACGGAGGGGGACGGATGAATATCGGCATACTTACCGGGGGAGGCGACTGCCCCGGGCTTAACGCGGTCATCAGGTCGGTCGTGAAGAGAGGGCTCCAGCTCGGGCACGAGTTCACGGGGATACGCGAGGGCTGGAGGGGGCTCGTCGAGGCCAGGACGATCAGGCTTACGAGGGAGTCGGTCTCTGGCCTCCTGCCACTCGGAGGGACCATACTCGGCACCTCGCGCACGAACCCCCTGAAGGACCCCAGGGACGCCGAGAAGCTCTTCAGGAACCTTGATGAATTGAAGCTCGACGCCCTCGTCTGCATAGGGGGCGACGACACCTTGAGCGTTGCCTCGAAGCTCCATGAAAAAGGCGTTAAGACCGTCGGCGTGCCGAAGACCATAGACAACGACCTCTCGGGGACCGATTTCACCTTCGGCTTCGACACAGCCGTGAGCATAGTGACCTGGGCGCTCGACAGGCTCCACTCGACCACCGAGGCGCACCAGAGGGTGATGGTGGTCGAGGTGATGGGCAGGCACGCCGGGTGGATAGCGGTATACGGCGGCATGGCCGGCGGCGCGGACGTGATACTCATCCCCGAGCAGCCCTTTGACATGGACGAGGTCTGCGGATACGTCGTGAAGCGGAGGGAGGCCGGCAAGTATTTCAGCCTCATCGTTGCCGCCGAGGGCGCCTACCCAAAGGGGGCCGGCGGCATGATAACAAAGGACAAGGCGCTCGACGCCTTCGGGCACGCGCGGCTCGGCGGGGTCGGCGAGTTCCTCGCGAACGAGATAGAAAAGAGGCTCGGCGTCGAGTCGCGGTACGTGGTCCTCGGCCATCTCCAGAGGGGCGGCACCCCGACCGCCTACGACAGGGTGCTCGCAACGCGCTTCGGGGTGAAGGCCATCGAGATGGTGCACGACGGAAAGTACGGGAGGATGGTCGCGCTCCAGGGGAACAAGGTCGTTGACGTCTCGTTGAAGGAGGCCACCGCCGAGCTCAAGACCGTGGACCTCGAGATGCTCCGTACGGCCCAGATTTTCTTCGGCTGAGTCAGCGCTTAGCAGGTTGCTGAAAAAGTCCCGAGGGCTGTCATTCTGAGGAGCCGAAGCGACGAAGAATCTCGTAGTTCATTGATTTTATTGGCGCCGAGATTCTTCACTTCGCTCAGAATGACACATAGTTTTTCAACATCCTGATAGAGATAACGGATTGGCACGTGTTTATCGCCTCACCAGGGCGGGCTTCGGTCCGCCTTTTGTTTCACGCTTCCTGTCCCTCTTCTTATGCCGTAGCCTGCGCCAGGTATAAGCATTTTCCAGCCGCGTTAAAGTCCGCGATCATCGCCGCGGGCCGATTTTCCCAAGCTACTTGCACCAGAGTTCTTTTGTGATTAGGCTTTTTTACATAAGCACAGAGACGACTGAAAACAAGGAGGGAATACGCGGGCAGTTCCTTGTGCCGTATCCACAGCACTCCTGTTCTCAGTCAGGTCTTTCTTTGCTTTAACGTGGCGCCCATAGCGCCGGCGGCACCACGATAGAACGCTCGTACGGCAAAAGCACCAGCAGCTCTTATGGCAAGGGCGGAACTTCAAACCAAAAAGAAGTCATTCCTCAAGCACGGCAAGAAACACGAAGCAAGTCAGCATGAGCTGGCTCACTATGGCAAGAAGAAGCACAAGAAGAACAACGGCATAAGCAAGGGCAAGGGCTGGATATACGGAAAGGGCGTCGGCAACGGCTATGTGAACGGCAACCTGAACGGCTGCACCAAACCTGACGGGAAGCATTTCACCAAGAAGAGCAAGAAGAAGATCTCCCTGCATAAGAAGCACCAAAGAAGCACAACAAGAAAAATACCGTCTGCAAGCCGAGCAAGCACGACAGCAAAAAGAAGTTCATAAAGGCCAAGAAGCTGAAGACAATGCCTCATTATAACAAGTACAAAAAGCACAACCCTGAAAGTCATTCAAAAAGCATGGCAAGCGCCCGGTCCCGACCGTGGGCTGAGGGCAGCAGAGCTTGCATCGAAACTAAAAAGCCCCGGACCTGTTCCGGGGCTTTTAATCTCAACTGAGCTGCTGAAAGTCCATCTCCGTCAAAGCTACGTCTCTCTCGTCACTCCGGCGTACACAAAAGTACGCCTCATTCTGAGTTCCACTGTTCCGATAGGGGCCTCGCATCTGGAGCTTTTTGAGCAGCCTGCTAAAACTCGGACTTATCCGGGACGCGGTCAGGATAAAAGTCAGAAGAAAAGGTCGGGAGAAAAAAGGCCCCACTGTAGCCGAGATGAAATCCTCCCCGGAATATGGACTTGACCGTTTTCTTATGCGACTGCGGAATCGCATTGATAATGTTAGTTGTATTTGTTATATTTTATCTTGGTCAATAGGCTGATAGCTCTCAATGGACGGCGATTCTATATGCTTTTTCTAAAATCAGTATTCTTGATAATCAGGGCCGGCTTCGAGGCGATAATCGTCATAAGCGCAATATGCGCCTATCTGAAAAGGACCGGCCAAGCCGAGAAGATACGCTCCATTTACGTCGGTGCGCTGGTCGCCATTGCCGCAAGCTTCCTTACCGTGGCATTGGTCCAGGTGCTTTTCATCAGATCCGGTGACGCGAGGGAGGCGATTGAGGGGATCACGATGCTTGCCGCGTCAGCCTTGCTCGTCTTTGTCGGGTACTGGTTTTTGCGCATGGCCGACGCGGAAAAATGGCACGAGTATATCGACGGGAAGGCAAGGGGGTCCGCCGGGAAAACGGGCATTTTCGCCCTTTCCTTCACCTCGTTCCTCACGGTCTACCGGGAGGGCGCTGAAACCGTGATCTTCTACCAGGCGCTTCACTCTGTTTACCGTGATGAGACCGGCACGATAATCACGGGCTTTCTGACGGGCCTGGCCCTTCTTGCGTTCGTATTCCTGGCGCTCGAATCCACAGTCAAGCGGATCCCTTCTGGCGTCTTCTTCAAAGCTACCGCCCTGCTCCTGTATTTCATCTCATTCACGCTCGCGGGCCACGGCATTTGGGAGCTGCAGAAAGCAGGCATCATGAGCATAAGCCCGGTCGAGAACATGCAGGGTTTGAAATTCCTCAGGGTTTACCCGACAATCGAGGGGATAGCCGTGCAAGGCGCGCTTCTTGTGGTCTTCGTAGCAGTTCTTTTCAAGGAGCTGAGGGGCAAGCACAGTAAACCCGTGTCCGCAGGATAGGCTTTTCTTACGGCATGCGCGCCTGAAGATCTGAAAGTCCTTGTGACAGGTGGCTGCAAGGCCGCGGGAAAAGACCACGGGGTGAGGCCGAACGCATGGCCGAGCAGGGCATGTTGGGGCCGTTCCTCCGGGGACCTGGGCTTAAACGCCTATCAGGATGTTGAAAAAGTCCTTCCTGGACTTTTTCAAACACGGCCTGGCCGGAATGCAGGGTGTTTTTCAACACCCTGCTACTTTTTCAAGCCGAATATCCTGGAAACCAGCTCGGTGCGGTTGCGTACGCCTACCCTGCAGAAAATGCTATGCAGATGGTCCTTGACCGTCTGCTCCGTTATGAAAAGGCGCTCCGAGATTTCTCTGTTTGAAAGCCCCCTGGCGACTTCCGACACGATTTCCTGCTGCCTGGGGGTCAGCTTGTACCAGTCCTCCGAGACCTCAATGCTGTTTATGAAAGTTTTTTTCTTCATTAAGAGCAACCTTCCGATGCCCCCTGAAGCTTTCAGAGTTGACGTTCGAACTGAATATCCCTTTTAAAAGAATGCGGGGGCCATACGGCCCCCGCATCATTCTTCATTGAACCATGCCTCGATTATTTATTGTGGCAGGTCTTGCAGACGCCGGAGCCGGTGTTGCCGCCGACCCTTCTGAGGAACTGGCCGTCGGAGCACTTCTCGCCGTCATTGCCGCACCAGGAGGTCCACTGCATCCACTTTGTCTCACTGTAATCGTTCGTGTAGGTGTACCAGTCAGACCCGTCGGATACCCAGGTGGATTTGACTTCGTCCCAGCTGGTGTTCTTGAAATGCGGGTCGTGGCAGCTTGTGCACTCGACCTTGTTGTTTCTCAGGAGGTCGCCGATGGTGGCGTTGTTGGTGATGAAACCGTTGACCGCCCAGCGGTTCTGGGTAAGGTTGCCGTCGGCCTGGACGGCGGCATGCGAAGTCGACCACACGTCCGAGGCCAGGTCGATGCTGGCCAGCGGAGTACTGGAGTCCCTGAGGCTGGCCTTTCCGCCGTCAACGTGGTCCGAGCCGTAGTAGGTTATTGAGACCGGGTGGTCGTTACTGAGGCCCTCGCCGTAGATGGTGCCGAAGCCGCGCCCGCCGGACTCGCCGGTCCTGCCGCCGATATTGAGCCTGCCGATATAGTCGTCGCCGTAAGACCAGTCGCCAGCGTTCTTGTGGCAGCTGCCGCCGCTACAGCCGAGGGCGCTACGGTATCTTCCAGAGCCTGCCCACGGGTCCTCGTTGTTGCCCGCGCCGTCAACACCCATGGCGAATTTCCAGTACTGTCTTCCGGTGTTGAGGCCCTTGCCGGGCGCGTTCACCAGGTTGTCGAAGGTGGTTACGCCGTCATGGCAGCTCAGGCACGCCAGCGTGCCGCCGCCGACCTGCGCGACCATCGTGCCTGCGACAGTCGTGCCGTATGGCGTGTAGGCGTTGGTAGAATTTGTCCTGTTCCAGAGGGGCACTTTCTCATTAGCCGCGAAACCGTCCACGTTGGAGTGGTGAGGGGTATGGCAGAACACGCATATTTCGGTCGTGCTGTTGGTCCGCATCGGGCCGCCGAGGGCTCCGAGGTTGTGCCTCGACTTGCCTATGCCGCTTGCCGAGGTGCCGTCCTGGAAGTCTGTTGCAAAGTTCGTTGCCGCTTCAGAGACGCTCATGGCGATCAGGCCTGCCGAAGCGGCGGCGACCGCGAGTATAAGATATCTTTTCATTTTGCGTTCCTTTCATTTCATTGATGATTTTTATCTCGGCCAGGGATTGTAAGCAGGAAGTACGGCCCGCAGGGTCATTGAAGAAATCCTGGCGCGAAAGTATGTTTGCTCGACAATGCCCGGCGCCGCCTTCAGCGTGGACTTTGCAAGCGCTAACTCTGCTTGCCAGAGGTGCTTTTCCGGTACTGACGGCATTTGAGAGTGCCGTCCGGGCCGCCATCAGCCAGGACCGGGGTTTGGCGGGAAGCGTTCTCTCGGCCTGATACTGTTCCTCCAGGGCCGTCGATGCCTGCGTCAGCATAGTGCCCATTGGAACGAGAGGTACGCTTACAGTATTCGATAATACCTTACGATATCGTTTACCGATATCGTAAATTAAAAAAGACTCGCGGTCAAGTGGAATGTGCTCTGTCTGGACGGGCACATTTTTTTGATTAAGAGCTGCTTAACGCGAGATTAAGTATTTTTTAACACGGATGGCTCGGATTGTGAATCCGGCGTAGGGTGGAAATGCTTCCAACTAAAGTTGGAAATGGGGGGATTTCTACTGGAGGGCGGCTTTGATTCGACTTCTCAGATTAGAAACAGCCGGTTCATCTCGTTTTCTGTAATGAGAATCGGGGGTTGACGGAAAAGGGCGCTTCCTTCAGACAACCTCTTTTACAAGCTCGATTATTTTTTCCCTGAGCCTTTCAAGCGCGTGGGCCCCTTTCGGGGTAGTCTGGTAATATTTCCTGACCTTCCCCTCGACTACTTCCGAATACGACGTGAGTAGCCCATCTTCTTCGAGCTTATGCAGGATAGGGTACAGCGTTCCCGGGCTAAGGTCATATCCGTGTTCGTTGAGCTCCTCTATAAGCCAAAGACCGTATACGTCTTCCTTCATGGCGTGGTGAAGTGTGTGTATCTTTATGAAGCCGAGGAAAAAATCCCTGAGTATGCCATGGTTATTATCTTTAGAAGCTCTCGGGGCCTTAACGGCTTTATTTTTCATGATCCTTTTTTTCATAACAGGTTGCTTCAAAAAAGCCTCATCTTTTAATACAATAAAATTGTCCGGATTACAATTAGATTTTTTGGATATGCTGGTTCCGTATAGCTTTAACTTACAATTGATCCAGACATTTTTCAGGTCAGGTCCGGTTGGAATTCCTCAGGGTGATTTTTAGTCCTGTCCATGTAATTGGGCTTGTCTTTGATTTGAGCTGAGTTTAGTATAAAGAGCCCTGCTGAAAAGAACCGTTGGATGCACAAAGGGCTCAGCAGGGACTTATAGGCCCGGCAGTACATCCGCATCCATTGGACCCAGACAGTCTCTCCGGAAACGCCCCGGTCCTTTTTGAGAAAACCCCTGAAATATTCTGGGTTTCTCAATGCTAAAAGTCTTTGAAGGGTCAACTGAGATTGCCAGCCTGAGTGGTCGATTATGCCACAGCGATTCAAAAACCGCCTCGGTTCGCAACCCGGTTTAATCATAAACGTTTCTACATCGCAGAAAGTTCCCTAAAAAAGTTTTTTTAGGAGCGTTTAGTGCTCCGGGTCGCTCAGAGGAATGTAAATGGCTTTAATAAACCTGAAGAAAATAAAATTGGGGTTTGGAAACCCCATGCTCCTCGACGGGGTAGACCTGCAGATCGAGAGAGGCGAGCGCATCTGCCTTGTAGGGCGTAACGGGGCCGGAAAGACGACCCTCATGCGCCTCTTAAGCGGCGAGCTCAATCCGGACGGGGGCGAGGTAGCCCGCTCTCCGGGGCTTAAGACGGCCATCCTTTCCCAGGAGGTCCCGAAGGACCTCCGAGGGAGCGTCTTCGACGTAATAACCGGCGGGCTCGGCGACATACACGGGCTTCTGGCCGAGTACCATTCCGCCCTTTCCGCCCTCGACAACGGAGGGGAAAGGGCAATGGCCGAGCTTGAGAGGGTCCACCATGAGCTGGAGGCAAAGGGCTCCTGGCAGGCCGCCCAGATGGTGGAGACGGTCGTCTCCAGGCTAAAGCTCCCGGACAAGGCCGAGTTCTCCGAGCTTTCAGGAGGTTACAAGAGAAGGGCCCTCCTCGGGAGGGCGCTCGTTTCAGAGCCCGATATCCTACTCCTCGACGAGCCGACAAACCACCTCGACATGGAGTCCATAGGCTGGATCGAGGACTTCATCCTCGGCTACAGGGGCACCCTCCTCTTCGTCACCCATGACAGGATGCTGATGCAGAAGGCGGCTACGAGGATAATAGAGCTCGACAGGGGGCGGCTCATCAACTGGCAATGCGGCTACGGGGAATACCTTGAGCGGAAGGAATCCCTCCTTAACGCCGAGGCCCGGGAGAACGCCCTTTTTGACAAAAAACTTTCCGAGGAAGAGGCCTGGGTGCGCCAGGGCATAAAGGCGCGGAGGACCAGGAACGAGGGCAGGGTGAGGGCCCTTATGGAGATGAGGTCGCGCCGCATGGAGCGGCGCGACCTCGAAGGGAGCGCAAGGATACGGTCGGAAGCGGCGGAGCTTTCAGGCAGGCTCGTTATAGAGGCAAAGGACGTAAGCTTCTCGTACGGGAACGGAAAGGGCCCGGCCATTGAAGGCTTCTCTACGGTAATAATGAGGGGAGACAAGGTCGGCATCATAGGCCCGAACGGCTCAGGGAAGACCACACTCATAAACCTTCTCCTGGGAAAGCTAAAGCCCGCTTCCGGCGCCGTGCGGCTGGGGAGCCGCATCGAGGTCTCCTATTTCGACCAGCACAGGGCCGCGCTCGTCGAGGAGAAGACGGTCCAGGACAACGTCGGCGAAGGGAATGAAACGATAACGGTTGACGGCAAGCCCCGGCACGTTATCGGCTACCTCCAGGATTTCCTTTTCTCGCCCGAGAGGTCGAGGACCCCTGTGAAGGCGCTCTCGGGCGGCGAGAGGAACAGGCTCATGCTCGCCAAGCTCTTTTCAAGGCCCTCCAACCTCCTCGTCATGGACGAGCCGACGAACGATCTGGACATTGAAACCCTCGATCTTCTCGAAGACATCGTCGTCGAGTACGCCGGGACGGTGCTCCTCGTAAGCCACGACAGGGCTTTTCTCAATAACACGGTCACGAGCACGATCGTATTCGAGAAGAACGGCCTTACCGAATACGTCGGAGGGTATGACGACTGGCTCAGCCAGAGGCCGGAGGCCCTTCCCGAAAAGGCGGAGAGGAAAGAAAGGCAGGAGAAGCCGAAAAAAGACAAGCCCCTGAAGCTCAGCTTCAAGGAGGAGCGGGAGCTTAAGGAGCTGCCCGGCAGGATAGAGGCGCTCGAAGCCGAGCAGAATGCCTTATACGCCAGAATGGCAGACCCCGATTTCTACAGGCAGGAAGGGCAGAATGCAGCCGGGGCAGGGGCGAGGGCCGTGGAGATGGAGGCGGAGCTGAAGGCCCTCTATTCGAGATGGGAGGAGCTTGAGGCGCGTAGCGTTGCCGCGTCAGGGCGCGCCCGGTCATAAGACGAAATGAACCTCTCCGCAGCAAGCTGCTGGGTCTATAAAACATCCCCTCCCTTGACGGGAGGGGATAAGAGGGGAGGGTGAAATCTCTACACCCCTCCCGGCCTGGCGGGGGAGAGCCAATACTGGCAGCAAGCTGCGTGGCATTTTGACACCAAAGAGACAATCAATGCTTCACGAAAGGTCGAAATGAGTTATCTTAAATCCCTTAACCCCCTGCAGCTCAGGGCGGCGACATACGGGAAAGGCCCTCTCCTTGTACTTGCGGGCGCCGGAAGCGGGAAGACGAAGGTCCTTACCTCAAGGATAGCCCATCTCATAATTGACAGGAAGGCCAGGCCCGAGAGCATCCTGGCGGTAACGTTCACGAACAAGGCTGCCCAGGAGATTAAGGAACGGCTTGAAGTACCATCGGGGAGAGGGCTGAGAAGATATGTCGCACCTTTCCACACCCATAGTCCTCCGGATAATAAGGGAGAGGCGAGTAATTACGCCTCGTCCAACCTGACCATACGACGAGGAGGAGCAGCTCTTCTTGTGGTGAATTACGCGTCAGCGTCCGGAGCCTCGATGAACAACAAGGACCTGCCGCACAAGACCGTCCTCCTGAGATAAACCTCGCAAAGAACAACCGCCTTCGCCCGACGAGTACGCAAGGTGGGGAATCGACCTGAGGATGCCGTGGTCTCGATACATACTGGGCCTACCAGAGAAAGCTTCTCGGCCATGAACGCGGTCGACTTCGGCGACCTCATAATGAAGCCCATAGAGCTACTGAATACGGTCCGAGGCGGCGCTCGGGGAAATACCGGGAGAGGTTCTCTTCCATACTCATTGACGAGTACCAGGACACCAACAGGTCTCAGTACACCATGACGAGGCTCCTTGCCTCCGGGCAGGCGGACCTCTGCGCGGTCGGCGACCCGGACCAGTCGATATACGGATGGAGGGGGGCGTCGATAGATAACATCCTCAGGTTCCAGGAAGACTATAAAGATGCAACCGTCATCAAGCTCGAGCAGAACTACCGCTCCACGAGTAACATCCTCGGGGCCGCCAATTCAGTCATAATGAACAACGAGGACAGGATAGAAAAGAGCCTCTGGACAGGGAACGGGCAGGGAGAGCCCGTCACCTACGAGGAATGCCTGAACGAGGACGAAGAGGCCCGTTTTGTCGTAAAGGAGATACAGAGGCTCAGGGCCGCCGACCCTTCGATGAAGTTCAAGGACTTTACGATACTCTACAGGACCAACACGCAGTCGAGGCCCTTTGAGGAGCTTTTCTTCGAGGAGGGCTTGCCCTACACCATAATCGGAGGTTTCCGGTTTTTCGACAGGCGGGAGATAAAGGACAGCCTTGCGTATCTTAAGGCCGTACAGAACCCCGACGACTCCCTTAACTTCCTCCGGATCGTGAACGTGCCGCCGAGGGGCATCGGAAAGGCAACGCTTGAGCGGGTGCACAGGATAAGCGACGCCCAGGAAACGTCCCTTTACGAGGCCTTCAGGAGGGCGAGGAAAGAAGGCGCGCTTAACCAGGACGCGAGCGACTTCATCGGCACCTTCGAGATGCTCCGCGAGGAGATGGCGGGAATGGCTCTACATGATTTCGTCTCGCGTGTGCTCGACATAACCGGCTACGAGGACTTCTGGGCAAGGAAACGGACTGAAGATGCTGACGTGCGAGTAAAGAACCTTCAGGGGCTCGTCGCGTCCGTCAAGAAATACGTCGAGGCCCACCCGAAGGCGAATCTGGCCGACTATCTTAATCTCGTCTCCCTCATGAGCGACGCGGACCAGGTCGAGGACAAGCACAACAGGGTCACCCTGATGACCATCCACTCGGCAAAGGGGCTCGAGTTCCCGGTCGTCTTCATGGCGGGCATGGAGGAGGGGCTTTTCCCGCATAAGAGGAGCATCGACGAGGAGACCGAAGAGGAGGAACGGAGGCTCTGCTACGTGGGCATGACCCGCGCAAGGAGGCTCCTTTTCCTCACCTCGGCCAAGCACCGCACGAGCGGCAAGAAGACGGCCCTTCAGCTCCCCTCGCGCTTCATTTCAGAGATAGACGCGGCTTTTGTCACGAAAAAGGCCTATGTCCCTGCCGAGAGGATACGGGAGCACATGGACGCCATAAGGAAGATACTGAACCCGGCGTAGGGGGGTGCCGACTTACAGCGTTCGGAATGGAAAAAGGGGCTACGCATAGCGTAACCCCTTGATTTTCTTGGCGGTCCTACGGGGATTCGAACCCCGGTTTTAGCCTTGAGAGGGCCACGTCCTAGGCCTCTAGACGATAGGACCAAGCAAACTTTATCCTTAAAAAGATATAATATAGTGGCTCCGGTTGTCAACGGGTTTTTAGCAGGTTACCTGCCGGCTGCCTTGATAGCGTTTATATACAGCTCGGTCGAGGCGCGGATGCGCTCCAGGGCCTCTTTCGTATTTCCCGAGCGCATCGACTTCATGGCATCCTCCCGGGCCGCAGAAGCCGCCTTGAGCTTGCCAACCTGTGCGCCTTCACCCTCATCTAACAGGTTCGATGAAAAGAAGGCGTATGTGTCATTCTTCCTCAGCTCGTATGCGAGGGCCTCGTTCGGGTCCGAGGGGGAGGGCGGCGGGAACGTTATGACCTCGCCGCGCGAGCGTTTAAGCTCCCTTACCCCGGCGGTGGCGAGCCTGTAAGCCGCTTTCATATCAACAAGCGCACCGTCACGGTCGCCCTCAGCCGCCCTTTCAAGCGACGAGTCGTAGAGCTTTCTTGCCTCGTCCGTGCTTTCGTTGGCGTCCGTGCGGCCCGAGAGCCTTTCAGCCACCTTCAGGAAGGTCTCGACCTCTGAGGCGAGCTTATGGAGCCTTGCTTCCAACTGGTCCTCGTCCCTTGCGGCCCTCTTGTTTGCCTTTTCTTCCAGGGCCGTATTACGGAGCGCGCCTGCGCCAGGCCCCTTTGAGGCGACTATCGCGTTTACCGCCGCCTGGATGGAGTCAAAGGCCGCCTTCCGGGCCGAATCGTAGTCGCCCGCATCGAGTAGCTCGGAAGCCTCTTTTAAAGAGGCCTCGGCCTCGTCCATTTGGGCCGTAGCCTCGGGCGAGCCGCTTTCATCGACAATCCTTCTCGCCCCCTTCATGAGGACGAGGCTCCTTTCCAATTTCAACTCGATTGCGCTTATCTCCGCCGCCTGCCCGTTAGTATCCGGTCCTGCTGCTATGATTGACGGGGCTGAGAAGAGCGCGATGGTGAGTGCGATGACATGTGCGAGGGGGAACGGCTTCAACATACTTACCTCCTTTGGGTTCGTCGGAGGTGAAAATCGAGCTGCAGAGGGCCCCCTTGATAAAGGGGCGCGGGGGTATTTCTCTAACCTATGAACATCTGATTAATTCATGTGTTCGTAATTGCGAGCGAAATGAAGCAATCTTATTTGGGAAATCAGGAACTTGAGATTGCTTCGGAGCTTAATTCTCCTCGCAATGACAACCGGAAAACGGAATTAATCAGACCTTCCCTATGTCTTTTTCATTTCCAGGACGGAAGGGTGGAAGCTCGGTTACCGGAAGACGTGCCTCAGGACCCTTTCGCCCTCGAAATGGCCTTTCTCAACCTTGCCGTCGGGCGTAAAGACAAGGTAGCTGAAATCGGTCAGGTGTCGGACCCTCCGAGCTGCAGCGCTTATGCCTTCTTCGCCGTCCTCGCCCAAGAGAAGGACAATGGTCTTCGTGGGGTCATTCGGGTTCTTTACGGCAACGGCAAGTGTTGTCCCCTTCCTCGGAAAGCTCTTTCCGGCGACCTCGATGGTCGTGTCGTTAATCTTGATATTCCGGGAGAAGTGCAGGCCCGTAAGCCTGTAGAACCTGTTCTCGCCCGGGCCGCCCAGGATAAGGAGAGAGTCCTTCAGGTAGTCTGTTTTCCCTGCCTCGTCGTCGGATATTGTTTCGAGGCCGTAATCAGCTGAGAAGAGCGTGGCAGCGCCCCGGTATTTCCGCGCGATACTCTCGTTTGCCGGGAGTGCTATCTTCGAAGCCTTGTCTCCAAGGAGGCCCGCGAAGGTCGGCGGGACCTCGCTCGCGTCCAGTATCCTGAAGACATGGAGCCCGGGGTCGATTTCAACTGACATGGGTTTGGAGCCGGCCTCGATTGTGAAATCTTGAGATTCCCTTTCGAGCCTTACGGTCTTCCAGACCTCGCCTGCCTCGGTTTTTATGAGGACCGGGAGGTCCAGAGCGTATGCCGGGGAGGCCTGCCTGAGCGTGAACGTGACCGCATGGCCGCCGGATTTTTTTGCGTAGCTTGCGTTTTCAAGCCGAAGGACCGGCCCGCCCGGCAATTCCAGCCACTGGCTGAAAAACCATTTCAAGTCCCTGCCCGATGCGGCCTCAAAGGCCTCGCGCACGCCTGACCAGGACGCGCGCCCGAAGGCGTTGTCAGAATAGAGTCTTTTGAGCCCGGCCCTGAACGTATCCTTTCCGAGCATCTCTTCAAGCATGTTGAAGACCATGAAGCCCTTGTTGTAGCCAACGGCCCTCGACGCCGAATCCGAGGTGTCTATGAAGTCCTTGAGAGCTATGCCGGAGCCCACGGCGTAGTTCCTGAAGCCGCGGAGCTTGGCTGCGCGGAACTCCCTTGCCTTTTCAGGCCCCTTTTCCTTCTCGTATGAGTAGTCGGCCACATAGGTCGTTATGGCCTCGACCCAGTTCCCCTCCGAAGGGTCGACGAATACGGAATTGCCCCACCAGTTGTGCGCTATCTCATGGCCGAGCGAGGTGTCGGGTATGAAGGGAAGCCTTATGACCGCGGAGCCGAGGAGTGTGAATGAAGGCATCCCGTAGCCCGTGGGCATGAAATTCTCGACGACCGCGAACTTCTTGAAAGGGTAGGGGCCTATGAGTTGCTGCAAGGCGTCCAGGCGCTCCTTCGTCTTTTCGATATAGGTCCTGGAGAGGGCGTCGTCTCTGGAAAAGAAATACGTGTAGATCTCTATGCCGTTATGGGCCTCTTTCTCGACGAAGTACCTGCCGGCCACCAGGTCTATCCCGTCAACGGGCTTCCATTCCTTCCATATCTCGACCGTGCCGCCGTCTTTTTTTTCGCTTGAGGCGAGCTCGCCTTCCATCACGGATTTGTATCCCGGGGGAAGGGCGACCTCGGCCTCGAAGACCATCAGTGTCTCGGGCTGCTGCGGGAACCAGTACGAGAATGACGGGAGAAAGACCCCTTCCTCGCCGATAAAGCCGTCCTTGAGATAGGCAACGCCTTTCTTGATTTGCCGAGAAGCCTCGGCAGTGGACTGGAACTTCCCCCGGAACGCTATTGAAAGCCTCTTCGCGCCGGAAGGGAGTTTCACGGCCACCTCATTCAAGCCGCCGCCGATGTCAGAAACCTCGAACGGAAGCTCGGCATCTTCCGCACTGGCCCGAAGCACTTCCGTCCCGTCCCTGAGTATGAAATGCGCTTCCTGAGCTTCCCGCCCCAGTGTAATAAGGTCCGTGCCCTCCACTGTCCCAGAGGCGATATCCATAGACACCTTGAGAGAATGGCGGGTGACGGGCTCGGAGAGCGGTGCTTGAGCAGCCTGTGCATAAGTAAGCGCAAGGAGCGTAAAAAGGGCTGTTATCAGGGACATTATGAGCTTAAGGTCTCTCATCCTCGGATAAGGATACCATATCGGGGCCCTACGGTCTATTATCTGTCCAGGCTGTCCGGCCCTGCATGACAACCAGGTTTATATGGTATACTTGAGAAAAGCCGCAAAATAAACGCAAGGAGAGGAAAAATGGCAAGGAGGATGAACTTAAATGAGTTCGTTTCCTTTGAGAAAGGCCTTTCCGAGGAAAAAGCGGCTGAAGAGAATGCGTCCGGAGCGGACGGGAGCCCTCCGATACCGCCGGGCGTGTACTACCTTCTGAGCGAAACAAGCGTTCTGCTTCTAAGCGAGAAATCCTGCAGCAAGCTTCAGTAGGCCTGGCCGGGCGGGCCGGGAGCGGCTGCATGGACTCCGCGGTCCCGCTCCCTGGCCCCGGCCTTGTTTCCCTCATTCGCTCCCTGGGCCGAAATTTTTTTGCCTCCCGTTCGGTAAATCAATTTACAGCTGAAATACCCCTTCAGGACGACAACGCGCCTTTTTTTTTCACAAATGGGCGATGTTGACGCGCTTTTCCCTTCCCGGCCAAAAGCCTCCCATGTAAAGCCCTTTTACTTCCGGCTATAAAGGATTTTTCCAGCCGTGCAGGATCTTTTACAGTCGATTTTTTCTTCTGCATATAGGCGAGCGGGCGCCGATTTCTCTGCTAAATTTTTATGTAGACGCATGCCGGGCCTGGGCAGTCTTCTTCCATGCAGCAGAAGATGCTGTTGCTGGTCTCTTCCGTACCGAATAGCCGATCAATTGAACCACTTAGGAGCATTCGCCTTTACCCGGCGAGGCTGCGCCATTTCCTTCTCCAGTTTCCGAACGCCGCGAAAGACAACCTAGAAAGGAGCACGGAGATGAAAAGACTAACCTGTTTCATGATGGCGGTATTTTAGCCTGCTTCTGACCGCCGGCATCAGGCTACGACACGTACACCGTGGGGACGCGGTTACCGGCATCGCCTCGTCACGGCACACAACCTCGGCGCAACGGGCTTTTTCACGATGACCGGTGCAATCGATTTGAGATATGCGTCTTCTGCCACGCCGCACCACTCGAACAGGAGAACGGGATAAAGCCGCTCTGGAACAGGTGTCCGCTAACCTCGTCGTTCGTGGCTACGGCCCGACCATGGGTGAGGAGTTCGTCGGGAGTTGCTAAGCATCGGCTCGTCATCGCCGCCTGCCTTAGCTGCCATGACGGTGTGGTCACTTCGACACCTGTGGAACGCGCCTGGCAAGGGCGGAGTGACTTGCCGGGCACTGACAGGATGGAGCTTCAGCCCTTCGGGCCAGACCGCGGACTATATCACCGACCCGGCACTTAACATAGGCCGCGACCTTTCCAACGACCATCCTATATCGTGCCTTATACAGAGTTCACGGCCGGCTTGAGGCCAATGGATACCGTCATAAGCGGCATAGACCTCGCAGACGGGCTTAATACGGGCGCGCTTCAATTCGACCGGGGAAACCTCGACAGGAACCTATGGGCCGTGATGGGCTACATATCCGATACTGCGACCATACAGGACTTTTGAGGGTCACGGACGGGCAATGGAGGGTCGAATGCACCTCGTGCCACGACCCTCATTCAACAACAAGTCCTGGACCGAGATCGACTATACATACGGGCCAGGCGGCGTTCAGAACCTGAGGTTCGAGTCGAACGGGCTCTTCCTGAGGAGGGTGGGCGGTAACAGCGGCTCGGGAGTCTGCCGGACCTGCCACCAGAAATAGGAGCGAAATGGAGATATGAATTTCATCGACGGGCCAATAATCGCCCTCATGAACGCCTACGCCAGGCAATCTGTATTTTTCGACAACCTTGTCGGCTGGATAGCCATAAACCCGCTCCTCAAGGGGGGCGTGCTGGCGACCCTCGTATGGTGGCTGTGGTTCAGGCACGGCGGCTCGCGCGAGCTTGGCCGCGAGCGCGTGCTGGCGGCGCTCCTCGCCTGTTTCCCGGCCATCGCCCTGGCGAGAGGGCTTGCGGCCGCCCTGCCGATGAGGCTTCGTCCACTGCACGAGCCGGGAGCCGGGTTCGTCATCCCACACGGGGTCGACCAGAGCGTCCTTGACGGCTGGAGCTCATTTCCGAGCGACCACGCCGTCCTCTTTTTCACCATCGCGACCGGTCTCCTTTATCTATCGAGGCCCGCGGGGGTATTCGCGCTCGCGTATGCCGCTTTCGTCATAGGGCTCCCGCGCGTATACCTCGGCTTCCATTACCCCACGGACGTGCTCGCGGGCGCGGCCATGGGGATTGCCATAGGGTGGATAGCCGTGCCGTACCTCGCCGGAAGCCGCGCTTTCAAATCCGCCTATTCATGGCTGGATTCAAGGCCCGCAGTCTTCTACCCCCTCTTTTTCCTCGCCACATACCAGATAGCCGACCTCTTCAGCAGCAGCAGAGGGCTGCTCCGGGGGGTGAAAAAGCTCGTTATGATAATCCTGGCCTGACCATTCCAATTCCCGCCCGAGTTCCTGCTTGACAAGCGAGGCGGTTCTGCTATAATAAATGAAAATGAAAGTCATTTTCATTTAGGAGGGCCCAGATGTGCATAGCCGTTATAGGAGGGATGGACAGATTGAGCGCTGGGTACAGGGAGATAGCCGGCAGGCACCATGTGACCCTGCAGCACTACCTGAGGTCCTGCCCGCGGCTTGAAAGGAGGCTCGGCGGCGTTGACGCCATAATAGTATTCTCGGGCATGGCCTCCCACAAGATCGCCAACGCCGCGCGGTCCACCGGCAGGGCGGCGGGTGTCCCGGTCGTCATGTGCAAGGGGTGCGGGGTATCGAGCTTCGAGAGGTGCCTTGCAGGCATTTCCGGGAAGGGGGTGTGCTCATGATGCCCGGACGTTTGAGGGTAGTCAGCGGGCGAGCGGGAGGGCCGCCTTGCAGGGTGTGGAGCATCGGAAGAGAGTATGCCCGGGGACGGCGCGGTCGTCGCTACCGTGCATACCGAGTGACTGCATACGTGAACCACGGACGGCTGCGCCTGCCGAGGAAATTATCAGGGCGGGAACGCATGCCTGACCTGTCGAGAGAGCTAACAAGGGCGCCTGGCTCCACAGGAGCATCGCGCGCCTTGCGTCTGCTGTGTTAATGAGACTGCCGTCAGGGAAAGAGGCGGAGAAGAGGTCAGGTCGGGATAACCGCTTCCGAGATACTTGGCAGGGGGAAGAAGTTTTCTGATATTCGTCCATGTCTTGAGCGAAGGCGCTGCCGTATCCAATTAGAGGCTGCTCAAAAAAGTCCATCTGCTTCGTTCCCTTCGTTGGTTGACACTCCGGCGCATGCAAAAATACGCCTCATTCCTAAGTTCCCTGTTCCAACAGGATGTTGAAAAATCCTTCCTGGACTTTTTTCAACACGGCTTGGCCGGAATGAATCCGTCCAAGCCTCACAAATTGCTCGACTTGGATAGTTTTCGCAATTTGGCAATTCATCCGTGGATTGCATAGCAGGGTGCTTTTTAACACCCTGCTAATGGGGCCTCGCATCCGGAGCTTTTTGAGCAGCCTAAGCGAATTGAGTTTTTTCGCAGCCTGTCAGTTAAACTATTCATCGCAATCCCTAAAGAAGAAAGCCGTAATCATTGATTTACGGCTTTTTCTTTTATTAGGGAGTTCGTCAGGCCGCCTTTTTCCAGACCTGGTCCCTGATGGCCTGCTCTATATAATTCAAGTGCCTCTGCTCGTCCCTGTAGTTCTTTTCAATGAGGGACTTAAGCGGCGGGGGGAAGGCCACCTTTACGGCGTTCGAGTAGTTCCTGTTGGTCATCTCCTCGCCGCCCTTCAGGGCCTTCAGAGCGCCCTCGGCCCCGGTAAGGCTCCGCACCCGGGTGAATGCGTCAAGGAGATATCCCTTGAAGTCCTTTGAGAACTCGGGCGGCTCCTCGCCGAATGTGCGGATTGCGTCCGAGAGCTCCTTTATATGCCTCTCGTGGTCGCCCCTGAACGACTCTATCTCTTTCTTGACTCCTGCAATGTCGAGGTGGCGCAATGCCTGGTTATAGGCGTGCACCGCGTCGATGTCTATCTTGCAGAGGGAAATGAGCTCCTTTGCAATTTCCTTGTTCTCCATACATGCCCTCCTTGTCCCTTTCGTGTTGGACGCATGCCATCCCCTTAAAGAGAGGCTCAGGCAGAAACCCGCATGCCCTGCTCCTGTTCAGAGTATAGCCTCGTACCTGAGTACGTTCAAGGTGCTGGCAAGGCGCGGGCAGCCGCTAAATTTTGGAAGGACACGCTTGTGGAGCAAGGAGCGGGAGCGGCTTCCTTTTCAGGCTGCCTTCTTGGTTTCGCCTTCCGCTTCCCGGGCAGCCTCCTTTATTTCCCCGGCGGCCTGGCCCAGGACTTCCTCTTCCTTCCTTGTTTCCGGAAGGACCAGGCCTGCAACCGCGCCTATCGCGAACGCGGCCGCTATTGCGGCCAGCATGTTCCCGCGGAAGGCCTCCTGGATGGTGCCCTTTGCCGCGCCGGCCCTGCCTGATACCGCTTCCCCGGCCTCTCTGGCCCTTCCGGCAAGTTCGGCTCCCTTGCCCTCGACCCTGGCCCGCAGCTCGCCTTTTTCAGCGCGGAGCCCTTCTCTTCCGGCCTTGACCCTTTCCTCTCCTTTTGTAAAGAGAAGTACAAGGCCGGCAGAGGCGAGTGCCGCCGGAACGGGGTTTTCGCGTATCGTGTCCATGACCGAGCCGGTAAATTCCCTTACCTTGTCGTATCCTCCGAGCTCGCGCACCTCCTCCCGTACCATGCCCTTAAGGCGCTCTGTTGAGAGTTTCCTTGCGATGAGGTCTATGGTGTCGGAGATCTCCGCGCGGTCGCGCGCTATGTCTTCACGCAGCTCGTACGGGCCCTTATCATGCTCCGGGTGCTGTCGGGTTAACTCTTCACGGGCCTCGGCCCGGTTTTCCCTCTCCCTTTCGGTCAATGCGCCTTTCTTCTCAGCCATTGTCTGTTCTCCTTTAGTGTAGATACGGTTTGGTGAGGAGTTATGTCGATCCGCTTAAGGTCCGAAATGCCCTTCTGCGCGAGGCCGTACCCGAACCAGGCCGCCCCGAGCCCCACGAGGAGCGCCGAAAGCCAGAGCGGTATTATGAGGCCGAGAAGCAGTATCACCGCCGCCGCGACCGCAAGCGCGCCAGTGTGCATCAGCACCCCGCCTATGGCGGCGCTCCTCGCATCCTCTGCGCCGCGAGAAACCTTGGAAGCCATCTCGTTCCTGGCAAGCAGGAACTCTTTCCGTACCATGTCCTGTATCTGGTCCGAAAGGTCGGAGAACAATTCCCCGAGCGTCCGTTCATCTTTCCTGACGTAAGCCATTTTAACCTCCTGCCATACTCCGGTTTGGAATCCCGGGTCGGAACGCGCCTGGGCTGGACGGAATTCAACCGCGCTCTCCTGCCTTCCGGGTCCGATTAAGAAGCGGTCATTCTCTCCAGGCGCTGTCGCTTTTAAGGAGCCGCGCGGCGATGAAACCGGCGCCGAGCGCGCCGCCTATGGCAAGCCCGGGCCTTTCGTTCACGAACTCCTCGATGCGCTCGATTATCTCGTCCGCGTCCCTGTCCCTGAAGTACGTTGACGCCGCGTCCGTCTCCTCCGCGCTTCTCTCAACCATCCGCGAGAGCTCATGCCTGTCCTTCTCGTCAAGGGACCTTGAGAGGTTGTGCAGTGCCTTCGATACGCTCCCGATTACGTCCGCAGCCTGGGATTTCCTGCCGGAGACGACGCTTTTGGCGAACGAGCGCGATTTCTGAGCGGCCTTCCTGCCGGCTTCGCCGACCTCCTTCGCCGGCGCCCCTCCGCCCGATACGTATTTCGCAGGGTCGGAATCGAAATCGTGCTTGCATTTGGAGGAATCGAACCGGTATACCTTCCCGCCGTATTCGCTCAGGTGCCTGGCCGATGCCGGGTCTATCATGTTGCCGCATACGGGGTCTCTTTCCATTTCCGTTTACCCCCCTTCGTTTCTGTTATTTACGGGATACATGTCTATTTAAACCATAGGGAATTTCCATAATACGGGCAAGTCACGGCCAAGACCTTCCGCCGTTTTTTTTGCCCCGCGCGAGACTTCCGTGAAAATGATGTATAATTACCGTATGCCAGGGATCAACATAAGGGTAAATACATACTCGGAATACGAGGCCGAGGAGAAGCCCGTCTCTTTCACGGTCGGGGGGAAGACCCTCAATATCGAGGAGATCCTTGACAGGTGGCAGGGGGAGGCGGAGGAGTATTACAAGCTCAGGGCGGACGACGACTGCACTTATATCATCAAATACGACAAGGGCCTGGACGAATGGGAGCTTACAATGATGGAGAAAGGTTGAGCCCTCCATTTTTCTGTTCTTGAAATAGATGTTATTACACTCCTGCCCCACGAAGCCGGGCATTTTTACGGGCCGCCAACGCGCTCTCCTCGTATTCAGCGCCGTCACAAAACCCTGCTATACTTATTTTAAATCGGGCTTCAAAAAGCCCTGGTTTTCGCTGAAATGCCCGTTTTTTCGGGTGCTTGGCTCGCCGCTGGATTGCTGGGCTCGACGGCAAACATCCGGGAATTAAAACCTGATACTTTCAGCTTTTGCCTTCTGAAAGGAGAGAACGAACATGAAGCTACTTCCTCTTGAGAAGCTCGGGACCAGGGAACTGGAGAACGGGGTGGTCCGGTTCGGCATATTCCTCCCCTGGGTCGCGCCTGAGAACGGGCACAGGTTGTGGGTAAAGGTCATCCATGAGAACGACCAGTTCATACAGGACATACAGCCCCTCCGGTTCGAGATGAGCCACGCGCCAGACCCGGAGTACGGCGACTACTGGTCCGTCCAGGTCCCGATAACACCGGATTCAAGGCCGGTCGAGAAATCGGCATGGGGCAGGCCCGGCCGCTACGTATACAGGTACTTCCTCGAAAACACGAACGCGGCTTCCGCGCGCTCCCGCGAGATAGACTGGATCATAGACCCCTTTGCCAGGGAGTTCGGGGTCGGGAAGCTCTCCGCGTTCACCCTCGGATACGAGCACCACAAGTGGCACGACAACGAGATACGCTGGAAGACGCCGAGGGTCGACAACCTCGTCATATACGAGCTCATAATAAGCGAGTTCGGCGGCGACGTCGAAAGGACCATCGCCCATCTCGATTACCTCCGGGACCTCGGGGTGAACTGCATCCAGCTCATGCCGGTATCGAACGTCG
>JABTVA010000029.1 GCA_015075075.1 Deltaproteobacteria bacterium | reverse complement strand
TTTCAATGGATTACGCTACTTATAAAGGTCATATAAAGGAAGGCCGCCGGCTGTTACCATTGTCATGAGATTACGCCCCGGAGGGTTCTTATAAAATGCCCGTATACCTGGCCTTGCTGTTCCTATTCCTGCACGTCTTTCCCGCGCCTTCTTTCGCACTACAGCAGCTCGACCCCGTGGTCCTGAAGGCAGCGGTGGACAATTCGCTGAAGGCCGAGGGCCGCAAGCTCGGCGACTACGCCCTCTTTGACCAGGACGGGGACCGCTTCATGCTGAGCGAGTATTTCGGGAAGGGGAAGCCGCTGGTGTTGAGCTACATCTACACGAGCTGCCCGGAGGTCTGCCCCACGATTACGATGGAGCTCAAGAGGGCGGTAGACGGCGCAAGGGAGAAGTTCGGGGACAGGTTCGAGGTCCTTACCATAGGCTTTGACGCGGCGAACGACACCCCGGAGCGCCTTAAGAGGTACGGAGCGAGCTACACCGACAGCTTCGAGGGCTTCAGGTTCGCCAGCGGCGATGCGGAGACCATAGAGAAGCTCCTTGCCGACGCCGGGTTTTTCAATTTCAGGCAGGACGACGGTAGCTTCGACCACATGGACATGGCGACTATGATAAAGCCGGACGGCACGGTTTACAGGCAGGTCTTCAGCCTCCGTTCCCAGCCGCAGAACCTGGCCATGCGCCTTGACGAGCTCATTGCCGGCAAGGCCGCGGTCTCGGACTCGCTCACGTTGGTGGACAGGATAAAGTTCTTCTGCTACAGGTACGACCCGCAGTCCGGCAAATACGTGCTCGACTACCCTGTATTCGTCAGCATTGCGCTCCAGGCGGTCATAATAGGGGCCATAGTATACGCGGTATGGGGGAGAAGGATAGGCAGATGGATGAAAAGGAAATAGCGAAAGGCGCGGAAGCGTCGGAGAGCGGCGCGCCTGGAGCGAAACGGGAGTTCTCGGGCGGCGCTCTCCAGAGGTTGTGGCTCCGGATGGAAGCCCGGGTGAGCCGCCTGACCACCCCTGCCTATAACCCCTTCTACTACCTCGGCGCGCTCGGCATATTCTTCCTCTGGGTCATACTCGTCTCCGGCGTATACCTCTTCCTCTTCTACAGCATAAGCGTAAAGGGCGCGTGGCTTTCCGTCCAGGACCTGACCGTCAACCAGTGGTACCTCGGCGGGGTCATGAGGAGCCTCCACAGGTACGCATCCGATGCTCTCGTGCTCGTCATGCTGCTCCACGCCGTAAGGTGCTACATGCTCGACAGGTACGCCCACTGGAGGTGGGTGGCGTGGGTCAGCGGGATTGGCATAGCCTGGGTCATAGTAGCGGCGGGCATTTTCGGCTACTGGATGGTATGGGACCAGAGGGCGCAGCTCATAGCCACGCTCTCGGCGCACATGCTCGAGAACATACCCATATTCGGCATACCCCTGAGCCTCAATTTCGCGAGGGCCGAGCACCTGACCGACCAGTTCTTCTACATAATACTCTTCATCCACTTCTCGTCCATATTCTTCCTCTTCATACTGCTCCTCGTCCACATAGTCAGGGTGACGAGGGCCGTCATAAACCCGCCGAGGGTCCTGGCCTACGCGGTCATGGCCGCCCTCTTCGCGGTCTCGTTCATAAGGCCCGCCACGAGCGCGCCGCAGGCCGAGCTCGGCAGGCTCGTCGAGGCGGTCCCGTTCGACTGGTTCTACATGTTCATATACCCGCTCCTCGGATACATGAGCGCCCACCAGCTCTGGGGCTTTTTGGTCGCCGCGACCCTAATCGCCGCGTCGGTGCCGTGGCTTACGCGCTCAAGGCGCGGCCCGGCGGTCCGGCTTACGCTCGAAAACTGCACGGGGTGCGAGCTCTGCATGGAGGACTGCCCTTACCAGGCCATATACATGAGAAAAAGGACCGACGGCATGCCTTACCCTCTTGAGGCGGTCATTGTGCCGAAGCGGTGCGCAGGCTGCGGCATATGCATGGGTTCCTGCGACTACAACGCCCTTGACCTCCCGGACATGACCGAGGCGGACGTAAAGGCCCGGATAAGGGCCCTTTCAAAGGAGCTTAAGGAAGAAGGGGAAGGCCCCGGGGTGCTCGTATTCGCGTGCGCCAAGGGCGCAAGGCTCGACGGCTTCACTGGCCCGGACGGAAGGCTCAAGGGACGCGAATGGGCCGGGGTGGTATCGCTCCCGTGCATAGGCATGCTCCAGCCCTCGATGCTCTCCATACCGTTCGAGAAGTCCATAGGCCTCGACGGAGTTTTCGTCTCGAGCTGCCGCCAGGGCGACTGCCAGTACAGGAAAGGGGACGAGTGGTTCACCGGAAGGCTCCACGGGTACAGGCCGCCGCTCGTGAGGAAATCAATCGACAGGTCCAGGATACGGACCGTGTATCTGTCATCAGCCGAGGAGGGCGAGTTCTTTAAGCTTCTGGACGAGTTCCGCTCCTCGCTCGCTGACAGGAGGGAATAAATGAAAATGGCGATAATTTTAGCGACCCTGTTCGCGTTCCTCATCCCGGTCGCGTTCGTGCTGTGGAGGGAATGGAGGAAGGGCAGGGAAAAGGATGCCAGGGAAGGCATTGCCCCGAAAAAAAAGGAGCCTGTGCCGATATGGGGGGTCTTAAGGGCGACCTTCGCCCTCCTCATACTACTCGCCCCGGTCTATTTCATATCCGACCCGCCGTACGCCCATTACAACCCGGATGATTCGCTCCTCAAGGTCGCCTTCAAGCAGTCCGGGCAAAGGGTAGAGGACTGCGACGAAGGCGGCCTCATTAGGCAGGAGGGCGAGAGGTACAGGGGAGAGCTTAAGGACGCGAGAAGGGTACAGATGGACATCGCGAGGCTCGCCAAGTGCTCGCGCGAGAGGCACCCCGTAATGGTCGAGGTATACATAGACGGCGAAAAGGCGCTTGATAGATCCTACGCGCCCACGGGCCTCAAGAAAGACATGGCTTCATATGTCTATAGCGAATTAAGCCTCAAGCCCGGCGAGCGGAGGATAAAGGCGCTCATGTATAACGCCGGCACAAAAGACAAATCCGCCTATGCCATTGAAAAGACTGTCGAAGTAGCCCCGGGCGACGTGAAAGTCATCTGGTTCAGCGATAAAGCGGGAAACCTTGCCCTGGATTAGCCAGGGGGCCTGCAACCTCTAAAAATTGATCTTTTCCCCGGACTCTGGGTAGTTACGGAATAAAAATGCTCACATATTGTCATATATGCTCCGCTTTTTATTCCCGGCCTTCCTTTATTGCGGGAAAAATCTCAAATTTTTAGAGCTTGCCTTTAAACGGTCCTGCAACAAAAAAACTCAAGGCAAAGGCGCCTTCCGCAGGCGCCTTTGTGTTTCAAGGGAGGCTCACATGGCCGGAAATAAGAGAGAGCGACTTGTGGTCGTAGGGAACGGCATGGCCGCGAACGCCTTTGTCGAAGAGGTCTTGAAGGCCGGCCCGGAAAGGTACAGCATAACCGTATTCGGGAAGGAGAGCCATCCGGGCTACAACAGGGTCCTCCTTTCGCAGGTCCTTACAGGGGAAAAGGAACCGGCCGGCCTCGTCACGCACGGCCCTGAGTGGTACAGGGAAAACGGGGTCGAGGTGCGCTCGTCCGAAAAGATAGTCTCCATCAGGAGGGGAAGCCGGATGGTCGTGACGGAGCGCGGCCATGAGGCCGGGTACGACAAGCTCGTCCTCGCCACAGGCTCCCTTCCGGTCATGCCCGAGGTCCAGGGAAAGGGCCTCCCGGGGGTGGTCACGTTCAGGGACCTGGACGACTGCGGCAGGATACTGGCCCATGCCCGGGAGGGCAGGCGCGCGGTCGTAATAGGGGGCGGCCTCCTGGGGCTGGAGGCCGCCGGCGCGCTTCGCTCTCTCGGCATGGAGGTTGCCGTTGTGCACTTGATGGACAGGCTCATGGAAAGGCAGCTCGACGAGCGTTCCGCCGGGCTCCTCAAGGAGGCGATTGAGGATATGGGCATTGGAGTGCTCCTACAAAAGGAGGTCGCCGCCTTCGAGGGCCGCGGAAAGATGGAGCGCGTGAGGTTCAGGGACGGCTCGGCCATGAAGGCGGGCCTGGCCGTCGTCTCCATAGGCGTCCGCCCCAATATCGAGCTTGCGAGGGAGGCCGGCATCTATACTGAAAAGGGCGTGGTGGTGAGCGACACCATGCAGACCTATGACCCGGGCATCTATGCGATAGGCGAATGCGTCCAGCATAGGGGCTCTACCTTCGGCCTGGTCGCGCCCATCTTCGAGCAGGCAAAGGTGGCCGCCAACCAGCTCGCCGGGGACGGCAGGCGCTCGTTCAGGAACTCCCCGGTCTCGGCCCGGCTCAAGGTGAAGGGCATCGACCTCTACTCCGCGGGCCGGGTCTCGGAAGACGGGGACTCCATAGAGTATTTCGACAGGAGGTCGAGGGTATACAAGAAAGTGGCGCTCGAAGACGGGAGGATCGCGGGGGTAGTGCTCTTTGGGGAGAGTTCGCTGGGCCCCTCCCTCTTCGAGCTCCTTTTATCCGGTGAGGACGTAAGCCACAGGAGGCAGGGCCTCCTTAGCGGAGAGCGGAAAACGGAGGAGGCGGCCCGCGTCTCCGACGACGCGGTGGTCTGCGGGTGCAAGGGCGTCACAAAGGGGGCGATAGTCGAGGCAATAAAGTCCAAGGGGCTGTTCACGAGGGAGGACGTAAGGCGGGAGACAGGGGCGTCCTCGTCCTGCGGCGGCTGCGCGCCGCTTGTCGAAAGGGTCCTCGAGGAGACGCTCGGCGCCGCTTTTCAGCCCTCCTCCGGGCGGGCCCTCTGCGGATGCACCAGTTACGCGAGGGAGGACGTCCTCCGGAACATAAGGGAGAAGGGGCTCAAGTCGGTTGCGGAGGTCATGGCCGCGCTCGGGTGGGAGGGGGTCGGCTGCGATACGTGCAGGCCTGCCATCAACTACTATGTCACGATGGCCTGGCCGGAGAGCGCCAGC
>JABTVA010000028.1 GCA_015075075.1 Deltaproteobacteria bacterium | reverse complement strand
TACGGTAATAAAAATGCTCACATATTACCAATATATGCTCCTTTTTATTCCCGGCCTTCCGGGAAAAGCGGGAAAAATCTCTGATTTTTTTAAAAGTTGCCTTAATTAATTTTCGTTTTCATGGAAAGAGAAAAAGGCGCCGCAAAAAGGGCAGCCCCGCCCGGGGGAGACAGGGAAGGCGGGACCCTACCGGGATATTATCGAAAGGAGAGCCGGTTTTCAAGGCAAATATCAGGATTTTACTTGAAAAACCGGGAATTTTCTGTTATTCAGGGGTCTATATGCGGTTGCGTTCGGACCGGTCCAGTCCAGGTCCATGTAAATCCTTGGTACTCCTGTTTGCAAGGCCGGGAGGCCCCTTTACCAATGCCCACCCAAAGATACCCGCAGAAAAGCAGAAGTTTACACGTAAGGGCGATGATTTCTCTTCTGAGTCCAGGGTACAGATCTCCGGGCCGCATGCGGGGCTGCGGCGGCTTCACCATCATCGAGCTTGTGGTACTCATGGCCGTCATCGGCCTCGTGCTCGCCGTGGCGCTGCCCAGGCTTGCGGGTTTCGAGCACGCTGCCCTCAAGTCTCAGGCAGGCAAGCTCTCGACTCTTTTGAGGTACGCGAATGAATCCGCCGCCACAAAGCGCCTTCATTACAAGGTCTCATTCGATATCGAAAACGGATCGGTAATGGTAGAGCGCTCCCCTGACGGCAGGGAATTTTCAGGGGACACGGGCATTAGAGGCCTCAAGATGAGCGGCGGGGTCGCGCTCCGCGACCTGGTCGTAGAGGGGTTCGGCAAGATAGAGACGGGGACCGTGTCCGTCGTCTTTACGCCGCTCGGGGCGGCCGGGGGGTTTTCAGTACACCTGGAGGCCGGGAAGGACTGGTTCACCGTTAAGTTCAACCCATATTCGGGAAAGGCCGAGGTGGTCGAGGGATATGCCTGAGAAGGGGGAAAAAGGGTTTACCCTCCTTGAGGTCATGATAAGCCTTGCGATACTGGCGGGGGCGGTTGTCACGCTCGTTGCCGCCTTCAACTACCACCTTAAAGTAGCTTCCGAGACAAGCGACCTTGTAGCCGCTTCCATACTCGGGAGGTTCAAGGCAGAGGAGGTCTCGCTCTACGGGCCTCCGGGCATAATGAACGGCTCTTTTGAAGGGGACTTTCAGGCGTTCACGTGGGAGATGCAGCCGTTGGATACGGAGCTCCCCGGACTTAAGCGGCTTGATATAAGGATAGGCTGGGATGCGTCCAAGAGCCTTACGCTCCATACCTTTTATTAGCAGGGTGTTGAAAAACACCCTGCTTGGCAATCCACGGATGGATTGCCAAATTGCGAAGACTATCCAGGTCGAGAAATTTGTAATGCTTGGCCGGATTCATTCCGGCCAAGCCGTGGTTGAAAAAGTCCAGGAAGGACTTTTTCAACATCCTGTTAGAGACGCCCTGAGGTCCCGGGCCTATTTTCAGTTCCGGTGTTTAATGTGAAAAGATTAAAAAAGTCAGCCAGGATACTCTTCGTCCTTTCCGCCGTTGTCCTTCTTGCGGTCATGTTCACGCCGCTCCCGAACATGCTTGCAAGGCCTCTTGTCGTAAGCGGGCCCGCGCCCTCCGGGGCCGGGCTTATAGCCGTCCTTGGCGGGGGCGCGTACCCGAACGGCGCTCTCGGCTCGTCCTCCAACGAGAGGCTTATAAAAGGGGTCCTCCACTATAAGCGGGGCCACGCCGGAAAGATAGTCTTTACAGGCGGCATGGTCGAGGGCGCTTTCGGGAAGCTCGGCAATACCGTTTTCGGCGCGCGCCCGGCAGAGCCCCTGCCGGAAGCGTCCGTCATGGGCGGGATAGCCCGCGAATTCGGCATACCCCCTGAAGACCTGGCAGTAGACCAGGGCTCGTTAAACACCTACGAGAACCTGAGGTTCGTAAAGGCCTACATGGAGGAAAAAGGGCTAAAGACCGTCATGATAGTCACTTCGCCCACGCACATGAAAAGGGCTTCGCTCGTCGCCGAGAAGCTCGGGCTCGCATATATCCCGGCGCCCGTTGAGGACAACACCCCCTATCGCACCTCGGCTATAGACAGGCTGGCGCTCACGCGGGAGGTGATGTGGGAGTATCTGGGGATAGCGCTTTATAGGATGTATGGATACGTTTGATTAACGCTTGGAAATTCAAGCTGCATCAGGCTGCTCAAAAAGCTCAAGATGCAAGGAGTCATCAAAAATGAGGAATGAGGCGTACTTTTATTGTACGCCGCAGTGACGAGTTTTGAAGACGACGCAGCAGAATGGGCTTTTTGAGCAGCCGGTTACATTATCCAGAGAAGCAGGACCGGCGTCGTAAAGATGCTTGCGAATGTAGAGAGGGCGACGGTCGAGGCCACGAGGTCGCTATTCACCTGGTACCTGTGGCTTACGACAAAGTTTATTACAGCCGCGGGCATGCCGGAGGAAAGGAGTATTATCTTCTGGTTGAGCCCCTCTATGCCGAAGAGGCTCACGACCCCCCAGGCGACCGCCACCCCGCCCCCGATCCTTATGGCCGTCCCGGCAAACGAAATGCCGGGGTAGGCGAGCCTGGCCGAATAGAGCCGGTACCCGAGAGCCACCTGCATTACGGGTATGGTCGCAGCGCCGAGCATGTCGAATGTAATAAGGAGCGGCTCCGGTATCCGCACCTCCCCTATGTTAAGGGCTATGGCCAGAACCGCGGAGTAGATTAGCGGCAGCCTGAACATCTCGGAAAGCCCGCCTTTCCCCTTCGCGATATATATCCCGAGCGAATAGACGAGCACGCTTATGGCTATGTAGTAGAGTATTGCCACCGAAAGCCCCTCGGGCCCGAAGGCCAGGAGAGCGAGCGGGAAGGACATGTTCCCCGAGTTCATGAACATGACAGGGAGGTAAAAGCCCCGGAGGTCATCCCTCTTTATGGCCTTGAGGTACAGGAAGGCGAGCGCCCCTGTGCCCAATACAACGACGAGCGCGGAAAAAGAGACGACCGCCAGGTCCGTGAGCACGAGCTTCCTGTGCGAAAGGGACGAGATTACCAGGGCGGGGATGGTAAGGTAGAGGAGTACGTCGATTATAGGTTCGAGGCTTATCTTCCTGAAGCTTGCGAAGAGGTATCCCAGGCCTATGATGCTGAAGACCGGGAATACTATGGAGAGGACCTTCACTATTTCCATATCCGCGCCTGCCTCGATTCTAACAAAAAAAGAGGCGGGCGGAAAACCCGCCCCGCCTCTTTCGACTTTTCAATCCTCGTAGCGGTCCGGGATGAATGCCGGGCCCCTATTCCTTCTCGACTTCCATGAGGGTCTCATCCGGGTTCACGGAATCGCCTATCTTTACGAGCACCTTTTTGACGACCCCGCTTATGGGGGTATGCACCTCGTTCTCCATCTTCATGGCCTCGACCGTAAGGACGGTATCGCCCTCCGAGACCTTGCTCCCCACGCTTACCTTGATGGATGTGACCTTGCCGGGGATGGGGGTCGTGACGTCCCCTTCCTTTTTGGCCTTGGGCCTTATGGACTGTGTGATGGAAGAGCGCTCTATCTCGCCGGCGGTCGTGGGAATGACCTCGGTGAGGGACTCTATCATGACCTCTTCGAGCTTGCCGTCTATCGAGATGAAGAACGGCCTCTTGCCCTCGACCCTGTGCCCGGCGCCAGCGACCTTTATCTTGTAGTTCTCGCCGTGGACCGTGACGTTGAATTCGCTCGGCGCGAGGTGGGGGGCCGTATGCCCCGCGTCCGCAGCGGGCTGAAACCCTCTTCGAGCGGCTCGGCCTCGAGCCCTGTTGTCCCTCTGCTCGAAGAACTCAAGCGCGACCATTGGGAAGAGGGCGTAGGAGAGCACGTCCTCTATGGACTTGGCCTTCCCGTCTATGTCCCTTATGACCTTGTCGAGCTCGGGCTCGAGGAGGTCCGCCGGCCTGCACGCGATGGGCTTCTCGTCGCCTATGGCGAGCTTCCGAGCGGTCTCGTCTATCGGGCCCGGAGGGTTCCCGTAGAGGCCCTTGAAGTAGTTCCTGGTCTCGCTCGTTATGACCTTGTAGCGCTCGCCCATGAGTACGTTCAGGGTGGCCTGCGTGCCCACGACCTGGCTCGTCGGCGTGACCAGCGGCGGATACCCCATGTCTTTCCTTACCTTGGGTATCTCATCGAAGACCTCGTCCATCTTGTCGAGCGCGTTCTGCTCTCTCAGCTGGTTCGCGAGGTTCGATATCATGCCGCCGGGTATCTGCACCACGAGCGTCTTGGGGTTTATGGCCGTGTACTCGCTCTCGAACTTCTTGTACTTCCTCCGTATGTCCCTGAACCTGTCGGCTATCTCGGCCAAAAGCCCGAGGTCGAGCCCGGTTGAATAGGGCGAGCCGTTGAGCGCCGCCACCATGCTCTCGGTCGGCGGCTGCGAGGTCCCTGACGCGAGCGACGATATCGCGGTGTCGACTATGTCGGCCCCGGCCTCTATGGCCTTCAGGTAGCTCATGGACGCAAGGCCCGAGGAGTCGTGCGAGTGTATGTGTATGGGGATGTTTACCCTGGCCCTCATCTTCGTGACGAGGTCAAAGGCGGCAACCGGCGTAAGGAGCCCAGCCATGTCCTTTATGCAGATGGTGTCCGCGCCCATCTTCACGAGCTTCAATGCCAGGTCAACGAACCCCTCGTGCGTGTGCACGGGGCTCGTGGTGTAGCATATCGTGGCCTCGACTATGCCCTTCGCCTCCTTGGCCGCGCGGACCGCGACCTCGATGTTCCTCAGGTCGTTCAGGGCGTCGAATATCCTGAATACGTCAATCCCGTTCCTTGCGGCCCTCTCGACGAACTTCTTCACCACGTCGTCTGAATAGTGCCTGTAGCCGACGAGGTTCTGGCCGCGCAAGAGCATCTGGAGCCTGGTATTGGGAATGGCCTTCCTGAGGAGCTTGAGCCTCTCCCAGGGGTCTTCCTTGAGAAAACGAAGGCACGAGTCGAAGGTAGCTCCGCCCCAGGCCTCGAGCGACCAGTACCCGACCCTGTCCAGCATGGAGGCGGCCTCTATCATGTCGGCGGTCCTCATCCTTGTGGCGAGGAGGGACTGGTGGGAGTCCCTGAGGACCGTGTCGGTCAACCACGTCCTCTTGTCAGTCCTCGGCTTGATCTTGAAATCCGCCCTGGAAGCGGCGGTTGCCGTCTTGTCAGCCATCTTGAGGCGCCTCCGTCTTTAATCAGGTCGCTGAAAAACTCTTTGAGAGGACTTTTTTTGTAAAAATTTCTCTCATACTCTCTCCAAAAACTTTCATTTCTTCCG
>JABTVA010000027.1 GCA_015075075.1 Deltaproteobacteria bacterium | reverse complement strand
ATTTCTAATTTTTAGAGGCACCCAGTAGATATTAATGATGCCACAGGATAGAGACGACGCTTCAATCGCCCTCGAACTGAGGGAGGTCGCGGATTCGCTCCGGACCCGGCTTAAGCTCCTCGGAGAGGCCGGGCTGGCGATAGTCCCCTCCTCGGGTGTCCCGGCCCTGCACTGCCCGGAAGACCCGGTTGTCATGGAGTGCGGGGAGTGCGGGCTAGGCGAGATTGCGGTCATAAGCCCCTGCCCCTTGCACGCCGCCTGGGAAGGGGTCCTTTTCGGGTGTTGGGCTATCGTTGGGGTCGACGGCAGCGAAAAATGCGCTGCGGTTATCTGGGGGGCGCCGGTATCCGTCAAGGGCCAGGCGTCCGAAAGGCCTTTGGAGCCTTTCCGCCCGGAAGAAATGGAGCAGTACCTCCGAATGCTCGAATGGCTCTCGGGCGAGCTTAATGCACCTCAGCCGGGCTCGTTCCGCATTATAATGTCCGGTAAATGCCTTGAGAGCGGCAGGATAGGCACGGAAGAGGCTGCCTTGGCCGCCACGGCGGCCCTGGAGCGCCGGCTTTCGGCTGTAAAGCCCACGGCTGTGCTTCTCATGGGAAGACACGCGGCCAGGGCATTCTCCCAAAAACATGAGGCGCACGGCAAACCCTTTGAAAAGAATGGACTTGTTTTCGTTTCGACCTATTCGCCTGATGAGATGCTAAAATCCCGTCAGCGGAAAAAAGAAGCGCACGAACACCTGAAAGGGTTCATAAAGGCTGTAAGGCCCGAGGCTTAGCAGGGTGTTGAAAAAAACCTGTTAAGCAATCAATCCACGGATGCCAATTGCGAAGACTATCCAAGTCGGGCAATTTGTGAGGCTTGGTCGGATTCATTCCGGCCAAGCCTTCGTGGAAAAAGTCCAGGAAGGACTTTCAACATCCTGTTAGAGGGCCGGGATAGGTCGGTCCTTAATGGCCCGGTCCAGCCGGTTCCGATTGAAACCCGCCCTTTTTCCTGCTAAAATCGGGGCATGGCAAACCTCTTAAGGCGCCTCCTCCTCCTTGCTGCCGCCATTCTCATACAGGCGTTCCCTTCCCATTCGTCAGCAAAAGAAATCCTATACGTAAAGGCCGAGGGTGTGGTGAACCCCGTTATGGCAGGGTATCTTCTGGACAATTTCGAGGATGCCGCTGAGAGGGACGCCGAGGCCGTCGTCATACAGCTCGACACCCCGGGCGGACTCGACCTTTCCATGAGGGACATCGTAAAGGCCATGCTCGCCTCTGAAGTGCCCGTGGTGGTCTATGTGGCCCCGGCAGGCTCGCGGGCCGGCTCCGCCGGGGTCTTCATGACCTATGCCGCGGACATAGCCGCAATGGCGCCGGGCACGAACATCGGCTCGGCGCACCCGGTCTCAATGGGCGGGGAAATGGACGAGACAATGGCCGAGAAGGTCGAGAACGACGCGGTCGCGTACATAAAGGGCATAGCCGCCAAGAGGGGAAGGAACGCCGAGTGGGCGGAGCTGGCCGTAAGGGAGTCGAAGAACATCACCGCAGAGGAGGCCCTTAAACTCGGTGTTATAAACATACTGGCCGCGGGCAGGGACGAGCTCATACAAAAGCTCGACGGGATGAAGGTCGATACCATAACGGGCGAGAGGGCCCTTTCAACGAGCGGCAGCCGAGTGGTCGAGGTCGAGATGGACCTCCGCTACAGGATACTCGGGGCCATAAGCAACCCCAATGTCGCCTATATACTCATGATACTCGGGCTCATAGGCATCTACTTCGAGCTCTCGAACCCGGGCGCGGTCTATCCGGGGGTCATAGGGGCCGTTTCGCTCATACTCGCCTTCTACGCCTTCCAGACGCTCCCGGTAAACTACGCCGGTTTCATCCTCATAGGGCTCGGCGTGGTATTCTTTATACTGGAGCTTATGATCGTTAGCTACGGGCTCCTTGCGATAGCCGGGGTCGTCTCGCTATTTTTCGGGTCGCTAATGCTATTCGATTCGCCCGCGCCGTATTTCCGCATCTCCATCTGGGTGATACTCCCGGCCGTTATCTTAATGACGGCGGTCGTAATATGGGCCATGCTCTATGCCGTAAGGGTGCACAGGAGAAGGCCCGTAAGCGGGGCCGACCTCCTCGTCGGCTCGGTAGGGGTCGCCTCAGGGGACTTCGGGGGCGATGAATTGGATGGGTGCGTCTACGTCGAGGGCGAGTACTGGAACGCCGTAAGCGACGTGCCTGTAAAAGACGGAGAAAAGGTCAGGGTGGTCGAGGTAAGGGGGCTTTTGCTCAAGGTGACGAAAGCCTGAGAAGATTTGAGGCAACCTCTAAAATTGCTATTTTCCCCGGACTCTGCGTCAGGGCGTGAATAAAAATGCTCACATATTCGCATATATGCTCCGCTTTTATTCCGCCCTTCCTGATGCGGCGGAAAATTTCTAATTTTAGAGGTGCCTTGACGGCTGCTGAAAAGCCTGCGTCGTCTTCAAAATGTGGACACTCCGGCGTACAGGAAAGTGCGCCTCATTCTCGCTCCCTGTTCCAACGGGGGCCTCGCATCTGGAGCTTTTGAGCAGCCTGAATAAAAACGGAGTTTTTCAGCAAGCTGTTAAACCATTCGGATAACAAGGGCGGGAAGAAAGAAAGGGGAGGTAAATGGACATGGACTTCGGCATAGGCGCGGGCACGCTGGTACTGATTGCGCTGGCAGTGCTCTTTCTCTGGAGCGCTGTAAAGATACTACCCGAGTACGAAAGGGGCGTAATATTCTTCCTCGGGCGGTTCCAGGCCGTAAAGGGGCCGGGGCTGATACTCCTCATCCCCGGCATCCAGAAGATGATGAAGGTGAGCCTCCGTACTGTCGCAATGGACGTGCCTCCGCAGGAGGTCATAACCAAGGACAACGTCTCGGTGAGGGTGAACGCGGTCGTCTATTTCAGGGTGGTGAACCCCGACAAGGCCATCATCGCGATAGAGAACTTCCTCTACGCCACGAGCCAGCTTGCGCAGACGACCTTGCGGAGCGTGTGCGGACAGGCCGAGCTCGACGAGCTCCTTACGGAAAGGGAGAAGATAAACAAGAGCATACAGGCGATACTCGACCGCCAGACCGACCCCTGGGGCATAAAGGTGAGCATAGTCGAGGTCAAGGCCATAGACCTCCCCGAAGAGATGAAGCGCGCCATGGCAAAGCAGGCCGAGGCCGAGAGGGAGAAGAGGGCCAAGATAATCCACGCGGAAGGCGAGGCCGTGGCAGCCACCCGGATATTCGACGCGGCCGAGCTCCTGGCCAGGAACCCTGTATCGCTGCAACTACGGTATCTCCAGACGCTTACCGAGATAGCGGCGGACAAGAACTCGACCATACTCTTCCCGCTACCCATGGATCTCATAAAGCCGTTTCTCAAGGCCATGAAGACGGAATGAGGCCATGGCCGAAACCCACCCCGCGTCAGGCCACAGGAAAAGGCTCAAGGAGAGGTTCCTCAAGTCCTCGCTCCAGGGCCTGCACGACTACGAGGCCGTAGAGCTCCTCCTTACCTACGCCATCCCGAGGAGGGACGTAAAGCCCCTTGCAAAGAAGCTCCTTAAGGAGTTCAAGGGGCTTAAGGGGGTCCTGGAGGCCTCTCCGGAGAGGCTTAAGGAGGCGAGCGGCCTCGGCGAGGCGAGCGCCCTCCTGCTGGCGCTCGTAAGGGAGGCGGCCAGGGCCTATCTTTCGGAGAGGAACACCTCCCTAAGGGGGGTCGTATCGTCCCCGAAGGACGCCGTGAGGGTGCTGCGAGACTCCCCGGAAGGCGCTGGAAAAGAGGGGCTCTTCGCGCTTTATCTGAACACCAAGAACGAGGTCTTAGGCGTGGAGTCGATGGGAGAGGAAGAGGGGCCCATATCCCCCAAGGCCGTCATCCGGAAGGCCTTCAGCCATAACGCCAGGTCGATGATACTGGTGAACTCGAAGAAAGCGAAGGCAGCCGCCTCGCAAAGGGAGCGGGCGCTTGCCGCTGAGATAGAGGCCGCGGCCTCGTCCATAGACATACTCTTTCACGATTACCTAATCGCCGGGCAGGAGGGGTTGTTGAGCGCGAGGGAGCTTGGGTGGCTAAGGGCTAAGAATTGATTCATCAGGCTGCTGAAAAAGTCCATCTGCGTCGTTGTCCTCGTCGCTCGTCACTGCGGCGAACACGAAAAGTACGCCTCATTCCTCGCTCCTCGACGCCTCATCTGATACTTTTAGGGAAGCTCTGATTAATTCTCGTTTCTTGTCATTCTGAGGGAGCGTAGCGACCGAAGAATCTCGTAACTTGCTGATTTCTCAACCACGAGATTCTTCGCTGCGCTCAGAATGACACCTTTCGCGAATCAATCAGACCTTCCTGTTCTTGACAGCCTCAAGCGCAGGGCCTCTCCCTGAGTACCTTCACAAGGTAGGCCCTGGCGTCAGCCACGGCCTCTTCAACGCCATTGCCCTTGGCCAGGCCCGCTGCTACGGCTGACGATAGTATGCACCCGGTGCCGTGGAAACGGGCCCTCCCGCCCTTAAGCCGCCTTCCCCTGTAGTATCTGAACGACTGCCCGTCGAACAACACGTCAACCGGCTCTCCCTCAAGGTGGCCGCCCTTCACGAGAGCATGGCTCGCGCCCATCTCGAACAGCCTCCTTGCCGCGAGTTCCATCTCCTTTACGGAGCTTATCCACTTTACGCCAGTCAGGGCCGCTGCCTCGTCCAGGTTCGGCGTGACGACCTGGACACATGGAAGAAGGGACCTGATTTCGGCAAGGCCGCCCTTCATAAGTAACGTCTTCCCGCTCGTTGACCGAAGCACCGGGTCTAAGACCACGTTCGGGAGCGAGCGCCTTTTTATCAGGTCCTTTATCGCCCGGAGGTTTTCTGGGCTGCCGACCATGCCTATCTTTACCGAGTTGATCTCGAATTCTTCCAGAAGGGCAGCTACCTGCCGCGATATGAAGCGCGGGGGGACCGGCAGCGCCGATCTGAAGACCGTCGAGTTCTGGGCCGTGAGCGCCGCTGCCACTGAAAGGCCGCGCACCCCGAGCTCGTGGAAGGTAAGGAGGTCCCTCTGAAGGCCAGCGCCGCCTGAGGGGTCTGACCCCGCTATGGTGAGGGCCGTTTTCATGAAAGCCCGAAGAAGTAGGTGAAAAGGGACTGGAAGACGCCGATAATGAAGCCCATGATGCCCCCGAGGTATTCGAGATGCTTAAGCTCCCTGGTTATGAAGTCCGTAAGGAGCCTCTCGAACCTCATGAGGTCGAGCTGGTCTATGCGCGTCACCAGCAGCTCCTTTACGTCTATCTTGTCCCTGACCTTTGCCGCGAGCGTGCCCTTTTTCCTGTCGAGGTGAGTTACTATCTCCCTCGTAAGGAGGAGCTTGATCTGGTTCTTGAGGTTCTCGGA
Source organism: Deltaproteobacteria bacterium (assembly GCA_015075075.1). Classification (GTDB taxonomy): domain Bacteria; phylum Desulfobacterota; class GWC2-55-46; order GWC2-55-46; family GWC2-55-46; genus UBA5799. The sequence continues at coordinate 222 of JABTVA010000027.1, read as the reverse complement.
GACGAGGCCCACCACCGGGAGCTTAAGGAACTTCGAGGAGAACCTGTGCTCCACGGCCTCCTCCACGGTCCTTTCGACCTCCTTCTCCCAGTTGAGCCCCGAGAGTGCCTTTCCGAGGTCTTCCGAGGAAAGGAGCTCCTTTTCTATGGTCCGGGCTATGGACCTTGCTATCTCCTTCCGTCTCTTCGGTATTATGCCCTGTATGCGGAAGCCGAGCACCTC
>JABTVA010000026.1 GCA_015075075.1 Deltaproteobacteria bacterium | reverse complement strand
GCGACCTTGCGCGCACTACCATCGGCTTCAACGCCGGGGCGGGCTTTGACGGCGGAAAAGGCATGGACATGAATATGCGTGTCTTCGAGACATTGGCGAACGGCCAGTGCATGCTCCTTACAAACACCTATGATGGCCTCGGCTATGAGGAACTTTTCGAGGAAGGGCGCCATTACATCGGCTTCAGGACCGAAGAGGAGGCCGTCCAAAAGGCCCTCTATTATTCTAAAAACCCTGAAGAGGCCATAGAGATCGCAAGGGAAGGGCAAAGGCGCGTGCTTGAGAGCCACACCTATGCACACAGGTGCGGTGAGATCATGGCCTCTGTCCTTGAAGGCAGGCAGATGACAAAAGCCGGGAGGGAAAGAACCTGAATACATCCGGACCTCCAAACCAGGCAGACCCTGCGAGCGCGGCCCTTTCAAGGGCCGCGCTTGCCTCGATGGGGGTGTACCTCTTCTCGCTGAACCTACCCGGTATCGTCACCCTGAGGGAGGCCGGTCTCTTCCTCGCGCTTTTTTTAGGGGCCGCGCACATGTGGAAGAAGGGCAGGGTGGAATGGCCTCCCATGCGCCTTCTCTTTTTCATCTGGCCCGCGCTCGCTCTCCTTACGATAATACCCGGCGAAGATATCTCCCGTTCCCTCTCGGAGATAAAGAAAGAAATAGTCTATCCTGTGCTGGCCTTCTGGGTCTTTTATGCCATGACGAGGAACGTGCGGGACTTCGCGTATCTCGGCATGTGGTTTCTTTCAGGGGCCGCGCTCATGATCGGGGCAGGCATCTATTTTTATTATATCCTGGGCCTCGGCTTCGGCTCGCTCGAGGAGAGCGGGTTTGCCTACGGAAAGAGGGCCTATTTCGGTTTCTTCATGGCCTCTGCCGCAGTGGTCGGGCTGGGGTTGGGGCTTACGAGAGGGCCGGGCTGGGTCCGGGCGTTCGCGCTCGGGCTTGCGCCGTTTTGCGTGCTCGGCATCTACTTCGCGAGGCTCAGGGCCGGGTACCTCGCGGTCATAGCCGCTGTCGCGGTCTTCATCATCTACGGGAAGATACTGCAATCCGGACTCAGGGTGCGCCTTGCGTCGGTCGCGGTTGCGGCGCTCGTTCTGGTCTCGATAGTACCGCTGGTATCGACCAAGCGCGACCTGAACATGGATTTGAGCATTGAAGGGTGGAGGGGCGCGATAGAGGAGCTGAAGGTAGAGGAGAGGTGGATAATCTGGGAGGGTTCTTTCCAGGAGATAATGAAGAGGCCTTTCCAGGGGCTCGGCTTCGGCAACAAGGAAATATTTGTCCCCGCGTTCAGGCTTGGCCATGTCTATCCGCATAATCTCTTTCTAAGCTACGGGGTCATGGCCGGGGCAGGCGGCATCGTCTTCCTGATGCTCCTATTCTGGAAGCTCTTCAGCCGCATGCATTCGGCTGTTCTAATTCCCCGCCCGGGAAAGGAATGGTTCTATATAGGCGTATCCGGCGTTGGGCTCCTTCTGGCCTTTCTGGTGCTCAACATGACGGAGGACATAATGACCAGGCATACGGGGCAGACCTTTTGGGCGCTCTCCGGCATGGTCCTCGGGAGCGGAAGGGAAGCCCGTGCAATCTCTAAAAATTGATCTTTTCCCCGGACTCTGCGTCATGCCGTGAATAAAAATGCTCACATATTGACATATATGCTCCGCTTTTTATTCCAGGCCTTCCTTGATTTCGGGAAAAAATCTCTAAGTAAGCTCTGATTAATTCGTATGTTCGTCATTGCGAGCGAAGCGAAGCAATCTTATCTTTTGAAAAATCAGGCGATTCGAGATTGCTTCGGAGCTAAGCTCCTCGCAATGACAACCGAAAATGGGATTAATCAGACCTTCTCTAATTTTTAGAGGCTGCCATGTGTCATTTATGCTGGTCGTCTACCACCTCGGCCTCGACCACATCGCCTTCTTTTTTCTTTTCGCCTTCTCCGCCGGGCTCTGAAGCCGCGGTCTTATAGAGGACCTCGGCTATCTTGTGCGAGGCTGCCGTGACCTTTCCTATGGCGTCCTTGAGGGTATCGGGCTCGTTTGACTCGAGCGCTTTCCTGCCTTCTGCAAGGGCCTCCTCCGCGGCCTTCACATCATCTTCCGGGAGCTTTGCGCGGTTTTCGTTTATTATCTTCTCCGTCGAGTATATGAGGGAGTCGAGCTGGTTTCTCGACTCGATGGTCTCTTTCCGCTTCTTGTCTTCATCGGCGTGCGACTCGGCCTCCTTGACCATCTTCTCGACCTCGTCCTTTGCAAGGCCGCTCGAGGCAGTTATGGTTATCTTCTGCTCCTTGCCGCTTGCCATGTCCTTTGCCGAGACGTGGAGTATCCCGTTCGCGTCTATGTCAAAGGCAACCTCGACCTGGGGAACTCCCCTCGGAGCGGGCGGTATGCCCACGAGGTTGAACCTGCCGAGCGTCCTGTTATCGCGGGCCATGGGCCTCTCGCCCTGGAGGACGTGTATCTCGACCTGGGTCTGGTTGTCGGCCGCCGTAGTGAAGGTCTCCTTCTTCCTCGCCGGGATGGTGGTGTTCCTGGTTATGAGGGTCGTCATGACGCCGCCCAGGGTCTCTACCCCCAGCGAAAGGGGCGTAACGTCGAGGAGCACCACGTCCTTCACCTCTCCGGCGAGCACCGCGCCCTGTATTGCCGCGCCTATGGCCACGACCTCGTCCGGGTTAACGCCCTTGTGCGGCTCCTTGCCGAAGAACTCCTTTACGAGCTTCGTTATCGCGGGCATCCTGGTCATCCCGCCCACGAGCACGACTTCGTCTATGTCCGAGGGGCTAAGGCCCGCGTCGCGGAGCGCCTGCTCGCATGGCTTCTTGCTCCTCTGCACCAGGTCGTCGCAGAGCTGCTCGAGCTTGGCCCTCGAAAGCCTCATCACGAGGTGCTTGGGGCCGGTGGCGTCCGCGGTTATGAAGGGCAGGTTTATCTCGGTCTCCATCGTCGAGGAGAGCTCTATCTTGGCCTTCTCAGCCGCCTCCTTGAGCCTCTGGAGGGCCATCCTGTCCCTGGAGAGGTCGATGCCCTGGTCCTTCTTGAATTCGGATATGAGCCAGTCGATTATCTTCTGGTCGAAGTTGTCACCGCCGAGGTGGGTGTCGCCGTTCGTGGACTTGACCTCAAATACCCCTTCGCCGACTTCCAGTATGGAGATGTCGAAGGTGCCGCCGCCGAAGTCGTAGACCGCTATCTTCTCTTCTTTTTTCTTGTCGAGTCCGTAGGCCAGGGACGAGGCCGTGGGCTCGTTTATTATCCTCTTCACGTCGAGGCCGGCGATCTTGCCCGCGTCTTTCGTGGCCTGCCTCTGCGCGTCGTTAAAATAGGCCGGAACCGTTATGACGGCCTCGGTCACGGGCTCGCCCAGATAGGCCTCGGCGGACCTCTTGAGCTTCTGGAGTATCATGGCCGATATCTCGGGCGGGGTGAATGTCTTCCCCATGTTGCCGGAGACGACGACGGCCCTGCCCTGGTCGTCCTTCTCGGTCTTGTAGGGCACCATCTTCATCTCTTCGTTGACCTCTTCGAACTTCCGGCCCATGAACCTCTTTATGGAGAAGATGGTGTTCTCGGGGTTGGTTACGGCCTGCCTCTTGGCGACCTGTCCCACGAGTATCTCCTTGTCCTTTGTAAAGGCCACGACCGAGGGAGTTATGCGGCTCCCTTCCTCGTTCACTATCACTTTCGGCTCCCCGGCCTCCATGACCGCAACGACAGAGTTGGTGGTGCCGAGGTCTATGCCGATTATCTTTCCCATCTTTTCCGTTCCTCCTGGCTTATTGAAGGCAACTCTAAAAATTGATCTTTTCCCCGGACTCTGCTTCGGGCCGGGAATAAAAATGCTCACATATTGTCATATATGCGCTGCTTTTTATTCCCGGCTTCCGGGAAAAGCGGGAAAAATCTCTAATTTTTAGAGGTTGCCTGGTTTTTTTATCGCCGTGGAGTCCAAAGTGCCTTGAATAAATACGGCGTCAATGCTCCAGACATTTTATGAATTCCCTTTGAAACCGGGCGGTTGGGGAGACGGCCCCACGGCCCGGCCACGCTTATGGTAAATATAGGTACGCGGGGCGTTTTTGTCAAGGGAAGTGCTCGAAATACGGAATTTTTTTTAAAAGACGGAGACAGGGGTATTCTTCAGCCCTTGAGCTTCCTCTTCTCTTCTTTCCAGGTATAGCGGTTAAGGACGTAGAGGACCGCCGTAAGGAGGGCCATGTACCCTAAAACCCAGGGGCCCAGGCGTTTCCTGTCTGCAAGGGAGGGCTCAGAGACGAGATAGAGGAATGCGGCGATATCCCTCGACTTTTCAGAATGCTCCGGGTCGTACATCGGGATGGGGGGCGTCATTGCTTTGGCGCCTTCGGTGTGGGTCTCCTCGGCAAAGGCGCGGTTCCGTATCTCACCGTCCTCTATATAGTAGGTGGTAAGAAGGTTATATAAATATTCCACGCCTTCAAGTCCCTTTCCCCTGGCAGAGGCCATGAGGGTCAGGTCAGGCGGCACTACGCCAAAGGCCGCCTGTGCGGATTCAGGATCCAGCGCCGGCGATATGCCGTCAGGCGCGTCCGGGCCCCTTAAGTACTTAAGCCCGTGGCAGGCAACGCAGTGCTGCATGTAAAGCCCCATGCCGCGCGAGTATGCCTCCGGGCCCAGGTCGAACTTCACCCTCTCCCCTTGCAGCTCGGCAAGGAGCGGAACCGGATAGAGCATTATAAGCATGAGTATGGGGAGCACGGCCCTAACCACTCCTATCCTCCTTCCAGGGCTCAGTTGTCCTTTCGAAATACGGCAGGATTGGCAGGAGTGCGAAATAGAGGAAGTAGATAATGGTCGCTATCATGCCGAGGACTGCCATCCTTACGCCGAGGGGGGATATGAAGTCCGGCGGGTAGAGGCCTATGTAGCCGAGGAGAATGAAATTGAGGAAAAATACCCATGTGAGGACTTTTTTTACCGGCCTGTACTTCGAGCTACGCACCCTGGAGCGGTCGAGGAAGGGGAGGAGCGCCAGGATGAATATGGACGCGCCCATGGCGATTGCGCCGCCGAGCTTGTCCGGGATGGACCTCAATATCGCATAGAAGGGGAGGAAGTACCACTCGGGCACGATATGGAGCGGGGTCTTCAGGGGGTTTGCGGGCTCGTTATTTACGGGCTCCATGAACGCGTCGGGCCGGAAGAAGACGAAATAGAAAAAAATGGTGAGGATGAGGCTCAGGAACCATGCGTCTTTTGTTATGAAGTAGGGCGAGAAGGGCACCATTTGAGGCCCCTTCTTGTCGTACTCTATGCCCTCGGGGTTGCCTGAGCCCACCCTGTGGAGGGCGGAGAGGTGGAGGATTATAAGCCCTCCGAGTACGGCGAAAGGGAAAAGGGTCGTGTGGAGCGAGTAGAAACGCGTCAGGGTAGCGTCCCCCACGGCAAAATCGCCCCGGAGCCAGACCGTGAGCCCCTGCCCCACGAACGGTATGGCCGTAAAGAGGTTGGTTATGACTGTAGCGCCCCAGAAGGACATCTGCCCCCAGGGGAGAAGATAGCCCATGAAGGCCTCTGCCATGAAGCCCAGGAAAATGAGGAGGCCTATCCACCAGAGGAGCTCCCTCGGGCCCTTGTAGGAGCCGTAATAGAGCCCCCGCCCCATGTGCACGTAGAGGGCAAAGAAGATGCCGGTTGCGCCGATCGCGTGGAGGTAGCGTATGAGCCATCCGTAATGCACGTCCCGCATTATGTGCTGGACGCTGTCGAAGGCAAGGGCCTCGTCAGGCTTATAGTACATGGCGAGCCAGACGCCGGTTATGACCTGAATAACGAAAAAAACGCCGAGCACCGAACCGAAGTTCCAGAAATAGTTGATGTTCCTGGGGGTTGGATAGCCCGTTACGTGCTTCTCGATGAACTCGGAGAGGGGAAGGCGCTTATCTATCCAATCGATGTACCGGGCCATTTGGCTCCTATCAAGATGCTGAAAAAGACTG
>JABTVA010000025.1 GCA_015075075.1 Deltaproteobacteria bacterium | reverse complement strand
ATTTATTTACGAGGGGCTCGCGATGGGCGTAAACTACTCGGATGTGATAGAGAGGATGAAATGGGCCGCGCGCCTTAAGAACGACTCTGCCGTTGCGCGCGCTCTTGAGGTCACCCCGCAGGCGCTCTCCAATTACAAAAAGCGCGGAGAGATGCCCTCGGGCCTTGTGCTCGCCTTTTCCGAGAGGTTCGGGGTGGGCCTCGACTGGCTTATTGACGGCAGGGGCGAGGTCTACAAACCCGGAAAAGCCCCTCTGGCAGGCGAAAGCCCGGCCCGCTACGCACCCAGGAGGCAGGCCGCGAATATCGGCTCGCCCGAGGCGGAAGAGGCCGCCTATATAATGAAACTCCTCAAGGTCCTACGAAACCCGGATGAGTCCCATTCCAGGGCCATAAAGTCGGCCATAGACGCCATGTTGAAGGCCTCTGACAAGGAGTAATCCTGTCAGAAGCCCCTTTCCTTTCAAAATTTCCTCCCTAATCTCGCCTGCCTATCCCGGCTGGATATCTCTTCGGTTTTGTTCCGGAAAGCAAGCTCTTCCCTCTTGACGCAAGTTCCTTTCCCGTGGTATCGTTCATTTCGTGAACATACAATCAGGTCCAGCCCCAAGTACGGGTTTTTTGCTGGTGAAAACCCGGGCATGGAGTGGTATGATTGTATTTTCCTGAATTTTGCTGCGGGGCTTCAATTCATCTGGAAAGGGGCTCGAAGGGTCGGATGGCAAAAAAGGCTTTGATAACCGGCATTACCGGGCAGGACGGCTCGTATCTCGCGGAGTTCCTCCTTTCGAAGGGGTACGAGGTCTACGGCATGGTCCGGAGGTCAAGTATAGACAAGTTCGAAAGGATAGAGCACATAAGGGAGAAAATCCGCCTCGTGCAGGGCGACCTCATGGACCAGTCCTCGCTTGACGAGGCCGTGAAGGGGATAATGCCCGACGAAATATATAATCTCGCGGCGCAGTCCTTCGTGCCTACCTCATGGAACCAGCCGACGCTCACCGGAGAGTTTACCGGCCTCGGCACGACCCGGGTCCTCGAGGCCATAAGGCGCATAAAGCCGGACACTCGGTTCTACCAGGCCTCTTCGAGCGAGATGTTCGGCAAGGTGAGGGAGGTCCCCCAGAACGAGCTTACGCCCTTCCACCCTCGGAGCCCCTATGGCGTCGCGAAGGTCTACGGGCACTACATAACCGTGAACTACCGCGAGAGCTATGACATATTCGCCTGCTCCGGGATACTCTTCAACCACGAGTCGCCGAGAAGGGGGCTCGAGTTCGTGACGAGAAAGATCACGAACGGGGTGGCCAGGATAAAGCACGGGCTTGCGACTGAACTCCGCCTCGGGAACCTCGACGCCAAGCGCGATTGGGGCTTTGCCGGGGACTACGTGGAGTCCATGTGGATGATGCTCCAGCAGCCAGCGCCGGACGACTACGTGGTGGCCACGGGCGACACCCATACGGTCCGCGAATTCGTGGAGCTCGCGTTCGACCGCGCGGGCCTCGACTGGAAAAAGCACGTTATCATCGACCCCGCCTTTTTCAGGCCCGCGGAGGTGGAGCTCCTGGTGGGCGACCCGTCGAAAGCCAAGTTGGTCCTCGGCTGGAAGCCCAGGGTATCGTTCGAGGAACTCGTCCGCATGATGGTGGACGCCGACATAGAGAGGCTCAAGTGTGCGTAAGGTACTCATAACCGGGATAGCCGGGTTCGTAGGTTCGCACCTGGCTGAAAGGCTCGCCACGAGGTTCGAGGTCTGGGGTACGCGGATAGACGACAACACCGCGAACCTCTCCGGAATAGAGGGCGTAAACCTTTCCAAATGCGACCTCCTCGACCGTAATTCCGTCGAGGAGGTAATCGACCGCCTTAAGCCCGATATCGTTTTCCATCTCGCCGCGCAATCCATACCCGCCTTTTCGTTCAGCCACCCTGAAGAGACCCTCAAGACAAACATTTTTTCGACCCTCAATATTTTCGAGTCGGTCCTCAAGTCCGTGCCCGAGGCAGTGGTCCTCAACATAGGCTCGGGTGACGAGTACGGGGACGCGGCCTCCGACATACTGCCGGTCCCCGAAAAGGCAGAGCTTAAGCCCTTGAACCCGTACGCGGTGAGCAAGGTGACTCAGGACCTCCTGGCCTTCCAGTACTGGAGGAGCCGGGGCCTCAAGGCCGTGAGGGCGCGCCCCTTCAACCACTTCGGGCCGCGCCAGTCCGACTGCTTCGTCACTTCCGAGTTCGCGAGGCAGATAGCCGAGATAGAGGCCGGGATAAGGGAGGAGAAGGCCCTCAGGGTCGGGAACCTCAGGACCGCGAAGGACTTCCTTGACGTGAGGGACGTGGTCGCGGCCTACGAGCTCCTTGTCGAGAAGGGGAGCTTCGGGGAGGCCTATAACGTCTGCTCCGGCAGGGCCACGAGCATAAGGGAGATAGCGGAGACCCTGATATCCTTTTCGACCGAGAGCATAACGATAAAGGAGGACCCCTCCAGGAGGCGCCCCACTGAGACCGCTGCCATTTACGGCGATGCGGCCAAGATGAAGGCGCTCGGCTGGGCGCCGAAGTACACTCTGAGGGAAAGCCTCGAATCCATACTCGAGTACTGGAGGGGCGCGGTCCGGAGATGAGGGTCGGCATAAACGCGCTCTACCTCCTCCCCGGAAGGGTAGGAGGTAGCGAGGTGTACCTGAGGAACCTCATCAAGTGGCTCCCGCGCGTTGCGCCGGGGCACGAGTTCCTGCTTTATGTCAACACGGAATCCGCCGGGCTACTGGGCGAAGAGGGCATTCAAGTGGTGCGCTGCAAGGTCAGGGCCTCGAACCGCCCCATGAGGATAGCCTACGAGCAGACGGTGTTGCCGCTCCTCGCGAGGAGGGACAGGCTCGACGCCCTCTTTTCCGCTGGCATGACCGCTCCCTTTTTCTCGCCGGTCCCGTCTTTCGTCATGGTATACGACCTGCAGCACGTGAACCAGCCGGGGAACTTCAACAGGTGGTACCTCCTCTTCCTGAAATCCATTATATACATGAGCGCGAAGAGCGCGCACGCGGTCCTCACGCTCTCGGAGAAGTCCAAGAGGGACATAGTGAAGTTCTATTCCATAAGCCCCGATAAGGTCACGGTCACGCACCTTGCCTCGGAGAAGTCGGTTTTCATGGCGAGGCCGCCCGAGGAGGCCGAGGACATATGAGAAAATAGGCTCCCGCCGGGCTTCGTCCTCTACATCGCCTCGTCGCTCCCGCATAAGAACTATGAAAGGCTCCTGAAGGCCTTCAAGCTCGTAAAGATAAGCAGGCCTGACCTCAAGCTCGTCCTTATCGGCTCGAGGGACTACGGGCACGAGGCGATCCGGGGGAAGATAAGCGAGCTCGGACTCGAGGAGGATATCATATTCCTGGGATGGCTCCCTTACGAGGACATACCCCTGGTATATTCCGCCGCCGGCCTCTTCGTCTTCCCGTCGCTTCACGAGGGCTTCGGCATACCGGTCCTCGAAGCAATGGCCTCGGGCGTCCCGGTCGTCTGCTCATGCATTGAGCCCCTTGACGAGGTCGCGGGCGATGCCGCGCTTTTCGTCGACCCCCTGAGCGTGGAGAGCATAGCGCACGGGATGCTGAGGGTCCTCGAAGACCCGGCGTTACGGAAAAGGCTCGCCGCGGAAGGCCTCAAACGCTCCGCCGGGTTCAGCTGGGAGAGGACGGCTCTGCAGACCTTCCAGGCCATATCCGGCGCTATTTCGAGGCCAGGGGCATGAGAAACCCGCCGAGGATAACGGTCATAACTCCCTCTTACAACCAGGGGGGCTTCATCGGCGACACGATCGAAAGCGTACTCGGCCAGGATTATCCGGATCTGGAATATCTTGTGATCGACGGCGGCTCGAAAGACGAAACGCTGGATGTCCTTAAAAAATACGAGGGGCGGCTCGCCTGGGTCTCGGAGCGTGACCGGGGCCAGTCCGATGCGATTAACAAGGGCATAAGGAAGGCGACCGGGGACATAATCGCCTACCTGAACTCGGACGACCTCTACGAGCCGGGGGCCCTTAAAAAGGCCGCCCAATACTTCCAGGCCAATCCGGAGCGCCTCTGGCTTACCGGGAGGTGCGGGATAATAGACGCGAATGGCAGGGAGACGAGAGGCTGCATAACCGCGTACAAGAACTTTTTGCTTCGGCGGTACGGCTATAATATACTCCTTGTCACGAACTTCATATCGCAGCCGGCCACCTTCATAAGGAGGGAGGCATTCGGCGAGCTCGGCCTCTTTGACGAGTCGCAGCACAGGGTGATGGACTACGAGTTCTGGCTCCGGCTCGGGCGGAAATACCCGCCGGGGTTCATAGACGACCGGCTCGCTTTGTTCAGGGTGCATCCGGGCTCAAAGACATCGAGCTCTTTCCATCTCACATTCAGGGAGGAGCTTCAAGTCGCAAGGAAGTATACGGATTCCGCGGTCCTTAACGGCCTGCATTACCTGAGCTACCTGGGGATCCGCGCCGCCTACACGGTCCTCGATGCGGCCGCAAGGCGGAAGGCCTTTTAAAAAATAGAGAATTCTCTTGATCGGAGTCTTCAGAAGTGAAGTACTACTTTTTCCTTGATGAGAGGGTGACCACGGGTTGAATTACGTGGACAAAAATTTCCCAATTTTTCTTCTTTGCGGATGCCTGCTCAGTGAAGACCGTCTCAGGAATCTTGAAGCCGAGGTCAATACCTTCAAACAAAAATATTTCAAGACCGAAGGCGTCATTCTTCACTCGAGAGAAATAAGAAAATGCGAAGGGGCCTTCCAGGTACTTTTCGATCTCGACCTCAAGGCCACCTTCTATGAAGATTTGAATCTGATGCTTAAAAAAGGAGAGTATACAATAATAGGGGCTGCGGTCAACAAGGACGAGCATATAAAGAAATACGGCAAGGGGGCGAGAGACCCATATGCGCTTTCTCTTTCTTTCATTATGGAAAGACTTGTGTTCTATCTTCAAAAAATGGACAGTGGCGCAACAGTAGAGGTGATCGTCGAGGAACGAGGCAAGAAAGAGGACCGCATGTTGCAAGCGCATTTCAACTCGATCCTGGACAGGGGAACATACTATGTACAATCTGGAGATTTCAAGAAACTGGTTCGCAAATTCAAATTTCACTCGAAGAGGGAAAACATCATCGGCCTTCAGGTAGCAGATTTGTGCGCCTATCCGTTGGCGAGATTTCTGATAAGCCCTGATGAGCCTTATATCCCTTTCAGGATTATTGAGAATAAGATTTATTCAGGCAAGAAGGGCAATTATATGGGGTGGGGGCTCAAGGTTTTCCCATAAAAAGTAAAGAGTCTCCATCGCTGGAGACCCCTTACCGACCGGGTGACACCCCGATCCTTGAGCAACTTAAGCTATGTCGTTATGACTATATCAGTATAGCGATATACTATGTGTTCGTCAATAAATTTCCCCTGCAGGACAATATTGTTGTGATTGTTATTCAAATCAAGATTATTCACAAAGGCGCCGTGTCATTTGGTGCAGGGTAGTTAACATGCTGGTGCTTAACCCATCGCGGACCTCCGCATGAATGGATCGGAGGTCCGGAGAAAGGAACAGCCATGTCGCGGAACGGTTCAGGGAGCAAGGCAGCCCTCTCGGGCGCAATCACCGCAGGGCGCGTGAAGCCCCTTAAGAAAGCGCTTGCCAAGGGGGCCGGCGTGAGGAGAAGGCCCGCTTCAAAAGGCAAGCTCTATGCCGCAATACTGGCCGGAGGCATAGGTAGCAGGTTCTGGCCCTTGAGCCGCGAGACCACCCCGAAGCAGCTCCTTAAGGTCGCGGGCGACGAAAGCCTCCTTAAATCGACCATAAAGAGATTGAGCCCGCTCGTGCCGTCCGAAAGGGTGCTTATCGTCACCAACGCCAGGCAGGCCGAGATAATAAGGCTGCACCTCTCCTACGACGGCAAGGCCGTGGACCCCGGCTACGTGATAGAGCCGATGGGCAGGAATACTGCCGCGGCCATTGCGCTCGCGGCCTTCGAGCTGTACAGGAAAGACCCGGGCGCCGTGATGGCGGTCCTTCCAGCCGACCACGTCATAGAGGACGGCAAGTCCTTCAGGACCGCTATGAAGGCGGCCCTCCAGGCCGCCCGGGAAGGCCGCCTCGTGACCTTCGGCATAGTGCCCACGCACCCTGAGACTGGCTACGGTTACATAAAGGCGCTCCCGAGGGCGGTAAAGAATATATCAGGCTTCAGCATACGGAGCGGTGAGAAGTTCGTCGAGAAGCCGGATATAAAGAGGGCAAAGAGGTACCCCGCGAGGGCGGTTACTGAACCCGGCATCTTCCTCTGAAGGCCGAGAGATACCGATGAGGTAAGGAAGCACCTGCCCGAGACCTTCGAGGCCCTCTCCGCCTGCAAAGACACCGAGAGCCTCATCGCCGCATACCAGTCGATAAAGGACATATCCATAGACCACGGCATACTCGAGAAGGCCGAGGACGTGGTCATGATACCAGCGAGCTTCCCGTGGTCGGACATGGGCAGCTGGAGCTCGTTTAACGCGGTCCTGAAGCCCGACTCGGACGGCAATATCGTCCGCGGCAGGGTCGTGGACATCGGCTCGAAGAACTCCATCATACTCGGCTCGGACAGGGCGGTCGCCACCATAGTCCTGAAGGATATGATTCTGGTGGATACGCCCGATGCGACACTCGTCTGCCCCCGCGACCGCGCCCAGGAGGTCAAGGAGGTCGTCTCGGTCCTCAAAAAGAAGGGATATACGGAGCACGAGATACACAGGACGGTCGAGAGGCCCTGGGGCTCCTATACGCTTCTCGAAACAGGCGAGGGCTATAAGATCAAGAGGATACGCGTCGAGCCTAAAAAGAGGCTTTCACTCCAGCTCCATCACCACAGGAGCGAGCACTGGGTCGTAATCTCCGGGACCGCGAGGGTCCAGAGGGGCGAGGAGGTGGTGGACATCGCCATAAACCAGTCCACCTACATCCCCAGGGGCGTAAAGCACAGGCTTGAGAACGCGACAGACGTGCCCCTTGAGATTATCGAGGTGCAAAACGGCGAGTACGTCGAGGAAGAGGACATCGTGCGCTTCGAGGACGATTTCCAGAGGAAGTGATGCCCTTTTTTTTGCGCTTATGCACCGGGGCGCTCGTAAGCGTTCTTTTACGGGCTTTGCGGTCCGGGAGGTCTCAAAACGGTGCTGGTCCGCGCAGGGCCGAATTAAATTTTGCGGGGCGTAGAACAAGATGAGGACGCGCGAACAGTGGGGCACGAGGATAGGGCTTATACTTGCGATGGCCGGGAACGCCATCGGCCTCGGGAACTTCCTCAGGTTCCCGGTCCAGGCCGCCGAGAACGGCGGCGGCGCGTTCATGATCCCCTATTTCATATCGCTCCTTATCCTCGGCATTCCCCTCATGTGGATAGAATGGGGCATCGGCCGTTACGGCGGTTTAAGGGGCCACGGCACAGCGCCGGGCATGTTCGACGAGCTCTGGAAGAACAGGGCCGCGAAGTACGTCGGCATACTCGGGGTCTTCCTGCCGCTCGTGGTGGTCATCTATTATACGTACATATGCTCCTGGACCCTCGCCTTCGGCATCTTCTCCATAATTGGGAGCTTCCCGGGCACCGACAGCCTGGCGGAAGCGTCCTCGGCTTCCGAGTACCTGAAGCCC
>JABTVA010000024.1 GCA_015075075.1 Deltaproteobacteria bacterium | reverse complement strand
GACATAAGGGCCGAGCCCGGAGGATGGAGGCGGAAAGGGAGCGGAGCCTTATGCCGAAAAGCGCGGCAGCGCGCAAAAGACCTGTAACAGCTTGCTGAAAAACTCAAAACCCTGTACAAGATGCTCAAAAAGTCCGATATGCGGGGAGGCGAAAAATCAGGAATGAGCGTATTTTTCTTGTACGCCGGAGTGTCAAGCGACGTAGCCTTCTACGCAGATGGACTTTTTCAGCAGCCTGCAAGCAGAAGAGAGTCTACATGAAAAAAGGCGGGCTCAAAGCCCGCCTTTTCCTTCCCGAATACAAATTTATGGCAATCTCCAAAAATTTAAGACCATTTTTGGAGATTGCCTTTACACCTCAGCCACCTTCACGCAGTTCTTTCCGCTCCATTTTGCCTTGTAGAGCGCGTCGTCCGCGTGGTTCACGAGGTCGCCGGAGTTCATGGCCCCCTTCTGCGGATAGGAGGCCACCCCGATGCTTACGGTTATCCTCTGGTTCACGAGGCCGGCGTACGCGTGCGCCTCTATCATCTCGCGGAGCCTCTCGGCCTCGTCGATCGCGCCCTTCAAAAGCGTGTGCGGGAGTATGACCGAGAACTCCTCCCCTCCGTAGCGTGCGACGATGTCCGTCTTTCTCACGCCCTTTTTGATGAGGGTGGATATTTCCTTCAGGACCATGTCGCCCACCCTGTGGCCGTAGGTGTCGTTTATGTTCTTGAAATTGTCTATGTCTATCATTATGAGGGAAAGCGGCGTTTCATACCTCACCGCCCTCTCGAACTCCTCTTCGAGCCTCGAATAGAAGAAGTTGTGGTTGTAGAGGTTCGTGAGCTGGTCCCTTACGGCCATCTCCTTCAGGACGTCCTTCTCCTTCACCACCTTCTCGAAAAGGCGCGCGTTCCTGAGCGCGTGGAAGGAGGCGTTGGCCACTATCCTGCAGAAGTCTATCTCCTTTTGCGTGAACCCGTTCTTTTTCTTCCTGGTCCTGAGGAACAGGGTGCCGAGTACCTCGTCGTTGAATACTATGGGGAGGATGAGGATGCTCATGCCAACGAGGTCCTTTATATTGTCGCGGACCTGTGACATTATGGGGTTCCCGAGCACGTCCTCGAGGGCGAGCGGCATCTTGCTCGACATGACCTGCTTTATCTCGGGATACTTGGATAGGTCGATCTTGAGTTCCTTTACCTGCGGGTCCTCGTGGGAGGCGAGCACGTAGCCCTCGTTCTCGTGCGTCGATATCAGCACTATGGAGCACCTGACGGCGTTGGTCGTCGCGGCAACCTTGTCGACTATCGTGCTCAGTATCTCCGAGGCGTCGAGGGTGGCCGCCATCGCGGTCGTGATGTCAAGCAGGGTCTCGAGGTTCTTCTTGTCCTCCTCGAGCTCCCGGTAGAACTCGCATATCCTATTCTGGGCCTTTACCCTGGCCACGAGCTCGGCCCCGTTCAGGGGCTTCACTATGAAGTCGTCGGCCCCGCTCGTAAGCGCGTTTACGATGGATTCCTTGTCGTCCTTAACGGAAGTTATTATTATGGAGGGCCTGGGGGAGATGTTCATGCGCCTGACCTCGCGGCAGACGCTCATGCCGTCCATGCCGGGCATGACCAGGTCGAGGAGTATGACGTTCGGGACCCATTCATGGAGTACCCGGAGCCCCTCCTTGCCGTCGGCGGCGGCCCTGGTCTCGAAACCGTTCTCCGCGAGGACGTCTTCGATTGCGGCCTTATTGGTAAGGTTGTCGTCGATGATGAGGACCTTGTTGCTGTTCGTCCTCTCGATTGTCATAGTGTCTGCGCCCATACGCCTTTCAGGACCGGAAATAGCCGCGGCCAGGGCCTTTTTGGCTCGAAAAAACTTGACAAAACAGGCCTTTTACCTTAACATTTATTTTTTGAAATCGCCGGCGTAGCTCAGTGGTAGAGCAACTGATTCGTAATCAGTAGGTCGAGGGTTCAACTCCCCCCGCCGGCTCCATTCGCTCCGCCCCCGTGCGCGATACGCACCGGACCTGCCTGTTTCTTATCGTCTTATACCGACAAAAGTCAAGGTAAATCTGGCGAAACGAATTATTCCTCTCTTCGGCCTGAAGAAGGCCCGGCTTGAGCCCTAATTTCCGGGATTTCAGTCCTTCCGGTTGTCTATGACCCCGAGGAGCACATCCGCGGGCGCGTATCCCGGGAAGAGCCTGCCGTCGGGCGTGACGAGGGCCGGGGTGCCGTTTATGCCGAGCCCCTCGGCGAGCCGGATGTTATTGTCCACTTCCTGGGTCTCGCAATCGGGCTTCGGGAGCTTCTTCCCGGCAAAGGCGTCCTCGAGGAGCTTGACCGACTTCTTGCAGGCGATGGCCTTGCTCTTCTCGTAGGCGTTGGGATGTATCGCGAGGGGGTACATCTTTATATAGAAAGCGATGTCCTTCCTCTCGGCGTTTATCTTTTTGAGCTCCTCGTGCAGCCTGGCGCAGTACGGGCAATCCGGGTCGTCAAAGACGATGACCTTCTTCTCGGCCTTGGGGTCGCCTAATATTATGGCGTTCTCCAGGGGAATACCTTTTACGTCCACCTTCCGGAGCGGCTTCGGCTCGCCGAGCTCGGAAAGCTCCGTGAATTTCCCCTCTATGAGGGTCTTTTTCGCGAAATCCACGTGGACGATTATGACCTTTTCGCCCTGGACAAGCTCCACCTCCCAGAGTCCCTTCACGGGGCTTAAGCGGACCTCCTTGACCTGGGCCTTGAACTTGTCGGTCTTAAGGAGCTTCGAGGCATCCTCGTTGGAGAGGGTATGGCACTCAGCGCAGTTTCCTCCTTTCGACTCAAAGGCCCAGGCCCCGGGGGCGTACGAGACGGCTATTGCCAGTGCTGAAACGAGTGCCAGTACCTTCATCCTTTTCATCTTCTCTCCTTTGGTGGGCCGGATGACCGGACCCGCCTGGAAGTCCGGTTTAAAAAACTATCGGGGGGCTCTCGAAAACCCTATCTCAAAAGAACCGCTTAGAGGCGCTTAAGCCCCAGCACGTCCTGCATGTCGTAAAGCCCGTTTGGCTTGTCCATCACCCAGACCGCGGCCCTCACGGCCCCTGCCGCGAAAGTGTCCCTTGAAGAGGCCTTGTGGGTTATCTCTATCCTCTCGCCGGGCCCCGCGAATATTATGGTGTGGTCGCCCACTATGTCGCCGGCCCTTATGGTCTGTATGCCTATCTCCTCTGGCTTCCTCTCGCCGATTATCCCTTTCCTTTCGTAGACCGCGACGCTGTCGAGGTCACGGCCTACCGCGCTCGCGGCCACCTCGGCTATCCTGAGCGCGGTCCCTGACGGGGCGTCCTTCTTGTGCCTGTGGTGCGCCTCGATGATCTCGATGTCGTATTCCCTGCCCACGACCGTTGCCGCCTCCTGTACGAGCCGGAGGAGGAGGTTTACGCCCACGGACATGTTAGGGGCCATCACGACCCTTCCGCCCTCGGAGAGCTCCTTTATCTCGTCCCGCTGGTGGAAGGAGAACCCGGTAGTGCCTATTACGAGCGCCTTCCCGGACCTTACGGCAAGCTCCAGCACCTTCATGGACGATTCGGGGGTGCTGAAGTCTATTATGGCGTCCGCCTTCCTGAACGCCTTTTCCGGGCTGTCGGTAATCCGTATCCCCGATTTTCCTATCCCTGCCATCTCGCCGGCGTCTTTACCAATGTACGGAGAGTCCTCCCTTTCAAGGGCCCCGGCAAAGGAGGTCGCGGGGTTACCCTCTATCGCGCCTATTATGGCCCGGCCCATCCTACCGGCAGCGCCTGTGACCGCTATCCTGATCATCTCCGGGCTCCTTTCGCCAGGAGCCCGAAGCCGTCCAGGACGGAGGCGAGCCTCTCCCTGTTCTCATCCTTCATGCCCACGAGCGGAAGCCTCATCTCCGGGCCTATCATGCCCATCATGGAAAGGGCCGTCTTCACCGGGACAGGGTTCGTCTCGATGAACATGGCCCTGTTAAGGGGCTCGAGCCTGTAATGGAGGTCCCTGGCCCGCGCAAGGTCGCCCTGCCTGAACGCCCTTATCATATCAGATACCATGCCGGGGACCACGTTCGAGGTGACGGATATCACGCCGTGCCCGCCTATCGCGAGGAGCGGCAGGGTCGTGAAGTCGTCGCCCGAGAGGACGATAAAGCCCTCCTTCGAGAACTCGATTGTGTCGCTCACCTGCTTGAGGTCGCCGGTCGCCTCTTTTATACCGACGATATTCTTAAGCTCCGAAAGCCTCGCGGTCGTCTCCGGGAGCATGTTGACGCTCGTCCGTCCGGGCACGTTGTATAATATTACGGGGATGGAGACCTCCTCGGCCACCTTCCTGTAATGCTCGTAAAGGCCCTGCTGGGTCGGCTTGTTGTAGTAGGGCGTTATGAGGAGAGCGGCCTTTGCGCCCGCGCTCTCGGCGTGCTTTGTGAGGGCTATCGTCTCTGCCGTGGAGTTGGAGCCTGTCCCGGCTATCACGGGGACCCTGCCGGCTGCCGCCTCTATCGTGAGCTCTATTACCCTGTCATGCTCCTCGTAGGAAAGGGTCGCGGACTCGCCGGTAGTGCCGCACGGCACGAGCCCGTCCGAGCCGTTCGCTATCTGGAACTCGACGAGCCTCCTCAGGGCCTCCTCGTCGACCCTCCCGTCCCTGAATGGCGTGACCAGGGCGGTTATCGAGCCTGTGAACATTTCTTCCTCCTTGCCGGTTTTCCCTCTCAAACCTCTATCTCTCCCCTGAAGACCTCTTCAGCCGGTCCGGTCATGTATACGTGGTTGTCCTTTTTCGACCATTCGATATCGAGCCTGCCGCCCTTCAAAAGGACCGCGACCTTGTTGTCCGTAAGGCCCTTCAGAATGGACGCGACCGCCGCCGCAGACGCCCCTGTTCCGCAGGCAAGCGTCTCTCCGGCGCCCCGCTCCCAGACCCTCATCTTTATCCTCTTCCTCCCCATGACCTCGATGAACTCCACGTTGGTCTTCCTGGGGAAGAACCTGTTGACCTCCAGGAGCGCGCCGTACTTCGCGACCGGAAACCCGTCCACATCGTCCACATATATCACGCAGTGCGGGTTGCCCATCGAAACGCAGGTTATCTCGAAGGACCTGTCGCCCGCGGCAAGCCTCCTGTCTATTATCCGGCCCTCCGCGAGCGTCGGGACGAGGCTCCCTTCCAGGACCGGCTCGCCCATGTCCACCCTTACGAGCTTCCCTTTCCTTTCGGGTCTTATTATACCCGCAAGCGTTTCTATGTCCAGCCGGCGCTTTCTCGAAAGCCCGTTCGACCAGATGTACTCGGCGAGGCAGCGTATGCCGTTGCCGCACATCTCGACCCTGCCGCCGTCGCTGTTGTAGATGTCCATCCTGAAGTCCGCCTTTTTCGAGGCCTTCAATATAAGAGCCTGGTCGAAGCCGACCCCGAACCTCCGGTCCGAGAGCTTCTTGAGCTTCCCCGCTATCCCCGGTATCTCCCTTGACCGGGCGTCTACGACCATGAAGTCGTTCCCGAGGCCGTGCATCTTGGAAAATTTTATCTTCATCCTTGCTTTCTCCGGGCTGCCTTTTTCCTTTTCTTTGCGGGGCGCGCTTCCTCTCCCCTCACGAGGTCTTCGAGGCCCTCCCTCTTCCTTATGACCGAGAACTCCCTGCCTTTTACCATCACTTCGGCGGCGCGGGGCCTGGTGTTGTAGTTGCTCGACATGGAAAAGCCGTACGCGCCCGCGCTCATGAGGGCTATGGCGTCGCCCGGGGCCACCTGCGGGATTTCCCTGTCCTTGGCGAGGAAATCGCCCGATTCGCATATCGGGCCGACCACGTCTGCGACCATCTCCCTCTTGCCGTTCTTTTTGACCGCCTTTATCGCGTGATAAGAGCCGTAGAGGCTGGGCCTTGCGAGGTCGTTCATGGCCGCGTCCACTATCACGAAGTTCTTCTTGGCATTCTTCTTGGTGTAGACGACGGTCGTTGCGAGTATACCCGCGTTACCGACCATCGACCTTCCGGGCTCGAATATCAACGTGACGCCGAGGCCCTTTGTGCCCTTTATTACGGCCTCGCCGTATCTGCTCGGGTGCGGCGGCTCTTCCTTGTCATAGGTGATGCCGAGACCGCCGCCCATATCCAGGTACTTTATATCCACGCCCTCGGCCCTGAGCCTCTTAAGGAGGTCCGTCGTCTTGCGGAGCGCGTCCACG
The DNA here is from genome assembly GCA_015075075.1 of Deltaproteobacteria bacterium. Taxonomy (GTDB): domain Bacteria; phylum Desulfobacterota; class GWC2-55-46; order GWC2-55-46; family GWC2-55-46; genus UBA5799. The sequence continues at coordinate 2,053 of JABTVA010000024.1, read as the reverse complement.
AACGGGCCGATCTTCGTTATCTGCGAGCCTATGTGGCAATCTATGCCGATGGGGTTCACGTTCTTAAGGCGCCTCTTGGCGTTCAGGTATTCCTTGAATGCCTCGCCCGTCTCGATACCGAACTTGTTCTTCTTGAGCCCGGTGGATATGTACGGGTGGGTCTTGGGGTCCACGTCCGGGTTTACCCTTATGGCTATCCCGGCCTTTTTCCTCAGGCGCCCGGCTATCGCGTCTATGGCGCGTAGCTCCTGGGAGGACTCCACGTTGAACATGAGTATGCTGCTTTTAAGCGCGTACTCTATCTCGTCCTCCCTCTTGCCCACGCCGGAGAAGACGATTTTACGCGGGTCTGCCCCTGCCTTCAAGGCCCTGAAGAGCTCTCCGCCGGAGACTATGTCGAATCCGCTCCCTTCCTCGGCAAAGGCCCGGAGGACCGAGATATTGGAATTGGCCTTTATGGAGTAGCAGATAAGGTGCGCTACACTCCCGAAGGCCTCGTCATAGGCCTTGTAGTGGCGCTTCAAGGTCTTCTGGCTGTAGATGTAGACCGGCGTGCCTACTTCCTTTATTATCCGCCCGACAGGCACGCCCTCGGCGTAGAAGTTCCTGCCCTTGTATTCGAAGAAATGCATCAATGCCCTCCAAAAGATTTATGGCAATCTCTAAAAATTGATCTTTTCCACGGACTCTGTGTCAGGCCGGGTATAAAAATGCTCACATATTGTCATATATGCTCCGCTTTTTATACCCGGCCTTCCTTGATTGCGTGAAAAATCTCCAATTTTTAGAGGTTGCCATAAAAAAGGCGTCCCTGGAAAGGGACGCCTTTAATGTCTCGAAAAATGGATTGTGGATCTCTCGGTTTCGCCTTGCAGCCCTTCCGTTTCTCAGCAGTTCACGACGACCTGCTGGTGCTTGAGGTCCTCTGCCCTGAGATACGAGCCGAGCGATTTGTCCATGTTCCCTATGTGGTTCATGAACCAGTCGATTATGCGCCTTTGCACCTTGAGCACGAGGGAGAGCCTGGCCCCGGTCTCGAATTCGGCCCTCAAGGCCGTTATCTCCTCGAGTAGTTTCCTGTGCTCTGCCGCGTGGGCCCGCTTGCCGGAGTAGCCTATCCGGTCCATCGCGGCTTCCTCGGCCTGGAAGTGCCTTCCCAGATAGTTCTCCATGAACTCGTAAAGTTCCTCTATCTCTTCCCGCCCGCGCCCGTGCTCCATCGCGGCCACGAGCTTGGCGAACCTGGCGAAAAGCTCCCTGTGCTGCTTCTCCTGCCACCAGACCCCTGTAGAGAGCTGCTCTTTCCATCTTACCATCATGATATCTGCCTCCTTGAAGAATCCGGGCGTGTAAAAAAGATAGCCGGCCTTATAAGGCCTTAACACCATATCGGATGCCATGCCGCCCGCCTTTAGGCAAAAAAGAGGTTTCACCGGCTACGCTGTAAGTGGCCGGATATCAAGATTAAATCGACCAGGGGCAGGGTGGGCGCCCGGTTTCTTGCGCTTGACAAAACGGAAAGGTACATAGTACCCTTTCTATGCTGTACGAACCCCCAAATACTCCGGTCAAACATGCTACTTAAGAGATGGGTCCCCGTCCTTGCGTTCCTCATCGCGCTCTCCGCGACTTTCCTTGTCTGGCGCGAGCTCTCAATTTCCGAGAAGGCCGGCCTCGCCCACCATACCGCATTAAAAGCCACTTCAGTAAAGGAAGCCATAAGGGACGAAATGGGCCTCAGGGTAGTGGCCCTTGCGGAGCTTGCCCGGAGATGGGAGGCCGGGGCCGGGGAAGAGACAAAGTGGCGGGAATGGGAAGAGCTACTGGCCGCGGAGCGTAAGCATGGCCTCACGGCGGCGGTCTTTACCCGCTTCGGCGACGGGCCGGTTTTCAGGGCCGGTGAGGCGGTTGAGGCCGTCAGCGCCCATGCGGAAGGGGTAAGCGTGGATGGCGGCCCGGCCCTCTCCGGGCCTGTCGAGTTAGAGGACAATAGAAAGGGGTTCGTGGTCTCTGTGCCGGTACGCGTAGACGGCATTTCAGCCGGAGCGCTCTC
>JABTVA010000023.1 GCA_015075075.1 Deltaproteobacteria bacterium | reverse complement strand
CCAAAAAGAGCGCGGCAGCGCGATATAATGGTGTTTTGCTCATGCAGAAATAACGGCACCGCGCAAAAGGTTCTTTTTGATAAATCAAAAAAGCGGCCCTATATCCAAATCTCATATTGAATAAGCGCATTTCGATGCCGATTCAACACTGGATACTGTATACAAAAACCAGCTTGACAACCGAGTTCCGGTTATTATATTATCGAAAACAAATCACAATGGCGTGGCAGGCACATCGAGGCCCCGGAGACCGGGCAAGGCCCTCTTCCCACCGCCCCTCAACTCTTTAAATAATTTAGAAATACCCGGACCGGAGGTAACCGATGGACGACAATAACTGCAAAAAGGCGCTCTCCGGCCCGGACAATAAGGCAATGGCCCGGACGTCCAGGCGCGGCTTCCTTTCAAAGGCCGTTGTCGCCGGCGTGGCGGTAGCGGCCACGGCCGGGCTTGCCAAGAAGACCGGCGACCTTATCTTCAAGGAAGACCACCAGAAGGCATATATCGACGACCTCACCCAGGGCGACAGCGTACTCGCCTCAAGGCAGTATATCGTCATGACCAAAGAGGAGAAGAGGGACCTCCTCAAGAGTCTTTTCGAGTTCCATAAAAATCCGGTCGCCTGAGGCGGCCCGTTAAGCAATTGATTTTTCCCGGCGTCACTGCCGGCTGCTTCAAACCGGACGGAGGACTGAAGTGTCTGAACCCAGGGACAAGGACGAAAAGAAAAAGGACGCGCCGCTTAAGCCGGATGAAGCGTCACGCCGCGAATTTCTGGGCGGCGCAGGGCTCTCCGTCACGGCCGCGGCCCTCTCTGGCGCGGGGGCGCTCCTTTCCGGTTCGGACGAGGCCGAGGCCAAGGCCACCTGGGGCGAGTGGTTCCAGAAGAACTACCGCCTCATGACCGAGGACGAAAAGAGGGAGGCCGTCCTCCGGCTCGAAAAGAGATATACCGAGGAGTTCGGGAAACAGACCACCGTCGACAGCGCGCCTGCAAAGGAAGGGGTCCTCTTCGGCTACGCGCTGAACATCCAGAAGTGCATCGGGTGCAGGCGCTGCGTCTACGCCTGCGTGAAGGAGAATAACCAGTCCCGCGACAACCCCGAGATACAGTGGATACGGGTCCTGAAGATGGAGAAGGGGAACTTCCTCGCCGGGGACATGGACAAGGGCTACCCCGACCCCGCGGGCATACAGGTTGGCGGGAACGCCTATAAGAACTCGGGCGTGGTGCTCGAAGGCGAGCACTATTACGAGCCCGCCGAGGTCCCTGAGAAGGGATACTTCTACTTTCCGATGCAGTGCATGCAGTGCGAGAAGCCGCCCTGCGTAAAGGTCTGCCCGGTCCGCACCACGTACAGGGACCCTGACGGCATAGTGGTCATAGACTACAACTGGTGCATCGGGTGCAGGATGTGCATTGCCGCCTGCCCCTACTGGGCCCGGAGGTTCAACTGGGGCGAGCCCAACCTCCCGGCCGAGGAGATGAACCCTGTTACGCATTACTTAGGCAACCGCCCGAGGATGAAGGGTGTAGCCGAGAAGTGCACCTTCTGCCTCCAGAGGACCAGGCAGGGCCGCTACACGGCCTGCGTCGAGGTCTGCCCGGTAGGCGCCAGGAAGTTCGGAAACCTCCTCGACCCGGATAGCGAAGTCAGGAAGATACTCGAGAAGAAAAAGGTGTTCAGGCTCAAGGCCGAGCTCAACACCTACCCGAAGTTCTTCTATTTCATGGATTAACCGTCCCGTAAAGACGGCTCCCGTCCTTTTCCGGGCGGCCCGGTCTTCCATAATACGAAGGGGAATAGCATGAAGCCTCTTATCCGTTTTGCCCTGGACTCGGTCATGTATGTGGCCAGGGGGAGCGCAATCTTCTATGGCTGGATAATTTTTCTGGGCTTTCTCTCGTTCCTCATGCTCCTCGGCGCGTACGAGCAGTTCACCAAGGGCATGATCGTCACGAACTACAACGACCTGGTGAGCTGGGGGCTCTACGAGGCCCAGTTCGTGTTCCTGGTCGGCGTGGCCGCGGCGGCCGTGACGGTCGTATTCCCCTCCTACGTCTACCACCACAAGAAGATGAAGGAGATCGTCGTCCTCGGCGAGCTTCTGGCCGTTTCCGCGGTCTGCATGGTCATGATCTTCATAATGTTCCACATGGGGCGGCCCGACAGGCTGTGGCACCTCATCCCCGTAATAGGCATATTCAACTGGCCGCATTCCATGCTCACCTGGGACGTCATAGTCCTTAACGGCTATCTCGGCCTTAACGCCATATGCGCCTTCTATTACCTCTTTATGAAGTACACAGGCCGGGAGGTCAACAAGCTCTTCTACATGCCGCTCGTCTACATCTCGATAGTCTGGGCGCTATCGATACACACTGTGACGGCGTTTCTCATTAACACCATGCCCTCAAGGCCCATGTGGTTCCACTCGATGATGCCGATAAAGTTCATCGCCACGGCCTTTGCGGCAGGCCCGGCGATGATAATCATCTCGTTTCTCGTGATCAACAAATTCACTAAGCTCAAGATAGCCGACGAGGCCATAGAGACCCTCGCCCAGATAGTCACCTGGTGCCTGGGCATAACCATATTCCTCGGCTTGTCCGAGGTCGTGACCGAGCTATATCCCTCGACCGAGCACTCGTTCTCGCTCCAGTACCTCATTTTCGGCAAGCACGGCCTCACGGGCCTGGTCCTCTGGTACTGGAGCGCGGTAGTATTGCTCCTTGCGGCGTTTTTCATGCTTCTTACGCCGTCCCTGAGGAAAAACCACAAACTATGGCTCCCGCTCGCCTGCGCCTTCACCTTCGCGGGCGTATGGATAGACAAGGGCATGGGCCTCGTCGTCCCGGCCTTCATCCCCTCGCCTATAGGCGAGATCTCCGAATACGCGCCCTCGGCGATCGAGATAGTCAATACGCTCGGCGGCTGGGCAACGGGCCTCCTCATATTCACGGTCCTCGCAAAAGGCGCGATAGGCGTGCTCCTGGGAGAGTTAAAGTACAGGGCGGCGACTGACCTTGCGAGCGAGTTTTCAAGCGAGTGGCAGCCAGTCGTCCATTCGAGCGAGGAGATATGCAAATGAGGAAGACCGCGCTCGCAATGCTGGCCTCCTTTACGGCCGTCCTTCTGCTGGCCCCCGCGCTCCACGCGGAGGACACGTACATACATTACCTCAAGAACAAGCAGGAGCCCGCAGACTGCTTTGAGAGCAGGGACGGCTACTCTAACGCGACCCGGACCGAGGTAGAGCCGGGCCTACCGAACGTAAAGTGCTCGAACAAGACCGGCGGCGTGCTCTGGTGGGGAGACCCCTTTGACGGGACAGAGCCGATGGGCGAGATGCCCGTCGAGGCGGATTACACCCGCGAGGAGGCGGTCGTAAAGCCGAGGACAGGGCAGCTCAAATATTATATGCCCTGCACCGCCTGCCACAACGGCAGCATGGTGCCCTACCCCAAAAACAAGAACCCCAGGCCCCTTGCCATGCACCAGGACATCGTGCCTGACTCCATGAACCTGCAGCACGGGCAGGGCGCGATATGGTGCCTCGACTGCCACAACGCCCGGAACAGGGACACCTTTATCGACCACAAGGGCGGGGAGATTGGCCTTAACCAGCCCCAGAGGCTTTGCGGCAAGTGCCACGGAGAGGTATACTCCGACTGGCGGGACGGCATCCACGGGAAAAGGATAGGGAGCTGGGAAAAGGGCGGAAAGAAGCGGTGGTGGGTATGCACCGAGTGCCATAACCCCCATACTGTCCAGGAGAGGCGGTTCGACCCCATTGCGCCTGAGCCCAGGCCCCAGTACCCGAGGACCCGCGCCAACGCCGACCACGAGAGAGGGCACGGCGCAGGCGCGGGCCACTGACCTTCAAATCATAGCCAATTCAAGCCGGGCGTTAGCCCGGCTTTTTTTGTTCGCCCACGTCCACCTGGCCTTACTCGCCCCCTTCCTTCTTCAGCGCCTTTTTTCTGCTATACTTCAAGGTAGTTACCCCGGAGCGGGAATAATGGCAATAGACCTGAAAGGCATCGTAAGCCGGCGCAAATTCATGACCGGAGCCGCCGCGTTCCTCGGAGCGCTCGGCGCGGCCTTTGCCGCTGTCCCTTTCTTGAGGGCCATGAGCCCGACAAAGGACATCCTCGCGGCAGGGGTCCAGGAGGTGGACATCTCCGCCCTCCGCGAAGGGGAGCTCCGGACCGTAATCTGGAGGAAGCAGCCGGTATTCATACTCCGGCGCACCCCGGCCATGATAGAGGAGGCCTCACTCATAGACCCCGCAACCCTCGCGGACCCGGCAGCGCCGGACGAGAGGGCCGTGGACCCGAGCCTCTTCGTCTCGATAGGCATATGCACGCACCTGGGCTGCATACCGCAGTTTAGAGACCAGGTGCCTGATACAGGGGTCGCGGGCTTCTACTGCCCCTGCCACGGCGGCAAATACGACAGCATCGGTAGAAGGCTCGGCGGCCCGCCCCCGGAGAACTTGAGGCTCCTTCCCTACCGGGTCGAGGGCCAGTCGCTCATACTCGGCACCGAACGCTTCAGTGGCTACGGCGAGAACGTAAGAAAGATACAGGACCTGCCCGCAATTTAGCAAGGCGCTGAAAAACTGTTGAGAGAACCTTTTTATAAAAAGTTTCTCTCAAACTCTCTCCAAAAACTTTCAGTTCTTCCTGAGAAAACCCCCAGCTTCCGGGGTTTTCTCAGGAACTAAAAGTCTTTGAAGGGGGTCTGGGGGAAACCTTTCTACAGAAAGTTTCCCCCAAACAGTCTTTTTCAGCATCTTGATAGGAGCCAAATGGCCCGGTACATCGATTGGATAGATAAGCGCCTTCCCCTCTCCGAGTTCATCGAGAAGCACGTAACGGGCTATCCAACCCCCAGGAACATCAACTATTTCTGGAACTTCGGTTCGGTGCTCGGCGTTTTTTTCGTTATTCAGGTCATAACCGGCGTCTGGCTCGCCGCGTACTATAAGCCCGACGAGGCCCTTAGTTTCGACAGCGTCCAGCACATAATGTGGACGTGCATTACGGATGGCTCATACGCTACCTCCACGCGATCGGCGCAACCGGCATCTTCTTTGCCCTCTACGTGCACATGGGCAACCTATGGTCTTGCAAGGGCCCGAGGGAGCTCCTCTGGTGGATAGGCCTCCTCATTTTCCTGGGCTTCATGGCAGAGGCCTTCATGGGCCATCTTCCCTGGGCAGATGTCCTTCTGGGGCGCTACAGTCATAACCAACCTCTTTACGGCCATACCGTTCGTGGGGCAGGCCACGGTCTGGCTCGAAGATTTTGCCGGGGGACGCCACCCTGACGCGTTTCTACTCGCTCCACACGACCCTTTTCCCTTTCGCCGTACTCGGAGGGCTTATAATCCTCCACCTCTCCGCCTTCCACAGGTGGGCTCAGGCAACCCCGAGGGCATAGAGTACGACAAGAAGGGGCCTCAAATGCGCCCCTTCTCGCCCTACTTCATAAACAAAAGACGCATGGTTCCTGAGCCTCATCCTCACCATTTTTTTCTATTTCGTCTTCTTCCGGCCCGACGCGTTCATGGAGCCCGTAAATAACGAGCCCGCAAACCCCCTGAAGACCCCGCTCCATATCGTGCCCGAGTGGTACTTCCTCCCCTTCTATGCGATATTGAGTTCATCCTGACAAGTTTCGATGGCGCACCGCCAAGGGGCGCGTCCATATTCATCCTGGCGCTCTCTTCCTCGACCGCTCCAGGGTGCGTAGCTCGAAGTACAGGCCGGTAAAAAAAGTCCTCACATGGGTATTTTTCCTCAATTTCATTCTCCTCGGCTACATAGGCCTCTACCCGCCGGACTTCATATCCCCCCTCGGCGTAAGGATGGCAGTCCTTGCATGATAGCGACCATTATCTACTTCCTCTATTTCGCACTCCTGCCAATCCTTTATTCGAAAGGACAACTGAGCCCGAAGGAGGATAGGAGTGGTTAGGGCCGTGCTCCCCATACTCATGCTTTATAATGCTCTATCCGGTTCCGCTCCTGCCGAGCTGCAAGGGAGAGGTGAATTGACCTGGCCCTGGAGGCATACTCGCGCGGCATGGGGCTTCATACGCAGCACTGTTGCCTGCCACGGGCTTAAGTACTTAAGGGGCCCGGACGCGCCTGACGGGTATCGCTGGCGCTGGATCCTGAATCCGCACAGGCGGCCTTTGGCGTAGTGCCGCCTGACCTGACCCTCATGGCCTCTGGGCTAGGGAAAGGGACTTAAAGGCGTGGAATATTTATATAACCTTCTTACCACCTACCATAGAGGACGGTACGAACTGCGCCTTGCTGAGGGAGACCCACACCGAAGGCGCTATAGCAATGCGCCGCCCCATCCCGATGACGACCCGAGCTTGAAAAGCCGAGGGATATCGCCGCATTCCTCTATTCCTGTCTCTGAGCCTCCCTTGCAGACAGGAAACGCCTGGGCCCCTGGGTTTTAGGGTACATGGCCCTCCTTACGGCGGTCCTCTACGTCCTTAACCGCTATACCTGGAAAGAAGAGAAGAGGAAGCTCAAGGGCTGAAGAATACCCCTGTCTCCGTCTTTTAAAAAAAATTCCGTATTTCGAGCACTTCCCTTGACAAAAACGCCCCGCGTACCTATATTTACCATAAGCGTGGCCGGGCCGTGGGGCCGTCTCCCAACCGCCTGGTTTCAGCGGGAATTCATAAAATGTCTGGAGCATTTACCATTTATTCAAGGTACTTTTGACTTATCATGATAAAACCAGGCAACCTCTAAAAATTAGGGGAGATTTTTCCCGCTTTTTCGGAAGCTGGAATAAAAAGCAGCGCATATATGACAATATGTGAGCATTTTTATTCCCGGCCCGAAGCAGAGTCCGGGGAAAAGATCAATTTTTAGAGTTGCCTTCAATAAGCCAGGAGGAACGGAAAAGATGGGAAAGATAATCGGCATAGACCTCGGCACCACCAACTCTGTCGTTGCGGTCATGGAGGCCGGGGAGCCGAAAGTGATAGTGAACGAGGAAGGGAGCCGCATAACTCCCTCGGTCGTGGCCTTTACAAAGGACAAGGGAGATACCGGGACAGGTCGCCAAGAGGCAGGCCGTAACCAGTCTCGAGAACACCATCTTCCATAAAGAGGCCTCATGGGCCGAAGTCTGAAGAGTCAGGCAGATGAAGATGGTGCCCTACAAGACCGAGAAGGACGACTAGGGCAGGGCCGTCGTCTCCGGCAACATGGGGAAGATATCACCCGCCCGAGATATCGGCCATGATACTCGTTGTAAAGTCAAGATATCCGCCGAGGCTCATTCAAGAGCCTAGTGATCAGAGGCCGTCACAACGGTTCCGGCCTATTTTACCACGCGCAGGCCACGAAAGACGTGCGATCGCCGCCCCTGACGGAAGAGGATAATAAACAGTCGCGACGCCCTGGCCTACGGTTCCGACAAGAAAAAAGAAGAGAAGATAGCGGTCTACGACTCGGCGGCGGCAACCTTCGAGACCTGCCACCGAAGTCGGCGAAGCGCGATTGAGGCCGGAAGTCCACGAACGCGACAACTTGCTCCTCGGCGGGTGACAACTCGACCAGTAACCGGACTGGCTCCACATCCGAATCTGCGACGAAATGACCTCCAGGGCGATGTCCAGTCTGGCGGAGGCGGCCGAGAAGGCTGGCATTAGAGCCTCCTCACGATGAGACTGAGATAAACCGCCCTCATAACCGCGGACGCCAGCCTCGGTCCCGCACCCGCGTGATGAGGCCTCTGAGGCTGGCGCTCGGCTAGCCCGCGATGACCTGCAGAGGAGCGCAGTCAAGGGACAGGCCCATGACGCGGGCCTTAGCCCCTCGGACATAGACGAAGTCGTGCTCGTGGGCGGGATGACCAGGATGCCCGCGATAACGAAGCTCGTAAAGGAGTTCTTCGGCAAGGAGCCGCACAAGGGCGTTAACCCGGACGAGGTCGTGGCCATAGGCGCGGCAATACAGGGCGCGGTGCTCGCCGGAGAGGTGGTTGACGCGGCGCCCTCTCGACGTTACGCCCCTTTCGCTGGGGGTAGAGACCCTGGGCGGCGTCATGACGACCCTCATAACCAGGAACACCACCATCCCGGCGAGGAAGAAGGAGACCTTCACTACGGCGGCCGACAACCAGACCCAGGTCGAGATACACGTCCTCCAGCGGAGTCTTATACCCATGATAATGGACGCCCGGCAGGTTCCGAACCGCATACCGCCCTGCCCGAGGAGTCTCCCTATCGAGGTTGCTCGACATAGACGCGAACGGATAATCTACCGTCCCGCGTTGACGCGCGCAAGGAGTGCGTTATAACCACACCGCCTCTGGCCGGCCTGCAAAGTACGATATCGAGAAGATACTGGCGAGGCCGAGCGTACGCCGATGAAGACAAGAAGTGAAAGAGACCATCGGAGTCGAGAAACCAGCCTGACTGCAGCAATTTCGACGGAGAAGATACCAAACGAAAACCGCGCAAACGAAGATGATGGAAGGCCGTGAGGAGGCCCTTGTGGTAGCGCGGTGAAAGCGCCTGAGCCGCCAAACGAGCCCGATAATTCTGGCGACGCCATAGGAAAGGTCACGGTGCCCGCCGCATAGCTGGAGGTCCTTCGCGGAAGAAGACCGGGTGGCTTCATGAGCCCGGCGGAGAAGGCGCAAAAAAAGAAGGCGACGGCCCGAGTGCCGGTGCGTGATTAACCAGCATAAATGATGGCCAGCAGCCCTAAAAACTAGAGAGTCCGTCCCATTTCGGTTGTCATTGCGAGGAAAGCATCCGCTAACCAACCGCCCGATTTTTCAAAGATAGATTGTTTTGCTTCGCCTGCAATGACGAATATATTGAATTAACGAGCTGACGAGATTTTTCCGAACTGCCAACGGAAACAAAAAGTGACATATGGCGTCAAATATGTGAAAATGCCTTTATTCACGGCATGACGGTGAGTCCGGAAAAGATCAATTTTAGAGGTTGCCACACAGACCCGACCCCATCCGACTTTGCTTTGAGCGGTTCCTGGAAGCCGCCAGCCCCCTGGTTTTTCTCGCCCTTCCCCGCTTCAAAGGCTTTAGATGCGCCGTTCATGAACCAGAGACTTGCCCAAATCCCGCCCTGCTTGTAAAATCAGAAAGGGGCGCGCCAGATGGGGCGTCCATTATCATATTCCGATAGCGATGCCTCCCGGATTGAAGCACCTTTATGGTCAAAGACCACTACGCAACGCCTGGGGTGCCGGAGGAACGCTTCCGAAGAGGAGATAAAAGCTTACAGGAAGCTCCGCGTTCAACGATTCAACTCCACCCGGACAAGAGGGCCGAGATGGAGGCAGTCGCGGATATAAACGAGGCATATCAGGTACTTAACGAACTGAAGAAGCGCGCTGACCATGACCTTACCGGCCATGTCTGGAGATGGCGACAGGCCCCTGGCTACGCGCCCGGAGGCGTAAATTTCGACGAATTCGGCTTCGGTTTCGAGGACATCTTCGGCGAGCTCTTCGGAAGGGGCAGGGCCGGAAGGAGAGTGGCGCAAAGGGGAGAAGACCTCGAATACAGGCTTTCCCTGGACTTCATCCAGTCCGTAAAGGGGACGGAGACCGAGATAACGATACCCAGGCAGACCAGGGCCGAAACGCTGAAGGTCAGGATACCTCCGGGAGTAGTAACCGGCTCGAGGGTAAGGGTTGCCGGAAAAGGCGGCGAAGGCCTGGCAGGGGGGCCGCCCGGAGACCTCTATATCCTCCTGGCTGTAAGGCCGCATCCTTATTTCAGGAGGGAAAACAAAGACATATATCTGGATGTGCCGATAACCTTAAAGGAGGCCCTCATAGGCGCCGAAATAGAGGTGCCTACAATAGATGGCCCCGTCAGGATAAAGGTGCCGCCGGGGACGCAGGCCGGGCAGATGCTCAGGATCAAGGGCAAGGGCGTGTACGGCCGAGAGCGCGGAAACGAGTACGCTGTCGTGAAGATCATGGTCCCCGGAAAAATAGACGACAGGTCCCGGGAAATAATAGAGGAATTCGAGAGCCGAAATCCCTACGAACCCCGAAAAGGACTGTGGTAGAATTAAGTATGGCGTTGCCCATCCGGGCAAAAAGGCTCTGCCGCTTGCAGATGAGAACATAAGCGGGCGCAAGTAACCGCCCCATAAACCCATAAAAGCGGCAGCGTAAAGGCGATTAGGGTCTTGAAAACCTGAACCTAATGAGCCGAACGGCTTGTCAGGCCCCAACCGTCCGCCAGGGAACACCCCGGCGGGCCAAAAGAGGCTAACCATGACCGAACTTGAAGAGATAAAAGAGAAGCTTACGCCGGCTGCTCGACGGGTTCTGGACGCCGCCATAGAGGAGAGCAAGAACCGCCAGCATTATTATCTCGGCGTAGAGCACCTTTTCCTTGCCTTTGCCAAGGTGGAGGAGAACTTCTTCCGCGAGGTGATGGAAGACCTGAACCTCGACATCTTCCATGTAATAAACTTCCTTAACGAGCACCTGAACGTCTCCCGCCAGTACATAGGCCTGGGCCTCAAGATACCGCCGGCCACAAGGAACGTCTTCAGGCTCGCCCGCGAAGAGGCCCAGAGGTGGGGCCGAGACGAACTCGACTCTACCGACCTCTTCATAGCCATCTTCCAGGAGAACCACAGCCTCCCTGCTAAGGTCTTCCGGAGCTTCGGCCTGGACCCCGACTACGTAATGCGGCGGATCACCGTAAAGGTCAGGAGCAAGGAGGAGATGGAGGAGGAGCTCAAGAAAAAATACGAGCTCCCGCCGAACCTCAAGCACTTCGCCGTGAACCTCAATAAGCTCGCCAGGTTCGACAAGCTCCCGGTCATAATCGGGAGGGACTCCGAGATAGACCAGGTGATGGAGATACTCTGCCACATGGAACGCTCGAACTCGGTAATGATAATCGGCGAGCCGGGCGTGGGCAAGACCGCGGTCGTCGAGGGGCTCGCAAGGAGGATAGAGCTCGAGCCCAAGAGGGTGCCGAAGCGCTTGAGGGACAAGCAGATAGTGAACCTGCAGATGAACTCGGTCGTGGCCGGGACCATCTTCAGGGGCATGTTCGAGGACAGGATAGAGAAGATAATAAAGGAAATAAAGGAGCGGAAGAACATAATCTTCTTTATCGACGAGGCCCATACGCTCATCGGCGCGGGCTCGGCAATGGGCGTGCCGTCGGACGCTGCCAATATCTTCAAGTCGACCCTTTCGAGGGGCGAGGTCCAGATAATAGGCGCGACCACGCTTTCCGAGTATAAGGAGTTCATAGCAGAGGACGAGGCCCTTGCAAGACGCTTCAGGCTCGTCCACATACAGGAGCCGACCGTCGAGGAGACGAGGAAGATACTCTACGGCATAAGGCCGAGGCTTGAGAAGAGCTACTCGGTCAAGGTGATGGACGAGGCCATAGAGACCGGACTCGACATGAGCCAGAGGTACATGCGTAGCCTAAAGATGCCGGACAAGGTCATCGGCTGGCTCGACACCTCCTGCGTGAAGGTCGAGATAAACAGGCCGTCCGAGCCCGTGGGCCCGGACGACATAATAGAGGTCATATCCCAGGAGACGCGCATACCCAGGGACATGATCTTCAGGGACACGGTCGGCAGGTTCAAGGACATGGAGAAGACCCTCGCGAGGAGGGTCGTGGGCCAGAAGGAGGCCATTAACGCCCTTTCGAAGAGGCTAAGGCTCAACAAGGGCCCTTTGAAGGAGAACTTCGCAAGGCCCGACGGCGTGCTCCTTTTCCTGGGCCCCACGGGCGTGGGAAAGACGGAGCTTGCGAAGTCGCTCGCGGACTTCCTCTTCGGCGACGAGAAGAAGATGATACGCCTCGACATGAGCGAATACAAAGACTCGGGCGTTGCGGTAGATAAGCTCATAGGCATGCCCAGGGGCATAGTGGGCTCGGAGCGGGGGGGGCTCCTCACCAACCCTGTCCGCGAAAACCCCTACTCGGTCGTGCTCCTCGACGAAGTGGAGAAGGCGCACCCGTTCGTCCTTAACCTCTTCCTCCAGGTCTTTGACGAGGGGTGGCTCACGGACGGCAGGGGGAAAAGGGTTTACTTCAGCGACACCGTCATCATCATGACCAGCAACCTCGGCGCGGACGTCTTCAGGAAGTACGTGAAGCCTCTGGGCTTCATGACAGAGAACGATGTGGACGCCCGGTCCTACAAGAAGGACATCATAAAAGAGGTGGAGAACACCTTAAGCCCCGAATTCCTGAACCGCATAGACGACGTGATAGTCTTTACGCCCCTTACGAGGAATGAGGTCAGGCAGCTTACGCTCATGTACCTTGAAAAGATCCGCGAGCACATGGAAGGCTACGGCAAGCACCTCTCTGTCACCGAAAAAGCGATTGACGTCCTGGTCGATAAGGGTTATAACCAGCGGTACGGTGCGAGGTTCCTTAAGAGGCACGTGGACGAGAAGGTGAAGGTCCCCATAACGCTCAAGTGGAAAGAGGGGGACTTCTTCAAGGTGGACGCGGAGAGGGAAGAGGTGACTGTGGAAGCATCGAACATGGGAGAGCCGGCCCTGGCATGATAAAGACGATACTCGTCCCGCAGGACGGCTCAGTTTACGGCAAGTCGGCGCTGGACTATTCCATTTGGCTTTCGTCGAAGTTCGGCGCCGGGCTTGTCGGCATGAACGTTGTCGACGTAGTCTCCCTCGAGGGACCGTTCCTCCACGACATATCGGGCTCCCTCGGCTTCGAGCCGTTCATGAACTTCTCGACCCGTATGCGCGAGGCGCTTGAGGCCAGGGGAAAGACCATACTCTCCGCCTTCGAGGACACCTGCAAGGAGAACGGGACGCGATGCGAAACGCAGATAACCTTCGGCGTGGTCGCAAATGAAATAGTGGACAAGGCCAAGGTAGCTGACCTGGTCGTAATCGGCAGGCGCGGCGTAAACGCACAATTCGAGTACGGGCTTCTCGGCTCGACGACAGAGAGCGTCCTGAGGAGGTCGCCCAAGCCTGTCCTCATAGTGCCCGAGCGCTTCTCGGAGCCGAAAAAACCGCTTCTCGCGTACGACGGCAGCCCCAACGCGAGCAGGGCCATGCACTCCGCCGCCGAGTGGGCCAAGACCCTGGACCTATCGCTTACGGTCCTTACCGTTTCGTCCTCCGAGGAGGAAGACCCTATCCTCAATGACGCCCGATCATACCTCAGGCCATACGGCATACAGGCGAGCTTCGTCCACAGGAAGGGCGACGCTCCCATAGTCATCGAGAACTACTACAAGGACAACGGGCACGACCTCCTCTTCATGGGCACCTCCCATCATTCAAGGCTCGTGGAGATGGTCCTGGGCTCCACGACCGAGCACGTCATGAGGACCGTCCCGGGTCCGTTTTTCCTGGAAAGATAGCTTCCGCGCCATCAGCGACAATCCAGCCGTAAAATCTCCTCATTCCCTATTGACTTATATTCTCTCCGGTGCTAATTTTTCATGATAATCGTGAGGGAAGGTCTGATTAATTCGCAAAATGTCTGTCATTCTGAGGGTGTGAGCCGAAGCCCTGAGTGAAACGAAGGGGAAGAATCTCGTATTTAGGAAATTCAGCAAGTTACGAGATTCTTATCTCGCCCCGTCCTGGGGCTCGACCCTTCGGGCTGTCTCGCCAGGAGGCTCGGCATTCAATTTTTGCTGTCCTGCAAAAATTGTCGGTCGCTTACGCTCCCTCAGAATGACAGAAAAAAATTAATCAGACCTTATTTATCTCTGGATCATCCTGCCGTTTTATCGGATTACCGCCCGGAAGCGAATCGCCGATTCGGGACCCAAAAAAAATCCGTAGTTCAAGGCTTTACCATGAGCGTCGAAGCCAGAAACGACCATACTGACGAGATCAGGGGCCATCTCGATGAGGGCCGCGAGGACGAGATACGCCGCCTCCTCGAAGGCCTCCATTCCTCGGATATAGGGAGGCTTCTGGGCTCGCTCGAGGAAGAGGAGGCCATGCGGGTCTTCAGGCTCCTCCCCCCTGAGCAGGCCTCTGCCGTCATATTGGAAGTCGACGAGCGCCTGAGGAAGGTCCTCATATCCTCCATATCCTCGGAAGAGCTCATCGAGGTCGTCCACGAGATGGAGACCGACGACGCGGCTGACGTAATCTCCGAGCTTCCGGTCGAGGACGCGCGGCAGGTGCTCGAAGGCATAGACCGGCAGGAAGCGATAGCCGTACAGAAGCTCCTCGTCTACCCCGAGGACACGGCGGGCGGAAAGATGCAGGCCGAGCTCGCCTCAGTGCCGGAAACGGCCACGGTCGAGGGGGCCATAGAGGAGGTAAGGAGAAAGGCCGCGGTCATAGAGAACATTTCGAGCGTCTTCGTGGTGGACCACGGGGGCATGCTCATCGGCGCGGTCCCTCTCGACAGGCTCATACTTGCGGGGCCCAGGACCCGGATAATCGAGATAACTAACAGGGACGCAATCCGCGTCCGGACGGACATGGACCAGGAAGAGGTCGCAAAGCTCTTCCAGAAATACGACCTCATATCGGTGCCTGTCGTCGATAGCGACGGCAGGCTCGTCGGCCGTATTACCATAGACGACATAGTGGACGTCCTCGAAGAGGAGATATTCGAGGACTTTTACAAGATGGCTGGCCTCAACATAGGCGCCAGGGCGCTCGACCCGCCTTCCAGGGCCATACGGATGCGGGTGCCCTGGCTCTTCCTTAACCTCATAACCGCCTCGGCAGCCGCCGGGATAGTGAAGATATTCGAGGGCACCATCGAGCAGCTCGTGATACTCGCCGTCCTCATGCCCATTGTCGCGGGCATGGGCGGGAACGCGGCCACCCAGACCATAACGGTCGTCGTGAGGGCGCTGGCCCTCGGCGAGATAACCTTCAAGAACGCCAAATGGCTGCTCATGAAGGAGGTCGTCGTCGGCTTCTCGAACGGCTTCCTTACCGGCGCGGTCGCGGGCCTCATAGCATACTTGCTCGGCGCGAGCGTCTACGTGGGCCTCCTCCTTTTCCTCGCTATGATAGCGAACATGATGGTGGCCGGGCTCATAGGCTCGATAATGCCGCTGATATTAAAAAGGTATAACTTCGACCCTGCCATATCTTCGAGCATATTCGTAACGGCCTCGACCGACGTGGGCGGGTTCTTCACCTTCCTCGGCCTTGCGACCATTTTCATGAAGACGGGTCTCCTTTGCATGAAGCGCGGCATTATAAAGACAGGGCCATAGTCCTGAATTCCGTGGACTACGGCGAATCCGACCGCATACTCACCTTCTACACCCTGGGGCGCGGGAAGATGAGCGGCATCGCCAAGGGCGCGCGCAGGTCCCGGAAGCGCTTCGTCGGCAACCTCGACCCGCTTCCCATATCGATATCCTCTTTTTCCATAACGGGACGAGCGACCTTGCCCGGGTTGAGGACGCGTCCCTCATAGACGCGTTTCCCGGGATAAGGGGCGACATTGAAAGGTACTCGGAAGCCTGCTACATGCTTGAGCTCTCTTCCGAGATGACGCGCGAGGGGCAGGCGCTCCCGGCTCTCTACCGCGAGCTTGCGGCGTTCCTTAAGATGCTCGAAGGCGGCCCCGGCCCTGAATGCCTGAGGTTCTTCGAGATACGGCCCTTTCCATACGGGTGATCTGCCGCACCCTCAACGGGTGCGTCGTATGCAGGAAGGCGCACGAGGGGGATAGGCTCTTTTTCAGCTCTGACAGGGGCGGCACCGTATGCAGGGGCTGCGCAACAGGGATTAGCGGCCTCGTGCCGGTCTCCCCGGGGACAGCGGCCTCCTCTCGATGGCCGCGCGCCTTGAAGAAGGCAAGCTCACACGTCTGAGGCCGACCAGCCTTCGACGAGAGCGAGCGCATTCTCTCGGACTTGCAAAATTCCAGCTGGGGAAAAGAATTAAAGACCGGCGCTTCATGGCCAAACTCCGCATGGCCGGGTGTCCGGCAGAATAGCTGCCTTCTAAGGGGACAGTGTTGTCCCGTTAACTTCCCCTCTTTCTTAAGGGGGGTGAGGGGGGATTAAGAACATTTTAAAATCCCCCTCTTATCCCCCTTTTTCAAAGGGGGATGAAAGTTGCTGCGGGAGGCACCCTGCGCTAATTGATCGATTCGCAAAGCTGTCATTCTGAGCTGAAGCGACAATTTTCGCAGGATAGTGAAAATTGAACTTGCACCAAAGGTGCAAGGCCCGAAGGGGCGAGCCCCAGGACGGGGCGAGATAAGAATCTCGGCGCTAATGAATCACGAGATTCTTCGTCGCCTTCGGCTCCTCAGAATGACAGCTCACAAGATAAACCCCACACCCCTCTTTTAGGAAAGAGGGGGTCGAGGAATTCATTTTTGACTTCAAGGCTCGATTTTTTGTAGAATGGCACAGGGCGGTGCTTTTCCAAAGCCCTGAATTGGAGGATTATCGATGTTTTTTCAGGACGTCATACTGACCCTTCAGAGGTTCTGGGCCGAGAGGGGCTGCGTCATAATGCAGCCCTATGACGTTGAAAAGGGCGCGGGCACATTCCACCCGGCAACCTTCCTGAAGGTGCTCGGACCCGAGCCGTGGAAAGCGGCGTATGTCGAACCTTCAAGGAGGCCGACCGACGGCAGGTACGGCGAGAACCCGAACAGGCTCCAGCATTACTACCAGTTCCAGGTGATACTGAAGCCCTCGCCCGACGAGATACAGGACATATATCTCGACAGCCTCAAGGCCTTAGGTATCGACCCCCTCGCCCACGACATCCGATTCGTCGAGGACGATTGGGAGTCCCCGACGCTCGGCGCGTGGGGCCTCGGCTGGGAGGTCTGGCTCGACGGCATGGAGATTACGCAGTTCACCTATTTCCAGCAGGCGGGCGGCATAGACTTAAGGCCCGTCTCAGGCGAGATAACCTACGGCCTTGAGAGGATAACCATGTACCTCCAGGGCGTGGATAACGTCTACGCCCTCAAATGGTCGAAGGATGTAAACTACGGTGACGTCCACAAGCAGACCGAGATAGAGTACTCGAAGCACAACTTCGAGGAGGCGGATACCCAAATGCTCTTCACCCTCTTCGACATGTACGAGAAGGAGTGCGGGAAGTTAATGGAGAAGGGGCTCTATCTCCCGGCATATGATTACTGCCTCAAATGCTCCCACTCATTTAACCTCCTTGACGCACGCGGCGCGATAAGTGTCGCCGAAAGGACCCGGTTCATAGGCCGAGTAAGGGTCCTTGCAAGAGGGTGCGCCGAGGGGTATTTGAAGACCAGGGAGGAGCTGGGGTTTCCGCTGTTGAGAGGAGAGGCTGTAAAGGCATGATAAAGCCGGGTGGCTTTATCATGAAGAAGCGGCAAGGACTAAGATGATGGTGCGCGGAGCGCACCCTACCACCCAAAAAGCTCTAATTAATTCTCTTTCTTCGTAGTCATTGCGAGGAGTGAAACGACGAAGCAATCTCAAGGTGCTGATATTTAACAGGTTGCTGAAAAACTATTTTAGCCTGTCATTCTGAGCGAAGGACAATTTTCGCAGGATAGCGAAAATTGAACTTGCACCAAAGGTGCAAGGCCCGAAGGGGCGAGCCCAGGACGGGCGAGATAAGAATCTCGGCGCTATGAATCTACGAGATTCTTCGTCACCTTCGGCTCCTCAGAATGACAGCTCTCGGGACTTTTTCAGCAACCTGTTAAAAAAATGAGATTGCTTCGCTGCGCTCGCAATGACGACACACGAATTAATCAGAGGCTACTAAGATTGATGGCGCGGAGCGCACCCTACCCCACTTCAAGGCAGGAGGACATTGTCATTAGCGCTCGATCTAAAATAACTGTTCGTCATGAAAAAATAGCCGAATTCTGCCTGAGAAACCATATACGCAAATTGGCTTTTTTTGGCTCCGTATTGCGTGATGATTTTCGGCCTGATAGCGACGTTGACGTGCTTGTCGAATTTGATAAAGACCATATACCCGGGCTCATAACCTTTTCCGGCATGGAGCTTGAGTTAAGCGAGATTATCGGGCGCAAGGTGGATTTAAGGACGCCCGAGGACCTGAGCAGGTATTTCCGACAGAAGGTGGTCGATTCCGCCGAGGTGTTCTATGCCGCATGAAAATGACATGGTTCGTCTTCGGCACATTCTTGAAGCTGCAAACGATGCGGTTTCCTTTACTCAGGGAAAAAACAGAAGCTCCCTCGACATTGACAAGATGCTTACGCATTCCCTTGTAAGGTGCGTCGAGATAATCGGCGAAGCGGCCTCGAAATTATCAAGCGATTGCCGGAACGAATATCCGCAGTTTTTGTGGAGCCAGATTATCAATATGAGGAACAGGCTTATTCATTGCCTATTACGATGTCAATCTGGATATCTTGTGGAGCACGGTTGAAAAAAGACCTGCCGCCTCTTATCGACCAGATTGAGGGGATTCTTTCCAAGCAAGAAAACGGATGAGAGATTCTCAGAGTCTGTGCTGAATTTGCACTAAAAAGCCACGAAGCGCATCGAGGCTGATATTTTTTGTAGGTTGGGGCGCGAAACAGACCCGTCCTGAAAAGACACAAAGATTTGTTGGGTTACGCTCGCTAATCCAACAAGACTGAGGAGCCTATGAGTGATTTGATTCTCTTGCCGTATTGTGTGTACACAATTGTCCATTCTCATAAGCTACATGCAGCGTATGAGAATGGAGGTAAGGGCGTTTTTAAAGAAGATACAAACTGGAAGTCGGGTGTCGAACTACTGCAAGAATCCAAGGAAGAAAACCAAATTCTTCCGATAATTTTCGCCGCTGCCGAATGGACGTCGAAACTTTTATACTGGGCTTGCATAGTAGATATCAAAATTGAACAGCCTTCAGAAAAAAGTTTCAAAACCACCTATAAGTTTGAGGCCTTGAAAAGGATCGGGAAAGGACATACTAAATCAGATCTGATCTTGCGGTCCTCAGGTAAAAATATTTCAGAAGGTTATATCAGGCCTTATTCGATTTGCAGAACACCGGATTTTTTGAAGTAAAAGAAAGAAGAAAAAAAGAGCATCTCTAAAAAGGATTATAAGGCGACCGGGTGGGTTGTGGATTAGAGTCTGGCAAGCTAACTTAATGAGCCATCAATCTGCTTCTGGTGCGTAGAGGATTTTTCAGCTCAAAATTGCTCCGGATGCGAGGCGCCGAGGAGCGAGCAGCGGAGCATACTTTTTCAGTCTGTGAGCAGCGACTTCCTTAAAGACACATACGGACGCAAGAAATGGCTTCAGACAAGGCGGGCGACGAGGAAAACCGCAGGCGTACTCTCTGCGATACGTCGAGGATTTTCCGAGGAGGACAACGCAGTATAAAGACATTGCTTCCGGGCTAAACATAGTTCAGCTCAAAAATGCCCGGATGCGAGGCGCCGAGGAGCGAGCAGCGGAGCGACGAAGGCAACAAAGCAGACGGGCGTTTTTGAGCTGAACTAATACTTCGAGACGTTCATCTCCTCCATTTTGCCGGTGACCATATAAACCACCCTCTCCGCTATGTTCGTGACCCTGTCCGCCATCCTCTCGATATTGTGCGCGGCCCAGATGAGATATGTCGCGTCCTTTATGAGCTTCGGGTTGTCTATCATTAGCAGCACAAGATCGTTGTATATCTTGTCGTAATAGGCGTCGACCTCGTCGTCCTCGTTGCATATCTCCCTGGCGGTCTTTACGTCCCTCTCGATAAAGGCCTTCATGCACCGCTCCAGCATCGAGACGGCCTTCTCTGCCATTAACGGCATGTCGATCAAGGGCTTCACGAGCGGCTCATCGCCTATGGAGACGCTTATCTTGGCGATGCCCTCGGCGTGGTCGCCGATGCGTTCGAGGTCGGTTATGATGTTTATTATGGCCGCGAGTATGCGTAGGTCCACGGCCATGGGCTGCTGGGTCGCTATGAGGCTAATGCATTTTTCCTCTATCTGGAAGCGCTTCCTGTTTATCTCCATGTCGTTCCGCACTATATGGCGGGACTTCTCAATGTCCCTGGTCTTCAATGCCTCTATCGAGCCCTTTATCGCGTCAACGACCAGGGCCGCCATCTGCTGAAGGTCGGCCTCAAGGCCCTTCATCGATTTGTGGTATGCTTCGCGGGTCATTATTCCTCCTTAAGGCAGGGGCTTCCCCTAGCCGAAACGCCCGGTTATGTAGTCCTCAGTGAGCTTGTTTGCCGGGGCCGTGAATATCTTCTCTGTGGTGTCGAACTCCACGACCTCGCCGAGCATGAAAAACCCGGTGTATTCCGACACCCTTGCGGCCTGCTGCATGTTGTGCGTGACTATCACGACCGTATAGTTCTCCTTTATGCCGGTCATGAGGTCCTCTATCTTGGCGGTGGCCACAGGGTCGAGGGCCGAGCAGGGCTCGTCCATCAAAATGACCTCGGGCTCGACCGCGATGGCCCGGGCTATGCAGAGCCTCTGCTGCTGCCCGCCGGAGAGCGATAACGCAGGCCCGTGGAGCCTGTCGCGTATCTCGTCCCACAGGGCGGAGTCCTTCAGGGCCTTCTCGACCCTCCCCGATATCTCTCCCTTGCTCTTTATGCCCATGAGCTTCAACCCGAAGGCGATGTTCTCGTAAATGGACATGGGGAAAGGAGTGGGCTTCTGGAAGACCATGCCGATCTTCCCCCGCAGCTTTATGAGGTCGAGGCCCTTCTCCAGTATGTTCCTGCCCTCAAGGAGTATCTCGCCCTCGTACCTGTTCCCGGGGTAGAGGTCGTGCATCCTGTTAAGGCACCGGAGAAAGGTCGTCTTTCCGCACCCGGACGGCCCGATGAGGGCGGTTATCTGCTTCTCCCTGATATGGAGGTTTATCTCCTTCAGGGCCTGCTTGTCGCCGTACCAGAAATTGAGGTTCTTTATCGTCAGCTTGTCTTTCATCTATCCAGCCTTGCCTCTCACTATTATCCTTGAAATGATGTTCACAAGCAACACAATAGCCGTTATAAGGAGGGCCGCGGCCCACGCCTTCTGGTGCCAGTCCTCGTACGGGCCCATCGCGTAGTTGAATATCGTTACCGTGAGCGTGGCCGTGGGCTCGGTGAGGCTGAAGTTCCAGAAGGAGTTGTTGAAGGATGTGAAGAGTAGCGGCGCCGTCTCGCCCGAGACGCGGGCGACCGCGAGCATGACGCCCGTTACTATGCCGCGGACAGCCCCCCTGTACACGACCTGCACGGTTACCTTCCAGTGCGGCGCGCCGAGGGCCAGGGCCGCCTCCCTCGTGGCGTCGGGAACGAGCTTAAGCATCTCCTCGGCCGTTCGAATGACCACCGGGAGCATGATTATGGCGAGGGCCACCGCGCCCGCGATTGCGGAAAACCCTCCGAAGGGCTTCACGAGCAGGGCGTAGACGAAGACGCCCACGACGATGGAAGGGGCGCTTACGAGGATATCGGATATGAACCTCACGACCGATGCCATCCTGCTCTTACGTCCGTACTCGGAAAGATAAGTTCCCGCCATTATCCCGGCTGGCACGCCGATTATGGTAGCGAGCGCGGTTATGAGGAAGGTCCCGGCAATTGCGTTCGCGAGCCCGCCCCCTTCCATGCCCGCGGGTGCCGGGAGCTGGGTGAAGAAATCAAAATTTATGGCGCTAAAGCCCAGGACGAGCACGTCCTTCAATATCCAGAAGAGGAAGAAAATGCCGAAGACGGCCGAGAGGGCCGAAACCGTAAGCGCCCCGTAGTTGGCGAGCGTCCTTTTTATGTAATGCGCGTTCATCTAAAATTTCCCGCCCTGGTACGAGAACCTTGCAATGAGGAGCTTCGCTATCGCGAGCACCACGAACGTTATGAGGAAGAGTATTAGGCCGAGCTCGACGAGGCTCGAAAGGTAGAGGTCCTCGAAGGCCTCGGTGAACTCGTTAGCGAGCGTTGCCGATATGGAAGCGCCGGGTCAAGGAGGTTAGAAACACTTGCGTTCTGCGTTACCCAGAGGAAGGTTACGGTCGTCTCCCCCGAGCGCCCTGCCGAGGCCGAGTATCACGGCCCCTATTATCCCTGACCTCGTGTACGGTATCACTATCGTCCATATCACCTCCCACTTGGTGGCGCCGACCCCGTAGCCCGATTCCTTGAGCATGGGCGGGACCATGCGGAAGATGTCCCTTGTGACGGAAGATATGAAGGGGATTATCATTATGGCAAGGATGAAACCGGCCGGGAGCATGCCTATGCCGAGCGGCGCTCCTGTAAATAGCGGGATGAAGCCCAGGCGTTCGATAAGGAACGGCTCGATGTGCTCTGAAAGGACCGGCGCGAACACGAAGAGCCCCCACATGCCGTAGATTATGCTCGGTATCGAGGCCAGGAGCTCGATTGCCGAGCCAACCGGCCCGCTTACGCGCTTGGGGGCCATCTCCGTAAGGAATATCGCAATGCCTATGCTTATGGGGAGCGCGATTATTATGGCTATCGCGGATGAGACCAGGGTGCCGTAAATGGACGGGAGCGCGCCGAATTGGAGGCTTACGGGGTCCCACGTGGAGCTTACAAGGAAACCGAGGCCGAAGGTCTTGATGGATAGCCACGACTCCTTGAGGAGAATGACGAATACGAGGAGCATCAGGGCGATGACCGACGCGGCAAAGAACCAGGCCGCGCCCTTGAAGACCGCGTCCCCTGCCCTGGCCGCGGCGTATCTCCGCGCCGCGGCTGCCTGGCCCTTATCCGATGCCCCTTTTTCGGGCATATCTCTTAACGGCATCCGTACCTTCTCGTCCGCTTTTTCCGGCATGAGCCCTGATATTATTCCAAAAAGTTCGCGGTTTCCACAAAAAAGCCGCCCCTTGAGGGGCGGCTTGAAATCCTATTTACCCCAGACCGGCTGAGAGTCGCATTTCATGTCCCGCGTCCATGCGGCCTCCATGAGGCCGTACACGGCGGGCGGGATGGAAACGTAATCCAGGGACTTCGCCATTTCCGCCCCGTTCCTGTAGGCCCAATCGAAGAACTTCAAGACCTCTGTAGCCTTCTTGCAGTCCGACTGGTTTTTCTTTACGAGTATGAAGGTCGCGCCTGCAACGGGCCACGATTCTTTTCCGGGCTGGTCCGTAAGCACTACGCCGAACCCGGGCGTGCCCTTCCAGTCGGCGTTGGCCGCGGCTGACTGGAACGTCTCCATCGAGGGCTCCACAAAGCTCCCGGCCTTGTTACCGAGCTTCGTATAGGTGAGCTTATTCTGGACGGCGTACGCGTACTCGACGTATCCGATGGAGTTCTTCATCCTCTTTACGTACATGGCCACACCCTCGTTACCCTTGCCGCCGACGCCCGCGGGCCAGTTGACAGCGGTGCCGAAGCCGACCTTGCTCTTCCATTCGGGGCTTACCTTTGAAAGGTAGTTCGCGAATATCCATGTGGTGCCGCTCCCGTCAGAGCGGCGCACAACGGTTATCTTCGTATCAGGGAGCTTCAACCCGGGGTTGAGCGCGGTTATCCGCTGGTCGTTCCACTTGGTTATCTTCCCGAGGAAGATGTCGGCTAAGACCTCTCCGGTGAGCTGGAGGCTTCCGGGCTTCACCCCTTCGAGGTTCACAACCGGCACGACCCCGCCGATCGCCATGGGGAACTGAACGAGGCCCGCGTCGCCGAGCTCCTTGGCGCCGAGGGGCGCGTCCGACGCGCCGAAGTCCACGGTGCCTGCCGTGACCTGCCTTATGCCGCCGCCGCTTCCGATGGACTGGTAATTGAGCCTCACCCCTGTGGCCCTGTTGTACTCATGCGCCCACTTGGAGTAGAGCGGGTACGGGAATGTTGCGCCCGCGCCGTTTATGAGCTGGGCCGAGGCAGTGCCAACCGACAAACCCAGGAATATCAGCGCTAAAATCAGTATTTTTTTCATACGGTTTCCTTTTTATTCCGCTTTTTGACAGACTGTACAGGAGAAATGTTACAGCCGTGTTACAGGAGGGTTACGCTACTGAAAAAGTAAGCCCCGGGCAGGTATCAAGGCCTCAGCTAAAAAACTCCTTTTCCGCGCTGCCGTAAGGTTTAATGGTCTCGCGGTCTCTCTTTTTGTCATCTCTGAACGTCATCACTGCTTTGCCTGATTGCCAAAAAGCCCTTTAACGCGCTACCGCGCCTTCGAGTACACGCAAAAGGAACCTTTTCCGCACTGCCGTGCGGTTTCGAGGGTAAGGCTCGCTTGCTAACCTCCTCCCCGACCCCGTGAACGGGCCCCTAAAGTCGCTTCGCTT
>JABTVA010000022.1 GCA_015075075.1 Deltaproteobacteria bacterium | reverse complement strand
AATAAAAACGGAGTTTTTCAGCAAGCTGCTAAAACTTGAGCCCGCCTTCTCTTGCGCCCTCCGCAAGCGCCTTTATCCTGCCGTGGTATATGTAGCCCGACCTGTCAAAGACCACCTTCTCGATGCCCTTTTCGAGGGCGAGCCTGGCGATGGCCTGGCCGACCTTCCTGGCCGCGTCCAGCTTCTTCGCGTCCGTCCCGTCGAAGCCCTTCATCTTGGTCGACGCGGCGACTACCGTCTTCCCGGCCGCGTCGTCTATGACCTGCGCGTATATGTGCTTGTTGGACCTGCGTACGTTCAGGCGCGGGCGCTCATCGGTGCCCTTTATCTTTTTCCTTACGCGCGCCTTCCTTCTCTCAAAGCCGCTCTGATTTTCTATCCTGCCGCTCATCTCTCTTATTTACCCCCGGCTTTGCCAGCCTTGCCGGCCTTTCTCCGTATTACCTCGTCCGCGTACTTTATGCCCTTGCCCTTGTA
This sequence comes from Deltaproteobacteria bacterium, assembly GCA_015075075.1. Lineage (GTDB taxonomy): Bacteria > Desulfobacterota > GWC2-55-46 > GWC2-55-46 > GWC2-55-46 > UBA5799. Next base: position 24,041 of record JABTVA010000022.1, on the reverse strand, counting down.
CGGCTCGGGCTTCCTGAACGCCCTTATGTCAGCGGCGACCTGGCCCACAAGCTGCTTGTCCGCTCCCTTTATGGTGATGGCGGTCTGCTTCTCGACCGCGGCGCTTATGCCCTTGGGGAGCTCGTACTTCACCGGGTGCGAATAGCCCAGCGCCAGGTTGAGGGAGTTTCCCTGAACCTCGGCCTTGTAACCGACCCCGACTATATCGAGCTTCTTCTGGAAGCCCTCGGAGGTGCCCTTTACCATGTTGGCTATCAGGGTCCTCGTAAGCCCGTGCAGCGACTTTGCGGTCCTCGAGTCGTCAGCCCTCTTTACGGTAATCTGGGAATCCTTGACCTCCACGCTTATCTCGTCCCTGACCGAGACCTCGAGGGCGCCCTGCGGGCCGGTCACCTTGACCTTCTTCCCTTCGAGAGCGACCTTGACATTTGCCGGAACGGCTATCGCCTGCTTACCTATCCTTGACATACTGAGCGTCCTTCTCTTTATAGTGCGCTGTACGGTGCTTTTAGTTACGCCTGCCGCGGGCTTTTTCCCCCTGGCGCGCCCTTAATGCCGGCGCCGCGTATTCCTTCATCACAACCGTACCAAGTACCTGCGCCGGATATTAATGGATCGTGCAGAGGATCTCGCCGCCCACTCCGAGCTCCCTGGCCTTCCTGTCGGTCATAACGCCCCTGGATGTGGAGACTATCGCCACTCCGAGCCCGTTCAGGACCCTGGGGATCTCGTCCTTGCCCACGTACTTCCTAAGACCGGGCTTGCTCGTCCTCCTGATGGAGGATATCGAGCTTTTCTTGGCGGCGTTCCATTTAAGCTGTATCTTCAGGAAGTTCCTGGCCCCCTCCTTGAAGGAGGAGACGTCCTTTATAAAGCCCTCTTCCTTGAGGATCTTAGCGATTTCGAGCTTCACGCCCGAGGAGGGTATCACGACCTCCTGGTGTTTAGCCTGGACCGCGTTCCTGAGCCTGGTCAGCATGTCCGCGATCGGGTCTGTCATAGACATCTTGAGTCTCTCCGTGTCTTGAATTGATAATTCCGGTCGGAAAACATCATGCTTGCGGTTCTCTTTGTTCTCCGGATACCCCGGGCTTCAGCCCGGCGGTCTTACCAGCTGGCCTTGACCACGCCGGGAAGATCGCCCTTTAGGGCCATCTTCCTGAGGCAAAGCCTGCACATGTTGAACTTCCTGTAGTAGGCCCTCGACCTGCCGCATATCGGGCAGCGGTTGTACTCCCTGACCTTGAACTTCTGCTTCCTCTTGGCCTTGGCGATGAGTGACTTCTTAGCCAATTAAAAACCTCCGTTTAGAACCGAGCCTCAGCTCCTGAAAGGCATTCCCAGGTGCCTGAGGAGGGCCTTGGCCTCCTCGTCGCTCTTGGCTGTGGTGTTGATGGTTATGTTGAGCCCCCGTATCTTGTCGATCTTGTCGTACTCTATCTCGGGGAATATTATCTGCTCCTTGACGCCGATGGTGTAATTGCCCCTGCCGTCAAAGGACTTGTCGGGCATGCCCTTGAAGTCCCGTATCCTCGGCGCGGCGAAGCTCGCGAACCTGTCGAAGAACTCGTACATCTTCGCGCCCCGGAGCGTGACCATGCACCCGATGGGCATGCCGGCCCTGAGCTTGTAGGTGGCTATCGACTTCTTGGCCTTCGTGACTACCGGCTTCTGGCCGGTTATGGCCGCGAGGTCGCGGGAGGCCGCGTCGATGACCTTTATCTCCTTCACGGCCTCGCCGAGGCCGATGTTGATCACTATCTTCTCGAGCTTCGGCACCTGCATGACGTTGGAGTAGCTGAACTCCTTCATCATCGCGGGGACGACCTCTTTATCGAACTTGTCCTTGAGTCTCGGGATCATTTATCCAGCACCTCACCGCACTTTTTGCAATACCTCACCCTGCGGTCCCCTTCGAGCCTCTTGCCGGCCCTGACCGGCCCCTTGCACTTCTCGCAGAGTATCATCACGTTCGAGACGTGTATGGGGGCCTCCTTCTCGATTATGCCGCCGTGCTTGTACTTGGGCGAGGGCTTCTGGTGGCGCTTCACCACGTTGAGCTTCTCGACATAGACCTTTGCCTTGTCGGGGTCGACCCTGAGAACCTTGCCGGTCTTGCCCTTCTCCTTGCCGGCTATGACCATTATCTGGTCGTCTTTCCTGATCTTCAATGCCATGTTTCAACCAACCTTGTCTGAATTAGGGCGCCTCTTTTTACAGGACCTCGGGCGCGAGCGAGACTATCTTCATGAACTTCTTTGCGCGGAGCTCCCTGGCGACGGGGCCGAAGATCCTGGTGCCGACCGGCTCGTTTTCCTTGTTTATTATGACGCAGGAGTTCTCGTCGAACCTTATATAGGAGCCGTCCGGCCTCCTCGTTTCCTTCCTGGTGCGGACTACGACCGCCCTCACCACCTCGCCCTTCTTGACCTTCGCGTCGAATACCGCTTCCTTGACGTTGGCGATGATGACGTCCCCGATGTTGGCGATGAGCTTGTTGGACGCGCCGATTACCTTTATGCAGGAGACCTTCTTGGCCCCCGAATTGTCGGCAACCCCGAGGATTGACCTGATCTGTATCATTTTGCCTTCTCCAGGATTTCTTTAACGCGCCATCTCTTGGTCTTGCTGAGCGGCCTGGTCTCGACGATCACGACCTTGTCGCCGGCGCCGCATTCGTTCTTCTCGTCATGAGCCGTGTACTTCACGCGCCTTTTTACGTACTTGCCGTAGAAGGGGTGTTTCGCGAGCCTCTCGATGGAAACGACGACGGTCTTGTCCATCTTGCCGCTTGTCATGACGTTTCCGACGAGTGTTTTCTTGTGCGGAGTCTTTGCTTCCGAAGCCATCTTATTTCTTAGCCCCCTTCTCCTTCTCGGCCAGGATGGTCTTTACCCTGGCTATGTCCCTCCTGAGGGCGCGCAGCCTCAGCGGGTTCTCAAGCTGGTTGGTGGCATGGCGCATGCGAAGGCTGAAGAGCTCCTTCGTTAGCTCCGTCTCCTTGGCCCTGGCGTCCTCCAGCGTCATTCCCCTCAGTTCTGCCGGTTTCATATCTCTTCCCTTTTGATGAACTTGGTGCCGAGCGATATCTTGTGCGAGGCGAGCCTGAAGGCCTCCCTGGCCACGGCCTCGGTAACGCCCTCCATCTCGTAGAGCACGAGGCCCGGCTTTATCACGACCACCCAGTCCTCGGGCGCGCCCTTTCCGCTGCCCATCCTGGTCTCAGCGGGCTTCTTGGTGATGGGCTTTTCGGGGAATACCCGTATCCAGATCTTGCCGCCCCTCTTGATGAAGCGGGTCATGGCGATCCTGGCGGCCTCTATCTGCCTGGTGGAAAGCCAGCCGCAGTCGGTGGACTGGAGGCCGTAGTTCCCGAACGCGAGCTCCGCGCCCCGAGAGGCAAGGCCCCTCCTCTTCCCCCTCTGCTGCTTCCTGAATTTTACCTTTTTCGGCATCAACATGGCTGAAACCTACCCCTTGGTTGCTGCGGCCTCTTCGGCTGCCGCCCTCTGTACCGGGACCTCGCCCTTGTAAACGAGCACCTTGACGCCAATTATCCCGTAAGTGGTGAGCGCCTCGGCCTGGCCGTAATCTATGTCCGCTCTCAGGGTATGGAGAGGCACCCTCCCCTCCCTGTACCATTCGCTTCTCGCTATTTCAGCGCCTCCGAGCCTGCCGGCGCACATTATCTTAATGCCCTTCGCGCCCATGCGTAGCGACGTCGTCACGGCCTTCTTGGCCCTCTGAACGAGACCGCTAGCGCGTCGGTATCGGCTTTCCCCGGCCTCTACTGTCGAGGGTCGTCCCTGCCGTAGGCTTCGCGAGCTTTTCATGACGTCTATCTCGGAGCCGCGCTTTCCGATGACTATGCCCGGCCTCGCGGTCCTTATGATGACCTTCACCTTGTTGGCGGTCCTCTCGATGTCTATCGAGGAGATGCCGGCGTGGAAGAGCTTCTTCTTGACGAACTTCCTGAGGGTCAGGTCCTCGTGGACGAAGGCGGCGTAGTTCTTCTCGCCGAACCACCTCGAGTTCCAGCCCTTGGAAATGCCGAGCCTGAATCCTATTGGATGTACCTTCTGACCCAAAAAAAGACCTCCGTTCTAAGTTCTTCGATTCGGAATAATATGCCGCCCTTGCTCGCGGCCCCTTTATGCCTCTCCGAGGACCACGGTAACGTGGCTCGTTCTCCGCCTTATGAGCGAGCCCCTGCCCATCGCCTTCGCGTGCGTGCGCTTAAGTACCGGTCCGCCGTCGACATAGGCCGCCTTGACGTAGAGCCTGTCCACGTTCAGGTTCTTGGTGTTCTCGGCGTTCGCCATCGCGCTCTTTACGAGCTTTACGAGGTCCCTGCTCACGGCCTTGTCGCTGTGGGCGAGGAGCGTAAGCGCCTCGTCTATCTTCTTGCCCCTTATGAGGTCGATGACCAGGCGCGTCTTCTGCGGTGAGGTCTTCAAGTATCTGAGAACTGCCTTGGCTTCCATTTCTATTACCGGCTCCCTATTGCCTTTTTTGAATGTTCAGCGCGGGCCCTGATCCCGTCCGGATTTCGCGGCTCGGAACGCCTGCCCCGGGCCGCGGCCCTGCCTAACCCTTTGCCCCCGGCACCTTGGCCTTTTTTACGCCCGAGTGGCCGTGGAACGTGCGGGTCGGGGAGAACTCCCCGAGCTTGTGCCCGACCATGTTCTCGGTCACGAAGACCGGTACGAACTTCTTTCCGTTATGAACTGCTATGGTGAAGCCCACCATCTCTGGGACTATCATGGAACGCCTTGACCAGGTCTTTATCACCTTACGCTGCCTGGCGTCGCCGGCGGCGTTAACCTTCTCCATCAGGTGCGAGTCCACGAACGGGCCTTTTTTTAAGGAACGCAACGCTATTTCCTCCTGGTAATTATAAACTTGTCTGTGTACTTCCGCCGCCTGGTCTTATATCCCTTGGTCGGCACGCCCCAGGGGTTGGTCGGGTGGTTGCCGCCCTTGCTCTTGCCTTCGCCGCCGCCGTGCGGGTGGTCGACCGGGTTCATGGCCACGCCCCTCACCTTCGGGTTCCTTCCGAGCCAGCGGGACCTGCCGGCCTTGCCTATGGTCACGTTCTCGTGGTCGATGTTGCCGACCTGGCCCACGGTCGCGTAGCATTCCTGCAATACGTACCTTACCTCGTTCGAGGGAAGCTTTATGGTCGCGTAGGCGCCTTCCTTGGCCATGAGCTGGGCGTAGGAGCCGGCGCTCTTTACGAGCTGCCCGCCCTTGCCCTTCCTCATCTCCACGTTATGGACGAAGGTGCCGACGGGTATTGAACGGAGCGGCAGGGCGTTGCCCGGCTTTATGTCGGCCTCGGGGCCGGCGACTACGGTATCGCCAACCTTAAGGTCTACCGGCGCGAGTATGTAGCGCTTCTCGCCGTCCGCGTAGTTAAGGAGCGCTATATTCGCGGTCCTGTTCGGGTCGTACTCTATGGCCGCGACCTTCGCGGGGATACTGACCTTGTCCCTCTTGAAGTCGATCAGCCTGTAAAGCCTCTTGTGGCCCCCGCCAATCCAGCGGCTCGTGACCCTGCCGAAGTTGTTCCTGCCGCCGGTCTTCTTGACAGGCGCGGTAAGGCCCTTTTCCGGCCTCTTTTTGGCGACGTCGTGGACGAGCGTCGTCTTCTTTCTCATGGCCGGCGACGTGGGGTTGTACTTTTTTACTGGCATCGTCTTTCTCTTCTCGATTTGATTTGAGCCCGGTGTTGCGCGGGCGCAAGGGCCTTTTTTAGACGCCCTCGAATATCTCTATCCGGTCGCCCTCGCGGAGCTTGAGGTACGCCTTCTTCCGGGTGGGCCTCTGCCCGGCGTACTTGCCCATGCGCTTTATCTTGCCAGCGAGCCTGTGCGTGTTTACGTCGAGCACCTTTACCTTGAATATGCTCTCGACGGCCTCCTTTATGTCCTTCTTGGTGGCGTTCACGTCCACCCAGAAGACGACCTTGCCGTCGGCTGCGGCGGCCGTGCTCTTCTCGGTTATGACCGGCGACTTGAGTATCGTATAATGGTTTTTCATTGCACCAACGCCTCTACTTTCTCGAGCGCGCCCCTGGTCATCACAAGGTTGTCATAGCTCAGTATGTCGTAGACGTTAAGCCCGCCCGCCATCTGCACCTGGAAGTCCTTCAGGTTCCTTACCGCGAGCTCGAGGTTCCTGTTCGGGCCCTCGATGACTATGAGGGCGTTTTGGAGCCCCTGCTTTTCAAGGAGCTCCAGGGCCGTCTTCGTCTTCGGCTCGGCAAGGTCGATGGAAGAGAGCACCTTGAGCCTGCCCTCCTTCAGCCGGAGCCGGAGCGCGTTCTTCAGGGCTTCCTTCATCACCTTCTTCGGGAGCTTGTAGGAATAGTCCCTCGGGTGCGGGCCGAACACCGTGCCGCCGTGCCTCCAGACCGGAGACCTGTTCGAGCCGGACCTTGCCCGGCCCGTGCCTTTCTGTTTCCAGGGCTTTATGCCGCCGCCGCTTACCTCTCCCTTGGTCTTGGTCGAGGCGGTGCCAGAGCGCCTGTTGGCGAGCTGCATCTTAACGACCTCGTAGAAGAGGTGCTCCCTTACCTCTCCCGAGAAGACCGCTTCGTTAAGGGCCACCTCGGAGACCTTCGAGCCGTTCGTGTCCAGAACCTCTACGTTCATCAGCCTAATCCCTTGAATTTTCGGTTAAACAGTAACTATATACAAAAGTCTGGAACTTCTCAAGAAGAAAACGCTATTTATTGCTCTTTTTTAGCGCCTTTTTTATTACAACCACGCCGTTGATCGCGCCGGGGACCGCGCCCTTTATAAGGATGACGTTCTCCTCGGGCCTTATGGCGACGACCTGAAGGTTCTGCACGGTGACGTTCGCCGCGCCCATGTGGCCGGCCATTTTCATGCCTTTGAAGACGCGAGACGGATCAGAGCTCGACCCTATGGAGCCCGGGGCCCTGTTATGCATGGAGCCGTGAGACTCGGAGCCGCCCCTGAAGTGGTGCCGCCTCATGGAGCCCATGAAGCCCTTTCCCTTGGATATCCCGGATACGTCCACCCAGTCGCCGGGCTTGAAGACGTCGGCAGCGTTGACGGCGGCGCCGGGCTTGTATGCGTCGAGCTCGGAGCCCTTTAGTTCGGTGAGGTGATAGAAGCAGGCGGTGCCCGCCTTCTTGAAGTGGCCCTGTAGGGGTTTCGTCTCCCTCTTCTCTTTCTTTTCGAGGAAGCCGACCTGCACGGCGTCGTACCCGTCCTTTTCCCTGGTCTTTCTCTGCACGACGGTGTTGCCGGTCTTTATGACTGTAACGGGCACCATCGCGCCCCCCTCGGAGTAGACGTGGGTCATTCCGACTTTCTTTCCTACTATTCCTTCGATCATTTTGAGGTCCCTGCCGCAGAGGCCCCCGCCGTGCGGGTGCATGCGCGCGTTAATGGTATGAGGCGGCCAGTTTTCCCGGAAGGGCGACTACTCGAGCTTTATCTCCACGTCCACGCCCGCCGGAAGGTCGAGCTTCATGAGCGCGTCGACCGTGGTCTGCGTGGGCTCCATGATGTCCATTAGCCGCTTGTGCGTGCGTATCTCGAACTGTTCGCGGCTCTTCTTGTCGACGTGCGGGGACCTGAGGACCGTGAACCTGTTGATCCTGGTCGGTAGCGGTATCGGGCCCTTTATGGTCGCGCCCGTCCTCTTCGCGGTGTCGACGATCTCCTTCACGGACTTGTCGAGAAGCCTGTGGTCGAACGCCTTAAGCCTTATCCTGATCTTCTGGTTGTCCACCCTGTTTAACTCCGTAACTTATTGTTCCTGGCCCGGACTACGGGCTTTGTTATTCCGTTATCTTGGTAACTACGCCCGCTCCGACGGTCCTGCCGCCCTCGCGGATCGCGAACCTCAGGCCCTCTTCCATCGCTATCGGCGTTATGAGCGCCACGTCTATGCTTATGTTGTCGCCAGGCATGACCATCTCGGTCCCCTCGGGGAGCGTAACAATGCCCGTGACGTCCGTCGTCCTGAAGTAGAACTGCGGCCTGTAGCCGTTAAAGAACGGCGTGTGCCGGCCTCCCTCTTCCTTCGTGAGTATATAGACCTCGCCCTTGAACTTCGTGTGCGGAGTCACAGACCCGGGCTTCGCAAGCACCTGGCCCCTCTCCACCTCTTCCTTCTTCGTGCCGCGGAGCAACGCCCCGATGTTGTCACCGGCGCGCCCCTCGTCCAGGAGCTTCCTGAACATCTCGACTCCCGTGACCGTGGTCTTCTGCGTCGGACGCAGCCCTATTATCTCGATCTCCTCGCCCACCTTTACAATGCCCCTCTCGACCCTGCCCGTTACAACGGTGCCGCGGCCAGATATCGAGAAAACGTCCTCGACGGGCATGAGGAAGGGCTTGTCCACTTCCCTCTTGGGCTCCGGTATGTAGGTGTCCAGCGCCTCGGTATCGCCCGCACCACTGGCATTCCTTCGCGCACCCGCACTCCAGTATCTTAAGCGCGCTTTATAACGGGATATCGTCCCCGGGGAACTTGTACTGGTTAAGAAGCTCCCTCACCTCCAGCTCCACAAGGTCCAGAAGCTCCTTGTCGTCCACCATGTCGACCTTATTCAGGAAGACCACTATGTACGGGACGCCCACCTGCCTCGCAAGGAGGATGTGCTCCCTCGTCTGGGGCATCGGCCCGTCGGCGGCGGAAACGACCATTATCGCGCCGTCCATCTGCGCCGCTCCCGTTATCATGTTCTTTATGTAGTCCGCGTGGCCAGGGCAGTCTATGTGCGCGTAGTGCCTCTTGTCCGTCTGGTACTCGACGTGGGATATCGAGATCGTTACTCCACGCTCCCTCTCCTCGGGCGCCTTGTCTATGTTCTCGTACGCCAGAAACTCCGCGTACCCCTTCGAGCTAAGGACCTTGGTTATCGCCGCGGTAAGCGAGGTCTTCCCGTGGTCAACGTGGCCTATCGTGCCTACGTTAAGGTGCGCCTTGCCTCTCTCGAATTTAGCCTTGCTCATTTTTTCCTCCGAACTCCCTTCGGTTTTGAATAATTATTTAATTACACCTGGCGCGCCTGCGCCGGACCCTATTTCGCGGCCTGCACCTTCGCGGTCAGTACCTCCGTGACGGAATTGGGCACCTGCTCGTAGTGCGAGAACTGCATGGTGTAAGATGCCCTGCCCTGCGTCTTGGACCGGAGGTCGGTTGAATACCCGAACATGTTGGCGAGGGGGACAGTCGCGCCCACTACCTGGAAGCCGCCCCTGGACTCCATTCCCTGTATCTTCCCCCTCCTCGAATTGAGGTCGCCTATGACGTCGCCCATGAACTGCTCGGGCACTACGACCTCTACCGACATGATGGGCTCAAGGAGTATGGGGCCTGCGTTCTTAACAGCCTCCTTGAAGGCCATTGAGCCAGCAATCTTGAAGGCCATCTCGGATGAGTCCACGTCGTGGTACGAGCCGTCGTAAAGCGTGACCTTCACGTCCACGACAGGGTACCCCGCGAGAGAGCCGTTCTCCGAGGCCTCCCTCATGCCGTTCTCCACCGGGCCTACATATTCCTTCGGGATAGTGCCGCCGACTATCTTGTTCACGAACTCGAAGTTCTTGCCCTTCTCGCCCGGCTCTATCTCTATGTAGACGTGGCCGTACTGGCCGCGCCCGCCCGTCTGCCTTATGTACTTGCCCTCGGCCTTCGCCTTCCTGGTGATGGTCTCCCTGTAGGCGACCTGCGGCTTTCCGACCGAAGCCTCGACCTTGAACTCGCGGAGCATCCTGTCCACGATTATCTCGAGATGGAGCTCGCCCATGCCGGAAATGATGGTCTGGCCCGTCTCCTCGTCCGTCTTCACGCGGAAGGAGGGGTCCTCTATCGCGAGCTTCTGAAGCGCGATACCGAGCTTCTCCTGGTCGGCCTTGGTCTTCGGCTCGATGGCTATCGAGATGACCGGCTCGGGGAAGTCCATGGACTCGAGTATTACCGGCTTGGCCGGGTCGCATATGGTATCGCCTGTCACCGTGTACTTCATGCCCACGGCGGCGGCGATGTCGCCGGCGTAGACCTCCTTCACGTCCTCGCGCTTGTTGGCGTGGAGCTTTACGAGCCTTCCGATCCTCTCCTTCTGGTCCTTGGTGGAGTTGTAGACGTACGAGCCGGCGGTCATGCAGCCGGAATATACGCGGAAGAACGTAAGCTGGCCCACGAACGGGTCGGTCATGATCTTGAAGGCCAGGGCCGAGAACGGAGCGTCGTCGGAAGTTGGACGCGAGTCCTCTTCGTTCGTCTCCGGGTTTATGCCTTTTATAGGGGGTATGTCTATCGGGGAGGGAAGGTATTCAATGACCGAATCAAGAAGGAGCTGCACGCCCTTGTTCTTGAAGGAGGAGCCGCATATGACCGGCGTAAGCTCCATCGCGATGGTGCCCTTCCTTACGGCCTTCTTAAGCTCCTCGGAGGTTACGTCCTGCCCGTTAAGGTACTTCTCCATCAGGCTCTCGTCGAAATCGGCGGCGGCCTCGATGAGCTTCTCCCTCCACTCCGCGACCTCGTCCTGCATCTCCGCGGGCACGTCTATTACGGTGTACTTCGCGCCGAGGGTCTCCTCTTCCCAGATAATGCCCTTATTGAGCACCAGGTCCACGACGCCCTTGAAGGTCTCTTCCTTGCCGATGGGGAGCTGGAGAACTACGGGCCTTGCCTTGAGCCTGTCGGATATCATCCCGACGACCCTGTAGAAATCCGCGCCAACGCGGTCCATCTTGTTTACGAACGCGATCCTCGGGACGCGGTACTTGTTCGCCTGCCTCCAGACCGTCTCGCTCTGCGGCTCAACGCCGCCGACAGAGCAGAATACGGCGACGGCGCCGTCAAGGACGCGAAGCGACCTCTCGACTTCTATGGTGAAGTCGACGTGGCCCGGGGTGTCTATTATGTTGATGCGGGTGTCCTTCCAGGAGCAGGTCGTGGCGGCCGAGGTTATGGTTATGCCCCTCTCCTTCTCCTGCTCCATCCAGTCCATGACCGCGGTCCCCTCGTGTACCTCGCCTATCTTGTAGGTCACGCCCGTATAGAAGAGGATCCTCTCGGTGGTCGTGGTCTTGCCCGCGTCTATATGGGCCATGATCCCTATATTTCTTTGTCTGTCTAATGATACTTGCCTGGCCAAAGCGACTACTCCTCGATAAATCTCTTTAGATAACTCCGGTTTGAGCGCGGCCCGCCGGGCCTCGCCAGCATTATCTGGGTACGGATTTTATGGTTTTGTAAAAGGGGGCAGAAGGCCTATCCTCTTGCAGCCGGGGACGCGTTCACGACCCCGGGACACAGCCTGGACTACCAGCGATAATGGGCAAAGGCCTTGTTGGCCTCGGCCATCTTATGCACGTCCTCCCTCTTCTTAACCGAGCCGCCCTTGTTATTGGAGGCGTCGATGAGCTCGGCGGCAAGCTTATCCCTCATCGATTTCTCGCCGCGCGCCCTCGAATAACTGACTATCCACCTGAGCGCCAGCGAAAGCTTCCTCTCGGGCCTGACCTCGACCGGTACCTGGTAGGTCGCGCCGCCCACCCTTCTCGACTTGACCTCGAGCATGGGCTTGACGTTGTCAAGGGCCTTCTTGAAGACCTTCATGGGCTCGGTCTTGGTCTTTTCCTCTATCACGCTGAAGGCGCCGTAGAGGATGCCTTCGGCCTTGCTCTTCTTGCCGTCCTCGGTAAGCTTGTTTATGAGCTTCGCGACGACCTTATCGCCGAACTGCGGGTCCGGCAGCACGTCCCTCTTCGGTACATTCCCCTTGCGAGGCATAGACTTTCCTCCTTAGAACAACTTCCTTGCCTGGAATTGCTACTTGGGCCTCTTTGCCCCGTACTTCGAGCGGGCCTGCTTCCTGTCCGCCACGCCGACGGCGTCGAGGGTGCCCCTTACGATGTGATACCTCACGCCCGGGAGGTCCTTTACCCTTCCGCCCCTTATGAGGACGACCGAGTGCTCCTGGAGGTTATGGCCAATCCCGGGTATATAGGAGGTGACCTCCATCCCGTTCGTGAGCCTTACCCTCGCGACCTTCCTGAGCGCCGAGTTCGGCTTCTTCGGCGTTCGTATAAACCCTCACGCACGCCCCTTTTTGCCGCGCGGGCATGATTCAAGGGGCGGAGGCCGTGCCCGACCCTCGGCTTAAGCCTGCCCTTGCGTACGAGCTGATTGATAGTCGGCATGACGGATTACCTTTCGTTTTTCGCTTGCCTTCTGGCGTAAATCAAAGCAATCTACCAGCTTTCAATTTCATGTCAAGGCCTAAATAGCCAAGGCGACTTGAATCCGAGCCACAGCAGAAGTTTTACCACCTATGCTTACGGGGTCCTATCAAGGCCCATCTAAGGTCGGGGACGCCCGTGGCTGTCTCCTCCTCCTGCCTTCCTCCGGTCCGGCCTCCGGCTGCGGAAGCCAGGGCTCCTCCAGTCAGCTCCGCCGCCGCTTTGGTATAGCGCCTGAAGCCCAGCCCGCGGGAATCAGGCGGCCGACGATGACGTTCTCCTTCAGGCCGCGCAGCTCGTCGCGCTTGCCCATGATCGCCGCCTCGGTCAGCACGCGCGTGGTCTCCTGGAAGGAGGCCGCGGAGATGAAGGACTCGGTCGAGAGCGAGGCCTTGGTTATGCCCTGCAGGAGCGGCTCTGCAATAGCCGGCCTCTTGCCCTTGGTAATGACCCTGTCGTTCTCCTCGTCGAAGATGTACCTTTCGACCTGCTCGCCGATAAGGAGGTTCGTGTCCCCGGCGTCCTTTATCTTGACCCTGCGGAGCATCTGCCGGACGATGACCTCTATGTGCTTGTCGTTTATCTTGACGCCCTGGAGCCTGTAGACCTCCTGGACCTCGTCCACCAGGTACTTGGCCAGTTCCTTCACGCCGAGGACCCTGAGGATGTCGTGCGGGTTCGCGCTCCCGTCCATCAAGGGCTCCCCGGCCCTCACGCGGTCGCCTTCCCTCACGCTTATGTGCTTGCCCTTGGGTATGAGGTACTCCTTGGCCTCCCCGGTCTCGGGCGCGATGACGACCTTTCTCTTGCCCTTTGTGTCCTTGCCGAAGGAGACGATGCCGTCTATCTCGCTTATGACCGCGGTCTCCTTGGGCTTTCTCGCCTCGAAGAGCTCTGCGACCCTCGGGAGTCCGCCGGTTATGTCCTTGGTCTTGGTCGTCTCCCTGGGTATCTTGGAGACGATGTCGCCGGCCTTGACCGCGTCGCCCTCGCTCACGGTGACGATCGCGCCGACCGGCAGGAGGTACCTGGCCTCGATATTGGTGCCGGGTATCTTCTGGGTGCGGCCCGACTCGTCCTTAATGGATATCCTCGGGCGGAGGTCCGATTCCTTGTAGGTCACGATGACCTTGCTGGAGAGGCCGGTCACTTCGTCGACCTGCTCCCTCATGGTCTTGCCTTCCTCTATGTCGCCGAACCGGACTATGCCGCTCACCTCGGTTATGATCGGGATGGTGTAGGGGTCCCAGTCGGCTATGATGGTGCCCGGGGCGACCTTCTGGTTCTCCGGCACGCGGAGCCTCGCGCCGTAGATGATGGAGTCCCTCTCGCGCTCCCTGCCCTGCTCGTCCTGCAGCGCGATGTCGCCGTTCCGGTTCATGACTATCGACTCGCCCCTGGAGTTCACGGCCACGTTGAGGTTGTGGTACTTTACGATGCCCTCGTGCCTCGCCTCGAGTGTAGTCTGCTCGGCCCTCCTGGAAGCGGTTCCGCCTATGTGGAAGGTCCTCATCGTAAGCTGGGTTCCCGGCTCTCCGATGGACTGCGCGGCTATGACGCCCACGGCCTCGCCCATCTCGGCCATCCGGCCCCTCGTAAGGTCCCTTCCGTAGCACTTGATGCAGATGCCCCTTATCGAGCGGCAGGTGAGGACCGAGCGTATCTTGACCCTCTCGATGCCGGCCTCCTCTATCTTCTCGACCTTCTGCTCGTCTATCTCGTCATTGGCCTCGACGAGCACCTCTTTCGTGAAGGGGTCGAAGACCTCCTCGAGGGCGACCCTTCCGAGTATCCTCTCGCCGATGGGCTCGATGACCTCTCCGCCCTCGATGAGCGGGGTCATGTAGATGCCGTCGAGGGTGCCGCAGTCCTCATCGGCGATGATCGCGTCCTGCGCGACGTCCACGAGCCTCCTCGTCAAGTATCCGGAGTTCGCGGTCTTCAAGGCCGTGTCCGCAAGGCCCTTCCTGGCGCCGTGGGTCGATATGAAGTACTGGAGCACCGCAAGGCCTTCCTGAAGTTCGCGGTGATCGGCGTTTCAGATCCGCCCGAGGGCTTGGCCATGAGTCCCCTCATGCCCGCGAGCTGCCTTATCTGCTGCGCGGAGCCCCTGGCGCCAGAGTCCGCCATTATGAATATGGGGTTGAAGCTCGGCTGGGGCCGCTCGACACTGTTCTCGTCCTTCACCAGGTCGGAGGAGAGCTCGCGGAGCATCTCCTCAGCTATCTCCTCGGTCGCTCCTGCGCCAGATGTCTATTACCTTGTTATAGCGCTCGCCGTCGGTTATGAGCCCCCTCGTTATACTGCTTCTGTATCTCCCTTGACCTCCTCGGTACGCGGAATCGAGGAGCTCGCCCTTCTTGCCGGGTATCTTCATGTCGTCTATGCAGATCGATATGCTGGCCTTTGTGGCGTACTGGTACCCGCATGTTCTGGAGCCTGTCCGCGAGGAGAACGGTCTCCTTGTTGCCGGCGCGCCTGTAGCATATGTCGATAAGGTCGGCAAGGCGCTTCTTGTCCATGACCCTGTTTATCTTCGAACCTGATGACTGGGGGCACTATTCTTCATTATGATCCTGCCCACGGTAGTGTCAACCAGCTTGCCGTCCATCTTTACCTTGACGCCGGCCTGCAGGTGGACCTCCCCCGCGTCGTACGCGGCCCGTATCTCGTCTGCCGAGCCGAACATCTTGCCCTCGCCCCTTACGCCGGGGCGGTTCCTGGTGAGGTAATAGAGCCCGAGGACGATGTCCTGCGTGGGCACTATTATGGGCTTTCCGTGCGCGGGCGAGAGTATGTTGTTGGTCGACATCATGAGGACCCTGGCCTCGACCTGCGCCTCTATCGAGAGCGGCACGTGGACGGTCATCTGGTCTCTGCCGAAGTCCGCGTTGAAGGCGGTGCAGACGAGCGGGTGGAGCTGTATGGCCTTGCCTTCTATGAGGATGTCCTGAAGGCCTGTATGCCGAGCCTGTGGAGCGGGCGCCCTGTTAAGGAGGACTGGTGCTCCTTTGCGACCTCGTCGAGCGACGTCCCATACCTCCGGGCGCCCTTCTCGACATCTTCTTCGCGCTCTTTATGGTGGTGGCGTACCCTTCTCCTCGAGCCTCTGGTATATGAAGGGCTTGAAGAGCCCGCGGCCATCTTCTTGGGAAGGCCGCACTGGTGGAGGCGGAGGTCGGGGCTGATGACGCGACTGAGCGGCCTGAGTAGTCGACCCTCTTTCCGAGGAGGTTCTGCCTGAAACGGCCCTTGCCCTTTATCATGTCCGAAAGGGACTTGAGCGGCCTTGTTCTGGCATGAGATCGCGCCTGCCGTTGTCGAAGAGCGCGTCTACCGCCTCCCTGGAGCATCCTCTTCTCGTTCCTGTGATGTCCGGGGCATTGAGTCCATCAGGCGCTTGAGCCTGTTGTTCTGCTTTGCGACCCTCCTGTAGAGGTCGTTAAGGTCGGATGTCGCGAACCTTCGCGCCGTCGAGCGGCACAAGGGGCCGGAGGTCGGAAGGACCGGTATCACCTCGAGTATCATCCACTCGGGCTTGTTGCCGGAGTTGAGGAAAGCCTCGACGACCTTGAGCCTCTTCGCGATCCTCTTCTTCTTCGCGTCCGAGGTGGTCTTCTTCATCTCGGCCCTGAGCGTGCCTGAAACCTTCTCGATGTCGATTTTGCGGAGCATGTCGCGGATCGCTTCCGCGCCCATGCCTGCGGTGAAGCCGTCCGGGCCCCACTTCTCGACGGCCTTCTGGTACTTCTCCTCGTTAAGGAGCTCTCCGTCCTTGAGGTCCGACTCCTTCGCGTCGAGGACCACGTAGTTCTCGTAATAGAGTATCCTCTCCAGCTCCTTCAGCGTCATGTCCATCATGGCGCCTATCCTGGAAGGGAGGCTCCGGAGGAACCATATGTGGGCCACGGGGGTGGCGAGCTCGATGTGGCCGAGGCGCTCCCTCCTCACGTTCGATGGGATGACCTCGACCCCGCATTTCTCGCAGACCACTCCCCTGTGCTTCATGCGCTTGTACTTGCCGCAGTTGCACTCGAAGTCCTTAACGGGGCCGAATATCTTCGCGCAGAAGAGGCCGTCCCTCTCCGGCTTGAAGGTCCTGTAGTTTATGGTCTCGGGCTTCTTCACCTCGCCGTGGGACCACTCCCTGATCCCGTCCGGGGAGGCTATGGATATCCTGATGGCGTTGAAGTCCATCGGTCTTTTATGCTTTTCAAACAAAGCCGCAAGGCTTTCCAAAGTCAACCTCCTTTTAAGCTGGTTCGGGCCGCCCGGTTCAGCGGGCGGCGGTTGCCGGACCGTTACTTAATCCTTCTCTTCCTCGATAAGGTTCACGTCCAGCGCAAGGCTCTGGAGCTCTTTTATCAGGACGCTGAACGACTCGGGGATCGTGGGCTCAAGCGTATACCTTCCGGTCACGATCGACTCGTACATCTTGGTCCTGCCCGGCACGTCGTCGGACTTGACCGTCAGGAACTCCTGAAGGCTGTGCGCGGCGCCGTACGCCTCCATCGCCCAGACCTCCATCTCTCCGAGCCTCTGGCCGCCGAACTGCGCCTTTCCGCCGAGCGGCTGCTGCAGTGACGAGCGAGATGGGTCTGTCGAGCGCGCGTGGTCTTGTCGTCGACGAGGTGGTGGAGCTTCATCATGTACATGACCCTGACTGTCACTCTCCTGGTCGAATGACTCGCCGTTCTGCCGTCGTAGAGACCATCCACCCTTCGGCAATCCTGGCGGACAGGAGGTCGTCTTGACGTCAGTTTCGTGGCGCTGTCGAAGACCGGGCTCGCGATGCGGACCCCGCCCGAAAGCCTCCTGGCCACGTCCTGCACCTCGTCGTCGGAAAGGGCGTTCACGAACCTGCTGAACTCGTTGTTCGAGTATATCTTCTTTATCCTCTCCCTGAGGGCGTTGGGGCTCGGTTTTCTCGATCATTGCGTTTATCGCGTTCCCGAGGTTCTTGGCCGCCCACCCGAGGTGCGTTTCAAGTATCTGGCCGATGTTCATACGGGAGGGAACGCCGAGCGGGTTCAGCACGATATCGACCGGCGTGCCGTCCGCGAGGTAGGGCATGTCCTCCTCGGGGAGTATCCGAGATATGACGCCCTTGTTCCCGTGGCGTCCGGCCATCTTGTCGCCGACCGAGATCTTCCTTTTCATGGCGATATAGACCTTGACCATTTATGACGCTGGCGGGAGCGTCTCCCTCTTCAATCTGTTTATCCGCTGTCGAAGACGGCCTTTATGAGGTCAATCTGCTCGTTAAGGGACGCGAGGAGGTCCGAAACCTCGGACTCGGCCTTCTCGTCGGCAGGAATTATCTCATGCCACCTCGACTGGGGTATGGTGTCCAGTATCTCGTCCGTGATGGGCTTGCCCTTGCTCAGGAGCGTATTGCCCTTCCTGTCGGCTATCCGGACCTGGGATTTCTTGTTAAGGAGGAGCTTCCTTACCCTCGAGTATATGGACTCCTTTACGATGCCTATCTCGTCCTCGCGGTCCTTTGCGAGCCTGGAGACCTCCCTGTCCTCGATGGACTTGCTCCTCTCGTCCTTCTCGGCCCCCTTCCGGGAGAAGACCTTCGCGTCGATGATGACGCCTTCTATTCCCGGCGGCACGCGGAGCGACGTGTCCTTCACGTCCTCGGCCTTTTCGCCGAATATCGCGCGAAGGAGCTTCTCCTCGGGCGAAAGCTGCGTTTCTCCCTTGGGTGTGACCTTGCCCACGAGTATGTCGCCGGGCATCACCTCGGCGCCGATACGGATGATCCCGCTCTCGTCGAGGTTGCGGAGCGCGTCCTCGCCGACGTTGGGGATGTCCCTCGTAATCTCCTCTTTCCCGAGCTTTATGTCCCTGGCCACGATCTCGAACTCCTCGATGTGGACCGAGGTGAAGACGTCGTCGCGCAGCAGCCTCTCGGAAAGCAGTATCGAGTCCTCAAAATTGTACCCGCCCCAGGGCATGAAGGCGACGATGACGTTCTTGCCGAGCGCGAGCTCGCCCTTGTCGGTCGAGGGGCCGTCGGCTATGACCCTGCCTTCCTCGATAACGTCGCCCTTGAAGACCACGGGCTTCTGGTTAAGGCAGGTGTTCTGGTTCGACCTCCTGAACTTGGTGAGGTTGTATATGTCGACTCCGCCTGCGTTGTTCCTTACCACTATCCTCGAGCCGTCGACGCTCTCGACGACGCCGGGGCTCTTTGCGAGCACCGTGACCCCGGAGTCCTTGGCGACGACCGCCTCCATGCCGGTGCCTACGAGCGGGCTCTCGGTCTGTATGAGCGGCACCGCCTGCCTCTGCATGTTCGAGCCCATGAGCGCCCTGTTCGCATCGTCGTTTTCGAGGAAGGGTATGAGGGCCGCGGCGACCGAGACGAGCTGGTTGGGCGAGACGTCCATGAGGGTTATGTCCTCTGGACGCGCCATTATGAACTCGCCGCCCTTCCTGGCCGAGACGAACTCGCTCTCGAACCTGCCGTCCTTGTCTATGGGCGCGTTCGCCTGCGCGATAACGTGGTTCTCCTCGTCGAGCGCGGAGAGGTAGGTTATCCTGTTCGTGACCTTGCCGTCCCTCACTTCCCTGTACGGGGTCTCGATGAAGCCGAAGTCGTTTACGCGCGCGTAGGTCGAAAGCGAGACTATGAGGCCGATGTTCGGGCCCTCTGGCGTCTCGATGGGGCATATGCGGCCGTAGTGGGTGGCGTGAACGTCCCTGACCTCGAAGCCCGCCCTTTCCCTCGTGAGCCCCCCGGGCCCGAGGGCCGATAGCCTCCTCTTGTGGGTGACCTCTGAAAGCGGGTTCGTCTGGTCCATGAACTGCGAAAGCTGCGATGAGCCGAAGAACTCCTTTATGACCGCGGAGACGGGCTTGGGGTTTATGAGGTCGTGCGGCATTAGCGTTTCGAGCTCGCCGAGGCTCATCCTCTCCTTGACGGCCCTCTCCATCCTCAAGAGCCCTATCCTGTACTGGTTCTCAAGGAGCTCGCCGACCGAGCGCACCCTCCTGTTCCCGAGGTGGTCTATATCGTCGACCATGCCCTGGCCGTTCCTCAAGAGTATGAGGTAGCGGACGACCTCGAGTATGTCCTCCTTCCGGAGGGTGGTGATGTCGAGGTCCACGTCGAAGCCGAGCTTCCTGTTGAGCTTGAGCCTGCCCACCTTTGAGAGGTCGTACCTCTCGTGGTTGAAGAAGAGGTCGTGGAAAAAGGCGTTCGCGGTCGCCACGGTCGGCAGGTCGCCGGGCTTCAACCTCTTGTATATCTCTATCCTCGCGTTGAGGGTCATGTTGGTGACCGGGTCGTCAGGGTTCTCCTTCCTGTACTCGAGGACCGGCCTCGTATCCTCGCCGCCGATCCTGTCGTTAAGGAGCGTTTCCCTGAAGAAGTTCCCCATGACCTCGATGAGGAGGAGCCTGAAGGAGGTTATGCCCCTTCTCGATATCTCGTCGAGCTTGTCCCTGGAGAGCACCTGGTTGCACTCGAGTATGACCTCGCCGGTGTTGGGGTCCACTATGTCGGTCGAGGCTATGCGGCCAACTATGTCCTCGACCTCTACTGGTATGTACTTTACGCCCGCGGCCACGAGCTTCTTAAGGACGAGCCTCGTGAACTTCCTGTCCTTCTTGACTATGACCTCGCCGGTGGCCGGGTCTTTTATGTCCCTGCTCACCTTCTGGCCGACGAGGAAGTCGGGCTCGACGCTCTTCATTATCTTCTTGTTCTCTAGGACTATCTCCTCGCTCGGGTAGAAATAATTGAGCATCTCCTCGATCGAATACCCGAGGGCCTTCAAAAGTATTGTGGCCGGCATCTTCCTCCGCTTGTCTATGCGGACGTAGAGCCAGTCCTTCTGGTCGAACTCGAAATCGAGCCAGCTGCCGTGGTAGGGGATTACCCTGGCGGTGAAGAGCACCTTGCCGGTGAAGCCCTTGGGCTTCTCGAACTCGAAAAACACGCCGGGAGACCTGTGGAGCTGGCTTACGATGACCCGCTCCGTGCCGTTAATAATAAAGCTCCCGTTTTCGGTCATGAGCGGGATCTCGCCGAAATATACCTCCTGCTCCTTTATGTCCCTGATGGACTGCGCCCCGGTCTCCGCGTCCTTGTCCCACATGATGAGGCGGACCAGCACCTTTATGGGGGCGGCGTAGGTCATGCCCTTCTGGTGGCACTCGTCGACCGTGTACTTCGGGTCGAGGAGCGAGTACTTCACGAACTCGAGCGATGCGTTGCCGCTGAAATCCTTTATCGGGAAGGCGCCCTTGAAAACGGCCTGCAGGCCGACGTCCTTCCTGTCGTCGGGCTTCGCCTCTGTCTGGAGGAAATAGACGAAGGACTTCTTCTGAACCTCGATGAGGTTCGGCATGCTCACTACCTTCCCTATGCGGGAATAGTCCTTCCTCAAGACCTGTGCGGATATATGTTTAGAGGAAGCCATATTTTAGCAACTCCTTTTTGGAATCCTGTGGGATGAAAGCCGTCCGCCGGAACTTTCCGGCGGACGGCCCATCAGATTGGCTGCGGCCCTTCCGGGCCGCGGGGGCGCCTTCCAGGCGCCTTTAGTGGCGTACTGCTTTAAGAAACTTAAGCGTTTACTACTCGACCGACACCTTGGCGCCGGCGCTCTCGACCTGCTTCTTTATCTTCTCCGCCTCGTCCTTGGAGACGCCTTCCTTCAGGGTCTTGGGCGCGCCCTCGACCAGGTCCTTCGCCTCCTTGAGGCCGAGGCCGGTGATGGCCCTTACTTCCTTGATGACCTTTATCTTCTCGGCCCCGGCGTCCTTAAGGACCACGTTGAACTCGGTCTTCTCGGCGGCTGCGGGCGCGGCGCCGGCTGCGGGCGCGGCGGCCGCAACGGCAACGGGCGCGGCGGCGGAAACGCCGAACTTCTCCTCGAGCTCCTTTACGAGCTCGGAAAGCTCGAGAACGGTCATGTTCTCGATGTACTTTATAACGTCTTCTCTCTTCAGGTCGGCCATCGTAAATCCCTCCTCAAACAGGTTATTCTATAATTTTTTGTAAGCTTGTTAAAGGTTAAGCCGCTCCCGCCTCGGCGGCCTTCTTCTCCTTCACGGCATTGAGCGCGTAAAGGAGCTTTTTCGGAACCGCGCTCAGGACCACGGCTATCCCGGTGACCGGGGACTTCATGGAACCGAGCATCTTCGCGAGGAGCACTTCCCTCGACGGGAGCTCCGAGAGGCCCTTTATGTCCGCGATGCTGAGGACCCTGGCGCCGAGGGTGCCTGTCTTCAGCTTGAGCTTCGGCTGGTTCTTGGTGAACTCCACGAGCGCCTTGGCCGCCGCTGCCGGGTCATTGTAGCTGAACGCGATCGCAGTCGGCCCCTTGAGGTCCGCCGCCATGCCCTCTATCTGGGTGCCCTTGACGGCGCGCCTGGCGAGCGTGTTCCTTACAACCCTGAACTCCATCGAGGCGTCCCTCAGGGCCTTCCTGAACTCGTTCATCTCCAAAGCCTTTATGCCCTGGTACTCGGCTATGAAGGTCGCGTTCGCCTTCCTGAAGCTCTCCTGGACTTCTTCAATGATCCTCGTCTTCTCAGTCCTGTCCAACTCTCTCCTCCTTTCTGTCTTTTTTGCGATCAAAAGACAGAAGAGTCACAAGGCAAAAAATAAAACCGGCGCGAAGGAATACCTCTCCCTCGCACCGCGGGACCCCATGATCGGGCCCGCGATTCCGCGCCTATGGCCTCGGTAGGATTTTTAAGCCTAAGCCCCTACTGTCTTTGACCGCTATTTGGTGGAATTTTAATTGATTTTTTCTCGGTTTGTGCTGCTGGAAAAAATGCTCACATATTCGAATATATGCTCCGCTTTTTATTCCCGCCTTTCCTTGATTGCAGGAAAAATCTCTAATTTTTCGAGATTCCCTTGAGTAACAAAAACGCCCGGGGCTGAACGCCCCGGTCCGCCTGGTGCTTAAGTCAAAGCTACTTGAAGAGGTTCCTTACCTCGATCGGGTTGAGCCTGATGCTCGGGCCCATGGTCGTGGAGAGGAAAAGGCTCCTCAGATAAGTGCCCTTGCTCGCCGCGGGCTTGGCCTTTACGATGGCCTCCATGAGCGCGAGGAAGTTCTCCTTGAGCTTAACGGCGCCGAAGGAAGCCTTCCCGACCGGCACGTGTATGTTCCCGGCCTTGTCCACCCTGAACTCGACCTTTCCGGCCTTGAGGTCGGAAACCGCCTTCCTGACCTCGAAGGTAACGGTGCCGAGCTTGGGGTTCGGCATGAGCCCCCTGGGGCCCAGTACCTTCCCGAGTTTTCCGACCGCGCCCATTATGTCCGGGGTCGCCACGATCGCGTCGAAGTCCAGCCAGCCCTTGGATACCTTCTCCATGAGCTCTTCCGCGCCGACGAAGTCGGCCCCGGCCTCCTGGGCCTCCACGGCCTTCTCGCCCTTGGCGAAGACCAGCACGCGGACGGTCTTGCCTATGCCGTGCGGGAGGACGACCGTGCCCCTCACCATCTGGTCAGGGTGCTTGGGGTCGACCCCGAGCCTGCCCGAGACCTCGACCGTCTCGTCGAACTTGGCGCATATGGTCTCGGGGACCAGCTTGAAACCCTCTTCTATCTCGTAAGCCTTGTCGGCATCTACCTTTGCCTTGGCTGCCTCGTATCTCTTTCCCATCGCTCTAACCCTCCACCGTGATGCCCATGCTCCGCGCGGTGCCCTCGACGGTCTTTATCGCCGCTTCGAGGCTCCCTGCCGTCAGGTCCGGCATCTTGAGCTTGGCTATGTCCTCTACCTGCTTCTTCGTTACCTTGGCCACCTTCGTCTTGTTGGGCTCCTTCGAGCCCTTCTCGACGCCTGCGGCCTTCAGAAGCAGCACGGAAGCCGGGGGGGTCTTGGTTATGAACGAGAACGACCTGTCGGAATATACGGTTATGACCACCGGTATGATCATCCCGTCCTGGGCCTGGGTCCTGGCGTTGAACGTCTTGCAGAACTCCATTATGTTGACGCCGTGCTGGCCGAGCGCCGGGCCGACCGGGGGCGAAGGGTTCGCCTTGCCGGCAGGTATCTGGAGCTTTACCTGTCCTGTTACCTTTTTTGCCATCTCTTCCTCTCGCTATTCCGGACCGTGCAATCGGCTTTTCAGGCCTCCGGTCACGTCATCACCGCGTCTTCCAGCCGGTGTGGTTGAAACCATTTTCCCCGGGTTCAGGACTTCTCGACCTGTACGAAATCCAGCTCGACAGGGGTGGCCCTGCCGAATATGCTCACCAGAACGCGGAGCTTCCCCTTATCGGGCTTCACTTCCTCCACGACGCCCGTGAAGTTGGTGAACGGGCCGTCGATGACCCGCACGTTCTCGCCCCTCTCGAAGCTCACCTTGGGCTTCGGCTTTACGGCGCCCTCTTCCATCTGGCGGGTAATCTTGTGGACCTCCTCTTCGGAAATGGTCGGAGGCGTCTCCTGCCCGCCCACGAACCCGGTCACCTTGGGAATGCCCTTGACGAGATGCCAGGTCTCGTCGTTAAGCTCCATGTTGATGAGGATGTAGCCGGGGAAGAACTTGCGCGAAGTGGTCCTTTTCTGGCCCTTTACCATGTCCACTACCTTTTCGGATGGGACGAGCACCTCTCCGAAAAGCTCTTCCTTGCCCGAGGTCTTTATCTTCTCCTCAAGCGCGGCCTTTACCTTGTTCTCATACCCGGAATAGGTATGGACTACGTACCACTTTCTCCCCATCTACACCCTCTTTAGCAGGCTGCTTAAAAAACCCAATCTGCTGCGTCGTCTTCAAAATTCGTCATTGCGGCGTACAAGGAGAGCACGCCTCATTCCTCATTT
>JABTVA010000021.1 GCA_015075075.1 Deltaproteobacteria bacterium | reverse complement strand
GAATAGAAACGGAGTTTTTCAGAAAGCTATTAAAGAACACAAAAGGAGAGCAGGTTCAAATGGGCTTCAACTGCGGGATAGTAGGGCTTCCGAACGTGGGGAAATCCACCATATTCAACGCGATGACCGCCGCGGGCGCGGAGGCGTCGAATTATCCGTTCTGCACCATAAACCCCAACATAGGGATGGTGCCGCTCCGCGACGAGAGGATATACAGGATAGCGGACCTCGTCAAGCCGGAGAGGACGCTCCCGACCGCGGTGGAGTTCGTGGACATAGCAGGGATAGTGAGGGGCGCGAGCAAGGGGGAGGGGCTCGGGAACCAGTTCCTCGGGAACATCAGGAGCGTTGACATGGTCGCCCACGTCGTGAGGTGCTTCGAGGACGAGCAGGTCGTCCACGTGGACGGCAAGGTGGACCCCAACGGCGATATCGAGACGATAAATACGGAGCTGATACTCGCAGACATGGATTCCGTCGAAAGGAGGCTCGATAGGGCCTCGAAGCTCGCAAAGAGCGGAGACAAGGCCGTCACAGAGGCTCTGCCGATATACCAGGAGCTTAAGAAGGCGTTCGACGCGGGCAGGCCCGCGCGGAGCGTGCTGACAAGGGAGACCGCACTGCTCGTGAAGGACCTGAACCTACTTACGGCCAAGCCCGTAGTATATGTGGCGAACGTCGGCGAGGACGACCTTTCCGGCGCCTCCCGGGCAGCCGCGAGGGTAAGGGAGGTCGCCGAGGCCGAGGGCGCGGGCTTCGCCATCATATGCGGGAAGATAGAATCCGAGATCGCGGAGCTTTCGGAGGAGGAGAGGGCCGGGTTCCTTTCAGGGCTGGGCCTCTCGGAATCCGGCCTTGACAGGCTTGCCGCGGCAGCGTACAGGCTCCTGGGCCTCATCACCTTCTTCACGGCAGGCAAGAAGGAGGTCAGGGCGTGGACCGTCGAGGAAGGCTCAAAGGCGCCTGCGGCAGCGGGCGTGATACACAGCGATTTCGAGCGGGGTTTCATAAAGGCCGAGGTGATCTCCTACGAGGACTTCATCAAATACGGCTCGGAAGCGGCGTGCAGGGATAAGGGCGTCCTGAGGATTGAAGGAAAGGAATATGTCGTGAAGGACGGAGACCTGATGCATTTCAGGTTTAATGTCTGAGAATATGCACACAAGTACAGTTGACAGGCTGTCCGGCCCGTAATGGCTTGACAGTATCCGGCCCGGAAAGTATAATTTTCGCACCCTACATTTGACCGTGCTATAGCTTCTCTCCGCTTCGGGCCTCAAGCGCCTGAGGCAGAGAGGAGCTTTTTTCAGGCCCTGTGTGTTCGTATTATGCACTGAAAATGCGAAAGGGGGGGGGAGGGGGCGAAGTGATGAGGAAATATTGCGATCCGGAGGTTTTTTACGAGGGGCTAAGGCATTCGGGGGTGGAGATAAGGGATTTGCTCTGGCCGCTATCCGGCCTGAGCGCAAGGGAAAGGGCCGTATTCACCGAGTACCATTACTGGAAGACGCACATGAAGGTCGTCGCTGAGAGCCACAGAATCTCACTCGGGAGGGCGTATGAGATACTCTACAGGGCAGAGGAGAAAATCGCGGCTTCAAGGACACAGGAGGAGAAGGAGAAAGCCGGTTGAGGCCACGGACAAGCCCAAAGAAGAGCCGCCGGTGAGCCTTGTGGACTTCAAGATAATCAAGCAGTACCAGCCGCTCGGCGACATACTCGACAGCATGCGCATTTACGGTTACAGGGACGGTGTAGAAGAGCTGCTGAACAGGCCGTGGAACCCCTACGAGGACAGTTTTCAAGACTGGACTGTCAACGATATCAACATGAAAGACGGAAAATAGAAGATTAAAAAGCGCGAGGTGGAAAAAGGCCAGGCATTCAGCCTGGCCTTTTTTTTCGTCTGGACAGAATAACTTTTCAGCTTTTCCTGCGGACCTACCGGGGGTTAGCCCTGGCCGGGTAGAAGCATAACACCATATGGCATCAAGGGAGCGGGAGGTGGCGTATGGGGTCCGGGGCCAGCGCGGAAAAGAAATCGCCCGGCTATTACAGGCGGGGAAAGTCAAGGGTCCTCCTGAGGGAGCCGGAGGCATGCATGGAATGCAACAAGGTCTTCGTGAGCCTGTATCCGATAAGGAGCTGCAAGGAGCACGAGGGCCTTGATGAGATATGAAGAAAGCGGCACGGGGTTGATTGGTGAAAATAGACTGGAAGGCTGTAAAGAGGGGCTACCAGGGCGGGACGGGCGCGCCTGAGCTCGCAAAAAGGCACGGGTGCAGCGCCGAGACCGTCCGCAGAAAGGCAAGGAAAGAGAATTGGAGCATAAAGGAGCCAAAAGAGAGCGCCGCCGACCCGGATGCCGGGGTTGGCGCCGCGGCAGACCACAGGACGCTCCTTAACGGGGTGAGAAGGAGGCTCGTAAAAGGGCTTGAGAACGCTGACCTCAAGCTGGGGCTCGAGGAGCTCAAGGTCGCGAAGACCGCCCTGGAGGTCCTTTCTGACTACCGGAAGGAGGAGGAGCTTGCGCTGGGGCTCGGGAGCGGGAGAAAAGAGTTGGAGCACTGCGATGCGCTTGCCGCCGAGATGGCTGAGGCTACGGCCCCATCCGGAGCAGATGAGACTCTGGAACGAGAATAAGAGGTTCGCGGTCGTCCCGGCGGGAAGAAGGAGCGGGAAGACCGAGCTCGCGAAAAGGAAGCTCGTCATAAGCCTGAGCGAAAAAAAGAACTGGGCCGACCCGAAGTATTTCGCGGCGGCCCCGACGAGGGAGCAGGCTAAAAGGATATTCTGGAAGGACCTGAAGGAGCTCATGCCGCGCGTATGGACCAAAAGGGTTTACGAGACGGACCTTTGCATAAAGACCGTTTTCGGAAGCGAGCTCTGGGTCGTCGGGGTCGATAAGCCCGAAAGGGTCGAGGGAGTGCCGTGGGACGGCGGGGTGCTCGACGAGTTCGCCAACATGAGGGAGACCGCCTGGACCGAGCACATAAGGCCGGCCCTCTCCGACAGAAAAGGGTGGTGCTGGTTCATAGGCGTGCCGGAAGGGCTTAACCACTATAAGGAGGTCGCGGACTATGCCGCGAGCGGAAGCGACCAGGACTGGGGCCTCTACACATGGCCGTCCTCGGAGATACTGCCGCACGAGGAGGTAGAGGCGGCAAGGAGGGTCCTTGACGCAAAGACGTTCAGGCAGGAGTACGAGGCGAGCTTCGAGGGCTCGTCAGGCCGGGCGTATTACGCTTACTACCCGGGCAGGCATCAGGATACGGATTTGTCGGTAAATGAGAACTTGAAGCTTGCGGTATGCTGCGATTTCAACGTGGACCTCTGCGTGTGGGAAGTCGCGCAGACCGACGGCAGGTCGGTCCGGGTGCTGGACGAGATTGCCCTGAGGAACACGAATACGGCAGAAATGGGAAGGGCGCTCCTCGCGAAATACGGAGGACACAAGGCAGGGCTCGTCGTATACGGGGACGCCGCCGGGATGAGCAGGTCCACGGCAGGCATGAGCGATTACGCCATACTCGACGGGATGGGCCTAAGGACGCAAAGGGTAAAGAGATCAAACCCGGCGGTGCGGGACCGGGTGAACGCCGTGAACGCGATGCTCGAGAGCTCAAATGGAGAGGTGAGACTATTTCTGCACCCGAGGTGCGCTCACCTGAAAAAGGACTTCGAGACGGTCGAATGGCGCTCGGGAGGCATGGAGATAGACAAGTCCGACCCGGAGCGGACCCACGCGTCGGACGCGCTCGGGTACTTCATCGAGCACGAGTTCCCGCTTAGGCTCAACAGGCCGGACCCGATGAAAAGGTTCTATAAATAGCGAAGCAGGATCTGTACCGAGGAAATCAAGGGAGGGGAGCGAATGACCCATGAGGAGCTTGAAAGGACGCATCCGCTTTACGCAGGCCACATAGACGAATGGCTCTTCTACGTCCGTTCCTACTTCGGCGGCAGGATGTACAAGACGGGCGACTACCTCCTGCAGCACCCATTCGAGAGCGCGGCTAACTACGCCCGGCGGAAGGAGACGAGCTACTACTATAACTACTGCGGCCCGATAATCGACATCTTCGTCTCCCACCTTTTCAGGAAGGACGCGCTCCGCGACTTCGGGTCGCTCGCCGGGGACAGGCTCTTCCACATGTTCCTTGCCGATGCCGACCTCGAGGGAAATAATTTCAAGTCGTTCATGAGAGAGGCGCAGCGGTTCGCGAGCGTTTACGGAAGGGTATCGATAGTAGTGGATAAATCGCAGACGCTCGCGGTCACCAGGGCCGAGGCCGAGGACTTCGGCATAAGGCCCTATCTCGCTCTCGTTACCCCGGAAAACCTCCTTGACTGGTCTTTCATAAGGCTCCCCTATTCAGGGAGGCCAGTACTCGACAGCGTCAAGAGCAAAGAGGCCCCGGATACCTACAGGATATGGAACAGGGAGGGCTGGGAGCTCTGGCAGGCCGCGGATGGCGAGGCAGCGCTCCTGGACGCGGGCTGGCACGGGCTCGGCGAGGTGCCGCTCGTGAACCTCTATAACAAGCAGTCCGGGACGCGTATGACAGGCGTTTCCGACATCCAGGACATAGCCGATATAAACAGGAACATATACTACCTCTGCAGCGACGCGAGGGAGATAATCGAGAACACGGCCTTCCTGATGCTGGCCGTCCGGTACTCGCGCGGGGAATCGGGCGAAAGGGAGCTCGGCCCAAGAAACATTCTCCAGTTCGACCCGTCTGAGCCGAACTCAAGGCCGTACTGGCTCGAGGCCCCGCACTCGTCCCTTTCAGAGATACGGGAGTGGGTGAGGCACGACATTGAAGAGATATACAGGATAGCGAAGCTCGGCGGGGTGAAGTCCGCCGAGGACTACGGGAGCGTCCGCTCGGGGGTGGCGCTTGAGCTCGAGTACCAGCAGCTTTATTCCACCTTGAGCGAAAAGGCCGACAACATCGAGCAGGCGGAGACCAGGGTCCTCGATCTCTGGGCCAAGTGGGAGGGAAGGAAGTTCGACGGGCATATAGACTACCCGGACGATTTCTCGGTAAGGGACCTGGACAGGGAGCTTCAGAACGCCCTGAAGGCGCAGACCGCGCTCGTAGGCTCGGAGACCTTCATGAGGGAGCTTCAGAAGAGGATAGCGCATTCGGTCCTCCCAAAGGCAGGCGAAGACGTGATGGCGAGGATATACGAGGAGATAGAAAAAGGCGGCACGCCGGTCAAGGGATAAAGCCTGCGCGGCGCCGGGCCGCCCAGACACCCCGGGGCGCGGTTTGTAAAAAAGGGGGATCAAAGGAGGCAGGGGCATGGTTGACGAACTTAAAACGGTCGAAGGCGACGGCCATAGCGGCAGCGAGGAAGCCCGGAAGGTGATGTTCCTCCCTGAGCAGCAGGCAAAGGTGCAGGAGCTCATAGACGAGGCGTACAGGAAGGCCTACGCTAAGGCACATAAGGGAAAGGGCGGGAGCGAAGAGGTGGAGAGGCTCAAGGGCGAGGTCGAGAGGCTCAGGGACGAGAGGAAGTCGGCCGCGCTTTTGAGGGCCATATCCAGGCACAACGTGGTCGACGCCGAGGAGGTCTCCGAGCTCGTAAAACACCGGGTGAGGATGGAAGAGGACGGGAGCATGAAGGTGATAGGCGACTCCGGGGCCGTGCGCATAAATACGGCCGGCCAGCCGGTGACGCTCGACGAGTTCGTCGCGGACTGGCTCGGCGAAAGGCCGCACCACCTGAGGGCTTCCGCCGGTACCGGGGCCGGTTCTCAAGGCGCAAGGTTCGGCGCCGGATCGGTCCGGCATAACCTCTCGGACCCTGCCTCCTGGCGCACCATGCCCAGGGAGGAGCTCGACAGGCTCCTCAGGGAAGGATTGAGCGTTCAAGGCTCTGCCGGGCAGACCTACAGGTTCAGGGACGTGAAAAACCCCTTCCTGGAGGCCAGGAGAAGGAAGTTCAACACCGCGGCCGTCTGACGGCCGCGGCATCAAAGGAGGAAGAGCTGAATGGCAAATGAAGTGACGACTGCCGCCGGGTCCGCTGGAGAGCTGGTGGCCGCAGAGATAGTATCGAGGCTCGTGATAGACGCGGCATACGCCGAGGCGGTTATGCCGCCGCTCGTAAGGGTGGCGGACATAAGCGGTGAGTCCACGCTCGCCGTCGAGTTCCCGAAATGGCCGCTCCTCATGGCCGCCGACCTCACAGAGGCGACGGACATGAGCAATACGGCGGTGAACACCACGTCGACGCTCATCACCGCGGACGAGGCGGGCATCCTCATCACCGTTTCCGACATGCTCCTTAACGGGGCCGGTCTCGGCGGGCTCGAGCCCTTCGCCGAAGAGCTCGGCAAGGCGCTCGCCAACAAGATAGACGCGGACATACTGTCGAGCGCGGCGAGCCTCGCGAGCTCGGTAGGGACCTCGGGCGCTGACATGGACGAGTCGCATTTCCTCTCGGCCATCTACAAGCTCGAGCTGGGGAACGCCAAGGGCCCGTTCGTCGCGGTGCTCCACCCGTACCAGGTCAGCAACCTGAGGACCGCGATAGCGGCATCGACAGGCGCGGTCTGGGGCGGCCCCTCGGTGCCTGCGGCGGAGGTGGGATCGCTCGGCACGCTTTACGGCGTGGACATAGTGCAGTCCACGAACTGCGCGTCTATAAACCTGGGCGCGGACAGGCTCGGGGTGATGATGCCCATGGGGAACCAGTCGGGCCTGGCCTATGTCCTTAAGACCGGGGCCAAGACCGAGTTCCAGAGGGACGCATCGCTTCGCGCAACCGAGATAGTCGTGACCGCTCTCTACGGCCACGGCTGCGTGAACACCGCATCAGGCGGCGGCGTGAAGATAATTAGCAAGCACGAGTAAGAAAGAGGCGGAGGGGCCGCGCGCCCCTCCGCGCGCTTTCAAAGGAACAGCATGGCACTTAGTCCCCGCGCATTGAAAGAGAAGGGATATATGCCCATCGCCTTCAACGGCTACGCTTCCATAGCCTGGCAGGGCGAGCAGACGAAAGACCTCTGGATGTGGACAGGTCAGTATATCCAGGGGCCTGGTGGCGAAAGGTCCATGCAAACCGTCAGGGTAAGAGAACTGAAAGAGGCGGCGCTCAGGTACTGGAGGGACGGATGGGTCCCGCTCAAATGGGACCAGGGCCTCCTTGAGAGGATGGAGTCGGCGCTCAGGGAGCACAGGGGGCTTAAGGCCGCCGGAGTAAGCTTTCCGGGGGGACGGTTCCTTCCGGAGCCGAAAGAGCTCCCGGATACCGGCCGGGAAGAGGCTCCGGCAGAGGAGGCTTGAAGGCCTTATGAGCGAGAGGCGAGCTGTAGAGAGACTTGTGGAAAGGCTCTATAAGGACAGGCTCGAACGCACCGGGCGGCTGCCGGAGACAAAAGAGGTGCGCGAGATGGAGAAGAAGGCGGAGAAAATAGCGAGCGTGACCGATAACAGGGCGAAGAAATAATTTTCCATAAAGCGGAGACGAAATGAGGCAGCAGTTCCTTCTGAATACGCCGGACAAGTTCCAGACATATATATATGAGAGCAACAGGAAGTTAGTGTCGGACGCCGCTTTCATAACCATTTACACGCCCGGCGGCCTCCATCTGGTTGAGAGAGCCCCCATGACGATAGCGGCGGACGGGCTATTGTCATACGAGCTGGGACAGGAGGAAAACTCCATTGCGGCCCTCAACTACAAGGCCGTCATAGAGTACGTACACGCGGCCCGGACGCATTACGCGAACATCCTTTACGACGTGGTGAGGTCGAGGCTCGGTAGGGTGGTCACGGACGAGGACCTCATGGCGGAGCTTCCCCAGCTCAGGGAATCCAATTGGAGCGTAAGGGGAGTGGCGGAGTCCGGGTCGGAGACCGGGATAATCGACACCGGGTTGAAAAGGTACGGGGACGGTTATTTCACGGGAGGGTCCGCGTATCTTCCTGCCAGGGGCGATAGGAGGGAAATCACGGGCTTTGCCGCCGCAAGCGGGACAGTAACAGTCGAGGCCTTCCCGGAGCCCGTCTCATCCGGAGACAGCTACATACTTTCGAGGTCTTTCGGCAAGGAGATACAGAGGGCGTTTGAAAAGCTGGAGGAGAGGCTTACGAGGCTCGGGAGAAGACCCCATCTCGTGCTTGACCCGTATGACCTGAGGGAGGCGCACATACTCCTTTCGGTCGCCGAGGCCTGCAAGGGTCTTGCCGTTGAGAGCAAGGGGCTCTGGTGGGACTTCTGGAAGGAGTACGAGAGAAAGGCGGACGCGGCCATCTCGGAGGTCACTTTAAAGTATGACCGCACCGGGGACGGCCTGATATCAGGGACGGAGGGGAGCCATAAGCTCAGCAGCATCCTAAAGGCGGGCAGGAGATGATGACGGGTTACGAGACCGTAGCGGCCATCACCGACAATATCGAGGCAATACTGAGGGCGCTGGGCATCAACTTCGCCAGACAGTCATTCGAGCGCCAGGAGGGCATACCTTCCGGCCTTCTGCCCCTTGGAGAGATATTCTACGCTGGAGAGTCGTTCGGGCAGGGCCTGGGGCAGGGGCCGGTGCATGCCGAGGCGGGCTTCCTTATAAGGGTGACAATGCCTCAGGGGGAGCCTTCGGTCTTGATAAGGGAGGAGCAGAAGGTAATCCACGCGATAAGGGGCGCCCTTACCGTTGACGCATTGAACACAAACGAGCTATCGGACTCGAAGAGCGTCAGCTGGGTCAGGATGGAAAGGGCCGAGGTCAACGTCAGGAGCGGCAGGCCGGAAGTGAGCGTGAGGGCGTCCGTAAGGTACAGGGTGACTTAGCATCCCAAGCGAGGCGCTCTGCGATTTAGTTGAAAGCGGTTTGTAATCACTTGAACCAGGGTCAGGAGGGGAGATGGCCAGGAACTTGATATACGCGGCGCTTGGCGAAGAGGCTGAAAGGGGCATGAAGGAGTCCGGTACAGTAGGGTTCCTGCCGCTATTGAGCCCCGTCGTGCCAAAGTCCGAGTTCGACGACAGGAAGAGGAAAGAGTGGAGAGGCGAGGAGTCCGCCCTCGGCCCTCACGCGGTTGAGAGGTTTTCCGAAAGATGGAGCGCCTCTCTCGATATGCCGTTCTTTACGGAGACAAGCCCGGCCAAGGGCATCATCGGGACACTCCTTAAGCATTTTTTCGGGAAAAGCGCCTCCGGGCAGAACGGCTCGACAGGGCAGTATTACCATATGATGCATCCGGCTGCCGACCCTTTCTCGGAGAGTCTCCTTGGCCAGAAGGCCCTCACCCTCAACTTCAATATAAACGAGGGGGCGAATGTCAGGAACTGGCCGTTTGTCGGCGGCAGGGTAAAGGCCCTCACCTTCGAGCAGGAGGCCGGGCAGGCGCTTAAGCTCGCGGCCGAGCTCTTCGGACAGAGAAGGGACGCTGACGCGGCTGAGCTGGGGAGCCCGATATTCGCCGCTGAAAACCTGAGGTGCGACTACAATAACCTCTTGATCAGCACGGGCGCGATAAGCCGGACCGGGAGCGCGCCTGATTTTACCGGTTTTTCCGCTGCCGGAGCTACGGCCGTAAAGCCCGACAAGGTCTCCATCAAGATGGAGAACGGGATGGAGGACGCGCTCAGGCTCTCCGGAGCCGCCTACCCTGACAGGACCCGCATGGGGGAATTCAAGGTCTCGGTAGAGCTCGCAATAGACTGGGAGGACCCGGCGAACGGGTTCTCTTCCATAGCCGAGTTCAGGGACTGGGCCTCCGGTGCAGGCACGACCAACCTCTTTTTCCACTGGGACACCGGCACGACAGCAGGCTCGGGCGGGACCCACGGGCTCATCATAGACCTCCCCAGGCTCCACAGGACCGGCGGGGAGCCTGAATACTCGCGCGAAAAGGACCCGATGATAACGCTCAAGTACGAGGGCCTTTTCGACGGCACCGACGCGAAGTACATGATGGGACTCATGCTCATGAACACGGCTTCTTCAATTTGAGGGCAGCCGACCGCAAAAGTCGTTTCTAAAGCCGACCGGGGAGGAGAGATATGGCCATAGTGAGTTTCGACCGTGAGAGCGTCGTTGATTACATACCCGAGTATGGAGGGAACAGGGAGAGCCTGGACCCGTGCATAGTGAGCCTTAGGTTCGTCCCTTATTCAAGAGTGCAGGAATACTCTCGCCTCCTCGCGGCCAGGACAAGGGGGCTCGCGGACCAGGCAAGGATAGCGGAGCTTACGCACTCTGTCCAGAGAAAGCAGTTCGTCGAGAACGTGGAATGCATACAGGGGTACTATGTAGGCGAGACCAGGGTCTCGGACCCAGGAGAGTTCTACGATACGGCGGATACGGACCTGGTGCTCGAGATAATAAGGGCCATGGAGTCCAATTCAAGGCTTTCGGAGGGACAGAGAAAAAACTGATCGCGGGCTTCCGCTGGGCCTTCAAGACCGCAGCCGGGAGCCCCTTTCAATGCGATAGCTGCACAGAGATGGACAGGGAGGCCAGGAACTGCTGTAACTTCAGGGGCCTTTCCGAAGAGGCGAGGGCGGTGGACGGATATACCGCGGCCATCACGGAGGAGCTCAAGAGAAAGCGCTGTCTGAAGGTCTTGAGCATCGGGGACATAAGGCTTTACGAATGCCCCCTGAGCTACTTCGACGAGGAGACGCAGAGCATAATCGGCCTTGTCTTCCGTCTTGAAGGCGCGGGGCTGCCCTACTTCGACGGAGGGCTTGCAAGCCAGCCCTGCTGGCTCATGGAAGCCGTTGAGATATTCGAAAACGAAAGGTCCGCACGCGAGGGAAAAGGGAATGGCTGAGAGCGAAATAAAAATAGCTTCACTGTCCAGAGACGTCCCTCCGGGGCTTGACGGCCTCAGGGAAAATACCAGGACCGCGGTCGAGGAGATAGCCTCGGAGCTTGAAAAGCTTAACGCAAAAGGGTTCAGAAGGTTCTCGTCATCCGCGGAAAAGGACCTGCTCGCGGTCGAGAGGGCGTTCTCAGGCCTTAAGGAGAGCATTGCGGGCCTGCCCCGGATAGAGCCCTTGAGCGAGGGCTTCGCGGCAGGAGAGGAAGAGCGGATGAAGAGGCTCAAGGACATGGGCCGGCTCCGGATTCAAGAGAAGGAGAAGTTCCTGTCCGAGGAGGCCGCGCTTACGGGAGGGCACCTCAGGCAAATAGAGGACATGGAAAGGGCGTCATGGGCGACGAGGCTCATGTACGCCCAGACCGCGGCCTCCATGCTCACGAATACGCTGCAGAACCTTTTCATAGCGACCGGGAGCAAGCACAGGGCCATGTTCGAGGCCATGAAGGCCTTCGCAATAGCTGAGACCCTCATACAGACCTACAGGGCGGCGCAGGGCTCATACGCCGCGCTGGCCCCTATTCCCGTGGTGGGCCCGGCCCTCGGCGCGGCGGCGGCACACCGCGCACTCGGGCTGGCGAAAGTGACGAATAAAGACACCACCCCAAAGCGACCTCTTCAATAAGCGCGGGCGGCAGGGCCAACCCGCAGTATTCGGGAGGCTCCCCTGGCGCGTACCCGGTGCCGACGAGACTCGAGGACGAAAGGCCGACCCAGTTCATAACCATTCAGATATACAACCCGCTTTCGGAGCAGAACTGGCAGAAGATAATCGAGGACAACGTAATCCCTGCCATGAGGGAAGCCGGCGACAGGAACATAGCCCTCAGCATGAGGACCATGTAGGGCCAAGGAGTCAGGATGGCGGACTGGGCGAAAATAAAATTCTTCTGGAAGAACATGCTGGGCAGCGATGGATCGATATTGAGCGCGAGCTCCACGTTTCCCGGTTTCGATGTGGCCTGCATATCGAACATGATGGAGACTAACATGTGGGTCGCAGCCGATGCCGCCGGGCCGCATCACATAACGTATGACGCGGGCGCGGGAAACCTGGAAGAGGCCGATTACCTGGCCATATCCGGGCATAACCTTTCGACAACCGGGGCGCGCGTTTCGCTTCAGTACTCGAGTAACGGCGAGGTCTATGAGGATGCCTTCACACTTTTCACGCCCGGCTCTGACAGGACTTTCGTAAAGGAATTCCCGAGCCCCGGGGCATACAGGTTCTGGAGGCTCGCAATCGAGAATGCTACCGCGGCACCTTGCATAACAATCTGCGCCATCGGGACCGGGACCGAGCTCGACTACGCCACTTCCTCATTTGACCCGCACGAGGAGGAAACAAAGGCGAGCGTCAATATAAGCCAGGGGGGATTTCTCGCAGGGGCGCATTCGCATTACATAGAAAGGTCGATCTCTTTAAGGTTCGATGACGCAGACCCGGCCCTTTACGAGAAAATAGCCGAATGGCGGGCTTTGAGCGGACTTAAGAACTGCTTCGTCATGTGGGAGCCCTCCGGCCACCAGGAGGAGGTCTTCCTCATGAGGCCGGAGCCGCGGTTCCATAATCCTCTGAAACACGGAGGTAAACGCAGGGACATAACCCTGCACCTCACGGGAAGAAAGGAATAGGGAGTTGAATGGAAGACCATCGCATCATGTATAACGAGGAGATGGTGGGGGCCGGGCACCCCGCAAAGGCCGATACACTCAACAGGCTCGCACTTATAGAGCACAACGAGGACGGGACGCATAAATTCAACATAACCGGCGCACCTGAGCTTGACCTCCGGGAGTTCCTCCCCTACGGCTTCGTTACCGACGGCTCGGTTGATTACTCCACAGAGATTCAGGAGTGCATAACCGCCGGAAAGCGCATCTTCATCCCCGCCGGGACATGGCTTTGTAGGAACCTGAACGTCCGGGGCTGGCGGCACATCAGGGGTTCGGGTAAGGACAATACCGTCCTACGCATGGCTCCGGGAGTGGCAAATTATCTGATAAACAGCTCGGACGGGGCGACCGGCTCCTGGATGCCCTACTCATCCATCAGGGACCTTACGCTCGACGGTAACGGGAGCACGGACGCCCTCGGAGCCATTTATGCCAAGTTCATAACCCAGTGGGAGTTCGAGCGGGTAGCCATATACGGCTTCTACAACGCCGCCGCCGTGGGCCTTCATCTCCACCACGCCTATCAGATCGCCATGCGGGATGTCTATATCCGCATGGGCTCGGCAGGGGCGGGGAAGAAAGGCGAGGCCTGTTTCAAGATTTCGGCTGATTCAGACCCCATCCATACGACCCATATAACTTTCGACAGCTGCCTGGCACAATGGAGCGGCGTTGGTATCTGCTCGACAACCTCAGGAATCGCGGCGATGAATTCACTATAAGGCAGTCTGCCGCGAGCGCTCATGATACGGCATAAGGGTCGGGACAATTACAGGGACGTAAGAATAGAGAACACCCTTATCGAGAACTGCTCAGTTCGCGGTGTCAGCCTGACCTCCCTCGAATCCGGCGAGGACAGGATTCATAATCGGTCGCCTTGACAGTTGACTCTGTGGGAATGCCGATAGGAGTCTTCGCCAACAAGACTACCGACCTCCGGGGCCGCTCGCTCCCGGTTCGTCGGGGATGATGCGGGCAGGCATACTATGTTCAGCATCGACTGGGCGCAGATGGATTTGACATTCCGGATGTCGAGCTTACGGCCTACGATACCGTAGCCCGCCGGGCTCAAGGAATCCGTTTATCTCTAATCTTGACTCCAACTCCAACGGCCCCT
Source organism: Deltaproteobacteria bacterium (assembly GCA_015075075.1). Classification (GTDB taxonomy): domain Bacteria; phylum Desulfobacterota; class GWC2-55-46; order GWC2-55-46; family GWC2-55-46; genus UBA5799. Next base: position 12,863 of record JABTVA010000021.1, on the reverse strand, counting down.
CAGTGGCATTCGGCGCGAAAAGGCACACCTTCAAGACCAATAACTCGAACCCCACGACCATTGAGTCTTTCACGGGCGGCTACGCCGGGCAGGAGATAACGGTAATCTTCGGGGACGCGAATACGACCATAGATTTCACCGGAACGAGCTTGAAGGGCAATGGCGGCTCTGACTTTACCGGGGCCGTGGGGGATGTGATGACCGGGGTTTTCGACGGGACGAACTGGTATTTCAACGTGCAGGATAATACTCCGTGAGGAAAAATGGCGATCAGCCTCACCAATAGATTCATACGCGAGCTTGAAAAAGGGGTCAATTCCCCGAACGTGGTCGTGGAGCTCGATCTTGACGGCGGCACCATTCGCTTCGGATACCACGGAGGAACGCGTCGCCCGCAGTCCGATTCCTGGCTGGCGGCGAGCATCTGGCAGACGGAGCGCGTTCGCAGCCGGAAGCGACGAGCTCCGGGCGTTGTCCGGCCTCAAGGCGGTATCATCCCTTCAGAACAGGCTCGACCCCAGGGCCGGGTACTCGACGAGGGGCAGCTTACCGCGATCATATCGGAGAAACTTCACGCCCATGGTTTCGGGTAAATATCTAAGAACAGGCGCTGTCCGGAAGGACAGGTTCCTGGCCCCTGGTTTCTCTTATCCGACTATACCGCGACTTTCTCTGGGAAGATTATAGACTGGTCCAGAAAGGGCGACAAGCTTACCATAGTTATCGCGGACGACTTGAAGGACGCGTCGGCAAAGATACCAGTCGAGGCAGGTCAGGACCAGGCGATCGATTACACGGGGATGAACCCGGTCGACACTAATGGCCGATATCCTCGCAAACCGGCTCGGCATAGACCCGTCTTTTGTGGACCTCGACGGCTTCGAGCAGGAGAGGGACATGTGGCTTGCCGGATGGAGCTTCGACAGGGTGCTCACGGAACCGAAGGAGGCCAACCAGTACCTGAACGAGCTGCAATCAGAGACCAATTCTTTCATAGTCCATGACGGCGAGAAGGTCTCGCTCAAGGTCTTCGCCCCGCCCGCGCCCTGGCAGGAGGTAGAGGAATGGACGGACAGGACCATACTGGAAGGCTCTTTCAGCCTGAAGAGCGGCTCGCGCGAAAGCTTCTACAACCGGATAGTGGTCTATTACGACTATGACGAGTCAGGCGGAGACAGGGAGGAGAACTTCGAGTCCGCCATAATCGCGGTGGATGCGGCATCGCAGGACCGGTCCGAGTGGGCTGAGGTAAGCACCAGGGTGATAAAGAGCAGGTGGATGCGCTCGCTCGCCTTCTCGCAGCCGGAGGGGATAAGCGGTTTAAGGGTCTATCATGTCTCGAAGGGCAACGGGTCGGGAGAGGGGACCCTCTTTTACGACGGCACGGCAAAGACCCTTTCCTGGATGGCGCCCGGCGGCCTTCAAGGAGAGCCGGTCAGGCTCTCGCAGGACGGCAAGTACCAGGTATTCGACGCCGACAGGAACAGGTACATACGGGTGATAGCGGCCATTTCGGAGCTTCCGTATTCCGACGCGAGCGCCCCGGTCCTCATAACAGGCGGAAAAGGGGAGACGCATGCGGCGGCGCTAGCCCAAAAGCTCCTTAACAGGTTCCGCGACCCTGTTGCGACCGCGAGCTTCGAGATAGACATGAACAGCATCGCATTCATGAACCGGTTCATAAAACCCTCTGACCTCAAGGACTGCACTACCGGTGAAGCCTGCGGCATGGGGATGACCGGCTGGGTAAGGAACCGGCTCATGCTTACGAGCGTAAGGCCGGATTTTTCGACGCACAAGGTCTCTATCGAGGCCGTAGAGACCAAGATGCACAGGAGGTACGCCTTCATAGCCGCGTCAGGCCAGAACGATTACGGGGAAGCCTCGGGAAAAGAGAGGGCATACGGATTCGTTGGCGGGGCCGGAAACTCAACGGGCGGCGAGGACGGATATTATATCTGGTAGGAGATTGTCATGGCAGACCCGACGTATGACTGGAACGAGATAACCGAGTCGCAGACCGACTCCGACAGCCCCATAGATACGGCCCTTATGGAGGGGATAAGGCGGAACCTCGCGCATCTGAGGGAGTGGCTGGGCGTAAGCTACACCCCGGCGAGGGACCACGACCACGACGGGATAAACAGCAAAAGCGTCCTGCTCGCCGATTCGGTCGTGACCGTTGCCAAGCTGAATCTCATGAGAGGCAGCTTTTCAGGCGCGAGCGGGGGCGATTTCTACATAAGCATCAGCAGATATTCCCATGTCCCGAGCCTTACCAAGCTCGGCTCGGTTTACAATGTGCAGCTCATTCTCAAGACGGACATCCATTCCACTGTCTCCGATATGCACGAGGTGCTCGTAAGCGCGCCGATCGGAAACGGCGAGACCTTTTACGTATTCTGGGACTATCACGCAGGCTAAGGAGGCGATATGTATTCAGAGGTGCTCCACGACAATGCTGGAAACATCAAGGCGTGCTACTGCGCAGACACCCTTCCAGTCGAGACAAACGCCCCGATGTTCAGGTTTTCAGGCGTGCCTGACGGGCTTACGCACGCAAGGCTCAACATAGACACGCTCACCGCTATGGAGATAGAGGCCGGCTGCGGGACAAGGGCCGAGCTCGACGGGAGCGGCAACCCCGTGCTTGTGAACGTGGACAGGACCAGGTACATTATGGAGAACTTCGCCGTTGACCTCGAAGCGGGACTCGCCCATGAGGGCCTGGTCCTCCGGGGCATAAGGAGAAAGGGATAGCAATGGACGCTCAGGGGAGGAAGGCTGCGGAGGAGATGGCGGAACTCATAGCGGAGAAGCTCTCGTCGGGTTTCGGGGGCTGCGCCTTCACGCCTTCCGAGCAGGAGGCCGTAAAGGACCTCCTCAGGACCAAGAGGAACGCTGTAAGGGCCTTTCTCTGGATATGCGGGGCGGTCATGCTCTGGATTATCAAGGACGTTTACGTTTATCTCGCGGGGCATCTCACGCTCAAGTAGGCGCGTCTTATGGAGCTTTCAGAAAAGCAACGGCGGTTTACGGCCCGGGTGGCCGAGCTTATAAGGTTCGCTTACTCGAACGGCCTCGAGCTCACCTTTGGAGAGGCATACAGGACAGAGGAGCAACAGAAGCTCTATCTCAAGTCAGGGAAGAGCAGGACCATGAGCTCGCCCCATAGGGAAAGGCTCGCGGTGGACCTTAACCTCTTTATCGAAGGTACGTTTCGGACGGGAGGCCTACAGACCGCTCGGCGAAATAGGAATCTCTCTAGTGGAAGGTGGGGCGGCTAGTTCGGCGTGAGGCAAGAGGAATACGGGACAAAGGTCGGCTGGGACGCAAACCACTTCGAGTATTAAGGGCCTGCGCCCGGCCTTTCTCTTTCTGTTGACAGGCACCTGGCGTGAACCTATACTTAGAGAAAGGTTAAGAGCCCTGGGCTCAAGTACGTGGAGTTAAGGGGTCGAATTTACCGGCGAAATCAGCAAGATTCCAGGGGATTAGTCCATAACAGTTAAGGCAGTTTTATGCCAGGAGTCGGCAAGACCTTAATCATAATAGGGATAATCATAGCTGTTATCGGGCTTTTCGTTTCTTTCGGCCCGAGGGTACCGTATCTTGGAAAGCTGCCTGGAGACATATATGTAAAAAGGGACAATTTCGTCTTCTATTTCCCTCTTGCCACGTCCATTATTGTGAGCCTTGTCCTGACCCTCTTGCTCTATCTCTTCTTCAGGCGATAGTTGTTGCAAAAAGGAGAAAAATTATCCTTTTTTGGCATTAAAACTACACTGTCGCCATCTGGTACTACAAAAAAACCTGAAAACAGAAGGGTTTCTTTCATGGCATGCTTATTGCTACATACTGCGATAATGATGATGCAGCAGACTTTGAAAAACATAATAGAGTTCAGGGGTGTCGGGCTACATACGGGCAGGGAGGTTAACGCCAGGATAGTCCCTTCCTGCGGGGATTCCGGAATAACCTTTTTCAGGCGCGACCTCCCGGGCGCTCCTGCCATAAGGGCGGTCTCCTCAAACGTGATATCCACGTCATACGCTACGACGCTGGGGTCGCGGGGCGCGACCGTCTCCACCATAGAGCACCTCATGGCGGCTTTCTATGGCATGGGCGTTGATAACGCTATAGTCGAACTCGACGGTCCGGAAGTGCCTATCCTCGACGGAAGCGCCACCGGGTTCGTCGGAATGATAGAGTCCGCGGGCCTCGTACATCTTTCGTCTCCGCGGCGATACATGGTCGTAAAGAAGCCCATAAAGGTCATCGAGGACGATAAATACATCTTCCTCCTCCCTTCGGACGGCTCCGGGCTCTCGATAAATTATTCCATAGATTTTGCGCACCCGTTCCTTGCGAAGCAGTCGTTTTCGAGGCCCTTTTCGAGAGACGTCTTCAGGAAAGAGCTCGGAAGTGCGCGCACCTTCGGCTTCCTCAAGGATGTTGAGATGATGAGGGCCAACGGCCTTGCAAAGGGCGGCTCGCTGGAGAACGCCATAGTAATAAGCGATACCGAGATACTGAACGAGGGCGGGCTCAGGTACCCCGACGAGTTCGTCAGGCACAAGGTCCTCGACCTCATGGGCGATATAGCCCTTGTGGGGGCTCCGCTCATAGGCAACATCGTAGCCTACAGGTCTGGCCACGCCCTCAACCATAGGCTTGCCCAGGAGATATGGAGAAAGCCGGGTAAATGGGAGTTCATGGAATCCCTTTCATGGGACGACGGCATACACGCCCCGGCCCCAGTTCTCATGGAGAAGATGGCGAGCCTTTAGCCCCGCTTGACAGACACAGAAAAGCCCCTTGCGGGGCTTTTTTTTTGCCTTCATGGGCCAGGGCGCGTTACGAATGCTTTGATTGCAAAAATGCGTGATTTATGTTAATATTTTTTTGATTAATGAGAAGATGGGAGTAATCCCGGCATCGACCCCTCTACGGAGGGGTTTTGAATTAAAATACAAACGAGACTGAATTGGAAAAGAACGACACTGTAAAAAAGCAGTTCGCCTTCGAGGACAACAGCCTTGCCGTGCGCCTTTTCGGCGAGGGCGGGGAGAGCTTGAGGCGGTTCGAGAAAAAGCTCGGGGTCGAGATAAACAGCAGGGGCTCGCTCGTGACGATTAGCGGGACCCCCGAAAAGGCTGAGCTCGCGGAAAGGCTCCTTAAAGAGCTCTATGACCTCCTGGCCAGGGGCTATCCACTCTACCAGCACGACCTGGACTACGCCCTGAGGATGGTCCTTGGCGACAGGGACGTGAAGCTGGCCGACGTCTTCATGGACACCATCTACGTCTCGTACAGGAAGAAATCCATTGCCCCCAAGAGCGTTGCGCAGAAAAGGTACATAGACGCCATCAGGGAGAACGACATCGTGTTCGGCATCGGGCCTGCCGGAACAGGCAAGACCTATCTCGCGATGGCAATGGCCGTCGCGGCCCTTACGAGCAAGGAAGTGGACAGGATAATCCTCACGAGGCCCGCCGTGGAAGCGGGCGAGAAGCTGGGGTTCCTGCCAGGCGACCTTGCGGCCAAGGTCGACCCGTACCTGAGGCCGCTCTACGACGCGCTCCACGACATGATGGATTACGAGAGGGCGCAAAAGCTCCTTGAGAGGGGGACGATAGAGGTCGCGCCGCTCGCCTTCATGAGGGGCAGGACCCTGAACGATTCCTTCATCATACTCGACGAGGCCCAGAATACCACGATTGAGCAGATGAAGATGTTCCTGACGAGGCTTGGTTTCGGCTCCAAGGCGGTGATAACCGGCGACATAACCCAGATAGACCTGCCCCTTGCCAAGCCCTCGGGGCTCGTGGAGGTGCAGAAGATACTTGAGGGCGTGGAAAGGATAGAGTTCATAACCTTCTCCGAGACCGACGTAGTAAGGCACCCCATAGTGCAGAAGGTCGTAAAGGCGTTCGAGAAAATGGAGCAGAAAAGGAAATTAGCCGCAGCGGAGGGCGCCTGATGCAGTCCAGGCAGGAACCGGTCTCTTCGAAGAAGAAACCGCGCCGGTTCGGGGACGCGGCCAAGGTAACAGGGCTTATGCTGGTCCTGAGCCTCCTGGCCACGGTGCTATTTTTCCCGAACCTCACCTTCAGGGGCTATGAATACGCCGCCGGCGAGGTCGCCCGCACGGATATCAAATCGCCGGTCGAGGCACAGGCGGACGGGCTGGTCGTGAGGAAAGGAGAGACCGTCGTCCGGGAAGGGCAGGTCCTCACTGAAGGCGACCTCATGAAGCTCCTCCTTATCGAGGAGTCCGTAAGGAAGGAGAAGTCCGGGCTTCCGGCCGTCGGGTTTTTCGTATTGACGGCGGTCCTCTTTGCCGCAAGCTACTACTTCTCCAGATGGAACATAAGGAAGTTCGCCTCCTCGGCCAAGGACGTCCTCCTTCAGGCTACGGTCCTCTCCGGCGTGCTCGTAATCATAAACCTCTCCGATACCGTAGCCCTGGTAATGACCGACCTCCTCCCCGGTTCAGCTTCGGCCTACAGGTACGTGGTCCCGGTCGCCATAGGCCCGATGCTCGTAAGGCTTCTCCTCAATTCCGAGACCGCCTACGTCTTCGCCGCCGTAAGCTCGATAATCACCGGGTTTTTCATGGGCGGTGTCGAGATGGCGGCCTTCGCCTTCGCGGGCGGCATAACCGGGGCTGCCGGCGTAAGGCACTGCACCCACAGGTCGATAGTCATCAAGGCAGGCTTCGTGCTCGGCATAGTAAACGCCGCCGTCCTCCTCTGCATCTCGGCCCTGAAGGGCGGAGCGTTCGGCGGGCCGGTGCAGCTCGTATTCACCGGGCTCCTTAACGGCCTCCTCGCCTCGGTCCTGGCCATCGGCATCGCCCCGCTCCTGGAAGCGGTCTTCCAGTACACGACTAACATCAGGCTCCTTGAGCTATCCAGGATGGAGCACCCGCTCCTTAAGGAGCTCGCCATAAAGGCCCCCGGCACGTACCATCACTCCCTCATGATAGGCACCCTGGCCGAGGCCGCCGCGGAGTCGATAAACGCGAACCCGCTCCTTGCCCGCGTCGCCGCCTATTACCACGACATCGGCAAGATCAGGATGCCACAGTATTTCATAGAGAACACTTCGGGCGAGAGCAGGCACGACAAGCTCAGCCCCTCCATGAGCGCCCTTATACTTTCGAGCCACGTGAAGGAAGGGGCGGAGCTTGCCGGGAAGTACAGGCTCGGAGCAGAGATATCCGACATCATAAGCCAGCACCACGGGAGCGCGGTCATAACGTATTTCTACCAGAAGGCAAAGGCCATGGAAGGGGACTCCGAGGTCAAGGAGGGCGACTACCGCTACCCGGGCCCCAGGCCGCAGACCAAGGAGGCCGGCATCATAATGCTGGCCGACGCCATCGAGGCCGCGAGCAAGACCCTGCCGGACCCAAGCCCGGACAGGATACAGTGGCTTACCCAGAAGATAGTGAACAGGATATTCTCCGACGGGCAGCTGGATGAATGCGAGCTGACGCTCAAGGACCTTAACGCCATAACGAAGAGCTTCAACAGGGTCTTTGCCGGGATGTACCACCAGAGGATCGATTACCCGGAGCCGGTCGACATCTTGAAGGAGAAAGGCATTGAAGGTCCTGGTGCAGGGAAAAAAGCGGCGGACGACGGCAAAAAGGATGGCAGAGACCGCCTTAGAAGGCTTGGGGTATAAGGACCGCGAGCTTTCGGTCCTTTTGACGGACGACGCAGGCATAAGGGAGCTTAACCGGAGGTTCAGGGGCAAGGACAAGCCCACCGACGTGCTTAGTTTCCCGATGGAAGACCCAACGCTACTCGGAGATATCGCCATATCGATGGAGCGGGCCGGGGCGCAGGCCGCCGAATTCGGGGTAAGCGAGGACGAGGAGCTTGCAAGGCTCCTCGTTCATGGTATATTGCACCTTGCGGGCCACGACCATGTAAAAGGCGGCAGGCAGGCCAGGAAGATGAAGGAGAACGAGGAGATGCTCATGAGGCTCCTCAGGGAAAAGGGGCTTTATTGACAGGAATGAAGGTCTGGGGGGATTTCAGGAAGTACCTGCTGAAAGCAATAGAGATTGTAAAGCTCAGGAAGGAAGCTGCCAGGGAAGCCGGTTCTGACGAGGCGGCCCTTGTCCCAGGGATACTGGTCCTGGCAATAGGCGGCCTGGCCGTGGCAATAGGGGCGATATTGCAGGGCGGCGCAAGCTCGCCGGTGGAGGCCGTTTTTTTCCTCTTCCTCGCGCCGGCACTCAATATCCTGGTCTTCTCTCTATTCATATCCGTATTCCATGCCGTTGCGAGGCTTTTCGGCGGCAAGGCCTCGTTCCAGTCCTATTACAGGGCCGCGGCCCTGGCTTCGATCATAAGCTGGTCTCAGGCCATTCCGGTCGTCGGTTCATTCATCGGCATATGGGGCATACCGGTGAACGTCATAGTCCTCGAGGCCGTGCACGGGTTGAAGCGCCTCGAGGCCGCCGCGGTCGTCTCCCTCATGATGGCGGCGGCCATGGGTCTTCTTTATTTTGCCGGCCTATTGGGCTAAAATAATAAAATGGACAGAAAAGAGGTCACAAGGCCGAAGAACTGGTTCGAGAGCCTGAACTACGCCATCGAGGGCGTAATCTACGCCTTCAAGACCCAGAAGCACATAAGGTACCATTACCTCATCGCCGCCGCCGCGCTCTTCATAAGCCTTTTCCTCGATCTCCCGATGACCGAGTTCGTCCTCTTCACCATGGCGGTCCTCTTCCTCCTTTTCGCGGAGATGGTAAACACCGCAATTGAGGAGATAGTCAACCTGGTCGAGGAGAAGCACCACATGACCGCCAAGAACGCCAAGGACGTGGCTGCCGGGGCCGTGCTAATAGCCTCGGTCGGGGTAGCGGTCATGGTCTACACGATATTCTCCAAGTACCTTAACGAGCCCATTGGCGTGGCAATACGCGAGGCGCGGGCCTTCTCGGTTCACATTGCGGTGATATCGCTTCTCCTTGTCCTCATATCGGTCGTGTGCCTGAAAGCGCTCACTCGGAGGGGGAGGCCGCTCCACGGCGGGATGCCGAGCGGGCACGCGGCGGTCGCGTTCTCCATATTCACCAGCATAACCGTGCTTACGCTCGACCCGACGGTCGCGATACTCGCCTTCGCGCTCGCCTTCATGGTGAGCCATTCGAGGCTCCTGGGCGGCATACACTCGAAGCTCGAGATATTCCTGGGGGGCCTCCTGGGGTTCGGCCTGACGCTCCTCGTCTTCAGGATATTCTTCATGACGCTACAATGAAAAAAATCGTCCTTGCAGCGGTTTCGGGCACGGCCCTTGTGCTCGCGTTCCCGCCCTTCGGGCTGGGCTTTCTTGCATGGTTCGCGCTCGTCCCGCTCTTTTTAGCGCTCGAAGGAGAGGGGCGGCTGAGGGGTTTCAGCTCGCCTTCGCGTCCGGTTTCGCATTCCACCTCGGCTCCCGCGTGTACTGGGTCGTCCCACTCGATGCATAACTTCGGTGGAGTGCCGATTGCCGCCAGTATCGGGGTCATGCTCCTGCTGGTCCTCTACCTGAGCCTTTTCTGGGGCGCCTTCGGATTCGTCTTCTCGCTCGCGTCCAGGCTCGACCATACCGGAAGGCTTCTCGTCCTCCCTTCCGCCTGGGTCGCGCTCGAATTCCTGAGGGGGCACCTCTTTACCGGCTTCCCCTGGGTGCTCGCGGGATATACGCAGGCAGGGTATCTGCCGCTCATACAGGTGGCCGACACTACCGGGGTATGGGGGGTCTCGTTCGCGGTCGTCGCGGTGAACGCGGCCCTGGCTTTTGTTGCCGGGCATCTCCTCCGTAAAGAGGAAGGGAGGCCGCCCTTGCTTCCGGCTGCCATTGCGGCGGCGCTCGTCCTTTCCATCGCCTCATACGGCTTTATTCGCATGAAGGCGGTTGACGGGGAAGTGCGTAGGTGGAGCGGCATAAAGGTCGGGATAGCGCAGGGCGCCATAGACCAGTCGGTCAAATGGGACGGCAGGTACCAGGAGAGCACGATAGACATCTACAGGGGGCTTACCTCTCTCGCCTCGGACCGGCTGGCGCGCCTTGTCATATGGCCGGAGACCGCCATCCCCTTCTACTATGAGCCTGACCAGATAGAAAAAGGCCCGGTCGGGGAGATTGCGAGGAAGACGGGGTCGTACGTATTGACCGGGGCCCCCTCTTACATTTATAATCCGGTCTCGAATTCGGTAAAGTACTTTAACAGCGCCTTTCTCCTCAATGCCGCGGGCGAAACCGTCGGGAGGTACGACAAGTCGCACCTCGTGCCATTCGGCGAATACGTTCCGCTCCGGGGTATACTCCCTGTCAGGAAGCTCACGGCAGGGGTCGGCGATTTCACGGAGGGGCCCGGGCCTATTCCGATACCGTTCGAGGGGGGAGGGATAGGGGTGCTCGTCTGCTTCGAGTCCATTTTCCCCGAGATAGCCAGGGGGCAGGTAAGGGCCGGGGCGACCGTGCTCGCCAACCTCACAAACGACGCGTGGTTCGGGCATACGTCTGCACCGCACCAGCACTTCCAGATGTCGGTATTGAGGGCCGTGGAGAACAGGTCGTTCCTCGTCCGTTCGGCCAACACAGGCATAAGCGGGTTCATAGACCCTAACGGCAGGGTGAGGGAGGCGACGGGCCTCTTCGAGAGGACCGTCCTCGTGGACGAGGTGCGGATGCGCTCGGGCGCGCCGACATTTTATACGGCTTACGGCGACCTCTTCGCATGGGGCTGCTCGATAATCGCCGGTGTTTTTGCCGGGACAAGTTTAAGAAGGAGGAAATGAACAATGTTCGAGGAGCTTAAGGAAGACCTGCATGGAGTGCGGGAGAGGTATAACGAGCTAAGGAGCTATCTTTGACCAGGCTTCCAGGGCTGATGAACTGAAGGAACTCGATGCAAGGCTTTCAGACCCGGCAGTGTGGGCCGACCCCGAAGAGGCGCAGAAGCTCACGAAGAGAAAGGCCCAGCTCACCTCGGGGCTGGACGCCATCGGCAGGATAGGCGCCCTGGTCGAAGAGGCCGAGGTCCTTCTCGAGCTTGCGGACGAGGCGCATGACGACTCCGTGGCCAGGGAATCCGGGGAGAAGCTCAAGGAGGCGAGCGAGGCCATAAGGAAGGCCGAGGTCCGGAGGATGCTCTCGGGCGAGCACGACCGCTCGAACGCCATCGTCTCCATACACCCCGGCGCGGGCGGCACAGAGGCGCAGGACTGGGCGGCCATCCTCTTAAGGATGTATCTCAGGTGGGCCGAGTCCAGGGGCTACGCCACCGAGGTGCTCGACTACCAGCCGGGCGACGAGGCGGGGGTAAAGAGCGTCACGTTCACCGTCTCCGGCGAGTACGCTTACGGGTACGCGAAGGCAGAGGGCGGGGTGCACAGGCTCGTGAGGATGTCCCCCTTCGACGCCAACAAGAGGAGGCACACGTCATTCGCCTCGGTATTCGTGTACCCGGAGATAGAGGAGGACGTCGAGGTCGAGGTGAACGAGGCGGATTTGAAGGTGGACACCTTCCGCGCAAGCGGCGCGGGCGGGCAGCACGTCAACAAGACCGACTCCGCCGTGAGGATAACCCACATCCCGACCGGGATAATCGTCCAGTGCCAGAACGAGAGGAGCCAGCATAAGAACAGGGCCGTTGCCATGAAGCTTCTCCGCTCCCGGCTCTACGAGCTTAAGCAGAAGGAGCAGGAAGAGAAGATGCAGGAGTTTACCAAGGAGAAGCGCGAGATCGCCTGGGGAAGCCAGATAAGGTCGTACGTGATGCAGCCATACAGGCTCATAAAGGACCACAGGACCGGCTTCGAGACGGGGAACATAGACCCGGTGCTCGACGGCGCTCTTGACCCGTTCATTGAGGCATATCTTCAGGCCTGGTCCGGCAAGGGCCCGAAAAAGTAGCTTTTTAGGGCTGTAACAGGGGGGTGATGTATGCAGGCACCTCTCCCGAGGCGCATGTAAAATAATAGGCGCGCTTGCGGCTGGTTATGATATACTTATGGATTGCGCGACTCTATCGCGCGGAAGCAGCAGCATCTCCGATTGGCCTGTTTTTTCTCTTTGCCCGCCGGAAAAAAAGCCCTTGACAAGGCAGAGGTTGTGTTTTATATATTAAAATTCTGTTTTCGCCGTCAGGAGAGGCGTGGTACGCCTTTTTTCCGGTTTTGTGCTTTCTCCAGTTTTTACGCTGGCGTAGCTCAACGGTAGAGCAGCTGATTTGTAATCAGCAGGTTGCGGGTTCGAATCCCATCGCCAGCTCCAGTTGAGATTCGGCGGTCTTTACCGGCCTGGCAATGTCCGGAGGATTAAGCGGCTGGTCATCTCGCCTGGTCCCATTCTCCAGGAGTCGAACTCGACCTTTGAACTAACCCGGCCCGCCCTCGGCGGGTCAGGCGAGCGAATAGCAAGGTATCCCGCCCTGCGGTCAGCGGGCGGGCGGCTTGAACCCGTTCCTGAAGTGGCGGAGCCGGTACAGGAAGTTTCATACAGCTTGGCATGGAGAGGTTCCCGAGCGGCCAAAGGGGGCAGACTGTAAATCTGCTGGCTCAGCCTTCGGAGGTTCGAATCCTCCCCTCTCCACCATTATATCAGGATTTCGCGCGGGTGTAGTTCAATGGTAGAACTCCAGCCTTCCAAGCTGGATGCGTGGGTTCGATTCCCATCACCCGCTCCAAATTAAATATAACGGCGACTGCGCCGGAGCGCAACCGGAACCCGAAATCAATACGCCCATGTAGCTCAGTTGGTAGAGCACTTCCTTGGTAAGGAAGAGGTCAGCGGTTCAATCCCGCTCATGGGCTCCAACTGACCCGAAATCAAATATATTCTGCCTGGAG
>JABTVA010000020.1 GCA_015075075.1 Deltaproteobacteria bacterium | reverse complement strand
TCGCAGCCCGCCTCCCTCACCACCGAGACCTGCTCGTCGTACTGGGCCTGTATGGCGGCCCTCTTCGGGTTCATCTTTCTCGCGCCCGCCTCTTCCCGCACGTACTTCCTCTCGACCTCGCGCATGGCCCGGGTTATCTGGAGCCGTATATCGTCGTTCAGGCACTTGTCGACGATCTCGAAGAACTCCTGGTCCTCTTTCCTTATGTGCCCCCTGAGGCTCACTATCACGGAGTCGATGATGCCGTCGTTAAGCTCGTTTATCTCGAGCGCCTCCCTGAAGTTATGCAGGAGCGAGATTATCTCCCTGTGCTCCTCCTTTATTATGTCCACCAGGGTCTCGCCGAAGGGCAGGAGCCCCTTGCTCATGCCGAAGAGGACCTCCTCCTCCTTGATGCCGGAGTGGAGCACCAGGTCGTTCTCAAGCTCCTTTGTCGAGACCCAGAGGGCGTCCAGGTCGCGTTTTTTTATGTGCTCCTCGACCTTTTCAAGGCACCTGTTTATGGCCTTGTGCTCCTCGACAAGGATCAGGAGCGGGTTGTCCGTTGGGTCAAGCGCCGAGGGGGCGTCCTCGATGGGGCCTTCGCCGAGCCTCTGCATCCTTACGACCTTGAACGGCTGCGAAAAGCCCATCCTGCAGGCCCCCCTGGGGCTCCTGAAGATGCCCTCCTCGGGGAACGCGGCGGAAAGCTCCTTGAAGAGGTCCTCTTCAAGGCATATGATGCCCTCCCTGCAGTTCACGTAGCAGGACTTGTGCTGGCATTCGTATTTTATCTCAAGCATCTGCGGTACCATGCGGACCTCCGGGTCTCGGGGAACCCCGTTCAGGCTCAGGCGTGCCCTACGTCGCCTTTCTGCGAGGGCATTACGGGCATTCCGAACTCGTCGTTGAACTTCGTTATGATGTAAAGAAGGGTCCTGTGGTTAAGAAGGAGCGCGTCGTAGAGCTTGGTCTTCTTGAGCGCGTCGTAGTAGAACTCATAGGAGAACTGAACCTGCTTCGCCACACCGGCCTCGTCTATGTTGAGGTCGTAGCTGTTCTTGAGGAAGAGGAGGTCCTTCCTTATCTCCCCGTAAAAGGCTTCCCTGTCGTTGGGGTTCATGGCCTTAAGCTTCTCCATGTGCTCGTTCGCTATGCTCACCCCGTTCAGCACCACAATAAGGCCGGGGAACTCCTTTGGCTGGAGCACCCTCTGCTTCTTCATGGAGCCGAGCGGGTAGTCGATCTCGAAATGGAATACGGCGTTCTCGTCTTTTATTTCCTTTACGTCGTGATGGTTTTCCTCAAGCCACTTCTTGATTTCTGCATTAGCCTGTTCCGGGGTGGTGATCTCCATTTACCAACTCTCCTCAGTATTGATTTTTTCCCTGTTTTTTGGGTGTATTACATCTTACTACAACCCGAGCGGGCTTGTCCATACTAAAAGGGGTATTAAATGCCGGAAAATCCGCTGAAATCGCTGAAAATCAGGGCAATGGGGCCGGGAGAGCGGCCATTTCAGGGCAGGCGGCAGGCAATGGACGCCCGTGATGCAGGACGGCCCTTCTCCCTCCCGGCCTCCGGTTCAGGAGGCCGGGAGGGAGTCAAGACCTGAGGAGAATATTCCGGGGCAGGCTCAGTTCCCGTGGGCTGCCGCGCCCTCTATCTTGAGCCCCTGGCAGACCTGGGAGCACCTCGTACAGTAAAAAGTATGGTTGAGCTCGTATTCCTTGTATACCGGGCAGGTGCCGCAGATGCAATCCTTTTCCGCCTTGATAACGTCGCTCGTCCCTATGGTCGGGAAACAGTATCCAGGCACGGCGTCGCCCGCGACATAAGTCGGACAGCCCGGGCATTTGCAGTTCTTGACCACGTAAGCCTGTTTGCGCTCGTATTCGCTCTTGTCGATGACCATAACCCCGAAACGGTCCAGCCTGTCGTGCTTGCTCATGGGAAAGCCTCCGTTTTTTTTAAATTATAGGTAAAGTAACCCCGAAGGAATTATATCGGAGCGTTCTCAGGTCGTCAAACGGGCGGGATTTGGCTGGAAATACGGGAATTAATAATGCGGGGTCTACCGGGTGCAGGACGGAATCCGTTCAAGCGTCCTTCCTGATGAGGAGAGAAAAACCGGCTTACCAGAATATGGTGTAGATGTTATAGCCGATGAGCGCCAGGCCTGCCACGAGGTTTATGCCCCTGCTCGACTCCGATGGGTTTTTCATCACAAGGACGTCTATCCTGAATGACTCGAGGATTTTATTGTTTATAAAGGTCGCCAGTATCAGGACGATACCGTAAGCTATCCCTCCGATAGTCAAAGCCATATCCAGAGAACTCATTTATGCCTCCCCGACTCGCTTGTGAATCTATCTTACCACATCCCTGCTCCGGGCATGGAAAAAATAAAAGGTGAATCCGCGTGAATTTGTCAAAGCATAAAAAAACATGGGGGAGGAAACCCCTCCCCCATGTTCGAGGTGCCGTTTTTACCCGGCGCAAACTACGCCGGGAGGCCGGGCTATTGCCCGCCGGTCCAGGACGACTTGGCAGTATCCCACCAGGTGCCCTTGGTACCCCAGTCGTACCTCTCCGCGCCCTTCCTGGTATAGTAATACCAGTTGATGATGAAGGCGTACGCGTAGAAGATGGCCGCGCCCGCGAAGAAGGTGATGGCGCTGCCGGTCTTGGTTATGGACATGCCGATGAGCGAGGCGAAGATGAACGGGCCGAAGGCCGCCCATGCGCCGGTCCAGCCGAGCATCTGCGCTCCCTTGGCCGGCGAGTACGCGAAGACTATCGGGTACTGCCTGAAGGTCGCGGCGTTATTGATGCCGGTCATGAGGAATATCCAGAGCATGATGTAGACGAACACAGGGAACTTCTCAAGCCCGGTCGGCGTAAGATAGCCGCCGAATATGAGGGCAAGGCAGCCGGCTATCTGGCCGAGAAGGCACCAGTGCATGCCCTTGCTCCCGCCGATCTTGTCGAAAAAGCCGCCCGTGATAGCGCGGGAAAGTCCGCCGATGAGCGGGCCGAAGAAGGCGAACTTCAGCGGGTCCGGCGCTCCGTCAAAGCCGCCGTAGATGACCTTGATCATCATGGGGAATGCCGCGGCGTAGCCCGAGAACGAACCGAATGAAGCTATGTAGGTTATCGTGCAGTTCCAGGTGTGCGTGAGCGCCCTGTTCTTGGTGCTCAGTATCTCGAACTGTTTCATCATCTGCTTGCTGATGCTTGCGTCCTTGAACCCGAGGGCCGACGGGCTAATTGACTTGAGAAATATGACGCTCAGGATGAAGGCCAGGATGAGAACGGGCACATACCAGAACGCCGCGTTCTGCACCCACATGTCCTTCTTTACGACCCTCTTGAGGGTCAGGTCGGTCACCGCACCCGCATCGTTCCTCTTGAGGTCCACCTGCATGTTCTTGGTTACGGCGGTTTCCTGTACGGTCACGTCGTTCACCAGGCCGTTATCGTCCTTGGTGACGAGAACCGCGCTGGCAAATGCCGGGTTCTTGTAGACTATGTCTGTGACGACACCAGCATCATTTTTAGTGACGGCCACGTCTTTGATAACGTCAATTTTCGTGAAGAGCTGGGGCGCGCCGTACGCGCCACCGACAATGGAAAAGCCCACTATCCAGGGTGTCACGAACTGGACGATGCTGACTCCGAAGTTGCCTATGCCGGCCTGTATGCCCAGCGCGAGGCCCTGTAGCCTCTTAGGGAAGAAGATGCTGGTCGAGGGCATGTACGAGGAGAAGTCGCCGCCGCCGAGGCCGCTAAGGAACCCTATTATCATGAAGGTGCTCCACGGCGTGCTCGTGTCCTGGACCGCGAAGCCGAGCCATATCATGGGGAAGATCTTTATGATCGTGGCTATGCTTACGACCGGCCTTGTGCCAAATATCGGGATGAAGTAGGAGTGTATGAGCCTCAATACACCGGACGCGAATCCCGGTATGGCCGCGAGCCAGAAGAGCTCCATGGGTGTAAACTTGAAGCCTATGTTCGGAAGCCTGACGACAACGGCGCTCATGACGAACCAGGTGCAGAACGAGAAGATCAGCGAAAAGGTCGTAACGCCGCAGGTGGTCCATCCGATCTTGCTGCCTGTTTCTCGCCAGAATTGTTCGTTTTCCGGCTCCCATCTTGCTATTTTCGACATGCAGATTCTCCTTTAGCGAATTTCAGAACAAAAAAAAGCCGAAGCAGAAAAGGTATTATCAGAAAAGTGCTTGCACGGTATTTGCCTAAAAAAGCGGGCGGGCATCTCTGCCCGCCCGCCCCTTGTTACTTGTACTGCACCACGTTCACTGTCGCTCCGCCCCTCCTGTACCACCTTACGACCTGGTAAGGCCTTACGAGGTACTTGTAGGGGTTGATGACCACGAAGTGCGCGAGCCTCGAGAACGGAATCAGCGCGAAGAAGAGAAGCGCGTTGAATATGTGGGCCTTGGTGATGAGCGGCAGGCCCGCTATGTACTCAACGTTGGGCTGCAGCTTGATTATCGACCAGAGATACGGCACGGCCGAGGCTGCGAACCAGTTGGAGCCCCACCTGTAGAAGATGGCGGTGCCCACGCCGGTGAGTACCTGGATGAGGAGGATGATCAGCACCAGCACGTCCCACCCGGAGGTCACGGCCTTTACCCTGCTGTTCGTAAGCCTCCTGTAGATGAGGGCGAGGAGGCCGAAGAGCGCAAGAAGGCCGAAGGCGAGGGCCGTGAGCTCGAGTATGTAGAGCCTCAAGGGCACCGCGTTCCAGAGCAGGATGCTCTTCGGGATGAAGAACCCGATTATGTGGCCGAGGAGCACCACTATTATGCCGTAGTGCCAGGGGAACGACCCGAAGAAGAGGGTCTTGTTCTCGAGGAACTGCGACGACTGCGAAGACCACGAGTACTTATTGGTTCTGTATCTCCAGATTGCGCCGACGATAGCCGTCATCAACAGGATGTACGGCATCACGCCGAATAGGACGTTGTCCATTCTTAGCCTCCTTTTACGTCTTTATCTATAATTCTGTAGACGGCATTGATGAGGTGCCAGTAGAGATTCTTCCTGTTCTTCTCGAAGTTCTTCTGCAGCTTCTCCATCGCCCTTATGAGGAAACTCTCCCGGAAGTCCTTTACAAGATCCTCGTTCTCCGTGAAGCCGAGGAAGTAGAGGATGACCGGCAGGTGGTCGGGGAGTTCGCCCTTCGAAAAATCGTCGAGAGGGAAGCCGTTCTGCGCGTACATGCTCTTGATGGTGGACGGGCTGCTTGACCTCCTGAAGCGTCATAGATGTGGTATCCTTCTCCAGCGTGAAGTCGCTCGTGAGGCTCGAAGGTGTGGGTACACACAGGTCGTCGGGATGTGCTCCAGGTCGCTTCTGAACTTCTTCATCTCTTCGAGCGCCTCGGATGCTGCCCCAAGACCTTCGAGCGCGTTTAAGCTGCTCTTCGGTCTGGGCTTTATATCCTCCGCCGGGATACTCAAGCAGCCAGCCAGATGCGTATACAGGTGCTTCGCCTTTACCATCGTTCCCTTTACCACTGCCTCGATACGAGTTCGCAACTACTTGGAGCCGAAGCCGACCGCCCCTCTTCTCGTACATGGTCCTGGGGTCGACCGTGGTCTGCGTCTCGCGGTGGGTCTCAGGTATCCACGAACCTCTCCTGGAAGGTCTGACGAGGTGAGCTTGTAGATCTCGAAGCGTCCTCGGGCGTGAAACCCACCGAGGAAGAGGGCCAGCCCGCCTTCTGCTGCGCTGTCGCCCGTCTCCGACCCTCTGCTGGCGCACCCAGAGCCTTACGGCCATCTGCTTCTTAAGCGACTCGATGACCTGCTGCTCGTTGCCGGCTGAGAGGAGGTTCGCCAGGTACCTTACGGGTATTCTCATCTTGTCCATCGAGTAGAAGAACTCGACGGATTCATAATCAAAGAGGCCGCCGTTGTCAGCCCTTCGCGCTGTGGAGGAGGACCAGCGAGGCGGCGGCGAATAAGTTCATCGGCACCGTCCTGAACGCTCGGATGGTTCAGACGCTATCTCCACTTCTTGAAGAGGGTTGTAGGCCAGCGAGGTTCTGGGCTGGCCGCCTATCAGTTCTCGTCGATGCCCTGCTTCCTGGCGCTCTTCGATGACCTCGGGTCGCTCGGGTCGAGGATTATGTCCCTCATCAACGTCCACGAGCCTCTCGTCCGGGGTCTTCGCGACTTCCTCTATCCTGTCGGCGTCATAGAAGAGCACGCCCACGAACCTGATCCTGCCGGTGCACGCGTGCGCGCAGGCGTTCGGCTGGCCGGTCTCGGTCCTCGGATAGCAGAAGATGCACTTCTCGCTCTTCCCGTTGGCCCAGTTGTAGTAGGGCTTCTTGTACGGGCAGGCGCTCACGCAGAACCTCCAGGCGCGGCAGGTGTCCTGGTCGATAAGGACTATGCCGTCCTCGCCCCTCTTGTAGATGGCGCCCGACGGGCAGGAGGCCACGCAAGCGGGGTTGAGGCAGTGGTTGCATATCCTCGGGAGGTAGAAGAAGAAGAGCTTGTGGAACTTGGTGAGCATCTCCTTCTGCGACTCCGACAGCCCCTTGAGGTTCGGGTCGTTCGCCGCGTAGAGCGGCGAGCCGCCCATGTCGTCGTCCCAGTTCGGGCCCATGATTATCTTTTCCATGAAGTCGCCGGTGATGAGCGACTTCGGCCTCGCAACGGGCTGGTCGTCGCCGGCCGGCGCGTTGAAGAGGTGCTGATAGTCATAGGTGAACGGCTCGTAGTAGTCGTCTATCGTCGGCAGGTTGGGCTGGAAGAATATGTTCGCCAGCGTCCTTATCTTGCCGGGCCCCTTGAGGAGCTTAAGCCTCAGGTTGCCGCCCGAGACCTCCCAGCCGCCCCTGTACCTCTCCTGGTCTTCCCAGGTGAGGGGGTAGCCGGCGCCGGGCTTGGTCTCGACGTTGTTCCACCACATGTACTCGGCGCCCCTGCGCGATGTCCAGACGTTCTTGCAGGACACGCTGCAGGTGTGGCAGCCGATACATTTATCCATATGAAAGCTCATTGAAAGCTGCGCTCTGAGATCCATATTACCACTTCACCTCCTGGTTTCTCATTTTTCTCACCAAGACCGTCGTGTCCCTGATGACGACGATCGGGCCCCACGCGTTGAAGCCGTAGGAGAACTGCCCGTAACCGCCGGTCAGGAGCTGGGGTTTGAGCCTCTGCCTGGTGAGCGAGTTGTGGAATCCGCCCCTGATCTTGTTCCTCTGCTCCGCCTTCGGGATGTTGACGGTCCTTTCCTGTAGATGGTAGGCGAGCAGCTGCCCAGGGGATCCTGGCGCTGACGACCGCGCG
The DNA here is from genome assembly GCA_015075075.1 of Deltaproteobacteria bacterium. Classification (GTDB taxonomy): domain Bacteria; phylum Desulfobacterota; class GWC2-55-46; order GWC2-55-46; family GWC2-55-46; genus UBA5799. Next base: position 25,222 of record JABTVA010000020.1, on the reverse strand, counting down.
ACACATAGACTCCGTTGTCGTTGGGCTCGGTGATCGTTTGTCCCGCCCAGTGCCCACGCTCTCGGCGTCCCTGTCGTTTATCCAGATGGAGTTACCGCCCCTGGACAGGGTGAGCATCCTCAGGTTGTCGTAGTGGGTCGAGTGGATGGCCCACTTGCTGTGCGGGGTGATGTAGTTCAGATGGAGCGCGTCGGTCTCGGACTTCTCCTCGTTCATCTTGGCCAGGTTCAGCCTGCTGCGGCGGTTGAGGGGCCTCGCCGAAGTCAAGGTAGACCGGGTGGTCGAGGTGAAGTGCTGACGTCCCGTGAGCGTCCTCCAGGGCACGAGCTGCTCGGTCTGGATGGTCCAGGTACCGTAGGCCTTCCGCGCCTCGTGTCGCGCCGGTCAGAGCGGGCTGGTAAGCCACTCTTGGCTGCGCCACTTTCTTGTCATCATGGGTCATCCGGGATGTTCCTGTTGCCGCTGGCCATCGTGTGCGGACCATTGGCACCTCGTCCGGTATGAGGTGCTTGATGCCCCGGATGGACCGCCCTCGCTTCTTCCGAGCACTCGGTGGTCCTCTTGGGTGAGGCCGGTGTGGTTATGCTCCACCGCGCAAACGGACCTCCGTTCGGTGCCGGAGAGGCAGGGACAGAGTTCGCGGCTTCATGGCCCGTCTCGAGGGATGGGCTTCTGGCCGTTCACGTCCTTCTTCTCGATATGCTCCTGGTTCAGGTACTCCTCGTAGAGATCCTTCCCCTCGAGCATGACGCCGTGGAAGCCGTACTTGGTCTTCTGGAGAGGTCCTACGGCCGTGTACATCTTGTCCACGTTGGCGAAGTCCCTCTCGACGATCGTGAAGCTCTGGGTCGTCTTGCCCGGGATTATCTCGCACTCGCCCTTCTTCCAGTCCTTCACGCCGCCAAGCGCGGGCTGCGCTATCTCGCCCGGGGTGTCGTGCATGAGCGGGGACATGACGATGTCCTTCACCGGCTTCTGGAAGTGCTTCTTCGCTATCCCGGAGAACTTCTTCGAGAGGAACTTGAAGGCCTCCCAGTCGCTCTTTGCCTCCCAGTTCGGCGGGACCGCCGCGCCCATCGGGTGGACGAAAGAATGGAGCTCCGTGGTGTTGATGTCCTCCTTCTCGTGCCAGTGCGCCGTCAGGGCACTGTGTCATGATACGTCAGATGGTGTTCATACGCATGTTGAGGTCGACGAGGGAGGTCAGGCTTCCCGAGCAGGGGACTCCTGTACTTCATCTCCTTCACGTGGAAGCAGCGACCTCTTCGGCGATGGCGGGTTGTTAGGTGCCGAGGACGTGGCGAAGAGACTCCTGGCGCGGACGAGCCGGGCGCGTTGCCCTCCTATGGACGGACCTCGGCCCGGTTCTCCGGCGCGTCCGGGTCTGCATCATGAGCTCAGGCGAACCGCTCTTAAGCTGCTTCACCACATAGTCGATTATCTCGGCGTCGGACTTGGCGCCGGCCCTCTGGGCCTCCTCGCAGAGCGCTATGGAGCTCTTGTTGAACTGCGGGTAGCAGGGCATCCACCCGAGCCTTACGGCCCTGACGTTGTAGTCGACCGTGTGCTGGAACTCGAGGGCGTTCTTGTCCGGGACGTTGTGGTAGTCCGTTATCGCGCCGTCGAACTTGAACATGGTCGTATTGATGTACCAGAAGCTCGGGTTGTTCATGAGCCTCGGCGGCCTGTACCAGTCGAGCGAGTGGGCTATCTGGCCCCACGAGTCGAACGGGGCGAGTTTCTCCTGGCCGACGTAGTGCTGGAGGCCTCCGCCGTTCCTTCCGACGCAGCCGCAGAGCATGAGCGCGTCCATCGCGGTCCTGTAGAGGAGGTTCGAGTGGTACCAGTGGTTGTAGCTCGACCCGGTGATTATCATCGAGCGGCCCTTGGTCACTTCCGCGTTCGAGGCGAACTCCCTGGCTATCTGGATGATGGTGTCGCGGCCAATGCCGGTGTACCTCTCCTGCCAGGCCGGCGAGAAGCCCCTCTCGTCGTCGTAGTTCCTGCAGTAGTCGCCGGAAAGGCCCTTGCGGGCAACGCCGCACTGGGCGACCTTCAGGTCGAATACCGTGGTGACGGCGACCTTGCCTTCCTTGGTCTGCACGTACCTTACGGGCACCTGCCTCTTGTACTTCTCGGGCTTGTCGACCTCGTAGAAGTTGACCTCTATCGCGTCCTCCTTGTGGTCGAGGACCGTGAGCGAGGGGTTTATGTTCTTCTGGGTCTTGGCTTCACGGAGGAGGAGGTTCCACTTGCCGTGGCTGTGGTGGTCCTTGGGCCACCTGTAGCCCATGGAGCCGTTCACGACGACCGCCTTGTTGGTGATCTCGTCCCACATGGTGAACTTCCACTCGGGGTTGTCCTCGCCGTCGTACTCGGAAAGTTCGCACGCCCGGAGGAACCTGCCCTGCTCCCAGCCGTCCTTGCCCTTTTCGATCTTTACGAGCATCGGTAGGTCGGTGAACTGCCTGGTGTAGGCCTCGAAGTACGGCACCTTCCTGTCTACGAAGAACTCCTTAAGGATGACGTGCTTTATGCCCATCCAGAAGTTGGAGTCCGAGCCGGGCTTGAGGGGCACCCAGTTGTCGGCGTACTTCGTGACCTGGGAGTAGTCGGGCGCGCAAACTACGAGCTTGGCGCCGCCCATCCTGAGCTCGGAGACGAAGTGGCAGTCCGCGGTCCTGGTCATGTTCGGGTTGGCGCCGGTTATGACGCAGTAGCCGGTGTTGTACCAGTCCGCGCTCTCGCAGGAGTCGGTCTGCTCGCCCCATACCTCGGGCTCGGCGTTCGGGAGGTCGGTGTAGTAGTCGTAGAAGCTCAGGTGCACGCCGCCTATGAGCTGGTTGTAGCGGGCGCCGGCAGCGTAGCTTATCTGCGACATGGCCGGGATGGGGGAGAAGGCGATTATCCTGTCCGGGCCGTACTTCTTTATGGTGTAGATGTGGGCCGAGGCGATTATCTCGGCGGCGGTGTCCCAGTCGAACCTGCGGAACCCGCCCTTGCCCCTGGACCACTTGATCTTCTTGTGGAGCTCGGCGTTCTCTACTATGGACCTCCAGGCGTCTACCGGGTCGGAGTGCTTCGCCCTCGCTTCCTTCCAGGCGTCGAGGAGGACGCCGCGGCAGTAGGGGTACTTGATCCTGACCGGGCTGTAAACGTACCAGGAGGCGGATATGCCCCTCTGGCAGCCCCTGGGCTCGTAAGGCGGTATGGACTGGTCGAGCTTCGGGTAGTCTACGGCCTGCAGCTCCCAGGTTATGATGCCGTCCTTCACGTAGACCATCCAGGAGCAGCCGCCGGTACAGTTGTTGCCGTGGGTGGACCTCACGGTCTTGTCGTACTGCCAGCGGTTCCTGTAATATTCTTCCCAACCCCTTTTACCGGGGTTTATCTCATCTTGAATCCAGGTAGCCATCTAATTACCTCCCTCCTTTTCCGCCGTAGTTTCTCCACAGGGCATCGTGGGCGGTGCCTCTATTCCTGTTCCTGTACCTGCCGCTCCAGATTATATTGAAGATAATCAGTATTCCTACGAAACCGCCTATGCCTACGATGGTGAAGACTCCGGTCGGGGCCGGTTTTGCCTCTGCATTGGCCTGCTCGGCGAAGAACGCCCTCAGGTGAGACACCTCTTCGTCAGTGACGTTCCTCTTGCTGAAGACCGGCGCCATTACCGGGGACCCGGCGTTTATCCATGCCGCGTTCAGAAGGGGGTTCTTCGATTCGTCGGCGTACACGCTGGTCAGGTCGGGACCAAGCACGCCTCCGCCGAGAGAGCCCACTCCGGCGTTGTGGCAGGATATGCAGGCCGGCGCGCCGCTCGCGAACTGTTTCTCGCCGGTAAAGTACATCTTACCGAGGGCGGAATCACCCGGCTCGGCGTTCTCGAAAGCGGCCGCCTTCATCGGGACAACGCCTGCTACGAGACTCAGCGCAAACCCGAGCTGCAGTCCTTTTACCAAGATTTTTTTACAACTCCTCAAATCCATACCCTACACCTCCTTTGCTTCTGCTTGCTCTGTTTTTTTCTGCAGCCTTTAAAAAACAGTCTGGTTCCTGTATGTGCACCATGTGCCAGTTCCGGATTCCTCCGTCCGGTGCCGCAGCCTGCGCCGCGGACCTGCCGCGAGGCGGGGCCTTTCCGGAATCGTCATGGATTGAATAAATTAAGAGGCGGGGATTGCTTCTTCGAGGTTGCCTCTGGCGAGATTGAGCATGACCTTCAGGTCTTCGAGGCCGGCGCTCCTGGACGTCTTCGACATCCTGCCGAGACAGGGGACGGCCGGCTTTTCGACGGCGTCCTCTCTCTGGCAGAAATCGACGGCCTCTTCCCTGAGTTTGGAGACGAACGCTTCGATTGCGTTTACCGTATTGGAACCTTCCGGATATATTGGGAGCGAGCCGATGATCATGCCCACGATTTCAAGTGCGCGCCTGCCCTTCTTCTCCTCACGCGGCCTGGCGGCGCGGCTTTCGGCGGGGAGCCCGGACGATATGTCGACGGCCATCTTGCCGGAACTGAAATTCATCGGCGCAGCGGGGCGCACCCTGACGGCGGCCGCGTAGAAGAGACACTGGCAGAGGCGTTTAAGCTCTTTTCTGATCCTGTGACTCAACCCTGAGTCCTCCAAAACCGTTCAGAGTCCCCCCAGTCAGGACGCACGCGGACTATGCAAAAGACCTTCGAGCCCTTGGACATCAGAACCTTCGTGTTTGTATGACGCTGAGTAGGCGTAAAATACCAGAATGCGCCACACCTGTCCAGAGTTTTTTCGCTCTTTTTGAATTTATTCGTATGTGACGGATTATAGAACATAATTTCCGCAAAGTCCAACCCGAAAACGCTTCCGGAGAACGGATTTTTCCCTGCCTCAGGCGCCCCGGTCAGCTAAAGGCGCCCGCGCCCCGGAAGCCCTGCCGCGCCCGCCTTCCGTTGGGCGCTTGCCCACGCAGTAAAGCTGGTACTCCTTCGAGAAGGCCCCGGCAGGCTCCTTCATGAAAAATAGGCAGAAAAGGAAGGCTGCAAGGGCCGCCGCGCCTATCAGATAAAAGAACTGGCTCTCTCCCATGAATGTGTAGGCGACCAGGAAGACGACGGCGCCCACGTTCCCGTATGCCCCGACGTAGCCCGATATCCTGCCCGTCATGCGCCTCTTTATGAGCGGCACTATGGCGTACGTTATGCCGCACCCTCCCGTGACGAAAAGCGCGCAGAGGAGGATCACGAGCACCACGGACAATATTGGCCACTCCGGAGTTATGAGCCCCATGAGGCTGAAGCTTACGGCCACCCCGGCCAGGTACACGAGCATGGTGCCCCTTTTCGCGGGCATCCTGCCGGTGATATAGCCACCGAGCGCCCGCGAGAAGATATTGAGGAACGCGAATGCCGCGGCCAGGAGGCCCGCGAGCTGGGGCGTGAGGCTGAACCCGTGCTGCAGGAAGACCGGCAGCATCGATATCACCGCTACCTCCGCTCCGAAGGTGGCGACGTAACAGAGGCACAGGGCGCCGACGTCGGTGAACCGGTATCGGTCCCTGTCGGGGACCCCTTTTTTCAGCATTGGGACGTTCAAGCGGACGACGCGTACCATCTGGTAAAGGACCGCGGCGGCTATTATGGCGTACGCGAGCGCGGCAATCTCCCCGCCGATGTAGCCCATTCCCCTCATTCTCCAGACCAGGAGTGCGAGGACGCCTGTTATCGGCGCGGTCCAGAGTAGCGCCATAACGAGGTCGCCCCAGGAGGATACCTCGATGGCAGAGCCCTTCCCCGGGCTCCGGCGGAGCGCGCCCCCCGGGCCGTCCGATACGGTGGACCAGAAATAGACCCCATAGATGAGCATCAGGGCCCCGCTCAGGGCTATGGCGAGCCTCCATGAGCCGAATACGTTAAGGGCCAGGACCGGCATGAGCATTGCCGCGATGGACGAGCCCCAGTTCCCGAGGCCTGCCTCCACGCCCTGCACGAACCCTATGTCCCTGGGCCTGAACCAGAGCGAGGTCATGTGTATGCCCGCCATGAGCCCGGTCCCCACCATGCCCAGGAGGAGCCTTGAGACGAGCATCTGGCCGTACGAGCCGGCAAAGGCGAACGCGAGGCAGGGGACGGACATGGCGACCATGATGAGCGTAAGGGTCTTCCGGGGGCCGAACCTGTCGGTAAGGCCCGCCATGATGAAGCGGCCCGGCGCCGCAAGGGCCACGTTGCAAACGGCCAGGAGCTTCAATTCGTCCATCGTGAGGCCGGACGCGGCCGCAATGGTGGTGGCGAGCGGGGCCATGTTGAACCAGACGAAGAAGGTGAGGAAGAAGGCGAACCAGGTCTTGTGGAGTATGACGGTGTCGGCCCGCTTGAGGTCGAAAAGGTCCCTGAGGCCTATCTGGGTGTAATGGTTAGTGCCCATACGTTTTTTAGGCAACCTCTAAAAATCGATCTTTTCCCCGGACTCTGCGTCAGGCCTGAAGAAAAATGCCACATATTGGTCATATGCCCGCTTTATTCTTCGGCCTTCGATTACAGAAAATCTCAAATTTGGGATTGCCATTAAATAATGGCCGCCTCCGAAAAAGCGACTCATGAATGGACGACGAGCACCGGGCACTCGGCGTTACGGACGAGAAACGAGCTCACGCTCCCGAGTACCATTCTTTCCAGAAGGCCTGCGCCCCGCCGCGCCACGACCAGCATGTCTGGGTTCTTGTTCTCCGCGGCCCGATTATCTTCCCTCGGTCGCCTATGGCAAGTATCGGCGTCCACGTCGATCCGTGCTCGATGACCAGGTTTCCCTGCAGGCCCTCTTCGCGGGTGGCCCGCCATTTCTCGAAGCTCTCTTCGTCGTGGCTCGTGGCGTCAAGCGGCTCCTCGACGACGGTGATGAGAAAGACCTCGGGGCTCAGGTGCTTGAAGAGGCCGAGGGCCTTTTCAAGGGCGGCATTGGACCTCTCGGAGCCGTCATGGCAGAACATTATCTTCATATCATCCCTCCCGGTCCGTATTGCGGCGCACCGAAAGCGTCATGGACTGTGCAAGGACACCGGGACTGTAAGGACACGGGGGCTTAAAAGAAGGGCCGGGCCTTGCCGGGCCGTTGCTAAGGGGCCGCTGCCGGATCATGCCTTATACAAAACTGCTGCCGCGGGACTTCCAGAATATGCGCGGGAGCGAAAGCTCCCGCGCGCCGTTCCGGAATAGGGCTTTAGTGGCCGAGGCCGCCCATCTCCTTCTCTATCTCCCTGTCGACCGAGGAAAGGTGGTACTCTTCGGAGTACCCGCCTTCCGGCTCCTTGAGGAACACGAGGCAGAAGATGAAGCTTATGAAAGCGCCGGCCGAGATGATGAAGAAGAACTGCTTCGAGGTAACGAAGGTGAGGACGAATAGGTAGAAGACGGCGCCGACGTTGCCGTAGGCCCCTGCCATGCCGGATATCTGCCCGGTAAGGCGCCGCTCTTATCGAGGGTATTATGCCGAAGTCGCGCCCTCGGCCCCGCACGAACATCGAGCAGCCTATGGTAACGATTATCGCCAGCACGAGCGGCCAGGTCGAGCCCATGAGCCCCATGAGGAAGAAGCCGCAGGCTATGCCGAACATGTAGACCATCATGACCACTTTCCTGCTCGTGAACCTGTCGGATATGAGGCCTCCGAGCGGCCTCGCAAAGAGGTTCACGAATGCGAAGGACGATGCGATGAGGCCGGCCTGGGTGGCCGTAAGAGTCCATGTCTGCTCGAAGAAGGCCGGGAGCATGGAGACGACCGCGAGCTCCGCGCCGAAGTTCGCGAAGTAGGTGGTATTAAGGGCCAGGACGCCGTTGAAGGTATTGGCCGTCCTCGGCACGCCCTTCTTGAGTAGGATGTTTATGAGACACCTGTGAGCTGCCATGACTATCGCGACTATCACCAGATAGCAGATACGCCCAGCCCGTGCCGTAACCCGAGCTCTGTATCCTCCAGACCAGTATCACGAGTATGCCGACCATCGGTACGGTGCATATGAGGAGCTTTATCATGTCGCCCCAGGTGCTTACCTCGAGGGCCGCGACCTTCCTCGGCTTCCTGTGGATGCTGCCCGCAGGGCCGTCGGTTATCGCGAACCAGTAGAATACGCCGTATGCCGCCATTATGATGGCGCTTAAGGCCAGCGCGTACCTCCAGCCGCTTTCGCCGCCGAACATGGTAAGCGCGATATAAGGGAGAGTCATCGCCGCCGCCGCGGAGCCGAAGTTGCCCCAGCCCGCGTAAAAGCCCTCGGCAAAGCCTATGTCCTTGGGCTTGAACCAGAGGGCCGTCATGTGGATGCCCACGACGAAGCTCGCGCCTATGGAGCTCAGGACCAGCCTCGCGGCCAGGAGCTGCGCGAAGGAGTTCCCGAAGGCGAAGACGAGGGCCGGTACGGCCATTATGACCATGAGGACCGAGAAGACCCTCCTCGGCCCGAACTTGTAGAGCGCCATGCCGGTTATGAGGCGGGCCGGGATGGTAAGGGCCACGTTGCAGATGGCCAGGATCTTCACGTCCTTCATGGTGAGCCAGCCGAGGCTCTTCATCATGGTGGTGGCCAGCGGCGCCATGTTGAACCATACGTAGAACGAGATGAAGAACGCTATCCAGGTGAGATGGAGCGCCTTTATTTCAGGGTTCTTGTATCTGAAGAGATCTGATACTTGCATTATCCGCTACCTCCTGCTTTTCTCTTCTCGTTGCGGCTTGGTGTGTATTCGGAGCCTATGTATTATGTATGAAGTACGAGGACCGGGCACCTTGCGTGGCGGACGACGTAGGCGCTCACGCTCCCGAGCACCATGTTGTCCAGGAGGCCGCCGCCGCGCTTGGAGACCACCATTATGTCTGGCTGCTTGTTCCTTGAAGTCTCGACTATCATCTTCCTGGCGTCGCCGGTCGCGAGTATGACGTCCACGTCGAAGCCCTTGCCGGTGATGTACCTTGCGGTCTTCATGAGGTAATCATGCCCGTCGGAGCGCTGCTTCTCGAATATCTCCTCGTTTTCCATGCTTGCGTCGCGGGCCCCCTCGACGACCATCAAGAGCACTATTTCCGGCTTTGCGAGCTTGAAAAGGTCCAGGGTCTTGTCCAGCGCCTTTTGAGCGTTTTCAGAGCCGTCATGACAGAACAGTATCTTCATATCTCCTCCGGTATGGCTGCTATTGGCTTATGACCAACTGCAATGGAAAACCGGCCTCCGAAAGGCGGGTAGCGGTCATTTGGCCTGATATCCATGTTCTCCCCCTGCATTCGCGAGATTTGTCTTAGGCCGTACCTGACCCGCTTGAACGGCCTGACTGATTTCATTCCCTCATTCCAGAGCGCAATACAACAAATGCCCACCTACCCGGATATTTAGCAATATGCATACCAAAAAGGCCCGAAGCTGGCCTTTTTAATATAACATACTGATTTTAAATGTAAATCTTGCCGACCAGACAACGCCAGGGCAGGAACCTGAAGGTAGCCCAATGTTACCATGAGGTAACACCCGAAAATCAGGCCTCATCAGGTTTAATTGCAAAAAGATTAAATTCCGATTAAAAACAGCGACTTGATAAGAACGTTACGAATTCGTAACATTAACTAAGGGAGAACACCGGAGGAGTTACGGGGGGTCCGATACTGGAATGGACGGACAGAACGGGGTAGTATTCCTGGCAGACAAGATGCAGGAGGCCCGGCAATGTTCTTGGCGGAAAGGCGGGCCGCCTTATCATTCCATCTCGGTCTCCCGGAGGCGCCTCTCGTACTCCTTTGCCCTGGACTCGTAATCGGCGGTAAGGGATTCGAGCTCGTCAAAGAGTTCGTCTATCCTCTGGCGTGCGCCGTGATAGGACCTTGATTGGATTGAGATGGCCTCTCCGTCAGCGCGCTCGGATGCAAGGAGCAGGGCCTGGCTTGCCTGCTCGGCCTCCTTCTCAAGCGCGACGATTAGCCCCTCGACCTCGGCTATCCTCTTCTCGATAGGGCCGAGGACCCTGCCCTTCTCGGATACGACCTCGGCCCTGAGCTTTCTCAGTTCCTTCCTGTTTACGGGCCTCTCGTTACGCGCGGCCGAGACGGCCTTTACCTCCATGACGGCCTCGCTCTCCCAGCCGACCTTCTCGAGGAACTCGGCGTAAGTGCCCTCGAAGACCGAGACGGCCTCGCCGTCGAAGATTATAAGCCTCGTTGCCAGCGCGTTCAGGACGAGCTCGCTGTGCGTTACTATAAGGACGCCGCCGGAGAACGCGTCTACCGCCTCAATGAGCGAATCGACCGATTCCATGTCGAGGTGGTTGGTGGGCTCGTCAAGGAGGAGGAGGTTCGCTGGGCTCACGAGGAGCTTGCCTAATAGCACCCGCCCTTCGCCTGAGAGGATTCCCTATCCTCTAGGGCAGAGTCCCCTCAACATCATGGCCTCGCATATCTTCCTCGCCGGGCCGCGGGTCAAATCCGGGTGCGAAGAAAGGACCTCTTCCTCGACCGTCTTCTGAGGGTTGAGCCTGTCTATGTTCGTCTGCCCGAAGTAGGCCATCCTGGTGTTCTGGTTTCTGGCGACCGTGCCGCTAAGTGGCGCGAGCTCCCCGGCAAGTAGGTTCAAGAGCGTCGTCTTGCCCCTGCCGTTTTTACCTATGATGCCGACGCGGTCTCCCTTCGCGAGCGCAAAACTTAAATCTTTCACGAGGAGCGGGCCGTCCCCGTATCCGAAGGAGAGGTCCCTGGCTTCGAGGAGGTACTTGCCCGGAAATGGCGCCTCGTTGAAGGAGAAGTCGAGCTCCCTTATATCGGATAGCTTCTCAAGCCGCTCTTTTTTCTCAAGCGCCTTTACCCTCGACTGCACGGCCCTGGCCTTTGTCGCCGAGGCCCTGAACCTCGCGATGAACTTCTCCGTCTCCTTCCTCTTACGCTCGTCGTTCTCTCGCGTCTGCTCGTAGACCTCCTCTTCCCTGAGTATCTGGGCATAGAGTTTCCCGGTCGGGCCCGAGACCTTCCTCACGCGGGCCCTGTGTATGCCCATCGTATGCGTGGTCACGCCGTCCATGAAGTCCCGGTCGTGGGTTATCATCATGAGCGCGCCGTCCCAGTCCCGCAGGAACCGCTTAAGCCACCTCATGGAGAGTATGTCCAGGTAGTTCGTGGGCTCGTCGAGGAGGAGTATGTCCGGGCCCGAGACCAGCACCTTCGCCAGGTTGAGCCTCACCTGGTAGCCGCCTGAAAGCGCGCTGGGGCTCGCCTCGAAAAGCTCCTCTCTTATCCCCAGGCCTGCAAGGACCGTCTCCGCCTTGTAGGTCTCGTCTATCCAGTCCTCGTTTTTGGGGAGCCCTGAGGCGGCCTCCTGCAGGACGGTCGCCTTGTCGAACCTGAGCCTTTGCGAGAGATGGCCTATCCGGAAGTGCCCCGGAAAGGAAACGCTCCCCTCGTCAGACTCGACCTCGCCCAGTATTATCTTCATAAGGGTCGTTTTGCCGTGGCCGTTCCTCCCGACAAGGCCGACCTTTTCGCCGGGTGAGACAGTGAAATTGACGTCCTCGAAAAGGACCTGCCCTCCATACGACTTGGCAAGCCCGCTTACCTTGAGCATTTATCGACTCCGTTCGGTTTTGGCAACCTCTAAAAATTGATCTTTTCCCCGGACTCTGTGTAGTTACGGGAATAAAAATGCTCACATATTATCATATATGCTCCGCTTTTTATTCCCGGCCTTCCTTGATTGCGAGAAAAATCTCTAATTTTTAGAGGTTGCCTTTTAGGTTTTCATTTTACAGCAGAAGGGGGCCTTTTGGAAGGATTTCAGGCCGGCTTGCAGCCGGGTCTTTTCGATACGCCGATGACTAACAACTTGCTAAAAACTCCGTTTTTATTAGGCTGCTTAAAAAAACTCCAGATGCGAGGCCCCATTGGGACAGGGGAACTGGGAATGAGGCGTACTTTTAGTGTACGCCGCAGTCACGAGCGACGTAGCCTTCGACGCAGATGGACTTTTTCAGCAGCCTGCTCATTCGAGCGGCAGAAGCAAGCGGCCATTGCTTTCAAATCCCGAACCAACGACTCCTTATCCGAAAGCCTCGGTCAGGGCTTCAGCTTTCAAGCACGACCTTCAGGGCCTTCTCCTCCCTGGCGTGCGAGAAGGTATCGTACGCCTTCATTATCTCGTCGAGCTTGAAACGGTGCGTAACCAGCCTTTCCGGGTGGAGCGTCCCGGACTGCACGCTTTTAAGGAGCATGGGGGTGGTTACCGTGTCGACGAGCCTCGTCGTAAGGGTTATGTTCTGCGACCAGAGCCTCTCCATGTGGAGGTCCACGGGCTCGCCGAAGACGCCTATGCTCGCGATATGGCCGCCGGGCGCTATTATAGATTCGCAGAGCTCGAAGGTGGAAGGCACGCCCACGGCCTCGATCGCGACGTCCACTCCCCTTCCGTCCGTAAGCTCCATTATCCTTTCCGAGGCCTTCCCGTCGGACAGTACCGTGTCCGTAGCGCCGAGCTCCTTTGCCGACGCGAGCCTCCCGGCGTCGGTATCGGCCATGATCGTCCTCGCCGGAGAATAGAACTTCGAAGTAAGTAGGGCCGCGAGGCCTATGGGGCCGGCGCCTATTATGGCCACGGTGTCACCCGGCTTTATCTCGCCGTTAAGGACACCGCACTCGAACCCGGTCGGGAAGACGTCCGAGAGCATCACGAGCGCGTCCTCGTTCACGCCCTCGGATATCCTGTAGAGGCTCGTATCGGCGTGCGGTATCCTCACGAACTCGGCCTGGGTGCCGTCTATCGTGTGGCCGAGTATCCATCCGCCTTTCTCGCAATGCGAGTACATCCCTTTCTTGCAGTATTCGCAGGTGCCGTCAGAGGTGATGCAGGATATGAGGACCCTGTCCCCTTTCCTGAAGTTCCTTACGCCGCTTCCGGTCTCCTCGACGACGCCTATTCCTTCGTGCCCGAGGATCCTCCCGTTTTCGACCTCAGGCACGTCTCCCTTCAATATGTGGAGGTCCGTGCCGCAGATGGTCGTCCTCGTGACCCTGACTATGGCGTCCTTGTCCTCCCTCAAGACCGGCTTCGGCCTCTCCTCCCATGCCCTCTTTCCGGGGCCGTAATATACGAGCGCTTTCATGCGAACCTCCTTGCTGAAAAGGCAAAAAACGCGCCTAATTTAAGTCTATTCCTTGCCCGGCGGTTGTCAAGAAGGCGGAGCAGGCTGCTGAAAAACTCCGTTTTTTTCAGGCTCCCGAAAAGCTCCAGATGCGAGGCCCCACTGGGACAGGGGAACTGGGAATGGAGGCGTACTTTTAGTGTACGCCGCAGTCACGAGCGACGTAGCCTTCGACGGAGAACGACTTTTTCAGCAGCCTGTTGGGCGGAGCGGGCCAGCCCGTTTGACAATGGAGGGCCTTAGGTGATAGCTTACCGGGCACCCATGAAACCGGCTCTCCTCATATTGCCTGCGGCATGCTGGGTATTCATCTTCCTCGGGTTCCGGAGAATTGGCTCCGGGAAGAGGGAGGCCTTTCTCGGGGCGTCTGTCGTCTGGGGGCTCTTGCTCGCGGCATCGAGCGAGTTCCTGAGCCTTTTTCGCGCATTCAACTATTTCTGGATAGCGGCATCATGGGCGGCCTTTGCCGCCGTTTCCATTGTCCCGGCCTTTTTCGGTCCGCGCGCTACAAAAGAGCGCGGGTCGAGGGAGGGCGGCTCGCCCGGCAGGGCCGGCACATTCGCCGTCATCTGCGCGTCCCTGATCGCGGTTATCACGTTAGTTGTCGCTCTCGCCTCGCCGCCGAACAATTGGGACTCCATGACCTATCACATGAGCCGTGTGGCGCACTGGCTCCAGAACGAGTCCATACATCACTATCCGACCAATGTACTGAGGCAGATACACTTAAGCCCCGGGGCAGAGCTCGTCATAGCGCACATAATGGCCCTGGGCGATAGCGACAACCTCGCGAACCTCGTCCAGTGGGGCGCGATGCTCGGTTCGCTTGTCGGGGTATCGCTCATCGCGAAAACGCTCGGGCTCGGGGCCAGGGGGCAGGCGTTCTCGGCCCTTGGCGCCGCGACCCTTCCGATGGGCATACTCCAGTCTACCAGCACCCAGAACGACTACGTCCTTTCGCTCTGGCTCGTCTCTTTCATCTACTGGGGAGCGCTCTTTGCAAAAGAGGGCGGGGTCTGGAAGGCATTCATTGCCGGCGCTGCCCTTGGCCTTGCGGTCCTCACCAAGGGCACAGCGTACATATACGCCTTCCCTTTCCTCGTCTGGTTCGCCCTCGAAGGCGCGTCAAGGCACGGTAAGGCGTTAATAGGGCCTGCGGCCATGGTAGCGGCGCTCGTGCTCCTCATAAACGCCGGACACTATACGAGGAACCAGGCCGTATTCGGAAGCCCCCTGGGCCCGGGCGCCGAATCCGAGAGCCAGGAGTTCACCTATACGAACTCGAGGATCTCAGCGGGGACGCTCGCCTCGAACCTCCTCCGTAACGCGGCCATCCACATGGGCCTGCCTTTCCAGGGCGCAAACCGGGCAATAGAGGGCGCGGTGGTCTCCGCGCACCGCGTCCTCGGCCTTGACCCGCAAGACAAGGCCACCACATGGGGCGGCACTGCCTTCCGCATAGGGACCGAGCTCCACGAGGACCTTGACGGGAACCCGGCGCACATCCTGTTGATAATCGCCGCGCTCGCCGCATTGCCGTTCATCGGCAAGCGGGGGATGGATAAGAAGACTGCGCTCTTTTTTTCGCTCTGCGTCGTCTCGGGGTTCCTCCTCTTCTCGCTCCTTTTGAGGTGGCAGCCCTGGCACAGCCGCCTGCACCTGCCGCTTTTCGTGGCCGCCTCGCCACTCATAGGCATGCTCTTTTCATTTACGAAGAAGGAAGGAGTCTTGTTCATCGCGGCTCTACTGCTGTTCATCGCATCGCTGCCCTGGCTACTTTTCAATTACCAGCGTCCGCTCCTGCCGTATAACGGGTTCTCGGTACTTACGGCAGAAAGGGTGGACATCTATTTCAGGGCAAGGCCGGAACTCAAGTGGAAATACGTCGAGGCAGCCGGGATAATATCAAGGCAGGACTGCACTGACCTGGGGCTAATGCCGGGGGCGGGGGACATGTGGGAATACCCGATATGGCCGCTTCTCGGGGACAAGAGGTTCAGGCTCGAGCACGTGGACGTAAAAAACGAGTCTGCCGGGCTCGGAGATCCGGACTGGAGGCCCTGCCTGCACCTCCGTCTATGATGCTGGCCATCGCCTGAATGCCTTCCTCAGAATCTGGCGAGTTCGTCCTGGAAGGCTTTTTTAAGGGAGGCAAGCGCGGCCTTTAGCGCGGCCTCAGGGTAAGGCACAGGAGCGCCGCTCCCCCAGACAGGGCCGGGCCATGCGCGGTCTTTCTTGTTTCTCCCTACCACGTGGATATGGAGCTGCGGGACGATATTCCCGAGCGCGCCGATATTTATCGGGTCGGGCCTGTACAGCCTTTCAATCGCCCTCGACGCGGCGGCCGTCTCCTCCATAAGGACAGCCCTGTCCGGGGGCGCAAGGTCATGAAGCTCCCTTACGCCCGCCCTCATGGGGACGAGTATGACCCAGGGGAAGGACGAATCGTTCATGAGAAGCGCGATGGAAAGCCTGAGCTTGGCAATTTCTGTCGTGTCAGCCTTGAGGCGGTCATGGAGGGTGAACATGGTTTTCAGAGTATTTTCATAACAGCCTCTCAATCTTTTATAGAGTTTCTTCTTCTGTAATTTCAGCTTCAATGTCCGCAAAAGATACTGTACTTAAAAAATCTTGGACTGGTATAGTCGATAATTTACTTGCCATATAATCCCTAATTTTGTTGTCTGGCATATTTTGAAGCTCGTGCTTAATTTTAAGTCGCCTACCCAGTCGAATAGCAAGGTCTTTCGGCCAATATTGCATGCTCATTTGTATTATTTCTGCACCAATTTTTTCTGCAGCTTTTTTAGTTTTTCCAGTATTTGGCAATCTATCTACTACAATAAAAGTAACAGAGCTACTCCGTCCACTATCAGTCTCTAATTCCCGAGCAAAACGAGACAACTTGTCTTTTGAGATTTCTGAATTACCAGGGCCTATAAAACCAATATCAAAACGGGCCAATTTTCCAGGCCGAATTAAGAGCGTGGCATCACTTTCACGTATATCTGAACTATCAGATAACCAAAAAACATTTTCAGTCTTATTATTTGTTAAGGGGTTAACTCTTTCAAAATCCATTATTGTGAGGAATGAACCAAGTATAAGTCTTTCGAAAAGTTTGCCGAATAAGGATTTATCTGATCCCCGTATTGTCAATGTTTGACTACCGATAGCAGTGGTAAGCCGTATAATGCCTTCCCAATCGAGTGCTATCTGTCTTCCTGTTTTATCCTCAATAAAACCTAAAGACATCCGAATATCACCCAATTCTTTACGACATTTAAAAGCGGATTCCTTTATGGCTAGATCAAAATCCCTGAGATAAGTATCTAAAGCTGCGTGGTCATTTCTGAGAACATTTTGAACAGCCTTGTTCGTCAATCCGAGTAGCCATTGGGCTGGCCATACTGCGACAATATCATTCTTCTTTGCAGTTGTTAATTGTCCAGCTGCAATAGGAGAAAGTTTATCAATAAAATCTTCCGTCTGTAGACAGCCGCGTGCAAATAATACGACCAGTGCACCACTGATTTGAGCAATTCGTCTTCTTGAAAGCGGTTCGGATTGATTCCTGATATTCTCGCCCATCATAACGCTGAGAATAACTTGCCTTACCTTTTCAACTCCTATACGCTCGACGAATTGCTTTCCAGTACCCGTCAACAGGATTTTGCCAGTATCAGGAAATAATTTGCTTAATAAATGCATCTTACAACTTCTCCCTTTTCTCTTTTTTATGAGAAAGATCCAGAAGCGCAGGCTGCTTGGGTTCAGCAGGCGCACAGTTGATCCAGAGAATTTCTTCTGCCGCTATCCCCAACCATGAATGAACGGATTCGCGCATTAAATCAATATAGTTGGGGTTTATTTCAAAAAGAACAAAACGCCTTCCTGTATTTGCCGCCGCAGCCCCAGCCGTGCCTGAGCCTGCAAACGGGTCAAAAATCACATCATTTTTGAACGAGTAATATTCGATTACTTTTCGCGCCAATTCGTGGGGAAAAGCAGCTGGATGCTTTGAATTGGTTTTTGGATGAATACGCCAAATATTAGTTTTTTCATAGTTATCCTTTATTTTTGAATCTTTGATAATGCCTCTATCAGGATGATTTCTGATAAACCAGTCAATCAATATTTCTGAGCGCTTTCTGTAGACAAGAACATACTCAGTCACAGGTACGGCTTTGTATTGCAATGGATTTCGGTCGGCGGCAAACCTGCGCCCACGACCAGTGGCCCATCCAGCACCCTCAGGTTTCACCCAAATAATATCATCTATGAAATCAAAACCTTCTTCTATAAAAATACGATGCAAATCGAAGGGCACAGCTATTCTTCTTGAAGATTCATTCCTGCTCGCACGACGAAGTAAAACAGGAGATACATTGATTACAAAAAAACGTCCTTCATTTAATACCCTGTGAACGCGCTTTATAACTTGACGCATTTTAAACAAATAATGCTCGTATTCCTCATACTCGCTATATTCGGGACGAGCATTAAAATAAGGAGGGGAGGTGAACACAAGATCAATAGATGCGTTTGGCATATCATCTAACAATGCCACGGAATCACCTTGTGCGATTGTATTACGAAGCGGTGAAATAGGATATTCTATTGGTTTTTTTTGATTCCTTTTTAGTTTATTTTCATCTTTTTCAAGCAATCTTACTTCTAATAGTTCTGGTTTCGTAGTTTTCTGCATGATCATAGCTGTGCTGAAAGCATTTATCACAACTTCGCCAATTTTGATGCCTGTTTTTTTGTTCCGAAGCGGTACACGCCAAATATGATAACGATCATCGATCTCGGGTAATCCGAGACTAATTGGATTACTTAGGTCGACTTCTGCCAACCAATCAAATGTGATTTTTTTTGCTTGTGCCACTGTCTGAACTAAGTATTTTCTTGTTTCAGATACCAATTTCTTTTTTTTCATGGAATAGCTCCCTAATGATCTAAAAAAAGTGAAACTTTCATGACTCCCATCTATTCTGCTTTTTATCCTCTCCTCTCCTCCAAAATCTTCCCCACCTCTGCTACCACCCTCTCCACTATGTCCTTCTCCGCGACCTTGCCGACCTGCCTGCCTTTCACATAGAGCATGCCGGAGCCGTCGCCGCCCGCTATCCCGATATCGGCCTCAACGGCCTCTCCTGGGCCGTTCACCACGCAGCCCATTATGGCCACCTTGACAGATTCCGTTACCTGCGACAGTCTCTTCTCGACCTCGCCCGCGATGCCGATGCTGTCGAACTTGAGCCTGGCGCAGGTGGGGCACGATATGATGCGTACCCCGCGCTCGCGTATCTCCAGGGCCTTCAATATCTCCCACCCTGCCCTTACCTCGTCAACCGGGTCGCCTGTAAGTGAGACCCTGAGCGTATCCCCAAGCCCTTCCGAAAGGAGTATGCCGAGCCCTGCCGCGGATTTTATGCTCCCGGCAAACGGGGTGCCGGCCTCGGTTATGCCTATGTGGAAGGGATAGTCCACCTTCTCCGCGAGGAGCCTGTAGCTCGCTACCGTAAGCGGCACGCTCGACGCCTTTAGAGACACCTTTATCGCGCTGAAGTCCATGTCCTCGAGTATACGGATATGGCGGATCGCGCTCTCGACAAGCGCATCCGGAACCGGATGGCCGTATTTCGAGAGTATGTCCTTTTCGAGAGAGCCCGCGTTCACGCCTATCCTTATCGGAACGCCCCGCTCTTTAGCGGCCTTCACCACCTCCCTTGTCCTTGCCTCCGAGCCGATATTGCCGGGGTTTATCCTCAGGCAGTCGGCCCCGCTCTCGAGGGAAGCCAGCGCGAGCCGCCAGTCGAAATGGATATCAGCGACAAGCGGGATGGAAATGGACCTCTTTATCTCCGAGATCGCCCTGGCGGCAGTCATGTCAGGCACGGCCACACGCGCTATCTCGCAGCCGGCCGCTTCGAGCGCCTTTATCTGGGCCACGGTCGAGCGCACGTCGGCGGTATCCGTGCAAGTCATCGATTGTACGGTTATCGGGGCGTCGCCCCCTACCCTCACCGACCCGACCCGTATCTCTCTTGTCTTTCTCCTCGCCATGCAGTCCTTTCGGATAAACTCCCGGATTCGTCCGATTTCCTTACGAATATACTATAACCCCACTCTCATTTCATTAATTAAAAAGGGGGCCTTGACCGGCAGAATGAAAAAATATATCCTGAATCACTTATGAAAGAGATGATAGAGGAAATACCGGGGCTCGGGCCTGAAGGCGCTTACCATATTCTGAAAGGGCTCGGGAACGCGTTCATAATCCGGAACCCACGGGGGCCGGGATATTCATTCGTCGGGGCGAAGCCGAGAAGGGTCATAAGGACGGAGAACGGCGTCACCTCCTTAGACGGCAGGCCCGGGGCTTATGTTGACCCGTTCGAGGCGATAACCGCCGTACTCGAAGAGGAAGCAGGAACCGGAGCAGACGGCCCCTTCCCTTTTAACGGCGGCATAGCCGCCTATTTTTCATACGACCTGAAGGATCTGATCGAGCCCGGCAGGGGCTTTAAAAGGAATGACGGCCCGGGCATACCGGACTGCGTCGCGGGATTCTACGACCCTGTCTTCGCATACGACCACGGAAAGGAAAAGGGGTTCCTCGTCTCATCATCCGGCGATAAAAAAAGATTAGAGGAGTTCAGGCGGATGCTTATCGCCGGGATGAGGACCGTGCCGGGGAGGAAGGTCGAACGAGCCAGGGGGATGCGCCAGGATGTTCCGGTCGAGGAATACGTCAATGCGGTCGGGCGGGCCAAGGAATACATAAGGGCGGGAGACATCTACCAGATAAACCTCTCCCAGAGGCTCTCATTCGAATGGGCAGGAGACCCTCTCGCCCTTTTCCTTTTGCTCTCGGAGAGGCATCCCGCGCCATACGCGGCGCTCATGGACTTCGGGAGCTTCCAGATAGTCTCAAACTCCCCTGAATGCCTTCTCCGGAGTGGAGGCGGTGAGCAGAGACGCGCCCCTACAGCGCGGGACCAGGAGGCGCGGAGATACGTGGAGGGCAGAGGACGCGGGGCTCATAAGGGAGCTTAAGGCCAGCGCGAAGGAGGCTTCAGAGCACGTGATGATAGTCGACCTCGAACGGAACGACTTAGGCAGTATTTCCGTCCCCGGCACGGTGGAGGTAAGCTCGTTCGCCGAGGTCGAGAGCTACCCGCACCTGCACCATATGGTCTCGACCGTCAAGGGAAGGCTTAAGGAAGGCATCGGACCGGCAGCGGCATTGAAGGCCATGTTCCCCGGCGGCTCCATTACGGGCGCCCCTAAGATACGGGCGATGGAGATAATCGACGAGCTTGAGAGAAGAAGGCGCTCGGTATACACGGGCGGCATCGGCTGGTTCGGCCTGAACGGCGGCGCGGAGATATCGATCGCCATAAGGACGGCCATATGCGTGGACGGCGCGCTTCACCTCTCGGTGGGCGGCGGCATAGTCGCGGACTCGGACCCCATGGACGAATACAGGGAGACCATGCTCAAGGCCAGGGACTTCCTGGACGCGCTGGGGCTAAAGGAGGGGACGGAATGAGGCTGTGGGTCTACCTTGACGGGAAGGTCATTCCCGAGGAAAGGGCAGCGGTATCGGTATTCGACAGGGGCCTCTCGTACGGCGACGGCCTGTACGAGACGCTCAAGGCCAGAGACGGCAAGCCCCTCTTCCTCAGGGAGCACATGCGGAGGCTAAGGGCCGGGGCCCGCTTTCTGGGCCTTCCGTCGAGCGGCTTGAAGGATTTTGAAAAAGACGTAACGGACGGGGCTATCGAGGCGCTCCTTGAAAAAAACGGGCTCGTAAAAGGAGAGTCCTATGTGAAGCTCATGCTTACGAGAGGGCCTGACAAGGCAAGCCACCTGCCGTCAAGGGGCCTCAAGCCCACTCGCATCATAATAGTCAAGCCGCTCGATGCGGCAAGGGTCGAGCGCGCTGCCAGGAGGGGCGTAAGCGCCGTTTTCGTCGATGACATTGCGCCTCCGCTCCCGGGTGTAAAGTCCCTCAACTACCTCCCGAGCGTGCTCGCCAGGATGAGGGCCGAAAAAGCGGGGGCATTCGAGGCCATTTTCGTAAGAGACGGCCTGCTCGCGGAAGGGAGCTCGTCGAACGTCTTCCTCGTTAAAAACGGCAGGCTCATAACCCCTCCGCTTTCTCAAAAGCCCTCTACAGGCGTGCTGGCCGGGGTGACAAGGGAGAACGTTATAAGGCTCGCCCGCGAAGAGTCCATCCGGTCAGGGAAAGAGAGGTAAAAGCCGGGATATCTTCACCTTCACGAGGCTTTCATAACCAACTCCATAATAGACGCGATACCCCTCGTAAAGGCGGCTGGGAGGATAATCGGAGACGGCAGGCCCGGCCCGATCGCGAAACGCATCAGGGAGCTTCTAAAAAGGCCTGGATAGCCCCCTTCCGTCCTTGATTTCCCGGGTTCGATAGGCTATATTTCCGCAATGGAAACGCCCGGAAACTGCAACCTGAACTCAAGGGAAGCAAGGGAGCTTGAACAGAAAAGGCTCCAGCTTGCCGTTTTTACCGAGCTCGGGAAGGCGCTCACCTCTTCGCTGGACCTTAAAGAGGTCCTTAATAGCGTCATGGAGAAGATAAGCGAGCTCCTCCACCCGAAGAACTGGTCCCTCCTCCTCCTTGACGAGTCAACAAACGAGCTCAAATTCGAGATAGTCGTAGGCAAGGGCTCCGAGAGGATAAAGGCCCTGAGGCTGAAGCTCGGCGAGGGCGTGGCCGGCTGGGTCGCGAGGGAAAAAAAGCCGCTCCTCGTCCCGGACGTCGGCAAGGACCCGCGCTTCTCGAAGAAGGCGGACGAGATGTCGAACTTCACCACGCAGTCGATAGTCTGCGTGCCGCTTATGACCCGCGGCAAGTGCCTCGGGGTCATTGAGCTCATAAACAAGGTTGAGGACGGGGCGGGCTTCTCGGAGGACGACCTCCTCATACTGACGACACTCGCCGACTATTCGGCGATCGCCATCGAGAACGCCATCTTCTTCAACCGCGTCCAGGAACTCACCATCACCGACGACCTTACGAAGCTCTACAACTCCCGGTTCCTTCACTCGAGGCTCGAGTACGAGGTCGAGAGGGCGCGCCGCTTCAAATACGACCTCTCGATGATA
This sequence comes from Deltaproteobacteria bacterium, assembly GCA_015075075.1. GTDB lineage: Bacteria > Desulfobacterota > GWC2-55-46 > GWC2-55-46 > GWC2-55-46 > UBA5799. Next base: position 2,928 of record JABTVA010000020.1, on the reverse strand, counting down.
TTCTTCGACCTCGACTACTTCAAGGAAGTGAACGATACGCACGGGCACCTGAGGGGCAGCAAGCTCCTCCAGGAGGTCGCCCAGCTCATACTCTCGATGGTCCGGAACGTGGACCTGGCCTGCAGGTACGGCGGCGACGAGTTCATCATCAGCGATGCCGGGCACCCTGAAAAGAACGCCGTCACGGTGGCCGAGAAGCTCAGGAGGCCTGTTAAGGGCGCTAACTGATGGATGAGGGCCTAAACCTTCAGCTCACCGCGCGTTTCCGGCGTCGCGTCGTTCCTCGAGGACGCGGGCCACCATGAGGACCTGATACGAGGCCGACCACGCCATGTACCGCGTAAAGACAGGACAAGGACGGGTCGGCGAGGCCGAAAAGAGGAACTGGAAGGAGGCATGACGAAATGAAAAAGCTATTGATGCTCGCCGCGGCGGCCCTGCTCGACGGGTGCATGAACGTCACGAAGACGGAAGGGACGAAGATAGACAAGGCGAAGGTGCTCGAGATAAAGGCCGGCTCGACCACCAGGCAGGCGGTCATCACCTCGTTCGGCACTCCGACCGAGGTCAGCTATGAGAACAATGAAGAGAAGATGACATACAGGTTCAAGGAGAAGAAGGTCCCCGCATACATGGGCGGCATGGTGGAGAACGAGTCGAAGAGCAGGGAGTCCGTGACCGTCCTCGAACTCGTCTTCCGCGATAACGTCGTCTGGTCGTACAGGTACAAGAGCTCCGAGAACTGAGCGCCTCCCGATTAGGCGCATTTGCGGTTGCGGGCAGATATAGCGCCCGCTCCGGCGTTTTCCGCGCCATTGAGCCCAAAAAAAAAAAAATCTCCCTGGAGGGGTCCTCCAGGGAGATAAAATCTTCAATAAATCTATTGCGCTATTAAGAGAGGTGAAGGCCTACTCCGTGGCCCTCTTGAGCACCTCGTCCTTGCATGCCTTCGAGAGCCTGAACTTCACGGCCTTTTTCGCCGGTATCTGTATCTCTTCGCCTGTCCTCGGGTTCCTGCCGGTCCTGGCAGGCCTGTCGACCAGCACAAGTTTTCCCAAGCCGGGCAAGGTGAACTGGTTCTTGGCTTCGCTGTAAGCCAGTTCCGCCATCTTGGCCAGCACATCCTTGACCGATTTTTTGGGAACGCCCGTCTCCCTTGCGAGATGGTCCTCTATCTGCGACTTGGTCATGGACTTCGACATACACACCTCCGGTTCCTGCGGATTTTTTGCCGGTCTGGCCGGCGGGCGGTAAGACAGGGCTGCGGTACTTATGCTCTCCGGGATGCCGGGCACCCCGATTTGTTACCACAATTATAGATGAATTCGGCGTGAAATCAAATGCCGGAAAAAAAGGAGACGGGGCTTGGCCCCGTCCCTGCGATTACTCTTCTTTTTTCTCGGCCTTTTTGGCAGGCGCTTTCCTGGGCTTGGCCTCAGCGCCTTCCTTTGCCTTGGCCGGGGCCGCCTTCTTTGCAACGGCCTTTTTCTCGCCCGACGCTGCCTTTGGCTTGGCAGGCGCCTTTGCCTTCCTTACCGTCGTCTTCTTAGTTGCCTTTGCCGCCTGCTGCGCCTCGGCTGCAGCGGCGGCGCCCTCCACGAGCTCGATAAAGGACATCGGGGCGTTGTCGCCGGGACGGTTGCCGAGCTTCAATATACGGGTGTAGCCGCCGTTCCTTTCCTTGTACTGCGGGGCGACGTCAGAAAAGAGCTTATCGACAGCCACCTTGCTCCTCATGAAGGCCATGGCCCTCCGCCTCGAGGCGAGGCTGCCGTTCTTCCCGAGGGTGATCATCCTCTCGGCATAGCGCCTCAAGACCTTTGCCCTGGGGGTCGTTGTCTTTATCCTTCCGTGCATGACGAGGTCGTTCGTCATGTTGGCGAGCATGCTTTTGAGGTGGCTGAAGCTCCTGTCGAACCTCTTTTCGTCCCTGTTGTGTCTCATTACGCAATCCCCTTAGCAGGCTGCTGAAAAAGCCCAATCTGCCGCGTCGTCTTCAAAATTCGTCATTGCAGCGTACCATAAAAGTACGCCTCATTCCTCATTTTTCGACTCCTTGCATCTTGAGCTTTTGAGCAGCCTGAATTGATTTTGAGTGTTTCAGCAGCCCCTCAGGCGGTTTCCTTGTGTTCCGAATGCATGGCGTCGAGATCCTTCCTTGACGGGAAGTTGTCGAGCTTCATGCCGAAATCGAGCTCCATGCCGCGGAGTATTTCCTTTATCTCGTTCAGGGACTTCCGCCCGAAGTTCTTGGTGCGGAGCATCTCCTGCTCGCTCTTCTGGACCATCTCGCCGATGTATTTTATGTCGGCGTTCTTCAGGCAGTTGGCCGACCTCACGGAAAGCTCGAGCTCGTCCACGGTCTTGAAGAGGTTCTCGTTGAACTGGGGCTTGCCTTCACCCCTCTCCGAAGGGGCCTCCTCGGTCTCCTCGAAGGTTATGAATACGCTCAACTGGTCCTTGAGGACCTTGGCCGCGACCGCTACCGCGCTCTGCGGGTCTATGGCGCCGGTCGTCCAGACCTCGAGTGCGAGCCTGTCGTAGTCGGTCCTCTGCCCCACCCTGGCGTGGGTCACGTTGAAGTTCACCCTGCTCACCGGCTGAAAGACCGAGTCGATGGGGATGGTCCCTATCGGCATTTCCGGGAGCTTGTTCCTCTCGGAGGGCACGTATCCCTTGCCGGTGTTGACGGCCAGCTCGCAGTCGAACTTCGCGTCCCTGGAGACGGTGGCTATGTGCTGCGCGGGGTTCAGGACCTCGGTCGTCGCGTCGGTTATTATGTCGCCGGCGGTGATCACCCCTTCGCCGTTGGACTTGATCCTCAGTGTCTTGGGGCCCTCGCCGTGGAGCTTGAGTTTTACCTGCTTAAGGTTCAGTATTATATCGGAAACGTCCTCCTTGACCCCGGGGATCGAGGAGAACTCGTGT